>OZ220721.1:4800000-6260062 GCA_965116675.1 Candidatus Latescibacterota bacterium
GGGGGGGGTGGATCGGTGCGTATGCGTCGTATGGGGCCTTTGCGGGCATGGGCCTGGCCGCGTATGTCTGGCCCGCGCTCTTGTTGTTGTGGGGCTGGAATAGGGTGCGTTGCCAGCCGGTGGCTCTTGCGGTGCAGCGCAGTGTGGGCCTTTTGCTCATGGCCGTCTTCATCAGCATCGCTACTGGTCTGCCCGACTATTCGCCGCACACGGCCTACGCGCTGGGCGGTGTGCTGGGAACCCAGATTAGTTTGGATCTCCTCATACCGTACCTAGGGAGGCTAGGGGCGGCGGTTTTGCTGGGCTCGTTCTTTGTGGTTGCGGTGATTTTGACCCCCGGACTGAACTGGCGGCTGTTGGCGTGGTTTGGCGGTGGTTTGGCGGTGGTTTGGCGGTGGCTCGGGCGTTTGCGGAGACTGCTTCCCACTATGCATAAGAGCAAAGCCGCAAAACGGAAACGGGGCGAAACCGCCATGGTGCGAGAAATGCGACCCGAGATTGGCGCGGAGTCTCGGGTCGAGGATGCGGCCCCTTGGAAGCCAATGGCTGAAGAGGTTGCTGTAGTGGAGCCTCGGGGGCAGGAACCAGCGCGCGTTGAGCGGCGAGAGCGCAAAAAGAAGAAGGAATCAGCGGTTGAAGATGCAGTTGTGCCAGAGCCGGTACGCCAACAAGAGAAGGCAGAGCCAGCCCGCAAGCAAGCCAGTGGTCGCTACGAAATCCCGAGCACCCAGTTGCTAGACGAAGTGCCAGCTAGCCAAAGTGACGTCTCTAAGGAGGTCTTGCTGGAAAACGCCAAGCTGCTGGAGAATGCGCTGGGTAATTTCGACGTGGCCTGTCAGGTCGTGGAGGTGAGTCCCGGGCCAGTGGTGACGCGCTACGAGGTGGAGCCAGCCCCAGGGGTCAAGGTCAATCGCATTGCCGCGCTTTCGGACGATCTCGCGCGCGTGATGAGCGCCAAAGGCATTCGCATTCAAGCGCCGGTGCCGGGCAAATCCGTGGTGGGGGTGGAGGTTGCCAATCAGGAGCGAGAGACCGTTTACTTGCGCGAGATTATCGAAGACGAGGTGTTCAGCCGGTCGGATTCCAAGCTGGTCATGGCGCTGGGCAAGACTATTTCGGGCGAGCCGTGCGCCGCGGATTTGGCCAAAATGCCTCATCTATTGGTCGCCGGTGCCACCGGGGCTGGCAAGAGCGTGTGCCTGAACAGCCTAATTTGCAGTATCCTCCTCAAGGCCACGCCGGACGAAGTGCGCTTTATCATGGTCGATCCCAAGGTAGTAGAATTGACGATGTACAACGATATACCACACTTGCTGGTGCCAGTTATCACCGAGCCGAAAAGGGCCGCCGAGGCCCTGAAGTGGGCGGTAGCCGAAATGGAAGCTCGCTACCAGAAGCTGGCCCAACTGGGGGTGCGCAATCTGTCCGACTACAACGCCAAGCTGGCGAGCGTCCAAGCCGAGGCTGCAGAAGACGGCGTTGAGCCTGAGAAGCCGCTGGCGTACATCGTGATAGTAATCGACGAATTTGCCGATTTGATGCTGACGGCCCCGGCTGAGGTGGAGACCTCGCTGATGGGTTTGGCGCAGAAGTCGCGCGCTGTGGGCATTCACATCATTTTGGCGACCCAGCGGCCTTCGGTGAACGTGATTACCGGGGTAATCAAGGCCAACTTCCCGTCGCGCATTGCCTTCCAAGTGGCGTCAAAGACGGACTCGCGCACGATTCTCGATCTCAACGGGGCCGAGCGGCTGTTGGGGATGGGTGATATGCTCTTTCTGCCGAGCGGCCAAGGCGAGCCGCTCCGCGTCCACGGAGCCTTTATTTCTGGCGAGGAAACCGAGCGCTTGGTCGCGGCATTAAAAGAGAGCCAGTACGAGGCCGAGGAAGTTGCGGTGTTTTCCGAGCAGCCGGATATTAACGCGGCTGCCGATGTGCGCGACGACCTTTTCGACGATGCCGTACGCTTAGTCTGCGAACATCAGCAGGCCTCCACATCGTTTTTGCAGCGGCGCTTAAAAGTGGGTTATTCCCGCGCCGCGCGATTGATGGACGAGCTGGAGGCCGCCGGTATCGTCGGGCCGATCGTCGGGGCAAAGCCGCGCGAGATTCTCGTCGAGAGTGCGGAAGAGGAGGATGCGGAAAAATGAGACTGTGGTTGTGGGCCATTTCTTGTATGTGCTTGGCGGCAAGCACGGCTTTTGGACAAAGCGGCGAAGAAATCATCGCTAGGGTGCAAAAGCGCCTCGCTAGCTACAAGACGTTTTCAGCCCGCTTTGAAAAGCAGTTCTACTGGGCCGTGCTGGATAAGTACCGCAGCCGCGAGGGCCAGATCTATTTGCGCCGCCCGAATCGCTTTCGCATCGAACTGGAAGGCGGCGATGTGGTGGTGGCCGATGGCAAGGCCGTCTGGTCGTATGTCGTGCACAACGGCCAAGTGGTGATCAGTCCCTACGAAGCGGAAATAAAGACCCCGTGGGAAGTATTTTTCGACTATACCGAGCGCTATGTGCCCATTGCGGTGGAGGAAAGCGCGTTGGGGGGACGGCCTTGCTATTTGCTGATCATGGCACCGGAAAACGAAGCCTCTGTGGTCGAACAGATGCGGGTTTGGGTGGATCCTAGGGGATGGACTCTACTGCAAGTTGAGCAGCGCGAGGCCAATGGCAATCGCACTGCGTACGTCCTGAGGGATCACCGCGCCAACAGGAGGATAGCCGACGAGGTCTTTTCTTTTGAGGTGCCAGAAGGGGTGGAGGTGCTGGACACGAGGGAACCCCCTGTTGAGTAAGGGGGTGCGGTGGTGGTGCGCGGCTCTGCTGGTACACGTGGGGGCCTTGGCGGTTGCAGCGGATCAGAGTATCTGGATTCTGTTGCGCGACAAAACGGATGCCGAGGGACGGCGCATCGCTTGGGTAGATTTGGGGGCTGGTCATACAGACGCGGAGCTGGACCTGCCCGTCAGCCCACGCTATATCGAGCGGCTGCGGGAGATGGGGGTGGCCGTGCGCTTTTCCTCGCGTTGGCTCAACGCAGTCAGCACGCAGGTCTCGCCCGAGGTACAGCGTCGAGTGCAGACTGCGGACTTTGTCGTGGCAACGCGGCCCGTCCAGCGCTTGCAGAGGCCTAGTCCACCGCCGCCCGGACTGTTTGCTAGCCCTAAATTGCTGCAAAGCCGTTATGGCTTAGCCTTTGAGCAGTTGGCCCAAATCGCCGTTCCTCCCCTACACGACCAAGGTCTGACGGGTGCTGGGGTGCGCGTGGCCTTGCTCGACAACGGTTTCCACTACGCCGAACACGCGGCCTTCACCTCCATTCGCGTGGTGGCCCAGCGCGACTTTGTCAATGACGACGAGATTGTCAGCGATGAAGCTGATCAACCCATCACGGGCGACGAAAGGAGCGGCAGCCAAAACTTGCACGGTGCGCAAGTACTTTCCCTGCTGGCAGGCTATCAGCCCGATCACTTTGTCGGCGTAGCACCCGACGCTGAGTACATCTTGGCCAAGACCGAACTAGACGACAACTTGCCTGAAATGCCCTCGGAGGAGGATCGCTGGGTCGCTGGTTTGGAATGGGCAGACAGCTTGGGAGCGCAGGTGGTCAACAGCTCGTTGGGCTACAATCGGTGGGACGACGGCACGGGTTACTCGCCAGCGGACCTGGATGGGGAAACAGCGCTGACGAGCGTGGCAGCGGCGCTGGCGGTGCGGCGCGGCATCGTGGTGGTGGTGGCCGCGGGCAATGAGGCCAACCGAGATTGGCACTACATAACGATACCGGCAGACGCCGATGGCGCGATTGCGGTGGGGGCGGTAGATGTGCCCGGCAGCGGCGAGCGCATGCCGCAGATTGCCTCCTTTAGCTCGCGGGGGCCAACGGCTGATGGCCGCATTAAGCCGGATGTAGTCGCGCCCGGCAGCGGCGTGTGGTCGCGGATCTGCGGCGCGGAGGCTATGTGCGCAAGGGCGGCACTTCCTTTGCAGCACCCTTGGTGAGCGGGGTTTGCGCCCTATTGTTGCAAAAAAATCCCGAATGGACGCCGGCCCAAGTACTGGAGGCTTTGCGCTCGACTGCGCTGGACTTGGGAGTCGCCGGTCCCGACACGGTGTATGGTTGGGGGCAGATAAACGCGCTGGCGGCCAGTGATCTCGACGAGGTTCCGCCGGAGGAGGACCGCCTGTTGGCACCTTTCCCCAATCCAGCGCGGGACGGGGTGGTGCATTTTCCAGTGCAGCTAGCCGAGCGCGGCCTCGTCGAGTTGAGCGTTTTTGACATAGTGGGCCAATTGGTGTTCACCGAGCGTTGGGATCTGTGGCCGGGGAGCCACGACCGGCCGGGCCGCGCCCCGCGTTGGACGCCGGGCCGGGCCGTAGCCAACGGGATGTACTTCTATCAACTGCGGTTGCCTAGCCGCAGCCGCTTGGGCAAAATTGCCCTTGTGCGCGCCCCTTGAGGAAGCCATGGTAATCAAAGCAAGCGAGCGCAAGAAGCAGTTGAACAAACGCCTGCGGATGCTCAACCGCGTCGTCTTGGGCGGCGTGACCCTCTTTGTGCCGATCTACATTGGGGTGAGCCTGACGGGCGGGTCGGCGGACAAGCTAGAAAACTTGACCAACCTGTTCGCCAACATCAACAACCAAGTTGCCCTAACGGTACCCGTGGACGGGGTGCGCTACATGCACTTTTTTCACGGTCCGCCTGACGAGGGACACAAGTTCGTGCTCATCGACGTGCAGTTGCAGGTGAATTTGCAGCTTGCTTGGGTGATTGTACCGAAGTGTTTTCAGCTAGTTGACGATGGTGGGCGGCGCTATTATCCGCTGTCGCGCTCGCCGTTTTTCATTGCACACACCGACCAACTCAAGGGGACGAAGGGCGAGGTGTACGAGGGGCAGCTACTTTTTGAAATACCCTCTGAACGCAAGCACGAAAGCCTCCTTTTTGATCGCTACTACGAAACCGAGGAAGATGACAATGGCCACGATTGAGGAACAGTTGACAAGCGGGCGGCAGCAGCTAGAGCGACTGCGAGGGTATCTTTGACATAAGCGGCAAAAAGGAAGAGTTGGCCGCGCTAGAGAAGCGCATGGCGGCCGCGGACTTTTGGAGCGATCGGCGGCAGGCCGAATCCGTCGGCAAGACAGTGCGCATCCTCAAGGACATCATCGCTGATTGGGAGACCTTGGACGCGCAGTTGGAGGACTTGGATCAACTGCGGCAGATGGCGGCCGAAGAAAGCGATACAGAGGCGCTGGCCGAGGTCGAGGTCGAGGTCGAAAGCGCCATGCAGGGCATTGGCGAATTGGAGTTTCGCACGATGCTCAACGACGAGGCCGATCCCAAGAACGCAATTCTCGTCATTCACTCGGGAGCAGGGGGCACGGATGCCGCCGAATGGGCGTCGATGTTGATGCGCCTGTACACGCGCTGGACCGAGCGCCACGGCATGGAATGCACAGTCGTGGATCTGCAGCAGGCCGAGGAAGCTGGCATCAAGGGCGCAACCATTGAGGTTAGAGGGGATTATGCGTATGGCTACCTCAAGGCCGAGGCCGGCGTCCATCGCTTGGTGCGGCTCTCGCCGTTTGATACGAGTCGCCGCCGGCACACTTCGTTTGCGTCGGTCTTTGTCTATCCAGAAGTCGAAGACGATATCGAGGTGGATATCAACGACGAGGACGTGAAGGTCGAAACCTACCGCTCCGGAGGCGCGGGCGGCCAACACGTGAACAAGACCGCCTCAGCCGTGCGGCTCACGCATCTGCCCACTGGCATTGTCGTCCAGTGCCAAAACGAGCGCTCACAGTTCAAGAACAAAGCCACTGCGTTTAAGGTGCTCAAGGCGCGCCTGTACCAGCACCTCAAGGACGAACAGAAGCAGAAACAGCTCGCGGTGGAGAGCACCAAGAAGAGCATTGACTTCGGCTCGCAGATCCGCTCCTACGTGCTCCATCCATACACCATAGTCAAAGACCACCGCACCGCTTGCGAAACGGCCAATGTCCAAGCGGTAATGGACGGCGACATCGACCGCTTCATCCGCGCCTATTTGACCGAGGGACAAACGTGAGCATTGCTTTGTTTGTCGCCGGCCGCTACCTGCGCTCCAAGCAACGCGAAGGCTTCTTTTCCGTCATCGCCTATATGGCCGTCGGTGGGGTGATCTTGGGGGTTGCGGCTTTGGTGATCATTCTCTCGGTGACTAATGGTTTTGCCGGCGAAGTCAAAAATCGGCTGATCGGCATGAACGCCCATGTCAACATTCGCCGCTTCGATGGCGGCCCCATCGCGGATTGGGATGCGCTGCTGGAGCAGGTAAAAGGCGCTGCCGGGATCGTGGGCGCGGCTCCGGTCGTGGATTCTAAGGTCATTATTGCCTCGCAGCTCGATTTGGGCCGGGTCGATGGCATCCCCGTGTGGGGCATTGATCCGGCGACCTTTCCAGAGGTCTCCGATCTGACCGAACACCTGCGCTACGCCAGTCCAGAGGGGTACCTGCGCCTCGGCTTGCTCTCAGAGTTAAATAAGCGGGGGATTGTCCTCGGCGAGTACTTGGCGCGGCGCTTGCACGTGGGGCCGGGTTCTGAGGTGTTGCTGATGACGGTGCAAAATCTCGATGTGGAAGCAGCCGTGATGGATGGTTTCTCGCCGCGTCCCTGGTCCTTTTTCGTGACCGATCACTTTGAAAGCGGCATGTACCAGTACGATGACAACTATGCTTTTATTCACCTAGAAGACGCCCAGCGCATGCTCGAATTGGGCGATGCGATTACTGATATCCACATCCACGTCGCAGACATCTACCAAGCGCCTGAGATCCGCGACCGCCTAGCCGAGGAGTTGGGCTATCCCTATCAAGTGCGCGATTGGACCCAGCTTTTTCCCGAGTTCTTCCGCTGGATCGAGTTGGAAAAATGGGCGATCTTCCTCGCGCTGAGTCTCATCGTGCTGGTCGCTGCTTTTAACATCATGTCGATCCTAGTTATGTCGGTGCTGATCAAGACGCCCGAGATCGGCATCTTGCGGACGATCGGTTGCACCGTGGGCGAGATTTATCGCATCTTCATCTATCAGGGCTTGGTCATTGGCGGCATCGGAACCTTCTTGGGCTGCTTGATCGGTTTTGCGCTCTGTTTAGCCCAACAGCGCTTTGCGCTGATTTCCATTCCTGGAGACATGTACTTCATCAGTTCGTTGCCTGTGGATATGAGTGTCGTGGACTTTGCACTGGTAGCGGCTATTAGCATGGTCATCTGCTTGGCGACGTCGATTTATCCGGCGCGCAAGGCCGCGGGATTGATGCCCGTAGAAGCCATTCGGTATATAATGTAAGATGGTGGAACGGGCCGACATCATCCTCGAAGCGCGCGGTTTGCGCAAGGTGTTCGACACCGGCGGTGCGGGTTTGGAAGTGCTCAAAGGAGTGGACTTAGTGGTGCGCGCGGGCGAGCTAGTCGCGGTTATGGGCGAGTCTGGAGTTGGCAAAAGCACTTTGCTGCACCTGTTGGGTACGCTCGACCTGCCGACAGCCGGACAATTGCAAATCGCCGGCATTGATGTGCTTAACCTCGAAGATCAGGCACTGTCGCGCTTTCGCAATCGGCACATTGGTTTCGTATTCCAATTTCACTACCTGCTGCCGGAATTTACTGCGCTGGAAAATGTCTTGCTGCCGGCGCGGGTCGCTGGCGTCGATCGCCGCAAGGAGGCCCTTGAGCTGATGGATTCCGTCGGACTAGCGGACCGCTTGCACCACCGGCCTGGGGCGCTGTCGGGCGGCGAATGCCAGCGGGTGGCCGTGGTGCGAGCGCTGGTCAACGAGCCATTAGTCGTGCTGGCCGACGAGCCATCGGGCAATCTCGACGAGACAGCTAGCGAGTCCCTACACCAACTGCTCGCCGGGTTGGCCCGAGAGCGCGGACAGGCTTTTGTGGTGATGACCCACGACCGCAAATTGGCCCAGAGCATGGATCGCCAGGGGCGCATAGAAGCGGGTATGTTGCAGATGGAAGACGATGCGACATGAAAAAATGCGGAGTATGCAACAAGCGCGAGGCCGTAGTGGCCTATAACCATATTGTTGACGACGTAAAACAGACGCTCTTGCTCTGCCATCAGTGCGCTAGCGAAAAAAACATCAAAGTGCTGGTCGTCCCGGCTGCACAGGCCAAAGAAGCGCCCGTGCTGGTGAAGGAAATCAAGATAGAGTTGGCCAAGTTGGCCGGGGCCGAAGGCGACGGGGAGGTGCGCTGTCCGACTTGCGCGATGAGCTACGAGGAATTTAAGAAGATAGGTCGCCTCGGTTGTCCCCATTGTTACGATGCCTTTGCCTCACAGCTAGAACGCCTGCTCAAACGCATCCACGGCGACAACAGGCATCGGGGCAAAGGGCCGCTGGAAGCGGCACAAAGTACTGGCGCGGTCGACGAGCTGGAGCGATTGCGCGAAGAGCTGGCCCAAGCGGTAGCGGAAGAGGCCTTTGAAGAGGCCGCTCAGCTCAGGGACCGCATCCGCGTCCTCGAAGGAAAATAGCCGTGAATATTGAGGATCTCGTTTACAATGCGGCTAGCTGGCTCAGCGGAGAAGGGGATGCCGACGGCATGGTCGTTAGTTGTCGCGCCCGCTTGGCCCGCAATCTTGCAGGGTGGGCTTTTGCGCCGAAGATCACGCTTGAAGACCAAAAAAAAATCATTGAACAGGTCCTAAGTGCCGCCCAACAGTGCCGCCCTATGTGCGATGCGGCCTTTTTCCACATGAACGCCCTACAGGCCAACCAGCGCCAGTTGCTGGTGGAACGCCACCTGATTAGTCCGGCGCTGGCCAAAAGCAAGGGCCAGCGCGGCGTGCTCTTTAATGCAGATGAGTCGCTTAGCGTGATGATTAACGAGGAGGATCACCTCCGCTTGCAGGCCATCCTCCCGGGTTTGCAAACGCACGCGGCATGGCAGCGGGTTGATGCGCTCGACGATGCGCTTAGGAGTGAGTTGGACTGGGCGCAATCGGAGCGCTGGGGCTTCTTGACGGCCTGCCCGACCAATACAGGGACGGGCTTGCGGATATCGGTGCTCATCCATCTGCCGGCTTTGGTCCTGACCGAGGATATGGAACGGGTGATGCGCGGGTTGACTAGCATGGCTTTTGCGGTGCGCGGGTTTTACGGAGAAGGTACCAATGTGGTCGGCAACCTATTTCAGATATCCAACCAAGCCACCTTGGGCGTAACTGAAGGGGAGATCGTCGAGAAGCTCTCGGAGATAACCCGACAGATCATGGGCCATGAAAAAGAGGCGCAGGCTACCCTGCTGGCAGACGCATCGGCCCAAGTGGAGGACAAGGTTTGGCGGGCGTATGGGATTTTGCAACACGCGCGGGTGTTGAGCGGGCAGGATTTTATGAACTTGCTATCGGCCGTGCGTTTAGGATGTAGCTTGGGGCTTATTGACGGCTTACCCCTCGGCTTTATCAACCAGTTAATGATCGTTACTCAGCCCTCGCATTTGCAAGCCGAAGCCAGAGCGAATCTCTCGTCGGCAGACCGCGATGTGCGCCGCGCCGAACTAGTGAGACGGCGCTGGGCCGAACAGAGGGGGTTATCTTGACAACAATCGGCCCATTTGGTAGGTTCAAAATCGAGCTTTATCCAGCAAAGTTTGCAATGCTCGATATTCAATTCGCGCTCTCCGAATTGTCGAGAATCAAGATTCCTTACTTACATAGACCATAGGCGGATTGTGGAGGATGACTAGATGAACAACATGTTCACCGAAAACGTAAAACAGGTAATGAAGCTAGCGCGCGAGGAGTCGGCGCGCTTAGGTCACAATTACATCGGCACCGAGCATTTGCTGTTGGGCATTATCAAGGACGGCAAGGGCAAGGCCGTGGCCGTGTTGACGAATTTGGGGTTGAGCTTGGAGACGGTCAAACAGTCGGTGGAAGACTACGTGACGACCTCAGGCGGCACTATGACCATTGGCGAGGTGCCCTATACCCCCCGCGCTAAACAGATTCTCGAAGTGGCAGCCAACGAGGCCAAGGAGATGAAGACGCAGTTCATCGACGTCGAACACTTGCTCTTGGCGCTGCTCAAGGACAAGGAGGGGGTTGCCGCGCAGATTCTGGCCGCCTTTGGCGTCGATTACAAAACGGCCCTAGAAGAGACCTTGGCCGTGCTCGAAGGCAAGACGACCGGGCGCAAGGAAAAGGGCAAGAAGAGCAAGACGCCCTTTCTTGACCACTTTGGCCGCGACCTGACTCAGTTGGCGCGCGAGGGCAAGCTGGACCCAGTGATCGGTCGCCAGAAGGAGATTGAGCGCGTCACGCAAGTGCTCAGCCGCCGCAAGAAGAACAATCCCATCCTCATCGGCGACCCAGGCGTCGGCAAGACGGCCATTGTCGAAGGGCTGGCCCAGCGCATCATTGAAAAGCGCGTGCCGCAAATCCTCCTCGACAAGCGCTTGGTCACCCTCGACATGGGCGGCGTGGTCGCTGGCACCAAGTACCGGGGCCAGTTTGAAGAGCGCATCAAGGCGGTGATGAACGAACTGCAGCAAAACTCCGAAGTCATCATTTTCATCGACGAGTTGCACACCATTGTCGGGGCCGGCAGTGCCGAGGGCACGTTGGATGCTTCTAATATGTTCAAGCCCGCTTTGGCGCGCGGTGAGTTGCAGTGCATCGGGGCGACCACTCTCGACGAGTACCGCAAACACATCGAAAAAGATGGGGCCCTTGAGCGGCGTTTTCAGAGCATTATGGTCGATCCACCCTCGGTCGAGGACACCATTGAGATCGTCAAGGGGCTGCGCTCCAGCTACGAGAGCCACCATCACGTGGAGTTTGCCGACGATGTCGTTGCCTATGCGGTGCGCCAGTCCGATCGCTATATAAGCGATCGCTACTTGCCCGACAAGGCCATTGATGTGATTGACGAGACGGGTTCGCGCGTGCATCTGGCGCGGCTCAGTCCGCCGGAAGAGATCGGCCGCATTGAGGCCGAGATACAGGAAATCAATCGCCAAAAAAACGAAGCGTCCGAGCGCCAAGACTTCGAGGACGCCGCCGTGCTGCGCGACAAGGCGCTCCAGTTGAATGAACAGCTACAAAACAAACGCCAGGCGTGGGAGGAAGCGGTCCGCGACGAAGTGGTCGAAGTGACCACAGACGACATTGCCGAGATTATCGCTAGTATGACCGGCATCCCGATCTCGCGGCTGGCCAAGACCGAGACCGAGCGCCTGCTGGCTATGGAGTCGGAGCTCACAAAGAAAATCGTCGGTCAGCAACAAGCGGTCACTGCGATTGCGCGGGCCATCCGCCGCAGTCGCGCGGGCTTACAGGATCCCAAGCGGCCTATTGGCTCGTTTATCTTTCTCGGCCCGACGGGCGTGGGCAAGACCGAGTTGGCCAAGCGGCTAGCCGAATTCCTCTTCGACGACGCTGATGCGTTGATTTCGGTCGATATGTCTGAGTACATGGAGAAATTCGCGGTATCGCGCCTGATTGGCGCACCTCCGGGCTACGTGGGTTTTGACGAAGGGGGGCAGCTTACCGAGCGGGTCCGCCGTCGCCCCTATTCAGTGGTTCTGCTAGACGAGGTCGAGAAAGCCCATCCCGATGTCTTCAACATCCTGTTGCAGATTCTCGACGAGGGGCGGCTTACCGATAGCACGGGCCGCAAAGTAGATTTCTGCAACACCGTGCTGATTATGACCTCTAACGCGGGTAGCCGGGATGTGGGCACGGGCGGTGTATTGGGCTTCCAGAAGTCCGATTCCGACTCGATGTATGCGCAGATGGAGGGCAAGATCAACGACGCCTTAAAAAAGACCTTCAATCCCGAATTCCTCAACCGCGTTGATGACACTATCATTTTCCACGCTCTCGACAAAGAGCACATCGCCGCTATCATAGATATTCGCTTGGAGGAATTCAAAGCGCGTTTGGCACCTCAAGATATCCAAGTGCGAGTTACGCCCGGAGCCAAAACGCTGCTTGCTGACAAGGGCTTTGATCAGGCGTATGGCGCTCGCTATTTGGAGCGGACCATCCAGAAAATGCTTGAAGATCCGCTGGCTGAGGAGATTCTCCAAGGCCGCTTTGGCGAGGGCAGTCGCATTCGCGTCACCAAAAGGGGTGAGGAACTAGTCTTTGACGAGGAGCGTCGAGAGGATACGAGCGAAAGGATGAAGAAGAAACGCGAGACCGCGAGCTGATATGAAGAAGAATTTCCGCACCATACTTTTTGCTATCGTCTCTGTGGGGTTGATGGGGAACGCGGTCGAGGCCCAAAAGGTTGTCTCGATTGAGGTGCAGGGTAAGCTGCGCAAGGTGGCCAAGTCGCTGATCCTGACCACGGTGGGCTTGGAACCTGGAGTTGAGCTATCGCAAGAGAACGTGCAGCAGGCAGTGCGTGATCTCCAAGGACTCAACGTCTTTGAGGATATCCAGATATGGGGCGACCCCGTCTCTGAGGGAATCAACCTGATCATCATGGTTGAAGAATACCCGGCTTTAGAGGGTTTGCAGTTTAAGGGGCAGAAAAACCTCAAGGAGAAAGACCTCAAGGAAGCGCTGAGTTTGGTCACCGGTCAGGTTATCGCGCCGAGGGATGTGGTGCGGGGCGAGCAGAAAATCCTCGACCTCTATCGCGAGAAGGGCTATCTGCGCGCCGAGGTCAAAGGCCAGACCTTTGCCGGCGCGGAAGAGGGCGAAGTATTCCTCCAATACGACATCGACGAGGGATCCAAGGTGCAGATCAAGCAGATCCGCTTGATCCAACACCGCGCCGACGGCACGGTGATCGACAGCCGAGAGTTACCGGCGCGTAGCCCCCGGCGTCCGCAAAAGTGGGACGGTCAAGGTCCGGAGCCACGCCGGTTGGTGTCATTGATGGAGACCGAGGAGAAGCGCTGGTGGCGCAAGGGCGAGTTCAACGGCGATACGTACGAGGAGGACAAGCAGAAGCTGCTGGCGTACTATCGCAGCTTAGGTTTTCAGCAGGCGGCCATAGTGCGCGACAGCGTCTATTACGACTCGACGCGGCGACACTTGTTCATCGACGTGGAAATCGACGAGGGGCTACAGTACCGGTTGGGCGAAGTTGCTTGGGAAGGCAACGAGCTTTTCGGCACCGATGAGCTGGTGGAGAAGCTGGAGTTGCAGGAGGGGATGGTATATGGGCGCTCGGGGCCAGAGCTAGCCGACTTGGCGCGCTTTGTCTATTACGAGAAGGGCTACTTGGACACGCGCATGGTGCCGCAGGAGACGATTCGCAACGACTCGATTGACGTGTCGTTTCAGGTATTTGAAGGGCAGCCGTGGACGATTCGCAAGGTCGAGATTGCCGGCAATACCAAGACGCGGGAGAAGGTGATCCGGCGTGAGATCGAATTGCGTCCGGGTGATATTTACCAGCAAAATCTCGTTCAAGAAAGTCAGCGGCGCATAATGCTGTTGAACTTCTTCAAGGATGTGCAAATCCAGCCCCAGTACAGCACCGGCGAGGGCGAGCGGCTGGTGGATATGGTGTTTAATGTCGATGAGCGACCGACCGGGCAAGCGTCTGTGGGAGCGGGGTATTCGGATCGCGACAAGATGGTGGGTCAGATCGGATTGCAGGTTCCCAACTTTCGCGGCATGGGCCAGAGTCTGGACTTTAACTGGGAGTTCGGCACCCGGCGCGAGCAGTTCCTCGTCGGTTTTACTGAGCCGTGGCTTTTTGACACCCCGACTAGTTTGTCGGCGCGCGCTTATACGCAAAACCTCCATTACTACGACTACCGGAGCACCAACTATCGGCTAAGCAATAGCGATATCCTCTGGAAATCCAATCGCAAGTCGATCAATGTGCGCGTGGGTCGGCGGTTGAAGAAGCCGGCCAATTCCAGCCTTTCGTTAGGCTATCGCCTTTATAGCCAAGGCTATTCCGACTTTGCAGACGGCAACGCTCCATTGGCAAGCGATCCCAGATACCAAGATCGGCTTACGAGCCGCTTTGAGTTGATCTATACGCGCGATACGCGCGACCGGGCCGAGTTTCCGACCAAGGGGACGGTTTTTAGCTACACTCCATCGGTTGCGACTTCGATCGTGGCTGGCGATGTGGACTTCCACAACCACGAAGTGAATTTCAACTATTACCGGCCGAGTTGGTGGAAGTTCGTCTGGAGTTTGGAGACCAAAGCCGCGGTCATAGATGGTTTTTCCGACGAGGACGACGGCCTCATTTCGTACTATGATCTGTTTACTCCAGGCGGTATTGATTACTGGGACGGACAGGTCCGGGGCTATCCAGATTACTCTTTGGGCCCGAGAGACAAGGCCAGCGGGATTCCCCTCGGCGGCCGCTCGATGATGGTGTTGAACCTAGAGTACCGCTTTCCGATAGCCGAGCAGCAAGTGTACGGCATTCTCTTCGCAGACGCTGGCAACGCTTGGGCGACGATTCCCGAGCTTAACCCTTTGGATCTCAAGCGTTCGCTGGGCTTTGGCTTTCGCGTCCAGACGCCGATGCTGGGGATGATCGGCTTCGACTTCGGCTATGGTTTTGACCGCAAGGATATCGATGGCACGCCGGCTGGCTGGAAGACCCACTTCCAGTTCGGCCCGCAGTTTTACTAGGCTCTGATCTCAGGGGCACAAGACGAAGCCCAAGATGTCGTCTGGCATCTTGGGCCTTGTTATGTCCGCTGTTTCACAAATGTATGCTAGGTCGTATCTTATACAGTTCGGCTTGGGATGAGGACAAACGGCGAGTTGTGTAAAGAAACGGATCGACGCAGGATTTTCCATGGCCAAACAGTTGATCTGCATACTTGTCTTGATAGTTTTGATTGCTCTTGCCGGATGTGTCCCTGGCGACGGGAAACACACTGAAGCGAATCCCGCCGGGTTTTTCTGGGGAATCTGGCACGGTTGGATCGCTCCCATATCGCTCATCTGGGGCTTGTTTAACTCGGACATCCGCCTCTATGAACCGCAAAACACAGGCTGGTGGTACGATGTTGGGTTTTATATTGCCGTTATCAGCGGCTTTGGTGGTCTCTCCTTGAGGCGGCGCAACCGCAAATAGTCTAATTCTTGCTCCAATGTTGTAGTAAGAGCAGCACAGTTGAAATAAAAAATGAACGCAACTTCAATCCCATTGATTCTCGTCCATAAAGAGGAGTAGATATGAAACGTGCCCTACTGTTCGCCCTCGTCGTGGCCTGTTGGGCTACGAGTGCCTCGGCTCAGTTGAAAATAGGCTACATTGATTCGGAAGTGCTCAAAGAGCGCCTGCCCGAATTCCGGGATGCGCAGCGCACGTTGGACCAGCTACGTCAGGACTACGAGAACCAAGCTAAGGACCGCGAGGCCAAGCTGCTTAAGCTGCAAGAGGATTTTCGGCGGCAGGAGTTGCTGCTGAGCGAAGCGAAAAAGGCGGAACTACAGGTCGAGTTTGATACCAAAGGGCAGCAGCTTCAACAGTTTATCCAAGAGAAGTTCGGCCCCGAAGGCGAGCTAATGCGCAAGAATATCGAGCTTTCCGAGCCGATCTTTCAAAAAATCAACGATGCCATTCAGGGCATGGCCGAGGAAAAGGGCTACGACTTTATTTTCGACGCTGCCGCGCCTTCGAGTGGACTGGTTTTTGCCAAGGAAGAGTACGATCTAACCGAGCAGTTACTGGAACTGATGGAGAAGGAAAAAGAAGAGGAGCCGGAGTGAATTTAACGGAAATTCTCGACTTATTGCCGCACCGCTATCCGCTACTACTCATCGACCGCATCCTCGAATTGGAACCTGGGGAACGCGTCGTGGCCTTGAAGAACGTGACGGCCAACGAATCGTTTTTTCAAGGGCATTTCCCCGGTTATCCGGTCATGCCCGGGGTACTGATCGTCGAGGCACTGGCGCAAGCGGGTTGCGCAATGATGCTGAGCGGCGTGGAAAATCCCGAATCCAAGGTGCCCTTTTTCGCCGGGATCGATCGCTGCAAATTTCGCCGCCCGGTCGTGCCGGGGGACCAGTTGCGACTGGAGCTAAAAGTGCTCAGGCAGCGGGGCGGATCCTGTAAGTTGCAAGGACGAGCACTAGTGGGGGAGGAAGTGGCGGCAGAGGCGGAGATTATGGCGGTATTGGGGGAGCGAGAAGGCCGTTGAGGAGCATCTGATGGATCGCCTTTATCACGTCCTCGAAGCGCAGCAATTTGACCTAGACTTGATAGACGCCATTTTCTCGACAGCCCAAGAGATGGAGCAAGTAGTTCAGCACTACGGATCCAATATTCTCAATCGCCGGGTCATGGCGACGCTGTTCTACGAGCCTAGTACGCGCACTCGACTGTCTTTTGAATCGGCGATGACGCGGTTGGGCGGAGCTGTCATTACGACCGAGAGCGCGCAGGAATTTTCTTCGGCGGCCAAGGGGGAGACCCTTGAGGACACCATTCGCGTCGTTGCCGGGTATTCGGACGTGATCGTGTTGCGACACTACGAAAGTGGGGCTAGCAACCGAGCTGCTGCTGTCGCTGGCATCCCGATAATCAACGCCGGCGACGGTGCCGGGCAGCACCCAACCCAAGCCCTCTTGGATCTCTTTACTATTCAGCGCGAGATCGGCCGCCTCGAAAAAATTACCATTGCTCTGGTGGGGGATTTGGCCAATGGACGGACGGTGCGTTCGCTGTGCTATCTGCTGGCCAAGTACGAGGGCGTTAAGATGTACTTTGTTGCGCCTGAAACGGTGAGGATGAAGGATGACATAAAGGATTATTTGCAGCGGTACCAAGTCCCTTTCGAGGAGGTGGACGACCTCCATGAGGTGGCGAGGCAGGCCGATGTCGTCTATCAGACGCGCATCCAAAAGGAGCGCTTTGGCGATCGCACTGGAGAATACGAGCAGGCGCGAGGCAAGTACATTGTCGATCGCTCGGTGATGAACTGTATGCAGGAACACGCTGTGGTCATGCATCCGCTGCCGCGCGTCGATGAGATTGACCCGGAAGTGGACGCGGATCCGCGGGCGGCCTATTTTCGCCAAGCCCACAACGGGCTCTACGTGCGCATGGCCCTTTTGCGGATGATCCTCGCTTGACCTCAGCGGTGCCGCCGGATATATTGCCGGCAACCGCTTCTTATTCTTAGGAGGATACACCGATGGGTTCAAGTAAAGGCAGAATGCGGGATAAGGAATTGAGGAGTCGGCGGCAGCGGCGCAAAAAGCGCTTGAAGCAACGCGCTCAGGAGGCCAAGTTGTCACCGCGAAAAAAGCAATAGTTAAAGCTAAAGGCCACTAGCTTTAGGAGAGCCGACAGATGGGCTGTCGGCTCTTTTTGTGTTGGAGGAGAAATGGAAGGGCCCCTGCGAGTCGCCATCGCCGGTGCCAGTGGCATCGGCAAGCATCACGCCAAGTGGTTCCACCGCGTCGGCGCTCAAGTCGTTGGCTTTTTAGGCCGCAGTCGAGAAAGTGTCGCTGCTACGGAGCGCGCTCTGCGCGATATTTTTCCCTTTTCGGGCCAAGGCTATTGGGACTTGGACCAGCTACTGACCGAAGAAGCGCCCGATGTTGTCGATGTCTGTTTGCCGAACAAAGCCCATTTCGACTGTGTCAAATGTGCTCTTGAATGGGGTTGTCACGCCCTCTGTGAAAAGCCCTTAGTCTGGCATTCGGATGGGCCGAAGCAGACGCAGATGCAGGCGCGGGCCTTGGTTGATTTGGCGCGGCAAACCAATCTGCACTTGGGTGTCTGTACTCAATACGCTGCCGCGCTGCCCAACTACCGGCAGCTATACGAAGAGGCCCGTGGGGTGCTTGCTACAGTAGAGTCCTTTTACGCGGAAATGGAGACCTTGGCGCGAGGGCGTCGTCGCAGCGCCGCGGAGGTATGGATCGATATGGCTCCCCATCCTTTGAGCATGCTCTTGGCTTGGATACCCGACGGAGTCATAGAGCCTGCTTCGCTACAAGTGGAGTCCGGGAGCGGGGAAGTGCGGGCCTGTTTCAGTTTTGCCGACGCGACGGGCAGTTGTCGTTGCGAAATCATCGTCCGCGATTTGCACGAGGGCCGACCCCTGCGGCGATTCGGCGTCAATGGCTTTTTGGTCGATTGCACGGGGCGGTCTGCGCCCGACGGGACTTATTGTTCAGTGCTCAGCACGGGTGAATCAGAGCTAATCGGCGATGATTTTATGTCGCTGCTCATCGCCCGGTTTGCCGAGGCGGCAATACAGCCCAAACTAACGCCACTCGTGTCCGGTGAAGTCGGGTTGCGCAACCTCGAACTCCAACTACAAGTTCTGCAGAACGCCTAAGAGTGAGTACGGGAGCAGGCCCCAGCGGTTGCGTGTAACTACTGTCCCGATGTACCCGATTTGACCTACTAAAATTTATAAGGAGAGGTAGAATGGGAATTCCACAGCACAGTATAGAGGACCAATTCGCGGCTTTAGCCGAAATGCTCTCAGGCCAAGGTATCGAAGTCGAAGAAGTCAAAGCCAAGCTCAAAGCCCAAGAGATCGAGACGCCTTCTTGGGGATATGGCAATTCTGGGACGCGCTTTGGCGTTTTCAAACAGCCCGGTGCCGCTCGCGATGTCCACGAGCGGCTTTCCGATGCGGCCCAGGTGCACAAGGTGACGGGTGTCTGTCCCGGCGTGGCTTTGCACATCCCGTGGGATAAAGTGGATGACTACGACGCCTTGCAGCAGGAAGCGACGGAATTGGGTGTATGTATCGGAGCAATCAATCCCAATGTCTTCCAAGAGCCTGAGTATAAATTGGGCAGTTTCGGCCATAGGGACCCGGCCGTGCGTCGCAAAGCACTCGATCACATGCACGAGTGCGTGGATATCATGCAGAAGATAGGGTCTACAGTGCTAAGCCTTTGGTTTGCCGACGGTACGAACTATCCGGGCCAAGACGATATCATCGCACGCAAGCGGCGCTTTGAAGAATGTCTGAGTGAGACGCACGCAATATTGCCCGAAGGGGCGCGGATGCTCATTGAATACAAATTCTTCGAGCCGGCTTTTTACCATACTGACATTGCCGACTGGGGTATGGCGCTAAATTTCGCCATTAAGGCCGGGCCGCAGGCCGAAGTGCTGGTTGATCTAGGGCACCATCCTCTTTCCACCAACATTGAGCACATCGTGGCCTTGCTCCTCGACGAGGGGCGGATGGGTGGTTTTCACTTCAACAACCGCAAATACGCCGATGATGATGTGACCACCGGGTCGGTCAACCTCTATGAGGTTTTTCTGATTTACCACGAGATCCTCAACGCTGAGCGGCGCGGTGTCGCAGCGGCGAATATCGCCTACATGATCGACCAAAGCCATATTATCAAGCCCAAAGTCGAGGCAATGATCCAGTCGGTACTCAATATCCAGACGGCCTATGCCCGCGCCTTGCTGGTCGACCGCCCGGCACTAGCTGAGGCCCAAGCAGAGGAGGACGCAGTGGCATGCGAAGAGGTCTTGCGCAATGCCTATGACACAGATGTGCGGCCCTTGTTGGCGATTGTACGCCAGGAGCTAGGAGCCGAAGCCGATCCCCTAGGTGCTTATCGCCGCAGCGGCTACTTCGAGCGCATTGCCGTAGAAAGGCAGGGTGAATTGAAAGGAGCCGCTAGCTGGGGTTGATGTAGGAGTATTGAGTCAGTTCTGTCTTTGGAGCCGCTATTTTGTTCTCTCGCTCTTGACAGAGCGAGAGTCGAATCTTATCTTCCAATGTTACGCTCGATACCTGAGCGATGTTGATCTTTGAAAATCGAATAACGTACATGAGGGTCCAGCGTCGAAGAGCTTGGATTTCAGAAAGTAGTATATCAAATTTTCTCACGGAGAGTTTGATCCTGGCTCAGAACTAACGCTTGTGGTGTGTCTTAGTCATGCAAGTCGAACGAGAAAGTCACCTTCGGGTGACGAGTACAGTGGCGAACGGGTGAGCAACACGTGGGCAACCTGCCCCTGGGTTGGGGATAACACTTCCAACGAAGTGCTAATACCGAATGACAAGGCGAGTTGATGACTCGTTTTTAAAGGTGGCCTCTACTTGTAAGCTGCCGCCTAGGGATGGGCCCGCGTCGTATTAGCTTGTTGGTAGGGTAATGGCCTACCAAGGCGACGATGCGTAGCCGGCCTGAGAGGGTGAACGGCCACACTGGCACTGAGATAAGGGCCAGTCTCCTACGGGAGCCAGCAGTCTAGAAATTTGCACAATCGCCGAAAGGCGGATGCAGCGACACCACGTGGAGGATGAAGCCCCTCGGGGTGTAAACTCCTGTCAGAAGGGAAGAAGGCGCGGGCGTTAATACCGCTCGTTGCTTGACGGTACCTTCAGAGGAAGCTCCGGCTAACTACGTGCCAGCAGCCGCGGTAATACGTAGGGAGCGAGCGTTGTTCGGATTTACTGGGCGTAAAGGGCACGTAGGCGGGTATGCAAGTCGGTTGTGAAATCCTCTGGCTCAACCAGAGAACTGCAGCCGAAACTGCACACCTTGAGTCCAGCAGAGGGAATCGGAATCCCAGGTGTAGCGGTGGAATGCGTAGATATCTGGGAGAACATCAGTGGCGAAGGCGGATTCCTGGGCTGGTACTGACGCTGAGGTGCGAAAGCTAAGGGAGCAAACAGGATTAGATACCCTGGTAGTCTTAGCCGTAAACGATGGGTACTAGGTGTTGGGGGACATTGACCCCCTCAGTGCCGTAGCTAACGCATTAAGTACCCCGCCTGGGGAGTACGGCCGCAAGGCTGAAACTCAAAGGAATTGACGGGGACCCGCACAAGCAGTGGAGCATGTTGCTCAATTCGATGCAACGCGAAGAACCTTACCAGGGCTTGACATCCGAGGAACCTCTTGGAAACAGGAGGGTGCCTTAGGGAACCTCGAGACAGGTGCTGCATGGCTGTCGTCAGCTCGTGTCGTGAGATGTTGGGTTAAGTCCCGCAACGAGCGCAACCCCTATCCTTAGTTGCCATCAGGTAATGCTGGGAACTCTAAGGAGACAGCCTGTGATAAGCAGGAGGAAGGTGGGGATGACGTCAAGTCATCATGGCTCTTACGTCCTGGGCTGCAAACGTGCTACAATGGCTGGTACAAAGGGTCGCGATACCGCGAGGTGGAGCCAATCCCAAAAAACCAGTCTCAGTTAGGATTGGAGTCTGCAACTCGACTCCATGAATCTGGAATTGCTAGTAATCGCGGATCAGCATGCCGCGGTGAATACGTTCCCGGGTCTTGTACACACCGCCCGTCAAGCTAGGAAAGACGGAAACACCTGAAGTCGCGATCCTAACCGCAAGGAGGGAAGTGCCGAAGGTGGAGCTGTCGATTCGAGCTAAGTCGTAACAAGGTAGCCGTACCGGAAGGTGCGGCTGGATCACCTCCTTTCTAAGGGGATTATTGGGAGTTTTAGACTCCCGACATTATCCGCCTAGGTCAATGTTTTACTCCTTGACCTGCCCTCATGTGCGTTATTCGATTTTCGGGGGTATAGCTCAGGTGGTTAGAGCGCACGCCTGATAAGCGTGAGGTCGGTGGTTCAATTCCACCTACCCCCACCATTCAGGCTTTTGCTCTTTGACAATCGAATACAGGTTCACACCAATTAATAATCAAGGTTTACCGAGTGGAAGTACGTTATGTGCTTACTATTCGAGACACCGCGATGCATTACCTCTAGTAGTGTTGTGACAGTGATTTTTGGTCAAGCTACAAAGGGCGTACGGTGGATGCCTTGGCACGAGAAGGCGATGAAGGACGTGATAAGCTGCGATAAGCCTCGGGGAGGTGCAAATAACTTTTGATCCGGGGATTTCCGAATGGGGCAACCTAGTGCAGGTCATGCTGCACTACCCTCGGATGAACACATAGTCCGAGAGGAGCAAACGGGGGGAACTGAACCATCTAAGTACCCCTAGGAAGAGAAAGCAACCGCGATTCCCCTAGTAGTGGCGAACGAACGGGGAGCAGCCCAAACTGCCTGTATGTTAAAGCCAGTACGCGTTGTACAGGTGGGGTTGTGGGGCGTCATTTGACAAGGGTGCTGACTTGTCGGGAAGTTACCAATCGACACCATAGTCGAAGTGTTCTGGAAAGTTCTACCACAGAAGGTGATAGTCCTGTAGGCGAAATGGTAGTCGACTTCCCTATGACGTTCCCGAGTACCACGGGGCACGGGAAACCCTGTGGGAAGCTGGGGAGACCACTCTCCAAGGCTAAATACTCTCTCGTGACCGATAGCGCACTAGTACCGGTGAGGGAAAGGTGAAAAGTACTCCGAGAAGGAGAGTGAAATAGTACCTGAAACCGTACGCTTACAAGCAGTCGGAGGGGGCTTGTCCCCTGACGGCGTGCCTTTTGCATAATGAGCCGACGAGTTACTTGTATGCAGCGAGGTTAATTCATTCAGTGAAGGAGCCGTAGCGAAAGCGAGTCTGAATAGGGCGTTCAGTTGCATGCAGTAGACCCGAAGCCAGGTGATCTACCCATGGCCAGGATGAAACGGGAGTAAAATCTTGTGGAGGTCCGAACCGCCGAACGTTGAAAAGTTCTCGGATGAGCTGTGGGTAGGGGTGAAAGGCCAATCAAACCTGGAGATAGCTGGTTCTCCCCGAAATAGCTTTAGGGCTAGCCTCTTGTAAAAGAGTCGTGGAGGTAGAGCACTGGATCGGCTAGGGGGCTTACCCGCTTACCAAACCGAACCAAACTCCGAATGCCATTGACTTATTCCAAGGGAGTCAGCGTGCGAGGGATAAACTCCGTACGCGAGAGGGAAACAACCCAGATCGCCAGCTAAGGTCCCTAAGTGTAAGCTAAGTGATCAAAAGGATGTGAGATTGCTGAGACAGCTAGGATGTTGGCTTAGAAACAGCCATCATTTAAAGAGTACGTAATAGTTCACTAGTCAAGTGATCTCGCGCCGACAATGTACCGGGGCTAAGCTTACCACCGAAGCTGCGGACTTCGCACTTCGTTCGCGAAGTGCGGATTGGTAGGGGAGCGTTCCATAGTAGGCTGAAGGCGAACCGCAAGGTTCGCTGGACGAGATGGAAGTGATTATGTCGGCATGAGTAGCGATAAAGCGGGTGAGAATCCCGCTCACCGAAAATCTAAGGTTTCCTGGGCTAGGCTCGTCCTCCTGGGGTTAGTCGGGACCTAAGCTGAGGCCGAAAGGCGTAGGCGATGGAAAACAGGTTAAATATTCCTGTACCACTTACAGAGCGTTCGAGCTATGGGGTGACGCAGAAGTGAAAGGTCAGCCAGCGACTGGAAATGCTGGTCTAAGCTCGTAGGGGGGCCAACTAGGTAAATCCGGCTGGCCGCTAACCCCGAGAAGCGATGGGGAGCCGTCTAACGGCATAAACTGACCCTAATCATGCTGCCTAGAAAAACCTCTATGTTAGTTCTGTAGGTGCCCGTACCGCAAACCAACACAGGTAGATGAGGAGAGTATCCAAAGGTGCGCGAGTGAACCCTCGTTAAGGAATTCGGCAAAATGATCCCGTAACTTCGGAAGATGGGATGCCCTCAGTAGATGAAGCCCCTCGCGGGTGGAGTCCAAAGGGGCCGCAGAGAAACGGGCTGGGCGACTGTTTACCAAAAACACAGGTCTCTGCTAAGCCGCAAGGCTATGTATAGGGACTGACACGTGCCCGGTGCTGGTAAGTTAAGAGGATTAGTTAGCTCCTTCGGGAGCGAAGCTTTGAATCGAAGCTCCAGTAAACGGCGGTCGTAACTATAACGATCCTAAGGTAGCGAAATTCCTCGTCGGCTAAAAACCGACCTGCACGAATCGTGTAACGACTTGGCCACTGTCTCAACGAGGGACTCGGTGAAATTGTAGTTCCGGTGAAGATGCCGGATACCCGCGGCAGGACAGAAAGACCCCGTGAACCTTTACTACAGCTTGGTATTGGATTTTGGCACTGCACGTGTAGGATAGGTGGGAGGCTATGAAGCGGGAGCGCCAGTTTCCGTGGAGCCGACCTTGAAATACCACCCTTGCCTTGTTAAAATTCTAACCTTGGTCCTTTGATCAGGATCGGAGACAGTGCCAAGTGGGTAGTTTAACTGGGGCGGTTGCCTCCTAAAGAGTAACGGAGGCGCCCAATGGTTCCCTCAGCGCGGTCGGTAATCGCGCGTAGAGTGTAAAGGCATACAGGGAGCTTAACTGCAAGACCTACAAGTCGAGCAGGTGCGAAAGCAGGGCTTAGTGATCCGACGGTTGCGTGTGGAAGCGCCGAAGCTCAACGGATAAAAGGTACTCCGGGGATAACAGGCTTATTGCCCCCAAGCGCCCATAGCGACGGGGCAGTTTGGCACCTCGATGTCGGCTCAGCGTATCCTGGGGCTGGAGAAGGTCCCAAGGGTTTGGCTGTTCGCCAATTAAAACGCTACGCGAGCTGGGTTCAGAACGTCGTGAGACAGTTCGGTCCCTATCCGCCGTGGGTGTAGGATATTTGAGGAGATCTGACCCTAGTACGAGAGGACCGGGTTGGACGGACCTCTGGTCTACCAGTTGTTCCGCCAGGAGCACCGCTGGGTAGCTACGTTCGGAAGGGATAAACGCTGAAAGCATCTAAGCGTCAAGCCCACTCCAAAACTAGATATCCCGTAGGGTTAACCTACCTAAAGGCCCCTCGTAGACTACGAGGTTGATAGGTTGCAGGTGGAAGCGCAGCAATGTGTGAAGCCGAACAATACTAATTGGCCGTGCGGCTTGACCAATTTATTATCGCAGCAATACTGGAGTTTTGCATTGCTTTTGGTGTGGGCCTGTATTCGGTTGTTGAAGAGAATTTGAGTTTTCCGGTGGTCATAGCGGAGGGGAAACACCTCTTCCCATTCCGAACAGAGCCGTTAAGCCCTTTTGCGCCGATGGTACTGCTGGGGTCGCCTAGTGGGAGAGTAGGACGCTGCCGGATTTTTTTAAAAGCCCATCCCTTTGGGGGTGGGCTTTTTTGTGTCTGTGGAAAATACCTTGACAACGCCAAGGTAGGCCAATTAATTAAGCACTTCTCTTAATTCAGGAGGAGGCAAATTGAGCGAACAAACGAGGAATTTCTCTCTGTGTGGTCATAGCGGCGCAGGTAAAACAGCGCTGTCTGAGGCCATGTTATTCAACATGGGCGTCGTAAATCGCTTGGGACGCATTGATGACGGGACGACCACATCAGATTATGATTCGGCCGAGATTGAGCGTCAGATTTCGCTCAAGGTCTCTTTGCTGAATGGCCAGTGGCAGGATCATCACCTCAACATAATTGATACGCCGGGGTATGCAGATTTTATCTCTGAGGCCAAGTCGGCACTGCGCGTGTCCGACGCAATGGTCACTGTCGTCGATTCGGTTACCGGGATAGAGATCGGCACTGAGCGGACTTGGAATTTCGCTGCCGATTACAACTTGTCCCGGGTACTATTCATCAACAAGATGGACCGCGCCGATGCCGACGCCGATCAGGTCTTAGAAATGCTTCAAGAGCGTTTCGGGCGCCAAGTCGTGCCTTTGCAAATGTCGGTAAATCCCGGCGAGGGATTCAACCATATTGTCGATCTGGTTGCGATGAGAGCCTATGCGTACCAGGATGGTAAAGCCACAGAAGGAGACATACCTAACGAGGTCCAAAGCCGCGCCGAAGAGTTGCGCGAGCAATTGGTAGAATCCATCGCCGAGACCGACGAAGAACTGATGGAGAAGTATTTCAGCGAGGGCGAACTGACCACAGAGGATTTAGTTGCTGGTTTGCGTCAGGCTATGTTACGGCGCGAAATTTTTCCAGTCTTTTTTGGGGATGCTTACAACAATGTCGGCATTGATCGGCTGCTCGACGCCTTGGTGCAATACGGTCCGTCACCGGTCGAAGCGGCAGAACTCAGATTCCAAGATGGCGAGGAACAGGAGGCTGAGCTTGAAGGTACCGCTACTGCGCCCTTGGCTGCTCTGGTGTTCAAGACCTTGGCAGAGCAGCACGTAGGTGAGCTTTCCCTATTGCGCCTTTTCTCTGGAGCGATCAAGCCCGGCGACGAAGTGGCCAACTCAAGCAAGCGCGCCACCGAGCGCATTGGCCAGATCTATCACCTCAACGGCAACAAGCGGACCGAAGTCGCAAGTGCCGAGGCTGGCGATATCGTCGCCTTAGTCAAGCTCAAGGACACCCATACGACCGATACGCTTTGCGCCAAGGGCGCGTCGTTGAAACTGCCGGGCATTGTATTCCCGGAGCCGCTAATTCGCGTGGCTATTCACGCCAAGGAGCAGGGCGGCGAGGACCGCGTCGCTACCGGACTTTCCCAATTGCACGAGGAAGATCCGAGCTTCATCATGAAATACGACGGTGAGGTCCGCCAAACGATTCTGCTCACCCAAGGAGAGTTGCATCTGGAAATTATCGTTAGTCGCCTGAAAGAGCGATTTGGCGTGGAGATTGATATGGAGGTGCCGCGGATTCCCTATCGAGAAACGATCCGCGGCAATGCCGATGCGCAATATCGGCACAAGAAGCAGTCGGGCGGACGGGGGCAGTTTGGCGAGGTGTTTATACGCATTGCCCCTAAAGGGCGCGGTGAAGGTTTTGAGTTTCTCAATGAGGTCGTCGGCGGCAATATCCCGAGTAACTTCATCCCCGCGGTGGAAAAGGGCGTCGTCGAGACGCTGAGCGAGGGGCCAGTGGCCGGTTACCAAGTCATTGATGTGGCTGTTACTGTGTACGACGGTAAGCACCATCCGGTAGATTCGGATGAAGTTTCTTTTAAATTGGCCGGTTCCCATGCCTTCAAGGACGCCTTCCTCAAAGCCAAGCCGATCTTGCTAGAGCCTGTTTATCACTTGGAGATTACGGTGCCCGAGGAATTTATGGGCGACGTAATGGGTGACCTTTCGTCGCGGCGAGGTCGGATCAGCGGCATGGACGCGGATGGCCATTTCCAGGTCATCCACGCCGAGGCCCCCTTAGCCGAAATAGACCGTTATGCTACGTTGCTGCGCTCCATGACGCAGGGCAAGGGATTCCATGCTCAGCGATTCGACCGCTACGAGGAAGTTCCCGGGGATATCATGGCTAAAGTCATCGAGAACTCGCAAAAAAATAAGGGTAAAGAAGCGGCCTGAGCAACTTGCTTTCACCCGTTGTGAAGGGCGGTCGGCCAATCGGTCGGCGGCCCTTTGCTTTTTGGATTGCGCGGGTTTTTTTATCTTAATACTGTCATAGAAAACAGTCGATTTTCTCCGAGCGGTGCTTCTGCTTTGAGTAGTGAGAGCGCGGGCGGGGATTGGCAAGGAGATAAAGCCGATGTCTGGCCATTCCAAATGGAGTACAATCAAGCGCAAAAAAGGTGCCAACGACGCCAAGCGCGGCAAGGTCTTTACGAAGTTGATCCGCGAGATTTCAGTGGCGGCCCGCAGCGGAGGTAATGAAGGGGCCAATCCAAGTCTGCGCACGGCAGTCCAGAATGCCAAAGCGGCCAATATGCCCGCAACAACTATTGAGCGCGCCATACGCCGCGGCACTGGCGATGAGCCGGGGGCGATATACGAGGAGGGACTCTTTGAAGGCTATGGACCCGGTGGGGTGGCCATCATCGTCGAAACCTTATCGGACAACCGCAACCGCACGGTTTCGGAAATCCGCCACGTATTTACTAAATACAACGGCAACCTCGCAGAGAGTGGGGCGGTAGCTTGGATGTTTGAACACAAGGGCGTTATCGAAGTAGAAAAGGCCAACGTCTCCGAAGATGACCTCCTATTGGCGATCGTAGATGCGGGAGGTGAGGATATCCAAGATGGTGACCAAGTCCACGAAGTAACGACTCCGGTTGCCGACTTGGTGCCGGTTAAAAAGGCACTGGAGGACAACGGCATCGCCTTCGCCCAGGCGACGTTGGCTTGGATGCCCAAACGCGAAAACATGCTCGAAGTACAAGGAGAAGAGGCCGAGAAAATTATCTACCTCCTAGAAGCATTGGAGGATCTAGACGACGTACAGAAGGTCTTTTCCAATTTCGATCTCCGAGAAGACGAGCTCGAAAAACTCATGGCTCAGGTCTAGTGGGTCTTCGCTTTGCTTGTCCTTGGAGTAGATCCTAGCAGCACGAGCACGGGCTACGGCTTCGTAGAATACAGCAAGCGCAAGGCCTGCTATGTTGACTGCGGCTGTATTCGCCCTAAGGAAGATGCATTCGAGGATCGGCTGGTTTTCATATTCGATGAGATGACGCGGCTCATCGGCGAATACGCCCCAGACGAGGGCGCGATCGAAACCACGTTCTTCGGCAAGGACGCCACCGCGGCGGCCAAGCTGGGCCAAGCGAGAGGTGCCCTGCTCATCGCCATGCGCAAAGCCGGCTTGCCCATTGCCCACTATGCGCCGACGATGGTTAAAAGATCTGTGACCGGGAATGGCCAAGCGACCAAGCAACAGGTCCAGTTCATGGTGGCCCGCACTTTGGGTCTGAAAGAACGCCCCAAGCCTCTCGACGCCTCAGACGCCTTGGCTATCGCGTTATGTCACACCCAGCAGTCCGGCCGGATTTTATGCGAGGGCCAAGGACAGCGCAAGCCTGAGATAGAGGCTTTGCTCAGCCGCATGGTGCGGCGTTAGGTAGATCCGTGATAACACACCTGCGCGGAACACTCCTGTCCAAATCACCTACCCATGCCGTCGTTGATGTCGGGGGTGTGGGTTATGGTTTAGCCATATCCCTGATTACTTTCGACCAACTGCCCCCAACTTCCGAGGCGGTCCATTTTTCTACCTATCTCTACGTGCGCGAAGATCGCATGGAGCTTTTTGGCTTTGCCGATGAGGAAGAGCGAGAGATCTTCGAGTTGCTGATCGGCGTTTCGGGTATCGGTCCTCATTCGGCATTGACCGTGCTGTCGGGCATGACCCTGCACGATTTGCAGGAGGCTATCTTGCAGGAGCGCGTAGCCGAACTGACCGCGATCAAGGGCATTGGTCGCAAGACCGCAGAACGCTTGGTGCTCGATCTAAAGGACAAGGTTCGCTTGAGCGCCTCGGCAGCAGGCGAAGCGGTCTTGCAAGCCAAAGCTGGCGTGAGCGAGGAAGCGGCAAAGGCCCTGATGACATTGGGATACGCAGCACCTGCCGCGCGCCAAGTGGTGCGCAAGGCCGTCGAAAAGCACGGCGCCGACCTGAGTGTGCAACAGCTAATCAAACTGGCTCTCAAGGAACGCTGAAGGCGTGGCTATGGACCATCGCCCCATAGATCCCAGTGGCGGAAACGACGACCTTCAATTCGACAATACGCTGCGTCCGCAGTCCCTTGCCGAGATGCTCGGCCAGGAGAAGA
Source organism: Candidatus Latescibacterota bacterium (assembly GCA_965116675.1). Classification (GTDB taxonomy): domain Bacteria; phylum Latescibacterota; class UBA2968; order UBA8231; family UBA8231. The sequence continues at coordinate 4,829,308 of OZ220721.1, forward strand.
CCAAGCAGCAACTCGGCATAGCCATTGAAGCTGCTCGACAGCGCGGCGAAGCCATGGATCACGTGTTGCTATACGGTCCGCCTGGTCTGGGCAAGACGACGCTTTCGTATGTGATCGCCAAAGAGCTCGGCGTTGAAATCTATCCCACGTCAGGGCCTTTGCTCGAGCGTCCGAGCGACTTGGCTGGTATGCTCACGACTATGGAGCCGCGTGACGTGCTTTTCATCGACGAGATTCACCGCGTCAACCGCGTGGTCGAGGAATACCTGTACTCGGCGATGGAGGACTTCAAAATCGATATTATCATCGACCAAGGTCCAGCGGCTCGCTCGGTCAGCGTACCATTGGAGCCTTTTACCTTAATCGGGGCCACTACGCGCCAGGGCTTGTTGACTTCGCCGATGCGCGCGCGCTTTGGACTCAATGCCCACCTCGACTACTACTCGGTCGCCGAACTCGCCGCGATCGTCAAGCGCGACGCTCGCCTGCTGAATTTATCGGTCTCAGAGTCAGGCGCGATGGAAATTGCCCGTCGCTCCCGCGGGACGGCGCGGATTGCCAAGCGCTGGCTGCGCCGAGCGCGCGATTTTGCCCAAGTAGAAGGAGAAGGCGAGATCGATGCCGAGGTGGTGCAAAAGGCACTCGTCATCCAAGATGTCGACGAGATGGGGCTCGATAAGATGGATATCACGTTGCTGCGGGCCATTATTGAAAAATTCAACGGCGGCCCGGTCGGCCTGAGCAATATAGCGGCCACAATCGGCGAGGAGGCCGAGACAATCGAGGAAGTGGTCGAGCCGTATTTGATCAAAGAAGGGTTTATTAAGCGCACCCCCAAGGGCCGCGTGACCATGCCGCGAGCTTGGGAGCGCCTTGGCCTCAAGCCACCGCCAAGCGCTGGCGAGCAATTGGAGTTGCTGTGAGCGTGCGCGGCTGCGGCGTGATTCTGGCATTGGATACGGCCACCCCGGTCGGCAGCGTGGCGCTCTGTGCGGCAGCAGGGATCATTGTCAGCCGTTATTTCGATGTAGGATTGCAGCATTCACAGCGGCTGTTCAGTGAGATGGAGGCAGCACTAGAGGCTACAGACATGGATGTCGAGGAAGTACGGGCCGTAGCCGTCGCGATTGGGCCGGGGTCGTTTACCGGCCTGCGGATCGGGTTGAGTGCAGCTAAGGGCTTGTGTTTGGCTGCGGACAAGGATTTAGTGACTGTTCCAACGCTGGAAGCACTGGCTGCTCGTCTGCCCTTTGCCCACGTGCCTATTTGTACTGTCCTCGACGCGCGCAAGCGCGAGGTCTATGCTGCGCTCTACGACACGGCGACGGGCGTTCCGGTCGAACTGGTACCGCCCCGGGCCATCGCGCCAGCACAGTTGGCTCAAGAGCGAGTCAACGAGCCGACGATTTACACCGGGGACGGGGCCACGGCCTATCGCGAGCTGTTGGCGGGCAACCCAGCCGCGCAATTTGCCCCCCTGTCCTGCGCCCGTCCCGACGCCGGAACTATTGGCTGGCTGGCGCTATCCAAGCTGGAGAAAGGCCAAACTGCGGACCTGGCCTCAGTGGAACCCGATTACTTGCGCTCGCCCGATGCTCGTCCCCTAGCGCGGGCATGAGCGGCGAGAGTCGCTTCGTTTCGTTAGGGCCGATCCACCTACATCGCGTGATGGAGATTGAGCGAGGCTCTTTCGCCAATCCGTGGAGCGAGGCCGATTTTTATTACCTACTGGCCGATAGAGATGCCCTGTGTTTGGGGCTTTTGCACTACGGCGAGCTGATCGGCTATGCGATGGGTTATTTCGCCGACCGCGATTTTCACCTCGCCAATCTCGCGGTAGATTCGGCATATCGGAACCGGGGGTGGGGTGGGCAGTTGTTGGGGCAGATGTTGCGCGTGGCCGCAGAACAGGGCGCTAGCTGTTGTGCGCTCGAAGTGCGCTCGGCAAATCGGGCTGCGCGGGCGCTCTATCGCAAGGCGGGATTCCGGGTCGTAGGGCGGCGGGTGGCGTACTACAGCGATCCCCCAGACGACGCCGTTTTAATGGAATACAACATAGAGATTTCGTAATTTATTTATTATACTTAACCCTTTGGCGACAAATAACCGCCAGAGCTTATAACAGCAGAAGAGGGACGCGATGGCTGAAGTAATTCTGAAGAATGTTCGCAAAGTGTACGACAAAGATGTGGTGGCAGTGGACGACGCCAATATCGAGATCAGGGACAAGGAATTCGTGGTACTCGTCGGCCCCTCGGGTTGCGGCAAGTCCACGACGCTGCGGATGATCGCCGGGCTTGAGGAAATCACCGCCGGTGATATTTCGATAGATGGGACGATCGTCAACGACGTGCCCCCCAAAGACCGCGACATCGCCATGGTATTTCAGAATTATGCACTCTATCCGCACATGAGCGTCTATCAAAACATGGCTTTTGGGCTCAAGCTGCGGAAATATCCCAAAGATGAGATTGAGACACGGGTGCAAGAAGCAGCCGATATACTCGGCATCCAAGAATTGCTAGAGCGCAAGCCCAAAGCGCTTTCGGGTGGTCAGCGCCAGCGCGTGGCAGTGGGGCGCGCCATCGTCCGCAAGCCCAAGGTATTTCTCTTTGACGAACCGCTCTCCAACCTCGACGCCAAGCTGAGGGTGCAGATGCGCACCGAGATCAGCAAGTTGCACACCCGTCTAGGGGCCACCATGGTGTACGTGACGCACGACCAAGTCGAGGCGATGACCATGGGAGACCGCATCGTGGTCATGCGCGATGGCCTAATCCAACAGATCGATAAACCCCTCCATCTCTACAACAAACCTGTCAACCAGTTCGTCGCCGGCTTTATCGGCAGCCCTTCCATGAACTTCATCCGCGGTACGCTGGCCTCCAACGGCAGCGGCATAGTCTTCGACGAAGGCAATGTGCAACTCGCCCTGCCCGCCGGCCACGGCGACCAGCTAGGCAGCTACATGGGGCAGGAGGTGACGCTGGGCATCCGCCCGGAAGACATCCACGACCCGGATACTATTGGCCGCAATGTCGAGACCGTCGAAATTGCGGCCAAAGTCGAAGTGGTCGAACCGATGGGCAATGAGGTCTTTCTCAATCTGACCACTGGCAAGACCGCTTTTGTCGCCCGCGTTGATCCGCTACACATGCCGCAAGTTGACCAAACGGTACGGTTGGCCGTCGAGATCGACAAAGCCCACTTTTTTGCTCTGGACAACCAAGCGAGCTTGTTGCAGAAATAGGGATCGGCTTGTACAGCACGGGCGGTACCTCGCAATCCGGGGAGTTTAGCGATCTGGCTCGTCGAGATCGGGCTGGGGCCGTGGCCGCAGCGTGGCTCGAATCGGGCCGCATCCCCCATGCGGTTCTCATCTGCGGAGCCGAGGGAACCGGCAAACGACGCTTTGCACTCGCTTGGGCGCAGGCCCTATTGTGTACAGACAGCGGCCCTTCCGCCTGCAATCGTTGCCCGAGTTGCCGCAAAGTCGCTTCGTTCATACATCCCGACCTCCACACCGCATTGCCACTACCTCCTCGCCGAGGCAAGCAGCGGCTTGCGCTGGCGGACTTGCGCGAGTCCGTAGTGGAGTACGTTCACGACGCGGGCGCAGCTATTCCCGGCAACGCCAATATCGCGGTGGAGCACCTGCGCCAGTTGCAAAGGGAGTTGGCATTTGCGCCGACGGAATCCCAGCGCAAAGTTGGCCTGATCTTCGCCGCCGAGCGAATGCACCCAGCGGGTGCCAATTCACTGCTCAAACTCTTGGAAGAGCCCCCGCCTCGGGCCGTCGTCGCACTGGTTTCGGCTGCACCAGAGCGCCTTTTGCCCACCGTGCTCTCGCGCTGCCAGCGCATGATTTTGAGTCCTTTAGATGCAGCGACCTTGCGGGCGCAGCTCGAACAAAAGGGCGTGGCTGGGGAGCGTTTAGAACTGGCCGTGCGCATGGGGGCCGGCTCGTTGCAGCAGGCCAAAGAGGTGGCTGCCGGGGCGTTTGACGGAACGCGGCAGCTAGTTGAGTCGTTTCTCAGTGGTGGCTCGGAGCAGCGGGACGAGGTCTATTGGAGCGTCCTCGCTGAGTTGGGGGGGGATCGGGGGCAATTAGAGCGTTTTTTGCAAGTCTGCGGCCTGTATCTACGGGATCTCTTCCTGTTGTCGCACGGCCAAGGCGCGTCCGTCGTCCAAGTAGATCGGCGTCCTTATTTGGAAGACTTGCTAGAAAAAATAGACGCGGTCCGAGTCGCCTTGGAGATCGATCGAGCAGCTGAGGCCCTAGGGCACAATGCCAATCCGCAGTTGGTGCTGACCGACCTGTGGCGTGGCTTGTGCCAAGGGGGAACAGCACGGATGCCCCCACCCGATCCCAGCTTGGTGAGGGCGCGACGTTGGTAAACGCCCACCGACCTCGGTTGCGCTTTGCCCAGCATTTCCTCGTCGCCCGAGGTGTCATAGAGGCCATTGCTGGGCTAGTGCGCCCGGCCGCTGGTGAGGTGGTAGTCGAGATTGGCCCAGGCCGAGGCGCGTTGACTGAAGTGCTGCTCGCTGCTGTGGATCGCCTAGTGGCTGTGGAAATTGACCGCGACTTGGTGGCCTTACTGCGCGCACGCCAAGATGCGCGTAAGTTGCGCTTGATCGAAGGAGATATTCTGCAAGTCGATCTCGGGGAGGTCCTGCGGGAAGCGGGCGGGTGCCGCCTGTTGATCGTCGGCAATCTTCCCTACAACATCACCGCTCCACTGATCTTTCACCTTCTCGCTCACGCCGATTGTATCAGTCGTGCCATCGTCATGGTCCAACGCGAAGTAGCCCGGCGCTTGGTCGCCAGCCCCGGTTCAAAGGATTACAGCTTGTTGTCCGTGCTGGTGGCCATGCGCGCCGAAGTGGAGATGCGTTTGCAGGTGGAACGCGATTGCTTCCGGCCCGTGCCGGCCGTGGATTCGTCCGTAGTCGAGTTGCGCTTTGCTCCCAAGCCCCGCTATGCAGTACAGGACGCGGACTGCTTCGATCGCTTGGTGCGCCGAGCCTTTGGCCAGCGGCGCAAGATGCTGCGCAATTCACTCCTCGGTCTCAATCCCGAGGGCGGGCGGCCTTGGCTAGAAACGCTGGGCCAGCAGGCGGGGATCGAACTAACGCGCCGCCCGGAGGAATTGTCGCTAGATGAATTCATCCGGCTGAGCGACGCCTACTGGCATTTGAGAAAGGATAGGCCGTGAAGCCGGTCTTGTGGCACGCGAGTTGGCTGGTGTTGGTCGCATGGACGGCGGCCGATGGACAGTACTCGCTCAACTTCAGCCGCTCCAGTTCCCGAACCTCTTGGAACCATTCATTTCCTAGCTGGAGCTACTCGACGCCTGTGCGGTTCTCGGCGGTGGGGGACTCGACCTCCAAGCTGACGATTAACGCAAACGCGAGAATGGGGTTTAGCCTCGATGATCGCAGCACCGGCAAGAGCTGGCAGGACAATGCCTCGGGCCGATCTTCGGTCAACTATCCCATTCTCGGCCCAAAGGCCACCATCAGCCTCGGTGCCAGCATGAGCACGCGCAACGTAACGCTGCACAAGCAGAAGACGCGCAGCCAGTCCTTTAACTTTGGATTTAGGTCTAAGCCGTTGAGCAGCGGTCCATTCAAGAGCCTGAGTGCCAACCTGACTCCGAGCCTAATCACGGCCACCCGCGCTAGCCGCGCCAGCCTAGACAGCACCATCAAGGAGACCGGGATCCGCTACAATGCTTCGCTGCGGGTCTCGCCCGACATTGAGATTGCGGACAAGAAGCTGAATAACTCGATTTCGCTGAGCAAAACAGACGATACGCTCGAGCACAACAAGGATCGCAGCGAGCGGCTGAGCGGCAATGTGAGCTATACTTTTCCCGGCGACGTGCGCATCGGCCTGAGTATGTCTGAAAACCGCTCTCAGAGGGGTCTCTCGCGCCGCGCCATCAGCGAGGCTACAGTCGGCGAGGCTGTGATGCGCGACACAGTGGTCAGCGCCGAGTTGGCGGAAACGCGCGGCACTAGCTTCTCCTCCAACGTGGATTTTGACCTAGGGCGCTTTAAAATAAAAAACCGCGCCTCGTACAGGCAGAACGAGCACACCAACACCGCCAACGCGATCCAGGATTTAGACAACCGCTTCTTTGGCAAGGATCGCCTCGGCGAGAACTTTAGCTGGGACGCGTCCCTTTCGGGCAAGCTGGTCGAGAAGCTGGTTCTCAACACCAGCGTCCGCTTCAGAGGCAGCGACGTGCGCCGACTGGCAGTGCGGGTGCCTGATACCAGCCTTTGCGATAGCCACTTCACGCGCTCGGCGGACGGAACGTGCCGCGATCCAAGCTCCGACGAGATCAATCGCAATTTTTTTCTCAATGGCTCTCTCAACTGGCCCCTAGCCGATGGGCACTCGCTGCGGTTGGCGACCTTTGGCGAGATCAAACGCTCGGAAAATCCAGGGGATCGCAAGCAGGACCGCGACACCTTCAACAACAGTGTGAGCCTCAGCTATGACGGCACCCTGCGCTCGGGTGCCAAGCTCAGCGTTGACCTCAAAAATAGCTTTTTGCATCGCGTGAACTTGCATGCCACCCGCGCTGTAGATAACTCGCGCAACCGCGACATTTCGCTCAATATCGGCACCAATTACGAGCGTTTGGGCGCGTCCTTTTCGCACCGATTCAGCGTCTCCGCGCGGCGCATCATTTACGATTTTGATCGCCAAGTCAATCGCCGCGAGTCGTCGCGCAAAAGCAATATCCGCCGCGGCTGGAGCATGGCGCACTCGCTACGGCGCAAGGTCCTTGACGACCTTGCGCTCAACGCGCGCTACAACTATTCGGCCAACGATGACGGCACCTTGATTTTGGAAAACGGTGCCCAGATTGTCGAAGAAGAAAACGCCAGATACACTCTTCAATTCGGCATGACCTACTCGCCTAGCACCGACTACTCGGCCGGCGCAACCTACACCTACAAGCTCGACCGCCAGTGGGATTACGAATACTCCACGCTCGCTCAGTCGCGTTCCCTCAACCGCCGCAACAAACACCGGACTCTGGCGGCGAATTTTAACTACAATCCGGTCGGCAGCGACAACAAGCTCAGCTTGCGCGGTAGCCGCAGTCGCCAGCGCAGCGGTACGTTTAACAGCTTGAATGTAACCTATACGCGAACGTTGTAATCGCCTAACACTGGTAACGGTTTCGCCGTGGTGTTACCTTAATTACTCGCATACTTGCTCAAGGAGATTTTCTACATGCCCCTGCCTAAATGCGATAAAATCTGGTTCAATGGCCAATTGGTTGATTGGGACGACGCCAAAATCCACGTGCTCTCCCACGTAGTACACTACGGTTCGAGCGTCTTTGAAGGCATTCGCTGTTACGAGACCGCGAAAGGCTCGGCCGTATTCCGCCTCGACGAGCACGTCAACAGATTGTTTGATTCCGCCAAAATCTACCGCATGGACATTCCCTATACGCGGGAGGAAATCAAAGAGGCCATCCTCGAGACGATCCGCGTCAATCAGCTCGCGGCCTGCTATATTCGCCCGGTCGTCTTCCGCGGCTATGAGAACTTGGGAGTTGATCCGATGGGCTGCCCGGTTGACGTAGTGATTGCCGTTTGGGAATGGGGAGAGTACCTCGGAGAAGCGGCGCTGAAAAACGGCGTTTCGGTCTGCACCTCGTCGTGGAACCGCATGGCCCCGAATACGTTTCCCGCCTTGGCCAAGGCCGGCGGCAACTACCTCAACTCTCAGCTCGTGCGGATCGAAGCCAATGCCAATGGCTATGACGAGGGCATTGTCTTGGGAACGGATGGGTTGGTGAGCGAGGGCAGCGGCGAGAATATCTTTGTCATCAAAAACGGCTCGATCTATACGCCCGAGTCGTGCTTTGCCATCCTGCCGGGCATCACTCGTCACACCGCCATTACCCTGATACGCGATCTGGGGATGCGAGTCGAGCAGCGCGGTATTCCGCGCGAGTTCCTCTACATCGCCGACGAGATCTTCTTCACTGGCACGGCCGCCGAAATCACGCCAATTCGCGCTATTGACCAAGTACAGATCGGCTGTGGGAAGTGCGGGTCGATCACTGCGCAGATACAAGACGCCTTTTTCGCCGTGGTCCGCGTCGGAGTTGAGGATCGGCACGGGTGGTTGACCTTCGTGTAAGGGATGTGGCTAGCTAGTTAGTACAAAGGGGAGAATATGCCGAAAGTTAGAATGTCCGTAGTAGTCGCTTGGTTGGGTGTCTGCATCGGCGGTCATGCCGTCGCTGAAGAGGAATCATGGGAAGTAGTGCAGGAAATTCTCATGAGTACCAAGGATATCGTCGTGCTCGACGGCATTGAGAAGGTGCCGCTGCGCTACGAGAGCGGAAAAGAGCCGACCTACGGCGACTGGATGGTGCGCCACATGCTGTCCGACCCGGAGAAACTCAATCCGTACACTGCCAACGATGCCGGTGCCGGCACGGTCTTGAATTACGTATTTGAAAGCCTGCTCGAAGCTGACTCGGATCCGCCCTACGCGTTGCGAGGGCTAGTCGCTAAAGGCTACCCGGAGATTTCCGCGGACAAACTCACCTATACGTTTGAGCTGCGCGACGGGGTTTACTTCTCAGACGGCAAGCCGCTGACGGCGGCGGACGTCGTCTTCAGCATGAAGGTCATCCACAATTCCCAAGTGCTAGCGCCGCATCTGCGCAACTACTACGCCGCCGTCGAAGCGGTACAACAGGTAGGAGCAAACAAGGTTAGCTTTCTGTGCGACAAGCCCTATTTTCGCAACGATTTGATGTTGGGTGCATTCAGTATTCTACCTAAGCATTTTTACGATCCAGAGGGTTTGCTGGATCCGGTCGAGGTCAAGAGTTTGGTGGATGGTTCTTGGGAAGAGGGGCCGCACAAAGAGCGAATTGAGCGTTTTGCCGAACAATTCAATCAAAATTTCAACCGCAAGGTACTAGGCTCGGGGCCGTACATAATCGAAGATCCAGAGCGCGACTTGGTCACCCAGCAGAAAGTTGTGCTGACGCGGAATGAAAACTACTGGGGGCGGGATGTGGAAGGGCTGCTGCCGCCTGGCTTTGTCGATAAGATCGTCTTTAACATCATCAACAATACCGACGCGGCATTCATCGAGTTGACCAACGGCAACCTCGACTACCACGCTCTGCGCCCGTTGGAATTTAAGGAAAAGAGTTGGTCGGAAGACTTCAACCGCCGCTTCCTCAAAGGCGTTAGCTACGCCGGTGGATATATGTACATCGGCTGGAACAACAAACATCCAATTTTTGGCGACAAGCAGGTGCGCCAAGCCATGACTCATCTGACCGACCGCGAGGGCATGGTTGAAAACATTATGTTCGGCCTAGCCGAGACGGTGGAGGGGCCGATCCACAAGTTTCGCCCTGAATACAACCACGATCTCGCGTCGTACACCTATGATCCCGACCGCGCCCTCGATCTGCTGGCGGAAGCTGGCTGGGAGGACGCCGACGAGGACGGCATTCTCGATAAGACCATCGACGGAGAGCTAGCGCCATTCAGCTTTGAGATTTTGATCAATTCGGGCAACCAGATCCGCAAAGACATCGCCCTAACTTTGCAATACGAGTTGCAGGATATTGGCATCGACTGCCAAGTGCGCGAGTTAGACTGGTCGATTTTTTTGCAGAAGGTCCGCGGCAAGGATTTTGACGCCATGGTGCTGGGCTGGACCGGCAATGTGAGATTTCCGCCCGACGGTTACCAGATCTGGCATTCCTCCCAGACCGTAGAAAACGGCTCCAACGCGATAAGCTTCATCAACGCCGAGGTTGATCAAATTTTGGAGGACTATCGCCGCGAGTTCGATATGGAAAGGCGCATCGCACTCTACCGGCGCTTCCAAGAAATCCTGCACGAGGAACAGCCATATACCTTCCTGTGGAAGCCGCGCAATGCTCACGCCTACAGCCGGCGCTTCAGTGGCGTCACTTGGTATCCCCCCGGCGTCCGCTTGCAAGACTGGTGGGTCGCGCAGGAAGCGCAGATGTACTAAGGGCAAGTCTGTGTCCTCCGCAGACCCTCTCCGCTGGGAAAGTCACCCCCTGCGCCGGGAGCGGCCGGCAAAGTCGATACTGCTAGTCGCGCTCATCATTGCTTCCTCAGCGGCCGCAGCTTTCGGTTTTGAGCATTGGTTTTACGGGGTGTTTTCGCTGGGAGCATTGACTGCTTCTCTGTCGCGCTATTTCTTTGCTACACGCTACGTGCTCGACGGCGCAGGGATCAGCAGCGAACACCTCGGTCTTAAACAACGCCGTTCTTGGGCGGAGTTCCGTCGAGCAGATGAACATCGGGACGGCATTTTTTTGCGTCCGTCCGCCCGCCCGGGTCGGCTGGATTCTTTTCGCGGCGTTTTTTTGCGCTTTGAGCAAAACCGCGAAGAAGTTGCGCGTTTCGTCCGGTGCCATGTTCCAAGTCAATAGCTTAAAAGCGCGGTGGCGACACGCTTTTGCCCTCGAAGACCCAGAGGCAGGTTGGTCTGAGGAAGAGCGTGCGCTCGCCGAGCGGCTGGCCGAGTTTATAGTGCGTCGCCGCATGGGAGCGGCTGCGTCTATGGCGTTGGAGGCTTGCCGCCCCCTCAACTTTTTGGGCAGCCAAGCCCTGACCTTTTTGGCCCCATTTGCCACGCTGGTTTTTTCGCGTGACGAGTACGAGCGATTTACGCGCATGTTGGAGCGACGCCAATCTATAGACCTACTCGCGGAAGCTATTGCCCGGCGCGAAAGCCAAAAGCATGGATGACCTCAACGTAGTTATCGCCACGGACTGCGGCAGTACGACAACCAAGGCGATCCTGATCGAAAAGAAGGACGAAGGGTATCGCCAGACCTTTCGCGGCGAGGCCCCAACCACGGTTGAGGCCCCCTTTGAAGACGTCACTCGAGGGGTGCTCAACGCCATTCAAGAGGTTGAGGAGCTCTCCGGACGACAGATCCTCGATGGCGAGCGGATTATCACACCGGCTGACGGCGATGTGGGGGTCGATATCTACATCTCGACGAGCAGTGCGGGCGGTGGGTTGCAGATGGTGGTGGCCGGCGTGGTGCTGGCGATGACCGGCGAAAGCGCACAGCGCTGCGCCTTGGGTGCCGGGGCGATCGTCATGGACGCACTCGCTGCCAACGACGGGCGCTTGCCGCACGAAAAAATAGAGCGCATCCGCCAATTGCGCCCCGATATGGTGTTGCTGTCGGGCGGCACGGATGGCGGCACTGTCAGTCACGTGGTCGAACTGGCCGAATTCATCAGCGCGGCCGATCCCAAGCCCCGCTTTGGCGCAGGCTTTCAGTTGCCGATTATTTTTGCGGGCAATGAGGACGCGCGCGAGGAAGTTGAAAAGGCGCTGGGAGGGAAGATGGCTCTGACCGTTACTGAGAATATCCGTCCCGTGCTCGAAGAGGAAAATCTGGACCCGGCGCGGCACGTCATCCACGACCTCTTTCTTGAACACGTCATGGCACAGGCACCGGGCTACCGCAAGCTGATGGACTGGACCAGCGCGCCGATTATGCCGACGCCCGGAGCGGTGGGCGAGATCATGCAGACCATTGCCCGCCAGCAAGAGATCAACGTCGTCGGCGTGGATATTGGCGGGGCGACGACCGATGTGTTTAGCGTCTTTGATGGCGTATTCAACCGCACGGTCAGTGCCAATCTCGGCATGTCCTATAGCGTCTCCAACGTGCTGGCCGAGGCCGGACTCGACCAAATCATGCGCTGGGTTCCTTTTGACATTGAGGAGGCCGACCTCCGCGACCGGATCAAGAACAAGATGATCCGCCCGACGACCATCCCGCAGCTCATGCAGGAATTGCAAGTTGAGCAGGCCATTGCCCGCGAGGCCCTGCGCTTGGCCTTTGACCAGCATCGGGCGTTGGCGGTGGGATTGAAGGGGGTGCAGAGCAAGCGCACACTGGCCGATGTGTTTGAGCAGGGTGCCACCGGCGAGAGTTTAGTCGAGATGATGGCACTGGACATGCTAGTCGGCAGCGGCGGAGTGCTCTCGCACGCGCCCCGCCGCGAGCAAAGTTGCGCCATGCTCATAGATGCCTTTCAGCCCGAAGGCGTCACCCGCTTGGCGGTCGATAGCATTTTCATGATGCCCCACCTAGGGGTGCTCTCGACTGTTGACGAGCGGGCCGCCACCGAGGTTTTCGAGCGCGATTGCCTGATCTACTTGGGCACTTGTGTGGCCCCCGTCGGCGAGGGGAAGGACGGCGAGGTCTGTCTCCAGTACGAGATAGATTTGCCTAGCGGGGGTCAAACCGGCCAGTTGCAGGTCGGTCAGCTACAGTGGATGCCCTTGGCTGACGGCGAGGAGGTCGAAGTCGCGCTTCAGCCGACACGGCGTTGGGATGTGGGTGCTGGCTTGGGGCAAGCCCTAAATGCGAGAGTGCGTGGTGGGATTGTGGGGCTAGTGTTAGACGGCCGCGGGCGGCCCATCCAGATGGCGTTAGACCAAGACCGCCGGCGTCAGATAAGCGACTGGCAGCAGGCGTTAAACCTATACGAGTAGCTCATGGCCCATGCTTATACCCCTGGATTGCGCGTGACGCAGCACGCAGTTATCCACAAAGAGCGACGGTTGCCCCTCAAAGGTGAAGTGGTCGTCGAGCGCGGCCAAGCGGTGCGGCGAGACCAAGTCGTGGCCCGCACCGAATTGCCGGGCGAGGTGGCGACTCTCAACTTGGTCAACCGCCTAGGCACCTCGCCGCAAGAGCTGGCCGGCTATATGCTTAAAAAAGAGGGCGACCGGATCGAAGCCGGCGAACCGCTTGCCGAGACCAAGCCGTTTATTCGCTGGTTCAAGACCACAGTTGAATCCCCAGTCAGCGGCACCGTCGAGAGCATTTCGCCGGTGACTGGGCAGGTGATATTGCGGCAAGCCCCTAGGCCGGTCGAAGTGCTGGCTTACGTCGATGGGGTCGTAGAGGAAGTTTTTGCTGAGGAGGGCGTGCGCGTCGCAGCGCGAGGTGCTTATATCCAGGGCATTTTCGGCGTGGGGGGCGAGTGCTGGGGGGTGCTGCACTTGGCGGTTGATACTCCGGACGCTACGGCAGAGTCGCTGGGGCCGGAAGTTGCGGGCAAGATTGTCGTGGTCGGTAGCCTGATTAGCGCGGAGACTGTGGAACAGGCCCGGCAAGCAGGTGCCGTGGGATTGATCGGCGGCGGCCTGCGCGACCGCGACTTGCGCGACTTGCTCGGCCGCGATTTGGGCGTGGCCATCACCGGGACCGAGCAAATCGGCTTGACCGTAGTAGCGACCGAGGGGTTTGGTCGCGTCGCCATGGCCCGCAAGACCTTTGACATTCTGCAAGCGTGCGCTGGCATGGATGCGTCTATGGCCGGTGCGACGCAGATCCGCGCTGGTGTCTTGCGGCCGGAGATTATCGTCCCCACGGCCGCCGACAAAGAGGAAGAAGAGGCGCGGCCAGGCGCGGGAGGATTGCAAGTGGGCGATTTGTTGCGGGTGATTCGGATGCCCTATTTTGGACGGATTGGGCGCGTCAGCGACTTGCCAACCGAGTTGTGCGCGGTGGAGTCCGGGGCGCGGGTGCGGGTATTGGCCGTGGAGTTTGAAGACGGAGAACAAGCGGTGGTGCCGCGGGCGAATGTGGAGTTGATTGAGGAATAAAGGCATGAGAGCAAAAAACTGGCTGTCTGCATTGGTCTTGGCTTGGCCGTTGGCGAGCGCGGCGGAGAATGAGGAACAGGGGATCGACATTCCTGCGGCACCGGGGATCGGCACGTTGCTGGCAGACCCTCTGCCGCCGATCGAAGAACAGGAGCTCGGCGAGTTGCTGGCACACCCTGAACCTCCGATCGAGGTCCAAGCCTTTGACACGCCCAACGACGACGGGGGCAGCATTACGCTGACTTGGCCGCGAGATCGTCAGATCAGCGAAAATGCGATGTATCAGGTCGCCATCGCCGATTCGCCCAGCGGGCCTTTTCGCGTCGTGGCCGAGGTTGCGGCAACGGGGAATTTGATGTCCGAGGCACCGGCGCTCTTTGGTCGTGGGGCCGATCTGAAGAATTACCACTATGCCAACGTCGAGGAATTTGCCGCCGCAGATGGCAAAACGCCGCTAGAAGACGGCAAGACGTATTACTTTCACATCGATGTGCGATCGGCTGGGGGCGCGATCCGCGGCAAGGTGATCGTCAACGCCGAGTCCAAAGGCAATTTTTTTAATAATTCCAAGGTCAATAATCTGGTGTTGTGCCTCGTGTTTTCAGGGCTTATCATGGGCTACATTGGCATTGCGCGGCGGCGCGAACTCAAGATTCGCCGCATCGCCGGATTAGAGGCACTCGACGAAGCGCTGGGGCGGGCGACCGAGATGGGCAAGCCGGTGCTTTTCATCCACGGGCTGCGCGGCATGGACGCGATTTCGACCATTGCCGCGGTCAATATCTTGGGACGGGTTGCGCGGCGCACGGCCGAGTACGACACCGCGCTGCGGGTGGTGGCCCCAGACCCGGTGGTTCTATCTGTGAGTCAGGAGACGATGAAAGCCTCGTATGTCGAGGCGGGACGGCCCGATGCCTTTAATCCCGACCACGTCTTCATCGCCGGTACCGATCAGTTTAGCTATGCGGCAGCGGTCGAGGGTATCATGATCCGCGACCGGCCGGCGGCTCACATTATGATGGGATATTTCTACGCCGAGTCGCTGCTGTTGGCCGAGACGGGTTCGACGACCGGGGCGATCCAGATCGCCGGTACGGACGCCTTTACCCAGCTTCCCTTTTTCGTCACCACCTGCGACTACACCCTGCTCGGCGAAGAGCTCTACGCAGCCAGCGCCTACTTGTCGGGCGAGCCGCGAATGCTGGGCAGTCTTAAAGGTCAAGACGGGGGCAAAGCCATCCTGCTGGCCGTGCTGGTGCTGGGCACGCTGCTGGAAACCTTCTTGGGATGGTCGCAGTTGACGCACTTTTTTACCCCCTAGGAGGGCGCGATGATTTTTCTTAGTCGAACGCTACCGCTGGTCATTGCCTTTGCCTTCGGTATGCTCGGCGTTATCGGCTACTACGTACCCCACGGCGATGCGCAGAGTTTAGAGCGGGAGATGGCGCTATGGATGCGCATCGTCTTCGCGTTTTCTTATTTGCTCGGGCTATACAGCCTGCTCAACCTGCACTGGCAGCGGATTCGCCAGCGAGTCGCCGGCTGGGCCTATAGCCTAATCGCTATTTTGAGCTTCGCGGTTATGATGGTCTTCGTCGTGTACAACGACGGTTTAGGTCCCTTCGCCGCGCAGGCCGAGGCCGGGGGCTATAAGTGGCTCTTCGACAATATTCACGTGTCTTGCGCCTCGACCATGTTTTCGATCTTAGCCTTCTTCATCGCCTCGGCCGCGTACCGAACCTTCCGCGCCCGCACGCCCGAGGCGGCAGTGCTGCTGATTGCGGCAGTCATCGTCATGCTGGGCCGCGTGCCCATCGGAAGAGAGCTTTCCGACTTTTTCCCGATAGCAACCGATTGGCTGTTGAACGTGCCCAACTTGGCGGCCAAGCGCGGCATCTTGCTCGGCGTGTCGTTGGGTGCTATTGCCACTTCGCTGCGGATCATTTTTGGGATTGAGCGCTCGTATTTGGGTGGAGGAGCCGAATGATGCACAAACTGCTCGCTATCGACCGGCGCATCATTTTCGCCCTAGTGTTTCTCAGCGTGGCAGGGCCGTTGCTGGCCGGAATTTCCCTGCCGGTCACGCCGACGAACGAGGTAAAAGCTGCGTACGACCAGCTTGAGAAACTCGACGCAGGGGATATTGTGCTGGTCTCCTTTTCTTACGGTGCCAGCACGCAACCCGAAATGCTGCCGATGTCGCGCGCCATGTTGCGCCACGCCTTCCGCCGCGATCTCAAGGTGGTGGCCATTTGCCTATGGCCCGAGGCACCGGGGCTGGCCCAACAGGTGCTGGAGGAGATGACGGCTGAATTCGATTTGGAGTACGGGGTGGATTACGCCTTTATGGGCTACAAGCCGGGCAATTTCAGCGTCATCCTCAATATGGGGCAAGACTTCCGCAGTGCTTTCCCGCAGGACCAATGGGGTACAAATACCGGCGATTTGGATTTGACGCGCGGTTTGCGTTCGCTGCGCGATTTTGACCTCGTCTTAGATTTGGCAGCCGGGGATTCGATTGAGTTTTGGTGGATCCCCTACGGGCAGGAGAAGTACGGCTTTACCTTTGTCGCTGGCTGTACCGCGGTGATGGCTCCCGATCTATATCCCTTTCTCGATTCGGGACAGCTCGGGGGTCTGCTCGGGGGTCTAGCCGGCGCAGCCGAATACGAGACCCTGATTGACCGTCGCGGCAGTGCTAGCACGGGTATGAGCGCCCAGTCGATGGCCCATTTGGTCATCGTGATCTTCGTGCTTATCGGCAATATCGCGTACTTCGCCGTTCGGCGAACTTCATCCGAGCAGAGGAGCTGATCGCCGCCATGCGCGACACGTATGTCTTTTTAGGCTTAATCCTGCTGTTTGCCGCTGTCAACATCGGCTTAGTGGCCAACGGGACCTTGGCGGCGGACTGGACGGGCTTCGGCATCATTGTCGCGGCAGGCATGACTCTGGCGCTCTATAGCTTTCTCTACAAGGACAATCCGCTTTTCAAGTTTGCCGAGCACGTCTTCGTC
The DNA here is from genome assembly GCA_965116675.1 of Candidatus Latescibacterota bacterium. Lineage (GTDB taxonomy): Bacteria > Latescibacterota > UBA2968 > UBA8231 > UBA8231. The sequence continues at coordinate 4,846,015 of OZ220721.1, forward strand.
GGCGTAGCAGCGGCGTATGTGTTCGGCCAGACTTGGTACCCGACGCTTTATGGAGAACTCATCGCCGAATGGACCGACCCGGGCGAAGGGGAGACGCCCAATTGGTGGCTTTTGGCTCCGACGGTGCTCGGGCTGTTGATGTTGACGCGCTTTTCTCTGCGTTTCGGGTGGCTCAGCCGCTATGCTTTTGCATTCTTTGTAGGACTTGCGGCTGGCTGGACGATTCCCCGCTATATTTCTTCCTTTATTTTGGCCCAAATAGAACCTACATTACAACCACTAACTTGGAGCTTGGAGGGGCTCAACTTGCTGATCGTCCTCGTGGGGGTCATCGGGGTGTTGGTTTATTTCTTTTTTTCCGTCGAGCACACCGGCACGGCGGGCCACATCTCCAAAGTGGGGATATGGTTTTTGATGATCTCGTTTGGGGCTTCTTTTGGTTACACTATTATGGCGAGGATCTCGCTGTTGATCGGGCGTGTGACCTTTCTCTTAGATGACTGGTTGCACTTGATGTGAAGGGGTATTGAGTACCCTACAAAGGAGGGACATATGACTAAATTTGCGAGCGTTTTTCGCGTCTTGACCGCACTGGGCGTCCTGCTCGCGCTGAGCTTGGCTCCGGCCGAGGCCAGTACGGGCGGCAAGATCGCCGGTGTCATCAAGGATGCCGCCACCGGGGATGGGCTACCCCATGCCAATATCGTGGTGGTGGATACCAAGTTAGGGGCTACAGCGGACGAAAAGGGCCGCTTTTTTATTCTCAACGTACCGGCGGGCACCTACACCCTCAAAGCCACGTATATCGGCTACGCGGATTACACCGTCGAGGACGTGCGGGTCTCCGCCGATCTGACTACGAATATCGCCGTTGAATTGACTTCTTCGGATATCCAAGTCGAGGAAGTGGTAATCCGGGCCGAGCGGCCGATCATCGACAAAACCGCCACCAATGCAGTGCGCATCGTCGATGCCGAGGATCTCGAAATTCTGCCGCTTCGAGGCGTCAGCTCAGTCATAGCCCTGCAGACCGGCGTGGTCGAAGACGAGGGGACATTGCACATCCGTGGCTCGCGTGGCGACGAGATCGGCTACTACGTCGAGGGAGCCAGCGTCCGCAATGTGGTCACGGGTGGCAGCGCGGTGGGCCTGATTGACGAGGCGTTGGAGGAAATCCAACTCCAGGCCGGTGGCTTCAACGCCGAGTACGGCGGTGCCAATGCCGGCATTATCCTGCAAGAGTTGCGCACCGGCGGTAGCGACTGGGACTTTGAGATCCTCTCCGAGTCGGACAATTTTACCGACGACTACGAGCAGCGCTTCGGCACGTATTCCTACGGCTACTTCAATCAGGTGATGACCGCCGGTGGTCCGGTTGCGGGAAGCCAGAAGATTCGCGCCTTCTTGGCTGGCCAGCGCCGCGGCATCGGTTCCTGGCCGACCTACTGGTCGGGATTTACCTTCGAGGATCTCGAAGACACTGGCCTCCGCGGTGGCCGCCGGCACTGGAGCGAGGACGAAGAGGGCAATCTCGTTCCCGACCAGATCGAGCAGCTCGAAATCAAGCCCGGCAATATTCCGCACACGAGTAGTGAAGCGGTCATTTTCAACGGGACCTTGTTGCTCGACTACTACCCCGTCCAGCTCCGCCTCACGAATCTGTACTCGGACGGGAGTGCTGAAAGCAACTATACGCCCATCCGCAATGCTTTTAACACCCGACGTTTGGTCGAGTCGGAATCGTCCTCCAACCTAGTCAACGCCAAGCTCACCCACCTGCTCGACAAGAGCATGTTCTACGAACTCAACGTGAGCCTCTACAAGCGGAGTGCCGAGTCCTACGACCCGCTTTTCAAGGATCGGTGGTGGGTGTACAATGACAGCGTGGCCGTACAGCGCGCCCTTGAGGGCACGGGTGAGTACACGCCCTATACCCAGCAGGGTTCGGGCCCCAGGCCCTACGATCTGGCTGGCTTTCCCTTCAGCCGCCCGGGTTCGCGTACAACCTCTTACAGCACCACGTCGGATGGCTATTGGGGGCTGGCCGGTAGCTGGACCAAGCAGACCGACCTGCATCAGCTCAAGGCCGGTTTTGACTACCAGAGTTGGACCTCGCGGCGCTATGGGATCTCGTTGCGTTCGATCCGTTCGGGGATAGCCAACACCTATCCCGAGCTGGACGCGGTGTACGACCGCTACTACAACGATGAAATCAGCGAAGACCAGATCCTCGACGAACTGATCGCGAAGGCTGAGAGTCTCGACGATGGCAAGGGTAGCAAGCAGGATCTTATTAGGTTGCTGCGCTCGACTAGCGCCAGCGATTTCTTCGGCTTCGATGAGTTCGGCCGCGAGGCCGATGGCGAGGGGCTAGAGGCCCCGCGCCAGCCGACGGTAGCCGCCGCCTTTATCCAAGACAAAGTCGAGTATAATGACCTGATCATCAACGCCGGTCTACGCATCGACTACTTCGACGCGGATAGCTGGCGCTTCAAGGATCCGGCCGCACCGAAGCGCGACTCGGAAAACTACACCATTAAGCTCGAGTCGATGGAAAAGACCCCCACGTACACTGATATTAGTCCGCGTTTGGGGATGTCGTTTCCGGTGTCGGATCTGACGGTTTTTCACGTGCAATACGGGCGTTTCTCGCAAATGCCAGCGATGCGCGCCATGTTTGCCGGCGGAGCGCGCCTTGCCCTAGAGTTGGGCGGCCAAAACTACATCCGCTATCCGACCGCCTACGACATCGAGCCGATGCGAACTACCCAGTACGAAATTGGCTTTGAGCGTCAGTTCTCCGAGTTCGCTTCCTTTGACGTCACGGGCTTCTACCGAGATATCAAAGGGCAGATACAGTTGCGCAAGCAGCAGCTCTCGGCCGGCGCGGAAGAAGCCGGCGCGTACGTCTATCTGCAGAACGGCGACTTCGCCACGACCAAGGGCATCGAGTTTCAATTCAAGCTCAGGCGCGTCAATAATCTACGCACTGAACTGAACTACACCCTGTCCGATGCACGCGGCACGGGTTCATATACTGGCTCGGCCATTTCCGGGGTTGAGAACGAGACCAACCTGCCGACGATCATCTCGCCGCTCGACTTTAACGAGACGCACCGCGGCTCGATCTTCTTAGACTACCGCTACCCCGACAACGAGCCCAACCCAATTCTGCGGGGGCTAGGGGCCAATCTGCTGATGAGCTTCACGAGCGGGCACAACTTTACCTTGGTCACCGGTTCGATCGGTCAGCGCGGTCCAGAAAACGCCGGCGTACTCGACAGCTTCGACCCGCGCTCGCGCAAGCCGCTCGAGTCTATCAACCGCTCGACGACGCCGTGGACCTTCGAGACCAACTTGCGCATCGACAAGGGCTTCTCGCTGTTTGGTCTCAATGCCAAGGTCTATAGCCGCATTCTCAACCTCTTCAACCGCAAGAACGTGCTCAACGTGTACAACCGCACCGGCTCCGACAAGGACGACGGCTTCTTGACCAATCCGGAACTGAGCCAGCAGATCGTCGAGGCCAGCGGCGGGCAGCAGTACGTGCAACTCTACGAGGCGATCAACTTGCTCAACCGCCAAGCCTATTGGTCCAACGAGGGCGGCGATATTTACGACGCGCCGCGCCAGATTCGCTTCGGTCTGCAGCTCGATTTCTAGGAAAGAGAGGAACGCATTATGAAAAAGCTTGTTGTCTTATCTTTAGCGGCGACGCTCTTGCTCCTAGTCGGCACTGTCCAAGCCCGCGAAGAGTGGGGTGCACCGGCCGCCAAACTGGCCCAAGACGATGTCGAGGTGTCCACCGAACGGACCCAGCTCAACATCAACAATATGGCCATGTGGATACAGAGCGATGGCTGGTCGGCCCGCGATCCGCTCACCGGCAATTCGGGCGTGACCTACCCGCGCTCAACCTCCCAAGTCATCTTCCAAGACGGCATGATCTGGGGCGGGCGGGTCAAGGACGGCAATGACCAAGAACTGCGCGTCGGCGGCCAGACGTACGAAATCGGCACCGTGCCAGGGGTCATCGAGTCCAAGGGCGTAGCCCAGGACCGCGATACGGCCCGGCTCTACCGGATCCGCCGCGACTGGGCAACCGCGGATTTGCGGCTAGACGCCTCCGAGGTCCTCAACATGGGTTTGAGTGAGGTTACCGACGCCCACGAGGAGGCGGTGCGCGCCCAGTACGAGCGCGATTGGATGGAGTGGCCGGCCGAGTTGGGTGCGCCCTTTTACGACAACGACGGAGATGGGCAGTACGACCCCTCGGTTGACGAGCCGGGGTTGGCCAACGCAGACCAAGTAATCTGGTTTGCGATAAACGATTTGGACCAGGGGTCCACAACCAATCTCTACGGCTCGTTACCCATTGGCTTGGAGGCTCAGGTTACGCTTTGGGGCTATGCGCGCACCGACGCCTTGGGCGACGTGATCTTCAAGAAGTTCAAGGTCATCTACAAGGGAACCGCAGAGGCCGCGGACGATGCCGTGATTGAGGACATGTATTTCGCCCAGTGGTCCGATCCAGATTTGGGCGACTACGGCGACGACTTTGCCGGTGCCGATGTCGGCCTGAGCTTGGGTTATGTGTACAACTCGATTGACGACGATCCTGGCTACGTCCCCTTCGGCTTGGCCCCGCCGGCTGTTGGGTACGACTTTTTGCAAGGCCCGATCGTGCCGGTTTATCAGCTAGACGCAGAGGGTAATATCGCCGTTGACGACGACGGCAATCAACTGCTCGACGAGAGTTCGGTGGCTATCTTCAACGAAGGGTTGCGCTCTGGCTACAAGAACTTGCCAATGACAGCCTTCGTGTACTTTGCCGCCGGCAGCGCGATATCCGATCCAGAACTGGGCGAATACGTGGGCACTCAGCAGTGGTACAATCTACTGCGTGGCTTCCAGCCGCAGGACGATGTTGCAAATCCCGTGCCCTACACCAATCCGCTGACCAATGCCGACACCAAGTTCACGCTCGACGGCGATCCGGCCAGAGCCACCGGCTGGAACGACGGCGTACCGCTGCCGGCTGGCGACCGGCGCATCGTGTTGGCCACCGGGCCTTTTGAGATGGCCTTGGGCGACACTCAGGAAGTGGTGGTTGCGCTGTTAGGCGGCATTTCTACCGACCGCCTGCGCAGCGTCTCCAAGCTGAAATTCACCGACCAGTTCGTACAGGACGCCTACAACGGCTTCTTTCAGGTGCCCAAGCCGCCGGTCCAGCCCAATGTCCGCATAGTCGAGCTCGACGAGACGATCATCTTGGATTGGGGCTGGGACGATGATTCGATTCAGGCCACCGAAGGCGAGGGTTCGGCTGGCTTCGAGTTCGAAGGCTACAACCTCTACCAGTTGCCCTCGGCCGAAGCCACACTTTCTCAGGGTGTCAAGGTGGCGACCTTCGATATCGAAAACGGCGTTACCACGATCCTCGGCATTGCCCTCGACGAAGAGTCCGGCGTGGTGCTCGATGTGCCCTTGCAGATCGGCACCGATTTCGGGGTCAAGCGCAATATCAAGATTACCCAAGACCACGTCCGCAGTGGTCCGCTGGTCAACGGCCAGCGGTACTACTTTGCGGTGACGGCTTACAACCGCGCTACGGCCGAGGGGGCCGCTACTACCACGCTGGAGAGCGCGCCGCAGAACTTGATCTGCGTGCCGCAGGAACCGCCGCCGGGCACTCGCTATCTGAGCGAGCCTGGGGACGTGATTAGCGCCCAGCACACCGCCGGTGCCAGCGATGGAACAGTCTCGGTCTCTGTGGTCAATCCGACGATGACCACTGGGAACGATTACGCGGTCGAATACGACGCCGACGCCGACGGCAACACGGTCTGGAATCTGGTTGACAAGACCAGCGGTCAGACGCTGTTGGAAAGCCAGACCGACCAAGCTGGCACGGCCTTCTACGTCGGTTCTGCCGGCATTGAGGTCTCCGTCGCTGGTCCGCCCTCTGGCATGAAGAGCTGGGCCGGTCCGGCGATGCCATTTGAGGCTTGGAAGGCTTCGCCCGAGGCGGCCGACTTGACGGGCGATGGCCAGATCAACGCCGCCGACTTCGCCCAAGCCGTTGATCACGCCAGCGACACGCGCTGGTTCACTTGGGCTGGCGGTTCCTATGCCTGGAATGCCGAAGGCTTCAACGGCGCGATGACTGGCGATCCCAATCATCAGTGGTTCGCGCCGACGACAGTGACGCCGGACCGGCTGCGCACAGTGGAGTTGCGCTTCACCGACGTCATCGAAGAGGACGGCGAAGACCAGTACAAGCCGGTGGACCCCAACAACGAGAACGTGTCGTGGGCCTATCGCTACCTGCGCGGTGCTGGGGGGGAGCCGCCAGCATCCGGAGACCTGACGACGACGCAGAATCCTTGGGACTTCGGCAAGTACATCATCAATACCGAAGGTCCAGGCGTCTATGTCTATCAGGAGCGCAATCAGATTGCGCTTTCGGCTTGGGACATTGAGCGCGATCCGCCGCGCCGCTTGGAAGTGGCCTTCCTCGAAAACAACCAGCCCGGCGGCTTGGTCAACGGCGTATATGGCCCGCCTTGGTACACTGTGGCGAGCAATGTCGCCGGTTCAGGTCCGCGCGAGTGGCTGTTCATCTTTGACTTGGATTACACAGACCCCAACCAGGGAGAGAACAGCGACATCTTGTTGCGGAACGGCTTGATCTATGATGGCACAGAAGGGGAGGAACACCTACCCTTCATGTGGATCATCTTTTCCGAGCGCCGCAACGAGGATGACTTCCCGTCGGACGGCGATTCCTTCTTGCTGATCGCCAACCACGTCAACACCCCCGCCGACCGCTTCTCATTTACGGTTCCGGGGTCGGAAAGTAACGACGGCTATCTAGCCGAAGACATCGAGAAGATCAACGTTTTTCCCAATCCCTATCTCGGCGTCAACGCGGCGGAGACCAGCCGCTACAGCCACTTCGTGACCTTCAGCCACCTGCCGTCCAAGGCGAATATCCGCATCTTCGACATGAGCGGCACGCTGGTGCGCACGATCGAGAAGGACGACCCATCGCAGTTCACGCGTTGGGATCTGCAAAACCACAACGCACTGCCGGTGGCCAGCGGTATGTACATCGCCCATATCGAGTTACCGGATCACGGCGAAAGTCGGATCCTCAAGCTGGCTATCATCCAAGAGCAGCAGTTCCTGGAGAACTTCTAGGTGCACGGGATATCAAAGAGAGAAATAGGAGGCCATTCCATGCTTCGACACAGCTTTCGCATCTCGACGATCCTGCTGGCGCTGGTTTTTGCCTCGGCTACGGCCTTTGCCGACGGCTATGATCGCGCTGGTACGGCCGCGGCCCCGGAACTGCTGATTCCGGTTGGCGCGCGCGACATGGCCTTGGGCGGAGCCTCGATCGCCACTAGTTCCGGTCTGGAGGCTTTGCACTGGAACCCGGCGGGTCTGTCCAAGTCCGAATCCAACGCGGGCATCATGTTCTCGACGATGTCCTATCTGGCGGATACTCGCATCAACTATCTGGCTACCGGTGCCAACTTCAAGAGCCTCGGCTCGCTGGCCCTCAACATCAAGGCACTGGATTTTGGCCAAATCCCGGTGACGACTGAGGCCAATCCAGACGGCACCGGCGCGACCTTTTCACCGACCTTCTTCACGGTGGGCCTGACCTTTGCGAAGGAACTGACTGATCGCATCGCCGTCGGGTTTACCAGCCATTATGTCGTCAACCGCATCCAGCGCGTCGAGGCCACTGCGGCCTCGTTTAGCGCCGGTCTGCAATACGCCAATTTAGGCGGGATTGCCGGCTTGGACTTGGGGGTGGCGCTCAAACACATCGGCACGCGGATGCAGTTTGGCGGTTCCGGCTTGTTGCGTCGCGGCCAGATTGACGGGTTGCGTCGCGGACCGTCCGATTACAATGTGGAGGCCAGTTCCGCTGACCTGCCCTCAACGTTTGAGCTCGGTCTGAGCTATCGCTATATGGACGCGCTCAATCTGTCCTCGGTCTTTCGGCACAACAATTTTGCCTACGATCAGTACCGATTGGGTGCTGAATATGTGTTGAGCAGTTTCTTTGCCTTGCGCGCTGGTTTCGACTACGCGCCCAACTCGGATGACGACTATATCTACGGCACCAGCTTCGGTTTTGGACTGAATCTGGATGCCGGGACGATCAAAGATTTGCGCGTTGATTACGCCTACACTACGGTCGAGTATTTCGACGCGCTTAATACCTTTACTTTTCAGTTCGGGTTCTAAATTCGACCGTGGCGCGGCGCACAGAACGTGCGCCGCGCAATTTTTTATAGGGGATTGCCAATGAAGTGCGTGGGCTGGCTGGCGGTGCTCGTCGCCGTCGCCGAGTTGGGGTGTCAGAGTTCGACCATGACTGCGGCCAAGCTCTATATCAAGCAGGACCAGCCGCAAGAGGCCAAAAAACAACTCGCCCTAGTCTTGCAGACCGAGCCAGAAAATAGCGAGGCTCACCTACTTATGGGCAAGCTCTTAGGCAAAGAGGGCCGCTATGGCGAGATGGCCGAGCATCTAGCGCACGCCGAGCGCAATTCCAAGTTTCAAAGTGAGGTTGAACAAACGCGCCGCCATTTTTGGGCGCGAGAGTACAATGCCGGCGTTGTCCACGCCCAAGGCGAGGCTCCCAGTTACGTCATGGCGCGGCACTCGTTTCACAACGCTACCATCATCGACGAAAGCGCGCTCGATGCTTGGCGCAACCTCGCGTACGTCTATTACCAGATCGACAGCACGGATGCGGCCATTGCCACCTACCAGAAGATCGCGTCGGCGGATCCGGAAGACGAGGGCACCTTTTTCAGCCTAGGATCGCTCTACTTGGAAAATGGCAACCTCGATGAGGCTATCCGCGCCTTGTCACAGGTGGTCAAGATCAATCCTGAAAACCTCAATGGCCTGACCAATCTCGCCATTGCCCAAGCCCAAGCCGAGAACTACGAGGGAGCGGAGGCCAATTATCGCAAGGTCATTGAGCTAAACCCCGATGATTTCAGGCCCCATTTCAACTTGGGCAACCTCTACTGGCAACAAGAAAAATACACTGCGGCTAAGCGAGCCTATGAGCAGGTCCTACAGCTCGAACCCGACGACGGGGACGCGCGCTACAATCTCGCCATGGTCCACTTGGCCACAGAGGACTACGATGGCGCGTTGCCGCTCTTGGAACAGCTCGCCGAACAAATGCCAGACAATGCGTTGGTGTGGATGCACTTGGGAACGGTTTACGCCCATAAGGAATTGATTGAGGAAAGCGAGGCGGCGTTTGCGCGGGCCGAGGAACTAGAGGAGTAAAGCGTCCACGCTCCCACCATGCTGCAGTACGCCATCCAGCGCATTCTGCTGGCCATCCCAACCCTTCTCGGCATCACCCTACTGACTTTCTTGATTATGCGCTTGGCACCCGGCGACCCGGTCGATTTGTTCTTGGGTGGGGCCGCTGGTGGCGAGGGGATCTCCACCGACCAGCAGACGGACATGGAGAAGACGCGCCGGGATTTGCGCCGTCAACTTGGACTGGACCAACCGCTACACATCCAGTATTTGCACTGGCTTTCCAATTTGGTCTTGCGCGTGGAGGACTTGGGCGCATTTGACCGCGGGGCCTTGTTGGCCGACGCGGTACTCGACGAGTTGGCCGACGCAGAGCGAGCCGAGTTGGCCGCGCTTGAGGGCGAGGAGCGCAAGGCGCAGTTCTTAGCGCATTTTCGCCACCTGCGCCCCGAGCGCGTTGACGAGCTAGTCGAGTCGCCTTTCTGGCAGAGCCGCCTTTTCTCGCCAACCCAAAACTACGCGTATGGCGGGTCTGGCTTGGAACTGGTGCAGGTGGGTGGGTGGCGTTTGGTGACGCTGAATTTGGGGCGCTCCTTCAAAGACCAACAACCGGTCATTGACCACATCCTCGACCGGCTGCCCATCACGCTAGAAATCAACCTCATCAGCTTAGTCTTTGCCTATCTAATCGGCGTGCCGCTGGGCATCGTGATCGCGGTCAAGCAAAATACCGCTATCGATCGCTTGGTCACCACCGGGACCTTCATGCTGTGGTCAATGCCTTCTTTTTGGATCGGCATGCTGTTGATCTTGTTTTTCTGCAACAAGGAATTCTTCCACTGGTTTCCGGCCTCAGGCATCCAATCCCTAGAAGCTGGGGAAGACTGGGGATTCTGGCGGCTGCTGACCGACCACGCCCACCACATGGTTTTGCCGATATTAGCTTCGACCTACGCCAGCTTCGCTGGCATCTCGCGCTATATGCGCACTAGTATGCTGGAGAATCTGCGGCTGGACTACGTGCGCACCGCCCAAGCCAAGGGGTTGCGCTACCGAGTGGTAGTGCTGCGTCACGTGCTGCGCAATTCCCTGATTCCCATTGTAACGCTGCTGGCGGGGTTGTTGCCGGGAATGATTGCGGGTTCGGTATTCATCGAGACGATCTTCACCATTCCGGGCATGGGCTTTTTGGCTTTTCAGTCGGTCATCGTGCGCGATTACCCTGTGGCTATGGCACTCTTTACTATTGGTTCGGCCCTATCGCTGGCGGGGATCTTGGTGGCGGATATTTTGCTCAAGGTCGCGGACCCGCGCATCGACTTTGCGAGTGTGTAGATGAGCGCGGCGGCCGTTGTACAAGGGCAGTCCTACGGACAGGTCGTCTGGAGGCAGTTTAAGAAAAACAGACCCGCACTGCTCAGTCTCTTGGGCATCCTCTTGCTGGGGATTGTGGCCGTAAGCGCCGACTTGCTGGCTGGCGACAAGCCGTACTACATGAAGTACAAGGGCGAGACCTACTTTCCGGCTTTTCGCCAATACGCAGTCTATTTGGGAGTAGCTGACTGGCCAGCGGAATTGAAGCGCCGACGCAACTTCAAAAAGCTCAAGCTAGAGGAAGCCATTTTCCCGCCGGTGCCTTATGCCCCAGGTGAAGTCCGTTTGCGGGAGAAGTACCAGCCCCCGGGAATCGAGCACTGGCTGGGCACGGATCGCTTGGGCCGCGACGTGCTCTCGGGGCTGATTCACGGTACGCGCTACGCTTTGACCATCGGTCTAGTGGCTGTGGGCATATCGCTGGCCATTGGCTTGGTCTTAGGGGCGTTGGCTGGTTACTTCGGAGGCTGGATCGACTTGGCACTCTCACGCCTTTTCGAACTGTGGGCCGCGATCCCCAGCTTCTTTTTGATATTGACGGTCGCGGCGTTTTTTCCGCCGAGCCTGTTTTTTGTCATGATCATTATCGGCCTTACGAGTTGGGTCGGTATCGCCCGTTTGACGCGCTCGCAGTTTTTGCAGGTGCGCAGCTATGATTACGTAGCCGCCGCGCGCAGCCTCGGATACTCAAACGGGCGGATCATGTTCCGCCACATCCTGCCCAACGCCATCGGCCCAATCTTGATTCCGGCGGCCTTCGGGGTCGCAGGTGCCATCCTCGCCGAGTCGGGATTGAGCTTTTTAGGGGTAGGGATACCAGCAGAAGTGATCACTTGGGGTGCCCTGCTGGCTGGGGCGCGCAGCAACGCAGCGGCTTGGTGGCTGGTGGTCGTGCCGGGCTTGGCCATTTTTGCGACCGTGACCCTGTACAACCTGCTGGGCGACGGGCTGCGCGATGCGCTGGACCCGAAGCTGCGCGGCTCAGGCGCTGAGGAAAGCGGGTAGGGACTCGTTGGCTAGGACTTGGTCGAGGGTTTGTCGCTGGCGCAGCAGATGGAACTCACCATCTGTGCCGAGCAGCACTTCGCATGCTTCTGGGAAGGAATTGTAGTTTTTGGCTGCCATGCCAGCGCAATAGGCTCCGCTGCCGCCGATAAAGACCGCGTCGCCGATGCGCGGCTCGGTGAGTACGCGAGGGCCCAGTTCTTCGGGGTTGCCGGATGCTGGCGTGAGAATATCCCCGCTTTCACAGCAATGGCCGGCGATTAGATACTCGCCTTGGCCGCGCCCCTCGGGTGTGGCTGGGACTACGACGATGGGGTGTTGCGCTCCGTACATGCTGGGACGCAGCACTTCGGTCATCCCGCTATCGATCTTGATGAAGGAATAGCCCTGCCGACCGGTATCGACTACATCGACGACGCTACAGACGATGGCACCAGCGTTGCCTACTAAGAAGGTCCCCGGTTCGATTTCCAGATGCAGTTTGCGGCCGTGCTCTTCGGCGAAGCGGTTGAATTCGTCGGCGACAGGTTGGCCGGCCTCGCTCAAGTCGGTCGATACTTCGTCAGCCATGCGCCCAATCTTAAAACCGCCGCCCATATTCACGCGCCGGACCTCGGGTAGCTTGGCGGCCACATCCAGCGTCAACCGGGCGCAGTGCTGCCAGACTTCTGGGTCGCTACCCGAGCCGATATGGCTGTGCAAGCCAGTGAGTTGCAGGTTGTGTTCGGCGGCCGTTGCGAGTACTTGATCGAGATGCTCGTGCCAGATGCCGAAGCTCGACGAAGGGCCGCCCGTATTGGTGCGGTTGCTGTGTCCCGAGCCTAGGCCTGGGTTGATGCGCACGGAAACTTCACGGCCCGGAAGGAGTTGGCCGTAGGCTGCGAGTTGATGCAGGGAACAGGCGTTGAAGAGGACGCCTTGGCGCACTAGGTCTGCTAAATTGTCGGGTAGTTGCTGGGCCGTGATCTGGATTTGGTCCGCGGGGACGCCCGCGCGCATGGCCCGCAGTGCTTCGTAGCCACTGCTCGCGTCGATGTGCAGGCCGACGCGATTGAGAATGCGGATCACGCCGGCGGCCGGGCAGGCTTTCACCGCGTAGCGAACCGTCAGGCCGTATGCATTGGGGAAGGCCAGTGCCTTTTGGGCTTGGGATTCCAATGCCTTTTGATCGTAGACAAAGGTGGGCGTGCCAAACTGGCGCTGGACGGTGCGAACTTGGTCTTCAGACAGGAGTGAAAGCCGTTCCATCGAATGACCCTAACTTGATATTTTTCAATAGAATCCGTAGGTTATGAAAACTTTTTAGTATCGCTGTTACACCCCATTTTGTCAAGCTCCTTATGGCCACTTACATCCTCGGCATTTCCGCGTTCTACCACGATAGCGCGGCCTGTTTGGTGCGCGACGGCCAGATCGTCGCTGCGGCGCAGGAGGAGCGATTCTCGCGCGTTAAACACGATCCAGATTTTCCCGCTCGCGCCGTCTCCTACTGTCTGCGAGAAGGCGGTATTGAGGCCAAAGACCTACACTGCGTGGGATTTTACGACAAACCTCTGTTGACTTTTGAACGCCTGCTAGAGACTCATCTCGGCACGGCGCCGTTGGGCCTCCGCCTCTACTGGAAGAGCATGCGGGTATGGCTGGAGAAAAAGCTGTGGATCCCGCAGTTAATCCAAGAGCAGCTAGGCTGCGATGTACCCGTGCTGTTCAGCGACCACCACGAGTCGCACGCCGCGTCGGCCTTCTACCCGTCGCCGTATCGAGAAGCGGCGATCGCGACCTTGGACGGGGTCGGCGAGTGGACCACTACCAGCTATGGCTACGGTCGAGATGCGGAAATTCACACGCTGGCCGACATCAAGTTTCCCCACTCGCTGGGTTTGTTCTATTCGGCCTTTACCTACTTTACGGGCTTCAAGGTCAACTCTGGCGAGTACAAGTTGATGGGACTGGCCCCTTATGGCGAGCCGAAATACGTTGATCTAATGCTCAACGAGATAATCGACCTGAAGGACGACGGTTCTTTCAAGCTCAACACTCGGTATTTTAACTACCTATCCGGCCTAACGATGACCAGTCGGGCTATGGACAAGCTCTTCGGGGGAGCGCCGCGGCGGCCAGAGACGCCGCTGACGCAGCGCGAGATGGATATTGCGCGCTCCTGCCAGGTAGTAACCGAGGAAGTCATGTTGCGCATTGCCCGCACAGTGCATCGAGAAACCAAGCTCAAAAACTTGTGCATGGCCGGTGGCGTGGCCCTCAATTGCGTCGGCAATGGCCGCATCTTGCGCGAAGGGCCCTTTGAAAACATCTGGATCCAGCCGGCTGCGGGCGATGCCGGTGGGGCCTTGGGCGTCGCGCTGGCACTGTGGTATAATCACTTGGGCCACGAGCGAGTGGTAGATGGCGGAAACGATGCGATGCGAGGGGCGCTGTTAGGGCCTGAGTACGGGGGCGAAGAAATCTACCAGTGCATTGAGGAGCAGGCGGGAGTGGCGCACAAACTCGCCGAGGACGAACTGCCAGTGCGCGTGGCCGAGCTGTTGGCCGCGGGCAAGGTAGTAGGTTTTTTTCAGGGGCGGATGGAATTTGGGCCGCGCGCGCTTGGTGCCCGGTCGATTTTAGGCGACCCGCGCTCCACCCAGATGCAGTCGGTAATGAACCTCAAGATCAAGTTCCGCGAGAGTTTCCGCCCCTTTGCCCCGACAGTCCTGCGCGAATGTGTGCACGAGTTCTTTGAGCTGGATGCCGACTCGCCCTACATGCTGCAAGTGGCCCCAGTTAAAGCGGAACGGCAGATCCCCATGAGCGAGGATCAGCAGCGGCTGTTCGGCATCGACAAGCTAAATGTGCCGCGCTCGGATATGCCGGCCGTCACCCACGTGGATTACTCGGCGCGGGTGCAGACGCTGCGCCGACAAGATAACCCGTGCTACTACGACGTGATCCGCGCCTTTCAGAGTCTGACCGGCTATCCAGTGGTGGTCAACACGTCCTTCAACGTGCGCGGCGAACCCATCGTCCAAAGCCCAGAAGATGCTTATCGCTGCTTCATGCGGACGGAGATGGATTTTTTGGTCATAGGCTCTTATATCTTGGACAAGAAAGACCAGCCGCAGTGGCAGGAAGAGCTAGATTGGCAAGAGGAGTTTGAGCTTGACTGAGGCCAAAAGCTACTGGGGAGTTGCGGTTCCCACGCGCGGCGATTTGCGCCGCTTTGGAATTGTGCTGGCGGCGTTGTTGGCCTTGATCGGCGGCTATCTGTGGTACGTGGGAGCTATCGGCATCGCCCAGCTTGTACACGCGGCCTCGCTGGTGTTGCTCGGAACCGGCTTGGCGCTGCCCATAGCGTTGAAGCCGATTTACTTTCCCTATATGTGGCTGGCGAGGATGGTGGCCTTTGTCAATATCCATCTGCTTTTGGGACTGGTTTTCTACACGCTTTTTACGCTGATCGGGCTTGGTATGCGCCTGTTGGGCCGCGATCCGCTCGACCGCAAAATCGCGCCCGACGAGGAAAGTTACTGGCAGCGTCGGGTCCCTTCTCTATTCCCCCGCGACCATTATCGCAAGCGCTTTTGAAGCGCCGCTAAGCCTTGCTCTTGTTTTAGACAGCCGTTATATTTACACCGCTTGGGAGGCCCCCTAAAAACGGCCTCAAATGAATTCTACGGAAGAAGTTAGCTCATTCGCCGAAGACAGCCATTGGATGCGCGAGGCCCTGCGCGAGGCCGAGCGCGCCGGCCGTCGCGGCGAGGTGCCCGTCGGTGCTGTCGTCGTCGGAGCCGGACGGGTTTTGGGCCGGGCCGGCAACGCCATTGAAGCAACTCAGGACCCCACGGCCCATGCGGAAATGTTGGCCTTGCGCCAAGCCGCCGCGGCACTGGGGACGCGGCGCTTATTGGCAACGACGCTCTACGTCACTTTGGAACCTTGCGCCATGTGTGCCGGGGCCGCGGTTTTAGCCCGAGTGCCACGGTTGGTCTTCGGGGCCACCGATCCTAAATCCGGTGCTTGCGGCTCGTTGTGTAACATTGCGGCGGATCCTCGGCTCAATCATCGCTGTCAGGTCCGCGGCGGAGTGCTAGAGCGAGAATGTGCCGAGTTGCTCAAAGAGTTTTTTATGGCCCTGCGAGCGGCCAAATAGATTGAGGAGAGGTGCCGGAGTGGTCGAACGGGCCGGTCTCGAAAACCGGTGTGGCTGTATGGTCACCGTGGGTTCGAATCCCACCCTCTCCGCCATCTAAGGTACAATGATTTTGCGGAGAGATGGCCGAGTGGTCGAAGGTGCACGACTGGAAATCGTGTGTAGGGTAACCCCCTACCGTGGGTTCGAATCCCACTCTCTCCGCCATAAATTGATCCGGATGGGGCAGTAGCTCAGCTGGGAGAGCGCCAGGTTCGCAATCTGGAGGTCGTGGGTTCGATCCCCATCTGCTCCACCATATTTTCCGGATACCCGTTGGTGAAATGCAGTGTTGTAGGTCGTGCTAGATGGGGAGATAGCGGTGCCCTGTACCCGCAATCCGCTATAGCGGGATTGAATTCCCATCCAGAGGTCTTCGCACCTCTTGTTCGACCGGAGCAAAGTGGCGCTGAAGACCGGATTCTGCGCAATCAAGAATTTCTGAACCCCGTCAGGACCGGAAGGTAGCAGCGGTAGGAATGTCTCTTGATGTGCCGCAGAGTTGTCCGGTTGGAGCTAACTGGCTCTGGGCAGACCTGGGGGCGGGATCGAAGATGGGTGCACGGCCTTTTAATTTTTATTTGTTCTCTTCAGCTTGGCTGTGTCGAGCAACGCAAATGGCCTATCAGGTAACAGCGCGCAAGTGGCGCCCGCGCCAATTCGACGAAGTAGTTGGGCAGGAGCATATCACTGCCACCTTAAAGAGCGCCGTCCATTCCGGGCGCATCGCGCAGTGCTACCTTTTTTGCGGCCCTCGCGGCGTGGGCAAGACCACGACCGCGCGAATTCTCGCCAAGGTCCTCAACTGCGCCGACCCCCGCGACGGCAACCCCTGCGAGGCGTGCGATTCCTGCCAGAGCATTGCCACCTCTACCAGCATGAACGTGCTGGAGATCGACGGGGCCTCCAACAACAGCGTCGATGACGTCCGCGAGTTGCGCGAAGTCGTGCGCTACGCTGCGACCGAAGGCGTGTATAAGATCTATATCATCGACGAAGTTCACATGCTCTCGACTGCGGCGTTCAATGCGCTGTTGAAGACGCTGGAGGAGCCGCCGGAGCACGTGGTTTTCATCTTCGCCACCACAGAGGTGCAGTCGGTTCCCGACACCATTCTCTCTCGCTGTCAGCGCTTCAATTTTCGCCGTATCTCCGCCGGACAGATCGCTGCTCATCTCGGCACGATTGCCCAAGCCGAGGGTATCGAAGTCGAGGATGGAGCGCTCCAGCTATTGGCTAGCCGCGCGGATGGTGCCTTGCGCGACGCTGAAGGCCTACTCGATCAAGTGGTCTCATTGGGCGCGGAGGTGTCGCAGCAAGCCGTGGTGCAGGTGTTGGGTCTCGTCGATCGCGGCCTCTACTTTGAATTGCTCGACGCCATGCGTGAAGCAGCACCCGCCCGGGTGCTGGATATCGTCGCCCGAGCGGTTGACGAAGGGGTCGATATTGAAGAGTTCGTCTATGGCCTAGTCGAACTTTTGCGCCATCTGCTCTTCGCCAAGATACAGGGTGGGACCGACGAATTGGATATGGCCGAAGACGCCCGCCAGCGCTGTGGCGAGCTTGCAGCCGCTATGGAGGTCGAGGATTTGCTCCGCATGATGCAGTCGCTCTTGGATTTAGAGGCGGATATAAAGCGCTCGGTACAGCCGCGTTTCCGCGTGGAAATCGCCTTGGTGCATCTGGCGCTGATGGGCCGGTCTGTCGATGTGGGCAAACTGCTGCGCCGCTTGCAGTCGCTCGAAACTGCTGCGCCGCGCCCGGCTGTGCCTCCTCCTCCAAGCAGTGGTCGGAGTGAACAGACCGCGCCTCCGCTTCCAAGCGGTCGGAGTGAACAAGTCGCGTCTTCGTCTCCAAGTAATCTCGATGAACAGGCCGCGCCTCCGCTCCCAGTCCAGCAGCAAGCCGCCTCGGCTGAGTCAAGCAATACCGCTGCTAGTCTGAGCTTTGATCAGGTGCGCACCACTTGGACCGAGCTAGTTAATGCCGTGCGCGCCGCCAAGCCGTCGCTGGCCCATTTTCTCAATGGGGCGGCCTTAGACAGTCTAGAGGGCCACGTGCTCAGGCTGAGCTTTGGTGCCGCCGACCGCTTTGCCATGAACCAAGTGATCAACAACCGGGAAAGCGTAGAAGAGATAGCCGAGGCGAAATACGGACGGCGGTTGCGCTTGGAGGCCGTAGTAAAGAAGGACGATCAGCCGGCCCCGCAGGCGGCGAGCCAGCCCGAGTCCGACCCAGCTCTCCGCTCGGTGCTCGACACTTTTGACGGCGAGTTAGTCTGAGAAATCCTATGGAACCTCTGGCCCTCGAAGACTTGATCGTCGCATTTGCCAAGCTGCCCGGTATTGGTCGCAAGACGGCGCAGCGCTTGGCGCTCTATGTGGTCAAGAGGCCGCGCGAGGAAGCCGAGTTGCTCGCCAAAGCGCTCATTGCCGCCAAAGACCAAATCGAACACTGCGCCACCTGCTACAATTTTACCCAAAAGGGCGAGCCCCTATGCGAAGTCTGCCGAGATACTCGGCGCGACCAGCAGTTCCTCTGCGTGGTGGCCGAAGCCAGCGACGTGTTGGCTTTTGAGATGAGTCAGTTTTACTCTGGAGCGTATCACGTGCTCGGCGGAGTGCTCTCCCCGCAAGACGGAGTGCTGCCCGAGGATTTGCACATCGACACCTTGGTCGAGCGCGTGCGCCAGCAGGGCGTCCAGGAGGTAATGCTCGCGCTCAACGCCAATGCCGAGGGCGATGCCACCGCTCACTTCATCGCCCAGCAACTCATGCCGCTGACCAAGGTGTCGAGGCTGGCGCGCGGTCTGCCGGTGGGCGCGGATTTGGACTTGGCCGACAGCGTCACTCTTTCGCTGGCCTTTGCTGGTCGATCTTCGCTGTGAGGTAGTCATGAATCGGCGCGATATTTTTAATTTGCCCAATGGACTGACCGCGCTCAGGATCGGTTTGACGCCGCTGTTCTTGCTACTGCTCTTTACCGATACTTGGTATTTGAAAAGCCTTGCCTTCGTCGTCTTCAGCGCAGCCTCGCTGACCGATTTCTACGATGGCAAACTAGCGCGCGCTGGCAATCAGGTAACGCCGCTGGGCCGCTTCTTGGACCCGTTGGCCGACAAGATATTGGTAACTTCGGCACTCATTGCCCTAGCGTTGAACAGAATGGTCAATTTTTGGCTGGTCTTGCCCATCGTCGGGCGCGACATCCTGATCACGGGCATGCGCCTCTACGGGATATACCGGGGCCGCCCCATGGTCACTTCGCGCTTAGCTAAGTGGAAGACCGCGGTCCAGCTTTTCACGGTTATCTTCATACTTTTCGTCATTGGCCTCGAGGAGGCGATGGGGCGCTTTGCCGCAGGTCATCTTTTCTTTCTCGATGACCAGCTAATCCAGCTTTTGGCCAATGCGCTGTTGGCGGGGGTGCTGTTGCTGACGCTGCTGTCGGGTTTTCACTACCTGTTCCGCGCGACCTCTTCCTACAAGGAATCCTGAGCGCGGCGTAGAGGAACGCGTTTCTTCTGAACCGACTGATCGCCACGCTCTTTTTCGTCGGCTATGCCCCATGGGCACCCGGTACGGCTGGTACCGCGTTCGTCGCTCTGTTGTACTGGCTGTTTGTTCCAGCTTTGGGAGTGCTGGAATGGATCGGAGTGCTTTTAGCTGCTTCGGTCATTGGGGTGTACTGCGCGGGTCGGGCGGCCCCAGAATGGGGTAAGGACCCGAGGCAGGTCGTCATTGACGAGGGGGTGGGCTTTCTCTTTGCAGTGGCGTTTTTGCCTCCAAGCGCTGGGACGATTATCGCGGGTTTCTTCGTCTTCCGCGCCTTCGATATTGTCAAGCCGCCTCCGGCGCGGCAGCTAGAAGCCCTGTCAGGAGGGTGGGGCATTGTGGCCGACGACGTGGTCGCCGGCCTGTACAGCAACGCGGTCATTCGCTCGTCGTCCTATTTGGTCGAGTGGATGGGCTAGAACTGATACCACACTTTAATTGGGGAGATTTTCATGGCGAAAGCGAACGGACACAGCGCAGACGGCAACAAGGCCAGAGCGCTGGAACTGGCGATGTCGCAGATTGAAAAGCAGTACGGCAAGGGGTCGATTATGCGCCTCGGCGACGAGGGTGGGGTGCAAGAGGTGGAGGCGATTTCTACCGGATCGCTGGCTGTAGATGCAGCGCTGGGCATCGGCGGTTTGCCCAAGGGGCGGATCGTCGAAATATCCGGGCCAGAGGGGGCGGGCAAGACCATGCTCTCGCTGCACGCCATCCGCGAATCGCAAAAACAGAACGGCACCGCGGCCTTTATCGACGCGGAACACGCCCTTGACGTCAGCTTCGCGCGACGCATTGGCGTCGATGTGGAAAACCTAATCATCTCGCAGCCGGATTCGGGCGAGCAGGCCCTTGAAATCGTCGATACTTTGGTGCGCAGCGGTGCCTTCGATATTATCGTGGTCGATTCGGTGGCTGCGCTGGTGCCGCAGGCCGAATTGGAAGGCGACATGGGCGATTCGCACATGGGGTTGCACGCGCGGCTGATGTCCCAAGCTCTGCGCAAGTTGGCCGGCTCGATCAATCGCTCGAAAACGTGTCTGATTTTTCTTAATCAACTGCGAATGAAGATCGGCGTGATGTTTGGCAACCCGGAAACTACTACTGGTGGACGCGCCCTGCCCTTCTATTCCTCGGTGCGCATCGACATCCGCCGCATCGCCCGCGTCAAAGACGGCGACCTCGACATCGGCAATCGCACTCGGGTCAAGGTCGTCAAAAACAAGGTATCACCCCCCTTTCGCGAAGCCGAATTCGACCTGATCTTTCACGGCGACTCAATCGGCATATCTTGGGAGGGAGACCTAATTGATATCGGCGTTGACAAGGGGCTTGTTGAAAAGAGCGGGGCGTGGTTTTCCTACAACGGCGAGCGATTGGGACAGGGACGAGACAACGCCAAGGAATTTTTGCGCGAGCGCCCAGAGATCGCCGCGGAGATCGAACACAAGCTGCGTGGCGAGTTGGGGCTTGAGGCTGTGGTAGGGCAAGACGAGGCCAGTCAAGCAGGAGAATAAGTGGACGACCAACTGCAGAAGGCCAAGGACGTCGCCTATCGCTATCTCAGCTATCGGGCGCGGTCTGTAGCGGAGGTCCGCGACAAGCTAAAGGAGAAGGAATTTGCCGCCGAGATCGTCACCGAAGTCGTCGACGACTTGCAGCGTCAGAAGCTCCTCGACGACCGCGAGTTTGCCCGGCGCTGGGTCGAGGCGCGGTTGCAGAGGGCTAATGGTGCGCGTAAACTAGCCCAAGATCTCAGGCATAAAGGCGTGGCCACAGGTGTAATTGACGAGGTCATCGCCGAGTATGCCGGAGTGCTCGATTCGAGTGAACGGGCGGTCGAATTGCTGAGTAAGCAGGCTTGGCGCTACCGGGGATTGGCTCCCGACAAGGCCAAGCGTCGGATGCTGGGCTTGTTGGCCCGGCGCGGTTGTGATCAGGAAATGGCCAGAGCAGCGGTCGAACAGGTATGGCAGGAGTTAGCCAATGAAGTCGAGGGAGATTAGGGAGGCGTTCCTCCGTTTTTTCGAAGGTAAGGGCCATGTGCGCGTACCGAGCGCGCCGGTCGTGCCGCAAGACGACCCCACCCTCTATTTTACCAACGCCGGCATGAACCAGTTCAAGGATGTCTTCTTGGGCCTGGGCCGGCGCGACTACACCCGGGCGGTTGATACGCAGAAGGTCATGCGGGTCTCGGGCAAGCACAACGACCTCGACGAAGTCGGCTACAGCCCTTGGCACCACACCTTTTTTGAGATGTTGGGCAACTGGTCCTTTGGCGACTACTTCAAAAAAGAGGCCATCGAGTGGGGTTGGGAGTTAATTACCGAGCACTTTGGCTTGGAAAAGGAGCGGCTCTGGGCCACCGTCTTTGAGGGCGACGACGCGGTAGAAGCCGACGTGGAGGCAGAGGCGTTCTGGTACGAATGCACCGACCTGCTGCCGGGACGCGTCGTGCGTTTGCCAGCCAAGGAAAATTTCTGGGAAATGGGCGCGACCGGCCCCTGCGGCCCTTGCTCTGAGATCCATTACTATTTGGGCGACGATTTGGCCGCGCAGGACCCCCGTATGCTCATCGACGATACGGGCGATTTGGTCGAGATCTGGAACTTGGTCTTTATCCAGTACAACCGCGACGAGACCGGAGCGCTGCAACCCCTGCCTGAAAAGCACGTGGATACCGGCATGGGCTTTGAGCGGATGTGTAGCCTCTTACAGGGGGCCGAGAGCAGCTACGAGACCGATGTATTCCAGCCGCTTATCGGTCGCATCGCCGAGTTGACGGGTAAAGAGTACGGCGGCGAGCACCGCGTCCCCATGCAGGTCATCGCCGACCACGTCCGCGCGCTCAGCTTCACCATGGCCGACGGCGCGATGCCCTCTAATGAGGGCCGTGGGTACGTCCTGCGCCGCATTCTGCGCCGCGCCGCGCGCTACGCCCGCCAGCTCGATCAGCACGACCCTGTTATTCATCAGTTAGTTGGCACGTTGGGCAAAACTATGGGGCACGTCTTCCCGGAGGTTGCCGCTAGGAAGGATCACATTGCGCGAGTTATCCACTCCGAGGAAGAGAGCTTTGGCAAGACCCTCGACCGCGGCTTGGACATTTTCGCGCGGTTCGCTGCTAAGGGACAGATTACAGGTGGCGATGCCTTCCAGCTCTACGATACCTATGGCTTCCCGTTGGACCTGACGGAGCTAATGGCCCGCGAACAGGGTATTCCATTAGTCGAGCGGGAGGAATTCGACCGTGCGCTTGAAGCCCAGCGGCAGCGGGCGCGCCAGGCCACCCGCGCACAGTTTAGCGCCAGCGAAGGCGTCGGCGATATCTTGGAGGAAGCGCATTCGCTCTTCGTCGGCTACGACGAGTTGGAAATAGACGCTCAAGTGGTGCTTACCGGCGAGGATGAAGACGACCGAGTGTGGCTCGTGCTGGACTCGACCCCTTTCTACGCTGAGGCGGGGGGGCAGGTCGGCGACCGAGGCCGAATCGAGGGCAACAATTTTGCCGTCGAAATCGAAGACGTACAGAAGGCGCGCGGCGGCATTGTCCACAGAGGTCGCTTAGTGGCAGGTGAGACTGGAGCGTTGACCGGTGCAGTCGTCGCTCGCGTCGATCGCCAAGCCCGCATTGACGCCGAGCGCAACCACACGGCGACTCATCTGTTGCACGAGTCGCTGCGGCGGACGCTCGGCGATCACGTGGGACAGATGGGTTCGCTAGTAGCGCCGGACCGCTTGCGTTTTGACTTTTCGCATTTCGCCGCGGTAGAGCCTGAGCAGTTGCGCGAAATCGAGGAGCGGGTCAACGAGCAGATTCGCGCCGATTTGGAAGTGAGTGCCTTTCAAGAGGAGTTGGAAAAAGCCAAGGCCATGGGGGCGCAGGCGCTCTTTGGCGAAAAATACGAGGATCTGGTTCGCGTGGTGCGGATCGGCGACTTTAGCTTAGAGCTATGCGGCGGCACCCACGTGCGCTCGACCGGCGAGATCGGCGCATTCGATTTGCTCTCCGAAAGCGGCATTGCCGCTGGCGTCCGGCGCAGCGAGGCATTGACCGGCGAGGGAGCCGAGCGGGCCGCGCGCCAACGGCGGCAGGTGTTGGTGGACTTGGGGACTCGGCTCAATGCCGCGCCCGAAGAATTGGCGGACAAAATCGAGGCGCTCTTGGGGCGCAACCGCCAGTTGGAGCGGTCCCTCGACGAGTTGCGGCGTCGGGTCGCAGCGCTAGAGACGAGCGATCTATCGAATGGGGCACGCGAAGTAGAAGGAGTCACGGTCGTGGCGCGACGCACTGAGGCAGAGGATGTGCCCAGTCTGCGGGCCATGGCCGACGGACTGCGCGGGAGCTTGGGGTCGGGGGTTGGCGTCTTAGGGGCGGATATCGGCGGCAAGGTTTCCTTTATCGCCGTTGTCACCGATGACTTGATCAAGGGCCGCGGGCTGAAGGCTGGCGACATTGTGCGCGGCGTGGCGCAGCTAGCCGGCGGCTCGGGTGGCGGCAAGCCGCACTTGGCCCAGGCCGGTGGACGCGACCCGGGCAAACTCGACGAGGCGCTAGAGCAAGTGGCGAGCATCGTCGAGCAGCAGCTAAAATAGGCGAGCTTATTTGTGACTAGCAGTGTACTGCAGCACTTACTAGACATCCGCCACCGCCGTGGCGCAGGCTACTTGCCCTTGCTAGATCCAGATCGGTTGGCTCCAGACGAATTGGAGGCTCGCGCCCAACTCTGCGTTGCAGCCGGGGCCGACGCGATCCTCATCGGCACGAGCCTGATGTTCTCGTCGCGCAACGCGATCTGTTTCGAGCGCGTCCGGGCCAAGGTCGATGTGCCGGTGATCAGCTTCCCCGGGAGTTCGGGTCAAGTGGTGCCGACGGCCGATGCGATTCTCTTCTTATCGCTAGTCAGCGGGCGCAACCCCGAGCTCTTGATCGGCGAGCACGTCAAGGCCGCTCCCTTGATCCGCGAGTACGGCATTGAGACCATCCCCACCGGGTATATGCTGGTCGAGTCGGGGACCTTGACATCCGTGGAATTTATGAGCGATACTCGGCCCATTCCGCGCGACAAGATCGACATTGCCATGGCCCACGCCTTGGCAGCCGAGTACTTGGGCATGCGGCTTGTTTACTTAGAGACCGGCAGCGGTGCGTGCGCGTCTGTGCCCGACGAAATGGTAAGTGCGGTAGCCGATTGCGTCTCGGTGCCGGTCGTCGTTGGCGGTGGCATCCGCGACCCGGGGGTCGCGCGGGCCAAGGTAGAGGCCGGCGCAGGTTTCGTGGTCACGGGCAGCGTCGTCGAAGATGATCAGCAACGCCTGTGCGCCCTGAGCCGAGCAGTACACGCAAAAGAATAATTAGGAGTAGCAATAGGTAATGGTTGAAAAGACGGCCACGATCAACAATCCACTGGGTATTCACGCTCGTCCGGCCGCGCTCTTAGTGCAGACGGCGGCGCAATTCAAGGCCGAGATTTACCTGTCCAAAGGCGATGTCGATGGAGTCAACGGCAAGAGCATCATGGGCGTGATGATGCTGGCCGCCGAGCAAGGTGCCCAAGTCGCTGTCCGGGCCGAGGGCGAGGATGAGTACGCGGCCGTTGAGGCCATGGTCTCACTGCTAGAGAGCACATTCGAGGGGCAAATTTGACCGCGACCAGTGAACATAGGGTTTTCGATGGTATATGCGTTTCTCCCGGTATTGGCATTGGCCGGGCTTTCGCATATGACAAGCAGGCCCCGGTCATTACTCGCCAGCGCGTTGCGCCGCATCTGGTTAGGGAGGAGATTGAGCGCTTTCGCAACATACTCCACCAAGCTGGGGACGAGATTCGGCGCATTCGCCGCTGGGTCGCCAGCGAGCAGGGCGAGGAGCTGGCGCAGATATTCGACGCCCAGCTAGCCATGCTAGAGGATCCATCCATCACAGAGCGCACCGAGGCATTGATTCGCGAAAAGTACTATTCGGCCGAGCGGGCGTATGCCGAGGAGCTAGAGAAAGTCAAAGAGGCTTTCGGCAGCATTGAGAACGAATATCTGCGGGCGCGGGTAAGCGACATCGCAGATATCGAAAATCAGGTATTGATGCGGTTAGCAGGGGGCGAAGTCAAAGCACTCGATTCACTCCGCGCCAACACGATTGTCCTAGCCCACGACTTGCTGCCCTCGGAGATGGTGCGCTTAGAGCGCCGCCGGATCAAAGGTGTGGTGCTCGATGCCGGCGGTGCGGCTTCGCACGCGGCCATCATCGCCCGCTCGTTGCAGTTACCTACGGTCGTTGGCACTGGCGACTGTTCGCAGCAAGTAGCAGACGGCGACTTGGTGGTCGTCGATGGCAACGAAGGCCAAGTCCACCTGCGGCCCGATGCTCTCGGCGAGCGGCGCTATCGGGCGCGTCGCCGGCGTCAACTGCGGCGCGAGCGCGACCTAGAGCGGCGTCGCAACTTGCCCGCTGTTACTCAAGACGGGCAGGAAATCGCATTAATGGCCAACGTCGATGTGCCGACCGAAGTACAGATGGCGCTCGACAATGGTGCCAGCGGCGTGGGCATGTACCGCACCGAGTTTTTGTATCTCAATTACCGCTTACCCTCCGAGGAGGAGCAGTTCAGGGTCTATTCCGCCCTCGTCGAATCGCTGGTCCCGCATCCCGTAGTGATCCGCACCATGGATTTGGGAGGCGACAAGCTGTCCCACGTTTTAGAGGTCCCGCCCGAGGCCAACCCCTTCTTGGGGTGGCGCGGCATCCGCATTTGCCTCGATACCCCAGATCTGTTCAAGACGCAGTTACGTGCCTTGCTCAGGGCCGGAGCACACGGCGAGGCTCAGATCTTGTTGCCGATGATATCTAGCTTGAACGAGCTGCGGCGCATCCGGGTGCTAGTGGAGGAAGCCAAAGACGAGTTGCGAGCGGCGGGTCACTCCTTTGCCGAGCATTGCAAGTTGGGTATTATGGTCGAAGTGCCGTCCGTGGCCTTGATGGCCGATCACTTTGCCGGCGAAGTAGATTTTTTTAGCCTCGGCACCAACGACCTGACCCAGTACGCATTGGCCGTAGATCGCGGCATGAGCAAAGTGGCTTGGCTCTACGACCCGTTTCACCCGGCGGTCTTGCGCTTGATCAAGATGGTCGCCGACAGTGGCCAGCGCACCAACACGCCCGTGAGCATCTGCGGCGAGATGGCCGGCGACCCCTTGGCCACGACGCTCTTGCTCGGTCTCGGGCTGGATTGTCTGAGTCTAAGCCCCGGTCTCATCCCGGAGGTCAAGGAGGTTATTCGCGCCATTCACGCAGAAAAGGCGCGGGAGATCGCCGACGAATGCTTGGCCTTGGACACTGGAACTGAGGTGCGCGAGTACTTGGGAGATGCCGTCGGTGAATACGTACCCTTCTGGCGTCAGAGGTATCACTGAAGGAGCTTGAGAATACACTATGTCCAAATACATGTTTACTTCCGAATCCGTATCCGAAGGGCACCCCGACAAAGTCGCCGACCAGATTTCCGACGCCGTGCTCGACGCCATGCTCGCCGAGGACTCCAACGCACGGGTCGCCTGCGAGACGCTCGTTACCACCGACCAAGTAGTAGTAGCTGGCGAGGTTAAGAGCGAGGCTCACCTAGACATCGAAGCCCTCGTCAGACAGGTCATCGCCGATATTGGTTACTGCGATCCCGCGCAGGGCTTTGACTTTCGCTCGTGCTCTATCCTCGTGGCCTTGGACCAGCAATCGTCCGATATAGCCCAAGGCGTCAACGCGGGCGAGGGGCTGCACAAGGAAGAGGGCGCTGGCGACCAAGGCATGATGTTTGGCTATGCCTGCCGCGAAACCCCCCAGCTTATGCCGCTGCCCATTACCCTCGCGCACGAGCTAATGCAGCACCTAACGCGGCTGCGCAAGGACGAGAAAATTTCCTATCTGCGCCCAGACGCCAAGTCTCAGGTCAGCGTCGAGTACGACGACGGTCAGCCCGTGCGGGTAGGGGCCGTGGTCCTCTCGACCCAACACGCTCCCGAGGCCAGGCACGAGCAGATCGAAAAAGACATGATCGAACAGGTCATACAAGAAGTAATCCCCGCCCACCTGCTCGACGCAGACACCCAATACCACGTCAACCCCACGGGTCGTTTCGTCATCGGGGGGCCGCACGGCGACTGCGGATTGACCGGCCGCAAGATCATCGTCGATACCTACGGGGGCGCGTGCCCGCACGGCGGAGGTGCCTTTTCCGGCAAGGATCCCAGCAAAGTGGACCGCAGTGCTCACTACATGGCGCGCTACGTGGCCAAGAATGTGGTGGCCGCTCGCTTGGCTGCCCGCTGCCAAGTGCAACTGGCCTATGCCATTGGCGTGGCCGCGCCCGTATCGGTGCGGGTCGATACCTTTGGCACGGGCGTCGCGCCCGACGAGGAGATCGCCGCGGCCGTGGAAGAGGTCTTCAACCTAACCCCCAAGGGCATCATTGAGGTTTTACAACTGCGGCGACCCATCTACCGGAGGACCACCAACTACGGCCATTTTGGGCGCGAGGAGCCGGAGTTCGTCTGGGAACGGACCGACAAGGTCGAGTCGCTGCGCCAGGCCGTGGGGATCAAATAGAGCCTTGAGCGGCTGGCAGATGAATGTCGTGCCGTGCCGATGGTTGGGTGCGCTCCTAGGGGCTGGAGCGTTGACGGGCTGCGAGGTAAATCCCCCCCAAGTTCCCAGCACCAATTTCCAGATCAGCATTCCGGTTGCCGACGACCGGACGACCGTTCGGGACTTGGCCGACGAGCGCGCCGGTTTCCTGAAGATCGACGACGAGGGCCTGCTCGCGGTAGATTTTACAGCGGATTTCAACCACCGCGAGGAAGTCGGCGACCGCCTTCGCGTCACGCCCGTCTCTGCGGCCTTGGCGGTGCCGATTGGGCCGGCTGACGATGCGATTGCCAAGACCGAGGCTCTTGCCTTTGCCGACGACCGCATCCAAATCGCGCACGCGGTCATCGCCGAGGGCAGCCTGACCTTCAAGGCGACCAACCAGACCGCGATCCCCTTACAGGTCGAATTGGTCTTGGACGATGTCAAAAGGCCGGACGGCACGATCCATGCCTTCCCCATTGACGCGCTCGCCCCTAGCGAGAGCCAAGTGGTGCCCTTTGACTTGGCTGGCAGTGAATTTGCCCCGCAGAATCCCCTTGAATTGCGGTTCTCATACCGAGTGCAGGGCGAATTTGCAGAGACCAGCGCCACTGACGAGCTGCTGTTAGAAGTCGAGACCGGGGACTTGCTCCTCAGCCGCGTCGAGGGCGTGCTCAACGAGGTCGTCCTACCGGTCGCACCGGTCACTCGCGCAGTCGATTTTCCCACAGGTTTAGATCAGATCGCCTTTAGTTCGGCTGCCTTAGAAGTCGGCTTGACGTCGGGCGTTGGTTTCCGCAGCCGCATTGACCTCCAGATCGATGGTACCAACGGCGACGGCGAGCACGGTTCCCTGATGATCTCCGAAATGTTTCAGCGTGGCGATATAGACTACCCGGTATCGCTCGCCTTGTCGCGGACCTCCGCAGAGCTAACTGAGTTTCTCAGCATGCTACCGACCGAGGTTGCGGTCGCGCCGACCGTGCGCATCGGCGATGGCGAGTCCGTGGAGGTCATCGACGCTAGTCATTGGGTGCAGATTGACCATGTGCGTTTTGCCTCACAGGGTCATTTTCAAATAGAAGAAGACACCCGCATTGAGTTCGATCCGATCTTTCGTCGCTTCCAGGACGACGATGCCCGTCGTCGCATCCAAGCCAGCCTCGATAGTGCCGTCGTAGTTACTGCGATTGAAAATCACCTGCCCACTGCCATCCGCGTCAGCCTGTGGGTCGCGCCGAGAGCCGAAGATGTGTACGGCAGCGAAGACCTATTCGCCGACAACGAGGCCAATGGCTATCTGCGGATTCCCAAGCAGGGTTCCATTGCGGTGGATGCGGGCGAAGTCGGCCCCGAAGGGCAGGTTGTGGCAAGTGCATTCAGCCACCAACGGATCGCGCTCTCGGACGAAGACGTGGAGGTCTTTCTACAGGAGGACGGCGTCTATACGGGCATACTGGTCGAGCTGGACAAGACGCCGAGCGAGGTGGTGATGCGGGCGAGTGATTTCGTCGCCGTGGAGGCTGGGGCGGTGATTTTCATGGAGTTCAACGAGGATTTGGTCAAGTAGGGCGCAAATGCAAGGCAAGGGATTGATTATTATAGCGGCCCTGCTCATCGCCGGGGCCTACGGGCAGGTGGCCGCCGTTCCCGGTGACGCCAGCCCGCGGGCCATGGCGCTGGGCCAAGCCTATACAGCGCTGGCCCGGGGCCCGGAAGCCGTCTTTTGGAATCCAGCGAATTTAGCTCTGTCGGACAGCCGCAAGTTTTCCTGGGACTTGCTCGGCGCTGGCCTTTGCTTAGTTGTCGAAAACAACAGTTTTTCGGTCGCCACGTACAACGCCCACTTCACGGCCGCCAACGAGAAGGTATCTCCCAACGGTAGCCCGTACTACATCAGCCCGGTGGAGAAAAAAAAGCTGCTCGCCGACATCCCAGACGCGGGCCTGCGCATGAACGGGGATATCGAGCCGACGCTCGTCGCGGGCCTCCCGCTCAACGGAGGTGTGGCTTTTGCAGTCGGGGAAGTGCGCTCAGCTATTGCCGTGGGGTTTACCAGCGGGGTCGAGAGCGAAATTCCCAAGGACGTGTTAGAGCTGTTCTTTTTTGGCAACGAGTTTGCGGAGGACCGCTTGGTAGCTGGCAAGAGCGAAGGATACGACATCAGCGACTGGAATGGGTCGGGGTGGGCCGTGGGTACGCTCAATGTCGCCGTTGCGAAGCCCGCACTGCCTGCTCGTCTCGCACCCTATCTAAGCGAGTTCACAGTCGGCAGTACGCTCAAGCTCTCGATGGGTAGCTACGGAGAGATTATCGGATCCGGCGGCACCGGACTGGTAGCCCATGTCGGCGGTGCTGAGGCGGATGCTTGGCTGATTACCCAGCACGCCAAAAGGGGCGTCGGCGTTGGCTTCGACATTGGCATTGCTGGCCGAGCCAAAAATCGCAAGACGACCTTCAGCTTGAGTATGCTCAACTTGCTCGACATGTTCTCTTGGAATGAAGGAGTGCGCCAAGATTCCATTTTCCTCGCGACCAACGAGTTGCGCATCTCTCGCTTCTTGGACGCGGACTCGCGGTCCATTGAGGAAGTATTCGACAACCCGGATTTTGACGGCGACGGCGATCCAGACTTTACCAAGCAGATCAGCCAAGAGCCGTTCTCGCGCTCGCTACCGGCCACGCTGCGGCTTGGGGTGGCCTATCAGGCCAAGCCCGAGCTAATGGTGGTTGGCAATTGGGACCAAGCGTTCAGCTCCAAATTTGGGATGCGGACTCGGCCGCGGCTGGCCGGTGGCATCGAGTACTGGCTGGCGGACTGGTTGCCGGCCCGCATTGGCCTGTCGCTGGGCGGGCGGAGCAGCAGTTCAGCGGTCGGCTTTGCCTTCGGCCCGTTTGTACTGTCGTCTGTGCAGATCCGCTTGTTGGAGACCAGCCTCGCCATGCGCGGCGGCCTCTTGCCGGGAATAGCTAAAGGCACTGCCATTTCCGTGATGTTCTTTCGCTTGAGTCTCGTCTGACGGCCCCTCGGTCTTTTCCCCATTCCAACGAGTGCCACAATGTCCCATTCGACAGGCAAAATGTGTCAAAAAGAGTCATGTCGGTGCTGGTACGGTATTTGCAACCATTCGGACAGGCAAAACCGACTCCTGAGAGGAAACCGACATGAATACTAGCTATGAGGCCCTCGAGCGCTACGGACTCGATTTGGTGGCGCAGGCGCGCGCTGGTCGGCTCGATCCGGTGATCGGGCGCGACGAAGAGATCCGCCGCGCCATTCGCATCCTCTCGCGCAAGACCAAGAACAATCCAGTGCTCATCGGCGAGCCGGGCGTGGGCAAAACCGCGATTGTCGAGGGTTTGGCGCAGCGCATCGTGCGCGGCGATGTGCCCGAGTGGATGCAGGAGCAGACGATCTTTGCGCTGGACATGGGTGCGCTGATGGCCGGGGCCAAGTACCGGGGCGAGTTTGAGGAGCGGCTCAAGGCCGTGCTCGACGAAATCCGCGCCAGCGAGGGGCGCATCTTGCTCTTTATCGATGAGTTGCACACCATCGTCGGCGCTGGCAAGACCGAGGGCTCGACCGACGCGGGCAATATGCTCAAGCCCATGCTGGCCCGCGGCGAACTGCACTGCATCGGCGCGACCACGCTCGACGAACACCGTCGGCACATCGAGAAAGACGCCGCGCTAGAGCGGCGCTTCCAGCCGGTGCTGATAGACGCCCCCACGGTAGAGGATTCGATCTCGATCCTGCGGGGCTTGCGCGAGCGGTTCGAGGTCCACCACGGCGTGCGCATCCAAGACAATGCCTTGGTGGATGCAGCCGTGCTCTCCAACCGCTACATCTCGGACCGCTTCCTGCCGGACAAGGCCATCGACCTAATTGACGAGGCGTGCGCCACCGTGCGCACGGAGATTGACTCGGTGCCAACCGAGTTGGATCAGGTGGAGCGCCGGGTCATGCAGTTAGAGATCGAGGAGGCCGCGCTGAAAAAGGAGCAGGACAAAACCAGTGAGGAGCACCTCGAAAGCCTGCGCAAAGAACTGGCCGACCTCAAGGTACAGGCCGGTGCTCTGCGCGCCCAGTGGGAGGAGGAGCGAGCGTCCCTGGTGGGCGAGCGTGCATTGCGCGAGGAAATTGAGCAGGTGCGGCATCAAATCGAAGAAGCCGAGCGCCAATACGACCTGAACCGCGCCGCCGAGCTGAAACACGGAAAATTGCCAGAGTTGGAGCGGCAGTTAGCGGCGGCGCAGCAAGCGACCGAGGGCGATGGCCCGCGACTGCTGCGCGAGGAAGTTACCCAAGAGGAGGTGGCCGAGATTGTCGCGCGTTGGACCGGCATTCCGCTACAGAGACTGACCGAGGGCGAGCGCGAGAAGTTGGCTCGCCTCGACCAGACCTTGCACCAGCGGGTCGTGGGCCAGGACGAGGCGGTGAGCTTGGTGGCCGATGCTGTGATGCGGGCACGCGCTGGCATTAAAGATGAGCAAAAGCCGATCGGCTCCTTCGTGTTCTTAGGACAGACGGGGGTGGGCAAGACCGAGCTGGCCAAGGCTCTGGCGCAAGCCCTTTTCGACGCCGAGGAGAACATAGTGCGCTTAGACATGAGCGAGTACATGGAAAAGCACTCGGTGTCCAAGCTGTTGGGCGCTCCTCCTGGGTACGTGGGCTACGAGGAGGGCGGCCAGCTAACCGAGGCCGTGCGCCGCAAGCCCTACTCGGTGGTGCTCTTCGACGAGATCGAAAAGGCCCACCTGGACGTTTTTAACGCACTGTTGCAGCTTTTGGACGACGGACGGCTCACCGACGCGCAGGGACGGGTGGTGGATTTTAAGAATGTCGTGGTGATTATGACTTCCAACATTGGGTCGCCGCACTTGGTCGAGGGCCTGACGCCGAAAGGGGAGATTGCCGAGTCCGTGCGCGAGCAGGTCATGGGCGAGATGCGGGCGTACTTTCGTCCGGAGTTTCTCAATCGGATTGACGACGTGGTGCTGTTCAAGCCGCTGACCTTGGCGGAGATCGAGGAGGTCGTCGAACTGCTGATTGACGAACTGCGCCAGCGGTTAGCGGCAAAGCGCATCGAGTTGGTGGTCGCTGCACCGGCGCGGCGGCACATTGCCCACGCAGGTTTCGACCCGGTCTATGGTGCCCGGCCACTCAAGCGATTTTTGCAGCGCGAGCTCGAAACGCGGATCGCTCGCTTACTGGTGGCCGGCGACATGCCCGAGGGGTCGCAGGTTGAGGTGGTGCTCGAAGAAGGCCAATTGGCCGTGCGGCATCAGCCGCTGGAAGCGGGAACCGAGATTTAGTGATTGTCGTCTCTTTTTGTGGACATTGAGAAATATCCGTATTTTCACACCCTTTTCAGAGAGGAAATACCATGCGGAAGTTGTACCTGTCCCTGTTCATTTTAAGCCTCGCGGTGGCTGGTAATGCCCAAGCCAGCGAGAACTTGCAGTTCCTGCGCCAGATGAGCGACGGCTTCGCCGAAGTAGTAGCTCAGGTCAAGCCCGGCGTCGTAAAAATCACCACGGAGGGTACTGTCAATGTCGAGGGGCGCTCTCGTACCCCCTGGGGGGACTTCTTCGAATTGCCTGACCAGCCACGCGAACGCGATGGCCAAGGCGCGGGAGTAATCATCAACTTCAACGGCGATCAGTACATTATCACCAACAATCACGTGATTAGCCACGCCGACAATATCCGCGTCGAGATGACGGATTCGCGTTTCTTTGAAGCCGAGATCATCGGCCGCGATTCTCTGAGCGACATCGCCGTGCTTAAGGTCGATACCGAAGATTTGCCGACGGTCGTGCTGGGCGATTCGGACCAGCTCCGGGAAGGCGAATGGGTGATGGCCATAGGAAGCCCTTTGACATTTTCCCATTCGGTTTCTACCGGCATCGTCAGTGGGCTAGGACGGAAACGCTTCTTTGGCGAGTACGGCTCCTTTATCCAGACCGACGCGGCGATCAATCCGGGCAACAGTGGCGGGGCACTGGTCAACCTGCACGGCGAGCTCGTGGGAATCAACACGGCCATCGTCAGCCGCAGCGGCGGCAATATAGGTCTTGGCTTTGCCATTCCGATCAACTTGGTCAAGGATGTGGTCGAGCAGTTGGTTGAGCACGGAGAGGTGCGACGCGGCTTACTCGGCGTGCATATTGCCAACTTGGATCCGCTAGTGGCTGAGACTATGGGGCTGGACCGCAATCATGGCGTGGTGATTGATGAAGTGACTTCGGAGGGAGCAGCAGACAAAGCAGGTGTCAAGGTTGGCGATGTAGTACTTGCCATTGACGGCCAACCCATGCGCAACTCAACCGAACTTCGCGACCGGATTGGACGCACGGCACCGGGGACTGAAGTCGAGTTGCTAGTGTTGCGCGATGGCAAAGAGAAACGCATTAAAGTCGAGCTAGAGCTGCGGACTGAGGAAGCGCTGGCCGCTGGTCGCTCACGCGATGACGCAGACGCAGAACAAGAGGTGCTGGGCCTGAAAGTCCGAGAACTGACCGCTGAGCTAGCTCAGCGTCTAGGTTACGAGGACGAAAACGGAGTTCTGATCGCACGAGTGAAACGGGGTAGTGAGGCGGCGCGAAGGGGATTGAACCGAGGAGAGCTCATTCAGGAGGTCGGCCACAAACAGGAGGAAACTCAGGTGATCTACCGCAGACAGGTGGAAACTGTGGAAGACTTAGAGGATGCGTTGGCGGAGATTGAGCCGGGGGACGCGTTTATGATGCGGGTGCTGGGGCAACGAGGGACGCGGCTGATAGGGATGCGGATGCCCGTAAATTGAGTATGCGCTCGCAATCTATATGGCATCCGGCCGCTCTGGCCGTGTACATCCGTCTCGAATTCCACCTGAGCAGCGCAGCAGCCAAAGGGTTGCTGCGCTGCTCTGCGAGTGGGCCGTACGAGGTGTACTTGAACGGCGAGCGAGTGGGCAGGGGTTTGGGTCCAGCGGTGGCCGAAGTGCCGATGTGGGAGCAGTTCGCGTTGGACGCTGCGCTGCGGGAGGGCGAAAATGTGCTGTTGGTCTTTGCCATCGGCTGCGGCACAGCGGACTGGTTCCGCGCCGAGGGCAAAATTGAGCGCAGCGATGGGGCCGAGCAGGTGCTGTACACCGGTGCTCCTTGGCAGGTGCAACCGGCCGATGCTTGGGGCCCGGCTAGCTATGTGGCTGTGTTGGCACCGGCTGAGTGGACCAAAGGGCGATTTGCGGGGTGGCGGGAAGCCACGGTGGTAGCAGGAGCCGAGCCGAGGGATTGGTCGCCGTTGTCCGCGGTGGAAAGCATGGTGTGGGCGCGGGAGGTGGTGGCTTTTGGCGAGGTAGCTAGCGAGGGTGCGCTCGAATGGATCGCTTCCCCCGAGGCCATGCAGACTGCCAAATGCGTGCGGCGAGAAGCGTTCCTGACAGGCGGCAAAACCCACTCCTTGGTGCAGGCAACAGACGAAGCTCGGGCCGCGTACTTGGTTTTGGACTTCGGGC
The DNA here is from genome assembly GCA_965116675.1 of Candidatus Latescibacterota bacterium. Taxonomy (GTDB): domain Bacteria; phylum Latescibacterota; class UBA2968; order UBA8231; family UBA8231. The sequence goes on from OZ220721.1 coordinate 4,881,562, forward strand.
GGTTGCTCTGCGGATTCCCCCATCTGCGGCTGCGGGGCAAGGCCGGCGCAGTGATTGATCTAGGTTTTGCGCGAGCGTTGGGCACGGTGGAATCGCGCTTGCGCTACGTGTGCTGCGACGGGTTACAGGAGTGGACCGCGCCGCAATTGGCGACGTGCCGCTACCTAGTGGTGCGGATCGGATCGTGTCCAGAAGACATGGAAATAGACAGTGTCGCGCTGGTGGAGCGGCGCGTAGTTGTCGAGCCGCGCGGGCGCTTTACAACCGTGGGCGAAGACTGGGAGCGGCTGTGGGGGACTGGGGAGCAATCCTTAGCCGATAGCCGCCAAGAGGTGTACGCCTTAGGTGAGGACCGGCTCAACTGGGACCGATTCTACGTCTGGGCGATGAACGATTTATATGTGACTGGCAGCGTTGGCACGGTCCGCGCCGTGCTGGCTAGCAGCGAAATACCTACTGGCGGGGAACAGGCTTGTTTCCACGCGCTGTTCGTCGAACTGGCGCAGCGCTACGACGGCGAGCAATTGACTGCCGAGCGGCTAGCGGACCTAGTGAACAGCTTGCAAACGGTCGAGGCCGAGGGTGCGCCGGCGACTGCTGCTGTCGCTTTGCAGGCCGGGGCTTGGCTGGCGGTTGCGGCCTTGTGCCGACGCGCTGGCGACCGTCAACAAGCCGTCCAATACGAGCGCGCTCATCACCGGGCACGCAAGGCACTGCAAGCCGCTTGGAGCGAAGAGCAAGGGCTTTTTGCCGATGCTGTCGGAGTTGATGACTGTAGCCGCTGGACGAATGCTTTGGTGCTCTACTTTGCATTGGCCAACCCCAAACAGCAGGCACGGGTGGCGGAGCACCTATCTGGCGGCTGGGCGTCAGACGATTTGTGGCAGGCGTTTTTTGTCGCTGGGGCGTTGTGGCAAGCGGGTGCAGACGCGGCGGCCTTGGCTTACGTACAGAGAAAATGGGGCCGCTTGCTGGCGCACCCGGGACAGACTTGGGGAGAGAAAGCCGGGTCGGTGGTCGCGCAGCCCGGGCCGGAGAGTTTGTTGGCGGCGCATGTACTGGGGGTAGTGCCGAAGGCCGAAGGGATCTTGGAGATTCGGCCGCAGTTGTCTGGCCTCGAACGCGCCGAGGGCGTCGTGCCCACGCCACACGGCGATGTCGAGGTCGCTTGGGGGGCGTATGGCGGCGGCTTTTCCGCGCGTCTTTCCGTGCCGCACGACGGCGAGACGCACCTGTCTGTACCCCGCTGCGACAAGCGCTTCCCCCAAATCGAGATCAACGGCGAGACGGTGTGGCGCAATGAGAAGGCCCACCCCAACTTCCACGTGCAGGAGCTGATTAGCGAAGAGGAGCGGGTGGTGATGGTGTTGCGGCGGGCTGGTCAGTACGAAGTGTCGGTAGCGTAGCGGCGAATCCGCAGATGGACGCAGATGGACGCAGAATGGTAGAAACAAAGTCGTCTAGGATTGCTATATGACCACAGCGTCCCTCTACCACGTCGTCCACAAGTCGCCCGATGCGCCCCCCGAAGGCGGCGCGCCGCTGCTTCTGCTTTTGCACGGCTATGGTGCCAATGAGGAAGATCTGCTGGGCTTGGCACCGTACTTGGATGCGCGGCTGATTTGCGTCAGTGTCCGCGCGCCCTATGTGCTCGATTTCGGCGGTTTTGCATGGTTTAATATCGAGATCGGCGCGGAGGGAGTGCGCTTTGCTTTTGCCGAGGCCGAAGAACCGCTAGTGCAGGTCTTGGCCTTGGTGGATGCGCTGCGGCAAGAACACCGGCCAACTCGCGTCTTCATCGCGGGGTTTAGCCAAGGGGCGAGCATGGCGCTGGCGGCCGCGTTGAAGCGGCCTCGGGACTTTGTTGGGGCCATTGCATTGAGCGGGCTGTGCTGTCCGGAGATGTTGCCAGAGAATGTGGCAGCGGTGCAGGGTCTAAAGGTTTTTATGTCGCATGGGCGCTTTGATCCGGTCATTCCCATTGCCCAAGCCCGCGCCTCTAGGGATCTGCTGCTGCCCCTCGGATTGGACTTGCTGTACAAAGAATACGATATGCCTCACGCGATTGCCCAGCCGTGTTTAGAGGACTTGGACGCTTGGCTGCGGGCGCGGCTGGATACTCCTTAAAAAATTCAGGAAAGTAGGGACTCGACCCGCCTTGGCGTGAGCCGGTGGCCGAAAAGCGGCTGCGAGCGGGTGGGGGTTGAGCGCTGCCAAGTGGCGAAAAGCCCTCCGTCTGCTTCGGTCAGCACGGACACGTAGCGCGAGCACCCTGTGCCTTCTGGTGAGACAAAGAGCGGCTGGAGGTGGCTGAGGCGATGGAGGCGCGGAAATTGGCGATCGAAGCCGTACGCCAAGCCGCCCAGTTCTTCGCAGGAGTAACCGCGCGGTCGGGTGACTCCCTTTTCATGCGCTTTGAGTGGGTGCATGGACTCGGCCCCGTCGTAGAAATAGAGCGAGAGCGAGGGCAAACAGGCGAACGCGCCCACCTTGGGCACGGGCAAGCGGCAGGTGACGCGTAAGGCAGCCACGTCCCAAGTTGGGCCACGGGGAAAGAAGTCGTGGCCGTGGCTCTCACACGAATCAGCCGAGAGCGCGGCACGGCCCGAAGTGCTCGCAGACCAAGTGTACGGATGGCTGCAATAGAGCAGTAGAGGCTGTCGGCCCATTCTGGCTGAGAGGTTGGGGTCTTTGAGGTGCAGATAGGCTGGATCGTCGCTCGTCAGCAGCGGGGCAATCGAATCCTGTGGGTCGAGTTGGTCGATGGAGGTGGCGGAGAAGGCGTCGATGCTCCAGACGCCAGTGCCCGGTTTCTGAAAAGCGGCGACGGGCCGCGGATAGAGGCGAACTTTCTCAGTGGAGACTAGCACTTGGACTCGACGCTTGTTGAGGCGCAGAGCGCTGCCCTCAATGCTGAGCACGGCCGAGCCGCAGTAGAGGTCGGATTTGTCCCAAGTGCGAACCTCGGCAAAGCTCCGTCCATTGTCCGTCGAGCGAAAGATGGACAGAGCGCGGCCTCGGAGGCCAGCGGTCAGTCCGGTGCGGCTGTCGCCGGCATCGCGGTAGCGGCCGATGAGATAGAGGCTGCCATCGCTGGGGTTGCGGACCAAATTGCCGCCGCCAAACCAGAAGCCGGCGCGGTCCTTGGTCGGCTCGACGATGCGTCGGCCGCGTTTTTGATCGATGAGACGAGTGCCGAGTCGGATGAGTTTGCGTTCGAGCGGGGGGGGTAGCTTGTCCATAGCAGAGCCGCGCTAAGTATGACAAAAAAGTAACAGAAGTGTCAAGTAAATGACACATTGCCGTCAAGCACTCCAACCGGCTAGTTCTTGGCGGGCAATGGCTGCCATGGCGTCGAGCCAGGCCGGATGGTCGTTGAGGCAGGACACTAAGTGGAACTGTTGGCCACCCCCGTGGGAAAACTGCTCGGCTCCTTCGCGGCCAATCTCGTCGAGCGTTTCGAGGCAATCGGCGGTAAAGCCGGGGCAGATGGCGACTAAGCGGCGCACGCCCTGCCCTCCAAGGTGCTCCAGGACTTCCTCGGTATAAGGCTCTAGCCAAGGCTCTTTGCCGAAGCGCGACTGGAAGCCGCTGACCCACTCGTCGTCTGCCAGACCCAACGCTGCGGCTAGCTGGCGCGCAGTTTCCTCGCACTGGCGGCGGTAGGGGTCGCCTTCATCGACGTAGCGCCGGGGAATGCCGTGGAAGGTGATTAAGTAGCGGTCGGGCGTCCAACTGAGGCGGGCGACCGCTTCGGCGACCGACTGTTTGAGCGCGTTGATGTACGCGGGATGGTCTGCGTAGGGCGGGACGAAGCGCAGCGCCGGCATCTGGCGTTTGCGGTCGAAAAACCAAGGGCAGCGTCGGCCCAAGGCTGCGCGGTCGACCGCGTCGTAGATCGAGCCGGTGGTGGCGCAGGAAAACTGCGGGAACATGGGAAAGACGAGGATGCGCTCGATGCCTTCACTTTCTAGGGACTGTATGGCGCGCTCGATGCTCGGCTCGCCGTAGCGCATGCCGAGTACGACCCGGTACGACGCGCCCAATCGCTCTTGCAGACCGCGAGTCTGGGCTTGGGAATGGACCATGAGGGGCGAGCCTTCGTCGGTCCAGATGTTGGCGTATAGAGCGGCTGAGCGCGCGGGCCGACGGGTGAGGACAAAGAGATAGAGAATGGGGTACCACCTAAGCGGGTGGAGGTCGATGACGCGCGGGTCGGAGAGAAATTGGCGCAGATAGGGCCGCAGGGCGCGGGCGGTAGGCGCTTGCGGCGTGCCGAGCTGGGCGACGAGGACGCCGATTTTGGAGGAGCTAGCGGGCATAAGCGGGCGTTTGCTGGAGGGTGTGCGGCGACTTACTTTTGAGAATATAGCAATCCTACATCATTTACAAGGTGATCCGCAGATGGACGCAGATAGACGCAGAATAATATGCACGACGATCCACCGCTCGAATCGTTCAATCATTCCGATTGCTATATATCCGAGAACGCCGTCTTGAAAATCCCGAAGGAGAGCAGACATGCGCAGCATTTTTGCAGGTATTGAATACGCAGGGAAAAGCACACTGGCTACCATGCTCGGGGAATACTATCGGCACCGCCGAGTCCCCATCCACGGCGACGATCACTTCACCCTCCCCGACGCCTCGCTCAGCCCGGAGTCGCGCAAGATCTTGGTCGGTCTGCCCAACGACATAAAGGAGCGAGGGCAGCGGATGCAGATCCACTACCACGTGGACATCATCAAAAAATACGCCTGTCCGCTGATCGTCGGCTGGCATTTAGAGGAGGCTGTGTACACTAGCTTTTACGGCGACGACCCGAACAGCTTTTACTACCCGAACTTCCACTACGGCTTTCAGCGGCTCTACGAAACGTTGGTGCTAGAGGCCCATCTGCCCGATGTGGTGCTATTCCACGTAACGGCCTCTGACGAGGAGATCGCGCGGCGGATGCAGGACAGCCCGCACGAATATCCGGTCGTGCGCGAGGAACACATTGCCGAGGTCAAAGCGCGCTTTGAGGAAGAAATCGCCGCGTCGCTATTTACCCACCAGAGGCGCACAATCGTCTTAGACACCACCGGCAAGACGCCCGAGGAGTCGTTCGACGAGTTGCTCTTGGAGTCTGAGCCGCTGGTGACGATGGGCGAATTGGCCGTGCGGAATATGGATGTGCCGGAGGGCGAGTACGAAGTGGTGTACGAGCGCGGCGTGCGCAAGATGGTGCCTAAATAGCGAATTTTGCGCTTGCGCTAATTCTGTTGAAACTTCTTTATTCGGTCCGTAGTCTATTTGCGTACTCGGCCTGCTGCCGAGCGATTGATTACTAATGAAAACCTTTCGCCCCATAACTGCGTCTTTAGTCCTGCTGCTGGTTTTCGCCTGTAGCGGCTTGCAGGGCCTCTGCGCTTCTGTGGCAGAGGCCGCTCCCATGCCCTGCCACGTCGCCAGTGCCTGCGGCGACGAGAGCCTGCAAACGGGTTGTTGCTGTCTGCGCACCGAATCCAACAGCGCGTCTCCTCCGTTTGTTCCCCCAGCCGAGCAGCCGTCCGTCTCAACGCCTGCGGTCGGAACAGCGGCGACTACTCCGCTGCCGCCTCGTTCGGCTGCGCTGCGGTCGCTGCCCAACCGCATACCTCAGCCGCATCCCCCGTTTTTCCAGCTTTACTGTTCCTTCCTAATCTGATTCTCGCCGTACTGAGTTTGTCCTAAATGAGCTATCCGAGCTTATAGGGCACACCCGGAAATTTCCAGACGCTTCTAAGTCTCACACTCCACTCAATTTGTGGAGGTCTGTGCGCGAATCCCAGACCTCCGCGCGGCGAGGAGTATTTGCATGTACAAAAATAGAACGGCCCTGCTGCTAGCCGGTCTGATCGCAGGACCGATCTGGTCGCAGGAAGAAGCAGCGCTCGATCCCCGCGCCGAACTCGCGGAGTACGCGCGCTATGCCGAACAGCACAACCCCAAGCTCAAGCAGGCTTTGACGCGCTACCAAGCCGCCCTAGCAAAGGTGCCCTCGGCGAGTGCTTGGGTCGATCCCCGCCTGACCTACGGCTATTTCGCGCGTCCGGTGGAGACGCGCACCGGCCCGCAGGAAATGCGCTTTAGCGCGGCGCAAACCTTTCCGTGGAAGGGCAAATTGGATCTCAAGGGGCGAATTGCCCAGCAAGAGGCCGAAGTCGAAGGCCAGCGTTATGAGGCCGCGCGGCGGTCGCTGATTTTCGAGGTCAAGGCCGCGTATTACGACTGCTACTTTTTGGAGCGAGCCATCGCCGTCACCGAGGGGAACTTGCGCCTGTTGGCTCACTTAGAAGAAGTAGGTCGCACCCGCTATCGCAGTGGCACCGGAGAGCACGCCCCGGTTCTCAAAGCGCAGGTGGAATTGGGTCGCTTAGAGGATCAGTTGCGCAGCTTGCGTCAGCAGCGGAGGCCAGTCGCGGCTCGGTTAAATGCCGCGCTCGGCCGCGCGGCGACCGCTCCGATAGCTATGCCCGATTCGCTGCCTATGGCTGCGTTGGATTTAGACGAAGAGGCGCTAAAGGCGCGTTTGCAGGCTGCGAACCCAATGCTGCAAATGCGGCACACGCAAGCGCGGGCGCAGTCCTTGGGCGTCGAATTGGCCGGCAAGCAGTTCTACCCGGACCTGACCGTGAGCCTCGACTACATCCACATCGGCGACCGGGGCGAAAATCCACTGATGGCCATGGCCACGCTCAACCTGCCCTTGTGGCGCTCGTCCTACGAGGCCGGGGAACGCGCGGCCAAGCTGAGCCATCAGGCCGCCTTGCAGGGCGTTGCGGACGAGGAGAACAGGCTTGCTGCCGAGCTGGAGTTGGCCTTGTACAAGCAGCGCGACGCCCAAAGCCGCAGTGCCCTCTACCGGGACAGCTTGCTGCCCAAGGCCGAACAGGCGCTCAACGTAACCCAACGCGCCTTTGCCGCCGACCGCAGCGATTTTCTCGCGGTCATCGACGCCCAACGCACTCTGTTAGAGTTCCAGCTAGCGTACGAACGGGCGCAGACCGACCAAGCCCTGCATTGGGCCGAGATTGAAAAGCTGGTCGGCGGACCCACGGAGGAAATTCAACGATGAAAGCAACAAAGCAAATAATAGCTACCGGTATCGTGGCGGGGATCGTCGGCTTGGTGATGGGTTGGGGTTTGGGCGGTTCGGATACACCCAGCGGACGCGTACCCGCCGCGGTCACCGAGCAGGACGAAACGTGGACCTGTTCAATGCACCCGCAAATCCGTCAGCCTAAGCCGGGTCAGTGTCCATTGTGTGCTATGGATCTAATCCCAGTGCCCGCGCCCGCTGCAGTTGCCGAGCAGGGCGAAACGTGGACTTGCTCGATGCACCCGCAGATTCGCCAGCCCGATCCGGGTCAGTGTCCACTGTGTGCTATGGATCTAATTCCGGTGGCCGCGCCCGAGGTTGGTGACACTTTGGCCCCGCGCCAGTTGCGTCTCTCGCCTGCCGCGCAGGAGCTTGCCAGCATCCAGACCGCGCCGGTTGAGCGCCGCTTCGCGCCGGTCGAGACGCGGATGGTCGGCAAGATTGCAGTAGATGAGACGCAAGTCCGCTCCATCACCGCTTGGGTAGCGGGCCGGATTGACCGGCTGTACGTGGACTACACGGGCGTGCGGGTCGAAAAGGGCGACCACATAGCCTATCTCTACAGCCCCGAGTTGCTGACCGCCCAAGAGGAGCTGATTCAGGCTCTGCGCGCCCGCGCGCGATTGGTTGACAGTGGCACGTCCGTTGGACAGACGGCGCAGGCGACGGTCGAGGCCGCGCGCGAAAAGCTGCGCCTGCTCGGGCTGAAGGAGGAGCAAATCGAGCGCGTCGAGCGCGAACGTCGCGCCTCCGATCACCTGACGATCTACGCGCCAACAGGCGGCGTGGTGATAAAAAAGCACCTCAGCGAGGGCGCGTACGTGCAGACCGGGACGCCGATTTACACCATTGCGGATTTGTCGCGGCTGTGGCTGGAACTGCAAGCCTACGAATCGGATATGTCTTGGATCCACTACGGCCAGGCCGTTGAATTCTCGGCCGAGGCCTATCCGGGCGAGGTGTTTAGCGGCCAAATATCCTTCGTTGATCCAGTGCTGGACGAGCGGACGCGCACGGTGCGCGTGCGGGTCAATGTAGCCAACGAGCAAGGTCGGCTGAAGCCGGGGATGTTGGTGTGGGCTGTGGCCCAAGCCGAGGTGGGGGCTCAGGGGCGGGCGATGTCGCCCGCACTCAGGGGCAAGTGGATCAGCCCGATGCACCCAGAGATCGTCCGCGACGCGCCCGGTGCCTGCGACATTTGCGGCATGGCCCTAGTGCGCGCCGAAGAGTTGTATGACACAGGCGACGAGGTGGAGCGCGAGATGCCACTGGTGGTGCCAGCTTCGGCACCGCTGCTGACGGGCAAACGCGCCGTGGTGTACGTCGCGCTCGGTGAGGGCCTGTACGAGGGCCGCGAGGTCGTGCTCGGGCCGCGGGCTGGGGATTACTACTTGGTCCGCGAGGGTCTGCACGAGGGAGAGCAAGTGGTGATCAATGGAGCATTTAAAATCGACAGTGCTCTCCAGATCCGCGCTCAGCCGAGTGCGATGTATCCAGCGGGCGGCGCGCCGGCATCTGGGCACGACCACGGTGGAGGTAGCGCGTCCGCGCCCTCTATGGACTCCGGCGGCACATCCGCGCATGAGCACAGCCACGGAGGTCACTGATGGAAGGGCAAAATTCGCTGCTCGCCCGCTTGGTGCGCTTTTTTCTCACGCGCAAGCTGGTCGTCGCGCTCATGTTGGTCGGCCTCGTGGGTTGGGGCTTTGCGGTCGCCCCCTTTGCGTGGGAGTTGGAGTGGCTGCCGCGCGATCCAATACCCGTAGATGCGATCCCAGACATTGGCGAGAACCAACAGATCGTCTTCAGCGAGTGGCCGGGTCGCTCGCCGCAAGACGTGGAAGATCAGGTGACCTATCCGCTGACCACGGCGCTTTTGGGCGTGCCGGGCGTCGAGACGATCCGCAGTTCCTCCATGTTCGGCTTTTCGAGCATCTATGTGATTTTTGCCGAAGGAGTCGATTTCTACTGGTCGCGCTCCCGCATCCTTGAAAAGCTCAACAGCCTGCCGGCAGGTCTGCTGCCCGAGGGTGTCCAGCCGGCTTTGGGGCCAGATGCAACGGCCTTGGGGCAGGTATTCTGGTACACGTTGGAAGGCCGCGACGAACAGGGTGCGCCCACCGGCGGCTGGGATCTGCACGAGTTGCGTGGCATTCAGGACTGGCAGGTGCGCTATGCCCTGCTGGCGGCCGATGGCGTCAGTGAGGTGGCCTCGGTAGGTGGCTTTGTGCAGGAATACCAAATCGACGTCAACCCGGACGCGATGCGCGCCTACGGGGTGCGGCTCGACGAGGTCTTCCACGCGGTGCACATGTCCAACCGGGACGTGGGTGCGCGCACTGTAGAGCTAAATCGAGCCGAGTACGTCATTCGCGGCATTGGTTTTGTCAAAGGCTTGGCCGACCTCGAAAACGCCGTCATTAAGGCGCGGGACAACGTCCCGATCTACGTCAAAAACGTCGCGCGGGTCGCGCTGGGGCCGGCGCTGCGGCGCGGAGCGTTGGACAAGGAAGGTGCGGAGGTGGTCGGCGGCGTGGTGGTGGCGCGCTACGGTGCCAATCCCCTAGCCGTCATTGAAAGCGTCAAGGCCAAGATCGCGGAAATCGCCCCGAGTTTGCCGAAGAAAACCCTGCCCGACGGGCGGGTCAGCCAAGTGCAGGTGATCCCTTTTTACGACCGATCCGGTTTGATTGAGGAGACGCTGGGCACTCTGGAGCGAGCCTTGAGCGAAGAGGTGCTGGTAACGGTGATCGTGGTGCTGGCGCTGGTAATGAATCTGCGCGGGGCCATGTTGGTCTCCGGGCTGTTACCGCTGGCCGTGCTCGCCTGCTTCGCCGCGATGAAGATCTTTGGCATTGACGCCAACATAGTCGCCCTCTCCGGCATTGCCATTGCCATCGGCACCATGGTCGATATGGGCATCGTCATCAGCGAGAACATCCTCAGGCACTTGGAGGATGCAGACGCAGAGGACGACCGCCTAGAAGTGATTTTCCGCGCCACGCGCGAGGTCGGCGGTGCCGTGCTGACGGCTGTGCTCACCACGGTGGTGGGCTTTTTGCCGGTCTTTGCCATGCAAGGGGCCGAGGGCAAACTTTTCACTCCGCTGGCCTTTACTAAGACTTTCGCGCTGTTGGCTGCTGTGTGGCTGTCGCTGACGGCCTTGCCGGCCTTGGCGCACTGCGTGTTTGGTACGCGACTGGGGCGTTGGGCTCCCGGTCTTTGGGCGGTCTGTGGCCTCGGGGTGGCCCTCGCGCTGTCGTGGTGGGTTGGTTTGTTGCTGATAGCTATTGGAGCGTATCACTTGCTCGCCACTCGCGTACCGGAGCGGGTGCGCTTGTGGGTGGCGCGGGGTGTTATAGCTGCTGCGGCTATTGGAGTCGTCGTCGTGCTAGCGGAACACTGGTTGCCACTTGGCCCGGAAAAAGGGGGATGGCGCAATTTTATCTTCGCCGCTGGATTGATTGGCGGCCTGTTGGCGCTTTTTCGCGCCTTGCAACATGTCTTCCCCCGCGTGCTTCGGTGGTGTTTGGATCACAAGGGGTTGGCTTTGCTGTTCCCCTTGTTGCTGCTGCTGGCGGGCGCGTCTGCGTGGTTGGGTTTTGCCCGTGTCTTCGGCTTTGTGCCGCCCGCTCTGCGCCATTCAGCGTCCTTTGCAGCTCTCGACGAGGCCCTGCCTGGGTTGGGCAAGGAGTTTATGCCGCCCCTCGACGAAGGTTCGTTTCTGTGGATGCCGACGACCATGCCCCACGCCTCCATCGGCGAGGTGCTAGATGTCCTGCAGAAGCAAAACGCGGCCATTTCGCAGATACCAGAAGTGGAGTCCGCAGTGGGGAAGTTAGGACGGGCAGAGTCGCCGCTGGACCCCGCGCCGATTTCCATGATTGAGACTGTGATCAATTATCGCGCGGAATACCTGACCGACGAGGATGGTCGCCGACGATTGTTCGCTTTTGACGAGCACGCCACGGACCTGTTCCGCGCGTCCGATGGCTCACCTTCGTTTGCTCCCGATGGTGAGCCCTACAAGGTACAGGGCCGCTATGTGCGCGACGATAGCGGTCGCCTCTTGCCCGACGGCAATGGGCGGCCTTTTCGCTTGTGGCGTCCGCCCTTGGATCCCGTGCTCAATCCGGGGCGCGCCGCTTGGCCGGGGATACAGGGGGCCGACGATATATGGGCGGAGATCGCTCGGGCTGGCCAGATCCCTGGCTCTACTTCGGCGCCGAAGTTGCAGCCGATTGCCGCGCGACTCGTCATGTTGCAGAGCGGGATGCGCGCGCCCATGGGCGTTGAGATCAAAGGTCCCAGTCTGGAGGCCATCGAGCGTGCTGGCTTAGAGATAGAGCGCTTGCTCAAGAAAGTGCCCTCGGTGGAGCCGGCGACCGTCAACGCCGACCGCATCGTCGGCAAGCCCTACCTGGAGATCCACATCGACCGCGAGGCCATTGCCCGCCACGGCATCGCCCTGCAGAAGGTGCAGGACGTAATTGAGATCGCCATCGGGGGCAAGCTGGTTACTACTACGGTGGAAGGCCGCGAGCGCTATCCCGTGCGGGTGCGCTACATGCGCGAATTGCGTGACAGCATCGAGGAACTGGTGAGAATTCTGGTGCCAGCGCCGGACGGAGCACAGATCCCCTTGGGCGAGTTGGCCGAGATTCGCTACGTGCGCGGCCCCCAGGTCATCAAGAGCGAGGATACGTTTTTGCTAGGCTACGTGCTCTTCGACAAGAAGCCGGGGTACGCAGAAGTCGATGTGGTGGAAGCGTGTCGATATTATTTAGCCAGTAAAAGGGCCAATGGCGATCTGGTGCTCGATACCGGCGTCAGCTACACTTTCGCCGGCAGTTACGAAAACCAACTGCGAGCGCAGAAGAAGCTCAATGTGCTGCTGCCGCTCGCGCTGGCGATTATTTTCCTCATCCTCTATTTCCAATTTGGCAACGCCGCCACAGCGCTGATGGTCTTTTCTGGAGTTGCGGTGGCTTGGGCCGGCGGCTTCGCCATGCTGTGGCTCTACGGGCAGGAATGGTTTTTGGACTTCTCCGTCTTCGGCACACAGATGCGCGACCTCTTCCACGTCCGTCCGCTGAACTTGAGCGTGGCGGTGTGGGTGGGTTTTCTCGCGCTGTTTGGCATTGCCTCGGACAACGGCGTGATCGTGGCGACTTACCTGCGCCAACTCTTCAGCGAGCAAAAGCCAGCGACCGTCGAGGCGATGCGCCGGGCTGCGCTCGCCGCTGGGGTGCGGCGCATCCGCCCCTGTCTGATGACGGCGGCCACCACGATTTTGGCGCTGGTCCCCGTGCTGACGGCGAGTGGACGGGGCGCAGACCTCATGTTGCCGATGGCCATTCCCACCTTCGGCGGCATGATGGCGGTGGTGCTGACCGCGCCGGTTGTGCCGGTGCTCTACTGCGCGGTCGAGGAGTGGAAGCTGCGGGTGGCGGCTTGGCGGTCAGCGGAGTAACGCTCCTCAGTCGTCGTCTTCGCGCTCGCTGAGGAGTTCGCCGCGCTGGAGCCGCTCGGCGTTTTCCGTGGCCCAGAGGATGTTCTTCATCACCTTTTGCGCGGTGATGTAGCGGGTCGCCGCCAACAGGTGGACGCGCTTTTCCTCGGGGTCGTCGCTTAAGTCGTAGTGCCGGAACGCGGCTTCGAGCACTTGGAACATGTGCAACTCGGCGTCTTCGCGGAGCATAATGTGGGCTAGGGTGTGGCGGAGCTTGGCGACGTCGCGCCCTTCTTCGAGGTACTGGCTGACGAGGATTTCGGCCTCGAAAACCTTTTGGAAATCGGCCAATTCGCCGAGGCGCTTGAGCATGGCCTCGCTGGAGGCGAAGTGTTCGTCGAGCTTCTGCCCGTGCTGCGGGACGCGGGCGGAGGGCATGTTGAGCCAGCGCAGGTAGGTGAGGAAGACTGCGCCGTGGAAGATGGCGCGCAACAGCTCCTTGCTGGAGGCGTAGTGGAAGGTGCAGTAGAGGGCGTGGGCGTAGGAATAAATGTTGGCTACGTCGTGCCAGTCGCCCTCGTTTTTGAGGTGGAAGCGCAGCGTGCGCAATGCGCTGGCATAGGTCATGGCGCGGCAGAGTTGGGTCGGCGGCACGCCAGCGCGCAGGGCCTCTTCGACGCGGGCGAGGATGGGTTCAAAGTCGTCGCCGAGCATAACTTGGGTGAACTCGGAGATGTCGAGGGTCGCTTCGTTGCGCTGATTGTCGTCCCAGATCTCGTCCAAGCGCGCGAAGATGTTTTCCAAGTGCGGCAAGCTGTCGGCCCAGCGCGAGGTCTCTTCGTGGCGGGTGCGGCTCACCAGATCGACGGCGATCGGGCGGAGGATTTCGTGCGCGCCGACCCATTCCACGTAGTCGAGGGCCTCGAACATTTTGTTGGCAAAGTCGAGGGCGTGCCCGTCGCCGGTGAAGTAGAAGTCCGTGGCCGCGGTGAAGACGAAATCCGCGAGGGTTTCCTTGCCGCAGTCGCGGTCGTGCAGGGTGAGCAAGATGCGCTCGGCCGCGCCGTGATGCCGCTGATCGACAAAGGTGCGAAACCAGCGCTTGAGCGTGGCCAAGTCTTGGTCGTCATTGCTGCGGGGAAAGGGGAAGCGCTGGCGGCGCGACGAGCCGGAGGTGCGCCGCGAAATCTGGGTCAAACCGTGGACGAGAAAGAGATTTTGGTCGGCTTCGGCGATGTCGTCCCACATGTTTGCCGCGAGGGTTAGGATGGCGACGCCCGACGACCAGCCTTCGCTGGTTTTGTGTGCGCCGTAGTAAAGTCCCTGTTGGATGATTTCCTGCGGGGTGGCACCCGTCTGGCGCAGCGCGGCGACCGCTTTGGCGATGAGGAAGGAACTGCGGTCTTTGAGCCCTTGTTCGAGTGCGCGCTTGCCTCGGGCCACGAGCCGCAGGCGGGCCTCTTCCTTCTCGCCGGGAGGGATGCCGACCCAAGCATAGCCGTCGTCGCGGACCTCCACGGGAAAGGCTTTTAGGTCGTCGCCCGAAGTCAGCAGGCAGCCGCCGGTCTTTAGGTCGAATTCCCAGTGGTGCCAGTGGCAGATCAGCACGCCGTCGCGGATGCTGCCTTTGGACATGGGGTAGCCCATGTGCGGGCAGCGATTGTCAACGGCGTGGAAGGACCCTTCGTAGAGAAAAACTGCGAGGTGGATGCCGTCAATGGTAAAGGGGCGGCCCTCGCCTTCGGCAAATTCACTGGCCGGTGCGAGCTGGTGATAGACGCAAGTCGTTGGATCGACGTCAATCTGCGGCCGCACTTCGCTGAGGTCGAGACGTTGAGCGGTGGACATGAGCGTTGCCTCCTGTGGAATGGACTTTAAATATGCGCGATTTGGTGGCGAGGGGCGAGGGGCTTGTGTTGACTTGCAGTGCTAAACGTGGACATGTTATGAGAAGAGCGCCATTTCGCGGCGCATAACAAGGGAAGGAGATTTTCTATGACTTTGAGGGTTTTGCTGGTAGGCGTGCTCTTTTTGGGCGGCGTAGTCGTTGATGAGGCCAACGCGCGCAGCAAACGCGTAAGGCAGGTTCCCAACGGCTCCGCAGCTAGCTGCAACACCTGCCACACGGCTGGTGGTGGCTCGCCGCTCAATCCGTTTGGCATAGAGATTGTAACCAATTTCCTCACTGCGACCGGCCCAGCCGGTGACGTGATTTGGGGCCCAGAACTGGCAGCTTTGGACTCCGACGGCGACGGAGCCTCCAATGGCGCGGAGCTAGGCGACCCCGACGGCACTTGGGTGGCGGGCGATCCCGATCCAGAAGGAGACGACGATGGTGAAGAGGAAGACCATGGGGAACACGGCCACGAAGGCGATTCTAGCCTAGAAGGGAAGGTGTTCAACCCCGGCGACCCAACGAGCACTCCGCCACCCGATCACGATACAGCGGTCGAGGGATCGACTTGGGGACAGATCAAGAAGCTGATTGGCGCGCTCGACTGAGACGGGTCGAATGGCACGGCAATTTTCAATTCCATGACGGTATTGAAAGCGACCGCACTGAGTGGGTGCACTGATTGAGTTGCGAGGTTACAACATGACGGCAAACAGTAGAGAGCAACACTTTGCCATTGAGGGTATGCACTGCGCTGGGTGCGTGCGGCAGGTCGAGCAGCAGGTGTCCGGCTTGGCTGGCGTTGAAGTGGCTGACGTCAACTTGGCGACTGAGCAGATGGCCGTGCGCTTTGATCCGGCAGCCGTAGATGAGGAAAGCATTGCGGCGGCCGTGGCAGAAGCGGGGTTCCAGGCGCGGCTGCAAGCGCCCGAAGCCGAAGGAGCGGCTAGGCGACAGGAGCGCAAACGGGTCGAACTGGCTGAGCAAGCGGGGGCGTTTCGCTGGGCTGTTGTATTTTGGCTGCCGCTCTTTGCAGTGGAGATGGCCGAGCAGATGGCCGCACCCGTTGTCCCGGCGCTGTCCTTGGCCCAGCATCCGCTGCGGGTAGGCGTTTTGCATTTGCTGTTGGTGCTGCCGGTGATGTGGATTGGCCGCCAGATCTACGCCGAAGGCGGGCAGGCTCTGTGGCGGGGCCGACCCAACATGTTTTCGCTCATCGCCATTGGCACGGCTGCGGCTTGGCTCTACAGTGCTTGGGGCTTGGGGTCTGTCGCCGTGGGTGCGGCTGCGGCGTTTGACTCCTATTTCCCGACGGTTGCGACGATTCTCACCCTGATGCTGATGGGCCGCTATCTCGAAGCGCGCTCGCGGTTGCGGGCCGAGGAGGCCATAGGTGCCCTGTTGCAGCTCAAACCCGACAAGGCCGCGCTGGTGACTGACGATGGGGAGCGGGAAATTGCGGCCGACGCCATTGAAGTAGGCGATTGTCTGCGCGTGCGTCCGGGTGAGCGCATTCCAGCCGACGGCGAAATCGTCGAAGGAAGTTCTACGGTGGATGAGTCGCTGCTGACCGGCGAGTCGCTGCCCGTGGCTAAGGTACTGGGCGATGAGGTGACCGGCGGCAGCCTCAATGGCGCGGGCGCGCTCATGGTGCGTGCAACGCGCGTAGGTGGGGATGCGCTGCTGATGCAGATGGTGCGCTTAGTCGAGGCCGCTCAGGCGGGCAAAGCGCCGATTGCCCGCTTGGCCGATGTCGTCGCCGGGTATTTCGTGCCAGCCGTGCTGGTCATAGGCGCGGTGGCCGCAGTGGGTTGGCTGTGGGCCGGGGAGGGTTTGAGCTTTGCGTTGCAGGTCTTTGTGGCCGTGTTGATCATCGCCTGCCCGTGTAGCTTGGGCTTGGCCACGCCGGCCGCCATCATGGTCGGCACGGGACGCGGCGCGCATTTAGGCATCCTATTCAAAAGCCCCGAAGTGCTGGAAACGGCGCACAAAGTGGATGCTGTGGTGCTGGACAAGACCGGCACGATTACCGAGGGGCGGCCGCAGGTTGTGGCAGTAGAGCCGTTAAACGGCCGCCGTGCCGACGAAGTACTGAGCTTGGCCGCGGCCGTGGAGCGCGGCTCGGAGCATCCGCTAGCCGCAGCGATTGTGGCCGCAGCAGCAGAGCGGGGCCTTGCCGTGCCAGAGGCTATCGAAGTTGTGGCGAGTCCGGGCAAAGGTGCGCAGGCCGCAGTGGATGGCGAGGACGTGGTGGTGGGCAATCGCGCCATGATGGCGGCGGTGGGAGTTCGCATGGACGAAGACAGCGGCTCGGTGGACGGTGCTACTGTCGCGTGGGTCGCGGTGGCGGGCGCATTGGTCGGCCGCGTGTCTTTGGCCGACCGCCCCCGCCCGCAGAGCAAGGACGACGTGGCTCGGTTGCGCCAAGGCGGCTTGGAGGTGGTGATGCTCACGGGCGACAGCCGTCCGGCTGCTGAATCGGTGGCGCGTCAGGTGGGAATTGAGACTGTACGCGCCGAGGTCTTGCCCGCAGACAAGGCCGCGACCGTGCAGGCGTTGCAGGCCGAGGGACGCTGCGTGGCCATGGTCGGCGACGGGATCAACGACGCGCCCGCGCTGGCCTCCGCCGATGTGGGCATGGCCTTTGCCACTGGGACGGATGTGGCGGCCGCGTCTGCGCCGGTGGTGCTCATGCACAGCCGGTTGGCGGATGTGGCGCGGGCCATTGAGTTGAGTCGAGCGGTTGTGCGAACCGTAAAGCAGAATTTGTTCTGGGCGTTTTTTTACAACGCTGCGGGCATTCCGGTGGCCGCGGGCGCGCTGTACCTATTCGGTGGCCCGCTACTCAATCCAATGCTGGCGAGCTTAGCGATGGCCTTTTCGTCGGTGTCGGTGGTGATGAACGCGCTCCGGTTGCGACGCTTTAGTTGAAGCGGCCATATTACAAGCTGTCTTATAGTAATCCTGCATCATTCCTAAGAGAATCCGCAGATGGACGCAGATGGGCGCAGAATAGTAGAAACAAGATGATCCACATCTCGAATCGTTCAAGTCATTCAGGGTTGCTATAGAGGGAGAGCGTTATGGCTACGATTATGATGGTTGGGGCGTTTGACACGAAGGGCGTGGAATACGCCTTCTTGCGCGAGCAAATTTTGGCGCGCGGCCACGAAGTCCTGTCGGTAAACACGGGCGTTATGGGCAGGTGCGAAGCTTTTGCCGTGGATGTGGATGCTAGCGCGGTGGCCGCGGCTGCTGGCGCGTCGCTGGAGTCGCTGCGCGCGGCTGGCGATCGCGGTGCTGCCATGAAGGCTATGGGGGAGGGCGCGGCCAAGGTGGCGGAGCAAGGGTACGCCGAGGGCCGGTTTGACGGCATCGTCGGCATGGGCGGGTCCGGCGGCAGCAGCGTGGTGACCGCGGCCATGCGCGCCCTGCCGGTGGGCGTGCCCAAGGTGTGCGTTTCGACTGTGGCGGCCGGCGACACGGCCGCGTACGTGGGTAGCAAGGATGTGGTGCTCATTCCGTCGATTGTCGATGTGGCCGGAGTCAATCGGATTTCGCGGGTGATTTTTACGCGAGCCGCTGGCGCGATCTGCGGCATGGTCGAGGCCGAGCCAGCACCGGCTGGCGACGACAAGCCGATCGTCGTCGCATCTATGTTTGGCAACACTACGGAATGCGTAAACGCGTGCAGCGAGACCCTGTCGGCGAGCGGGTACGAGGTCTTAGTATTTCACGCCACGGGCACCGGTGGCCGCACCATGGAGTCGCTTATCGACGAGGGCTTAGTGGATGCGGTGCTGGACATCACTACTACGGAGTGGGCGGACGAAGTGTGCGGCGGCGTCTTCAGCGCGGGGCCAGAGCGCTTGAGCGCGGCGGGCCGGGCGGGTTTGCCTCACCTAGTGGTCCCCGGCTGCGTGGACATGGCCAACTTTGGCGGTATGGATACGGTGCCGCAAGAATACAAGGACGGCACGCGGCTCTTTTACGAGTGGAATCCAGAGGTGACTTTGATGCGCACCAATGCCGAGGAGAATGCGCAGATGGGTCGGATATTCGCTGAAAATCTCAACGTCGCTACAGGCCCGGTCGCCGTGCTCATGCCGCTCAGGGGCGTGTCGATCCTCGACGGCGACGGCGAGCTGTTTTGCGACCGCGAAGCCGACCGCGCCTTTAGCGACGCCCTCAAAGCCAATTTGGACGAGGGCATCCTCGTCCGCGAAGTCGATCACAATATCAACGATCCAGAATTTGCAGCTGCGGCGACCGCGCTGCTACTGGAGCTAATTGCCGAGAAAGCAGGAGAGTGATGAGCGAGAAAAAGACATTCGTACAATGCGCCGACGTGGAGACTCAAGTCTTTGACTGGGGCCGACTGAACTGGCTTTCCGAGCCGCTGGTGACTGCGGCTGAGCACTTTAGCTGCGGCGTGGTGGAGCTGGCACCGGGCAAGGGCCACGAGCGCCACAACCATCCGTATAGCGAGGAGATTCTCTATGTGATAGAGGGCACTGGGATTCAGACGGTGGAGTTGGAGTCGGGCATGTTGGAAAAGGAGATTGGCCCAGGGGAGTTGGTCCACATTCCGACGGCTGTGTATCACTCGACGGTCAACAATGGGGACGGCCCGATGAAATTGATCGCCATATACGCGCCGTTTGGGCCGGAGGCCGAGCTGCGGAAGATGGAGGGAGTGCGGATAGAAAGGCGTTAAACGGATAGGTGGTTATGGCTTTTACAAGAGAAGAAGTGCTCGCGAGACTGCGGCAAAACATCGCCGATGGGATTCCCATTATCGGCGCAGGGGCTGGCACCGGAATCAGCGCCAAGTTCGAGGAAGCCGGTGGAGTTGATTTGATTGTGATTTACAATTCCGGGCGATTTCGCATGGCGGGCCGGGGGTCGCTGGCTGGGACCATGCCGTATGGGGACGCCAATGCGATTGTGATGGATATGGCTGGGGAGGTGTTGACGGTGGTGGAGGATACGCCGGTTTTGGCCGGCGTGTGCGGGACGGATCCGTTCCGGCAGATGGATGTTTTTTTGCGCGAGGTTGAGGCGATTGGGTTTTCCGGCGTGCAGAATTTTCCGACCGTGGGCCTGATTGACGGGTTGTATCGGCAGAACTTGGAGGAAACCGGGATGGGCTATGGGGAGGAGGTGGAGATGATCCGCACGGCGCACGATATGGGATTGTTGACGACGCCTTATGCGTTTAATCCCGAAGAGGGCGAGCAGATGGCGGCGGCCGGTGCCGACATTGTGGTGGCGCACGCTGGGCTTACTACGAAGGGCGCGATTGGTGCTACTACCGCGCTGACTTTGGCGGAATCGGTGGGGTTTGTGCAGGCGATATGCGATGCGGCGCGGAGCGTGTCCGAAGAGGTGATTGTACTGTGCCACGGGGGGCCGATTTCAGAGCCGGAGGACGCCGAGTACGTGTTGCAAAACACTCAGGGCGTCGATGGCTTCTACGGCGCGTCGAGCATGGAGCGGTTGCCGGTGGAGGTGGCCATTACCGAGCACGTGAAGAAGTACAAGGCCATTCGCTTTTGACGATGCGCCCCTTGCGCAAAGTTGAGGTGAAGCGGCTCTTTGCGGACGCGGCGCGGCGCTATCCGCCCAAGGTGGAGCTAGCCTTTTTACTGCAGAGCGTCGAAGACCCGCTCAATGTCGGCTCGATGTTTCGCATTGCCGATGCGTGTGGGGCGCGGGAATTGGTTTTTACGGGTGTGACCCCTGCGCCGCCGCACGAGGATATTGAGCGCACGGCGCGGGGTCACGAGCGGCGGGTGGCGTGGCGGCGGATTGGGCGCATGGATGAAGCGGCGAATGCACTGCGGGACGAGGGATATCATTTGGTGGCGTTGGAAATGGTGCAAGGGGCCGTATGCTATTTGGAATACGACTTCCCCGACAAAGTGTGTTTGGTGCTCGGCAATGAGTCCAAAGGCGTCTATCGACAGACCTTGGCGCTGTGCGATGGCGCGGTCTATATCCCCATGTACGGCAAGGGGCCGTCGATGAATGTGCATGTGGCGGGGGCGTTGGTGGCGTATCAGGCGTTGCTTGGGAAAAGGAACATCCTTAAGGGTTGACGGCTTCCTCGTGCGGATTGATCCCAATACCATAGATGCGCAACCCGATCTGGTCTCGTCCAGCGCAGTACTGGCTTCGGGCCAACGGGTTGACTTCCGCTCGTTGCGCGCTGATCAGGCCGCAGAGTTGGGCGCGTATTTTACCGGCTTGTCGCAAGCTACCCGCCGGGTGTACGGGCCGCACCCGTTTGACCAAGAGACAGCCGATGGTTTTTGCGCTGCATTGGACAGCGCTCACACGCTGCGTATGCTGGTTTGGGTCGAGGAGGAGGGAGTCGAGCGCATTGTGGCGTATTTTGTCGTCGAACTGGGCGTGCGGGACGGGGACCGTCGGCGCTACGATGCATTGGGGTTGGCCTTGCACGACGAGACCGATTGCACCTTGGCTCCTTCGGTGGCTGACGCGTACCAGAGCGAGGGGCTGGGCAGTTTGATGATGCAGCATCTGCTCGGGCTATTGCCGCGGCTGGGACGGCAGCGCATGCTGCTGTGGGGCGGTGTGCGCGCGGACAATCCCCGCGCCGTTCACTTTTACACCAAATTCGGTTTTCGGCGCGTGGGCGATTTTGAGGCCGGGGGCACCAACAATTACGACATGATCGCGGACTTGTGAGAAGAGGAGAGGCCATGGCGACTTTACAACTGAAAGTGCAGTACTTCCAAGATAGCACGCCCAAGGAAGTGCCTTGCCGCGAGGAGAATTTCGTCGTGCGGGAACTGGAGTTCGCCCTGCCGGTTGAGCAGACGGCACTGGTGTTGATCGACCTGTGGAACGTGCATCACATAGATAGCTGGATTGAGCGAGCCGAGGCCGTGACCAAGGAAGTGATTGCGCCGCTCATCGGGCAGGCGCGGGAATGCGGCCTGACCATTGTGCAGGCGCCTAGTCCCGGAGTGCTGGCCAATTTCCCGGATAAGTACGAAGTGTACCGGGGCTGTACGCCGGAGCCTGAACAGGGGCCAGTCCCGAATTGGCCGCCGGTCGAGTTCCGCAACCGACAGGGAGCGTACGCCTGTTTCCGGGGGCCGCGCGACCAAGAGCCGGGCATTGGTCCCTATTGGGAGAGCCTAACCGGGCAACTCGATCTTTCGCCCCATATCGCCGTGGAGGAAGGGGATTTTGTGGTGGGCACAGGCCAGCAACTGCACGATTTGTGCCAAGAACGCGGCATTCTGCATTTGCTTTTTGCTGGCTTTGCAACCAACTGGTGCATCTTGGGCCGCGACTACGGGGTTCGCGCCATGCGCGGGCGGGGCTATAATACCATTTTGGTGCGGGACGCCACGGACGGAGTGGAATTCCCCGATACACTAAAGGCGCGGTGGGCCACGGAATTGGCCGTGCGCGAGGTCGAGCAGGTGCATGGTTTTTCCACCTCGACGGACGATTTTTACGCCGCCTTGGACTCACAGGAGAGTAACGCATGAATGAACCAGTCGTCTATCTCAACGATGGCTTCGTCCCAGCTTCCCAGGCCCATCTCAATATCTACGATTTGGGGATCATATTGGGTGCCACCCTGACCGAAATGACCCGCACGTTCGGGCACGAACCATTCCGCTTGGAGGAGCACGTGCGGCGGCTTTTGCGGTCGTGTAAATACGCTGGCATTGAGCTGGCACTGGACCACGAGGGACTGGTCGAATGCACGCGGACCTTGATCGAGACCAATAGCAAGCTGATAGGTCCCGAGCAGGATTTGGGAGTCGTCCACTTTGTAACGCCGGGGGAAAACCAGATCTACGCGGGTAGCGCTGGGACACCGGCGCGCCTGACGCCCACGCTGTGCATCCACTCCTTCCCGCTGCCCTTTGCCGTGTGGCGGCCCTATTTTGAGCAGGGCGTTCACGCGGTCACGCCCTCCATCCGCCACGTGCCGCCCCAATGCGTTGACCCCAAGACTAAAAACCGCTCGCGCTTGCACTATTGGCTGGCCGATAAGCAATCGCAGGCGGTCGATCCCGCCGCCACCTCGCTGCTGCTCGATTTGGACGGCAACCTCACCGAGTGCTCGGGGGCCAACTTCGTGGTGGTGGAGAACGATACGATCTTTACGCCTACTAGCCGCAATATCTTAGAAGGGGTGAGTTTGGTGACGCTGCGGGAATTGGCACCTGAGTTGGGGCTGGGCTGGGTCGAGAAGGATTTGCAACCCTACGACGCGGTCAATGCCGACGAGGCTTGGTTGACGAGCACGCCCTATTGTCTAGCGGCGTGTACGCGCATCAACAATACGCCAATTGGCGACGGCAAGCCCGGTCCTCTATTCCATCGGGTGATGGAGGCGTGGAGTCGGCGGGTGGGGATGGACATTCTGGAGCAGCTTAAAAACGCGGAATAATCATGATTGACAAAACCCAACTTATTTCATCCATCCAAGCTGGCGAAGATACCAAGCTCGAACTCAAGGAGGTCGTATTTCGGGGAGACCGGATTGGGTTTGCCAGAGAAGAGGGTCGTGCCGCGTCGAGACTCGCCGAGGTATTCGTCAGTATGGCCAATACGGAAGGAGGCACGGTTGTGATGGGCGTCCGGGACTCGGATCGCATCCCGGTTGGCATTCCCCCTGACAAGCGTGACCTCTTAGAGCAATTTGTTGTCAATGTGGCGGCCCATAACTGCAATCCGATGATCGTCCCGGCGTTGGATTGGGAATACCTGCCCGGAGAAGGTGGGAGCCCCACACTGTGCTTAATTGTTGAAATCCCCCCGTCCAAGTTCGACGTACACCAGACGAGTGATGGGCGATTCCTCCAGCGCGTCAGCAGTCACCGCCAGTTAATCCCGGCCGAACGACTGGCCCGCATGTTGACGGAACGTCGCTTGGCTAGTCCGCTTGAGGAACGACCCATGGTCGGCAGCAGTCTCGACGACTTGGACAAAACCCGACTTGAACAGTACTTCAGTCGGCGCTTCCCCGATTGGTCCACGCCAGAAGACTGGGCTTCCACGCTGGCGGCGCACAAACTCGCTGTGATCTCGGAGGTGGGAGCTACGCCGACGCACTTGGGCATCCTGCTTTTTGCCAAGCAGCCCGAGCAGTACATTTCTGGCGCGTACATCGATCTGGCCGTGTACCACCACGACATTCCCGACGGCAACACCGTGGATAGCCGGCAAATCACCGGGCCTTTGCCCGAGCAAATTGCCAAGGTAGTGTCGTATTTCCAAGCCTCTCCTTTGACGCCGATCATATCGCGGAAAAGCGGCGACGGTCGGCGAGATTACCCCAGCTACATAGACACTGCACTCCAGGAGGCCGTCGTAAACGCCGTCATTCATCGGGACTACGGAGTCACTGGATCGCAGATCATCATTCGCATGTTCCCCGACCGCATTGAGTTCCAAAATCCCGGGGCGCTCTACAACACGTTGACCATCGAAAATTTGTACGCTGGGTGTCAGCCAGCGCGTAGGAATCAGTTTCTCACTGGCTTCATGCGCTACTATGAAAGTCCGGTTACGGGATCTAGTTTTCTGGAAGCGCGGGGCGAGGGGTTTTTGAATTTGGTGCGCGACAGCCTGCGCTTGTCGGGGCGGAGGCCGGAACTGGAACAAATTGGAGAGGCGACGAAGTTGACGATCTACGCGGCGCAATACCTGGAGTTGGCATAGAGGTAATTACCGTTCTCCCTTGGGCCACTAGACCGTGAACCCGATCCTTCAGACCAAAGCGGCGTACTCGTAAACCGGGGTTTCGATGGTGCGAACGGGACGACAGCGCTCCCACACCGCTTGCTGCAGGCGCGTTACGCCTTCATCCCCGTCATCACCAGCCCGCGCTCGAAGTAGCGCTGCCCCATAAAAAAGACCACCAGAATGGGCACGGTCGCGACTACGGAAGCGGCCATGAGTAGATGCCACTGCGTGCCGTACATGCCAGCAAAGGCATTCAGTCCCAGCGCCAGCGTGCGCTTTTCGTTGCTGTGCAGGTAGATGAGCGGCCCCATAAAGTCGTTCCAGAGACTGAGAAAGCTGAGAATGGCCAGCGTTGCCAGCGTCGGCTTGGCCAGTGGCATGGCAATCGACAGGCAGATGCGCAAGTTCGAGCACCCGTCTATGCGTGCGGCGTCGATCAAATCTATGGGCAGGGTCTTAAAAAACTGGCGCAAAAAGAATATCTGGAAGGCGTTGCCCGTACAGGCTGGCACCAAAAAGGGGAGAAATGTATCGACCCAGCCCAGCTTCTGGAAGAGCACGAACGTCGGGATCATGGTCACCGCCGCGGGCAGCATCATGGTTGACAGCACCGCGACGAACAGCACGTCGCGGCCAAAGAAATTCAGCCGGGCAAAGGCATAGGCCACGACGGCGGAAGTAAAAAGACTCGCCCCTGTGCCAAAAACCGTGATGATCGTGCTATTGAGAAAATAGCGCCCGAAAGGCAACGTCGGCTGATTGAATATCTCCACGAAGTTGGCCAGCCGCAGCACCGAAGGCAGGAGACGGGAAAAGACTTCGTCTGGCGTCTTGACCGAGGTGATGAGCATCCAGGCAAAAGGCACTAGAAACCAAAACGCCAGAAAGGACAGCGCGGCGTAGAGGATGAGCTGGCGTCGCAGCGACAGGGTGTCTCCAGAAGCGCTGCTCATTGGTAGTGCACCCATTTTTTGCCCATCGCCAGTTGGATCAGCGAGACGATCAGCGTGATGATAAAGAGGACCAAGGCCATGGCGCAGGCATAGCCCATCTGGAAGCGCTCGAAGGCCGTTTGAAAGAGATACAGGACGTAGAACAGGGTCGCGTGCGCCGGCCCCCCTTGGGTCATGACATAGGCTTGGTTAAAGACCTGCAGCGAGCCAATCACGCCGACCATCGTCAGGAAAAAAATCGTCGGGGTCAGCAGCGGCACGGTGACGTATCTAAAGCGCTTCCACGGCCCGGCCCCGTCCAGTTCCGCCGCTTCGATCAACTCGCGAGGAATATTCTGTAGGCCGGCCAGAAAAATCATCATCGATCCACCCAAGCCCCAGATGCTCATAAAGACTAGGCCCGGCATGGCACCCGCCCGCGATGAGATCCACTGGGGCCGGCCAATGCCGATCCACTCCAACGCCGCCATCAAGCCGGTCCAGTCGAGGAATAGGTTGACCAAGCCAAAATTGGGATCGAAGAGCCACTTCCACAGCAACAGCATCGCGATGCCCGCCACGACATTGGGCAGAAAAAAAGCCGTGCGAAAAAAATTGATCCCGCGCAGACGATGGTTGACCAGCATGGCCAGTCCCAGCGCCAGCACGAGCCCTAGCGGCACGGCAAAAATCGTGTAGTAGATCGTATTAAACACCGATTTGTAAAAGAGTGGGTCGTGCGCCAGCTTTTGAAAATTGGCCCATCCTACGTACTCTGGTTCCGTAAAAAGGTTCCAGCGCGTGAACGCCAGACCAAAGCTGGCCAGTATCGGCCCGAGGGCAAAAAGCACCATGCCCAAGATCCACGGCGATATGAAGAGATACCCTTCTAGGTTCTCTCGCAGATTGAGTTTCATCCGTCCACCTTGGCCTTCTGCAGAGCCATATTGTCGCGAATGGCTTGGTTGATTTTTCTGGCGGCATCTGCTAGGGCCTCGGGTACGCTCTTTTCACCTAGCATGACCAGTTCCCACTCTGGATTGAATAGCAGATTGTATTCGGCGGGATTGATATAGGGGCTGCGATGAAATAATTCGGTGCGCTCCGCAGCCTTGAGAAAAGTCTGGGTAATCTCTGCATCCAGATTGGGATTTTCTACGAAAATAGGGCTATACGCGGTTTCTCTGCGGCCGGGAATGTTCCAGCCGATTTTGGCAATGGCTTCTTGGCCTTGGGGGCCGACCAGATATTCCATAAAGCGCCACGCCTCTTGCGGGTGTTTGGTATGGGCGTATATGCCATAACCGACCATGCCGCCGGACAGATAAATATCTACTTTATGGCGCGGAGGCGTTGTGACCCCCCACGCAAAGCTCTTGATGTTTTTGCGGAACTGGGGCACGAACCACTGGCCGTAAAAACACATGGCCACGCGTCCTGTTTCGAACATCACGTTTACCGGACTCTGCGCTTGCTCGGCGTAGCCTGGTGCCACGTGCCAACGCGTGGACAGATCGGCGGCAAATTGCAGTGCCTCGATTACTTGTGGGCTTTCGAGCAACACGCGCCTCCGATCGGCGGAGAAAATGCGCCCGCCCGACTGCCAGATCCACTGCTCTGGATTGGCGTTGTTGTAAACGCCGAACTGGATGATGCGCCCCTGCTCGTCGCGCTTGGTCAAGCGCCGGGCAATTTCTACAAACTCTGCGCGCGTCCAACTGCCGTCTGGATGGGGAATATCCGCCTCGTCAAATAGGTTCTTGTTGTAGAAAATCAGAAAGTCAGGCGACCAGTCTTTGCATAGCCCGTAGATCGGCCCCTGGCCAAAGTGCTTGCCGTCCCAACGGTACGGCTCGACCGTTTGCGGAAAAAAATCCTCAACGCCAACGAGTTGGCTTTTTTCCAGATAGGGCTCCAAGTTGAGGAGCACCCCTTTGGACAACATGTTGCCCAAAGTGACCGGTGCCACGTAAAAGATGTCGGGCGAGCGCCCCCCGGCCATCATGGTCAGCAGCACGGTATTGAAATTTTGCTGAATGTGGATGAACTTGACCTTTATATCTGGATTGCCAGCTTCAAAATCGGCCATGAGCTGATTGAGCATGGCCACTTCCTGCGTATTGCCCCAGCCGGCGAGGACGATCTCTGTGCGTCCACTTTCCTTTTGTGCGGACGTGTCGAGTCCTAGTAGAAGGGAACGCGCTGTGGGCACGCTGAGTAGGCCCACAATGCCGAGTATGCAAAGGCTATAAAACAGAATAGTGCGGTCCATAATTCATCGTTGCGACTTAGTGCTCCGGTAGTATCGGAAACGACTCGATATCCCCCGCGACAGTCTCCAGCAGGGTTGCGATCTCTCGCTTGTCGCCCTCATCCAGCGCTAGCTTGCCTGCCGGTGCCCGTTCCACCAGCGTGCTGAACACCCCTCGGCGCTTGAGGATATAGCGCATAAAGGGGTGGTTTTCGAGAATGAGCAGCGGCAATAGGCGGCGGTGCATTGTGCGTGCCTCCTCCTCCTGCCCGGCCCACCACAACTCGGTGATCTTGGCCAGCACATCGGCCAGTTCGCAGGCTGGCATATTGCCGTTGGCACCGCGGCGCATCTCGTCGGGTAAAAACTTGCCCGCCGCCCCGCCGAAGATGCACTTGACCCGGTCGCCGACCATCTCGGCCACCTCGGCGATGTGCTTAGGGCCGGGCTGCCGTTCCTCCTTGACGTATTCGACCTGCGGGATCTCATCGACCAGTTGCGCCACTTGCTCGCCGCGCAACGGCGCGTACATGTCGGCATTCTGCACCATGATTGGTCCGTCGAATACCCCAGCTGAGCGCCGGTACAGGTCCATTGCCGTGGCGGCGTCGGTGCGCGCTGGCGTCATGGCGATAATCGAATCCGCTCCGGCTTTTTGCGCCGCCCGCGCGTAGAGCAGCACCTGCGGTACCGAAATCCCGGAACAACCGAAGACCACGGGTAGGCGTCCGTTGACTTCCTCCAGCACCGCGTCTAGCCCCCGGATACGTTCCTCTTCGCCCAAAAACCAGAATTCCCCGACCATGACCGGCCAGACGATGCCGTGCTGGCCGCTCTCGCAGCAGAAGCTGGCCACCTTCTTCAGGTCGTCAATGTGAATCTCGAGGTCTTCCTTGTACGGCGTTGGGAGTAGTCCGAAGACCCCTTTCATGTCGTCAAATCGCGTCATTGTTCATCCTTTCTTGTATATAGCTACTCGACAACAGTTATATAGGGTTCGATGTCCTTTAGGCGCTGCATATCAATGCCCTTTATGTTGAGCAAGCCTTTTACATTGTGATAGGGGCGGCCCTCGATTATCCGCTGCGCCACTGCCGGCCCTATCCCGGGTAGCGTTTCTAGTTGTGAGCGCGAGGCCGTATTGATATCGATGCGCTTTGCCTCGAGTTGAGAGAGTGTGGCACAGCTAATCCACAGTAGGGCCACGACTGCACAGCCCACAAGATTCCAGCGTTTCATAAGCACCTCCTTTGCGGCAATTTCGCATTTTCCTTAATGCATCCAGTTCACCGAGTGCGCTCTTTTTGCTTGCGCGCGAAAAGGCGTATCTGCTGCTGCGCCGCGAGTGAGTCTCCTACTTCTCGGTAGGCCACGGCCAAACTATAATGGGCACCGACATAGGTAGAATCAGCTCGCAAAACCGCTTTAAAATCGTCGATAGCCTCCCAGGCATTACCCTCGCGCAGCTTGGCATTACCTAGGCCGTTTATTGCGTCGATGTAGTTATCCTTTATTGCCAAAGCGCGCTCATAGGCCGAGCGCGCCTGCACCGGATAGTCTTTCATCAAATAGGCGTTGCCGAGATTAAACCATGCCAGTGCATAGCCCTCGTCTAAAGTTAGGGCTTGGCGATAGGCTGTGATGGCATCGTCAACTCGCTGCAGCCGTATATAGGCCGTGCCCAAATTCTGCCAGGCCTGTATCTGGGTAGGGTTGATCTTCAGCGAGGCTTTGTACTCTTGAGCAGCCATTTCAGCAAAACCTAACTTCGCGTAGATCACGCCCAAGTTATAGCGGGCTACGGCATCGTCGGCGTGGTCTTTGAGGCGCAAACGCTGATCGCGAATGGTATCGAAATGTGGATCAAGACGCTTGAACATCTCGATTTGCCTCTGCCCTTCCTCTGCCTTTCCCTGCTTCATGTACACTTTGGACAGGGTCAAGTGCGCTTCTGGATAGGCTGGGTATAGGGCGATGCTTTGCTCGAGTACAGCGGCCGCTTCGACTTCCTTGCCTTGGCGGGCGAGCACCATCCCCAGCCCATTTAGTGCCTCTACATAAGCCGAATCGCGCTCGATGGCTGCGCGAAAAGCCGCCTCCGCTTCTTCGTGGCGATTCAACCGCATGTAGATGTGCCCTAACGCCGTGCGGTAACGCGCGTGCCTAGGTTCTATTTTGACGGCTTTGCTCGCCATATCCACAGCCCGTTCGCATTGCCCCATCTTGGCACAGTACATATCCGCTAGACTGTAGTACACCAGCGCGTATTCGGGGTCTATTTCCAGTGCTCGCTGCATGTGCTGGGCTGCGGTCTTGTAGTCGTGATCGCGGGCATACGCCACGCCTAGGTTGTAGTGGTCCGGAGCGTGATCGGGCGCTAATTGCAACGCCTTGGCAAACGTTACCCGCGCCTTGGCCTCGTCGTCTGTACGCAAATAGAGTTGGCCGAGCTGGCGATAGACCGCGGCGCTGTCGGGCGCGAGGGCAATGGCCTTGCGATATACAGCCAACGCTCGTTCCAGTTCGCCCTGTCGGGTCATGACTTCGCCGGCCCCCAGCAACGCCCGTACGTGCAGCGAATCGATGCGGAAGGTCTCACTGAAATATCGCAGCGCTTCCCCATACACGGCGTGTTTTAAATAGAACGCCCCCAGCTCGTAGTGCGCTGCTACGTCGCTGGAATCGGCGCGAATGCGAGTCAAATAACTCAGTTCTATCGCGCGCGGGTCTTCCTTTTCCTCTACTGCAGGCGCTTCTTCTAGCGCGCCACCGCAGCCCAAAGCCGTTATCCACGCAAGCCATAGCACACCGTTAGACCACTTCACGTTTTGCCTTCGTATTCTGGCACGTTGATTCTACAGTTTTTCTGGCTCTTGGACGGTGAGGATCTGATCAGCCGCCACGTCTTCCAATACCTGCTTTATCCCACTCGGCCAGCGGATCTCCACTCGATCCACCTGCGCGTGCGTGCCCAAGCCAAAGTGCACCCGCAGCGCATTCTGCGACAGATACGAACTGCCCGAACGCACTTCTTCGACTTGGTGTAGGGCACCGGCGACCACCCGGATCCGCGCACCGATGCCGTCGCGATTGCTGTGGGTACCTATGGTGCGCACCGACAGCCAGTGCTGGCGGTTGCCGCCGTCGTTGCGCAGCAGCAGGCCGCGCTGGTTGTTGTTGCTGACGAACAGGTCGAGGTCGCCGTCGTTGTCGTAGTCGGCGGTAGCCGATCCGCGTCCTACCCAGGCGGTGGCCAGCCCGGGCGAGTCGGTGCTGACGTCGGTGAACGTGCCGTCTTTGTTGTTGTGGAATAGCTGATCCCGCTGCGCGTAGGAAGGTCCGGCGCGGTCGATAATTTCTATATTTGGTTCGACGTGTCCGTTGGCTAGAAACAGGTCGAGACAGCCGTCGTTGTCGTAGTCGAAAAAGTCCGTGCCAAAGGTCAATGTCGAGAAGGTCGGTTCGTCTAATTTGGACTCGTGTATCTGGTCTTTAAACATGTCGCTCTGCTCATTTTTTAACAGACGACAGTACTCCCATTGGAAGTTGCAGACGACGAGGTCGAGGAGTCCGTCCCGGTCGTAGTCGCCAAAGTCCGTGCCCATGCCTGCCTCGGGTTTGCCGTCCGGGCTGAAGGCAACACCGGAATCCAGCCCAATATTGGAAAATCGCGTCCCCCCCTCGTTGCGGAAGAGGAAGTTCGGGGTCATATCGTTGGCGACAAACAGATCTGCATCGCCGTCTTCGTCGTAATCGCCAAATACCACGCCGAGTTGACGGCAGCGGTCGTTATAAACGCCCATTGCTTCCGTCACGTCGGCAAACGTTCCATTCCCCTCATTGCGGTACATAATCCCCGACGCGCCTTCGTACTGACCGGGACCGCAATAGACGCGTATGGAACCGTGCCTGCATTCTTTGTGGTTTTCGAGGGTAAAATCGGTATTGTTAGAAACGTAGAGGTCGAGATCGCCATCGTTGTCGATGTCGGCAAAGGCCGCACTCATGCTCAAGCGCTCGTCGCCGATGCCAGCGGTCTCTGTCGCATCGACAAATGAACCGTTGCCGCCATTGCGATACAACACATTAGCACCGAAGTTCGTGACATAGAGATCCACATGACCGTCGTTGTTGTAATCTCCCGCGCAGACACCCATGCCATACCCTTCATCGCCGACACCTGCGTCCTCTGTTGCTTCCTCGAACTTCCCATTGCCCCTGTTTCGATACAGGACGTTTTTCGGCACGCGCCGCTCCAAAAAACCTGGCAATACGGCCCCGTTGACCAAGTATAGGTCTTCGTCGCCGTCGCTGTCGTAGTCGATAAAAGCCGCTCCTGAGCCATAGGTCTCCACGTAGTAGAAACGACCGCTACCGCCGTTGACATGCGCAAAGTAGATGCCGGCATCGGCAGTGACATCGACGAATTTCGGCAGCGTACTTCTAGCCAATTTGGGCGCAGTGGCTTTTGTCGATGGAGCGGGAGTTTCATTTGCGCACCCCACGATCAGCACCATACCCCAGCTAAAGAGAACCGCAACGATAGGTATATAAAAAGAGCGCATATCGCGGGGAGTATGCAGTCGATGCAATTCCATTAACCGGCGCAGACATCAGACTGCACAAAGGCAGATTTGTCAGGCGTTATTGCAATCCGGCAAACATGCTCAGAAACAGCACCAGATCCGTCGTCGTTTCGTCGCGGAAATCGCGCCGCTCCCAGCGCCCGCCGATGTTGGTCATCAGGCGATAGCCCAGATAGTCCGAGCGATTGGATAGCTGCGCAGCAATCACAAACTGTTCAAAATCGTCCACGTATCCGGCAGGTAGCGGATCGGTGCGTTCAACCATATTCCTGAAAATCTCGTACTCAATGCCGGACTCTAGGCGCGTCGTGCTGATCAGCTCCTGTTGCCACACGAAGAAGAAAATTTCCGACAGCTCGTTATTTTCCAGCTCGGTTTTATCTGTGGGCGAGCGCCGCTTGTAGAGCTGTTTCCACCTAGGCCACAGCACGTGTTTACCCACCGGAATGGGTAGGTCCGCCTTGGTGATCAGCGCGAGGAGCTTCTCGTCCTGCCAATTTGCTGGCCGCTGGTCTCCGCGCTGGTGATAGATCTCGTACTTCAGCTTGGTCTCTAGATTGAGTGGGGCGTATTTGCGCGTGCGCGCACTCAGAAAGGTGGTGTTGATCAGCGCATCCTGCGCAATCATGGGATCGACGAATGGGCGCATGTCGCCCCGCGTGCGCGGACTCTGCACCCACAGAATAATGTCTTCGGGGATATTGTCCTTGACGCGGCGAAGACCGTTGTAGAGCTGCATCTGCAAACCGTGGCGAGGCACCTCGTGCGTCAGCGTCAGCAAACCGTAGAGCGACTGGTTGCGGCGATTGCTGCTCAGCAGCCACTCGCGCAGGCGGCCGACCATTATGCGGCTGCCCGGCTTGAGTTCAGCACCACCGTAGAAGTTGTAACCTCGATGATCGCGCGGATACGGGTAGTCCGCTTCCTCGTCGTTCTCAAAGCGGTCGATCACGGTATTGTTGTTCATGTCCGTGCCGTAGAGAAACTCCAGCGGATCGACATCGTAGCGCACAAATGGCTCCAGATAGTCCGGCATGCCGTTGTCGTTCTGATTGAAGTCCGACACTAGGTCGTTGTTTTCGTCGTAGCCGGGAAAGACGGCCACGTCAGCCCGCTGGATCAGCAAGCGCTCCGACGAGGAACTGCTGAAGGCGCGCCGACGCCAGTCTGGAAAGCGATCTTGGTCGTCGTTGTCGTCCACGAATTCGTAAACGTTGTTTACAGCACTTTCGTAGTTAATGCGTCCGTTGCTGTCGGGCACGAACATAAATGTTTGATAGCCTGGGTCCATGCTGAAAATTTCGCCATAGGCAAACCACGGGTACACATTGTGCGACGCCGTTGCGTAGTAGCCCTCCGCGCTCTCTTTTCCCAGTGCCTGATTGTAGGTGAAATTCTGGTTGGGAAAGCGGCGGTATTTGCGGTTGACATTGTATTCGGCGCGCAGGTTAAACCCGCCGAAGAGGTCGTCGATTTCCATGGTGAGACCGGCGACTTCGTTGGCCGTCGGCAAACCGTAGCTAAAGCGCACCACGCGTTGGTTGGAGCCGTCCTTGATGTTTTTCTCTGCGCGGGTGACGGGTAAAAATACGGGTTCGCCTGTGTTGTTGACCTGCATATTGGAAGTGACTTCAACGGCATAGTCATTGGCTAAGACCAGTTCGATCTCGATCTTTTTGATTTCCTTGAAGTCGATGATTTCGTCTTCGCCGGGAATGGGCGTGAAGTCGCGCTCGATGTCGTAGGTAATGATGATATTGTTGCCGCCGCTGGCTTCCCAGCGTCCCTGCCGCCGGATGCCGCCATCTACCAGCGCCCGGTCGGAGATTTCGGGATGCTCTACGCCATTTATGTACACGCGGTGCAAAAAGAGCAACGCCCCCCCCTCGCCGTCCTCGGGCGAATCATCGGACAGACGCACTAGGAGGCGCTGCACGTTACCCGCCTGCAGGTTGCCGCCGAGCGTGCCCTTGAGAGAGTTGTTGCCGAAGCTCTCCGAGCTATTCCAGTGGCCGGCGTTGACATAGGTGGTGCCCAGCTTGATAAAGTCGCCGACCTGGGCCGTGCCGCGCAGGCCAAGCAAGTTGGTGAAGATCGTCCGCACCGTAGCCCCTTGGTCGCGGTTGGTCGCCGTGGCGGCCAGAGCGGGGTTGTCCGTGCGCGAGGCGATAAGCGTCAGGGCGTATTTATCGGAGAGGAAATCCCACTGCACGCCGTTGAACAGTGGTTTGGAAAAGGTCATCGGCGTCAGCGTGGTCCTCAGTTGCTCGCCCACGGTCAACGCCATGTGATATTGGCCCTGCGACGCCGTTGAAATGACTAGGTTGTTGAACCAGTTGTTGAACTCCACAGATTTGTCTATCGCGCTGCCCGTTTCCGTGGGATGCTGCTGCGCCCACTCGTAGATCCTCCAGCCGCGCGTGATGTAATTGCCGTAGATATCGTAAAAGCGCTGGCCTTGCAGGACGATGTCGGTATAGCGCTCGTAGCGATCCTTGGCGTAGTTGGTGTACTCCCAGTTTCTCCATCCGTAAATATCGTAGAGCGTCTGGGGCAGATACCATTTCCGCATAGTCGGCGTGATGGTCTGGGGCGATATCCGCACGCCGCTGGTGACATAGGGATTGAGAAAGCCCGATTGCAGACCTTCGGCTAATACTTCACCTGCCAAAAGACAGACCGTTAACAGGGCAGCGAAAAACTTCCAGCCCATTTGTTCCCTCCCTTTTTTACCGCTACGCAACACGTAATGTTTATTAATAGGCCAAACTAATGGTGCGATATACCGACTGGTCTCCAGAGTCGGCTTCCATCTGGATGCGGCAGATATACACACCCGGCGGCAAAACCGCTCCCGCATCGTCCCGGCCATCCCACGCGAAACCCGTGGCGTCTAGATCGAGCGTTCGCAGGTGAGATCCGGTTAGGTCGTAGATATCCACGTTGGGATTGCCCTCAACCTGGACCACGATAAAGTCGATTTGCGCTTCGTCGTTTACGCCATCGCCGTTGGGCGTAACAACCGGAGTCACCTGCACATTGCGCAGCAAATTTCCACCGGCCACGTCGGGCACAAAAACGATCATCGAGCGCGGCTCTAAGGGTTCGACGCCTTGGCGCACATTCTGCTGGCTGTCCCCTGCCCAGGCCTCAAAGAGCGTGGCATTGGCCGTTACCTGCGCGGTAAACAGCACTTCCACCGAATCCTCCCGCACCCGCTCCGGCAGTCCGACTCTTAGCAGCCCGTCTGTTAGTTCAACTTCCCCCGGCTGCACGCTCTGTCCGCCGACTCGAACGCCAACTTCTTGCACAGCGCCCGGTACTTGGATAAAGACCTCATCAAAACCTCGGTCGTTGCGCTCAAAGGTTGGTTGTAGCAAATACGTAAAGCGCTGCAGTGAATCTAGTCCGACCTCGCGCGGCAATATGCGCGCGGCAATGCCGCCGCTGACGAGGGGATCGTCGAATTCTAGGGTCAGTGAGCGCAGTACCGGCGTTAGCTGCGGATCGTCGTTGGCCAGTTGAATCTGCAGTTGCAGAAATTGTCTGGGCGTAGGCGAGAGGAATGCCTCCTCGGGAAAATCATAGGGCTGGCTCCAGCCGCTCCAATCCGGCCCTTTGAGCTTGAGGGTGTCGATGCGCCCGCGCACGCTCTTAGGCAGCTTGCCAAAACGGGCCGAATCCAATTCCGTGCCGTTCTTGTGGTAATACTTCTTTTGCAACTCAAAGGTATTGCCGGTCTGCGAGCGAATTTCGATCTGCGTACCAGCGGGTAAATCGGCGTCCCACGACAGCTTGCGCACGCTCTTCATGGATCCTAGATCGATGAAGTCCGACACCATTTCCGTCGCTGCGACGTGCCCCTCGCCGTGGAGTATGTATTCAAAAACCGTCTGGCGGATCTGCAGGCGCATCGGAATACCGCTACGGTGGTAGAAGATATGGCGGATTTTCCGCAGCGGGAATGCAAAGTGATACGACTGTTGGGTAGGGAATCTATCGTTGAATACGTCGCTGAGTTCTTGGTAGTCAAAATTGCTGCGAATGCGGTCGCTGGTCAGGCCACTGGCCGGCGTACCGTCCGAAGTGGTGAGGATAAATAGCTTGGCCCCGTACCCGTGGGAGCCACGAGACCCCTCGCCGTCTCCGACAGCTAAGTCTATGTGGGAAAGGTGGTCTACCCAGAACGTGGCACCCAGATCCCATTCGAACCAATCGCCGTCTTCGACGTAGGTCCTGAGATTGCCCTCCTTGGCTTGGTCACCGCCAACGGCAAGTCGCCAGTTGGTATTGACATCCCCATCGAAAATCATCCCGACCTTATCTTCGCTCCGCCCCGCTCGCACCGACCCGCCCCGTTCCACTGTACCTATGGCGAGATTATCTCCGAGTGCATCCACTTCGATCTCAGCCAGCGCCGCGCCCGGATTTTTTTCCGTGGGCACTAAGCGCACGTGGTGGACGAGGTTAAAATCCAGCGTGTCCTGCTCTATGAGATGTTCTCCGGTGGCCACACCGATCTCAATTCGTTTCAGATCGACCTCAAAAACTCGCTCTACATTGGGTGTTGTGGTGACGGCGACCGGGTGGTAGGTCACGCCATAACGCGTATCTACACCGTTACTTATGTACGTCGTGAAATTGCGAAAGGGCTTGGCGTCGGGTGTGTCCGGAAAGACAAGGCGCAACTTGCGTGCCAATACTGGTCGGCCGAGGTCAATTTCGATCCACCAATCTTCCAGCGGATCGTCGGCAGACGGCTGCCACCAAGTCGATGGGTCTTGGTCAATAATATTAGCCGCATCTTGGGGGTTTGAATTCACGGCGCGGATACCACCAAAAACCTGTTTCTTACCTTCGCTATGGGAAAACTCTGCGGCATCGGCCACGGCGTTTATATTGCGGCGCATCCACGCCAAGCTGATACTACCGTCGTCGGCAATTTCCAGCGTGCCCTTGGGAATGGTCCACGTCTGCCAGTCCGCCGGGCTGCTCAGGCGCAGTTCATCGGACTGGGCATCTGCTGCACACAGGGTGGCGACGAGCAAAAGGCGAATCGCAGCGAATTTTCTCATGGTATATCCTCGCAAGCGTTTAGCTCATATACGCAATCCGTTTAGTAGGCTACTGCAACGATGCGCGTGCGCGTGAAGTCACCCGCGTCCGTTGTGACGGAAAGTCGGGCGAGGTATAGACCCGGAGTCACGCGCCCCGTCCCCTCTCCCCGTCCATCCCACTCTTCGACATAACGCCCTTCGCCTCTGGAATCGGCCGATAGCGTTCGCACTTTGCGTCCGCGCAAATCGTAGATTTCAAAGACCACCTGGCTGGCTTGGACGCCCAGCAGTGAATAGGCTAGTTCAAACGTGTCGTTGCGCCCGTCGCCATTCGGCGTCACGACGGTCGATCCCACGTCCAATGCGCTCAGCACATCTAACCCCTCGCTCGGTGCCAGCACCTCGATGGAATTGGTCGATACCTCCGCGTTGGCATCTCCCGGATCGATAGATTGGGGCTGTCCTTCTCCCCCCACGACAAATATCTCGCCCTGAAACAGGGCGTTAAAACTAAAAACACCCGTTTTGAACAGCAGTCGCAGCGGCCTGTTGTCTGCAGCTGTGATGCGGTTGGACGGAAAATAGACGATCAACTCGCCCCGTTTTTCCGCGATGCTGTCGGGTTCCACAGTGACCAAGGGGTCGCCCATTTCCAGTCCTATAAACTGGACGCGGCCCGGGGTCTGCAGCTTTAAGGCGTCAAAACCCGACTTGGTCTCCGACTCAAAGTCAGCCCGTACGTCAAAAGTGAAGATGCGCTCCTCGCCCAAGGGCACTTCCGTCTTGCGCCCGAGCGGCTGTGGTTCGTCCTGCAATGCGACCTCCCCGACGATCGCATCGACCAGTAGAGGTGAGTATTCTACGACCAGTGAATCCATCCGGCCATAGGTGAACAAATCCTCGCTTGCCATCGTGAAGTTGATTTTGAGATACTGCCGATTATCCGGCGAAAGAATCTCTATGCCTTCGCCCGCGGACGCTTCTTGTGGCACCGACCAAAAGCTCCAGTTGTCCACGTCGGGCCGCTCCGGCCCCTGAGCTCCAGGGCGCACGTAATCATCGTACGGCGCTTTATCCCATTCGGCAAAACTCACTTCGCGTTCGGTTCTCAACTCGGTGTAGATGCTGTAAACCTGTGGCGTATCGTCTCGGCCGGTCTGCGTTTCCAGCGAAAAGGAGATGGGGTTTTCTGCCAAAAGTTCGGGTTCGCTGTCTATACTCTCTTTGACAAACCCATTGAAATAGGGTATGAGCCGCCCGAAATTGACCGGCTCGCCGATGTCGATCACCTTGGAGAGGTATTGCGCTTTTTGCACAAAACCCTCGCCGTAAAACTCCACCTCGGCAATGACGCCCAATTCCGGGAAGCTTATGAAAATGAACTGCAGGGGCTGGGTGGGAAAACGAGCATTGGCGATGCGCGTGGTCTGGTTGAGATTTTGCTCCAGTAAAAGGTCAAACTGCCCTCGCTTGAAGCGCTCTCCATCAATTGCGGCCCAAACTTCATACAGCTTGGGGTAGGCGTTTTTGAGTGGCAAACCCGGTGTGATCCGCTTGCGGTCGTCAGTCTGGGTGCGCCCTTCCGCCGGGGAAAAAAAGCGGATGCGGTTGATGGGCAACTCCCAACCTAGGTTGTAGTAATAATAGCCGGAGACAATGGCCACTGAGCGGGTTGTGTCGCCGTCTATTGTATATACAGAGCCGTTATCTCCGAGGACCTCGGGCTGGCCGGGAATGAGACGTGCGTTCTGCGTCCCGCCCCGCTCTCCCCCCCAAGGGTTGCCGAAGACATCAGCGCGCGAGCTGCCCTTCTTCTCGCCCAGCGCGATATTGACTGCTGGGTCCAATTCGTAGGGCTGCAGGCTGCCGTCCACAACCCACATGCCGCCCATCAACTCGGCTAGTTCTTCCCAGCCGTTATCTCCTGTACCTAGCACGAATCGCTCTACCTGTGCCTCTGCAAAACAAGGGGCCAAGAGCAAAAGAGCCAGTGCCACTTTGTGCTTCATGCTCAGTTTTCCTCGTTTAAATGGGCATTAATAGGCCACGTGGATCAGGCTCATGCGGTTGACTTCGTCGGCAGCTGCCTCTATCGAGGCCCTTGCGATATAGGTGCCTGGTGGCACCAGATCGCCGGCATTGTTCGTTCCGTCCCAGTGCCACTGGGTGTAACGTCCGGCGGTCAGGGCATCGGAGAGCACGTTTTTTATTAAGCGACCCGAAAGATCGTATACGAGCAGTTCCGCCGCGGCGGGCTGCACCAAATGGATGAGCACAAAAGAGAAGACGGACGAATCGTTTATGCCATCGCCATTGGGCGTTATAATTGACGGATAAACGGCAAAGGACTGCAACACGCTTTCGCCGCTGGCGAGGAAAATTACCTCCTGCGAGTTCGTGCCTACTTCCCGCGTCGCATCGCCCTCGGCAATGCGCTGAGGAAGGCTGCCCGTCGTATCCAGAAGCTGTCCTATAAACTGGGTGGAAAAGAGCAGGGCCTGCGAGCGAAACGTAATCCGCAGACGCACATCTTCTCCTGTGCTAATGCGCCGGGATGGGAAATAAACGCGCAAACCCGTATCGTCCACGTGCACGCTATCCGGCTGTATCTCTTCTAACTCGTGCCCCATTTCTAGTTTGAGAAACTCGGGCTGTATCAGCGTCGAGATGCGCACGCCATCAAAGCCCGTTCCCTCGCCTAAGTCGGCCTTTATGTCGTAGGTAAAAACCGTATCTCTACCGGCCGGAACGGACGCGCGTCCACCGGCCGGAAAGGGATCGTCCAATAGGGCTACTTCGCTCAATGCCAGCGCAGCCAGCGGCGGCGTATGCACGATGGCTAGGCTATCGATCTGCATGCTGGCGGAGGTATTGCCCTCAAAGCGCAGGCGCACCTGAAAAAAATCGCGCGGCCCCGGCAGATCCAGCGGAATGGAATACGTGCCGCTAGAGTCGGCGATGAGCGGCTCTGTCCAAGAGGACCAGTGCGTGGCATCCGGGCGAATGCTGCCCTTGAGGACCAACGGCAGTTCTTCGTACTCCTCTTTGCTGACCAGCACTTCCGACCGGGTCTCTACGTCGGCGATTTGGTAGTAGTCGAGAGGCGTTTCGTCGACGCCATTGCGCATCTGCACGATCACCCGCACTTGCTCGTCGGCACCCGCGCTGCTTTTGCCTTCCTCGGACAGCGAAACTCTGTGCGCGCGAAAAGTCAATGCGCCGTAGTTGACAGGCTGTGCAAACTGGATGAGCTGTGTTTCGTAGAGCCCACGCGGCACAAAGCCTTCGCCGTGGACCTCGATTTCCGCCAGTTCAAAGGGGCTCGGTGAAAGCACTCTGAGCTGAATAAAGCGCACCAGTTGAGTCGGGAAGCGCACATCCACTCTTGGATCGCGGTTGATCGTCACTTGGCGAACGGCCTCGTAAACGGGCGAGTCATTGGCGTCGAAAGTGCGCCCGTCATTGAGTGATATCTCGTAGCCAGCGACGAACTCATCCTCTCCTTCGCGGGGGTAAAAAACAATCTGGCTAACTGGAAACGAAGCCCCGAGATCCATAAAAAAAATGCGTCCGCGCTGATTGACCCCCACTT
This sequence comes from Candidatus Latescibacterota bacterium, assembly GCA_965116675.1. Taxonomy (GTDB): domain Bacteria; phylum Latescibacterota; class UBA2968; order UBA8231; family UBA8231. Next base: position 4,922,190 of record OZ220721.1, read on the forward strand.
CCTTAAAGCTATTTTCCGTGCTGGTCGTGCCATCTCCGTCCACCAGAACCTCAGACCCCTCAATGCCCCGCGCCGAATTGTTCCACACCTGTCCGTTGCCTTCGGCGATAAAGCTGCTGGGAGCACCGACTCCCCAGACGATGAACTGAGTTATGTTCTGCTCAAGCGAAAAGCTAGCCGGCCCTAGGGCCTGCCCTTGGCCTACAACTACCCCTGCCATAGTCTGCGCTGGTTCCTCCCAGGCTTGCCCTCCCAAGCCGACCCCCCAGACATCGGCTCGCAGTTCCGCCGTCACAATCCAGAACGACAGGATCAGCCCAACCAAAGCAGTGCGCCTAAAGAAAGTCATCATTGCCTATTCACTAGTTCGGGCGGTGGCCGAAATCCCTTAAACACCTCGCGCTGAAAGTGAAAGGTCAGATCCTTGGTCTCTACAGGCTCGTTGCGGTAATCGTATCGCAATGCAATGTCCCTGACGTGGATGGAAAACTCCGTCACGTCGGGTGCTAGACTCGGAAAAACGACAAAGCCCTCTGATTCTTGGCCGCTGAAGATGATCTGCTCCTGAAACATAGTGCGCTTGAGCATGTCTTCGCGCTCGTTAAAGCGCCGGTATTCATTGCCAGCATATCCCTGAATAAACGAATAGTAATATTCTAAGATCTGCAGCGATTCTAAGGGCGCGTACTTGCGATACCCATCCTTTGAAATCAGCTCGATCTTGAGGGGATCAACGCCGACTTTGGGATAGGCGTAGTTTTTAACTTTTAGCAGCCATACGCTGTGTTTGGGCGGCGTCCACTCTTCGCCCATGCGCTTCCAGTTGCCGAAAGTATAGGGATTGGTCGATACGGCCCCCTGCGTGGACTGCTGTGGGAATTTGCGGTTCAATTCGGCGTCGGTCATGGGGCGCAGACCGATCTCTAGACGCTCGAACGAATAGGTGATCAAGCCATCGTCTTGAATCACCATATCGGCCTCCTGCTGTTCTTGCGGAGCTGGCTGAATTGGCCCATCGAAATAACGTCCACATCCTGCCAACATCACTAGGGCACAAAGCCACGCACCGAACCGTATCATCGCATTAACCTCGGAAAGTGTACATTGTCTGGCGGTTATTGGGCGGCGGCAGATGCCGCCGCCCAATAGTGTTCAAAGGACCGTTCGGTTAGTCGCTGAAGGTCGCTTTGATTTTTGCCCAGCTCTCGGATTCCACTGCGGTGCCCGCGCCGCCGTCGGCGCGATCGTACTCGTCTGCGCCAAGCAGCGTGTATTCCGAGCAGACATCGCAGTTGCCCGAAGCGCCGTCCTCGCCGGTCGTTGCTAGCTGGTGCGTGCGGCGATCTTCGGGATTGTCCGCCTCGTTCAACTGATAGGTCAGGCGGATGATCTGCCCGGCCTCGTTTTCGTGGCGGATGCTGTTATCCGCGCCGTCCAATGACGCGTAATCCCAGAGGGGAATGCTGTACTCGTAGTTGACAGTGACGTTGGTCGAACCCGTGGTTGCTCCCGGAGGATTGGTCGTCACTCTGGACTCGGCAAACTCGTCCATCCAGTGGATTTCCTCGACCACCTGCCAGCGCAACCACCACGAGCCGTCGCCGCCATAGGGCGTTTCATACACGCCAGGGACCGGCAAGTGCATGGTAAACTGCTGCCCCTCGGCACGCGTGCCCGATTCGCCGTCGCCGTCGTGCGGACCGCCGCTGGCGTTGGCGTCGGTGATGATCTCGAGATCATCGTCGCGCCAGCCGTCGTCAAAGACGTCGGAGGTGACGACTAGCGTGTCGTCGGTGGCGCGTACAAAGCCGTAGAGCCTGTTGTCGCGGTCTGTGCCCGTCCACGCCGTCATGATGGCCACGTCGAGATCGCTCTTGTCCAGCACTTCGGCCTTCTGGATTTCATACATCTCGTCGGGACCAACGGTGAAAATGGGGTCGAACCACGCCCAGTCGCCATCGTCGCCATCAATGGTGATGGTAACATTAGCAGGCACCTCTAAGGCGAAGTAGCCAATGCCGTTGGCATTGGACTGGCCCCAGGCGAAGCTCGCCAGTGCCACGGACAACATTGCTGCTATGAGTGAGTTCCTGCGCATACTTTTCTCCTTATGGATAGAGTTAGAGATATTGCTCTTTTCTGCTCCTGCAGTTGCGAACGCTGTATCCATTTACCTCCTTCCGCATTTAGAGTAGGGATATCTGGGCTCGTCTAGGCGTGGAAACGCAGAGCCGCTATTTCTCTAGGCTAGACAGGGCCTGTTCATCGACCACTATCTCAGTCCTATATTTATACCTCAACTCATCTAGATAGCTATCAAAGTCTTCTTCAATCGCGTGCCGATGGGCGTAGCGCAATTGACGCCATATTCTGGACTGCACCTTGGATGTAGAAAAAGAGAGGATCTTTTTCGGGCGCATCGCCAGTACTTCGAGCACGAGATACCCCTTTATATTGCCGCTCAACTGGATGGGGAGCGGGCCCTTGATGCCGCCAACCGGCAGGCCCCGCACGGCTTGGATCATGGTGGCCATAGCGCCTTGGGCCGTCGCCGTGTCAGTTAGCGTGAAGTTAAATATATCGAACTGGCGTACGCGTCCTTTAAATGCCGGATACTCGCCCATGATCTCGGCCATATCCTCACCAGCGCGCACGCGCTGGGCGATAGCGCGCGAAGCTGGTTCCGAATCGACTAGGGCACCGGCAAAAAACGTACGCATCGGCAGGGTGAACTCGTCTGCTAGGTCTCGATATAGAGTGCGCTGTTGTTCCTCTGTGATGAAGCGCTCTTCTACTTCCGTTCGCCGCAGCATCTCGATCATGGCTTCTTCGCGCTTATCCCGCACGAACTGGACCACGGCTTCCTCGCGATCCAACCCCCGTTGTTGGGCTAGCAGAGGCAGCAGGATTTTGCGCAGTGTTTCGTCTTGGGCAAATTCGACCACGGCGGTGCTATCTATGGGGTGGGGACGGCGCTTGGGTTCGGCTTCCTCTACCAAAGCCACATACGCGTTCAGGTCGATACTCCCTCCACTATAGCGCAGCAGGGTGTGCGCGTGGTCTCCTGCTTCTAGCACGGGCACACCGCCTTCAGCCAATCGTCCCCGCTGCAGCAATACGCCTAATACTTGGGCATCTACTGAAAAATCAAAGTGCGATTTCTGGTCGGTTAAATATTTGGCCCAGCGATCTTTTTTTTGCTGCTTTTCCAGCGCTTGGCGCAGCATCTTCTTTTGACGCTCAAAACTTACGTAGCGCTCTTCATCGGCTCTGATCAGGTGGTAAGTTCCCTGCGAGTTGCGGTACGGTTCGGACACTTGGCCGACCTGTAGGCGAAAAAGCTCGGCGACAAACCCGCTGTGTTGTGCTTCTTCCTCCTGCCAGAAACCCATGTCCCCACCTTTGGTTGCCGATGTTCGATCGAGGGACTGCTCACGCGCCAGTACTACAAAATCAGCACCTTGCCGCAGTTGTTCTTGCACGGCCCGGGCTTCTTCAAGACTGCCTACCTGAATATGACTCGCCCGCACTTCCCGCTTTTTGTGCAACCCGCTTTGGTGGAAATGCGACCGGAGTTCCTCTTCTGATATAGAAACATCTCCCGTGACTTCCGCGTATAGACGCTCCACTAGTCTCCGGTCACGAGCCTGTTGCACGCTTGCGACCACGTCGGGGTGCTGAGCCAAATTCTTCGCCTTGGCCTCTAAGACCAGCAGCTTGCGATCGATAAAAGGCTGTAGCATTTCCCGCGCATTTCCCGCGGCAAAACGGCGCATATTGCGCTCGGTGCGGAGCAAGTCATCTACCATAATGACCTCGCTCCCGACTCTGGCCAGCACGGGTGAATTCACAGCCCATGAATCGACCGCCATCAGTCCGACAATCGCCGTCACGGCCCAGTAGGTAGCCAGCTGTCCAGCGCAAACCTGCGCTCTTAATCCAATGCTCATAAAGCAGTATTACAACCTTGTGAATGTCCGTCTTATACAGGGTTTGCGACATCGAAGGTGAAAAGCATGAATAGTTGAAAAAAGGCCCTGTGTCAAGCGGCGCTCTTCCATGTCGAGCCACTGAGTCGAGTTGTTACCTTGTACGCTATGTGCGTTAATAACAAATCCATTCGGTCAACATTGCGTTTCCAGTACCCATTTTAGATGCCAACGGGCCTAGCATATAACTCGATCTTTTTTGTGTTGTATTGCACCCTAAGTGTGCGCTTGTTCTAAAGCGGCGTACTGGCCGATGAGTTCGTCGTACGCGGCTACGGCTATTGGTTCTGGTTCGATGGTTGATCCGGCGACCGGCTGCGCAAATGGCTCGACAGCTTCCGCCCACGAAAGCGCATGGATAGCTGAGGATTGGTGAGCGTGGGCAGCGCGCAAGGCAGCGCCTAGGGCCGCTGAATTGGTCGTCTCGAAGCGGTGGACTGGGCAGTTGTGGACATTGGCGAAGACGCGCAGGATTTCGGCATTGGCCGACGCGCCGCCGGTGACGTAGAGCGAGGAAATGTCCACGCCCATCCAACGCGCGTGGATGCGCGAGGAAAGGGCTTGGGCCTCGATGACGGCGCGGACATTGGCCGGCGCGTCGGTGGGGTCGAGATTTTGGCGGACGACGTTGGCCGTGGGGACTTTGGGGACGATTTCCGGAGCGAAGTAAGGGAGCATGAGCGCGCCGTTGTTGCCCGGTGGCGTGGCGCGTAGGGCGCTGGTGAACTGATCCCAACTCATGTCGTATTGGTCGCGCACGGCTTCGCGGGCTAAGCTGCCGTTGAGGTAGCAAGTCAGGGCCATGTAGTGCGTGCCGTCGGGCGAGGCAAAGACCGCGCCCTCGCCTTCTTTAGAGGTGCGCGGCTGGTCCATACAGGCGAACAGGGTGTCCGAAGTACCCAAGCTCAGGGCGACTTGTCCAGGGGAGACGAGGCCGAGGCCGATGAGGCTGCACGGATTATCGCCGGAAAAAGGCAATACGAGACAATCGTCCGCAAAGCCGTAGCAACTCACGTAATAAGGACTGATGGGGCCGACGGGGTGGCCGGAGGGAGCGATGGGCAAGAGTTTGGCAGCTAGGTCGGGAGCGGTAGCGTCGAGCGCACGCGCACTCCACTGGCGTGCGGCAATGTCCATCATGTTGGTGCCGCTGCCGTCGCCCGGATCAACGCCGACGAGCCGTCCGGCGAGCAGGCTGGCGACGTAGGAGCTGACCAAGCCGATGTAAGTAGTGTTGGCATAAGCGTCGGGTTCGGTTTGGTAGAACTTGCGGATCTGTGGACCGCTGAAGCGCTCAAAGGCCGCGTTGCCGGTGAGCGCGAGAAGTGCATCGCGCCCGCCGACGGCCGCTTCAATTTCGGCGCACTGAACGGTAGTGGAAGTGTCCATCCAGATGGGAGCGGTGGCGCGAGAGAAGATGGCGGCGAGTTGGTTTTTGAGCGGCTGGCTGGGTGATAGACGCGCTAGGGCTGGGCCAGCGCTGGCGTTGAGATAGACGGTGCCGTGCTGCTGGCCGCTGCCGGCGACTGCCCGCACTTCTCCGAGATCGTGGCCTTGGTCGGCGAGCGTTTGCAGGAGCAGGTCCAGTGCTTCGGCCCACATCAGGGGCGCGCTGTGGACTACGCCTTCACCGAGGTCGAAGACGCCGTTGACGACTCCATACGTGGCTTTGAAGTGCTCGTCGAAGTTGATGGGCGCTTCGGCGACGATAGCGCGCTGCTCTGCGTCGATGAGTAGGCCGGTGATGGATTGGGTGCTAGCGTCAATGCCCAGATACTTGCTCATAGAAATACCCCGCCGTAATTTTTGTAAGCTATTCATACCAAAATTAACAAACGCGCTGGGGAGGACAAAACCAATGGAGGCAGTGGCGGTGCGGCCCGAAATCGCGGAGACGCTGGCGGCAGTGGACCCGGAAGTCGAGGCTATCATTCGCGCTGAAAACAGGCGTCAGCACAACAAAATTCGCCTGATCCCATCTGAAAATTACGCTAGTCAAGCCGTACTCGAAGCCAGCGGCTCGATCCTGACGAATAAGTATTCCGAAGGATATGCAGGCGCGCGCTACTACGAAGGCCAGCGAGAAATCGACAAGATAGAGCGGCTCTGTGTCGAGCGCGCCAAGGAGGTTTTTGGGGCCGAGCACGTCAACGTGCAGCCCTATTCGGGCTCGCCGGCCAATCAGGCCGTGTACGTCGGCCTGTGCGAGCCGGGCGATACGGTCATGGGTTTGGCGCTGGCGCACGGAGGCCATCTGACACACGGCGACCGAGTCAGCATCTCGGGGATGCACTACAAGTCCGTGCAATACGGAGTGTGCCGAGACTCGGGCGAAATTGACTTCGATCAAGTCGAAGCGCTGGCCAAGGAGAACCGGCCCAAGTTGCTCTTCTGCGGGGGTACGGCCTATCCGCGCATCGTCGATTTTGAGCGCTTTACCGAGATCGGGCATTCGGTGGGGGCTATCGTGGTCGCCGATATAGCGCATATTGCCGGGTTGGTGGCCGCCGGGGTGCATCCCAGTCCCGTGCCGCACGTAGATGTGGTAACTACTACTACGCACAAGTCGCTGCGGGGGCCGCGCGGCGGGATGATCTTGTGCCGGGCGGAGTACGCTGAGGCCCTCGATAAAGCGGTGTTCCCAGGTTTACAGGGCGGGCCGCACAACAGCACCACGGCCGCGATTGCCGTGGCGCTCAAGGAGGCGATGAGCGAGGAGTTTAAGTTGTATGCCCGGCAGATCGTCGCCAACGCTCAGACTTTGGCCGCTGCGCTGTCGGCGCGGGGTTTTGCCCTCAGCTCGGGCGGCACCGATAATCACCTGATCCTCATGGACATGACCAATAAAGGCGTTACTGGTCATGCGATGGCCAAGGCGCTAGACGCATCGGGCATCGTCTGCAACTTCAATCGCGTGCCCTTTGATCCGCGGCCGGCGCGCAAGCCCAGCGGTATCCGCATCGGCACGCCGGCGATTACCAGCCGGGGCTTTGGTGCCGAGGAGATGGAGCGGTTGGCCGAGTGGATGGATCGGGTAGCTCAGGTCCGGGCCAATAAAGCGCTGGAACTCGACGACCGGAAAGCGGAGTACGCCGAGGTCGCGGCTGAAGTGCGGGCACTCTGCGCTCGCTTTCCGGCACCCGGTTTACTCTACGACGGGGGGGGAAAGCCGCTTTAAAATATGGATATATATCGAGAATTAGGCGTCGATCCCATTATCAACGCCGTAGGACCGGCGACGCGATTAAGCGGATCGATCATGCACCCGGAGGTGGCCGAGGCCATGCGGCAGGCTTCGGAGCGCTGCGTGGATATAGCGCAGATGCAGGCGCGGGCCGGGGAGATTATCGCCGAGATTACTGGCGCGGAAGCCGGGTATGTGACGAGTGGAGCGGCAGCGGGCTTGTTGCTGGGGACGGCCGCTTGTGTGACCGGATTGGATCCGGGGAAGATGAACCGCTTGCCGGATACGTCCGGGATGAAGAACGAAGTGATCATGGCGCGCAGTCACCGGAACTTCTACGACCACGCAGTGCGCTCGGTGGGGATCGAGTTAGTGGAAGTGGGGATTGCCGACCGCTTTTCCGGGGCGGGAATACGCGATGCAGAAGGGTGGGAGATCGAGGCGGCGATTACCGAGCGGACGGCGGCGATCGTGTACGTGGCGTACGCACACACGCAGCCGTCGCTGGAAGAGGTGGTGGCCGCGGCGCGCAAGGGCGGCGTGTCGGTGATTGTGGATGCGGCGGGACAGTTGCCTCCGGCGAGCAATTTGCAGCGCTTCATTGCCGCTGGGGCCGATATAGTCGCTTTTAGCGGCGGCAAGGCCATCGGTGGGCCGCAGGCTTCGGGGATTTTGTGCGGGCGGCGGGATTTGATCTCCGCGGCGGCGCTGCAACACCAGGACCTCGACGTGATGCCCGAGCTGTGGGACCCACCGGCGAGTTTGATCGACAAGTCGCAGCTACCCGGTGCTCCGCAGCACGGTATTGGGCGGCCCTGTAAGGTTGGCAAGGAGGAGATCGCAGGGTTGGTGAAGGCGCTGCGTCTTTTTGTGGCCGAGGATCCAGCGGCGCGGCGGCAGCGCTGGCATGCGCTGATGGAGGAACTGGTCGCCGCGTGTGGAGTGCTGAGAAACGCCGAGATCGCGGTGGTAGCCGACCGCAAGCGCGTCGAGATTCCGACGGCGCGGCTGGTAATCGACGAGGAAGCCGCGAGTATGACAGCGCTAGACCTAGTCAGGGCACTACAGGAAGGCCAGCCGCAGATCGTCGCTAACCCGACCTATGTGCACGAGGGGGCGGTGATTTTTGGGCCGATGTGCCTCAAGGAAGGCGAACCGGAGCAGATTGGGCGGCGGCTCAGGGAACTGCTCGGCTAGCAGACTAAACCTGCGCTCCCCAATAGGCGGCACCCAGTAGCGCGGTCTTGTCGTTGAGCACGACGTGGACGGGAATGGACGCGAGAGGCTCGCCCATGCGGCCTTTGTCCACAAAGCCCTCCATAAAGCGGCCGTCGCGCAGCTTGGCGAGGATCTTAGGCGCAATGCCGCCGCCGACGAAAACCCCACCCGAAGACATCAGCTTGAGTGCCAAGTTCCCGGCTTCGCGGCCATAGAGAAGTGCGAAGAGGTCGAGGGCTGTTACGGCTAGCGCGGAGTGGCTTTCAAGGCCGGCGCGAGCGATGGCGTCGGCGCGGTCGGGCTGTTCTGACTCGGGGGCCAGAGAAGCGTCGGCGCGGTCGGGATGCCGTTCGCACAGAAAGTCGTATATCGCGGCCAAGCCCTGGCCCGAGACCACCCGTTCCCAGCTAACGTGGCCGTAGCGCTCGTTGAGGAAACGCCAAAGTTCGACTTCGAGCGGGGAACTTGGCCCAAAGGTCGCGTGTCCTCCCTCAGAGGCGATTGCTGCGTAGCGGCCTTCGGTCCAGCACAAGCCCCCCTCACCTAGCCCGGTACCAGCGGCAATAACGGCGATGTTGCCCTTTGGGTCGCGTTGCCCTTCGTTGAGCGGACACAGGTCGTCTGGCTCCAACACCAAGATGCCGTAGGAGGTCGCTTGCAGGTCGTTGAGCAGGTGAACGTCGGTGTTGTTGAGTACTGCTGAAATTTCGCTGGGGTCAATGAGCCAAGGCAGATTGACGGCGCGAACGGGAAGCTGATGGACGGGGCCGGGGACGCCTAAGACGGTGCGGCTGGGGACGATCTGCGTCTCGTCGGCAAAGGCTTTAAGCAGCGCACCGGCGCTGGGATAGGACGCAGTTTGGTAGCGTCGCTCGACGAGAGGGGTAAAGCCTTGGGCGGCGGGGTCGAAAGCGGCGAGGTACGTTTTGGTACCGCCGACATCACCGGCGATGATCATAGGGGTGCCCACTTTCTCCAAGCCTCCCCGAGCAGGTCGTTGGCTTCCTCGGGGCCGGCGGCACCGACCGGATAGGAGGGCACCTCGCCCGATGAAGGTGCTTGCCAAGCGTCGAGGATGGGCGTTAGGAGCGCCCACGACTGCTCGATCCAATCGCTGTCTGAGTAGAGTGTCCCGTCGCCGAGCAGGCAGTCGAGGATTAGGGTCTCATAGGCTTCGGGCGTGCGGCCGCCGAACGAATCGGCGTAGCTGAAGTCCATGTTGACAGTGTCCAAGTGGACGTCGGGACCGGGAATTTTGCCGTTGAAGGAAAGCGAGATCCCCTCTTCGGGCTGGATGCGGATGGTGAGCGTGCTAGGGGATAAGGCGTCAGCTTGGGCGAAAATTAGGTGTGGGGGCTGGTGGAATTGCAGGGTGACCGTGCTAGTGCGCTTGGCCATGCGCTTGCCCGTGCGCACGTAAAACGGGACCCCTTGCCAGCGCCAGTTATCTACAGTGAATTCGAGGGCGGCGAAGGTCTCGGTGCGCGAGTTTGGGGGCACGTCTTCTTCTTGTAAATAGCCCGGCTCGTCCTCGCAGGGTCCGTACTGGCCGCGGACCGCATAGCGATCAACTTGGCCGATGCGGATGGGGCGGATTGCCTTGAGCACCTTGAGCTTTTCGAGGCGCACGCTCTCGGCGTCAAACGAGGAAGGCGGCTCCATGGCAATGACGCAGAGAACCTGCAAGAGGTGATTTTGGATCATGTCGCGCAAGGCACCCGATTGGTCGTAGTAGCCAGCGCGGTGTTCCACGCCGACGCTCTCGGCCGCGGTGATTTGCACGTGATCGACGTAGCGCCGGTTCCACAGCGGCTCAAAAATTGAATTGCCGAGGCGAAAGACGAGGATGTTCTGCACGGTCTCCTTGCCGAGGTAGTGGTCGATGCGGTAGATCTGCTCTTCGGTAAAGACCGAATGCAGGGCTTGGTTGAGTTCGCGGGCCGAGTCGTAGTTGTGGCCGAAGGGCTTTTCGACGATGATTCGGCACCAGCCGTGGCAGTCTCGGTGTTGGCAGCTAAGGCCAGCGCGCCCTAGCTGCTCGACGATGTCGCGGTAGATCTGCGGCGGCACCGAGCAGTAAAAGCAGCGATTGCCCTCGGTACCGCATTCGCGGTCGAGAGTTTCGAGCCGTGCTTTAAGCGCGGCGTAGGTCGCCGGGTCGCCGGGATCGCCGCGCACGTAGTGGAACTTGGCGAGGAAGGCATCGCGCGTGCTATCATCGAGCGGGCCGACGAATTCGGCCAAGGACTCCCGCATCTTTTGGCGAAAGAGGTCATCGTCCCATTCACGGCGGGCTACGCCGACTAGGTGAAAGGCTTGAGGCAGGCGACCTTGATGATGCAAGTGCCAGATGGCCGGCACTAGTTTGCGCCGATTTAGGTCTCCCGAGGCACCAAAAATGACGAGGGCACAGGGGTCGGGGATGCGTTGTTGGATCATAGTGTAATGTGTACAAAATAAAAAAGGCCACAGCGTCCGCCATGGCCTCCCACACCGCCTCGTGTGAGTTTTGCAAATATACAAGCATAGGCGAAAATCAACAAGTCGATTGTGCCGCTCAAGGCGTTGTGCGCAGCCGCCTTGCTGTTGATATTAGCGCGGCCAACTTTGATGCGAGGAAATATGAGCCGGTATTTAGTCACGGGCGGCGCGGGGTTTATTGGTTCTCACCTGTGTCAGCGCTTGTGTGCAGAAGGACACACAGTACGGGTCCTCGACAATTTGAGCACGGGGCGGCGCGAAAACTTGGCCGACATCCTAAGCGAAATAGAATTCGTCGAGGGCGATATTCGCGACGCGGACCTGCTCGCCGAGGTCGTGCAGCAGGTCGATTGCGTCCTGCATCACGCAGCCATCGTGTCGGTGCCCGCTTCGGTCGAGCAGCCCCTCGTCGATCAGGAAGTCAACGCCGTGGGAACGCTGCGGCTGTTGGAAGCGGCGCGGCAGGCCGGGGTCCGTCGCGTGGTTTTCCCCAGTTCGGCCTCGGTGTATGGCAACAATCCGCAAATGCCCAAGCGCGAGGACATGCCGCCCGAACCCGAGTCGCCCTACGCGGTTTCCAAGGTCATGGCCGAGCACTATGCTCGAGTATACAGCCAGCTCTACGGCTTGGAGGTGGTCGGCTTGCGCTACTTCAATGTCTTTGGCCCTCGGCAGGTGCCGTCTTCCCCGTACTCGGGCGTCATCTCGATTTTTGTCGCGCGGATGCGAGCCGGCGAGTCGCCAACCCTTTGCGGCGACGGCCACCAATCGCGCGATTTTGTCTATGTCGGCGATGTGGTAGAGGCCAATATGAGGGCCAGTACTACTCCAGGCGTCGCCGGGCGGATCTACAATATCGGCTGCGGTCGCAGCGCGTCGTTGCTGGAATTGATCGCCGCGCTCAACCAGATTTTGGGGACCGAGTTGGTGCCAAGATTCGCCCCGCCTCGAGCTGGCGATGTCCGCTTCTCGTCAGCCGATATATCGCGCGCCCGGGCCGAGTTGGGCTACGAGCCGAGGGTTGGATTCGTCGAGGGGTTGGAGCGGACGATTGCGGCGTGGGGAGACTCCAACGTTGCGAGGCAATAAAAGGGAGTGCTATTGTGGCAACCATAGTCGATGGCAAAAAGCGCATCCCCTTTATGCGTGGGATGCTGGTGCACTACCTAATTGAGCGCGGTTTCAGCTACGAAGACGCCCGCGCGGTGGCCAATGCGGTGCGCGCGTCTTTGGGCAAAGCAGAGTCCGTGCGCAAGAAGGACATGGTGCAACTCGTAAACAGTGCTATTCGCAAGGGATTCGACACGTACGAGGTTGGCGATCTAATTTTCTGGGAGCGCCAGCCTACCACTATCATTGTCAAGCGCAAAAGCGGGTCGCGGCCTTTCTCCAAGGAATTGCTGTCGGATTCCATTCAGGCGTCTGGGCTGGCCCCAGACCAAAGCTACGAGATTGCGCAGACAATTGAAGCCCGCTTGATAGACCAGCGCCGCCAGCACATCGCGCACTGGGAGTTGGAGGATCTGACGGCCGAGCTGATCGAAAAGTCCTTTGACGAATCATTTGCCGAGCGCTACCGCTTGTGGCGCGCTTGGGGCGATGTAGATAAACCCCTGATTATCCTCATCGGCGGTGCCAGCGGGGTCGGCAAGACCACGTTGGCCATTGCGCTGGCTAATTTGCTCGATATTCCTCGGGTAGTAGCTACCGACGATTTGCGCCAAGTCATGCGGCTGACGCTTGCACAGGAGTTGGTGCCGGCCCTGCACACCTCCTCGTACACCGCTTGGAAGGTCGTTCCCCCGAGTGGTCATCTCGACGCGGTCGTCGCCGGGTTTCGCGAGCAGGCGCGCAGCGTCTGCGTTGGGGTCAAGGCCATTATCAGCCGCTGCATCGAGGAAAACACCAGTGTCATTATCGACGGCGTACACCTAATCAGTGACATGCTGGACTTAGAGGAGTACGCTGGTGATGCCTTTATCACGCCCATTTGTTTAGGGCTTTCTGGCCGCGACGCCTTTGAGGATCGCTTTGCCCAGCGCGCCAGCGAGGCTCCGTCGCGCTCGGCCCATCGCTATATGAAGCACTTGGAGAATATTCTCAAAATTCAGGACTATCTCATCGAAACGAGTGCTGCCCACGGCATTCCGGTCATTACCACGACCTCGGTAGAGAGCCTGACGAGCGAGGTCGCCATGGTGGTGAGTGAGCAACTGCAGGAGCAGGAGGAAATCCGCAAGGCCCTGAGTGCCGCTCGCAAGAAGCGCTCGGACCATTGACAAAGAGCGCCGCTTGTTGGTTCGCCCAACGCCGGATTGTGTTGTATATTCCAAGAATCTTGTATATTCCAAGAATCACGGCTAAGAGGCTGTAAAAACGCGCAATCAAGTTAGGATACAAATGCTGAGCAACAAAAAGAAGGGTGCTTCCACTTCTAACGGCCAAGCACTCAATACGATTATCGGCCGCGGTAGCCACTTTGAAGGAAAGTTGACGGTGGAGAACAGCGTCAGAATCGACGGCGTATTCAAGGGCGAACTGGCCTGCACAGGGGAACTAACGATCAGCCAGTCGGGCGAGGCCGATGCTACTTTGATTCAGTGCAAAGACGCGTACATCGACGGCGTTGTGAATGGCACTGTGCGCGCCGATAAGGTGCGGCTGGATACGCAGTCGCGCTTTACTGGTGAAGTGTACACCGACTCGTTCACGGTCGCCGAGGGCGCGATTTTCCACGGCTCTTGTTCGATGGAGAACCACCAGAAGAGCCAGTCGCCGCCGGCAACAGGTGCCCCAGATGGCGCAGCGGCAAAGCCCCTCACGTCTGGGCCTGGATCCCAAGTTCAAAAAGGTGCCCCAGATGGCGCAGCGGTAGAGCCCCGCACGTCTGGGCCTGGACCCCAAGTGCAAAAGAAATAGCGCTTTCTCACCTCGTTTTTTCGTGAAAAATCCATCTGCACCGCGCTGCCGATGGATTTTTTTTCTTGTCGATGAGTCAACGCGACCATACTACGTCCAAGCGCCGTCGTCACCGCCGCTCGGTTCCAATGGAGGAGATCGCGGTGCCTGCGGATGCTCAGCCGCGGCCGGCAAAAGGTGCGTCGCCTATAGGTGGCTGGCGGCGCTGGCGGCGCGGTGCCCTAGCCAGCTTGGGCGCGTCGCCGGTTTTTCGCGCGTATATCTTCCTCGGCGGCATTGCCGCTATTTTGGCCTTCCTACTCTACAACGAGTCGATCATCGCTGAATTGCGCGAACACGAAAAGAATCGGGTCGATCTCTATGCGCATTTGATCTCGTTCACGCCGCAGGCATCAGAAGGCCAAATTTCTACCCTCTTTACCGAGGTGATCACCAAGGTCGATTTCCCACGCATTATCACCAATCACCGCGGCGAGATCATCCAGGCCGAGGACATCGATACGTCGAGCTTGTTGGACAACTGGGCCTTTTGGCGCAGTGAAACGGCGGACGCGCCGGTCGCTTCGACTGCTCAGCTACACGAGCTGATCGAGGAAATGGACATCCAGAATCCGCCTATTCCCTTTTATTGGTCGCCAGAGACGTTGGGGCAGCTCTACTGCGAGGGGGGCCGCGTTATCATTGCGGATACGCAAGGGGCCATCGCGGCGTGGCAGGGGACGGACCTGCCAGCGAGCAGCGACACCTCGGCCGCGGCCCTCGCCGAGGTGCAACGGGCGTGGCAGGAGAGGGAAGCCGGAGAACCGCTGCTTTTCAGCGTGCCGGCCGCTAGCTTCAGTTATCTGCATTGGGACACGGCCAACGCAATCATCACCGACGCCGAGGGCCGATTTAGGGCTTGGGTGGGGACTGGGCTGCCGCTGGCCAGCGACGATCCCACCCAAGCGGTGCGAGACCAGCTCCGGGCCTTTGTCGATAGCTTGGCCAACCAGCGCCCACCGCTAGAGTTCAGGATCCCGGCTGAGCACTATATTCACTACGGTGACACGAGTTTGGTCGGTCGCATTTCCCTCGCCCCTTTCGTGCAGATCGGCGTGTTGGTTCTCTTTCTGCTGGTCGGCTATATCGGCTACCGCAACATTAAGCGCAGCCAACAGCGCTCGCTCTGGGTGGGCATGGCCAAGGAGACGGCCCACCAACTCGGGACTCCTCTCTCCTCGCTGTCCGGGTGGCTGGAACTGCTGCGCGGCGAGGTTGCCGCCGCCCCGAGGCCGGATCGAGACGCGCGTTGGGAACGCATCGATCAGATGATCGGGGAGATACAGCAGGATATGCGTCGCCTCGACCAAATCGCTTTGCGCTTCAGCCAGATCGGCTCGATGCCCGAATTAGAGGAAAGGGACGTAGCAGCCGTGCTGGAGGATACGATTGAGTACTTCCGGCGTCGCGTTCCCCAGTTTGGGCGGCAGGAAATAAAACTGGAATGCCTAGGCGAGTTGCCGCCGGTGCCGATCAACGCCGAATTGATGAGCTGGGCGTTTGAGAATCTGTGCAAGAACGCCATCGATGCCATGGACGGTCAGGCGGGGAGCTTGCGCATCCGCATGGAGCTTTTGCCCGCAAGCCGCGCCGTGCAGATCGCGTTTGAGGACGACGGGCGAGGCATTGAACCCGAGCACGTCAAGCGCATCTTCGAGCCGGGATTTAGCACCAAGAAGCGCGGTTGGGGGTTGGGGCTGGTGTTTGTCAAGCGCATCGTCGAAGAATACCACAAAGGCAAGATCAGCTTGGTACATAGCGCGCCGGGCGAGGGCACGACCTTTGAGTTGGTTTTGCCCTTGGGTTGAGGAACGGATGTGGACATAAAGCGTTATTTTAGGAATGGAATTCTACAGCTAAAGGCGACGTATGGAAGGCGACAAGAGAAAGATACTCTGGGCCGACGACGAGATTGACCTATTGCGCGCTCACCGGCGCTTTCTCGACGAAAGGGGCTACGCGGTCACGCCGGTCAGCAACGGCAAGGATGCCGTCGCTCTGATTGCTCAAGCGCCCTTTGACATCGTACTGCTTGACGAAATGATGCCGGGGCTGGACGGGCTTTCGACCTTGGAGCAGATCAAGATGGCCGATCCCAACGTGCCGGTGATTATGATTACCAAAAACGAAGAAGAACACCTGATGGACGAGGCCATTGGCCGCCGCATCGACAATTACCTGACGAAGCCGGTCAATCCCAGCCAGATTTTCATGGCTTGCAAACAGTTGCTCGACGCGCGGCAGATTCGTCAAAGCCAAGCCGGGCAGCACTACGTCTCGCGGGCTGGCCAGATCCGCGAGCAGATTGCCGGCGCGACTTGGCAGACGTGGATTGATGTACATCGGCAGCTTTGCGAGTGGGACATCGAAGTGGCGCGCTTGGACGACGCAGGGCTCAGTCAGATGATTGGGGATCAGCGGCGCGAGTGCAACCGCGAGTTCGGGCGCTTTGTCGAGCAGCATTACACGCGCTGGGTAGCAGACGAGGAGGATTCGCCGCCATTGTCGGTGGATGTGGTGCCCGAGTTCGTGGTGCCCTATCTCGAACAGGGCCGACAGGTATTCTTTATCGTGGTCGATTGCCTGCGCTTGGATCACTGGATGGTGATGGAGCCTCAGTTAGCTGAGTACTTCAACATCAAGCGCTCTTACCACTACTCGATTTTGCCGACGGCCACGCCTTTTGCGCGCAACGCGATCTTCAGCGGGCTTTTTCCCAAAGAGATCGCCGACAAGTACCGCACCCTATGGCACGAGGCCCAAGACAACGAATACAGCCTCAACCGGCACGAGCACCAATTCATCGACGATTTGGTCCGCTACATGGGCGTCGCACCCAAACCGGGTTCGCACTACGTCAAAGTGCTAGACACCAGCGAGGCCCGGAAATTGACCCGCAGGGTACCGTCGCTAGGCAAGTGGCCGCTTGTGTCGGTGGTGTACAACTTTCTCGACATGCTGGTACACAGCCAAGCGCAGTCGGACCTGCTCAAGGAGATGGCACCTAACGAAGCGGCCTTTCGCGCCTTGGTGCAGACGTGGTTTGGCAATGCGTCGCTTTTTGAGACCCTCAAGGGCATTGCCCGCACCGACGCGGTAGTAGTACTGACGACCGACCACGGCTCCATGCGCGGCACGCGCGCTTCGGTGGTGTACGGAGACCGCAGCACGTCTTCGAGTCTGCGCTACAAGTATGGTCAGAACCTCCGCTGCGAGGAAAAGGATGCGCTGCTGATCGCCGATCCACACGCCTACGGGCTGCCTTCGACGGGACTGGGGCATAGCTTCGTGATTGCCCGCGAGGACTTCTACTTTGTTTATCCGACCCAGTTCAACAAGTACCAGCGCCGCTACAAGGGCAGCTTCCAGCACGGCGGTATTTCCTTGGAAGAAATGATTTTGCCCGTGGCGATTATGGAATCCAAGTAAGGAGCAATGAAAAGAGTTTTCACCACGCACTCGGCGGCCCAGACCCGCGCACTGGGTGCTGCGCTAGGCCGGCGCTTGACACCGGGCGATGTGATCGCCTTTCGCGGCGACTTGGGCAGCGGCAAAACCTGCATGATCCAAGGCGTGTGCGAAGCTCTGCAAGTGGCCGATTACGTCACGAGCCCGACCTTTATCCTGATCAACGAATACGCCGGGCAATGCAGGGGCCGCGATCTGCCCGTTTATCACTTTGATCTTTATCGGCTAAGGGGCGCTGACGAGCTTGAGGAATTAGGTGCAGAAGAGTACTTTTACGGTCACGGTGTCTGCTTGGTCGAGTGGGCCGAGCGCGCCGATGGCTCGTTGCCCGCTGGGTGCTGCCATGTGTGGCTAGAACACGGCGAGGATTGCGAGCGGCGCATTACTTTGCAAGGGGATGGGGTAGAAGAAATAGATTTCTGAGAAATTAGCCAAAGGGAGGAGACTTTGCAGCGGCTGATATTGATCCTTTGCATTGCCGCTGGACCGGCAGCCGCCAAATGGACCGAGCTGACGAGCTTGGTTGATAGCCCGACGGCCGGGCTGGTCCGCAAGGGCTACTATGCGGTAAATGTTCGCCTGTTTGCCGATGGGGGGACTGTTGGTCGTTTGCATGTCGGCGTGCTCAAGCGGCTGAGCGTTGGCGTGTCTTTTGGCGGCGAGCAGCTCATTGGCACGGGTACAGTCAATTGGTACCCGCGCGTGGCAGTGGCCGCTCGGTGCCGGATCATCGAAGAGGGCTACACGTGGCCGGCGCTGCTGTTGGGCTTTGATTCCCAGGGCATCGGGCCGTATAGAGATCAGCGCTACCAAGTCAAATCCAAAGGGATTTATCTGGCACTGAGCAAGAATTACACCTCAATGCTAGGGGAACTCGGCGTCCATGCAGGCGTCAATGTGTCACGCGAAGATGCCGACGACGGCGACTGGTCTGCGTGGTTGGGTATCGACAAGAGCTTGCGATTTATAGCCCTATTCGCCGAATACGACTTGGGCCGCAACAACGGCCTACAAGATCAGGGCGTGGCAGAAGGCTATTTGAATGTCGGAGGGGCTTGGACCGTAGCGCCGCAGCTAAGGATCGCGTATTATCTTAAAAATGCGCTGGAAAGCGATCACTTTGGCTCCCAGTCCATTCGGGAGTTGTCAGCCACTTACAGGAGGAAATTCCGATGAAGATACTGGCTATTGCTTTGCTTTGCATGTGGGTCCGCGGTGCGGTGGCCCAAGAGGAGCGGGCCATCGACAACTTTGCTGGCGTTGGGGTGCGGGCCATGGGCATGGGCGGTGCCTTTGTTGGGGTGGCCGACGATTTCACGGCCATGTACTGGAATCCGGCGGGCTTGGCCCAGATGCAGCAGCGCGAGGTGCAGGTGTCCTTCCTGCGCAACAGCCGCGCCAACGACTCGATTTTCAACGGCACTCCAGGGAGAAGCGAACTGACCAATACGCGCTTTGGTTCGCTGGGCTTTGTCTATCCCTATCCGGTCTATCGCGGCAGTTTGGTCTTGGCGGCTGGCCTGACCCGCATCAAGGACTTCGACTGGAACCTCAATCAAAAGGGAGACGCCGAGGGCCTTACCGCGGACCACACTTTCCAGCACGAGGGCGAGATGGCTCTGGCGGGCGTGTCCGCGGCTATTGACGTGTCGCCGGCTGTTTCACTGGGCGCGACCTTAGGTTTGGTTAGCGGCGAAGACGAGGCCGTCAGTGAATTTGACTGGGCCGATCCGCAGGACCAATTCTACGAGCAGCGCTTTCGCGCACGAGACACCTTTACAGATGAATATAAGTGGACTCCGTATGCCGTCTTGGGCGCGATGCTGCGCACGCCGCGCGACGAGCCTCGCTACAGGTTGGGCGCGACCTTTACCACCGGAGGGACGCACAAAATTGGCTACGTTTTCCGCGGTCCCTCATCCTATGACAGGCCAAACCCTTGCCAACACTTACTCCCAGAAGGTACTCCAGACTCACCCCTTGCAGATAATTACAGTTCTGTTGAGTGCGACGACGGGACCGTAGGGGAATTCCCAGACGAAGAGTGGAACAACACGTACGAGCTTGCGCTACCTTTTGAGTTCGGCGTGGGTGCTTCGGCCGAGGCTCTACCGGGCCTGACTCTGGCGGGTAGTCTGCATTTGGCCGAGTGGTCGCAGAGCGAGTACAAGGGAGGCGATGAACATGGTTTGCGCGCTGATACCTCGTTTGAGACGCAGTACAGAGACGTTTTGCGCTACCACTTCGGCGTCGAGTACCAAGTGCCGG
Source organism: Candidatus Latescibacterota bacterium (assembly GCA_965116675.1). GTDB lineage: Bacteria > Latescibacterota > UBA2968 > UBA8231 > UBA8231. The sequence continues at coordinate 4,941,756 of OZ220721.1, forward strand.
TCGTTGCGCTGGATCTGCGGGCTGGCTATTTCGTGGACCCAGTTCCCTTTGTCGGCCCGCGCGACCCCGGCTCCGACGATCTGCCCATCCGCATTGAGGAAGACCGGCGCTTTATTACCCTCGGGGCCGGGATATTGATCGACGAGGCCATGCAAATAGATCTGGCTTGGGTGCGGGGTGCGTTTAAGCAAGTAGAAGAATACTCGGGCAATGAACTCAGCGAGGAACACACCGTAAATCGCCTCGTCGTCGGCATGGGCTACAACTTTTAGTTTTTATTTTTTGTTCCTGTTGCTGGTTTGTGTATATTCAAAATTGAGAGATGAGTTTAGCACTCCTTAAAGGAGGGAGTTAAGTCCATGAAAACGAAGGCTTTGATTTTGTGCTCGGCCCTGCCGCTAACTGCGCTGATGGCCAGTGGCTGCTACACGGTGCTTAGTAGCCCATACGAGGTCGCCGACCTGCACGACGAGGATCTAGCTCGCGCCAAGAGCCGCGATGTCGAGGCTCCCACGGTTGGCCAGTTCGACGATCGCGACTACATGGACGATCTCTACCGCTATCCGGGTGTGCGCGGCGGCTATGGTGGCTACGGCGGCGGCTACGGTGGCTATGGTGGCTATGGCGGCTATGGCGGCTATGGCGGCTATGGCGGCTATGGCGGCTATTATCCTACCTCTCGCCACTACTACGGCGGCTACCCCTATTACTACGGCGGCTACCCCTATCACTATGGTGGCTATGGCCCCTATAGTTATGGCTATGATCCATACTATCGGAGTTCGAGTGGTTACTACGTGTCGCCAGGTTATCAACTGATCAGTACTCGCCAACTCGACGATTTGCGGCGTGCGGCGAGTCGGCTGAATACGACGCCGATGGTTACCGATCCGGCCGCGGCGACCGAAAGACAGCGGCGCGAAGAAAATGTGTGGCAGCGGCGGGTAGAGCCTCGGGTGCGCAGCGCTCCTACGCCTACGCCGAGATCCTCGGTCAGCACTCCGCCGCGTGCGCCTACGCCAAAAGCGTCCACAACGACTTCGGCACCAGCCTCCAAATCGTCCGCGACAAAGGAATCGGCCAAGCCCAAGAAGCGCCGACGCTGACTTTTCGCTAAAGACACAGAAAAAGCGGAGGTCCTTTCGTGGCCTCCGCTTTTTTTATGATTAAGTGGCAGCGTCGGCGTGGATCCTATCCTGTCGAGTTCCTTCGGCTTTTGATATGCTTGACACTTGAGTCTAAAGTTACGTAATTTTTATAAAAAATAATACGTATAGATGCCCTAATAGGAGGCTTAAATGGCCGTTAAAAAGCTGACCCTGAGTGCACCCGAGGAAGTCATCGCGGAGACTAAGCGGATCGCGGCTAAAAAGAAAACTAGCGTTTCGGCACTTTTCGTCCGGCTTTTTCGAACGATTGACCAAGAATGCGATCCTAAAGACACCTTAGGCCCGATCGCGCTCAGTGCATCCGGAATCGTGAAATTGCCAACGGATCGAACGGAGAGCGAGTTGCTCGAAAATGCACTTGGTGAAAAATACGGGGTGCGGTAATGATCGCGTTGGTGGATACTAATGTTCTGCTGGATGTACTCACACGCCGTGAACCCCACTATCGAGCTTCTGCACGCGTTTGGACGCTGGCCGAGCGAGGGGACCTTACGGCGTTTATTTCTGCCATCAGCTTCAACAACATTTACTACATTGTGCGAAAAGCCGAAAGCAAAACAAAGGCCGAAAAGGTATTGAAACTGTTGCGGGATACATTCGATTCTGTAGCTCCTGATACCAAAATTATCAATCAGGCTATCGACTCAGCCTGCGACGATTTCGAGGATGCCATCCAGTTCCATTCTGCCATTCGAGTTGGAGCCCATGTTCTGATCACGCGCAATCCGAACGACTTCCCACTGCTAGGAGTGAGTATTGCGACGCCTGAGGAATTTCTAAAGATATGGGCAGACCGACTTGACGAATGCCCATAAGCGCTCTCAGCAGAGAATCCTGACTATGATAGTACCAGCGGAGATCATAAAAGGCCCTCCGTTTTTTTGTGCCTAATCGCCGCTTAGGTCGAAGTGGCGGGTCTGTGGTTTGGGTGGCGGGGCGATGCGGAAGAGGAAGCGTTGTAGTGGGCGGGCGAGAGCCATGAGCAGTTGGCGCTCGCCTTGTTTATTGCCGCCGAAAAGCTGTAGTTGCACCGGTTGGTAATTGCGCTGCGTGCCCCCCTGTTGCCAGACTTGATTGGTGTTGAGGTTGATCAGGCTGACCTTGAGATCTATGGTCAGGTCGATGCCGGGGTTGGGCGACATGCCATAGGGCGTGGGCGACATGGGCATCATCCGCGCCTGTAAGTGCCTCAGTTCGACCAAGACTAAGGCGTCGAGTTCGAGTTCTTCCTTGAGAACGGCCTGTACCGAGTCTTGGTGGACGCTCGTCGAGTCGAGGCGAATCCCCTTGAGTTGGTAGGTGATTTCGTCTTGGCTCATCACTTCGGTTTTGGGCATGTTGCCGAGGCTGCGGACCACGGCATTGGACAGCCGCGCCATGACCTTCTCGATGTCTAGCTCCCGAAAGGGTTCGATGTTGGTCGCGCAAACGACGCCGATGTGATCGACTTCCGCTAGGTAGGGGCGCAAGACCGGATCGGGTTGCGACGGGGCGCGAAACTCGACGCGCGTAAAAGCGCTGCGGCCGCCGCAGCCCGCTAGGACAATGAGCAATACGAGAGTAGCAATCAAAAGCTCTGTCCAAAGCTGAAGTGAAACTTGAAGTCCGAGAAGTTGCCTTGTAGGTCCATCTGCCTGGCGAATTCAAAGTTCATCGGCAGCAAGAAGTACACTAAGAGGCCGAAGCCGACGCTGGCGTGTACCTGCCGTGGGGAAGACGTGAGCGCGGCGTGTGGGTTGCGGAAGGGCCACAGGTCAATTTCGTCGTCCTTGTTCCAAGCCATGCCCATATCCATAAACAGGCTGCCGTCAATCGCCGGAATCAGGAAGGTGCCGGGCCAGCCAAAGAGGATGCCACGCACAAAGGGGACGCGCAACTCGACGTTGGTCAGCAGGACCCTGCTGCCGGTGAAGGCCGAGAACTGGTAGCCGCGTAGCGGGCCAGTATTGAGGTTGAAACCCGTGTAGAAGGGCAGGAACCAAGTCGGCCCCCCTAGGTTGTATTCGAGGGCGTCGCGGCCCAAAGACCCCACGCTATAGGCTCGCAGGCCCAGCACCGACCAACGCCCCAGCCGCAAGTAGTGGCGATAGTCGAACTCGAGGTGCGAGAAAGAGCGCGTGGTTGAGCCAAGGCTGAGCGTGCGCCCCACTGAGAGGAAGTAGCGCTTACCAGCGGTGGCACCCAAAAGACCGTAGGTAATGGAGTCGTGGACGTATGCGGTCTTGAACAGATGAGTACTGGTAGCAGTAGAATCTGGCTCGTAGAAGGGACTGACCTGTTCTTCTTGCTCGCCGACATAGGTATAGCTCAGGTCGAGGCGGCGGTACAGGTCGAGCGGATAGCTGGCGTTGGCCAACGCACCGCGTTGCTGGAGACGGCTAATGCCCCGAGCCGGGGCGCGGCCTTGGACGAGGAAGTTGCGATCGTTGATGAAGTACTGGTTCCAATTGAAAATGGATACGTGGTATGTGGGCCGCTTGCCGTAGTAGCTGTAGCTAGCGGCAAAGTTGAAGTCATTGCTGATGTCCTGCGCGGCTACGTAATCCGTGGCCAAAACCAGCGAGTGATTGCCCAAAAGATCGCTCATGCTCAGTTGGGCAATCGACGACAAAAACCCATCGAAATAGCCCATCTGCACGGAGATGCCGTCGAATTCGAGCTTGGGGGTATAGCGGCGGCGGCGCAGCTCTAATTCACCATCGTCACCGTCGTTGGCAGCGAGCTGGACAGTGGCTTGCGGCTCTTGGGATTCGGTGGGCGTCAGCGAGCCGCTGGCCCCGGCTAGGAGCACGGCATCGTCCGGAAGTTCCGGGTTCTTTGGGTCCGAGACCTGCCCTAGGCTCGGGGTACCGCCTTGGTCGGAGAGCACGGCGTCGCCCTCTACCATGGGTCGCACCGAGGGCACTTCTATGGCTAGGGTCTCGGTGGCTGGTGGTTCTGCTTCGGTTGGTGGTTCTGCTTCGACTGGCGGTGGTGCTTTGGCTGGCGGTACGGCTTCGGCCACGCGGGCCAGTAGCTGGGCGTCTTTGCGCTTGACCTCGGGCCATTCGGGCATGGCCATCCGGTAGAGGTGGCTGCGGCCCTTGAAGTAAGTATTGAATACGATCTGCCGCCCATCAGGCGAGAGGGCGGGGTTCAGAATGCCGCTGAGGCTGCGGGTCAGGCGGAATTCGCGGCCTTCGTCGAGGTGATAGACGAAGAGGTCGTTGATCTTGTCGCGGGTGGAGACGAAGAGCAGCTTGTTGCCTTCGGGCAGCCATTGAGGCCACAGGTCGTCGGTGAGGCTGGAGATGGCCGCGTGCGCTGTGCCCTCGGTTAGATCGTAAATTTTGATGTCGAACTGGTTGCGGTACTTGCTGCTAAAGGCGATGCGCTGGCCGTCGGGCGACCAGTTCGGATAATCTTCGCGCTCGGGCGTACCCGTGAGCTGACGCCGCTCGCCGGTCTGCACATCAATGATGTAGAGATCGCTCTGGCCCTGCCCCGTGCCGATAAAAGCGAGGTGGCGGCTGTCGGGGGACCAGGTTAGGCTCTCGACAAGATCCAAATCGGGCATAGTCAGGGTCTGCACGAGCTTCTTGTCGTAGAGGTTCCACAGCATGATGCGGTCGCGGGGACCTTCTTTGGCGACAAAGGCAATGGTCTGGCCGTCTTGTGCCCAAGCCACGGTGCCGCTGCCGATGCTGAGGTGATCGTAGTCGGCGGCGCGCATGCTCTCGGTGACGCGCTCGACGAGCGAGGCATCGCTCAGGCGGATGATGTCCACGTGCTGTTCGATCCCGTCCGAGGAGTGGACGGCGAGCATGTCGCCGCTGAGCGACCAGCAGGCGCTGGAGAAGCTGTGGATATTCTCGTCGTCGCCTATTTTCTCGGCGAATTCAGAGGTGTAGTCGCGCGTCTGCAAGAGAGGCCAGTAGGTTTTGCGCATCTGGGCCGACCAGCGCTCGTCGAGGGTTTTCAAGTCCATACCGATCAGGCGATCCATGAGCTTGTCGGTGTCGTGCTGGCTGTCCCACAGGCGGAGGATACGGCTGATTTTTTCGGGGCCGTACTGCTGGGCAATGTACTCCATGAGCGCGTGGCTTTGCTTGTATGCGAGGAATACGTTGCCTTGGCCCCAAGCCTGATTCATGGTTTCAATGGGGATGAGACCGTCGGTGAGTACGGCGTCGCGGAGGACCATTTCATCGATGGTGTTGCGGCCCGGGGTGGTGTATTCGGCCATACCCTCCATCAGCCAAGTGGGCGGCTGGGCGATCGGGCTGGTGATGCGGCGAATGGGGCCTTTGTGAACAATGTCGTACTGGAAAATGTGGGTCAGCTCGTGGACGAGGACATTGCGGAACTCGTCGAGATCGCCCGCAAAGGGAACTACCATGCGGAAGCGCAGCGGCTCGGCAAAGCCAGCGACGCCAGGCGGCAGAAAGTCGGGGAAGATATTGGTCTGCTGAAACTGGTAGTGCGACTGATAGATGACGACCGGCGGCCGGTGCGAAAGGTCGTGGTGCAAAATCTGGCTGATGTGATCGTAGCCCTCTTCGAGGTACTCGATCGCCTGCACGGCCAGATTCTGGAATTCAGACTCAAAGTGAAGCTCTATGTGCTCGCTTTCGAGGATTTCCCACTGGAAGTCTCGGTAGCGTACTTTGTTTTTCCCGAACCCTTGCTGCAATTGCAAGGTGAGAATGTCTTGGGCACAAAGGTCTGCGGTGCCCCAAGCGAGCAGGGCGGCGCAGGCGAGGCTGTGGAATCTAGTTATAGCCTGCACGTTCACTCTCCCGTGGATGTGGGTGAATGGTCCGGGCGTCTGGTCCGCGGCCGCGGACCATCGTCCGCTCTGAATATATCAAGTGAGTCTGTAGAGTCGAGGCTGGCCTGCTGGTATTGTTGCAGGTGGCGCAAATTGGCGACATAAGCTTCGCGGGTGGGGTTGAGGGCCCGCGCCCGGCCGTAGAATTCAGCCGCTTTGTCGGCCATGCCGAGCCGTTCGTAGATGACACCTAAGTTATTGTGCAAGCTGGCCGACAAGCTGTCTTGCGCTAGGGCGCGTTCCATGTGCGATTGGGCCTCGTTCCACATGGCGTTTTCAATGCACCACAGCGCGTATTTGTTGACCTGCTCGATGTCTTGCAACTGCTGGCGCGAGCGCTTGGGGCGATCTATGACAACTAGCACCGGCGCAGGTTGGATAGTAGCTGCGCTCGTGGCTGTGGTGTCGGCGACTGAGGCGTACTCGTAGCCGATGGGTTCACCCGCCGCTGGCCTGCGCACCAGTTCCAGACAGCCGTGCAGACACAGCACCCCCAAGCCAAAGGCCACGAGGCGTAAGGAATTTTTCACAGAGTAATTCACGCGCGATTCTTCCTAGGCGCGCAGCCATTAACGCCTTGCGCCATCGTCGTAAGTTAGGAATATAACAAACAGAAGCACTTTGAACTATTTTCCGCATAAAATGGCAGAGCTTTATAGTATAGACAGCGCAAGAGGGCGACTCGTTCCTTTTATCGCTGTCCACTGGAGGGTCACTACAAGCTGCGCGGACCGGTAGCACTCTATTTGCTGATTGACCATACTTAATACAGGCGATGCGGACGGCTACATAGCGCATAAAACCACTTTAGTGAGGGTCTGTCTATGCTGAATCGGGTCCTTAATGTTGCAGCGATTTTGGCGTTCGCGTGGGCTTGCCCGAGCGGTGCCCAGCAGGTCCACGAGACAGTCGGCTGGCGTCCGACCGCGGTGCCGCTGCTGAATTTCAGCTCGGACGACGGCACTGGATACGGGCTGCGGGCCAATCTCTTCGAATACGACGGCCAGAGCGTACCCTATCGCCGCAAATACAGCGCCCAAGTATTTATCACAACCAAGGGCAAGTGGGTACACCGCGTGCTCGTCGATACACCCGAATTCCGACCCGGCCGGCGGCTCGAGGTCGAACTGGTTTACGAGAAGGAGGATTTCGCCAATTACTACGGCGGCCTCAGCGACGAGGATATCGCCGGGTATTCGCGGGACCAGAAGACGTTCCGGCAAGCCTTCCCGGAGTTCAAGGTCAAGTGGATCCGGATCCTGCGCTTCCCCTGGCGCCTGCGCATCGGGGGGCGTTTGAGCCACAACGATATTGAGCCGAACGCCGCCGATGGCATTCTCTTCGCGCTCGACCCCCTCGGCGCGGACGGGGGCGCGTTCGCCCAATTCGTCGGCTCGCTGCGCTACGACACGCGCGACAACTACAACAACGCGACCTCGGGCGTACTGGAGGAGTTGCTGGTGGACTTTGGGGTTGGCGGCGGTGGAGATTACCGGGGAGCGACGCTTAGTTTTGACCACCGGCACTTCCACACCTTGGGGCACGGGCTGGTGGCCGCCAATCGCCTGCGCGTCAACTGGACCTTTGGTGCCCTACCCTTCTACGAGGAGCTGGACATGGGGGGCAGCGGTACGGTCCGCGGCGTGGCTAGTGCTAGAGACCGGGGCGAGGCGCGGATCGTGCTCAACGGCGAGTTGCGCTGGCGCGGGCTGCCGATGTGGCACCGGCAGCACCTGTATCTGGGGCTGGTGGCCTTCGGCGACATCGGGCAGATTTTCGCCCGCGATGCGCTGCCGACGATCGACGGGTGGCGCGGCGGCAGAGGCTTGGGACTGCGTTGCCATTGGCAGAGCACGATCGTGCGGGCCGACTACGGCACCTCGGGCGGTCGCAGGGCGCTCTACATCACCTTTTCACAGGTTTTCTGAACGGCATGGAACTATTTTCGGCGCGCCACCTGTTCTGGATCGGGATGGCCGTGCTCTTCGCGGCGGGCTGTGCCAATATGAGACGGTGGCCGTCGGTTGGGCGGGTTCATGCGACCTTTCGGGTCGCGCTGTTTGCCTTGGTGCTGGTCAATGAACTCGGCTGGTTCGCCTATCGGCACTTCGCCGTTGGCATCCCCATTGCCGACAACCTGCCCCTGCACCTGTGCGACCTATCGGTATTCGTCCTGTTCGTCGGGCTGGCATCTGGTGGGAGGCTGTGGTCCGAGTTGGCGTATTACGCGGGGGTGGTCGGTGCTCTGCTGGCGGTGTGTTTCCCAGCGATCTCGGAGACCGGGTCAATCCGCCTCATCGCCGAGATTCGCTATTTTCTGACCCATGTCGCCTTGGTTGGCGCGGGGTTCTATTTCACCTTTGGGTGCCGCTACCGCCCGCCGGCGCTGGCGATCTTGCGCAGCTATATCGCCGTCCACCTGTACGCCTTGGTCATTACTCCACTCAACCTCTATCTCGGGACTAATTATTTTTTTACGCTCTCGGCACCGAAACAGCTCGCCTTTATCCACGCCTACCCGCACTGGCTTTTCCTAGTGGCCGTCTCCGCCATCTTTCTCACAGTTTTCGCTCTAATGCACCTGCCCTTTGCGTGGGCGCGGCGGTCTGCTGGCTAATCGTCGCAGTGTCCCATGAGGCGTCTGTAGCAGGCCGTGATGATGAGAAGCAAGTAAAAAGGCGCGTATTGCGCCCACAAAACCCACGGCTTTTCGCGCCACACGCCTTCGCTGCCATAGCCGATCTGCACCTCGTAAGCGAGGAAGATCAAGCCGCTGAGGAGTATCCAAGCAGGGCTGGGGAAAAAGGCGAGGAACGGGAGGACCCAAAGCAAGTACCAGGGATGTACGGTCGGCGAGAGCAAGACGTAAGCACCGAGGGTTGCGAAGGTGGCTCGGTAGGGGTCGCGATAGCGGATTTGGACGCCGAGGGCTATCAGAGCGAAAAGGGCCGTGCAGAGCCAGCGAGCGTGTAGAGGCTCCAAGGCAAAGCGAAAGAGCGAGTAGGCCGCCGCGTTGAAGTGCCAGTGTTGCACGTAGGTTAGCAAACCCGTTGCGAGTTTTTCCCCGGCGTCGGCAAAAGGCCAAAAGGCCAACAGCCCCAGCGTTGGAAACAGGAGTAGCGCACTCCACTTGCGGAAGTTGAACCAATCGGCGCGAGGGCGACGCCAAAAAGTGGGCAACAGTGCGAGGGGCACTAGTTTGACGAGGAAGGCCCCAGCGAGGGCGCAGACGGCTGCGGCCCAGCGCTGGCTGTGGAGTGCGTACAGGGCCGCGAAAAGGAACAGGACGCCCAACGCATCAATGTGGCCGCTGCCGGCGATCTCGACTAGGGATAGGGGATTCCAAGCGTAGAGTACGACGCGGCGCGGGTCTTGACCACGCCGGACGAGGCTGTGTGCTAACAGCAGGCAGAGGCCCCAATCGCAGAGCAGCAGGGCCAATTTGAACGCGGCTGGCGTCGCGCTGAGCGCGCAAATCGCGCGAAAGAAAAGCTGCGCCAGCGGTGGGTAGATCGTGGGGATGGTGGCGTGGTTGATGCTTTGGTAGAGCGCGTCGCGCAGGTGCGCCACCTCGGGTGCCGAGGGCGCGTAGAGGTACGGGTTGATGCCGGCTAGCTGAACGCGGCCGTCCCAGACGTAGCGAAAAATGTCGTCCGAGAGCGTTGCCGGGCTCCACCACAGCGTCAGACGGAAGACGAGGGCGGCTCCTAGGATGAGATGCGGCCGTCCGGGGAGCGCGCCTCGCTGCAGGACGAGATACGCAGCGAATACATAGCAGAGAAAAGCGGGAAAGACGCCGGTCCACAGCCCGCCGATTTGGCGCTGGAGATCGCCGAGAAAGACCAGATAGCAGCAACAGGCCTCTATGAAGCAGGCCAAAAAAAGTAGGCGGAATTGCACCTTAGAGGGCATCTGAACATTCCGAGTGCGCCCAAGCAATTTTCTCTCGCCCCTATCTCATCTGCGTTCATCTGCGGATACTGTGCCGCCGCACGACCTTTAGCGCTCGACGCGCCGAGCGCCGACATAGCGCCGGCGAAAATAAGAGTTGTCGAGTGAGGTAATGGTCGCGCCGGTGCTCACTCCCACATGGGCGAAGCGCTTCTTGCCGAGGTAAATCCCGACGTGGGAGACGCCCGGCCCTGAGAGGGCAAGCCTGAAGAAAACCAGATCCCCTGGCTTGAGGTCCTGCAGTCGGTTGACGGGGCGGCCGACGCGGTATATTTGCCTAGCGGTGAGAGGCAATTCGATGCCATACGTCTTGCGGAAAATGGTCCGCACAAAGGCCGAGCAGTCCATGCCAGCGCGGGTGTTGCCGCCCCACTTATAGGGTACGCCGAGATACCCTTCGACGACGTGCGCGAGGCGGCTGGGGCTGGCGCGGCGACGCTTTTCAAGTTCGCGCGTCACGCTGGAGTCGGCCGTATAGCGCGGTGCTGAACGGATTAAGCAGCTACAGGTGGCGAGGAGGCACAAGAGGATAAGGAAGCGCAACATTGGTGCCCCGTTGTCACGAGTAGGAGAAAAATCCCCGACCCGTCTTGCGGCCCAACGCTCCTTGCGCGACCATCTCGCGCAGCAGGGGACAAGGGCGGTATTTGGCGCGGTCTAGACGCTGAGCAAACGATTCGAGAATATCCAAGGTTACGTCGAGTCCGACGTAGTCGGCTAAGGCCAGCGGCCCTATGGGATGGCTCGCTCCCAGCACCATCACCCGGTCGATGTCTTCGGCGCTAGCCACGCCTTCGGCGAGGGCGTAGATGGCCTCATTGATCATGGGAAAGAGGATGCGGTTGACCGCAAAACCGGGACTGTTGGCGACTGCGACGGGAGTCTTGTCTAGGTCTTGGGCCAAGGCCATGACCGCGGCAAAGGTCTGGTCCGAGGTCTCGGTTGCACGCACGATTTCAACTAGGGGCATGGTCGGGGGCGGGTTGAAGAAGTGCATGCCAATTACCTTGTCCGGCCGACCGGACGCGGCGGCGAGAGCGTCGATATCCAAGCCGGAAGTGTTGCTGGCGAGGATGGCCTTTGGCCCGGCAAATTGTCCGAGTTGGGCAAAGACAGCGAGCTTGAGGTCTAGGCGTTCGGGTACTGCTTCGACGACTATGTCGGCGGTGTCGATGTCGGCGAGTTGGTCGATGCCCTGTAGCGCAGCGATGGCCGCTTCGCTGGCGGCTGGCTCTAGCCGGCCTTTGACAGCTTGTTGGCGCAGGCGTGCGGCGATGGAGGCGAGGCCCTGTTCGCGGGCGCAGAAATCTGCGTCGTAGAGCAGGACTTCCCTGCTGGCTTGGGCCAAAACTTGGGCAATGCCGCACCCCATAGTGCCGGCCCCAATGACGGCAATGCGTTTGAGATTCATATCGTCTTTCAGAGGTGGGTTTTAACCCAGCGTACCATGTTACCCCATAATCGCAAGAGGTTATTAACTAGCGGCTTACTAACTAAATATATTGCTAGAGCCAAGAGATCGCCTAGATTGATTGCCTCTCCGCTAGGGAGAAAATAAAATCAGAGGAGAATTAATGGCAGCAGATCGTGGGAAACTGAGGAGCGCCGATTGGTTTGGACGCGAAGACAAAGGCGGGTTTATTCACCGTAGCTGGATGAAGCGCGGTCTGCCCGAGCACGAATTCGACGGTCGCCCGGTCATCGGCATCTGCAACACCTGGTCCGAACTAACGCCGTGCAATATCCACTTCCGCGACTTGGCCGAAGCCGTCAAGCGCGGCGTGTACGAAGCCGGGGGGTTGCCCGTAGAATTTCCGGTCACCTCGCTGGGCGAGCCTATAATGCGCCCGACGACCATGCTCTTCCGCAATTTGGCAAGCATGGACGTGGAGGAGTGCATTCGCGCCAACCCGGTTGACGGGGTGGTGCTCCTGACTGGGTGCGACAAGACCACGCCAGCATGCTTGATGGGGGCGGCTAGCGTTGATCTGCCGACGATTGTCGTGCCCGGCGGTCCTATGCTCAATGGCAAGTACCGCGGCAGCGATATTGGTTCGGGAACGGACGTGTGGAAATTCAGCGAAGACTTGCGCGCCGGGAAGATGACGCGCGAGGAGTTTGGGCTGGCCGAGGATGGCATGACGCGCTCGGATGGGCACTGCATGACGATGGGCACGGCATCGACGATGGCCTGTATGGTCGAGGCGCTCGGCATGACCCTGCCCGGCGGTGCGGCGATCCCGGCCCCGGACTCGCGGCGCAAGGTGCTGGCGCACTTAGCGGGGTCGCGCATCGTCGAGATGGTGCGCGAAGACCTCAAGATGTCCAGCATTCTCGGGCGCGCGGCCTTTGAGAACGCCATCAAGGTCAACGCGGCCATCGGTGGTTCGACTAACTGCGTCGTCCACTTGCTGGCTCTTGCTGGGCGCGTCGGCGTTGAGTTGTCCTTGGACGATTTTGACCGCCTCGGCAGCGAGTTGCCGCTATTGGTCAATTTGATGCCCGCGGGCAAGTATCTGATGGAGGATTTCTATTACGCCGGTGGCTTGCCGGTGGTGATCGAGGAGTTGAAGGATTCCCTAGATCTAGACGCTTTGACGGCGACGGGCAAGTCGCTCGGCGAGAATGTCGCAGGGGCCGTCTGCTACAATCGCGACGTGATTGTGCCACTAAGCGCGCCGCTGATCGAGGCTGCGGGCTTGGCCGTGCTGCGGGGCAACCTCTGCGAGGACGGGGCGATCATCAAGCCGTCGGCTGCCTCACCCGAGTTGATGCAGCACCGGGGCCGAGCGGTGGTCTTTGAGACGATTGAGGACTATCATCAACGGATCGACAGCCCCGATTTGGACGTGGATGAGTCGAGCGTACTGGTATTGCAAAACGTCGGGCCGGTCGGCTATCCAGGCATGGCCGAGGTCGGCAATATGGGCTTGCCGAAAAAGCTGCTGGAAAAGGGCGTCCGGGACATGGTGCGCATTTCCGACGGCCGCATGAGCGGCACGGCCTACGGGACCGTCGTCCTACACGTGGCACCCGAAGCGGCCATCGGTGGTTCGCTGGCGCTGGTGCGCGACGGCGATATGATCGAGCTCGACGTGGCGGGCCGGCGACTGCACCTAGACGTGTCGGACGAGGAACTGGCGCGTCGTCGTGCCGCTTGGCAGCCCCCCGCGCCCCACGATACACGGGGCTACGTCAGTCTCTATATCGACCATGTGATGCAGGCCGACAAAGGAGTTGATTTCGACTTCTTGGTCGGCAAGTCGAGTGCCGTTGTAACGCGCGAGGCCCACTAGTCGTAAAAAAGGTACGCTCTAAGTACCGTTCTACCATCTCTGCGCTCATCTGCGTCCATCTGCGGATACTTTGCCGCCGGAGGTATTCAGACAGTTTTTTAGCGAAAGGACTAGACAGTGAAAATCGCCAAAATTGAACAGTTTTTCCCGCGCCAGCGCATGCGCTTGGTCAAGATTACCACGGACAACGGTATCGTCGGCTGGGGCGAGACGACCCTAGAGGGCAAGCCCAAGAGCACTTGGGCGGCGGTGGAAGAGTTGGCCGAGTACTTCGTCGGCAAGGACCCACTCCGCATTGAGCACCACTGGCAGCACGTCTATCGCTCGGCCTTTTTTCGCGGTGGCAATGTGCTGCTGAGCGCGCTGTCGGGCATTGATCAGGCGTTGTGGGACATCGCCGGCAAGCACTACAATGTTCCCGCCTATATGCTCTTGGGCGGTGCGGTGCGCGACCGGATTCGCGTGTACGCGCACTGGGGAATTCACGGCCAGACCGACGAGGCGCTGGCAGCGGCGCGGGCGCGGCTCGACATGCTGTTGGCCAAAGGTTACACGGCCTTTAAGACGGGGCCGGGGGGTACGTGGCGCGCCCACGAGCCCCCAGCGCGAATCGACGCCTTTGTCAAAGACGCCTACACCATGCGCGAATGGGTAGGTGACGAGGTAGAGCTATGCTTCGACTTCCACGGCAAGATGACGCCGGGGCTGGCGATTGAGGTGTGTGGCCAGCTCGCGGGGATGCGGCCGATGTTCGTCGAAGAGCCGATTCCGCAGGAGAATGTCGATGCGCTGAAGGAGGTCTCCGACCACGTGCCATTTCCCATTGCCACGGGCGAGCGTCTGCTCTCGCGCTGGGAGTTCCGGGAGATTTTTGAAAAGCAGGCCGTCTCCTACATCCAACCCGACGGCTCGCACGCGGGCGGGATCACTGAGTTGAAAAAGATCGCCAATATGGCTGAAGTCTATTACATCCACATCATGCCGCACTGCGCTATTGGCCCGGTGGCCTTTTCCGCCTGTATGCAGGTCGATGCGGTGGTGCCCAATTTTCTCGTACAGGAACAGGTTGATGTGGGGTTGGGCGAGGGGTTGCTTGTAGAACCTTGGCAGGTGATTGACGGCCATGTCGAGCTGCCGACCAAGCCAGGATTGGGGTTTGATTTGATCGAGTCCGAGGTGGAAAAGACGATTGAGTACACAGAGGAATTGGGCGGCGAACTCTACTATGAAAACGACGGCAGCGTCGCAGACTGGTAGCGTTGCCGTGCGCCGTCGTGCGTTTGAACAACTGGTGGAAAAGGCTCTCCTGCGCCTGCCGGAGGAGTTTCGCCAAGCGCTGGACAACCTAGCCATCGTCGTCGAGGATTGGCCCGACCCCGAGATGGTCGAAGAGATAACCGGCGATCCAGAAGAAGTGCTCTACGGGCTTTTCTCTGGCACGCCCCTGCCCGAGCGCCGCCTCGAAGACAGCGGCGACCTGCCGCCGGTAATTGCGCTCTATCAGGGGCCTTTGGAGGAGGACTTCCCCGATCGAGGCGAGTTGGCGCGGGAGGTGGAAACAACCTTGGTACACGAGCTGGCGCACTTTATGGGCTTTGACGAAGACGAGGTTAGAGAATACGGATATGAATAGCATGGACTTGCAAAAAGCTCTCGACGAGCGCGATTTAGACGCTTTGGCGACCCTGCTGCGCCAGCACCCGGACTTGGTGCACCACCGCGTCGAATGCGCCAACGGGCAGAGCTATACTCCCTTGCAGTACGCCGACCGCATTGACGCTAGCTTGGACGCCATGCGCCTGTTGGTCGAATTCGGTGCCGAGCTGAGCGAATTGAACGAAGCGCTCTTTGGGTGCTGCGAGAACCACAATCTAGAACACATGCAGCGTCTATTGAAGTTGGGCCTCCACCCCGACGACGCGTACAACGAGGGCTGGGACTGCCGCGTCCTCTACGGGCTTTTGCAGACGTACCACCGCTCGCCGCCCGCCCACCTGCACGCCTGCGTCGAAGCGCTCGTCGAAGCGGGGGCCACTTTTGAGGACGGGCCGACGATGGATATCCACCGAGGCAGGCTCGACCAACTGGAGCAACGGCTCGATCGCTGTCCCGACTTGGTCTCGGAGCGCTTCTGGCTCGACTATGGCGACCATCTCACGCTGCGGGGTGCTACCCTCCTGCACGTGGCGGTCGAATATCACGAATTGGCTGCCGTAAACCTGCTGCTGAGGCGCGGTGCCGATTTGAATGCCCGCGCCGAGATAGGCCGCAACGGCGTGGGCGGTCAGACGCCCCTCTTTCACGCCATTGGTGCCAACCAAGGGACGGGCTGGGAGACCTTTGAGCACCTATTGGACAAAGGGGCAGACTTGACGGTTAGAGCACGCATCCAGCGCAACCCGGCGGCTGACGATAAGGTGATGGACTGCGTTCACAAGGGTCAGGACCACTTTTTCCCCGAGGTCGAGGAACTCACGCCGCTGGGCTATGCCCTGCGCCACGAATCCAGCCCGGCTTGGCGCGCCACACCGCGCGAAGTGGCCAGGCTGCGGGCACTACAGGCCCCGGCGTAATCTCGCCGTGCCGGGGCTGTTGCTCCTATCGGAGATATGGTTTAATTTTTTTTGACCTTCGCAACACACCATTTACCTAAGCAGCTTTTCCCGTGAATGTACCTAACCACGACATATTGATCGTAGGCGGCGGTGGTGCGGGTCTGCGGGCGGCGATTGCCGCCGTCGAACTCGATCCGAACCTCAGCGTCGGCTTGGTGTCCAAAGTGTACCCCATGCGCAGCCACACGGTGTCAGCCGAGGGCGGCTCTGCGGCGGTGATACGCGACGACGACAGCTTCGACGGCCATGCCTTCGATACCATCAAGGGCAGCGACTTTCTCGCCGATCAAGACGTAGTCGAGGTCTTCGTCAAGGAGGCCCGCGATGAGTTGATTCAGTTGGAGCATTGGGGCTGCCCTTGGAGCCGCGACGACGACGGTCGGATCAGCGTGCGCGCTTTCGGCGGCATGTCGGTCAAGCGCACCCTGTACGCGGCCGACAAGACCGGCTTCCACATGCTGCACGCCCTTTTCCAGACCTCGCTCAAATACGACCGCATCCATCGCTACGACGAGTGGTTTGGGACGCGGCTGTTGCTCGACGACAACGGCGCGGCCTGCGGCGTGGCAGCGATCAATGTGCGCTCAGGTGCCATGCAGGCGATTCCCGCCAAGGCCGTGATCATCTGCACGGGCGGTGGCGGGCGCATTTTTCCCTTTACGACCAATGCCGCCATCAAGACCGGCGACGGCATGTCCATGGCCTACCGAGCGGGCTGTCCACTCAAGGACATGGAGTTTGTCCAGTACCATCCCACCGGGCTACCGGGCACGGGCATCCTGATGACCGAGGCGTCGCGCGGTGAAGGCGGCTACCTGATCAACAACAAGGGCGACCGCTACCTCAGCGAGTACTTGCCCGACAAGATGGAATTGGGCCCGCGCGACATGGTTTCGCGGGCGTTCGTCCACGAGGAGCGCGCCGGGCGGGTCTTTTCCGGCCCATACGGCACGTACGTCCATCTCGATCTGCGGCACTTGGGCGAAAAGAAAATCGACGAGCGCATCCCCTTCGTGCGCGAACTGACCAAAAATTACGTGGGCATCGATCCCGTGTACGAGCCGGTGCCCGTGCGCCCGGTGGTCCACTACATGATGGGCGGCATTCACACTGACATTACTACGGCGACGCCGATTCCGGGCTTGTACGCGGCCGGAGAAACGGCCTGTGTCACCATGAACGGGGCCAATCGCCTCGGCTCGAACTCGCTGTCCGAGCTTTTGGTCTTTGGCGCGCGGGCCGGCCAGTATGCCGCCGAGTACGCCTCGGAGGTCAATCTACCGTCGTACGACAGTTTGGAGAAGATGGCTGCCGACGAGTGGCAGCGGATTGAAAATGCGTTTTTCAAAAACGAAGGCAGCGAACGCATTGCCGACATTCGCACGGATCTGCAGAAGACGATGGAGCAAGGAGCGGGTATCTATCGCGAACAGGAGAGCCTAGAGGCGACCTGTGCCGAGTTGCTCAAGCTCAAGGAACGCTACACTCGCGTCCAAGTTGACGACAACTCATCGGTCTTCAACACCGAACTGACGGCCGCGTTGGAACTGGGCTCGCTGCTCGACGTGGCCGAGACGGTAGCCCATTCGGCACTGTTGCGCCGGGAGTCGCGCGGCTCGCATTCGCGCATGGACTACGAGGAGCGCGACGACGAAAACTTCCTCTGCCACTCCTTGGCGTATCGCACCGATGACGCGCCGCGCATTGAATACCAAGACGTCGTCATCACCCGCTGGCAGCCCCAAGAGCGCACCTACTGATCGAGAGGAGCTATGAGCGACAAGACCATTGGCATCCGGGTGACCCGCTTCCGACCCGAGCAGGAGGACGCACCCACTGAGCAGGTTTACGAGGTTCCCTATCAGGAGGACTGGGTCGTCCTCGACGCGCTCAACTACATCAAAGATCACATCGACGGCACCCTCTCGTACCGCTGGTCGTGCCGCATGGGCGTGTGCGGCTCCTGCGGCATGATGGTCAACGGCGAGCCTAAGTTGACCTGCGCGGCCTTCCTCAAGGACTACTACCCGAATGAGCTGGTGGTCCAGCCCCTCGCCCACTTCCCCATCATCCGCGATTTGGTCGTCGATATAGACGATTTCATGGACAAGCTCAAGGCGGTCCAGCCGTGGATCATTCGCGAGGAAGAAAAGCCGGTCGCCGAAGGCGAGTACTTGCAGTCGCCCGCAGAGCTAAAGGAGTTCAAGCAGTTCAGCCAGTGCATCAACTGCCTGCTGTGCTACGCGGCTTGTCCCGTATATGGGCTAGAAGACGTCTTCGTCGGTCCAGCGGCCCTCGCGCTGTCCTACCGCTACAACCTCGACTCGCGCGACGAGGGCTATGCCCAGCGCACGGTAGTAGCCGCTAGCAGTGAAGGCATCTGGGAGTGCACCTTTATCGGGGAGTGCTCGGTGGTCTGTCCTAAGGACGTGGACCCAGCCGCCGCCATCCAGCGCACCAAGGTCGAGACCACGACTAACTGGTTCAAGTCCTTTCTCATGCCTTGGGGGAACAAATGAGCCAGTCGTACGAAACCTACAAGCCAAAGCTATCGCCGACTTGGTGGCTGAAGAGCCGCAACTACTTCCTGTTTATGATGCGCGAATTGAGCAGCGTCTTCATCGCCGCCTTCGTCATCCTTTTCCTCTACCAGCTTTTTGCACTGGCCGAAGGGAAGGAGGCGTATGCGGCTTGCCGCTCCGCACTGACGTCGCCGGCGTTTGTGGCTTTTTACGCGGTTGCGTTTGTCTTTGCGCTCTACCACACGATCACTTGGCTGGGGGTAATGGGCCGGGTCCAGGTCGTGCGGATGGGCGCGTTTACCGTGCCGCCTAAGTTGGTAACGGCGGGTGCTTTCGTCGGGTTTTTCTTCGTATCGGCGGTCGTCGGCTACATTTTCCTTTACGTGCTATAGCCATGAGCTACAAACAAGACAAAACCGAACCTTTCTGGTGGGGCTTATTTTCCGCTGGTGGCGTGGTAGCCGCCATGCTGATCCCCGTGCTGATTTACTTCGTCGGGCTGGCCGAGCCGCTTGGCTTGGTCGGCGCGGAAGTGAGCCGATACGAGGCCATGAGCAAGTTGCTCAGCCACCCGCTGGTCAAAGTGGTCTTTTTCGTCGTGGCCGTCCTACCTCTTTACCATGCGGCGCACCGCATCCGCTTCATGCTCCACGAATTTGGGGTGCGGAAATTGATCCTTCCCATTCACTACTTCTGCTACGGCGGTGCCATAGTCGGCACTGGACTGGCGGCTTACATCCTCTTTTATCTGCTTTAACCCTCGGCCCTGATGGGTGAAATGAAACCGACGCTGCAATCGCGCATCCGCGGCTCGGTGCTGGCCCAGGCTTGGGGAGACGCCTTGGGTGCGCCGTTTGAATTCGCGCCGCCAGACGCCGTTGAAAAGCGCACGGGGAAGAAGTGGCTGGCACGGCTTCATTCATTCACCGGGAAAAAGGGGCCGCATGGGATGTGGGTGAGCGAAGCCCCAGCGGGTACGGGCACCGACGATGTGCGCTATAATTATCTCTTTATGGAACTGGCCGTCGAGTTGGGGAGGATGCCAAGGGATCGGGAAGTGGCGCGGCGATTGTTGGATGTGTATGAGCGGCCCGAGGATTTCTTTCCCAGCAATGCCGAACTAGCGCGCGAGCAGTTTGAGCTGTGGGAAGGGGTTAGCCGCGGTTGTCTGGGGGAGGAGTCGCCGCGTTACCCAGGAGTATCGCCAGCGGTGCTCGCCACGCGGAGTATTGGGCTTAACTATCCGACGTTGGCTGGGCTGTTGGTGCTGCCGTCGGCGGGTTTGCTCTTTCCCGGCGATCCCGCAGGAGCCTATCGCGCTGCTTATGAGGCGGATTTTTTTGCGGTCGGCTACGCCCGCGAGGCCACCGCGCTTTTGGCAGCGGCGCAAGGTGCGGCATTAGCCGATATGTCGCCGCCAGCATTGGTCGATGCCGTATTGGCGCTGGATCCTCTGTGCTTGGGAGGGTATTTCGGGGACACTTTTATCCGGCAGAAGCTGCCGCCGTTACTGGCGAGAGCCGCCGATAAAAAAGCCGAGGCATTGGCCGAGTTCCTTGCGTGGGAGCTGCGCCATTTCAGCGTCTTCGATCCTTTCCGGGCGTTGGCCATTGCCTTTGCCGCGCTCTTGTCCCATCCCGACGACCCGTCCCTTGCGCTGCAAGTGGCGGCCAACCAAGGCGATCTCGACGAGGAGGGGCACTGGAGCCGCTACGCGGATATCGACTGCTATGCCGGGATTACCGGGGCGCTGGTAGGGGCTTATTGCGGCGACAATGCGCTGCCAGCAGACGTGGTCGGACAGGTCGTCGCGGGAAACAAGGCCGTGTACGGGTTTGACTTGGAGGAGACGATCGCGCGTTTCGCGCGCTTAGTGGTCTCAAAGCAAGGAAAGGAAGAACGTCAATGCCCATAGGAGACAAAAACGCTATAATCGCCGGTTGTGGAATGCATCACGTGGCCGTGCAGACGCGCGATTGGGAAACGTCGCTGAGCTTTTACCGAGATGTGCTAGGCATGGAGGTGGTCGCCGAATTTGGTTCTCCTGAGCGCAAGATCGCGCTCTTGGATGCAGGCGATGGAAGCCACCTCGAACTCTTCGCCCCCACGGCCGAGTCGCCCTCACCTAGAGCCGAAAGCCCCAACGATCCGGTGACGCATTTTGCCTTGGCGGTTACAGACGCACGCGCCGCCACTGAGCGGGTGCGAGCGGCCGGATGCGAGATCACGGTCGAACCCAAGGACCTGACATTGGACAGGCTGAACGTGACGATTGCCTTTTTCAAAGGCCCCAACGGCGAAGTCGTGGAGTTTTTCCAGACTCACTAGGCTGGGGTGACACAAAAAAAGCGCAGAACCTCAAGGGCCTGCGCTTTTTTTGTTTGTCTGGAGAGATTATTGCGGAGTTTCGGTTTCGGGGGCCGCGCCGATGACGACTACGTCTCGGGCTTGCAGGCCCTTGGGGCTAGCGACCGTTTCAAATTCCACCTGCTGACCTTCTTCTAGGGAGCGGAAACCATCGCCGCGAATCGCGCTGTAATGAACGAAGACGTCGTCTTGTCCTTCGCGCTGGATAAAACCAAACCCCTTGGAACTATCGAACCATTTGACGGATCCACTTTGACGTTCGGACATGATGAAGGTTACCTCCCTTCGATTGCTAATGGCGTTGAACTAAGCGTTCCAAGCTGGGCTTAAAGCAGAGTTGGCTACAAAAAGACTAACGCGGGTTGCGTCCACCGGTCCCGCGTCCACCAGTCCCGCGTCCACCGGCCCCACGTCCACCAGTCCCGCGTGCGCCGCGGACGAAGCCAACCTCGGCCATGCGAATGGCCTTCTGCTGCCGGCGGATGCTCTTTTGGCGGTTGATCTTCTTCTGGACCGAGGGTTTAGTATAGAAACGCCGCTTCTTCAAGTCGCGTAACAAGCCGGCTTTGCGGGTTTTGGACGTAAAGCGCCGTAGCGCCTTTTCAAAGGGTTCGTCCGATCTGACCTCGACGCTGAAATTGCTCATATGCTGCTCCTAACCCTTGGCTTTTAAGTTCCTAGGTAAGAAAAAATATATTCTACGCTATGGGTTGCTCTTAGTCAAGAGCCGTCTTGCTAGCTGTGCTGGCCCAAGGCGAAGGGGCTATAAAAGTAGTTGCGATTTTGGCCGGATGGTCTTTTTTTTTAGTAAGACTCCCCTACTCAGCGAGAAGTCGTGCTTTGCCGTTCGACTTCCATGCTTCCTCTATATCACACGTAAGGAGATGCCATGGCTTTTTCGCATACGAATTCCAAGGGGGTCACGTATATTCTGCATTCCCGGACCACGACCCTCAAAAACGGGAACTCGCAGACGATTTACTTCTTTGCTAAAACCGAGAAGGAAGGAGCTCTCGACGCGGTACCGGCTGGATATCAGGTGTCTGAGAGCAAAAACGGTCTGCCGGTACTAAAGCGCAGCTAAGTAGGCTGCCTCGGCTGAGCCTTGTTCAGGCCGGTGCCTTTTCTCGATATTCCCCGTCGAGAAAAGGCACCGGCTTTTTTGTGCTAATAAGGTGGTGTTGTCGCGCTTTTGCCGAGCGTAGGGTTGTCCTATACTATGTGGCATGGTGCCAAAAACGGTAGGAGAACAGGCTGCGGTCAACTTGCGGCAACGGCTGATCGAAAATCCCTACGTAGGCCGCGGCATTGTAATCGGTCGGGCTGCGGAGGGGACTTGGATGCAGGTTTACTGGATCTCGGGGCGCAGTGCCAACAGCCGCAATCGCATCTTCGTCGCCGAGGGGGACTTGTTGCGGACCGAAGCGGCCGATCCCGCGAAGTTGAGCGACCCCACGCTTATTATTTACAACGCCATGCGAGTTTGCGCTCGGCGCAGCATTGTCTCCAATGGGGTGCATACCGACGCCATATACGAAGGTTTTGCAGCCGGCCGCAATTTTGCCGAGAGTTTGGCTGGCTGGCTGCACGAGCCGGATCCACCCAACTACACGCCGCGCATAGCGGGCTATGTGGATCTGGAAGCCGATGAAGCGTGGCTCGCCATACTCAAGGCCAGCCCCTTTGACCCTGAGCACAGCGAGCGCCACTTCTTCCGCTTCGACTGCGTCGAGCCGGGCTATGGTTATGCCATCACCACGTACGATTCAGATGGCGACCCTCTGCCCTCGTTTTCTGGAGTTCCCTACCTGTTACCCCTCGCCGACGCGCCCACTCGCCTCTGGGAAGCTCTAAATCCCGAGCATCGGATCGCGCTGGCAGTGCGCCGCATCGCAGCCGATGGCGCGGTCGAAACCGAGGTCATCAATCGCTATGAGGCGGTCTAAACTCTGTACGCGCGGTGACAGAGGAAAAGCACGACAGCGAACAGAACCACAGCTACTGCCTGATGCAGCGAGGCCAAGGCCAAGGGCACATGCGCGACGACCGTGCCGATCCCCAAGCCGATCTGTACCGCTACCAAGCAGAGGATTAGGCCGGCCCCGGTTTTCAGGGCTGTGTGGCGGGCGGCCACCCACAGAGCTAGTGCTAGCCCGAGAACTGCAAAAGCAAAGAAGCGGTGTTGGAAGTGGACGGTGGTGGGGTTATCGAGCAGGTTTACGAGCAGCGGCTGCATAGACCACAAGCCGGCCGGGATCCACACCCCGAACATTTTGGGGAAGGTATCCGACAGGTGTCCGGCCTTGAGCCCGGCGACTAGGCCGCCAGCGGCGATCTGGAGGCAGACGGCGGCAAACAGCCAGATGCAAAGGCGGCGCGCAGTGCGGGGCACCGGCCGAGTCTCTGCCGCAGATGACAGATAGCCGAGGGCCTGCCAGAGGCAAGCGGCCAAAAGGGCCAAGGCGCAACAAAGGTGCAAGGTCAAGCGCAGGTGACTTACTTGGGGCCGGTCGTCTAGGCCGCTCTTGACCATTAGCCAGCCCACCAAGCCTTGGAGGGCGAAGAGTAGGCCAATGCCCAGATAGGTGGGTATGTGGGCGCGGGGAATGGCTCGGCACCAGAGGAAATAGAGCAGGGGCACCACAAAGAGCAATCCGGCCAGCCGGCCGAGCAAGCGGTGGCCGAACTCCATGTAGTAGATAAATTTGAATGCGTCCAACTCCATGCCATAGTTGACGAGTTGGTATTCGGGTGTCTGCCGGTACTTGGCGAATTCGCTTTCCCAGGCCGCAGCACTGAGCGGCGGCACGACGCCGGTGACGACGTTCCACTCGACGATGGATAGACCCGAGCGGGTCAGGCGCACCCAGCCCCCGTACACTACGAGGACGACGATGAGGGCCGAGACAGCGAGGAGCCAGACGGCGAGTTGGCGATTGGTGGTCATGTGACGGGATTTGAACAGATCACTCGTAGAAAATACCCCATGGCGATATATTGGCAACTTTTGCCGCGTCGCCGCACGCGATAGAAGGAGGTACGTGTGAAGCTCGCAAACAAAGATGCGTTGGTAACTGGCGGGTCCACTGGCATTGGCCGGGCTGCTGCCGAACTTTTCGCCCAAGAAGGGGCACGCGTCCACATCATTGACTACAACGAAGCGGAGGGCCGAGCCGCCGTGGCGCAGATTGAGGCAGCAGGGGGCCAAGCGCATTTCTACGCCACGGACGTGCGGTTGGAAGAGAGCGTGGCCGCGTCGGTCGCGCAGATCAGAGAGCGCACCGCCCGCCTCGATGTGGCGGTTTTCTCGGCCGGGGTCTTGACGGGGGCGTTCAAGACGATTGAGGAGCTGTCAGAGGAGGATTGGGACGCGACGCTCGACACCAACCTGAAGGGCACCTTTCTCTCGGCCAAATACGCGACGCCGCTCTTGGCGGCAGCCGGCCAATCCGTGCTGCTGATTATCGCCTCGGGAGCGGGCGTGCGGGGCGGATCCTCGTCCTACGCCTATGCTGCGAGCAAGGCTGGGCAGCACGGATTGCACTACAAGCTCGAAGGTGAGTTAGGTCCCAAGGGGGTGCGCTTGCACGTGATTTGCCCCGGGGGGATTGCAACGCCGCTGAAGCTGGAGAATATAGCGCAGGGGGCAGAGGCCGCAGGCCGCGATCCAGAGGAAGCAAAGCGGAACGCCGTCCTGGGGGATCCGATGGGGATAGCGCGGATCTTGGCGTTTTTGGCTTCCGAGGAAGGGTCTTACGTGCGAGGGACGGTGTTCACTCGATAGCGTTAGGCGCGCTCCCAACGGCTGGGGTCCAGGCCCGGAGCCTCGGAGGCCATGTTCGGGGGCTTGTTGCCGCCGTCGTAGTCCCAGTGGCGCGTGTTGCGGTCGGCGAAGAGCGGGCGAATTTCGTCGGGCAAGGTCTGGAGGTCTTCCTCGTCCCAGGGGTTGATTTTATCAACTGGCCCGGCCCAAGCGGGGCGGTAGGCGATGGCCAGCATTTCGCGCGGGTAGGTGCCGACATTGGGGAAGTTGCCGTGAAAGACGCGGTGGTGGATGAGCACGGCAGAACCGGCTTTGCAGGGAACCATGACTTCTTCGGGGTGGGATTCGTAGCGCGTGTAGGGGTTGGCGTCGGCGTGCAGGCACAGGTGCGAGCGCGGCACCACGCGGAAAGGCGAGACTTCTGGGATGAGGTCGTCGAGATAGTAGAGCACCCGTATCAACACGGGGCAAGAGCCTTCAAAGCCGAAAATTTGGGAGCCGTAGGGCTGGCCATCGGCGTGGAGGCTGATGCCGGGGTGGCCGGGTTCGGAGCGCGCATAGCCGTAGTGCATGAAGATCACTTCGTCGCCCAACAGTTCGCGTAGGAACGCGAGCGTCGGCGGGTGGCCGAGCAGGGCGGTGATTTCGCCGCCGTCGAATTGGATGTTGTTGCGGCCGCGCTGGCGTTCGCTGTAATCGACGGCTTTGGTCTCAAAGGTGGCGGTGATGGCTTTGAGGCGGGCGATGTGGTCGGCGTCGAGCAGGTCGGGCAGGACGAGGTAGCCTTCGACTTCGAGTTGGCGGATGCGCTGGCCAGTGGAGAGGGCCGACCAGTCGCGGTCGTCGATGCGGGGAGTGGCCATGGTTGTCCTCCTTGAGGGGTGCTACCGAGAGGATACGGCATTGAGCAGCCGCAATCAACGGCGGCGGTGTGGTCTCTGAAATTACATGCGATGTAAAAAAACTGGACGAGAATTACTTTGCTGAAGATGTGTAACGGCGCGGCAGTAGAGTTTCACAGAAATTACAGCATCCATGCAAACCACCGCTAAGCTAATATGCGGCCCTGCCCGGTCCATGGCGGGAATCGCGGATGAGTCGGTCGATTTGATCGCCACCTCGCCGCCCTATCCAATGGTGGAAATGTGGGATGAGATTTTCGCGCTCCAGGACGGTCTCATTGGGGAGCAACTGTCGCGCGGCAATGGACAGGCTGCTTTCGGACTCATGCACGAGCTACTCGATGCGGTTTGGCTGGAGTGCAACCGCGTCATGAAGCCGGGGGCCATTGCCTGCATCAACATTGGCGACGCTACCCGCACTATGGATGGCGATTTCCAGTTATACTCCAATCACTCCCGTATCCTCAGCAGCTTTCTCGGCCAAGGTTTTGCCGCTTTGCCCGATATACTCTGGCGCAAACAGACCAACGCCCCCAACAAATTTATGGGGTCTGGGATGCTGCCCGTAGGGGCGTACGTGACCTACGAGCACGAGTACATTCTCGTGCTTAGAAAAGGGCGGCGGCGGACATTCACAACGGCCGCGGAGAAAGCCAAGCGCCGCGAGAGCGCCTTCTTTTGGGAGGAGCGCAATGTCTGGTTCTCGGATGTGTGGCTCGATGTAAAGGGAACTTCGCAAGGGCTTGTGGATGCGCCGACCCGCGAGCGCAGCGCGGCCTTTCCGTTTGAACTGGCCTACCGGCTCATCTGCATGTTTTCCGTCAAAGAAGACGTGGTGCTCGATCCGTTTGCGGGGACTGGAACGACGCTGGCAGCCGCCTTAACAGCGGGAAGAAACTCGGTCGGCGTGGAGATTGACGAGACGTTGGTGCCGGTCGCGCAAAACCTGCTGCGCTCCACACCTCGTGCGGCCAACGAGTACAACCGCGCTCGGCTGGCCCGGCACGCGGAGTGGGCTGCTGCGCGCACAGCAGAGAGCGGCCCGTTGAAATACGCGAGCCGCCACTACGGATTTCCGGTAATGACGGCTCAGGAAAAAGACTTGTTGCTAAACGAAGTTACGGGAATTGCTGACGGGGCCGACGGCATGACGCTGGTGGCTCAGTACAGCGAAGAACCACAAGCGTACCAGCGCGAAAGCAAGGCCGCCGCACCGCCTGACTCCCCACAGACGCTGCTGCCGCTAGGCTACTGATCGGCGTTGCGCTCTTCTGCGCGCACCGCGCTTTGCAGCGCTTCATAGGCTGCCTCGCAATCGGCGAGCGCAGCACTCTGCTCTTTGATCTGTTGGTTCAGCGCTTGCACTTGATCGTCGGTCACGGGGTCGGAACCGGCTTCGAGAAGCTGGTGGACCCGCGCTCCGAGATCCGCTTGGGTGCGGTGGAGTTGGTTTTTGGCAGCGGCGATATCGAGCCGGGCACGCGCTAGACGGGTCAGGTCGCCGGCCTTGTCAGCAGCGGCGGCCGCGCCTTCTTGCAGCCCTTTGACGAGATTGTTCCACAGGTTGTCCACTGAGACCTCGTATGGTTTTAAGTGTCTGGTTCCGAGGCGCGGCGCAGTTCGCGGAGGAGCGTTTCTTTGTTGGCCCGCGAAACTTGGCGGCCTTTGAGCTGAGCGTCGGGTAGCTGGCGCACGAGTTGGCGCAGGCGGGCGACTGGCAAACCCTCTAGCTCGTCGGGGGGTGGCTGCGCTGGCGGGGAAGCTGCTTGGGGTTGGTGCAGGAGCAGATTTTCTACGTCTAAATGGGGGGCGGGAATGACGCGATGGCTAATCACTTGGCTGACCTTGAGGGCGGCTTCGACGCCGGCTTGCACCGCCACTTGGACGGCGGCAACCTCACCTCTAAAGTGCGTTGAAACTAGCCCACCGCCGATGGGCTTGATGCCGAGGAGCTCGACTGGAGCGGATTTTACGGCTGCGTCGGCTGCTTCGATGACGCCGACGAGACCGCGGGTCTCAATCAGCCCTATGGCAGCCATTGGGCGCGCATGGCTCGGTCAACGAGTGTCGTCGAGGGTATGGGGGACGAGCGCTAAATAGCGGGCGCGCTTGATGGCGCGAACGACGCGCGTCTGCTGCTTGCGCGTGGCACCGGTGCGCCGGGCCGATTCGATTTTGCCGGTCGGCGTGATAAACTTGACTAGGACATCGAGGCGCTTGTAGTCGATGTCTGCGGACTTGAGCTTGGCGACGGCCTCTCGGCGCGAGCTGCGAAACTTGGCGATGACGATGCTCCTTGTTAAGGCACCCGCTTGGTGCGGGTGTGCAAGTTTAAAAGGATAAAAAGTACAGGAGGGGCCGGGGAATGTCAATATATCCCCCGGCCCGGGCATCCGCGATCAGCTTGGGTCCATTTCGTCGTGGAGCTGGCGCATGATTTGGTGGTGCCCCATGCCCTCGTCCCAGAGCTTCTTGTACTTGGCCTCGTCGATGCCGTCGCGCTTGAGAAAGCCGCGGATGTCGTAGCGTCCCTCGACTTCTATGGGTAGGCTGCCCTCCTCAACCATGAGTTGGAGGGGATAGCCCTTTTCTTGGAGTGGCAAGTGGATCACGCGGTTGCGGCGCGCCGATTCGTAGAGGGCCATCATAATTTCCACGGTGTCGCGGGCGGTGGTGCCGGCGTTGCGATGCTCGGTCTTGTGGTCTTCGAGACAGGCGAGAAGTTCGCGGACTTGAGCGGCGTTGGTGTTGCCGCCAATGGCCTTGGAGCCTTCGGTGAGCGCGAGATCGACGTCGCGCCAGCCGTTAGAGGAGGGGTTCATTATCTGGAGTCGGGTTTCGCTCACGGATAAAAGTCCTTCACTGCCGCGGATTTCAAAGCAGCCGGCACCAGCCCCCTCGCGCATGAGGTCGGACTGAATGAAAAGCTGGAGATCGCCGGCGAAGTGGACCAAGCCCATGCAGGCGTCTTCGATCATGGTGTCGCGCTCGTAGCGGTCGGTGCGGCGCTCGACTGCGCCCATGACCCATTGGGCGCGGGGGTCGCCGAGTACGAAGCGCGAGCCGTCAATGGAGTGCGTGCCCCAGTTAGTCAGGCCGTCGGCGACCTTGTTGGTGACGAAGATCGGCGTGCCAATCGCGCCCTCTTCGATTAGTGCTTTGGCCTTTTCCCAACCTGGAGTAAAGCGGCGCTGATGGCTGATGACTAGTTGAGTGCCGTGCGCCTCGCAGGCGTCGACCATGGAGTCGGCTGCGGCCATGCCGATGGCCATGGGTTTTTCGCAGATGACGGCGCGGGCACCGCCAGCGGCTGCGGCAATGGTGGGTGCCGGATGCAAAAGGTGCCAAGTGCAGACGCTGACGATGTCGGGCCGGGCCTTTTCCATCATCTCTTCGACTGTGTCAAATTCCTGCGGGATGCCGTATGCGTCCACGTAGGTTTTGCGGGCCATGGGAACCGGGTCGGCGACGGCGATCACCTCGACCTCATCGACGAGATTGTAGCCTTCCATGTGGGCGTTGCCGATGGAACCACAGCCGACGATTGCCGCGGTATAGCGTTTCATAGAGCATATCTCCTTGGCGAAAACGTGATAGCGGATGTACTATTGGGACATAATAAAGAATAGGCA
This sequence comes from Candidatus Latescibacterota bacterium, assembly GCA_965116675.1. GTDB lineage: Bacteria > Latescibacterota > UBA2968 > UBA8231 > UBA8231. The sequence goes on from OZ220721.1 coordinate 4,970,783, forward strand.
TTAGGTTATCTTCAAGTCCGCAGGCCGTACCAACCGAGCCTGCAGGCTTGGGAGCGACCACCAATTATGGAAACCTTGTACGTTTCGCCTACTCTTTCCATCCCGCTTTCCGAACTGAGCTTCAAGTTTCGTCGCAGTTCAGGGCCGGGGGGACAAAACGTCAACAAGCTCAATACTTCCGTCGAGCTACAGTACGACTTTGTCCACAGTGCGGTGCTCAGCGACGAGCAGCGCCAGCGGATTGCCGAGAAGCTCGCCGCGCGGCTGAATAGCACGGGTGCGCTGTCGATCCAATCGGAGCGATTTCGCACGCAGGGGCGCAATCGCACCGACTGCCTCGACAAGCTGGCTGCCCTGCTTGCCGAGGCGCTCAAGACGCAGCCCAAACGCAAAAAAACCAAGCCCAGCCGCGCCGCCCAAGCCCGTCGCCTCGATAGCAAGCGGCGTCATTCTGAGAAAAAAAAGAATCGCCAAACACCTTTGGATTGAACGTTTGGCCCTATTGGTGCGTCAAAAGAAAGATAGTATTTGCGCATGTTCACGTAGTGTTCTATCTTAAACCTTAACGTGAACGTAAAAGTTTTTCTCTGAAAATGTTGAGGACTAAAATGAACGCACAAAAAAGAGAAACAATGTACTCGGCGACCGATCTCTACTGGCGCGACATAAAAGACGCCGAGCCGCTCAGCCGCGAGGAAGAAGTTGCCCTCTTCAAGCGCGCTAAAGCAGGGGACGAAGAGGCGCGTCAGGCGCTGGTGCGGGCCAATTTGCGCTTCGTAGTTCGCGTCGCTCGCGAGTACCACGAGTCTGGTCTCTCGTTGATCGAGCTGATTTCCGAGGGCAATCTCGGGTTGCTGGAGGCGGTCCGGCGCTTCGACGAAACCCGCGGCTTTAAGTTCATCACCTATGCAGTGTGGTGGATTCGCCAGGCGATCCTCCGCGCCCTAGCTGAACACGGCAAAATTGCTCGCCCGCCGCTGAGCAGGGTCAGCGACCGGCAGAAAGTCGAAAAGGAGGCCGATGTCCTCGCCCAAGAGCTGGGACGCGCTCCGACTGTTGAGGAAATCGCCGCTTGCGTCGATTTCTCGGCGGAGCGCATTCGCAACGCCTTCGAGATGGGGCAGCCGGATCTGCCCTTGGACGCCCCGGCTTTTGCCGACAGCGAGGTGACTTTTGCACAGACCTTTGTCTCGGCCGAGCCTAGCTCGCACGAACGCTTCGTCGAGGGGGAAATGCGCGCGGCTGTAGCCAATTGTCTGAAGGTGCTCGACGCCCGCGAATCCCACATCGTCCGTGCTTATTTTGGCCTCGACGACAGCGCGCCCAAGACCTTGGAGGAAATCGGCGAATCCATGGGCGTCACCCGCGAGCGCGTGCGGCAGTTGCGGAACAGGGCACTGGAAAAAATGAAAGACGAGTGCGGCGGGCAGCTAGTCGAGTTTTCGAACAACTGAGCGGGCGACAGGCCCGTTGCCGGGGGCTGTGCCGCGTCCTATTATTGAATATCCTTAACGAGAGGACGCTATGGCCCAGCTCCGGCAGAAATTATTGGTACTCTACGCCCATTCTCCCGATTTACACAGCCAAACTGTGGCTTGGTCCCTGTACGACGGCGCGGGCGAGGAGCGGTCCAGCAGCGGCGATAGCGAAGAACCGCCCTATGCTTCGGTGGTGGCGGCCATGCGAGACGGGTGGCGGGTGGTGCAGTTTCCCCAGCAGTACCCGGCCTATCCAAGTATGGAATACAACACGTCCTACCTGAAATACGAGTACATCCTCGAAAAGATGGAGGCAGTCGATGGTCGATAAGCAATATCTCCTGAGTACCAAGCAAATGGCGCAGTTTGTCGCCGACGGCTTTTTGCGCTTCGACGAGCTGGTGCCCGACGAGCTCAATCGCGCCGCGTGTGCGGAGATGGAAGCCGGGGTCCCACGGGGCCGCGCTGGCGCGCCGCTAGCCGAATTGTGGACCGATGCGGCGGTCGGTCAAGTTGTGCGCCTGCCTCAGGTTCAGGGGATCATTCACAGTTTAGTCGGCCCCGACCCGCTCTACGACCACCACGCCGTGCATACGGTTGATGCCCACCACGAGCACGGGCAGATTTGGCACGCCGACGCGATTATCGACACCCGGCTGCACTTTGATATCCAGCTCTTTTACTTTGCCCACGACACGCCGCGCGAGATGGGCGGCACCATGTTCCTGCCCGGCAGTCACTACCGCCGCATCAGCGAGTCGGACATCGCTCGCTATCAAAACTTCCTCGGGCAGATGCCGATGGTTTGCAAGGCGGGCACGGTGGCCGTGGCGCACCACGGCATCTGGCATTGCGCCCAGCCCAATCTAACCGGCCGCAAGCGCTACATGTTCAAGCTGCGGCTCAATCCCACGGTGCGGCAGAAGAAGCTGTGGAATACCGACGATATCGACGATGCGGAGATCCCTGCGTTGCTCAATGCCAACCATCGTTGGTACGGCAACGAGGTGCGCTTGGAGGTCGTCAACCGCATTAAGCTGTGGCGCTTCTTGACCGGAGACGAGAACTACGACGTGTCCTACTGGCTGTCGCGGCTGGAGAACGCGCCTGAAAACGAGTTGCGGGCAGCCTAAGCTGAACGCACCCTACGCAAAAGCAAAAGCCGACCCAATAGCTGGGTCGGCTTTTTTGTGTTGACTGTATCGGCCTAGCGCTGCCGTGGCCTACCTATTCGAGAAGGCAAGAGCAATCCAGCGGATCCGGACTGGTGAAAACCTTACGCGACAATTTGTCTAAGACCGCCACGTCGGTGTGCTGGCGCTCGCCGCGACCGTCGGAGAGCATAATCGATCCGTAGCGCTGCCAGTTGGTCCAGGGGCCGGTAAAACGCGGTTCGGCGTCGGTAGCCTCGCGGTAGAAAGCCCATTGGGTCACTAGCCGCGATTCTTGGTCGATCCAGACCGCGTATTTGTTCTGCGGGGTGACGCCGACGTCTTTGAATGTGAGTTCCAGCACTTCGGCAGGGCGGCCGTCCTCGGTGGCTTCTAGGCCCCGATAGTGCAGGGTGACGCCGGTATCTTTGAGCTTGTAGGGCATGACCAGCCAGTATGAGTCGTTGATCCAGGCGCGATAGCCGTGGTCGAGTTTGGCCGCGAGCGTGTCTGGATTGCTGATTTCCTTCCCATCAACGAAGGCGCGGCCCTCTTTGCTGTGGATGTTCATCAGCACCGTCAGATCGTCTTGCTCAAAGCGGATATCCCCCGTCCACTTGTCCCACACGTGCAAGCGGAAACCGAAAAAGCGCCAAGTGATGTAGCGCGTGGCGTCCCAGTTGGCGCGGCCGCCCATTGCAGCCATAACTTCGTCGGCTAGGGCGATGGCCTTGGGGTCGGAACCAGCGGCATCGAAGCCGGGGGCTGGGGGATTGTCGGCGGCGTGGGCTAGGCCGATGCAAAAGGAGAAGACTAGAAGTAAGCGCAACATGGGAATCCTTGTGGTTGCGGGTGGCTGGAGCGCGAAGAGTCTGTCGGCATCTTATGAATGCTGAGGTAGAACCTCGGGTAGTAATTTCTCTAACTCGGCCAACGGGGCCTCCAAAGTCTGGATGGCCTCGGTCCAGAACTGAGTGTCTTCGAGGTCGCGACCGAGGGCACGGCGAGTCACGCCCTCGGCGGTGTCGCTGCCGGTGAGGCGGAGGAATTCCTCGTAGCGGGGAAGAAAGTCGGGCCCCTCTTGTTTAAACATTGAATATAGGCCGCGGCTGAGCAGGAAGCCGAAGGTATAAGGAAAGTTGTAGAAGGTCACGCCGGTGATGTAGAAGTGGAGTTTTGACGCCCAGAAGTAAGGATCTTCGCCTCCTTGGGCGAGTGCGTCGCCGAAGACGTCGCGCTGGGTTTCGACCATCAGCTCTTTGAGGCGGCTGACTGTCAGTTCGCCGTCGGCGCGCTCCTCATAGAGCTTTTTCTCGAACTGGTAGCGCACGGGGATGTCGAGCAGGAAGATCGCGCCGTGGCCAATCTCTTGGTCGAGGGCACTGGCCTTTTGGGCCGGGCTGAAGGAAGGGTCAGCGAGGATGCCTTCGGTGAGGATCATTTCGCCGAAGGTAGAGGCCGATTCGGCTAGCGTCATCGGGTAGAAGTGGGCGTAGGTGCGCACGTCGCGCATGATGTAGCTGTGGAAGGCGTGGCCGATCTCGTGGGCGAGTGTGAGCACATCGCCGAGGGTGTCGTTGTAGGTCATATAGACGCGGGACTCGCGGGTCAACAGCGAGCCAGTACAAAAGGCGCCGGGCCGCTTGCCGGAGCGGGGCGCGTGCTCGATCCATTGGCGTTCGCAGACTTGGCTGAGGAATTCGCCTAGGCGTGGGTAGGCCGCGGCAAAGGAGCGGACGACGAGGTCCGTGCCCTCTTCCCAAGAGAGCTGTCCTTGGTCGGGCAGCGGCAGCGGCGCGCTCAGATCGTACCAAGCGACGCCCTCGATGCCCATGAGCTGCGACTTGAGGGCGAGGATGCGTCGGGGCAGTTCGATTTGCTCAGTGATAGCCGCGAACATCGCGTCGAGGGTCTTGGGCGAGATCGACGCTTGGAAGCGAGCGACATCGAGAAAGTGATCCACGCCGCGATGCTGGTTGAGGGTCAGCCGCGTTCCCGAGATGGCGTTGAGTGCGGCCGCGGCGACGTCTTCCATGCTCTCCCAAGCCCGATTGCCGCCGTCAAAGGCAGCTTGGCGGACTCGGCGGTCGGGGTCTTCCATCAGGGCGCGGCGCTGCGACATGGGGCGGCGCTCGGTGCGGCCATCGGGAAACGCCATGTCGAATTCGAGCTTGCCGGAGATCGAGTCGTAGAGGCGTCCCCAGGCGTGGAGACCGTCAACGCCGAGGTCGGCAGAGAGTATCTCCTTCTCTGGGCTCATGGTGCGCTGCGCGTCTTCGCGCTGGCGGCGGAGGAAGTGCCCGCAGTCGGCCAAGGCGGGCCGCTGGGCGAACGTGGCAAAAATTTCATCTGAGGCGTCCTTGAGCGCGCGCAGGAGTTCGACGTCGAGCTTTTCGCTCTCGGCCGCCAGCAGGGCAAAGGCGGCCTCCTCGCGGGCGTAGTCCTCATTGCGGGCGTCCGCCGCGGTGAGACAGCCGAGGTAGGAACCTAGATGGGAGAGGCGGTCGGTCAGACCCTCAGTCAGGAGGAATACGGCCTCCCAACTATCGGCATTGTCCTCGGCAAGTGGTGTTAGGGCGGCGGCTTGCTCGCGTGCCGTTGCAATGTCCCTTTGCAGTTCATCTTTGAATTGCCGCATGGCCGGGCCATCAAATTCAGCGAAATAGCTCGTCAGGTCCCAGTCCATGGCTGCTGGAGTAGTGGTCATGGGGCGTTTTCCTTGCTGTGATATATCAATCCTAAAAATTATCCGCAGATGGACGCAGATGGACACAGAATGGTCATCATAGATCGTTCGCGCTCATTTAGGATTGCTATAGGATGCTGTAGATGCTGGGTAAAAATAACAGTGCCCTCTGGCACAAAGGCAAATTGGTCACGAAATGATGGTCTCTCTATATTGGGCACCTCCATCCCGTCCGCTTATTCGCAGAGGTCCACGATGCTCAAGTGCGCAACTTCCCTGTGGTCGGCCGATTTGGCCAATCTCGCGGCTGATATCCAGCGCGTCGAACCCTATTCGGAGCGCTTCCACCTCGACGTGGCCGATGGCCATTATGCGCCGACGATGCTGTTTTTTCCAGATCTAGTGGCGGCACTGCGGCCGCATACGGATCGGCCCTTTGAAATGCACCTGATGACTACCGATCCGGCCGCGTGGATTGATCCCTTTGCCGAGGCGGGTGCCGACGCCATTATCATCTGCTTTGACTCGGCTGCTGACTTGGGTGCCGTGCTGGAGGCGATTAAGGCAAGGGGACTTCAGGCCGGAGTCTCGCTTTTGTTGGAAGAGGATCTCGACTTACTCTATCCCTATTGGACGCTACTAGATGTATTGACGCTGCTGAACACGGCTGCCGGGATCAAGGGTGCCGATATGGACCCGCAGGCACCCGCCAGAATCCGCCGGGCTAGGGACGAGATCGACCGGCGCGGCTTGGCGACAGTGGTGGAGGCCGATGGCGGGATCCGCCGCCACACTGTGCCGCAAATTGCGCGAGCCGGTGCCGATTATATCGTCCCTGGCTCGTTGATGTTCAAAGAGGATCCAGGCGCGATGCGCGCGTGGCTTGCCGGGCTTGGGTAGAATAGGCTAGACGCGTCCTATCACTCTATAGCAGCTTGCAGCCTTCTAGCTCTTTGGTACTCAGGCGGATGCCGCCGGCGCGTAGCCCGCGCACGGGATATTCGCTGATGGGGAAGACCTCGTTGAGTTTGCGGAGGCGCGGCTTGGGCTTGTAGTCGAGGGCGATCTGTTTGTCGGAGTCGGTGGTCAGCTTGAGCACCTTGCACTCGGCGGGCACGAGATCGTAACTGCGGCCTAAGATGAATTTGTCGATCGTGCAGCGCTTGATGTAGGAGGCACCGGCTTTGTCCTTATAGACGACGGTGAAAACAAGGTCTTTGTCGATCAAGCCGCAGTAGAGCATGCCCTTGCCGACGAAGAGTTTGTCCGGCGCTTGGACGACCGAGTAGGTGCCGTCCTTGCGGATGGCGAGTACCGAGTCGTAGAGCGATACGTCGCAGACGGCGGTGCCACTGATTTGATGGCCTAGATAGCCGGTCTTTTTGTCGTAGCGGAGCTTGAGGTTGCGGTTGGCAGCCGAGCGCGCATCCACTCTTTCGATCTCCACGATTTCGGTGCAGCGCGGAAACTGGCTGCGGTAGCGGTCGATGAGGTCTTGGAGAAAGGCGATGGTATAGGGAATAATGCCATCCAAATGCTTCTTGATTTGGCGCAGTCGGGCGCGGATCTCCTTCATCTCCTTTTCAGCGCGATTGATGTCGTAGCGCGAGATGCGGCGGATCGGGATCTTGAGCAGGGTCTCGATATCGTCGTCGGTAATATCGCGTTTGAGCTGCGGGGCAAAAGGCCAAAGCCCGGTGCGCACGGCTAAGGCGACTTCGTCCGTGGTGGTCTGCTCCTCAATGGCCTTATAGATGCGGTTTTCGATAAAGATCTGTTCGAGGGTCTTGGCGTGGAGCTTGTCGTTGAGTTGCTCGGCTTCGAACTGGAGTTCGGTCTTGAGGATATCGATGAGGCGATCGACGTTGTGTTGTAAGACTTCAGTGGCGCTCATGACTTGCGGGCGATTGTGCTCGTTGATCAGCATCAGGTTGGCTGAAATCGACAGCTCGCAATCGGTGAAGGCGTAGAGCGCATCCACGACCTCCTCGGTGTAGGTGCCGCGCGGCAGCTTGATCTCGATTTCGACGTTTTCGGCGGTGTAGTCGGAGATGGTGCCGACCTTGATTTTGTTTTTGCGCGCAGCGTCTTCAATGGAGGCGATGAGTTGTTCGGTGGTGGTGCCGAAGGGGAGATCGCGGATGACGATGCGCTTGGGGTCGGCGGTGTCGAGCCGGGCGCGGACTAAGACTTTGCCATTGCCGTCGTTGTAGGCGGAAAAATCAGCTAGGCCGCCGGTGGGGAAATCGGGACGGAGTTGGAAGGGGCGGTCTTGCAAATAGGCGATTTGGGCTTCTAACAGTTCAATGAGATTGTGCGGCAGTATCTTGGTCGCTAGGGTGACGGCAATGCCTTCGGCACCTTGGGCCAACAGCACCGGAATTTTGGCGGGGAAGATCACTGGCTCCTGATTGCGACCGTCGTAAGAATCGACGTAGTCGGTCAGTGCCTTGTTGAAGAGCACCTGTTTGGCCAGTGGTGTGAGCCGGCACTCGATATAGCGGGCGGCGGCGGCTTCGTCGCCTGTGAAGATATTGCCGAAGTTGCCCTGTTTCTCGATGAAGAGGTCCTTGTTGGCTAACACTATGAGCGCGCCGTAGATCGACTGGTCGCCGTGCGGGTGGTACTGCATGGTCTGCCCTACTACGTTGGCGACCTTGTGGAATTTGCCGTCGTCGATCTTGTGCAGTGCGTGGAGGATGCGGCGTTGGACGGGTTTGAGCCCGTCGTCGATGTGCGGAATCGCGCGGTCCCTGATGGAGTAGGAAGCGTATTCGAGGAAGTAGTTGTCGTAGAGACTGTCGATATAGGCCATTAGACTAGATGCTCCATAATGTAGTCGCGGCGGTTGGGGGTGTTCTTGCCCATGTAGAAGGAGAGGGTCTCGGGGACGGTGTCGAGCGAGCGGACGCCGACTTTGACCAACCGCATGTCGCCGTTGATGAACTGGCCAAACTCCTTGGGGGAAATCTCGCCAAGGCCCTTGAAGCGGGTGACTTCCGCGGTACCTTTGAGCTTCTTTTCGGCGCGTTGGCGATCTCGCTCATCGTAGCAGTAGTAGGTTTCTTGTTTGTTGCGCACTCGGAAGAGCGGCGTTTCGAGGATATAGACGTGACCCGAGGTGACTAGCTCTTCGAAATAGGTGAGGAAGAAGGTCATCAGGATGTTGCGGATGTGGAAGCCGTCAACATCCGCGTCAGTAGCCATGACGACTTGGTTGTAGCGCAGGTTGCCGATGTCTTCTTCGATCCCGAGGGCCATCATCATATTGTAGAGCTCTTCGTTTTTGTAGATGGAGGCGCGGGTTTTGCCGAAGAGGTTTTGCGGCATGCCCCTGAGGGTGAAGATGGCTTGGGTCTCGGGATCGCGCGAGGAGACGATCGAGCCAGCGGCCGACTGCCCTTCGGCGAGGAAGATCGTCGATTCCTCGCCGCGCTTCTTGTCGCCTTTGTGGTACTTGCAGTCCTTGAGCTGGGGAATTTTGATCTCGATGCGGCGCGCTGCCTCCTTGGCTTCCTTTTTAACTGCATTTAGTTCCTTGCGCAGTTTTTCGTTGTGGACGATGCGTGCTTCGAGTTTTTGCGCGGTCTCGCGATTTTTGTGGAGGAAATCGACAATGGCTTCGCGGGTCTCGTTGACGATCCAGCCGCGGATGTCGGTATTGCCCAGCTTGTTTTTGGTCTGCGACTCGAAAACCGGCTCCTTGACCTTGACGGCGACGACGCCAAAGGCCCCGTCGCGGACATCGACGCCGTTGAAGGATTTCTTGTAAAACTCGTTGACGCCTTTGAGCACGCCCTCGCGGAACGCGCTCTGGTGGGTGCCGCCGTCGGCCGTGTACTGGCCGTTGACAAAGGAGCGGTAGGACTCGCCGTAGCTATCGACGTGCGTGAAGGCAAATTCGAGGTACTGGCCCTTGTGGTAAGCGGGCGGGTAGAGAACCGAACCGCCGGCTTCGCTTTTGAGGAGGTCGAGCAACCCCTGTTTGGACTCGAATTTTTGGCGGTTGCAGTACAGGCGCAGGCCCCGGTTGAGGCAGGCATAGTTCCACAGCCGGCGCTCGACGAACTCGTGGTTGAAGTCGTATTCGCCAAAGATGTCTGGATCGGGCAAAAACTCGACGTACGTGCCGTCGGGTTCGTCGGGCGCGCGGCTTTTCTTTTGCTTTTTTAGCTCGCCGCGCTCAAAGAGCACTTCGGCGCACCGACCGTCTCGGTAGGAGCGGACGACGAAGTGGGCTGAAAGCGCGTTGACGGCCTTGGTGCCGACGCCGTTGAGCCCCACGCTGAACTGGAAGACGTCGTCGTTGTATTTGGCACCGGTGTTAATGACCGAGACACACTCTACTACTTTGCCGAGGGGAATGCCGCGGCCGTAGTCGCGGACTTGGACTAGCCCTTGGTCAATCTCGACGTCGATCTGCTTGCCACAGCCCATGATGAACTCATCGACGGCATTGTCGATGACCTCCTTGAGCAATACGTAGATGCCGTCGTCGGGATCGGCACCCGAGCCGAGGCGGCCGATGTACATGCCGGTCCGCAGGCGGATGTGCTCAAGTGAAGAGAGGGTTTTGATCTTGCTTTCGTCGTATGTGGCCTTGCCGTTGGCGCGGCCGTTGGTTGCAGTCTTGGCCATTGCTTCCATAAGAGGTTTATAGTAGAACGAGCCGCGATTTCCTGGGGGAGGGACGCGACCGGCGGACAATGGGAGACTTAAAATGCAGGAGAGATCAGGAGCATCAGAGGGGAGCAGGAAGGGGAGACGCTCTCCTTGGTGCGGCTACTAATCTAAGCAATTCTCCACTTGCTTAATATAGTGAACATATATGCAGTTGTCAATCAGATGCGGGTGTGGGTAATGCGTCAGTTTGAACATAAATTTTTTTGAAATTACAAGAAAAATCCCCGTGCTAAATCTATTAGTGCAGGGGTTTTTACCTTATAGATAAGCTGGCAAGTTTATGGCACGCTTTTATTTTTATGCACACGTGTTATATTTTGATTTTTTCGGGTGAGTTCAAACTGACGCACTACCCAGGTGCGGGTAGCCGCGGTGCCGTAGCTGTTTTTTCGTATCCCTTGCCCGACAATGGTGTTGCGGAGGCGATACGCTTGGGCGTATCGCCCAGTTGGAGCGGAGACTATTGGCAAAAGAAGTCTTATTGTATAAATCACTTAATTACAATAACTTAAAGAATAAAAATGACGATTCAGTTATCTGGCGTACTTCTTGGCACGTTTTTCGCTTTTGTTCCTGCTGAAGCCTCAGCCGTGCTTCAAATCATCAGCAGTATTTAAGACATGGAAGCAAACAGAACGGCCGGCTGTTGCTGCCATTTCTGCTGTGTCGTATCTCAACCGGCTACAAAACGGATGGCTGATCGAGCCAAGGAGGAAAGCCTATGAAGCTCAAAATCGTATCGAATCAGTTCACAGGGTATATGGGACCGGCGATGATAAATAGTGGCGGTTGCTGCTGCTGTTGCCACTGTCATTGTTGCACTCTCGTACACAAGATAGTGAGATAGCCCGCGAGATCGCCGGTAGCGGTGCCGCTGCCACTGCCATTCTTGCAGTATCTCATCTCAAGTAACCCAACTAATGGCTTCAAGCCAAGGAGGACGCACTATGAAACTCAGAATCGTATCGAATCAGTTTAATAGCCATATATCGCCAGCAAAGACCAACGGTTGCTGCTGCTGCCACTGCCATTGCACCGTCATAACTATGAGCCCCAACTTATGAGTCCCTAAAATAAAAATAAGGACTGCTATTATACATCTCCGTAATGCTCTGTTATTACGGCTGAGGCTGTTTTGATTCGCCCTGCCCGTAGCAGTCTATGATTGATACGGGCAGGCACTTAAACCAGAAAAGAGGATGTTCATGAGAACCAAGACCGAACCCATTGTTGCCGAACATCATTTCGTACTCAATCCCTCACTCAAGTTCATTTTTTGTGGTGAAGATGAGATCTTGGTGCTACACGGTGTGAGATCACAATTCAACCAAACTATCCGGGACGAGGGGAGAAGTCATCTTCTAGGTCGGGTGCTCCGTCGTTTGGCCTCGCCAGCTTCTCTACGCGATCTCCAAGAACAAAAAGTAGTTGAAGAGGACGAACTTGAAGATGTAGAAGAGCTGCTCTCTACTTTGGCCTCTCAAGGGTTTATCTCTCAAGCCGATGAGAGCCCTATTGCAAGCTATTTGAATGCCATCACAGGTGAAAACCAGATATTCGACAACATTTGTCTTGGTATCGTAGGAGCCGGTTATATAGGCAGCCGTGTAGCGGAAGAACTCGCGAAGATTGGAGTCGGCCATATGCAAGTTCTGGATGATCGACAAGTCGAAAACGTCGCAGTTGATCAGGCTCAGTTTAACCTACCTCAGACTTACATAGAAAAAGGACGGTCGTATGTTGAGTGCTTGGAATCTCATCTGTCAGAACTCGGTTACAATCGTTTCAAGGCGATCAAAGAACCCTATCATAATCAAGGAGCCGTAGAAAGTCTGTTTAGCGATTCAAACTTCGTCGTCGTCACTTCTGAAGTATTCTCTTCTCATCTCTTCCATACCATGGATCTTACGGCTCTTTCTGCCGAAAAGCCATGGATGTCTGCATTCATGGACGGAAGCGAATCCTGCATCGGTCCCATTTATGTGCCGGGTGAAACGTGCTGCTACAACGAATTTGAAATCCAATCGGAAGCGACTTTATCTATTCAGAACAGCGAGTACTATACCTATAAAGAGGAGATGAGCAAGAATGGCCTTTACAGTCATCAATTTGCGTTTCCGCCCTATGCCAGCATAGCCGCCGGTTTTGTGGCAAGCACCGTCTCATCTTTTCTCCTGTCTGGAAAATCTTCCTTGGTAGGTCGATGCTTACGAATCAACTTTGAAAAGCCCTATGTCGATTACGAAGAAATTCTGAAACTGCCCAGATCGCCTGTATCTGTCGGTATGAGAAATGGGTATAGACACTTGTTTCTCTAAACATCTCGTTAGATTGGATACTGCCCAATTCAAAGCATATCCTGTCAATCTAGTATAACTCACTAAACGGAGTGCAAAATGAATGCCGAATCTTCTCATATTGCTTCAGATTCTCTATTGAAAAACCTTCAGATGTTTCTGGAATTGCCAATTATACCTTCGCCTCACAGTATTGACTTAAGCCACTCGGCGGCTTCGGATTATCTTTATCGACAAGCTAGGGCAAAACCGCATGTGGCCGAATTGTACCACGAAAATTCAAAATTAAATCCTCACTCAACTCTCCAGATTCCCTCTGATGCCTCAACGCTTGAACAGGTGCGCCGGTGGTTCTTTGAAACCGCCTATCGCGTTGATGAAGAAATCTTGATTGCCGACGGCTCTGGGTTGAGAATCCCTTATGACCAACTTCCTGATTGGCTCCAAGGCCCACTGAACCACTTTTCCAAACCAAGCTCTCTGACCAATTTGCTCTATGCTGCTGACCTGCTCGTGTTGAATGATGGAGTACTCTTCCGCGTAGTCCCAGAGTTAGACTATTTATGGGTTGAGCGTAAAGTGGAAAATGAAGCCACACTTTTGCCCGACCTTTTCTGGAGGTCGTCGCCCGTGCGCCTTGAAGAGTATTCGACCATGTTAATCGTCATCGCCTGCCCTTGGAGGTACATGCTTATATATGGCCCCCGAGGCTATCGCCACACTTTGCTCGATGTTGGGCGACTGCTGGGATATTTGCAGCATCAGTACTCATCCTCCGGCTACCCGGCTACCGTCCATCAAGACTTCCTCGATACAAAAGCAGACGAATTCGTACAAGCCGACGGCGTAGAACGGTCCGTTTACGCCCTTCTTACCTTCTCACCTATTAACGCGGATAAATAGAAAATGGCAATCGGTGAAAGAAAGTCCACTGTGGTAGAAATACCGGATTCCCTGCCTCATTCAGAGTCTACTACTGCTGTAGAGCCAGCACTTCTGCAAGAGTTGAAAGGATTCAATTCTCAAGAGCAGCTAGTTTTATGTGAGCTTATAAAGCGTACCAAACGGGATAGATCGGTCAATGGACCTGTAGATGAATTAGCTGTTGTAGTAAATGGACTAAGAGATTTCTCGACAGAAGACGAATGGATGTTTTTTTTAAAACTGAATGAAAAAATTGCACCGAACCTACACAAAGAATTCGTTGGAGCGAAGAAAATTCAACTGGAGACAGTGTTTCCTACTGTGGCCAAATCTATATCGGAAATAATCAACAGTCGTACCTCAGTCCGAGATTTCAATGGGTCAGCTCTATCGCTCGAAAAGCTAAGTACACTGTTGGGACAATCTTGTGGTGTACGGGGTACCATGTTTTCATATAATCGCCGCGATGTTGCGCTACGCAATTTCCCAACTGCTGGCGGATTACAATGTACTGAGTTATATCTAGTGGTTAATGGAGTATCCGATCTCCCGCAAGGATTATACCACTACAATCCAACGCAAAATTGCTTGGAACTAATTGAGAAAGGCAACTTTCGGTGGCGTGTGGTCAATTGTTGTCCTAATCATGAATGGTTATCCGAAGCGAGTATCGTCATTTTCATTGCCCCTGATATATCGAGGCTTACGTGGAAATATGGTACTTATAGATCATACCGATTGGCTCACCTTGAAACCGGAGCAGCGAGTCAGAACCTGCATCTTGTTGCTACAGCACTCGGATTGGGCTCATGCATGGTATTTGGCTTTGACGATGAACGCGCAGATTCCTTATTAGGATTGGATGGACGTAGAGAATTTACAACCTTAGTGGTTGCTGTTGGAAATAAAGTAGATAAAGGGGCACTTCTGCGAAAAACTACCAGTAGAAGCGATAGCATTTCAACTGATTAAGGATTTAATGCAATGACCTTTTCGAGCAAGGCTATTTGGCTCCGCAGTTTCGTCGCGCTCTGGATAGTCGAGTGCAAATTATTCTTACGTCAACCTACTTCTACCTTTTTTACATTTGTACTGCCCATCTGTTTTTTTTCACTGTTCGGATCTATATTTGGAGAGGCTCCACTATGGGATCGGCCCGATGTACGATACATTGATTTCTATGCCCCAGCACTCATGGCTGCATATATCGGCCAAACTGGGCTGATCAACCTCACTAACTCCTTGTCTGAATATCGTCTGCTCGGCATCCTCAAACGCTATGTTGTCAGCCCGCTTTCGCTTGGATTCTACCTCTGTGTCCACATTATAATGCAGACAGTCGTATTTACTGTTTCTGCTTTGAGTCTATTCGTAGTCGCAGAGAGTGTTTTTGATCTTCATTTTCGCGGGCATTTGATAGTTGTCCTTTTTGTGGGGATAATCTGCATAGCTTGCTTTTTTGCTTTGGGTTTCTTAGTAAATAGTATTTCCAAATCTCCAAGAAGCACTCAAGCTCTATGCCAATTTTTATTTCTTACCATGTTTTTTATGTCAGGTGCTACTTTTCCTCGGCAAATGTTTCCAGATTGGCTACGGACTTTGAGCTGGGGTTCCCCTTTGACCCATGTCGTTATGGCCTTCTCTGGTGTATGGCTCGGGGATCCGATATCTCAGCACGTAAAGTCATTGCTGTTTCTTACAGTCATAACTGTGCTATCTTATCTAATCTCTACTCGAACATTCAAATGGGAGGTGTAGATCTATTATGGTCTCTCTAAAGTTGGATTACAATTACGTAAACTCTTATCGAGAATTTTTGCCTAACGTTATGAGCAAAAAAGAAGGTAAAGCAATCCAAGAAATGCTCTCTTGGTACTTCCCTAATGGTCCAATCCAATTTTCGACCAATTATAACGGTGGAGCTGGAATTTCTCAAGCCGTAGTGGCAAATAGTGAGCACTGGAACACAGATCAAGTCATGAGTCAGATTCTCGGTCTGCCATCACTTAACTTTGACTTGAAATCTTCTGTGATAGCAGGCGGTAAAGGCTTTGGGCTTGCGTCTTCTTTCTTATCCGGTCTAGGAGAAAGCGTTGAAAGGCTGTCAGGAGCGTTTGCTTTCTTCAAAAAGGACTTAGAAATATGTGCCGGATCCTATAGTTCACTACAGAAAGCCGGTAAAAATGCTATTTCTCCAGAAGAACTTCCCTTGTTTGCAGACGAACAATACGCCTCCCCTGACTTTTTTTTTCAACCCTTTACTCACGACACCGAATTTAACTGGATCAAAGGACATCGGCTCATCAGCCAAGAAGACATCTGGATTCCTTTACAGCTCGTACTCTTCTTTTATATTTCGTCTATTGAGGAGGCGCGAATCGGCTATTCATCTTCATCTGGAATGGCTTCGCATATAGATGAACCTCTAGCTATTATTGCGGGAGTGACGGAACTCTTTGAGCGCGATGCGTTAATGGTATCTTGGTATGCAAATATCCCTCTACATCGAGTAGAAGCCGATAGGCCACTTTCTTCTAGGGAGACTAACAGAGCCTTAGAACATATCAAGTATCGGGACAGCGATGTAGATTTCTGGTTACACGACGTCGGCTTTTTCAATTTGCCCTGCATCTCGGCAACTCAACGGGTACCGTACTACAAAAAATTTGCCTATCAGGCTGGAGCGGCAGTGGCTTTGGATGGAGAAGAAGCATTCACTCAAGCCTTATTAGAATATGGACAGTCCGAACTGCAATTGAAATGTGCTATGTTAGCACCTCAAAGACAATTGTATAGAGGTGTTGAGGTTATATTTGATGCTCCTCCAGACAAACCTCTGGCCGAGATGAGTACATTCTTGGAGACCATTGGATATTATGGATATGCTGAGAATGCCGAACGCCTAGAGAAATTTTTTCGTAGCGATGATACCGTGGTTCTGTCGGAATTGCCAAAGGCAAGATTTAAGGATTCAGAAAGGCAATTAGGGTATCTCAAAGAGGTTCTTCAACAGTACAACATAGACCCTATTATCATTGACTGTACCCATGAACAGATGTCTCAGGTAAAGGTTGTCAAAGCATTCATTCCTGAGTTAGTACAGCCGCATGTCAGTGCACATCCCTATTTGGGACACCCTCGTATTTACGAACTACCCATGAAAATGGGACTGAAAGATAAGCCTCTCACATTTAAAGAGCTCAAGCTAGGGCCTGTCCCTTTTCCTTAAGCTTCGTTGAGAACCATGTTTTGTCTTGTTTTTGTCTTGGCATATCCAGGCGTCCTTTATGCAGTATATACATGTTTATATCTGATGAGTAGTTCGGCATTATTGAAAAAAATGCTGAACGCAAGATTGGATCGCTATGACTTTATCGTACCTTTGTTATCTCTTGCGGCTGTCTTGGCTCTAATTCTGAGTATATGTGATTCAACTATCCATATATTGGTCTCCGCCTTTGAATGGCCTATATGGTTCGACTTGCCAATATATTTATCACTCGGCATTGCGATTTTTATTGGTGTGAGCGTGGGGGTGGCTTTTTATTTTTTTGAGATCATTATATCACAGACATGGCTAAAACTGCGGATGGGAAACAACCCGACGGCAAGGCAATGGATGTTTGGGGAGACTAGACGTATTGTGAATCAGGGACAAAGATTACCTATAGGTATATTATTGGGTTTCGTTCTTAGTGAATCTTTTTTAGAGGAGGTACTATGGAGATGCTACTTGATTTCTTATACAACTGATATCTTAAATATGCCTGCACAATACGCGATCGCTATTTCTTCCGTAGCATTTGGAATGAATCATATAGCCTATGGTTTGGCAAATGTGCTCTCTAAAACCTTGTTCGGTGCAATCTTGAGTCTCCTATATCTCGCCTCCGATAGCCTTTTGCCGTGCATATTGTGCCATCAGGTCTTCAACCTTATGGTTTTTAAAATTCGCATCGAATGGAAATCATGACTTCAATGTCGAGTAGCTCACCTCCAGCCAATGCAAGCGGTGATCAAATCCCCGTTATACAGGTAAGTAACTTATGCAAAAGTTACGACGGGTTCACCGCCGTTCAAAACGCAAATTTTACCGTATATCCACAACAAGTTTTTTGCCTAGTAGGACCCAACGGAGCAGGTAAAACATCTATCATAGATTGCATCGTAGGCTTAAAAAAGCCCGACGCTGGAGACATTCACTTGTTTGGCGAAAGCATCCCCGATCTGCGGCGGCGCAAGGACATATGCAGTAAAATCGGCATTCAATTTCAAGAAGACTCTCTTTATAATGACATTCGAGTCAGAGAGGCACTAGGCCTTTATGCAAAAATGTATCAGGATCCGGTTAATCCTGACGATTTAATCGACGTTTTTGAGCTGCAACGTCAGCAGAAAACCGCCTATAAAGATCTGTCGGGAGGAGAAAAGCGCAGGCTGCTCATTGCCATTGCCTTAGTGGGCAAACCTGTACTACTGATCCTCGATGAACCGTCGAGTAACTTGGATCCGCACCTACGTCGGCAACTCTGGGATGTACTAAACCAGTACCGTCGCCAAGGTCTCACCATTGTCATGACTACCCACAACATGCAAGAAGCTCAGCAGTACAGCGATGTGGTCTGCGTGATGAGCAAGGGCCAAATCATTGCCTCGGGTTCAGTGCCGCAACTGCTCGAAAAGTTTCAATTAAATCTCAAAGTAGAGGTGGAAACTGAAGTCAATCCCAAAATTTTGGCAGACTGTCCTGGAGTAACCCACATCGACGGCAGTTCCCAAGGCACGTATATATATGGTAAGGATGAGGTGTTTAAGAATGCAGTTATAGACCGTCTTAACAGCTTGAACATACATCAATTTTCCGTAAAAACCGCGGATCTTGAAGATGTGTACCTATTCGCCACAGGAAGCCGATATATGCGCTATGGTCAAAAAAACGCAAGAAATGATCGAAGCATCGAATCAGAGGCTCTTTTCGTCGAAGGCCAAGAGCTTCTTCAGCAGGCAATTGACACCTCCAATCTCGACCAATTATACGAGGCACAGAAACTGTTCGACCGTGTTCGCCAAAACGGTAATTACGAGATATTTGCCCTGTATTACCTGGCTTTGTGCGAATATCGTCTCGCCACGCTTTTTGCGGCCACTCCCGGCGAGCAGACCGAGTGCATTAATCGAACCATAGAGCATCTCAAAGAGGCCATTGAGTTGGAAGACAACTTCAGCGACGCCTATGCCCTCTTAGCTAGTGCCTATGGCCAGAAACTAAGCCTGAAGCCTCATTTGGGTATGGCGTTAGGTCCTGAGACTAAAAGGGTTCTTGAAAAATCCAAGCGACTCGATGGCAACAATCCCCGCGTCGTCTTAATAGATGGAATGAGCGATTATTATACTCCTGCTATGTTCGGCGGCGACAAGAAGCGAGCCATCTCTAAGATGGAGCAGGCCCTTGAGTTGTTCGCTAAAGAGGAAATCCGCGATCCCTTTCAACCCTCTTGGGGTTACGACGAAGCCTGCGCCCACTTGGGCCTCATGCGTCAAGAGGACGGAGATATTGAGGGGGCAAGGGAAGCCTTTGTCAAAGCTCTCGACGTGAATCCCAACAACGGCTGGGTAAAAGCCCAGTTGTTACCGGGATTGGATAGTTAATCGCAGTGGATAAAAGATGTACAGTTCACTGCCGCGTCAGTTGCAGATGCTCTGGAGATCGTCCCCGACAACAGGTACACACCTGCGAAAAAAATGAGTTGACAAAGCTTCTAATAACTCTATTTTACAGAGAACTCTGTATTGATTGAAAACTTTTATCGTCAGAAAAGGCCGTCGTCCCGTTACCTTCGGGTCGACGGCCCACACAAGGAGGATTGCTCATGGACCCCAAAGTGACGCGGAAGCTCGAAGAGGACGTGTCCTTTGTCCGCCAAGCGGTGGAACAGAGGGATGAGGACCAGTATCGCACGCTGGGGATCACCGTCCTGTGGGCGGTGATCATCGCTGTCGGATATACTCTGAACGACTTCGCCGTGGAATACTCGCCCTTGTTCTGGACCATCGCCCCCGTGGCTGGTTTCCTGATTAGCTGCGGCCTCGGTATCTGGCAGGGAAGAAAACAGGGAGTCCGCATGTCGGGGCTGGGGAGGAGACATGCTCTGCACTGGGGCACTATCTTCTTCGCAGTAGTGGCGGTGACTTCCATCGCCCTTTCCCACCGTATCGATGGTCGGGTCATCGGGCAGCTCTTCGCCCTCATCTCCGGTGTGGTGTTCTTTCTGGGTGGACTGCACTTGGACCGGCGCACCCTCTGGCCGGGGGTTCTGCTCATCTGCGGGTCGGTCGCGATCGACCACATCCAGCCCTACCCCTGGACCATGGTTGGTTGGGCCACCGCCGCCGGTCTAGTGGCCAGCGCCCTATGGATGAAACCGAAGGATGAGGAAGGGAAGGATGAAGAAGTCCTCGCAGCCGGCTGAAGTAACCTCCAAGGGGCTGGTGAAGCTGGACAAGCTGCTGGAACATCGCAGCCGGCTCGGGGCCTGCGTGCTGCTGGCCGGCGTGGACTCCATGACCTTCACCAGTCTGAAGCAGCTCCTCAAGGAGACGGACGGCAATCTGGGGGCGCACCTGCGCAAGCTGGAGGACGCCGAGTATCTCGATGTATCCAAGCGCTTCGAGAACCGCAAGCCAGTGACTTGGTACCGCCTAACCAAAAAGGGTGCCAAGGCCCTGCAGAGCCACCTTGAAGCCCTGCAGACGGTGATTCAGGGGGCGAGGCTCTGAGATGCAGGCGCGAGTGATTGCTCTCCTTTTTAGCATCTGTTTCTCTTTGCCGACCTTGGCGCAGAGCAAGGCTTTCGTCCAAGGACAGGTCGTCGACGAAACCGAACGACCGATGGCCTTTGTCAATGTGCAAATTATCGACACCACCGACGGCGCAGTAACAGGACGCGATGGCCGCTTTGCCTTTTCCACTCGGCACCTTGGGCCACGCGACCTGAGTGCCTCCTTCATCGGCTTTGATCCCGCACGGAAGCCACTGCACTTGACTGCGGGCGATACCACAACGGTGCGCTTAGTGCTGCGGCGCATTCTCATTGAACTTGGTGAAACCGTCGTCACTGTTAGCACCTATACCACCGGAGAGGATGAGACCGTTACCCTTGCCCCCTTAGATGTGGTTACAACGCCTGGAGCTTCCGCCGATATTTTTCGCGCGTTCAAAACCTTTCCCGGCGTTGCCACCGTAGATGACGGTGCTGGTCTTTTTGTGCGCGGTGGTGACGTGAGCGAGACCGTCATCTTGCTCGATCAAGCCACGGTGGTGCATCCCTACAGATACGAATCGCCCACCGGCGGGGTATTTGGCACGATTCCTCCCTTTATGGTGAAAGGTACGGCCTTTTCCACCGGTGGCTTCTCTGCCCGCTACGGCAATGCGCTTTCCGCAGTGCTGGCGATGGAGAGCTTGGACATGCCTCTGCAACGGAGCTATACGCTTGGCTTGGGCCTTGCTGCTGGCTCTGTGGGCCTCGACTTGCCTCTTGTTGAGGATAAGCTCGGCCTGCGCTTTACAGGGAATCGCAGCTTCACCGATCTCATGTTCCGCCTCAACGGTCACCGCGACGAATTCATTACTACTCCAAGGGGGCACGATGGAAACCTCAATCTGATCTATCAATATTCGCCTACCGGACGTCTCAAGTTCTTCAGTTTCAATGCGGGCGACCGGATTGGGGTGAAGGTTGCAGAGCCTTCGTTCGACGGCCTTTATCAAAACCGCACAGATAGAGCATTGCACAATCTCCAGTGGACGGATATGTGGGCTGATTGGTCCATACAGACCAGTGCCTCGCTCAATCAGTACAAGACCCGGCGGCAATTGGGCAACCTAGACTTGGCTCCCCGCGACTGGACCGGCAAAGTTCGCACAGACTGGGAAGGCGTCCTCGATACTTTCGGGATCTTGCGCCTCGGTGCTGAAATGGAGCACGCGGACAACCGATTCGTGGGCCGCATTCCTAAGGGCGATATCCTTGACCCCGAGGCAGAGGTTTTTGAACTCGACACCTCCTACAGTGCCCGGCGCACTGGTGCCTACTTTGAGGTTGATTTCAAACCCGTGCGCCGCATTGTCGCCAATGTTGGTATGCGCGCCGACCACCACAACTTGAGCGACGGTTTTGTTCTAGATCCACGCCTGTCTGCACGGTATCAGTTCTCAGAAGACACGAACGCCCGGCTCGCGTGGGGCATCTATCACCAATTCCCCTCCCCATTTGAATACAATCCCACCAGCGGCAACCCCAATTTGGGCCCTCAACACGCCCAACACTGGATAGGCGGCCTGCACCACGAACGCGGGCAACTCCTAGTACGGCTGGAGGCTTACTACAAACCCTATCGCAATCTCGTCCTAGATGACTCCGACCTGAACCTTGCAAATGAGGGTAGTGGTCAAGCCTCTGGAGTTGATTTCTTTTGCAAGTACGGCGCTTTTCTCAATACGCGCTTGAGCGGATGGATGGCTTATAGTCTGCTGAGGTCGCGCCGAGTGCAGGTGCGCCATCTAGAGTCCGAGATGCTCCGCGAAGAAGCCCCTTCGCCGTTTGATATCACGCACAATCTGACCTTGGTCACAAAAATGCAGATCGTCCGCACCCTCAGCGGCGGTTTGACCCTGAAATACGCTACCGGCCGCCCCATCACGCCAGTCGTCGGTGCCGTTCCCGTAATAGACAAAAGCTACTACTTGCCCGTGGAAGGACCCGTCGGCTCAGAACGGCTACCGTCCTTTCAACAGCTAGATGGGCAGTTGAGCTATGTGCATTTCTTTGGATCCGGACACCAAGCGGTCTTCTACTTGGCGGTCAACAACCTGCTCAGTCGCGCCAATGTGCTAGACTATGATTATAGCATCGACTATATCCAGCGTCAGCCTCGCACCACGCTCTTTCGTAGATCCATTTACTTTGGCACCACTGTCTCCATGAACTATTAACCTTAACCAAAGGGGTTATTTATGCTACGCGTTCTGCTCTCACTCGCTTTCATTTTCTCGATCACCTATCCCACCCTCGCCCAATCCGGTGACAGTCTTATCGTCAGTGGAAGACAAATGCTGCAAGCCGGTGAAAGTGCGAATGACCTCGACTCTATGTATGCAGCTAGAGCAACGTTTGAGCGCGTTCTAGCCGATACGGGTCTGGTGGCGTGGGGTCACTACTACATCGCTTTGACCGATTACCGCATTGCTGGCCTATTAGAGGGAGAAAGCAAAGATCCCTCTGAACACCTCAATGCCGCTGTCGAGCACTTGAAAAAGGCTACCGAGATTGACCCGCAAGCAGCCGAAGCCTATGCCTTGCTGTCGAGTGTGTACGGGTGGCAAATCGGCCTGAGTCCTATGAAAACCATGCTCTTGGGCCCCAAATCAGGGAAGGCCATCCAAAAAGCCAAGCAACTCGCCCCCGACAATCCGCGCGTGGTACTGAACGCGGCCATCAGCGATTTTAATACCCCGGAAATGTTTGGTGGAAGCAAAGAAAAGAGCCTGCAAGGGCTCCAGCGCGCCGCCGAACTCTTTGCCCAAGAAGAGCCGACCGATCCCATCCAGCCAGTATGGGGGCACAGGGAAGCCTACGCTTGGCTCGGCATCGCTTACCAAGGCCAAGGTGAGTTGGAGTCGGCGCGAGCAGCCTTTGAAAAGGCGCTTGAAATCGATCCAGATTTTGGTTGGGTCAAGGACTGGCTGCTGCCCGCGTTGGAAAAAGCCAATTCATCGGATGCGCCGTGAGCAAATGACCGCTAGCTAGCTGGACTGAGTTGCGAGGAGCGCTAACTGGTTTTGGAGGAAGATCTGCTGCCTCGGGGTCGTCTCCGACCGTGCCGGCGTCCTCGGCCATTGCGCTTGGCGCGGATGTCGTCCAAGTCGGGTGCCGTGCCTTCCCAATGCGCGTGGATGCGGTTGTTGTTGAGCAGGCGTTTGAGGTCGTGGAGGTCGCGGTCGCCGACCAAGGTCAGGGCCATGCCCGCCCGGCCCATGCGCCCGGCCCGGCCCGTGCGGTGGGTGTAGATTTCGGCGTTAAAGGGAAAGTCGTAGTTGATGACGTGGGTGACGTGCGAAAAATCCAAGCCGCGCCCGGCCACGTCCGTGGCAACCATAAAGCGGATCTTCTGCTGGCGGAAGCGGCGGAAAATGGAGGTGCGCCGCTCTTGGTCTAGCCCGCCGTGGATGATATCGACCGAGCGGACGCGCCTTTGTAGGTCGCGGAACAAGTCGGATGCTTTGTCGCGCGAGTTGCAGAATATGATGCCCTGTTGGATTTCTTGGTCCTCGATGTAATCCACGAGTGCGTCACTGCGACGGCGGGAGACGTGGAGGAAGTGATGGGCGAGTGATTGGGGTGCCCGCTGGTCGCGGTTGAGGTGGATGCGCTCGGGCGACTTGAGGTATTGTTGGGTCAGCCGCTCGATCTCCGGGGGCATGGTAGCGGAAAAAAGCAGGGTTTGGTGTTCCTGCATGATGCAGGACAGGATAAAGTCCACGTCTTCGATAAATCCCATCTTGAGCATCTCATCGGCCTCGTCGAGGACCACGGTTTTGACGTGGGTTAGGTCGAGGCTATGATTCCATATAAAATCGATGAGGCGGCCGGGCGTGGCCACGAGCACGTGAACGCCGTGATTGATCTTGGCCTTTTGGATGTCCATGTCAAAGCCGCCGTAGATGGCAAACGGCACCACGCCTGAGTTCTTGGCGATTTCGTCCACCTCTTGGACGTATTGGAGCGCCAACTCGCGGGTGGGGACCAAGATGAGGGTTTGGATGGCGTTGAGCGACTCGTCTGTGGCCTGGATTAGGGGAATGGCACAGGCACCGGTCTTGCCAGAACCGGTTTCGGCTAGGCCCATGACGTCTTTGCCGGCGATAATGTGGGGAATGGTTTGTTCTTGGATGGGCGTCATGTCCTCGTAGCCCATCTCGTCGAGTGCTCTGAGGATGTAGGGTGCTAGATCAAGCTCGGTAAACTGCATAAATCCTATCTATTGGGTTGAAAGGGCGGGAGATGCGTGCGGTGGGGCGGGACGCCAGCGAATGCGCGTTAATCATTATAAGTTATAAACTTAGGGAAAAAAGCTAAATGTGCAATAGGCCGCGTTGCGCGGAAACGGCTGGGGCTTAATTTGTAATCCAAAAGATAAGGAGAAAAAAAATGACAGACGTGCGGGTGCGCATTGCCCCTTCGCCGACCGGTCCCATGCACGTAGGGACCGCGTATCAAGCGCTGTTCGACTGGGTGTGGGCGCGACAAAACGACGGGCAGTTTGTGCTGCGCATCGAGGATACCGATCAAACGCGGTCGCAAAAGAAGTACGAAGATGAGCTCATGCAGGCGCTGAGGTGGCTGGGGCTGGCGTGGGACGAAGGCCCCGATGTGGGTGGTCCCTACGGCCCATATCGGCAGAGTGAGCGCTTGTCTATCTACGCGGAGTACGTCGAGAAGTTGGTCGCCAGCGGACATGCCTATCCCTGCTTTTGCACGAGCGAGCGGCTGGCCGCACTGCGGAAGGAGCAGCAGGAGCGCAGGGAGCATATTGGATACGATGGACATTGTCGGGGACTGGCTGCCAAAGAAGTAGAAGCAAAGATACAGGCGGGATGTGTGCACGTGATTCGGCTGGAGATGCCAAAGGAGGGAGCATGTATAGTCGAGGACATGCTCCGGGGGCCGATTTCCCTAGAGTGGGGGAATATGGACGACCAAGTGTTGATGAAGTCCGACGGTTTTCCGACCTATCACTTGGCCGTGGTAGTAGATGATCACTTGATGCGGATCAGCCATGTGATTCGGGGAGAGGAGTGGATCACCTCCACGCCCAAACACCTCATGCTGTACGAGGCTTTTGGCTGGATGCCGCCGATGTATATGCACCTGCCGTTGCTGCTCAATCCCGACGGCTCCAAAATGTCGAAGCGGCGGAACCCGACCTCGGTGGAGTACTATCGCCGCGCCGGCTATGTGCCGCAGGCCCTGCTCAATTATTTGGCGCTGATGGCCTATCCGCCGATCGAAGACGAAAAGTTCACCGTGGGGCAGTTAGCCGAGCATTTCGACCCGGCGAAGATCAATTTGGGCGGTTCCATCTTTGACATAGACAAGCTGGGCTGGCTCAATGGACGCTATCTGCGCGAAGATCGGACGCCGGAAGCCCTGTTGGCGGAGCTAAAGGAGTGGCTGCTCAACGACGAATACGTCGGGCAGATGCTGCCGTTTATGCAGCAGCGGCTAGAAACGCTGGGAGATTTTGTGCCGCGCGTGGCGTTTTTCTTCGCCCGGCAGGTGGAGCCAAAGGCCGAGGATTTGGTGCCGAAAAAGCGGGAGGCCGCCGAGGTCGTGCGGATGCTGCAAACAGCCGTGTGGGCCTTGGACGAGGTGGTGGAGTGGGACAAAGACGGCGTGGCCGAGGCCGTGCGTCGGGTGGCTGCACATTGGGAGTGGCCGGTCCGCGACGTGACTGTACCGCTTATTGTCTCGCTGACTGGCGAGCGGGTGGGGCCACCGTTGTTTGAATCCGCCGCGCTCTTGGGGCCGGAATTGACGCGGATGCGGCTGTTGGACGCTATGAAGGCGTTGGGTGGGTTGTCGAAGAAACAGGCGAGCCGGTTAGAGAAGGACTGGAGGCGGTAGCAATCCTAAATCATTCCCTAGATGATCCGCAGATGGACGCAGATGGACACAGAATAGTAAATAAGGCGATCCGCAGCTCGAACCGTTCGATCATTCCGCATTGCTATAGCGCGGTCTCCCACTGTAGCATGCATGGCTAGCGGCGGTCGAGTTGGACCGGCGTGCGGTCGCCTTCGCGGATGCGGTAGGACTGATCCATTTTGAGGTCGGTAA
Organism: Candidatus Latescibacterota bacterium; assembly: GCA_965116675.1. Taxonomy (GTDB): domain Bacteria; phylum Latescibacterota; class UBA2968; order UBA8231; family UBA8231. Next base: position 4,996,901 of record OZ220721.1, read on the forward strand.
ACAGTTGCCGCGCGCCCGTGGCCGGCCAAGTAATTTCGACGGCTTCGATGGCCGTGGCTTGTCCCAGACCAATTTCCTGTTGCAGACTTGATCCGCCGAAGCTGGCCCCCGTGCCGACGGTGGCGTAGATGTTCCTCGTCCCCTCCACAGTTGCGACCTGAACCCTGATGCGCGCTCCCAAGGCGGCGCGATTGGATTGCACTCCTTCCAACAGGAGCGTGATCCAGTGGTTGCCGTGCCCGGGGTTTTCAAAGAGGACGTTCTGGAACACGTCTCCGGTATAGGCCCCACCCAGGACCGCATAGATATCTTGGTCGCCGTCGTTGTCGAGGTCGCCAAAGGCCACGCCGTGCCCCTTTTGCAGATGGCCGAAGCCGCCGGAGGTGGTAACGTCCTCGAAAAAGCGCCCGTCGGCATTGCGGAACATGCGGTTGGGCATGACCGAGCGAAGCGAGGGCGACCCCGTGCCGACGTAAAAATCTAGCCAACCGTCGTTATCGAGGTCGCCGAAATCGCAACCCATCGTATAGAGCACTTTGTCAACGCCTGCCTCCGCGCTGCGCTCGGCAAAAGTCCCGTCGCCGTTGTTGCGGTACAGGCGGGGACGCTCGGCTGCAGTCGCTAGCCCTAGATAGTCGGCGGCTACATCGCCGGCGCTGGCCTCGTAATGGTATCCCGAGACAAAGATGTCTAGCCAGCCGTCGTTGTCGTAGTCCCAGAACCAAACCGGGAAGCTGCCTAGCGGTTCGGTTACGCCTGCTTCCTTGCTCTTGTCGGTAAAGGTCCATCCGCCGAATTCGTTGGGGCCGTCGTTGGCGAAGAGGAAATTGGTACCAGTGAGCCGCGAGACGTACAGGTCAATTAGGCCGTCGTTGTTGTAATCGCCCCAGGCGGCTCCTTTTACATAGCCGACGATGGCGACTCCGGTTGCTTGGGCCACCTCGGCAAACTGCAAATCCTCTGCTCGCCCGTTGCTGTGAAAAAGTTCACACCGGTGGATCCGGCCTCCATACGACTCGTTGCCAACGAAAAGGTCCAGCCAGCCGTCGTTGTCGTAGTCGCCCCAGGCGGCTGTCTGCGTCGGGTGGAAGGTGAGCAGGCCGACCTGCTCGGTAACGTCGGCAAAGGTTCCGTTGCCGTTGTTGTGCAATAGCGAGTTGGGATGCAGACCGTCGTCTTCCCACCAGCCCCCGCGCAAAACCAATACGTCTGCATAGCCGTTGTTGTCGTAGTCGGCGTGTGTAATCTGCAAGCCGCCGACGATCCCGGTCAGGCCGGCTGCTGCGGTCCGTTCCTCAAAGGTCCTATTCCCGAGATTGGCAAAATAGCGGATTTGGTCGTTGAGGCCCCAAGATGAGGCCATGATATCCAGATGGCCATCGCCGTCAAAGTCGTCCATTATGCTGCCGCCGGCCATGGAGACCAAATCTAAGCCTAGCGCTGGTGCCACATCGGCGAAGCGCTTGATATCGTGGTCGGAGACAAAAACCTCGGGAGGGACGAGCCATTGCGCTGGCACTTGTTCGGGATACATGCCCAAGGTCATATAGGCGATGTTCAAGAGCCAGCGAACGGTCAGGTCGTCTGGGTGATCTGCTAAATACGCGGTGAATTCTGCCAGTGCCGCCCGAGCCCCTCGCTCAATGGTGTGGACTCCGTCGCCGCCAATTGGCAAAAGACACGAGGCCGTTGCGTGCCGCGCGAGACAGTTTTCCTGCTCTCCAAGGCGCATATAGGACAGTCCCAGCAGGACGCGTACGTCTGGGGTCAGTCTGAGATCGACTTGTTGGAGTTGCGGCTGGAGCTTTTCGAATTTGTCAATGGCGGCTTGACTTTGGCCGGCGCGCAACAGCTCCCGCGCTAGATAGGCACTGGCGCGCAGGCGAGCGGCGGTATCGGGCGGCTGCGGCAAGGTCTTGAGGTATTCTACTCGCGCCGCGTTGATATAGGTGTTAATGGCGGGGTTCAAATTCTGCGCGATCTCCGCCAAGCGAGCTGCCATGCGCTTTGTGCTAGGGGCTTGGTAGGGCATCGGCGGCTCTGTGGCACAAGATAGCGCGACAAGAGCCACGCCCAGCATAGATCTCATGTTACGGTTCTCCGCGCAGTCGCTTGAAGCGCGCCAGAGCCTGCACGGCGCGTAGGGAGTCGCCGAGCGCCCGGTAGGCCAAGGCCAAGCCGTAATGGGCGCGGGCATAGCTTGAATCCGTCGCCAGTGCCGTGCGAAAGTGGTCCAATGCCTCCTCCGCTGCCCCTTCGCGCAGCGCCACTCCCCCGAGGCCGTGGTAGGCGTCCGCGTACCCTTCCCGGTGATCGAGCGCCGCAGTGAATGCCTTGCGAGCTTGCGCCAGTTCCCCCTTGGCAAAATGGGCGTTGCCGAGGTTGTACCAAGCGAGAGCGTACTCTTCGTCCAGTGCCAGCGCTTGGCGGAAGGCGGCGATGGCCTCGTCCAAGCGGTCGAGGCGGGCGTAGGCATTGCCCAGATTGTGCCAGGCCGGCGCATGGGTGGGGTTGATCGTCAGCGCGCGCTGGAAGGACGCTGCTGCTTCGCTTGCCACGCCCAGTCTCGCGTAGATCCGGCCCAGTTCAAAGAGCGCCATAGCATCGTGCGGGTTGCCGTCCAGTATTGTTTTCCACCGGAGAATGTCCCCGGAGTACGCGTCAATGCGGTTGAAGGCGCGCAGAGCCGCATCGCTTTCCTTGGCCTTGCCCTGTTTCTGGTAGGTCTGGGATAGGTTGTAATAGGCCTGGGGATCGAGCATATCGAGGTGAATGGCGCGGCGCAGGGCTTGGGCCGCTGGCTCGTATTGCCCCAGCTTGGTGTGGGCTACCCCCAGCCAGTTAAATGCCGCCGCGGCCGTCGAATCCGCGGCAATGGCCGCCTCAAAGCTCGCCGCGGCCTCCTCGTACCTTCCCAAGCGGAGGTATGCCCGCCCCAAGCCGATCTGAGGGGCGACCGCTGTTGGTTGCAAATTTACGGCCCGCTCGAGAAGCTCAGCGGCTTTTTCGCACTGTCCCAGCTTGAGACAGTACACATCGCCCAGCGCGGTGTATGCTAGAATGTATTTAGAGTCGCTGGCAATGGCCTGTTCCAACGCCGCCGCCGCCTCTTGATACGCACCTTCTTGGCCGAAGGCCGCGCCGATGTTGTAGTGCGAGGGAGCGTGGTCTGGCTCGCTTAAAAGCGCCTGCTGGTAGGCTTGACGGGCTTCTACAAAGCGTTGCTGCCGCAAATAGACGGCACCCAGCCCCCGGTGCGCGTCCGCACAATCGGCGCATCCCTGCGCGACCCTTTGGTATGCTTGTGCAGCTTGATCTAATTCGCCTCGCTTAAACAGGATGTTGCCGATTCCCACCTGCGCTCCGGTATGGGAGGAGTCCAACGCCAAAGCCCGGCGAAAGAACTGTAGGGCCTCAGGGTAGCGCGCTTGTTCGTGGTACACTTGGCCGAGTGCGTAATGGGCCTCGGCGTCCGTCGGATCTTCCGCGATCTGGCGCTGGTAGCGGACCTCCCGCTCGCCTAGGCTCTCTTCGGCGGGTGTACACCCGTAGAGCAGGGCTAGCAGGCAGGCAATGGTCCAGCGGTACGTTCTAGTCCTATTCCACTGGTTGCTCATGCTATACGATCCTACCTCATTCATAAGAATCCGCAGATGGTCGCAGATGGACGCAGGATAGTAGAAACAAGACGATCCGCGTTGCTCATGCTCAGCCGGAGGAGGGAGGTTCTTCTACTTGGTGGAGCTGGTCGATGGGCACTTGTACGAGCGTCTGCACGATCCCGCTGGGCCAGCGGATCTGGACGCGATCCACCTGTTTGCGCTGGCCCAAGCCGAAGTACACCCGCAGATCGTTTTGCGAGAGATAGCTGCTGCCGCTGCGCACCTCCTCGACCTGCACCAAATCGCCGCTTACGACCCGGATCACCGCCCCGATCCCGTCCCGGTTGCTGACCCGGCCGATGGTCTTAAAGGCGATCCAGTGGTTGCGCTGGCCGCTGTCGTTGCGCAGCAAAAATGCCCGCTGGTTGTTGTTGGAGACAAAAGCATCTAGATCGCCGTCGTTGTCGTAGTCGGCAAAGGCTGCGCCCCGGCCGACTCCGCCCAAGGTCGTAGTCGGCACCAGCGCAAATCGCCCAGCTCCGTCGTTGGCAAAGAGCTGGTCCGGCTGCGGATAAGACGCGGCTTGGTCGAATGCCTGTACTTCTGGATGGACGTGGCCATTGGCTAGGTAGAGGTCTAGGTCGCCGTCGTTGTCGTAGTCGAAAAAATCCGTGCCAAAAGTCAAGGTAGAAAGCGTAGGCTCGCCCAATCCCGACGGAAAGCTCAGGTCGGCAAAGGTGCCGTCGCTGTCGTTGCGATAGAGGCGGCAGCTCTCCCACTGGAAGTTGCAGACCACGATATCTAGGTCGCCGTCCCGGTCGCAGTCGCCAAAGTCCGTGCCCATGCCGGCTTCGGGGCGAGCGCTCTCGCTGAGTGCCACCCCCGCGCTCAATCCCACTTCGGCGAACCGCGTTGCACCGTCGTTGCGGAAGAGGAAATTGGCCTTCATGTCGTTGGCCACATACAGGTCCGCGTCGCCGTCGCCGTCATAGTCGCCAAAGACGACGCCTAATTGGCGGCCGGCCTCGCTGTACACGCCGGCTGGCTGGGTAATATCGGCGAACTTCCCGCCCTGATCGTTGCGGAAGAGAGCACCGGATTCTCCTTTGTACTGAGTGGGGGCGCAATAGACCGGGGTCTCCCCTTGGCGACATCCTTCGTCGTACGCTAGGTCAACGGAGACGTTGTTAGCTACATAGAGGTCTAGATCGCCGTCGTTGTCGATGTCGGCAAACGCCGCGCTAGTGCTCAGGCGAGGATCGCCGACCCCGGCGTCGGCAGTTTGATCGGCAAAGGTGCCGTCGCCCTGATTGCGATACAGGACGTTGGGGCCGAAGTTGGTCACGTACAGATCCACATGTCCGTCGTTGTCGATGTCTCCGACGCAGGCACCCATACCATAGCCCGGATGGCCCGTCCGCGTTTGCGCCGTCACATCCGCAAAGGTTCCGTCGCCTCGGTTGCGATAGAACGCGTTGGTGGGGAGGTCCTCGGCGACAAAACCCGGTAGCGGCGCGCTGTTGACCGCATAGAGGTCTTGGTCGCCGTCGTTGTCGTAGTCGAGGAAGGCTGCGCCCGACCCATAGGTTTCCACATAGTAGTAGCGCCCGCTCGCCCCGTTCTGATGGTGGAATTCGATCCCCGCCTCTTGGGCCACCTCGACAAATGCCGGTCCGATCTCCGGGTCTGCTGGCCCGCATCCCGCGCTGCCTACGACGAGCAGCACCCACAAAGACAAAACTGCAGCCACGGACTAGGCGGGAGCGTTGGGGTGAGCATGGGCAACCACGAGGGTTGCCCCTACGAATGCGCTGGCAAATAAACAGGTAGGGGCAACCTTTATGGTTGCCCAACATACAAGGGGTGATGTCATGGGCTAGCGGAACTGGCGTCTAGTCTGCCCAACTGCTCTTCAAACACCACAACCCGATCGGCGTATTGATTCCTGAGCCGGATGAACAGGGAGTCGAAGAGGGTCTTTTCTTGCCGCTTTTGCACCCACCACCGCGCCCGCGAAGCCGCCTGTGCAAAGGGCGTGGGACGCGGGGGAATGCGCTCCCGCACCTCGAATATTGAGTAGCCCTCGTCGAGAGCTACCGGGCCAGTGAGCACTCCCACCGGCGCGGCGACTACTGAGTCGTAGAGGGCACCGAAAACTCGCCGTTCGGAGGGGTGGTTGTGGATGTGGTATTGCCCGTGCCCGCTCTCGGCATCCGTGCGCAGCGTGTGGCGGGCGGCCAGCGTTTCTAGGCGTTCGCCAGCGCGGATTCGCTGCAAGAGCTGTTCTGCTTCGGCGCGGGTCGCCACCAGCACTTCCGCCATCTGAATTTCTTCCAGTTCCATGAACATTTGCGGATGGTCGTCGTAGTACTGGCGGGCCATGGCGCTGTCAACTTCGGTCCGCTCCACGACCTCTTCTCTGCGGAGGGCTTCGAGCAGCAGTGATTTTTTCTTGTCCTGCAACCAAGCCGCTATGGTCGAATCTTGGTCCAAGCCTTCCTGCAACGCCGCTTGATAGACGAGAGTGCGCGGCAAGAGGTCCCGGTGGATGAACTCGGCAATCCCGCTGCTGTCAAAGGAAACCGAGCGGATGAACCAATAGGCGTTGTAGGTTTCGGCAAAATCCAGCAGCGTTACCTGCCCACCCTTGAAGCGGCAGAGGATCACTTCCTGTTCTTCGGGACCCAACAACATCCCGCGGCCGTCGGATTCGGCCATTCTCTCGACTAGTAACTGGATTGCCTCGCCATCTAGTTGGGCGTTTAGTCGCTCTTTGAGCTGTGCGATCAACCCATTCCAGCGGGTGCGGAACTCGTTCCAGTACTGCTCTCGGAGAAAGGCCGCTCGGTAGTGCGTAGGTGCTGGGCCTTGGGACAGCACCTTGAAAATCTCGTAGTGTTCCCCTACCAGTAAGGGCTGGCTCAAGCCTCCAACCTGTAGGTCGAATACCTGCTCTCCCACTTCTAAAGGTAGGCCCATCTCCTCCAAGTTGCCGCGTCCGTACCAGGCATCAATCGCCCCGCCGTGAGTGGCTGTCGGCGCTATAGAATACCTGCGGGCCACCTCGGCAAAATTCCACCCCTGCTCCAAGTCGCGCATGGCCTTTTGGGCTTCTGCTTCGCTGGCGGTACGGATATGGGCCAAGCGCAACATCCGATTCCACTTGCTGGTCGCAAACTCCTGACGCATACCTTCTACCGCGAGATCTACATCCGCGAGGATGGTCCGCACGGCGTACTCATCGACCAGTTTCTTGCGCCGTTCCCGATCCCATTGACGCATGAACTCCACCGTCTGATCTAACTGCCGCTCCTGCGCCGCGAGGAGCATCAGCTTCATGTCGATCATCGTCTGCAAGTAGAAGCGCCATGCCTGGAGGCCCTCTTCGGGGTCGCGGTAGTTGGCGGTGGATTCTTCGCGGAACTGGCGCAGGTCTGCGAGTTCGATTTCTTCGTCGCCTACTCTAGCGACCACATCGCTATCTACTTGCGGTCCGCAGCCACTCCACCACAGCGACGCGAGGGTGACTCCTGCAATGGCCCGAGCAAGCACCGTTAGAGTTCCTCGGCGCGGCGTTGCTTGGCCAAGTACACTTCGCGCGTAAATGGGTAGGCGATGTCGATGGTCTCCACCGGCTGATCGCGGTAGTCGAAGCGCAGTACCATCTCTGGGATCCGCACTTCGAACGCTTCGACATCGTTGGCCAGCGGGGCGAAGGCGATGAAGCCTTCGCGCTCTTGGCCGCTGAAGATCATCTCGTCTTCTGGATACATGGTGCGAGTCAGAAGATCGCGCCGCTCGCGGAAAGGAAGGAAGGTGTTACCCGCATAGCCTATGGCATACGGGGCAAAGTACTCGTCTAGCGCCAGCCGGGTGAAGGCTTGGTAGCGCCGGCCATTGGCGCTGGCGATTTCTATGGCGTAGGGATTGAGCCATACCTTGGGGTAGGCGTAGTTCTTGACCTTGAGCAGAAAGACCGTAAAGCGGGTGGGATGCTCCTCTTCCCAGCCCGGCTTCCAGTCGCCATAAGTGTAGGGATTGACCGGCGCGAGATAGGGGTTGGGATCGTGAAAGCCCTCCGGCCGCTGCGAATGGCCGCTTAGCTGCCGATTGAGCATGGCCACGGTCAGCGGCAACAAGCTCACCTCCAAGCGGTTTTTGACGAAGGTGATGCTGTGGTCGTCGCGGACGACGAAATCCGCTCCCGCCAAATTAGTGGCCGGTAATATAGGGCCGGCAAAGTGGCGATAGCCCAATTTGTGCCCGCAGCCTGCGGCGAGCAGCGCGGCGCACAGCAGACAGCCTATCCATGTTTTCATTGAGTTTGACTCTTTCGTTTAATAGATCACGGCGACGGGCTGCAACCGCACCGCTCGCCCCTGGTCCGTTTCCACTTCCACACGCGCCAGGTACACGCCTGGGCGGACTAGCTGCCCGGTTGCGTCCCGACCGTCCCAGTGGACCGCATGGCGTCCTGCGCCCTGCACGCTGGGCGGTGCTTGCCATACCGGTCGGCCGTCGAGAGCGTAGAGGCCGACTTGCACTTGGGACGATTCCCGCACCCGGAAAAGGGTGTATTGTATGGACAACAGGTCGTTTATGCCATCGCCTTGGGGAGTAAACGCGCCGTTACCTGCCTCGACGTCTCCCAACACCCCGCCCGTGGAGGCGGCAGACGCCACGACGAGTAACTGGTTGGAACCTAGCTCCGCGCTGGCGTCTCCTCCTTCGACGCGCTGCAACAAGCTCGGTTCGTGGCGGTTGAAGACCTCGCCGCCAAATTCGCCAGCTTCGCCGTACAGCACGGCTTCGAGGCCGATGCGCAGCCGCTGGTCGCCGCTGGGGTGCAAGGGGCGCGGTAAGAACACCACAAAGCCGCTTGCTTCGCGCAGCAGGCTATCCGGCTCTACGGCGCTGAGCGGGTCGCCCATCTCCAAATAGCGAAATGTGGCTTCCGCTGGCGCTGAGATGCGCACGGCGTCGCAGCCGATGCGGTCTGCACTGGCAAATTCTACGCCTAAGTCGTACGTGAATGGGGTTTTTGCGCCCGCTGGGACGCGCACTTGTCCACCTTGGGGGTGGGGTTCCTCCGCGAGGACGATCTCGCCGACGACCCGGTCGGCTAGCAGGGGCGCGATTTCGATTTGCAGGGAATCGAGGCGGGCAAATTCCCACAGCCCGTCCGTTTCTAACTGCACGCGCAATTGGAAGTACTGGCCCCACGGCAGGCGCGGATGCTGGCCCGAACCCTCCAACGGCAGCGACCAGAAGCTCCAGTTTTGCAGATCTTCGGCCACCGGACCGCGAAAGCCGACCGCGATGGTCGCGCCGCGCGTCTCTAGCGGTATCAGTCGATCCCATTGCTTCTTGGTTACCTCTACGTGGGCACCCAGATCGTCAAAGCCGAAATAAGCCGTTGGGGTGTCGTCGCGCCCGGTGCGGATTTCCACTTGGGCGCGGGTTGGGCCGTCAGACGGCAGCAGTTGCTCCCCGTCCTTGCGCCATTTGCTCACCGCTAAGCGCACTTGCCCGAAGTTGACCTCCCGTCCCAAATCTATGACCTGCGACTCATAGGTCGCCTGCGGAGCGAAACCCCGACCGTAGATTTCCATCTCGGCAAAGGCCGAGCGCGTGACAATGGGGTCGCCGTACAGGGTAAATCCGTCGGGAATGGCGATTAGGCGGAAGAAGCGGAGGTATTGGGTGGGAAACGCGATTTCGGTCATCACGTCGGCATTGCGCTCCTCATAGCCGAGGGGGATGGCCAGCGGGCAGCACGGCCCGTCGCCCCGCCAGACGAACCCGCGCGCCAGTTCCTCTTGCATAATGCCGGTCTCGGCCTTGGCAGCCGTCAGACTATAGGACTTGAGAATGTAATTGGGCCTGAAAGGCTCGTCGCTTTCGGGACTGACGCCTTCGGGAGGGAAAAAGACAAAGCGCTCTACGGGCACTTGGGTGCCCAAGTCTATGGTATAGAAAATGCCAGCTAAGTCTCGCCGCTCTATGTATGTGGTTGGATCCCCATCGACGAAGAGAAAACTTTCCGTGGCTTGGTATAGTCTGTCGTGGTTGATGTCCGTCCAGAAGCGCGGATGGCCGGAGCGAAATTGTGGGTCGGTGGGAAAGCGCCAGCGCTGCCAAGGACCGAGCTGGGGCAAGATGTTTTCGCTCGGGTCGAGTTCAAAGGGCTGGAGTGCGTGGGAAGCGGCTGCGTCGTCTATCATCAGGCTGAAGTCCGCCACGTCCGCTGGCGCGACGCCGCCCTGCCCGCCGAGTTGCCACCACTCTTGCGCTGCTCCGGGGCTGCAAACGCCCACCAGCACAATATAGGCCAAGATTGCACCTTTAAGAATTTTCAGACGGCTTCTCACCAGCTAGTCTCCGCAAGATGCTCTCCGTCGCCCGAACGGGCGACGCAAATGATTAAGGGGAAGGGGCACACGCGCCCCTTCCCCTCGGAACAGATACTGCTGAACTGCTACTTGAGGCGTTGGGACATGCTATTTTTGATGTGGCCCCAAGTGTCATTTTCCACGTTGGTCTCGGTCGCTGCCAGCGCCCAGAAGTCGGGCATCTGCGAAGCGTCGACGTCCTGCGACTGGCTGCCGTCGTTGATGTACATGGAGTGCTTGCGTCCACCGCCGGGGCGGTCGGCGTCGAGCGGGCGATAGCCGAGGTGGATCACGTCGTCCTCGGCGAAGGTGTGCCGCGTGCTCTCGGCTTCGCTCAGGCCCCAGATGTCCCACAGGGCACCCCGCCACTCATAGGTGTACTCAACCGGGCCAACCGTCAGATTCTCGGCACCTGCTGGCAGGACGGTCCATGCGGCCTCGAAAAACTCCGGCTCCACTCCCCAAAGCAGCTCTGTGGAGTCGATGAACTCTAGCTGGCTGTAGAAGAAGCAGGTCTGGTTGGGCAACAGGGATTCGCCAGCCGGCGGGAAGATGCGCACGTGCCAGCGCTGGCCATTGGCGATCTGCTCGAGGTCGGAACCGAGGATATTGCCGCCGAGGTGATCGGCGTCAACGGTGATCTGCAAGCAGTCGTCTTTCCACCACTCCTTGACGGGCGAATCGTACTTGAGGGTGTCATCGACAAAGCGCGCAAAGCCGTACCACTTGTTGTCTGGCTCCGCCGACCAAGCGTTGAGGATGGTGAAGTCGTAGTCCGACAACTCGACGAAATCACTGGCTCGGTCGAAGAAATCGGGCTGATTGAGGGCGAGAGCCGGGTCGTACCAGCCCCAGTCGTCGTCGTTGCCGTCGATGGTGATGGCAGCCGGATCGGGCACCTGAGGATAGAACACGGTCACGCCTACGTGGGCAAAAGCAGCCGTGCTCAATAGACACGCCAGTCCAAAGGACAAGGCGAAAAAGCCGAACTTTCTCATGCTATACGCTCCTTGATTGGAAGAGATGGAAAAAAGAAAAAGGAATATGGGAAGTGTCGTTCAGCAAGCTGTGCAACCTCCTTTCAGGATGAGATGATTTTACATTATAAACAAAAAAATATAGACAGGCGAAACAAATTTGCCGCAAAAAAATCTGTTTTTTGCAGGCGCGACAGCGCGGTTCTGACTTGGTGAGCAGTGGGAACGGGGCGTATATTGTCAGCCGATGGTGCTCGCAGACTTAGGCGGGCTTTTCCCCATTAGGAGATGGATCATGAGGCTGAGAACCCTTTTTAGCAGAGGGCCGATCTTGCTGTTGTGGTGCGCGTTTGTACTCTCGGAGTCCACGGCTTTCGCCCAGCTATCTACGGGCTTTCGGCCAGTTGAGGAACCCGGGATTCGCGGGGTGCGCATCCATCCCGGTGCCTTGGCACCCAACCGGCGCAAGTGGTACTTGCCGCAGAATCTGTACTACGAGTATCAGTGGCGCGGCTGGGAGTACAGCAATTACGCGCGCGACAACTATGAGCGCTACGTCAACATTCTGCTCGAAGGCACCCGCAACTACAACCTCTTCGGCCAGTACATCAATCGCGGCTGGGTCATCTACGACTGGACTGAAACCAGTCCCCTGCGCCAGGGCAGCGCCCTCTTGAAGGGTACCCGTTTTGGGCGATGGTTCGACAGCCTCGTCATCTCGTCGGCCAGCCACGGCCAGTTCCACACTTCTCTGACGGTGGGCGACGCCATCCGCACGACGCTCACCCCCTTGACTTTTTCCAAGCCCACGTTCAACGGGTTGCAGTGGGATTTTCTCGCCGACAAGTACGCGCTGACTCTCCTCGGCTCGCGGCTCAACGCGCCGGGGTTTACCGCGCTCAACGAGGCGGGGGGAGCTTCGGCGATCGAAAACACGACCCGCCTCCTTGGCGCGCGCGGCGTGGCCCAAGTGGGCGATTTCGCCAAGCTGGGCCTGACGTGGGTCAATGTGTCCAATACCAGCAGCGAGTTGAGCCTCGGCGACAACTCGCTCAAGGGCCTGCTGACCGGCCCGCAGAACACGGGCAATGTCGAACGGGTCATCATCCGCATCGCAGACGATTCGCCCGAATCCGAGGAAACCGGAGCCTCGTTTTTTGTCGATCAGGTGATCATCGACGGCGAGCTGCACCCGGAAATCGTGCCCTTGGTGCGCGGTGGCGTGCGGCGCGAAGGCATTTTGGAAGTGAGCGGCTCGGACGTAATTGAGCTTATTTACGACATTCGCAACGACTTCAGTCCAACCGAAAAAGTGGGCACTTTCCGCGAGGCCAAGAAGCTCGAATTCGAGCTGGTGGTATCCAACGACTACCGCATAGAGATCGCCTCCAACCTCCAGACCAATGCCCGGGGCGAGCAGGTTTTCTTGCCGGTGGCCCAGGCCCGCGACGAGATCACCGATGGCTCCAATCAGACCTTTGTGCGCTTTGCCTACGGCCTGCCGACTGGGCACGAGGTGATAGGTATGGACCTGGAGCTGATCAACCTCGCCCACTTCGATCTGCGGGCCGAATGGGCCCTCAATCGCCGCTTCCGCCGCTTTCCCAACCAGAACTTTCGCAAGCTAGCTGCCTACAAGGAAACGGCCGAAGCCGGGTACGTCACGGCCTCGTACCAGCGCTACCCCTTCTTTGCGTACGGCGAGGCGTTCACCATAGATCCGGATTACAGCACCACGGCCTTTATCGCCGATCCGGGCGGGGTCATCGACTACGCCAGCGAGACCCAAAACCTCTTTGAGTTTGTCGATGACAACGACGACCAAGATCGCTACACCGACTGGCAGCGCTATCGCCAGAGTCAAGGGTTTGGCGGCCAAGGCGGCTCGCAGGGCCGCGACACGGAGATTTTTCCCGGGCTGGACGAGAACAACGATTTTATCTCCGACTTCAACCAAAACCAGAACAGCCGCCCGGATTACGTCGAGCCTTTCCTGCGCTATCAGGTTGATCCGCCAGAGTTTCTCTTTGGCATGGACATGAACAACAACACGATTATCGACCGCTTTGAAGACGACCGCCTGCCCGACTACCCCTACGAGCGCGACCATCGCGGGTACAACGCGTACGGGGGATTAAAAATCACCGAGAGCTCCCGGCTGACCGTTGGTCGGCTCGCCGAGCACCAACTGAGCAGCGACCGCGAGAGCCGCTCGTTTTACGGGCTGCTGACCGTGGAAAAATCCTATCCGGGGTTAGATATATCCCTTTTTGAACACGCCAAACTAGTGGCCGACAACTTGCCCGAGGACCGCATCGTCTGGCGCGACCCCATCGGACTGACGGATTTTGCCGATCCGCTCGACAACCAAGATACCTTTGTCAACTCGCTATACGTGCGGGCCCGCTACTTCCGCATCCGCAACCTGAACGTCGAGGGCAAGCTGAAGTACGAGCGCTTCAACCAACTCGGTGAGCAGGCCGGTCTAAAGCGCGACCGTTCGTTTTTGGGTCTGATTAACAAGGCCGATTACGCCATCCGTCCCAGCGACCGGCTCGCCCTCTATCCCAAGTGGAAGAGCATGTACGAGCGAGAAACGCCCACCGCGCTAGCCGGTTTGGAATCCAACGAACTGACCGAGAGCTTTTTCTTTTTGGGCCAGTACGCGCTCCTGCCGAAGACGCACTTGGACTTTGGCGTTGAATTCAGCCTCTTCGAGAACTTAGTCGAGCGTCCAGCCGAGGCGTCGCCGAGCTATATCGATGACTTCCGCAGCCTCGTGTTTTCGGCCCTGCTGACCAATGTGTCGTCCTATCAGGGGTACGAGCTGACCATGAACGCGGGTTTCCTGCTAGAGCGTCAGTTCTTCGCGGAGCAAACTCAGAAGCAATCGATCGTCTTCGTCCGAATTTTTGCTGCCACCGGCGGGATATAATCCTTGCGACCCCCAGCGGCCCGAGTTTTCACGCCTAAAGCGCTGATCCTCGGCTGCCTGTTCACGTTTTTCGTGGCTGCGGGCGACTCGTATGGGGTTTTCTATCTGCGCGGCTCGTACATGACGCTCGGGACCAGCACGGTTGGTGCCCTGTTCTTGCTCTTTTTCCTCGCTGGTTTGATCAACCCGCTGCTCAAGCTGGTCCATCCGCGAGCGGGGCTAAACCGCGGCGAGTTGCTGCTCATCTACATAATGATGGTCATGGCCTCGCCCCTGCCGGTGTTTTTTGCCGCTCGGTTCATCGGCACGATCCTCACCCCCTTTTACTATGCCACGCCGGAAAACGACTGGCACACGCTCATCCAGCCCCACATAGCGGACTGGTTGCAGCCGCGCGACCTCGCGGTCATGTGGCCTTTTTACGAAGGCTTGGAGCAGGGCCGGTCCATCCCGTGGGCCGGCTGGTTGCCGATGTTCTTGCACTGGGCACCGCTCGTGTGGGCCTTGTTTTTGGCGATGATTGCCGCGATGGCGATTCTGCGCAAGCAGTGGAACGACTATGAGCGGCTGACCTATCCGCTGGTCCAGGTGCCGATGGCCATCACGGAGCAGGATGCTGGGGGGGAGCGCATTGCTCCATTCTTCAAAAATCCGGTGATGTGGACCGGATTTGCCGTGCCGGCCATCTGGGGCACCCTGCACGGGCTACACAACTACTTCCCGGAGACCGTGCCCATTGCCACCAACGTCGATCCCATCCACTTCATCCTGCCCATCTTCGACAACCTGTCCGAACTGCAATTCAAATTTCGCTTCAACATTTTGGGCTTTTTCTACTTTCTCAAGACCGAAATCGCCTTCAGTCTGTGGTTTTTCAACCTCTTCGCCAACGCCCTGCGCACCACATTTGCCGTCTTAGGCGTCACTAGTTCGGAGATGCTGGGGGGTGGGCACTCGATCATCGATCCGATTCTCGTCCACCAGTCGATGGGCGGCATGTTGGTGCTGTTTCTGTTTGGCCTGTTCGCGGCCCGCAAGCACCTGTGGGCGGTCTGCCGCAAGGCCCTGTGGGGCGATCCGACGGTAGATGATTCCGGCGAAATTCTATCCTACCGGACGGCTGTGCTCGTCCTGCTGGGCAGCAGCGCAGTGATGGTCGCGTGGCTCGCGCTAGCGGGCCTGCCCGTCTGGGTCGTCCTAGCCTTTTTATTTACCACTTTTGCGCTTTTTGTAGGGTTTACTCGCCTAATCGCCGAAGGGGGGCTTTCGGACGGTTCGGTCCCGGTCGGCCCGGCCGCCATCGTCGTCTCCGCCGTTGGCTCGTCGGCCATCGGTGCCCAGGGCATGGTCGTGCTGGCGACGACCTTTTTCTGGACGAATGGGCGCAGTTTCGCCATGACGTCAGCCGCTAACAGCCTCAAATTGGGCGAGGGGTTCGGCGGTTCCAAACGCCCGCTGTTCTGGACGATGCTCTTGGCTATGGCCGTCGGGATGGTCTCGGCGATGTGGGTGGTGATGGAACTGGGCTATTCGTACGGGGCGCTCAATCTGAAAATACCCGGGGGTAAACACGGATTTTACGACTATGCCGCAGGCTTGATTCGCACGCCGAGCGAACCGCATTTGTGGGGTTGGATCAATACCGGGATTGGGGCGGGCGTGATGCTGCTCTTGATGCTGGCGCGCTGGTACTACGTCTGGTGGCCTCTCCATCCCCTCGGCTACCCCATTGGCCCGACCGGGATCATGGATCACCTGTGGTTCGACATGTTCTTGGCGTGGCTAATCAAGGTGTCAGTGCTGCGCTACGGGGGCGTGGCGCTCTACCGCAAGACGCGCCCCTTTTTCATGGGCATGATTGCCGGGCATATCGTGCCGGGGGGCCTTTTCCTGTTCGTCGATCACTTTACCGGCATGGTCGGCAATGTGATTTTCTGGGGTTGAGGTTCTGGGTGAAAACGGGCTATATTTCGCAGTAAAGTGAGGAAATTATTTTGCGCGCGTTCAGATCGCTGTTTTGTACTGCTAGAGCGCTAGTTGGGGTCGCGTGGTTGGCGGCGTCGGCGGTGGGCGAGGTGCGGCAGTGGGAATTGGGCGGTGCGGGTCGCTCTTGGAAGGACGACGAGCTAAACTCCACGGCCATCAGCTTTGATGCCGCCGGGGCCATTCAATTGGTGGGTTTTAATCCCAGCGATAACATCGTCCGGCAGCTAAGATGGACCGAGGGCTTTCCCTTGGACTTCATCAGTGAAGTGGCCGAGGCGCGGGTGTGGGACAACGTGCCCTTCAAACAGACGAATGCCCCGCTCGTCGATGGCGATGTGCAGACTTCCAGCGAAAATCGCTTCAAGGATTTCGGGGTGCTGCAAGCGGGCCGGACCTTTTTCTTTGACTTGGGCACGCGCTTCCCCGTCAATCGCATCTCGTTTTTTCCGCGCCCGGAGGGGGCCGACAGTCGGGGGCGGCCCTTTGCCGACGACTTCATTCGCGGCTATAAAGTTCAGGTCAGCGACGGCGTGAGCTTCACGCCGGAAAATCTGCCGGTGTACAACCTGCTGACGCAGGTGGATTTCACCACGGAAAGCGTGGCGCAAATTCCCTTTCCCTTGCAATTCGTCCGCTACATTCAACTCAACGTGACCTCGACCAATCCCTTTGAGATCGCCGAGTTCGAGGTGTACGGAGCGGGCTTTCCGCCGGGGGGGCGCTATCGGTCCAAGATCATCGACTTGGGCGAAGTGGCCAACTTTAGCCGCCTGCTGTGGACGACCGAGACCCTGCGCCAGCAAGAAGGCCGCATCGACGTCGAGCCAATGGCCGATGCAGACATCTCCATTCGCATGCGCACGGGCCGCGACGATACACCGCAGGTGTTCTACGAAATCGTCAATGTTTTCACCGGCGATGTGCAGGAAGTCTCAGAGAGCGACTACGGCCGGCTGGGTCTGAACGTGCGCGGTCCGGTCGAAGACGACCAAGTCAACTGGAGCGAGTGGTCGCCGCCCTTTGCCGAGTCCGGCCAGCGGATTGAGCTGCCTAGCCCGCGTCGTTTTTTCCAGCTCGAAATCGCACTCACCAGCCACTCCATCCTCGACGGCATCCGGGTCAACTCGCTGGTGGTCGAGCACTCCATCCCGCCGCTGGCCCAGCAGCTAATAGGGGAAATCTCCGCGCTGGAAACCCCCCGCCCCTTGGGCAACAAGCCCCGAGTGCCGGCCGGCGAGCTCTCGACGTTTGCCTACGACATCCGCGCCGACATCAGCGAGACGGACGTGGGCTTTGACGCCTTGGAGATTCTCACGCCCGCTAGGCCGCAGTTCAGGGAAATGTTTACGGGCGATCCGCCCGTCGCCACCGCGCCCGACAGCGTCGTCGAGGGCGAGAAGAGCCTGAAGCTGTTCTTTCCCAGCCAACGGCTGACGCACCAATCGCCGAGTGCGTTGCGCGTCGTTTTCGACGCCGAAGTTTTCGTTCAATCCACGTTCTTTCGCGCCCGAGTCTTCGACACTCAAAGCGATGAGGCCCCGCAGCAGGTCCTGCCCGGAGATGCCAACCCCACGGTCCTGACCAATGACTTGCGCGTGCTGACCACGGCCGCTTCGGCGCGCAACCTGCTGCCATTTTTTGCCGTGCAGCCGGCCGTGGTAACGCCCAATGGCGACGGGATCAACGAACGCGTGCGCATTTCCGGTACTTTGGTCCAGCTCCAGCAACCCGTGCAGTTGACCGTGCGGATTTTTTCGCTTGGCGGCCAGCGGGTGCGCACCTTGTTTGCCGGCGCGCGCGGCAGCGGATCTTTTGTTTGGGAATGGGACGGGCGCGACGACAGCGGCAATCCGGTGCCCGTGGGGATCTACCTCGCCGAGGTGACTGCCGATGCCGAGCGCGAGCGCTTCACGCGCCTCGGTGCAGTGGGCGTTGCCTACTAGAAAAAGGAGAGGCTATGCAGCGCATTCTGTTCCTCCTATTCGCGGGTTTGAGTTTGGCCGCCCTCGTACTGGCGGCGTACGCTCAGACTCGGAGCGCCGATCTGGAAGTGTACCGAGTGGATCGCAGAGCCGAGTGGCAGCAGTGGACCTTTCCGGCCGGTACCCTCGCAATTTCCCCAACCGGCTCGGTGACTCCCGCCGAATTCAAGGGCGTGCACAACGCCGCGGTCAATGCAGATGAATTCACCCACGAACTGGTGAGCGGCAAAGAGATGCGCGGCGGCGCGTGGAAGGCCGGCACCAACCTCGCAACAGCCGGCCGGGCGATAGACGGTCGCGCTCAGACCTTTTGGCAACCCGACCCGGACGCTCCCTTAGAGGACTGGTGGATCGAGATCAACCTAGGAAGGGCCGTACTCGTATCGGAGATTCGCCTCATTTTTCCCGATCAAGAGGGCGCGCGGCCCTTCCGCGAGTTTCGCGTATTCGGATCCGAGGGACGCCGCGTGACGCGCCAAGACATATTCTCTTTTCACCTGATAGGCGGCACCACCAAGCCCATTGACGAGACTGAGGTGAGTTACGATGTGAAGCCGCTGGTGAGGGAGGTGACGCGGGTGCAGGGCACGCGCGAGGAGGGCACGGCGGACACTACCTATGACCTGCTGCAATTCATAAGGATTTTGGTAGATGCCAAGACGCCAGACGCCGCCCTTGCCGAGGTGGAAGTGTACACGCTCGGAGAAAACATTGCCTTACAGACCTTAGAGCGCGGCGGCGCGATTCAGGAGCGCTCGGGCCGGGGCTTTCCCTTCAAGATGGCCGACGGCAACGCCAATACCGATTGGGGAGCACGGCGGGAGCGCGGCCAAGATCCCATTGCTTGGGACTGGGACTTGGGCGCGCTGTTTTGGGTAGATCGGATCGTGATGCGCACTTCGGATTTTCTACTCCGCACGCTGACGTACGGCTCCAACCTGCCCCAGATCCGCACCCACAGCTTGAGCGTTTCCAACGGTCGCCGGACGCTGACGGGCGAAGTCGATTTCGACCAGCTCTTCGTCGGCGATACAGATGCCTTACTCGCGTCTTCGACCGAGTTCCCTGGCCAATTGACCTATCTTTTTGAGCCGCGCCCCGTGCGCTTTATCGCGGCCGAATGGGTTGGCGGCGGAGGCTCGCAGTCCAGCTTCCAGTACCAGAGCGGCTTTTTGATTGAGACGCTGATGTTTGCGGTGGGCCACGTGGCCCAAGTGGAGATGAGTTCGGACTTTATCGACTTGGGGAAAATTGCCGGCGACAACCGGGCGAAAGTGATCAAATCCCTGCTGTGGGAAGCCGACCTGCCACCGGGCGCGCGCATTCAGGCACGCACTCGTTCGGGCAACGAACTGCAAGAAAATTTTCGCTACTTCCGCAAGGATGGCACCGAGGTAACAGCCGAGCAGTTTGACCAGATGCCGAAGGCGCTACGCGGCGAAACCCAGAGCTCTATCGGCATTGGCGAGGACTGGAGCGAGTGGAGCAACTTTTACCAGCGCTCCGGCGAGCAGTTTCTGTCTCCCAGCCCGCGCCGCTTCGTCCAAGTCCAACTCATCCTCAGCTCAGACCGTCCGACCACCGCGCCGACTATACGCGCCTTGGAGATTGAATTTACCGATGCCTTTCTCGCCGGAGTCACCGGCGAGGTGCTGCCGCGCACGGCTGAGGCGGGCATGCGCCAGCTTTTTTCGTTCCACATAACGCCGGAGTTTGCGTCGCGCAATCCCGGGTTTAACCGCATTCTGCTGCAGACTCCGTCGCCCGCCGACCCCGACTCGCTCGCTCTCACTATAGGCGGTGCCGAAGCCGAGCCAGCCGCGGTGCGCGTCGCTGGCGATTCGCTGCTTGTGGAACTGCCGCGCACAGTGCGGCGCGAGGAAGTTGCGCTGACATTTAGTACGGTCGTAGAGCGCAACGCCACGCTCTTCCGGGCCTTCATCGGCCACGAGGGGCAGCTAGCGGTGTGGCAGCCGGTCGATCCGATGCGCCGCGCCGCTACTACTGTGTATTTGCCCAGCGTCCCGGGCACTGACCAGTTGATCGCCAACCTCGCGGTGCAGTCGTTCATCAGCCCCAATGGGGATGGGATCGGTGACGCTGCGGAAATCCGCTTCCACGTCTTGAAAACAGACGCGCCGGCCCAAGTGCAGATTTACACGCTCGATGGCCGACTCGTCCGCACCCTTGAGGGCCAGCGCCAGCCCGACCAGTCCTATCTCTACAATTGGACCGGCCAAGACCAAGACGAGCGCGTAGTTCCTCCGGGTTCGTACCTGTGCCGAGTGGAGGTGGAGGCCCAAGCTGGGGCCGCGAGCCAGTACCGCATTATCAGCGTGGCGTACTAGGCTGCGACATATAGCAGTCCTAAATCATTTACGAGCTGATCCGCAGATGGACGCAGATAGACGCAGAATAGTAGAAGCAAGACGATCCGCAGCTCGAATCGTCCAAGTCATTTAGGGTTGTTATATGACGATAGCTAGCGACATGTACGCGCATTGCTGCGGTCTATTCAGGGCATTCCTCTTAAGCTTGGTCCTGACCGTTCCCATAACCAGTATCGCGTCCGCCCATGTAGGCGTCACGGTCCCCTTCGTCGAGGTGCCCGATCCCGCGTCGATAACCATAGATGGCGACGACGGCGACTGGGCTTTTTTCGATCCCCGTCTTGCTTTGGACCGGGAAGGATTCTTCGACCGCGAATCGGATTACGTGGATGCGGCCGACTTCGATTTCACCATCTACACTGCTTGGAGTCCACCCCCCGACAATAGCTGGTACTGCTTCGCCCGGATCAGCGACGATACCCTCAAAATCGAAAACGAAGACCCCCTCAAGTGGTGGCGAGACGATACGCTGTCGATTACCGTGGATTCCGACCACTCCGGCGGCAGTATCTACGGATTCACCCGCGAGGAACTAGTCAACGGCCAACGCTACTACGCCCGAGTGCTGCCGTTGAAGCACCCGCGCCTACCTCATGGCCAAGCCGGTTTTCTCGATCAGCACCACGATCCTTTCTTGGAGGAATTCCTGTGGGCGATGCACAAACCCCACTTCGACATCGCTTGGACGATGCGCCCGCCCGACGCGGCCAACGGCACTTTGCACGTCGAATATACCTTCGAGTGGAAAGCGGCTTTGTGGGATGTGTTGGGGTCGAGCTTGGAGGAGAGCAAGCGGCACGTTTTCGCGCCGGGGCAGACACTGCATATAGGATTCCGGCTGCTCGACGCCGACCGGCCGGGGTCGGGGCGCAAGCACTCGATGTACATCCTAGGCGGCCATCAGCATCAGGACCGCAACGCCGACCGGATGCCCGATTTTCGCACCATTACGTTAGATGAGGCGCAAAACTGGCGTATGCCTGCGGAGCAGGATGCGGCGCAACCGTCCTCTGAGGACGGTAAATGAGCTGCGCGGCATACTTAAAAAAGGAGCGATTTCGATGATCATTGATACCCACACCCATTTCTACGATCCGTTCAGACCCCAAGGCGTGCCTTGGCCGGAAAAAGACGATGAGATTCTCTATCGGCGCGCGCTGCCCGAAGATTACAAGGCCCTGGCCGTGCCCGAGGGCGTAACGGGTACGGTCATGGTTGAGTGCAGTCCTTGGGTCGAGGACAACCAATGGGTTCTCGACTTGGCTGCCGCCGACCCCTTCATCGTGGGATTGGTCGGCCACCTCGAGCCTGACGACCCGGAGTTTGCCGCTCACTTGGAGCGCTTTGCCGCCGATCCGGTTTTCGTCGGCATCCGCGCTCGCGTAGATGCAGCGGAAAGTCACGGCTTGGCCGCTGCTGAGATGCTAGTAGCCCATGATCTGGAACTGGACACGGGTTTACACGAGGGCGTGCCCGCGCTGGCGGCGCGCTTCCCCGAGTTGCGCATCGTCGTAAACCACATCGGCGGCATCCCCATCGACGGCGGTCCGCCCGATCCGGCGCAGCTGGAATTGATGCGTCAGGCCGCGGCTCATCCGCAGGTTTACTGCAAGGTGTCGGGGCTGATGGATTTGCGCAGCCAAGTCAGGCCAGCGCCGACGGATGTGGACTTTTACGTTCCGGTGCTCGACGCACTATGGGATATGTTCGGAGAGGACCGGCTGATTTACGGCAGCGACTGGCCGGTATCCGATCGCAGTGGCCGCGAGTACGCAGATATACAACGCTTGGTGATGACGTATTTTACCGCGCGCGGCGCAGAGGCGACGGAGAAATATTTTTGGCGCAACGCCAAAACTGCCTATAAGTGGATTGATCGCGCCGAAGCATAGCGATTCTAGAATTTATTGAAGTGATCGAGTAGTTCATATAGTCAATAGATGACCAAAGCACGGCCTGCTAGGTCGCGATGTGCCCGTAATAACGAGTAAAGATGTTTTCGAGGTTTTCTACGAGTTGAGGGGCCGACAGTTCGCGCGCCACCATGAACTGATTCCACTCGTTCCAGTATTGGCGATACAAGAACGGGTGCGCCCCTTCTAATCCAAAAGAAAATGAGTAGAACTGCTTGGTTTCGGCGAGGATCTGATCTAAGCCTTGTTGGATGCCGGGCAGCGGCATACCTGTAAGCGGGCTGATCATCTGGGCCTGTTGCACCATCTGCTCTTGGAACCAGCGGCTGTTCACCAAGCGCAGAAATTCAGCCGCTCGTTCGGGCTGGCGGGACAGAGCGGGGATGCTCTGGGTGTTGACCGTGCCGATCAAGTCGTGCGGATTCCCGCGCCCGCCTTGGACTGCGGGAAAGCGAAAGGCGTACAAGGGAAAGTCCTTCCCGATTACTGCGGTTCGGCCGCTGGTAAACCAACTGCCGACAAAGACGGTTGCTGCGCGCCCCTGCCAAAACAAAAGCTCGGACTCGATGTGATTGAGGCCAGCAAACCCCTCTGCGAAATACCCCCGGTCCAGCATCTGTTCGATCATGCGAGCGGCTTGGAGAAATCCGGGTTCGGTCCATGGGGTCCGGCGCTGGGGATCGCGGAAGGCTTGGCGCACCTTGTCGGCACCGAGAATGCGCTGGGCTAGGTGGTCGAACCACCAGCTCGTGTACCAGTGGATGCCATCTTGGGTAATGGGGACTATACCGGCGCGTTTGAGGCGCTCGCAGTTGTCGATGAACTGCTCCCAGGTCTGCGGATTGAGGTCGGCACCGGCGCGTTGGTATAGCTCGGCGTTGCAATACACTTGGAGGGAGATCACGTTTTGGGGGATGGCGTAATAGCGGCCTTTGTACGTCAGTGGCCCTCGGTAGAGCGGGTCAATGGTTTCTAGCCAAGTCTTGCCCGGGGTATCCCAAGAGGGCCGTTGGAGATGCTCGGTTATATCGAGGACGTGCCCCTGTTCGACGTAGGCGTAAGTCAGGCCGGTCTCGGCCGTGGCAAAGGACATGATGTCCGGCGGGTGTCCCTCCATGACGCGGATCATCAACTCTTGGTAGCCGCCGCCGCCGCCGCTGGCTGGCTCGACTTGGACTTCTGGGTGCGTCTCGCGGAAGCGCTCCACGGCCTGCCACATGAGCTGGTTGATCGGCACTTGGGCCGCGGGCGGTTGGAGGTTGGCGATCTCCAGCACGTTTTCCTCGGGCAGGTAGCGGCCACATCCACCAGCGAAGGCCGAAGCGGCCACGTATTTGAGAAAGTCCCTGCGCTCCACGATTAGCCCTTTAATGCGCCGACGGTTAAGCCCTCTGTTATGCGGTTTTGCAACAGGATGAACACCACGATCAAGGGCAGCATGACGATTACCAGACCGGCGAACAGCTCGGTCCAGCGCGATTCGGTTGACATGTTCCAGAACAGGGTTTGCAGGCCGCGAGCCAGCGTGTAGAGCTTGCCGGTGCGGAGGAGGATGAGCGACCAGAAGAACTCGTTCCAGTAGTTGATGCAGTTGAAGATGGAGACCGCGATTAGCCCGGGCTTGGCGAGAGGAAGCGCAATCGTCCAGAAGGTCCGCCACGGCGAGGCCCCGTCAATCAGCGCAGCCTCTTCCATTTCGGTCGGCAAGGTGCGGAAAAAACCCGTCAGGACAAAGATCGAAAAGGGCAGTCCGGTGGCAATGTAGAGCACGATCAACCCAAAGTGACTGTTGGTTAGGTGCAAGTGCCGCATCTGCACAAAGAGCGGGAAGAGGTATAGCATGGGCGGCACCATCATGGCCGACAGGAAGAGATAGAAGGTGAATCGACTGAACCGGAAGGCCACCCGCGATAGGACGTACGCCGCCATAGCCGATACCAGTAGAGTGCCACTCGTGGCGAGTGCGGTGATATAGGCCGTGTTAAAAAAGTAGCGGCCAATTTCGGCGTTGTCCCACGCGTACGCGTAATTGCTCCAGCGCAATTCGGCAGGCAAGGACCAGGTGCTGGCGAAGAATTCGGGATTGGTCTTAAAGGAGGTATAGGCCACCCAGAAGAGGGCTATTAGGGAACTCAGACAATAGCCTCCCATGAACAGGATGGCGAGGAGTTTGGGTAAGCGTTGCATCTTTAGTATTCCACGCTCTCGCGGCGCATCAGGCGATTGACCGCGAGGCTAAACGCCAATACGAAGAAGAACATGACGACCCCCATGGCCGAGGCATAGCCGATGCTCTGCCCCTGAAAGCCAGCCCAATAGATGTAAGTTCCCAGCACCTCGATGACGTTGGGATAGCCGCGCGTGATGACGAAGATGAGGGCAAAAGCCTGAAAGGCGCCGATGATCCAGAAAATCACCAGAATCTGCACGACGTCCCACAGCAGCGGCAGGGTCACGTGCCAAAATTGCTGCCAAGCATTGGCCCCATCCAGCTCGGCGGACTCGTAAAAACTGAGCGGGATCTTTTGCAAGCCCGCCAAAAATAGGATCACGTAGGTGCCCAGTCCCTGCCAGATCATGGCGACGGCAATGGCCGGCAGGGCGTTGTGGCGGCTGCCCAACCAGGGACGGGTGAGCGAGTCTAGCCCGACGCTGCGCAGGGTTTCATTGAGCAGGCCGATGACCGGGTTGTAGATGCTGCCCCACAGCACGGCGGTGACCACGACTGAGAGCAGGGTGGGGGCAAAGACGACGAATTTTAGAAAGCCGGCAAAGGGCGGCTTTTTGGCGAGAATCACCGCAAACAGCAGGCTCAGCGGAAAGACGACTAAGAATCCGAGGATGCCGAATAAAAAGACGTTCTCTAGGGCCGTGAGAAAGGTGTGATCGGCAAAGGCGCGCGCAAAATTGGCGAGGCCGATGTACTCCTTTTCCGGCGATACGCCCGACCAAGAGGTCAGCGAATAGTAGAAGGCGTTGCACACCGGCAGCACAAAGAACGCGATGTGCAGTACGAGCGCTGGCCCGAGCAGGGGCACAATTAGTTTGCGGAGTTCGCGTTGGATCACGGCGCGTCCTGCCCCAGTGCTTCGATGTTGTCGTCGAAGAAGACCACTTCGTCTGCGGCGTCGGCGCGCAGTGCTTGCAGCCACTGCCCGAATAATTCGCTCTCGCGGTTGCGCCGCAAGGTGTGTTCGATGCGCTTCTGCACTTCCGCAAAGGGCTGCCGCCCCGCAGCGGCGCGCCCAACGATTTTGGTGATCGAGTACAGGCCGTGGTGTTCTACCGGACCGATGAGCGCGCCGACCTCGGCCTCCATGGCCGCTTTGACTAGGGGGCCAAAACTCGGTGTCTCGTGCCAATAGAGTTGGTAGAGGCCCGCGACCTCGCGGCTGCCGTGGCGCACGCTGTGGGCGGCTGCTAGCTGACGCGCGATGTAGGTCTCGGCGAGGTCTGCTGGCTCGGCCGCGTTTGCAATTTCCTCGGCGACTTTTGCCGCGCCCAGTGGGTTACTTAGACGCTGCTTGAGCCAGCCATGTACCGCGAGTTCGTCGTTGAGGATCTGCAACGCGCGCACCTCGCGCCCGCTTTTTTTTACTTCGGCGAGGAGGGCGATTAGCGGTGCGGCCTGCTGCCGGTCGGTGCGTATCTGGGATAGCAATTCCCGCGCTTGGGCTTCTTCCTCGACCTGTATTTCCACGACCTCTACCATGGACGAAGTCTGGTAACTCCTCGGGTGTGCCTCGTAGTGAGCGCGCATCTCTTGCTCGGTCACTGGTTTCTGGTTCGCCGTGGCGAGACGCCGCATTTCGCGGATGAGAATTTCTTCCTTTTTGCGCGCGAGCCAGTCGGCGGTCGCCGGCTCTTGGTCGATTCCCAAGGCGCGGCCCTGTAGCAGGAGAAGCTGCGGTACTTTCACGTCGCGCTCCAAGTAGGATACCACCTTCAGGCTGTCTTCTACATACCGACCTTGGCGGATGAACTGCGAGCGGTTCACTGCTTCTCCCAAGCTGATTGCGCCGCCTTGGTACGTGTACAGCGCGGTCGCAGCGTCTGCCTCTGAGAGGTAGAATACCTTCTTATCGCCCTCTTGTGCGCCGCTGTGCAAGATGCGCGTGAGCCGGTCCATGCTTTCCGCAACCTCCTGCCATTGGAATTGCTCGGCGAGCGAATCGATGTACGCCCGCCGCCGCGCCTGCAACCGCTCCCGCATAACGGCCTTGAGGACTTGCGGCCGCATTTGCTCATAGGAAGCCGTGCGCTCGTCGAGAATCTTGAAAATCTCGTATCCCTTGGGAACGGAGAGGATCGCGGAGATTGCGCCTTTGGGCAAGCTGAACAGGGAGTCGCGCACGGCCGGAATGGCATTGATGCGGCTGTAATAGTAAGGCTTTTCCCCACCGTGTGCCGCAGTGGTGCGATTTTGCGAAAACTCGTGCGCCACTTCTGCAAAGGCCCGGCCCGCTCGCAGGGCGGCTAGGGCCGCTTCAGCCCGCACCTGCGTCCGCGCGAAAATGTGGGCGATCTTGAGCTGCCGCTCCCATCCCTGCGCGGCGAATTCGCGCCGCAGTTCTGATTCGCTGACCGAAACGGCAGGGCGGATGTAGCGCTGCTCCATCGCCTGACCCACTTTCAGCCGCAGGGCCACTTCCATGTTTTTTTGCACGCCTGCGCTCTGTTCCACCTTCTGCTTCCGCGCGGTGCGCAAGATGAGGGCGCGGTCGACGAGGGATTGCAGGTAGTCGCGCACTTGGTCGCTGCCCTCGGCCTCGCTCTTGGTCCATTCGGGCAGGCCGACGACAAAACTGCGATAATCCCGCTCGGTAATCAGCTCAGTGCCAACTTGGGCCAGCGGCCTGTTATCCGGCTCTTGCACTGCACAGGCAAGGGCGACGAGAGAGCAGAGTGGAAAGCGCAAAAACGACAAAGACGCAGTCGGCGAAACGCGGGCGTGATAGCCTAGAAATCGACTAAATTTTCGCATATTTATTTAACGGACAAGGTTTTTATTTTTTTGAAAATGAGAAATAAATTCCGTACAATGTAAGGCCATAGCAAAAGTACATGCAGAGAAGTTATAGGTTTTCCAACCTCTTTCCAATGGAGTAAAGCAATGAAGAAATTCGCTCTGATTTTCGCCGTCGCGCTCATGGCTACCCCCAGTTGGGCACATCTGCCCGTAGATGTGGTGTTTGTAGCCGTGCAATTCCCAGACGCCAACATTCCCACTGTTGACGGCAATCTCGTCGAGTGGGACGTCATTCCCGATGCCTACTGGATCAATCACGAGCAGCTAACCGAGACCGTGAGAGGCGTAGGCACCGCGTGGGACGCCACCGACCTAGCGCTGCGGGCCATCGTCGGCTGGAACCCCAATACCAACAAGCTCTACGTCATGGAGGATCGCTTCGACGATGCCATCTGGGTCGTCACCGGCTGGGAGCCTATGGAGATGGTGTTCGACGCGGACCACAGCGGCGGCATGTTCAACGTGTGGCCCGATGTGGAAGACCAAGATCAGAA
This sequence comes from Candidatus Latescibacterota bacterium, assembly GCA_965116675.1. Classification (GTDB taxonomy): domain Bacteria; phylum Latescibacterota; class UBA2968; order UBA8231; family UBA8231. The sequence goes on from OZ220721.1 coordinate 5,024,601, forward strand.
GGATTTGCTGCACGGTGCCCATGCCCAGAATTATGGGTTCAATCAAGGGGGTCCGGGCCTCAACCACTGGGGCAAAGCCCAGTGGATTACTGAGCCGCCCTATGGGCAGTTCGCTAACTCCCAGACCGCCGATGAAGGCGGCGAGGGCTTCTTCCGGGCCGAGTACATGCTGACCCCCTTCGACAACCTGAACTGGAACGGGATCGACCAGAGCACCATCGGCTCCTTGGTCGAGGGCAATATCACGGGCTTCCACTTCACGATCATCGACGACGACGATCAGGAAATAGCTGGCTACGAGGGCTACTGGACGCTGAGTGGGGCCACGGATAGCTACTTCCAGGGCGATTTGCTCTCCGACTTTCTGCTGGCTCCCATCGATCCAGATATCGACTGGGCTTCCCAAGCCACAGCCGAACCCACGGCCGTAGAGGAAATTGGCTGGGGCCGGCTCAAATCCACGTTTGCCGAGTAGTTGATTTATTTAGGCGCGTAGATCGAGTGCCGCCATGCCGGGCTTCCGACCTGGCATGGCGGTTTTTTATATCTCCTAAGAGGCGATATGAGAAGACAGCGCAATGCCTTAGCCCTAGTGGGATTGCTCGCTACGGTAGCCATAGCGACGGAAAACATGGTGGTCGGAGGCGATGGCAGCGGCGCGACTTGGCAGGAGGCGGCCGCAGCCGCACCGGTCATTGACTTCAGCACCCGCGCGGGCTGGATCCAGCCCCGCAGCGTGGAGGAAAACGCCAATATCGCCACGGGGATCCTCGAACGCGGTGGCCGGGTGACTTCGCCCAACGCCCAGGCCGTTTTGCGCCTGACCTCAAACGTGCTCGAAGAACGCCTGCACAGCATGGTGGATGGCGATCCAAACACGGCTTTTGAAGCTAAGGACGTGGTGGCCACCGGCATCCTCTTAGTCGTCGATTTAGGCGCTCGGTTTGGCGTCAATCACATTCGCTTCTTCCCCCGCCAAGCCTTCAAAAGCGACTTTATGAAAGGCTACGTGCTCTCCACCAACGACGGCGCATTCGGCGCAGACATCATAGCCGCCTCGGTCGATAAGCTGCCGGACAAGACCTTGGTAACGGTCATGGCCCAAGACGGTAGCAACAGCCGCGATACCATCGACGTGCGATTCCCCCTGCAATACGTGCGCTATATCCGCTTGGAATCCACGCAGCGGTTCAACTGGGAAATCGACGAACTGGAAATTTTTGGCAGCGGGTTCGTGCCCGAAGCGGATTACCTGTCCGAGGTCTTCGACATGGAGCAAGATGCGCTGTGGGGCAGGTTGCAATGGGCCACGGAGCAGGTGGGATTGCCGCAGCGGTCGCGGCTCATCGTGCGCACCCGCAGCGGCAGCAGTCCCTCGCCAGACGACGAGCCCGATAGCTGGAGCCCTTGGTCCACGCCCTATCGGAACAGCGGCGATCCGATCCTCTCGCCGGCACCGCGCCGCTATTTCCAGTTCAGCATGGCGTTTGAGAGCGATGGACTCGAAGATGGCATTGCCGTGGACTCGCTCGCTTTCGAGGTCTTCCGCCCGGCCTTGGCGCAGGCGATCGTCGGCGAGATATGGCCACAGGAGGTTCCCGTAGGCGTGGATACGAGCTTCGTCTATACCATCGAGGTGACGGACGCCCAAGGATTCGACCGCTTGGAAATCGACACCCCGGCCCCGGTGCGCGCCCTGCGCGAGTTGCGCGTAGATGACCAAGAGATCGAGTTCAGCGAGGAATTAGGGGCCAAGGGACTGCGAGTCAGCTTTGCGCGCCAGACTGGCAATCGCGCCCTGCAAGTGGTTTTCGACACGGCTGTGCTGCGCTATGAGACCGTGTTTACCGGACGCCTGCTCGACACCACGCGGGAAGGCGCGATACCCCAAGTGATCGAGAGCGGCAATGCCGCTTCCCGCTTTGCGGGAGACGACCTGAGCGTGCGGGTGCCCTTGAAGGGCCAGCGCTTGGTGTATCAGGTGTCCGCAACGCCGCCGGTGTTCACGCCCAACGGCGACGGAACCAACGATTACACGACGATTACCTACGATCTGCTCTATCTGACGGGCCAAGCACCAGTTGCGCTGCGGATCTACGACTTGGCGCGCAATCAGGTCGCAGAGCTGCCGGTTGCTGGCAGCGGGAGCGGGCGGTTCCTGCACCCTTGGGATGGCCGAGATGCACAGGGCGAGCTACTGCTGCCAGGGGTTTACATTCTGGAAGTCGAAGTGGAGACCGACAGCGGCGCTGAGCGCAGCAGCAGCGTGGTGACCATTGCTTATTGACAAAGGATGACGCACAGTGGCCAGACGGAATTTGCTTTTACTCACAGCCCTGATTGCCGCGGTGACGGGCGGCGATATTGGCGCGCAGGGAAGGGAAGATTACGGCAGTAGATTGGGCGTGCAGCGGGGCGGTGAGGTCTCGTATGAACCTATCGGGCCGGGGGTGCTTTTCGACGCCTTAGATCCGGCCGTGCGGCGTTGGTACGCACCCCAAGAGCTATATCAGCTCTACGGCTGGAAGCAATGGGAATACACCAACTACGCCCGCGACCTGTACCAGCGCTACGTCTCCAGCGACATAGAGGGCGATTATTTTTACGACCTCTATGGGTCTTTTATCAACCGCGGCTGGCTCATCTACGACTGGAGCCAGAATCAGCCCCAGCAGTTTGGTAGCACGATCTTCAAGACCTCTAGGTTTAGCGCGTGGTTCAACCAACTCGTCATTGCTTCCGACCAAAAGGGGCAAAACAACTTGGCCCTGACGATCGGCAGCATGATCCGCACCACGCTGACGCCGATGACGTTCTCCAAGCCGGCCTTCGACGGCATCCAGGCCGACTTTCAGTCCGACAAGTACAGCCTGACCTTCTTGATGTCGCGGATTAGCTCCCCGGGGCTGGCGCGGAGCGTGTCTGTTGAAACCACCAATAGTACCAACCTGTTGGGCTTCTACGGGACGACGCAGATCGGAGACTTTGTCGAGGTAGGCGGCCTCTATATCAACGCTCACAACTCGCAAACCCTGTTGGAGAGCTTTGAGGGCAACCCGTGGACCGGCTCGTTGACGGTTGGGCAAAATCTAGAGCACGTCGGGCAGATCTTTATTCGCCTGAGCGATGATTCGCCCGAAGATCGCGAGGGCGGGGCAGCCCTCTTTTCGTGGGATATTATCATTGAATCCGAGACCGAGGTGGCGCGCGAAACAGAAGAAGGCGAGCGCGTCGTCGAGGTCGAGAAAGAAACGGTGCGGGGCAGCCAAATCGGCTTTGAGCCGATCATTGACGGAGGCTTGCAGCGCCTCGGGTTCCTCGCGGCCGATGGCGCCGAGCGCATCGAAATGACCTACGACTTCCGCTCCCCATCGTACACTGGCCCGGAGCTTTCCACCATTCGCCGCGCGCAGATCGAGTTGGTGGTGGCCAACGACTACCACATTGAAATGAGCTCGGATCGCCAGCTCAACATACCCGAAGGCCAGCCCGTTTTTCTGACGATGAAACGGGCGGCTGGCAATGTCCAAGACGGCTCCAACTTGGGGCTGTTGCGCCTCGACTATGGCCTGCCTACGGGCAACGACATCTACGGGTTTACCTTGGAGGTGCAGGAAGTGCTGGGTTTTGATCTGTACGCGGAATTCGACCGCAGTCGGCACTATCGCAAATACCCGAACCGCGCGTTTTCGACCCACCACACGGCTGAGGATCAAGCCAATGCCTATATGGTCAATCTGTCGAAGAAGAGCTATCCCTACTTTCTCTTTGCCGAGACCTATAGCATGGACTACAACTACGGCACCACCAGCCTGATTGCCTCGCCCTCGGGCGACATCGATTACACCGACCCAACGACCAATTACTACGAGTGGGTTGACGACAACGACGACCAGGACCGCATCCCCGACTGGCAGCGCCTCAACCAGTTTGGGCCGGATTTGCGGATTTTCCCAGGGTGGGACGAAAACCTCGACTTCATCTCTGATTTCAACCAAAACGACAACGAGTTCCGGCCGAACTTCGTCCCCGACTACGAGGAGCCTTTCCTGCGCTACCACGTAGATCGCCCGGAGTTTTTGTTTGGCATGGACATGAACAACAACTTCTGGATCGACCGCTTTGAAAACGACGAGGATCCGGATTATCCATACGACCGCAATCGCCGCGGCTACAATGCGTATGTCGGGATGCACCTCACGCCCGAGCTGCGGCTGACCGCCGGCTACAAACGGGAGCGCATGCTCTCGGCTAAAAAGCGCGAACAAACCGCGTACGGGATTGTTACTTGGGACAAGGACATCGCCGGCGTGGGTCGAATCCGCGTCTTCGACATGTTTAAGCGGGTCGAGGACGAGATCGCCGACAACGTCGTCCAGTGGGTACAGCCGACCGGTGCCCCAGGCGCGTTGCAGCGGATAGAAGACCCCTTGGCCGCGCCCAACACCTATATCAATTCCGCATTTGCCAGTTTTGACTATACCAGCATCCCCGGCCTGACCGTCACCAACAAGCTGAAATACGACATCTGGCACCAAAACGAGGCGCAGCCGGACATGCGCGAAAACTTCCAGTTCTTCGGTCTGATCAACAAGGCCGAGTTCCGGCGCACGATCGGCCGCGTGGTGCTGGCCCCCAAGATCAAGAACGAACACCGCCGTGAAGCGCCGCTGCTGAGCAACGATCCCGTGCGCAAGGAAAACGCCCTGCTCTTGTTCTTGATCGGCGAGGTCGCAATCTTGACCCGCTCCGAACTGAGGGCTGGATTGGAGTACACCATATTCAGCCAGCTCGAAGACGAGGAAAAAGTGCGGGCCTTGGGTCTGTCGCCAGACTATCGAGAGACGGTGCTTGCCATTCAGTATTCCAATACAGGCGCGTATTTAGGGTACAGTTTGACCACCCAGATGGGCCTGCGAGTCAGCCGCATCGACCGCAAGGGAGAAGACGCCTTTACCGGCGCATCCCAGTTTGTGACGGTCTATGCCGGGCTCGACTAAGGTGCGGATGCTTACAAGCCGATCCGCAGATGGACGCAGATGGACGCAGAATAGTAGAAGCAAATTGATCCGCCAAGTCATTTAGGACTGCTATATGAGAAAAAGGATGCTACTGGCCTTTGTCCTCGCCGCGCTCGCGCTGGGAAGGGGTGGGGCCGTGGAGATTTACCGCGTCGGCGGCGAAGACCTGCCCCCCCCGAGCGGGGCTGGAGTGAACTTCCATCAATTGTCTTGGAGTGACTTCGAGGAGGAGCAAAGCCTCGACACAGAGGCCCTCGCCGCTGGAATGCTGCGGCCGATCTTTTTGACACCGGCGACCAATATCGCTCTCACTAGCCCTGAGCGGAACGGGGGGCCTTACGTGCGGGTGAGTGGGGTAGCGAGCTATTCCATCACTGATCTCTCCAAGAACATGATCGACGCCGATCCGGCGACGTTCTGGGAATGGGTGGCAGGCATTCAGAGCCGATTCACAGGCCAGCGCTACTTGGAATCGCGGCGCGTTACCATGGACCTCGGCGGCCTGTTTTTTGTCAACAGGGTGCGGATCGTCGCCGCGGAGAGCGGCCTGTATCCCGATGGGTTGTACGTGAGCGCCGACTTAGGCGTGCAGAAGAAAGACACCGTATCGGGGTATGGTGCCGCCCGCGTCGGCGGCCAACTCGTCTTTGAGCTACCCGAAAACGTGCAGGACACCATAGATGTGCGCTTTCCCCCGGCTCTCGCTCGCAGCGTGGGGCTGTTGCTCCTCCGTGCGTCGCCCAAGGCCCTGCACATCGGCGAAGTGGAAGTCTATGGCGTAGGCTACGCGCACCAAGCATCGTACGTCAGCCCGTTTATCGACCTCGGCGAGCCGGCCGTGTGGGGCGACATCCGCTGGCGCGGCCGCCAGGATCCCCGCGCCCGCGTCTGGATCCAGTCGCGGGCTGGGAAGGATCTCGATCCAAACGTGTATTGGCGCTTCACCGGCCGGGGCGATGAAGTAACGTCGCTCGACGAAGAAGGCCAGCCCCTCGACGCGACGGACTACCTTTTTCTCAAACCAGGCGAGGCCGGCGAAATCACCTACGACATTGACAACTGGAGCTTCTGGTCGTCGCCCTATGCGTTCGCCGACAGTAGCGGCACTGCCATAGCCTCGCCCGGTCCCAATTCGGTCTTGCAGCTACGGGTCGATTTTTTGCCCGTAGGTAGTGAAGGCGGTGAGCTAGAGTTCATCGAATTCTCGGCGACCAAGCCGCCGCTCGCCGAGGAGGTGCTAGGCGAAATATATCCCCCCGAGGTTACCTTGGGCGAGATCGCGTCGTTTAGGTATGCCATTCAGCCCATCATTCGCGCACAGCACTCTGGTTTTGACGGAGTGGAAATCGACGCGCCCTTTGGCGTGGCTAGCGTGGATTCGGTCCAGGCCACTGGCTTGGACAGCTTCGCTGTGCACATCGCGCCGGATTCGCTGCGCTTTGCGGTCTCCTTGTTCCCGCCGCGCACATCCGGGGATTCCGGTGGGGTGATCGAGGTATTCTTCCGCGCTCCGGTGCTGCGCTACGGCACGACTTTCCGCGGCTGGGTGCGGGACTCGCAGCGCCCCTTGGAGTTGGCGCAACCCATCAATCGCGGCAATGCGGCCAGCGAGATAGTGAGCGAGGTGCTCACGGTCCGCACCTCGATTTCCCGTCGCCTACTGGACGATATAGTGGTGCAGCCGAAAATTGTCACCCCCAACGGCGATGGGATAAACGAGCAGATTAACTTCTCTTTCAAGCTGTTACAGGTAACTCAAGAGGTGCCTTTGCGCGTCGCGGTCTTCGATTTGTCCGGCCGCTCGCTGCGGGTAATCCACGACGGGCAACAGCACAGCGGCGGCCTGCGCTTTTCTTGGGATGGCCGGGACGAGAACGGCGAGCGGGTGCCCCCGGGCCTGTACGTTTATCGCATATCGGTGGAGTCGGAAAAAGGCGGCGATCAGCTAGCGGGAACTATCGCCGTGGTCTATTAAAAAAGGAGGCCCCTATGGCCAACATCCAAATCCCCATTCGCTACTACAAGGATTATCCCGGCGGGTACGACTATGGGTACGAGACCCTGACCCTAGAGTTCGCTGAGTGCGCCTTTCTGTTGGTCGATGTCGATGGGCGCTCACCCAATCCAACGACTAAGAACTTCATTGCGCCGGCTTTACAAGCCGCCCGCGACAGCGGAATGCTGGTCAACTACGTCCACAACGACCTGCGCCTAGTGGCTGATCCCGGCAACATCGTGGGCGAGATCTGGGGCAAGACCAAGGGCGGCGACGGTGGCAACGGCATTGCAAGCTGGGCGCGGCAAGAATACAAACCCGAATACCTCGACTATGTGGCCCCGCGCGAGGGCGAGCGCAATTTCCCCAAGTGGATCTGGAGCGGCTTCCACGACACCTTCTTGGACCAGCACTTGCGCAGCTATGGCATTAGGACGCTGTTCGTGGTTGGCTACAGTCGGCGGGCCTGCTTGCACTACACCTGCGCCGAAGCCGTGGGGAGGAATTACCGCGTCATTCTGTTGCGCGATTGTTCAAACGCCCCCGGTACGATCGAGATGCCAGACACGCTAGACGACAGCCTGCCGGAAGGCGGTTGGATCAACCGGATCACGCTGCGCAACTTTGAACATCTGATCGGTTATACTACCACGGCTGAGGAATTCATCGCGGCGTGTCAGCAGGTATAATCCGCAGATGGACGCAGATGGACGCAGAATAGGATGGACAAGACGATATATAGAGAAGGAGAAGGTCGCGTGACTCGGTTGTGGCTCGTTGCTTGCGCCCTGCTGATCGCCGTTGCGGCGTGGCCCCAAGGATTTCGCATCGAATCGGACCGGGTCGCCGTTGACGAGGGCGACTGGGCGGAATGGGAGATAGCCGCGGGCACAGTGCAATTAGGCCCGGAAGGGGTGCGGCCGCACCGCATCCGCGAGCAAATCAACGCCGTGCTAGACGCTTCGAACTTTGTGTCCGGTGAAGGCGTACAGGGCGGAATCCGGGCGGCGGGCACTAACTTGGCTGAGGCCGCGAATGCGATAGACGGCCGAGAGGATACCTTCTGGGAGCCGGACGAGGACGCTCCCTTCCGCGATTGGTGGATCGAGGTCGATTTGGGCCGCTTGGTGTGGGCGCGCAAGATCGTGGTGAAATTCGCGCCGGAAGGCATGGGCGATCCTTTCTTGCAGTTCAAGGTGCTCACGTCTAACGGCCTCCCGGCTTTCTCCCAGAGCAAGGCGATCCGCTTTGCGCAGGCCGGTCGCAGCGAAGGCTTGAACAAATCCCAGCGCGTCTTCGAGTTTGATCTGAAGCCCTCACAGGAAGCGGACACGGACTTTGTCGGCGATATGTTCCAGTTCGTCCAGATCGTGGCCACGGCCAGCGCGCGCGGCCAAGGGCACGAAGTCAGCGAGACCCGCTGGAACAGCTTGCCAGAGGAAGAGCGCGGCGACGTGCTCTACTTCTTGCGCGAGTCCTCGGGCGTTTTGCGGCAGATCGACCAAGACCAGCACGCTGCACTGAGCGAGTCGCGCGCTGGCCCGATTAAGTACTATCGACGGGAGCGGCCGCGGCTGGCCGAGGTGGAGGTGTGGACCGAAGGCGACAACATCAGCTTGGGCTCGCTGAGCCGGGGCGGATTGATCGGGGGCACGAGCAACACCGGGACGGAGCGCTTGGCCATTGACGGCGACTACAAGACTGTGTGGACCGAGCAAGTGGGCGTCAGCGACGTCGGGAACGTCGATGTGGAGTTCGACCGCGAACTCCTCTTCGACTTGGGGACTTGGTTCTGGATCAGCCGAGTGGTCATCGGCTTTGACCGCGAAAACATCGCCCACGGCTTTACCGGCGCGTTTCCCAACTACGTCATCAACCTCTCCAATGGCCAGCGCAACCCGGACGGCAGCTTGGCCTACGCTGCGCTGGCCACGCGGAAAACCGCCGACATAGAGCCGGGCCGCTTCAGTGGGCTGTTCCCCCACATTTTTTATCAGGACAATGCCTTTCCGCTCACTAGGGGACGCTACTTCAAGATGGATTACCGCGTGCTCATCGTCCCGAATTGGGCCAACTCCGGTATCCGCGAGCTCCAACTCTACGGCCGCGGTTTCCTGCCGCAGGTGACGCTGCAATCGGCACCTATGGAGTTGGGCAGCGATCCGCGCATTTTGTCTTCCGTCCACTGGGCAGCCGACACTCCTCCGGGCACCCAAGTGCAATTTCGCACGCGCACTGGCAACCAGCTCGACGAGGAAATCCACTACTTCACCAACGCCGGGAAAGAGGTGACCGAGGCCAAATATCGCAAGCTGCTCAGCTTTCAGCGCGGCGATTCGACTATATCGGTGGTTCCTGGTGCCGACTGGAGCTCTTGGAGTCCGTACTACACGGCCACGGGCGCGCCGATCTCCTCGCCAAGCCCGCGCCGCTACGCCATAGTAGAGGCCACACTGCGCTCGGATGATCCCGGCCACGGGGCGTTGTTGCGCCAGATGCACATCGCGCTGGATTGGCCCTTGGCCAGCCAAGTTATAGGCGAAGTGCAGCCGCGACAGACGCAGCAGCGCGGGGAGCGCACGACCTTTACGCTGTCTTTGCAGCCGCAGTTCCAAGCCGACAATCGCGGCTTCGACCAGGTACTAGTGGTATTGCCGTCGGGGGCGGCGGTTGATCTGGAGGAGGTGGTTGTGGGCGCAGAGCGCGTGCGCTACGGGCCGGAAGAAGTGGCGCGAGTAGAGACTGGGACCGATTCGCTGTGGGTGCGGCTGCCCGCGCCCGTGGCGGAGGGAGAGGGGTTTGTCGCCTTGCAATTTTCCGGTGTGCTCTACCTCGCCAGCAATGCATTTGCCGTGCAGGTGGGGTTAGGCGAAGGCGATGAGCGGGTGTGGCAGCGGGTGGATGCTGGTGCTGGTCGCAGCTTGCAGGTGTTGACTCCATTTAGCGGCGGGCTGTTGGGCGAGGTGGCGGTGTCGTCGAATCCGTTTACGCCCAATGGGGACGGGATCAACGACGTGGTGGAATTGGTGTTCCCAGTGTTCGCAGTGCAGGGTGCCAAGGCGTTGGTGCTAGAGGTGTATGGCTTAGACGGCCAGCGCGTGCGGCAGGTGGCTCCAGTGGTGGCACATGCCGCTGGAGTGCAGCGTTTGACTTGGGACGGACGGGACGATCAGGGCCGTCTGACGCCGCCGGGCCTGTATTTGTGTCGGGTCGGCATGGAGGTCGATGCCGAAGGCGAGCAAACGACGATCACCAAACTCGTCGCTAGCATTTACTGATTTGAACCATGGCCGGGGTAAACGGAATTGAAAAAACAGATTCCTCCAGCATACCGCGAATGGGTGAAAGAGGAGGAAGGGCAGCAGGATGTTGCTGGCATCCCCGCACGGGGCATCCTGATAGGCGCTTTGCTCGCCTTGCTGCTCAATGGTTTAGACGCGTACGCGACGACCATCATCCGCGGCTCGTACCTGACCTTAAATTTTAGCACGCCAGCCGCTTTATTTTTCTTCTTTTTTTTAGTGCCCGCCAGCGGCCTCGTGTACTGCCTGCGCCGCTCCTTAGCCCTGACCCAATCCGAGCTGATTACCATTTACATCATGTTGGTGGTCGCTTGCTGCATTCCTGGGATGGGGTTTACCCAATTTATCATTCCCTGTCTGGTCGGCTCCACGTACTACGCGACGCCGGAGAATAACTGGGACTTTTTATACAACCAGTACATCCCCACGTGGATGATCCCACGCGGCGAAAACGTGGCGCGCTACTTCTTTGAAGGGCTGCCCGAGGGAGTTGCCATTCCTTGGGCAGCGTGGGTGCTGCCGCTGACTTATTGGTACGGTTTCTTCTTGGCGCTCAGCGCAGCGATGATTTGCACGATGGTCATTCTGCGCAAGCAGTGGGTAGATCGGGAGAAGCTGGCATATCCGTTGGTACAGGTGCCGATGGAGATGATAAAGCGCGAGGAGGGGAGGGCTATTGGGCGGGCGTTTTTTACCAATAAGGCGATGTGGCTGGGGTTTGCGTTCGCATTCGTCTTGCTCAGCGTCAATGGACTGCACGCTTATTTCCCGGAGGTGCCTGGGATTGCGCGGACTGCATCGCTTCCCCTGTTCCGCGATACCGTGCGCTTGGACTTGTGGTTCAGCCCGCCGTGGATCGGCTTCTTTTACTTTGTCAACTTGGATATTTCCGCGTCTATCTGGGTGTTCTACATGCTGACCACGATGCAACGGGGCGTCTTCAACGTCCTCGGGATGCAAAGCACGGAGCGGATGGATCTGTACTCGCGGGAGCCGTACCTAGCTCATCAGGGCATGGGGGCGATGATCGTCTTCGTGTTGATCGGACTGTGGGTGTCGCGCGGGCACCTGCGGACTGTGTGGCGCAAAGCGTGGTACGGCGATCCAGATGTCGAAGATGCCGACGAGATCATGTCGTACCGACAGGCTACTTTCGGCTTGCTGGCGTCGCTCGGCTTGGTGGGGTTGGGTCTGTGGATGGCTGGGCTGCCGCCGTTGGGCGTGACGATGTTCATCTTTGGGGCCATGGTGCTGTTTTTGGGCCTGACGCGGGTGGTAGCCGAAGGGGGCATTCCGGCGATGCGCCCCCCCATTATGACCTCGACCTTTGTGATTTCCGGTGCCGGTGCTTCCAGTATAGGGGCCTCTGGTTTGGTGGCCTTGGGGTTTTCTTATGGCTGGCACTCGGAGATCCGCTCGTTTGTAATGTCGTCGGTCGCCAATGGCCTGAAGATGAGCGAGGTGATTAAAGGGGGGAAGCGGCGGCTGTTTTGGGCGGTGGTCATCGCCATTGTGGTGAGCTTGGTCGGCTCTTCGTACGTTACTATGGCGTTGGCGTACAAATACGGCGGTATTAACCTCAACGGCTTGTTCTTTGGCTGGGGAGCTGCTACATACGGCCCCAAGGACATGGCTCCGCGCATTGCGGCGGAATTGACTGGTCCAAGACTCGACGCGTGGTTTTTTATGGCGATTGGCGGCGGGGTGATGGCCCTGCTGATGTGGGTGCGGCACCATTTGCTGTGGTGGCCCCTCAATCCGCTGGGCTACGCCATCAGCGCGAACTGGAAGACAGGCCACATTTTTGCCAGTGCGCTGATAGCTTGGCTGCTCAAGCTGGTGATCCTCAAGTATGGAGGGCCGCGGTTATACCGAAACCTGCGTCCGTTTTTCTTGGGGCTGATCCTCGGAGAAGTGGTCGCGGCCGGCGTGTGGCTGGTGGCTGATTACATCACCGGGCATACGGGCAGCTTTCTGACGCAGATTTGACTAGAGGATATAGCAATCCTACACATTACAAGATGATCCACAGATGGACGCAGATGGACGCAGATTTGACAAGAGGACATACTGATGCATAACACATGGTGCCACATTGCGGTTGGCGTCTTTTTCTGCATGGTAGCCAATACTTTCGCCGCTGCTACACAGGAGACGAGTTTTGTGCTTGTGGCCTTGGAGCAGTTGCGCGACCGCATGGAGCGGGACGACAAGGGAACGTTGGACGAGTTCGTCGGGGATGTCAGCACGGCGTCTGGATTGTCGGCTGCCGCGAGCCGGGATTCTTTGGTCTCACTGTTGCGGGATCTAAAGACTCATTGCAAGAAATCCACGGCCCTCGGCGAACAGCTTTTTGCGCTGCACGGGGAGCATTTTTCTGAGCGCGAGGCCAAGGCGTATTTGGTGAGGGTCGTGGATATGGCTGGCGACCTGTTAAAGAAAGAAGAAAACGTTGGGTTGGAACCGCTGATTGCGAGGGCGGCGAGCAAAAGTAAGTTGCTCAAGTTTCAAGTGTTGGATTATACAGCGGCGCTGCTAGTTCCATTCGTCGGGTCGCCGGTGGTGGAAGAGCCGGTTGAGGATGAGGGCGTGGTAAACGCCCCGACGGGAACCTTTAAGGTGTTGGTGAAGACGAGCAACAGTAATGCCTTACAGGCCAGTAGAGTTATTAAGCCAGGTCTCACCCGTGGTATGGGGGTCCACACTCAAATTTTTATAGACGATAGGACTTTTTCTAAGATATTTAAGACCGCTTCGCGTCAGGAGGATATACAAAAGGAAAAGCTCCTTGCACTGCATGAGTCTATTCGAGTGTCCCTCTTGGCCGAACTCAAACAGTTCAGACGCGTCCATTGGACCACGGATCTCGCATCTGCCGAGGACGCCCGCTATATTTTGGATTACGTAGCTGACTGGTACTCATGCGGCACGGATAGGGACCGGCAACAATTCAAGCTAGGCACCTCCGTGCTGTTGGTAATGAAGGACGTGCCTGAGGACAAAGAGGTGTTGAATAAGTGGCTCAGCGTCAACACGGCCTTTGAGATGGACGACAATTCTATGCTCGAAGGGTTTTACCAAGAAGTAGCTCGCACTGTGGCGCAAGAAGTGTTCGGCTGTTTGCTTGAAAACGGTCGTCTGCGTCGCTGAGCGCGAAAGGAGATTGCTATGCAGTGGTCCACAACTGAAACCAAGAGAGTAGCTGTCTGCCTATTCCTCTCGGTCCTTCTGCATTTGACCGTGGTCTTGTTGACTCCTACCATGCCGGACTCGCAACCGGCCCTTCAGGTGGTTTTTCGTCCGCCGCCGCACACGCTGGAAACGAGGATCTTCGATCCGACGAAACCCGCTTTGCACGAGCGGCAAATGCAGCGGTTGGTTGTCAAGGGTGCTCCACGACAGCTTGCTCAGGAACCCGCCGAATCTGTTCCTCTTGACGAGATTGCAGAGCAATTGCCGCCCGAGGGACGCGACGTCATGGCTCACTTGGAAAAGAGGATACGAATAGAGCGGTCTGGCGATGTGAATATCGACTCCTTGCTCTTGGCGTTCGTGGCCGCCGAGGGGAACTTTCGCGAGGACTATGTGCGCTTTCCCCTAGCCAAAATGGGTGCAGACCGCGACCGGGCTTTGGAGGTGGTAGAGCGGGCGATTGAAGCTATGGGCGGCAGGCAGCGTCTGCTTGAGATACGAGCAATGAGTGCGATGGTGTGGTTAGAGTCCAATGTAAGAGATTTGAAAAAGCCTTCTTGCCAAGGGGGTGTTTGCCTATCGGCGATTCCAGTGACCCCTTATCTGTATCCGGTGGCGACTTGGCACTACGAAGGATGGGGGAATCGCGCGGTTGCTAAAAAAGAAAAGTACAAGGTAGAGGTTTCGTTCGACCCTGCGGTCTCCAATCCATCTTATGTGAGCAAGAATCCCTCCATCCGAGAGCGGGGTACATTCGAGGCGCTCTTTGAAAATCGCTGGGGGCAGTATAGAGACATCCTGCCTCCTGATTTGGCTGCAAAGCGCCATCGGGGCGAAGAGGTCCGCTGGCATTTTATCGACCGCTTTACGGGCGAGGGCGTGGCCTTGGATTATCTCGCACAAGAGCGCCATAAGGACGGGACTTGCCATGATGTCTTGCTGGTCGATGACCGGAAGTTCGGGCACTATTTTGAGGCGCTCTTTGACTGTCGCACGGCGCTCTTGGCCGAGACCAGAGAAAAGCTAACGCCCCAAGAAGAGCAATGGTTCAAGCAAGCCAATCCCGGGTTTCTGCCGCCGACTTGGATCACTACTTACAATCGCTACCAAGAAGTGCAAGGCGTGTTGACGCCCCATTGCTGGGAACGGACGCTGGATATGCCGGGGGGGCGTATCAGCAAAAGACACTCGACCAGCCATATACACTTGCAATGGGCGTATAATGGCGCGGAGCTTTCAACAGCCGAACCCACCCTCTGATCCTCACAGTGCAAAAGGAAAATTAGGGCGATGAAAATACGCGATATTGATACCATTCTGATCGACTCGCCGGGCCGCAAATGGACGATTGTGCGAGTCTTTACGGACGAGGGTATAGTGGGCTTGGGCGAGGCCACGTATTCTCAAAAGGAGCCGGTGGTCGTAGCTGCGGTGGAGCATCTCAAACAGGAGTTGATCGGCGAAGACCCCGCACGCATCGAGTACTTGTGGCACAAGCTCTATCTGCGCTCCTCGCTGAGCGGCATCTGGCGCATGGCGGGTCCCGTGTGGATGAGCGCTATGAGCGGCATCGACCAAGCGCTGTGGGACATCAAGGGCAAGGTGGCGAATCTGCCGGTGGTCGAACTGTTGGGCGGTAAGTTCCGCGACCGGGTCGAGGTCTATACGCACTTTGGCGGTGCCACGCCCGAGGATTCGGCGAGAATGGCGCGGGAAAAGGTAGAAGAGGGGTACACCGCGCTCAAGGGCGGGGCGCGGTCGCGGAGTGGGGCCGACTTCGGTCAGTACGCGGACGACGGCCATCCGACAGAGACGGCAGAGCACTTCGCCGCAGTGCGAGAAGCAGTGGGGCCGGGTGTCAAGCTGTTGATCGATTGCCACGGCCGCTTCACAGTGGCCCAGTGCATCCGCTTGGCCCGCGCCATAGAGTCGTCCGACCTCTATGTGTTTGAAGATCCCGTGCCGCCGGAAGACCTGCACGCCTATCCCAAGGTGCGGCGGGAAATCTCCATTCCGGTCATGGGCAGCGAACGGCTCAACACCAAGAGCCACTACCGCCAGTTGTTGGACCTAGACGGCATTGACGTGGCTCAGCCCGACCTGATGTACGCTGGCGGGATCACCGAAGTGCGCAAAATCGCGGCCATTGCCGACACCTTTCACGTTCCCATATCGCCGCACAACACCAAAGGCCCGGTCGGCATTATAGCGGCCGCGCATTTGATGGCTTCCATACCGAATGTGGCCCCCATGGAGTTCGTCACCGGTATTGCATGGCGGGACGAGATCATTACCGAGCCGCTGCGGGTGGAGGACAGTTGCATTGTGTTGCCGGAAGGCCCGGGTTTTGGGATTGAGTTGGACATGGATGGGGTGGAAAAGCACCGCTGGAGCGTGGGCGATCCACATTGAATTAGGAATTAGGAATTACGAGTGGGGGAGAGCGGCTCATTTTGGGATTGAGGTGTTGCCATGAAAAGCGTTGCGATTGTGGGCATGGCTCTGTTGATGGCGTCCCCGGCGTGGTGCCAAGCGTACCAACTCGACGGGAGCGGGTTAAGCGTCGCTCCGAACCACTGGCCGGCGTGGAACTTCCCGCTGGGCAGCTTGGACTTCAGTGACGAAGGCGTCCGGCCCGCCTTTGTCCGCGATCAGGTCAACGCTGCCTTGGACGCTAGCGCGTTCACCTATGGAGATGGGGCGCAGGGTGGTATCCGCAGTGCTGGAACCGACCTCGCAGGGGCCGCCAATATCCTAGATGGCCGGGAGGATACCTTCTGGGAACCGAACTTGGCGGCCCCACTCGACAAGTGGTGGATCGAAATCGACTTGGGGCGGCTGGTGTGGGCGCAGAAGGTGGTGGTGAAGTTCGCCGTTGAGGGCCAAGGCGATCCATTCCTCCAGTTCAAGGTGCTCACTGCCAACGGCGATCCCGCCTTCCTGCAAAGCGAGTCCTTCAGCTACCTGCCCGCTGGTCACAGCGAGGGGTTAAACAAGTCGCAGCGCGTCTATGAGTTCGAGTTACAGCCTACCCGCCAAGTGGACCCGGGGCTTACTGGTCGGCTGATTCAGTTTCTCCAGGTGGTGGCGACGGCCAGTGACTTGGGCCAGGCTGAGCAAATCAGTGCTGCGCGCTGGAACAGTCTGCCGGAGGAAGAGCGCGGCGATGTGCTCTACTTTCGCCGCGAGTCGAGCGGAGTTTTGCGGCCGATAGACCAAGCGGCATACGAGGCCGTTGCGGCGGAATGGCAAGGCCCAGTCGAATACTATCGCCGAGAGCGGCCGCGACTGACCCAAGTCGAGGTGTGGACCATGGGCGACAACATTAGCCTTGGTGCCTTGGATCGCGGCGGGGAAATTATCGGCTACGGCAATTTGGGCGCGGAAAAGCTAACCGTAGATGGCGAGTGGGGATCCTTCTGGAGCGTGGAAGTGGGTTTTAGCGGCAACGATCCGGCGGTTGTATTTCAGGATCCACATCGCAATATCTATTTCGACTTGGGAACTTGGTATTGGGTCAACCGCGCCGCTATCGTCTTTGGCGATAGGTATAGCCGAGCATTTCCCAATTACGGGATCGCGCTTTCCGACGGTAGCCGCGCACCGGACGGCAGCTTGAGCTACGTCGCATTGACGGCGCGCGGCTTGGAAGGTGTAGAGGGAACCGCGCATCGCGATGTTCTCTTTCAGGACAATGTGTTTCCGCTGACCAAGGCGCGTTACTTCAGGATGAATTACACCTTGGTCAGGGGGTCGGCTCGCCCGGCCATCCGCGAGATACAGCTATACGGACGCGGTTTTCTCCCCGAGGTATCGCTCACGTCTGAGCCGATCGAATTGGGGCGCGCTGTCCGCATTCTGTCGTCGATGCACTGGACGGCCACCGCGCCGCTCGGCACCCAAGTGCGCGTCCGCACCCGCAGTGGGAACCAACTCGGCCAGAACATCCGCTACTTTTCGAATACGGGCCAAGAAGTGACCGAGGCCAAGTACCGCAAACTGCTCAGCTTTCAGCGCGGCGATTCGACTATCACCATCATTCCCGGTGCGGATTGGAGCCCGTGGAGTCTGCCTTATTCGGTTTCGGGCGCGTCTATCACTTCGCCGAGTCCGCGCCGCTACGTGATGATCGAGGCAACCCTGCGCTCAGACGATCCAGACGCGGCCGTGCTGCTGCGCTCTTTGCGCCTTGAGCTGGATGCGCCCCTCGCCAGTCAGATTTTCGGCGAGATCGCTCCCAGCAGAACGTCTCAGCGCGGGCAGCCGCAGACTTTGACCTTGACCTTGCGGCCCGCGTTCCAAGACGGCAACAGTGGATTCGACCAAGTGCTGGTGGAGTTGCCGCCGGGTGCGGAGATGGACCTGATCGACGGGGCCGTGGGTGAAGAGCAGTACGGACGAGATCAGTTAGAGCGGGTGCCGACCGGCCCGGATTCGCTGTGGGTGCAGTTGCCCAGGCCGGTCGAGCAGGGGGAGGACGTCGTGTCGCTGCGCTTTGCTGGTGCACTCTACTTGGTAAGCAATGCCTTTGAGGTGCAAGTCGGGCAAGGACAAGGAGCCGACCAAGTGTGGCAGCGAGTGGATGGCGGAGTCAACGCGGCTCGCAGCCTGACTGTGTTTACGCCCTTTACTAAGGCCGTTTTAGGTGAGGTAGCTGCGTCGTCGAATCCGTTTACGCCCAATGGGGATGGGATCAACGACGTGGTGGAATTGGTCTTTCCGGTGTTCCAAGTGCAGGGCGCCAAGGCGTTGATTCTGGAGGTCTATGGCTTGGACGGCCAGTCGGTGCAGCGCATTGAGCAGGCGGTTGCGACGGCCGCGGGTGTCCAGAGGCTGACTTGGGATGGGCGGGACCGACTGGGCCGACTGTTGCCGCCGGGACTGTACATGTGTCGCGTCGGCGTGGAAGTAGATGCCGAGGGCGAGCAAACTACGAGCACCAAGCTCGTCGCTAGTGTGTACTAGAAGCTGTCTGCCATTTATGCGATTATTTGCCGAGGGACGCAGAATGTGCATACCGTCGGCACTCGATTCCTACGGACAGGTCATGCTGAGGAAGCCGTAGGCTGACGAAGCATCTCCTACCCATATAGCCTCCCCGGTAGTAGATTCTTCGACTCCGCTTCGCTCCGCTCAGAATGACAGAGTAGTCGGGGCATCCCTACATTCCAACGGCGACAGGGTCAACGACCTGTTCCATTCAACCAAAGGACACCCACAAGGGGTGCCCCTACGGAAATAACTGCTAGTGCCCGCGTTTTCCCCAAACATAGCCGGCGGCCTCTGCGTCCTATGGACATGTTGTGCCGCAGCCGAGCCGCTCGCGCCCTTTGTCGATGTGGCCGCCCAACTCGGCCTGACCCGCGTCCACACGAGCGGCAGTTTGGAAAAGGGCTATATCCCCGAGGCCAAAGGCGGCGGCACGGCCGCACTCGACTTTGATCGCGACGGCGATCAAGACCTGTACTGGGTCAATGGCAAAGGCGGCGGCCACGCGCTTTTTCGCAACGATGGCTTGACCGGCTTCGTCGATGTGAGCGAGGCGCTTGGGACTGCGGGTCGCGGTTGGGGCATGGGCGCGACCAGCGCGGATTTTGACAACGATGGGGACCAAGACCTATACGCGACCCAATTGCGGGAGAATTTGCTTTATCGCAACGACGGAGATCGCTTTGCCGAGGTGGCCGCCACGACTGGCGTGGCCGCGCCGCATTGGAGCACGGGCGCAGCTTGGGCCGACTACGACCGCGACGGAGACCTTGATCTATACGTGGCGAGCTATGCGGTATTCGATTCGACTGAGGTTGAACGCTTAGGTGCGCAATGGAAGGGGGTGGAGGTCTTTGTCGGCCCGAGGGGATTAATGGGGGCTGCGGATGTGTTCTATCGCAACGATGGCGACGAGCTTGCCGACATCACTGCTTGGGCGCGCCTCAACCATCCCTCCCCGGGCTACGGCTTGGGCGTCCTGTTTGCGGACGCGGATGACGATGGCTGGCCCGACTTATTCGTGGCAAACGACTCCAGCCCGAACTTTTTTTATCGCAATCGCGGCGATGGCCGCTTTAGCGATCACTCCCTTCCGGCCCGCTTGGCCTATGGCCGCGGCGGACAAATCCAAGCGAGCATGGGGATAGCTTGGGGCGACTACGACAACGACGGCCACCCCGATGTGTTCGCCACGCATTTTGAAGACGAGTACAATACTCTCTATCGCAACGAGGGCAACGGCACCTTTGCGGATGTCAGCGCGGAAGCTGCCTTGGGGCGCGCGGGATGGGCGCACGTGGGCTTTGGCGCGGGATTTTTCGACTATGACCACGATGGCGACCTCGATTTGTTAGTAGCAAACGGACACGTGTATCCGCAGATCGACCGCGCCGGCAGCGGCAGTGCATATGCCCAATCCAATCATCTTTTTGCCAATGTTGGCGATGGAACGTTTACGCAGGTCGCGCTCGGCTCCGAGGTGCCCCGCGTCAGCCGAGGAGCCAACGTATTCGACTTTGACAACGACGGCGACTTGGACGTTTTCGTGGCCAATCTCGACGATCGGCCCTCGCTGTTGCGGAACGATGTGGGCAACCGGCGGAATTGGCTGGGTCTGCGCTTGGTTGGTACGCGCGGCAACCGCGATGGCATTGGTGCCCGCGCGCGACTGGTCGCTGGCAAGCGGACGCAGATCCGTGACCTCGTCTGCGGCAGCAGTTTCCTCTCCAGCGAGGACCGCCGCCTTCACTTTGGGCTAGGGCGCGTCAGTCGAGTCGATACGCTCGAAGTGCGCTGGCCCGATCAGCATCGAGAAATTTTTACCGACCTGCCGGTCAATCGGTACTTGACGATAGAAGAGAGAAATAGGGATTAGTGATCTGTTTCTATTAATCAATGATGTTACGCACAGGTCCGGGTATGAGATGCTTCGACTCCGCTGCGCTCCGCTCAGCATGACATTGAGAAGTAATGCGCCAGCACCTGTCATGCTGAGCGAAGCATCTCATACTGGAATAGCCGTGCGTAACGTCAGTTAATCACAGGGGTAAAGAAACATGCGCTTCTTAAATGCTTGTTCATTAATTGTGGCACTGTTGGCTGCTAGCCCAGCGACCGCCGAATTGTCACTCCACCAGCTCAGCGACGCAGTGTATGTGTTGCAAGGCGGTGGCGGCAATGTCGGGGTTTGCGTCGGCGACGACGGCATTCTTTTGGTGGATGATAAATTGGCGTCGCAGACCGAGGCGGTGCGCGCTGCGCTAGCCCGCTTTGACGGCCAGCCCGAGTACATCTTCAACACGCATTTTCACGGCGACCACATCGGCGGCAACCGCGCCTTTGGCCAGCACGCGACGATTTTGGCCCACGCCAATGTCCGCAAACGCTTGGCGACAGGCGGTGAATTTGGCAAGCGGCACGTTGAGCCCGAGCCGGCGGTTGCCTTGCCAGAGATTGCGTTTGAGCAGTCGGCGTCTGTGTTCTTCAACGGCGAGGAAATCCGCGCCGTTCACTTTCCCCGCGCCCATACCGACGGGGACATCGCCGTATTCTTTGTCAACGCCCAGATCGCCCATCTCGGCGACCTGTTCTTCAACGGCATCTTCCCCTTCGTCGATCTAGAGTACGGCGGCGACGTCGAGACCCTGACGCAACACATCGCCGCGCTTATCGACCAGCTTCCCGCGGACGCGAAAATCATCCCCGGACACGGCCCAGTCGCCACGCTCGACGATTTGAAGGCTTACCACCGCATGTTGGTGGAGACTACGGATAGCGTGCGCACGCGCCGGAGTGCGGGCATGTCGCTCGACCAGATCAGCGCCGAGGGTCTCGACGCTCAATGGGCGTCTTGGGAGTGGTCTTTCGTGCCAGCTCAGCGCTGGATCGAAACGGTCTATTGGAGCTTGGAAGCGGGGGGAGGGAGCGATTGATGAGAAGTTGTTGATACGGTCTATCGCCGACTATTTTAGTACTCGATGGAATCAGACCTTTTTTCGCTACGTCGTCTTGTGGAAATTTCTATGGAGGTGTTGTCATGTTAAAGTTCGCCGTTGTTGTATGCGCAGTGCTATGGAGCAGCTTCGCCGAGGCGGTTAAGTGGGATTTCGACGACGGGACGACGCAAGGATGGGCTGCCAAAAGTGCTATGGGCGGGTTAATTTTTAATCTGTTTCCAGGGGAGGTAGAAGACGGCGTGTGGAGGATCGATGTCTCGCCTTCGATGGTGGGCAAAGGCAATCCTGTTTCGAGTGTGGAATTGATTTCTTATCCCATCGGCTACGATTCGCACTTGTTTGACCGGGTGCGAGTCCGGTTCCGCACCGTGCATGATCGCCCTACGGTAGGGCGCATTTGGTTTGCTTGGACCAATGAGCACAACCTCGCGGCACCAGGACTCGATCCAGAAGGGCTGTCAGAAAACAGGTTTGCGATTCCCTTTATAGACTTTGCTTACACGACCGAGTGGCAGGAAGTAGAGTTTACCCTCTCTGGCCAAGATGAGGTCGTGTGGGCGGGGCTTTTACGGGATATTCGGCTGCTTTTTAGGTTGGATCAGAACGAAGCGGAGGAGTCCCGGTCGGTGGATGAGGTGGTCGGGCTCTTTGAGATCGACTGGATCAAGTTGACCGGCCCTGAAGAGCGCTCGCAGGGCGAATTAGCCCTGCCGCACGTAGAGTATTTTCACTTTGATGACCCCGGTCTTTTTGCGCCACCGGTGTTCTATCCGATTACACCAGGTTTAGGGGGTTTTGGACGGGGGAGTGGCGTCTTGACCGACTTAGATGGGGATGGCGACTTAGACCTTTTCTCCTCTCGATTTGCCCCTTATCAGGGTGATCCTCCCTCCGGCTATAGACCTCCTTGGGGCTGGGTCATGGCCCTCAATGATGGTAGCGGAGCCTTTGAAAGCGTGCGCATCGGGTATGCCCAAGACGGGTTTTGGGTGATACTCGCCCACGATGTGGATGGCGATGGCCGGGACGAGATTATGATAAGGGCAGGCTCCGAAACAGCGATTTGGTCTATTGGGGCGGATCTCCAGGAAGAGGTACTCACTATAAGTCCGGACGACCTCGAAGCTCTTTGGGATCTGTACTACAGTATGAATGATCCTACGGGCGATTTTGATGGCGATGGGCGGCAGGAGGTGCCCTTGGCACTCCAACGCAATCCCTATGAAGGGAACATGGGACTCGTTGTGTACAAGCTGTCCGAAGAAGGGGTGCTTTATGATGAGCAGGTGCTTTATGATGAGCATTTGTTTGTGCGCTCGCAGGTGGTGGTGCGCGATTTGAACGCCGACGGAGTAGAGGATTGGGTGTTTGTCGGCGGCAATCGGGCATCGGGCTTTGGGGTGTTTGTCGAGTGGGGTGGAGGCTTGCGTCCGACCCAAGAAGAGGAGACCCATCGCTTGGCTGGCGATGGAACTAGGGTGCTGCCCGGAGATGTCGATGACGACGGCGACCTAGACTTGGTGGTGTTGGACCCGGCCTTGGGTGGCGTGCATGTGCTCAAGAATTCGGGAGGTGGGCAGCCGACGGCGGTGCTGACGGCAGCGGGTGCTGTGCCGGCGCAGTATCGGCTGGGCGACAGCTATCCCAATCCGTTTAATCCGGCTGTGGTGATTCCCCTTGATTTGGCGACGGATGCGGCGGGGGTGTCGCTGACGGTGTACGACGTGTTGGGTCGTCGGATGCGGCAGGTGTGGCAGGGATCACTACCGGTGGGTACGCATCGTTTTATTTGGGATGGCCGCGACGAGGTGGGCAGGAATGTGGCCGCTGGCGCGTATTTCTATCGGGTCGAGATAGATGGGCGCGTGGAAACCAAGAAGATGATGAAGCTGCCTTAGGACGCATCTCGTCGGCTCAGTCGTCCGCGGATTGAACCCCTTACGCCGAGGGTTTGCCCCAGAAAAATCCAGCTATCCAGCCTCTTTTGCCGCTCTTGACAGCGGGGGTGGGGCGTTCCATAATTAGGCGCGAACTCAGCGATCACTACTTACAAGCGAGGAGGTTTTTCCTTGAAAGATTTTGCATACTGCGCCCCCAGCACGTTGCGCGAGGCCGTGGCCCTCAAGGCCGAAAAGGGCGAGACCGCCCGCGTCCTTGCTGGCGGCACCGATTTGATCGTCCAGTTGCGCGGGAAGCGCTTTGCGCCCGACTGCATCATCGACATCAAGAACGTCCCCGAGGCCAATGAGCTTTCCTACGGCCCCCGCCGGGGTTTGGTCATTGGCGCGGGCGTGTCCTGCTGGCGCATGTACAATGACCCCGAAATCGTCGCGCGCTACCCTGGGCTCGTCGATTCGGCTGCCATTATCGGCGGCATCCAGATACAGGGCCGCGCTACCTTTGGTGGCAATTTGTGCAATGCCTCTCCGAGTGCGGACACGATCCCCAGCCTGATTACCCACTCGGCCGTGTGCCACATCGCCGGGCCGGCCGGCAAGCGCCAAGTCGCGGTAGAGGATTTTTGCACCGCTCCAGGCCGCAGCGTACTTGCGCCCGGTGAGATCTTGGTTTCTCTCCAGATTCCGATTGCCAGGAAGAACACGGGCTCGCACTACCAGCGCTTCATTCCGCGCAACGAGATGGACATCGCTGTCGTCGGGGTGTCCTCCCATGTCACCTTGGCCAATCGCGGCAAGGAGTTTAAGGCCGCACGCATTGCGCTCGCCGCGGTCGGCCCCACGCCGATTTTCGCCCGCGAGGCCGGCGACAGCCTAGCGGGCCAAGCCGTTTCAGACGAGGCTATTGACGCGGCGGCTGCCGCAGCCCAGAGCGCGGCTCGCCCGATTTCCGATATGCGCGGTCCGGCCGAGTTCCGCACCCACCTTGTCGGGGTGCTGGTCAAGCGCACCCTCGCAGGTGCTGTGGCTCGGGCTCGTGGCCAGTTCGTCGCCAATGCCGTGCAGGAAGCGGCTGGATAGTATTAGAAGTTGCACCGACCATTTAGTCGGCGGAAAACACTCTGCACCGACCATCCGGTCGGCGAGAGAAACGTCTCACTCGCCGCAACAGGCGGCCCAAATTTGGAGTTAAAGTACATGAGCAAAATACACGTCCAGACCACGATCAACGGGGAGCCGACCGAATTTCTCTGCGAGCCGCGCCAAAGCCTGCTCGAAGTATTGCGCGAGACGCTCGGCTTCACCGGCACCAAGGAAGGCTGCAACGACGGCAATTGTGGCGCGTGCTCTATCGCCGTTGACGGCGTCCTCGTCGATTCTTGTCTGATGCTGGCCGTCGAGGCCGAGGGCAAGGAGATTGGCACGGTCGAGGGTCTTGCCAGCCCGGATAGCCTGCATCCGGTGCAGCAGAAGTTTCTCGAACACGCCGCGCTGCAATGCGGCATCTGCACCCCGGGCTTTTTGGTGGCCTCCAAAGCCCTGCTCGACCACAATCCCAACCCTTCCGAGCACGAAGTGCGGCACTGGCTGGCCGGCAACTTGTGCCGCTGCACGGGCTACGACAAGATCGTCCGCGCCGTCCTCGACGCGGCTGAGGAAGTGCGCCAAAGCGCCTGAACCCAACGAGGAGGAACGCCATGTCTGCCACAAACGGCGGCTACAAAGTCATTGGTACCCGTCCCATCCGCCACGACGGCGTTGATAAGGTCACTGGGCGCGCCATTTACGGTGCCGACACCCAGTTGGCCGGCTTGCTCTACGGACAGGTCCTGCGCTCGCCCCACGCCCATGCGCGCATCAAGGCCATAGACACGTCTAAAGCCGCGGCTCTGCCTGGGGTTAAGGCCGTGCTCACGGGCACTGATCTGCCCGATGCCGGCGACCAGATGGTCGATCTCGGCGAAGGCCCGGCCCGGCTCAAATACCTGCGCGACAACGTGCTGGCCACGGATAAGGCCCTGTACAGCGGGCACCCAGTCGCCGCGGTTGCCGCCACCAGCGCCCACATTGCCGAAGAGGCGCTCGACCTGATCGAGGTCGAGTACGAAGTCCTAGAGGCCGTGCTCGATGTGCGCGAGGCCATGCAGGAGGGCGCGCCCCAACTCCACGACGATATGACCACCCAAGAGTTTGGGGAAGACACTGGCCGCAAGAGCAACCTCGCTACCCACTTCGAGCACAGGCTCGGTGATGCAGATAAAGCCTTTGCCGAGGCCGACGTGGTCGTGGAACGCGAATTTCAGACCGCTACTGTGCATCAAGGGTACATCGAGCCGCACAACGCCACGGCGAGTTGGAACGCCGATGGCCAACTGACGGTCTGGACCAGCACTCAGGGTTCGTTCACCGCGCGCGCCCAACTTGGCGCGGTCTTGGACATGCCCATTTCTAGGATCAAGGTCGTGCCCCAGGAAATTGGCGGCGGCTTTGGCGGCAAAATCCCGGTTTACTTGGAGCCAGTTGCCGCCCTGCTCTCCAAGGCGAGCGGCCAGCCCGTCAAAATGATTATGACCCGGCCAGCCGTCTTTGAGAGCACCGGCCCGACGCCCGGGTCGTACGTCAAGATCAAGATGGGTGCGGACAAGAGCGGCAAGATCGTGGCCGCCGACGCCTATATCGCCTTTGAGTCTGGGGCGTATCCCGGCGGTTTGGTCGGCGCGGCCGCGATGTGCGTGTTCTCGTGTTACGACATCCCCGACGGCCGGATCGACTGCTATGACGTAGTGGTCAACAAGCCGCGAAGTTTTGCGTATCGCGCCCCAGGTTCGACGCAGGTGGCCTTCGCCACCGAGCACGTGGTCGATCTGCTGGCTGCCGAATTGGGGATGGAGCCGCTGGGGATCCGGCTAAAGAATACCGCGACGACCGGGACCCGCCGCATTGACGGCGTGGTGTATCCGAAGATGGGTTGTAGGGAGGTGTTGGAGGCCATCCGCGACTCAGAGCACTACCAGAGTTCAGTGCCCGCTGGCCCCAACGGAGGGCGCGGCATCTCGGTCGGCTATTGGTTCAACGTCGGGCTCAAGTCTTCCTGCACGGCCAGCGTCAACTCTGACGGCACAGTCAGCTTAGTCGAGGGTTCGACTGACATTGGCGGTACGCGCACGTCGGTCGCCATGCAGTTTGCCGAGACCTTGGGCCTGCGGGCCGAAGACGTCAAGCCGCAGGTGGCCGACACGGACTCGATTGGCCACACGGACGTAACCGGCGGCAGCCGCGTGACGTACGCCACTGGCTGGGCCGCGTACAAGGCCGCCCTCGACGTGCGGGACCAGCTCTGCGAGCGCGCAGCCCAACTGTGGGAGGTCGAAGCAGGCCAAGTCGAGTTTGACGATGGCGTCTTCCGTTCCGGCGATAACGAGATGACCTTTAAGGAATTAGCCGGCCGCCTCGAAGAGACCGGCGGCCCGGTCATTGGCCGCGCTAGTGTGGATCCGGACTCGGGCGTCGGTGGCTCCTTTGCGGCCAATATCGCTGACGTAGAGGTCGATCCCGAGACCGGCAAGGTGGATATTTTGCGCTTTACGGTCATCCAAGACGCTGGCCGGGCCATTCACCCGGCGTACGTCGAGGGCCAGATGCAAGGCGGTTCGGTGCAAGGCATTGGTTGGGCGCTCAACGAGGAGTACTTCTACAGTGGAGACGGCCACCTCGACAACTCCAGCTTTCTCGACTACCGGATTCCGACTAGCCTCGACCTGCCGATGATTGAGACCATCATCGTCGAGGTCCCCAACCCGGGCCATCCCTATGGCGTGCGCGGCGTTGGCGAGGCCAACATTGCCCCGCCGCCCGCGGCCATTGCCGCGGCCATTGAGGATGCCGTTGGCGTGCGGCCGCAGGAATTGCCCATGAAGCCCGACCGCATTGTCGCCGCGTTGCAGTCGCGCGAGGATCGGGCTGCGCAGGCTGCCGGCGGTTAACCCATCATGCCCGTAGCTTGGATTCCCTCGCTGATGCAGAAGCTGACTGCTGGCCAGCAGCAAGTAGAGGTAGAGGGCGCGACCGTGCGCGAGGTCGTTGCCGCGCTCGACGCCCGCTACCCTGGCTTCAAGGAGCGAGTTCTCGACGGCGACCGCATCAAGACCGAGATTGCCGTCGCGGTGGATGGCGAAGTCGTCGCCGCCGGGTTGAGGGCTAAGGTGGGGCCTGAAAGCGAGGTCCACTTCCTGCCGGCTATATCGGGAGGAGCGAGTTAAACCGCGTGTAGGGGCGACCGGCCGGTCGCCCCTACGAATACGAATTTGCACTGGGATAACAAGGACATGCGTAAGGTCAGTCAGTAAGCCGTACGGATGCAACACAAAGGGCCGGTACTCCAACAAGAGTACCGGCCCCCTTTCTTTTTTCACCCACTTTTGGACAGTTCAGCGCCTTCCCGTCGAGCCAAAGCCGCCGCTGCCGCGCTCCGTTTCGGCAAGCGCCTCGGCCTCGATCCACTCGCCGCGCGTCACCGGCGCGAAAATGAGCTGGGCGATGCGCTCACCTGGGCCGATGTGTTGCTCCTCAGCCGAAAGGTTGACCATGATGACGCCTACTTCGCCTCGGTAGTCGGCGTCGATCGTGCCTGGGGCGTTGAGCAGCGTTAGGCCGCGCTTGAGGGCCAAGCCACTGCGCGGCCTGACCTGCGCCTCGTAGCCCGGGGGGATTTCGAGGAACAGGCCCGTGGGAATGAGGCCGCGCTCGCCGGGTGCTAACACCACTTCTTCTGATAACGCGGCGCGCAAGTCAAGGCCTGCGCTGTGCGGCGTCTCATAGGTGGGCAGTGGTTGGCCCCCCTTGTTGATCACTTTTACTCGAATAGTCATAGAACTTCAGGCGTCGTCTCGCGCCGCTCGCGCCAGCGCTGTTGAAGGCCCCGCATGTACACCGCCCCCATCACATAGGAGACTGAGGCGATGAGGCTGAGTAAGCCGGCGAGAAATACGATCAGCATGCGCTGGGGCTTGGCCTTGATTTCGGGCGGTGTGGCTGGGTCGAGTATCTGCACGGTCGAAGTGGCGTCCTTGGCCTCGATCAGGGCTTGGGCCTCCTGTTGCAGCAGGACCAGCAAAAGGGACGTCTGCACGAGGACATCCTTTTCGAGGTTTGTGTACTCTTGGACCACGCTCGGGATCTGCTTCAGCGGCAGAAAGAGGTTTTCGTCCAGTGGTAGTCGCAGCGCTTTGTTTGGCAGCAAGCCGTTGTCGGTGGGGCTGGGGCCATCGCGCAAGAAAGCGAGGGTCCCCAGCCGCAGGCCAATTTTGCGCTCGAGCTGTTTGACCTTGTCGTGGTTGGGACCTAGCCCCGATTGAATGAGCAGTTGGCGCTCAATTCCGAGCTCCATTACGGCGGTCTGCATTGAGGTGGCCGTCAGGATCGCGGCGCGGGATTGATCCGCGATCGAGATGGCATTGTGCTCGGCCTGGAACTCCTCTAGCCGCTTCATCTTGTCCTCTAGCTTTTTATCTTCTTCTTGCAAAAGCCCGCGGATAAAGTCCAAGCGGTCGGAAGCCGTCTTATGCGCGAATCGCTTGTTGGTACTATCGAGCAGGGCGATGTAGTAATTGGCCATGTCGGCGGCCATGTGCGGGTCTTTGTCTAGGACTGATACCGCAAGCATGCCCTCTTCGGTCATGGCGGCCGTGGTATTGTCGGCGAGGGTCTCAAGCGCGTCGGTCAGAGTGCGGGCCTCGTAGCGCTGCATCAAACCGAATTTCTCGACCATCCGCCGCCGCGTCGTCACGCTGCCGATGGTGGCGAGAGAAATGTCAGATGGCGTGCCCCGCTCCCCGAGGCGCAAGGCGGGTATGGGTAAGGACGCGAGCATGCTGGAAAAACCAAAACTCTGCTTCTTCTCTTGGGGGGGCAGAATTTGCACGGTGGCCTCGTATTCCTTTGGCAAGAGGAAGCTGAGGCCACCGGCCAAGACGCAGATGGCCAAGGTGCCGCCGATGATCAGCCAGCGGCCCGCGTGCAGTGCCGTTAGCAGATCGATGATGTCGATTTCTTTTTTTGAGGTATTCATTCAGTAGTGCTCCTTGGGATTCTTATGCTAGAAAAAAGCCCCCCTCAACAAGGCCGCGAGGGTCAGGATATTGAAGATGGTGGGAATAGTCTCTCGGGTGAGTGCCCAGTAATCGATGCGCTCCTTCTGGGGCACCCATATTTCGTCGCCGACCTCGACTAGCAGGTTGTCTTTGAGTTTCTCGCGGACGCCCGTGCGCGCTCGGACTAGGCGGGCATTGCGTTTGTCGGCGTCATACAAGTACCCGCCGGCCTTGGTTATGTAGTAGCGCACTTTGCGGCCTGGCTCGTAGTCGATCAGCCCGGCTCGCTGCACTTGACCACTGACGTTGATGGTGTGCCGCTGCATGGGGAAAAAGATCACATCGCCGTTGGCGAGCAAGATGTTCTGCTGCTCGTCGCCATCGACAAACAACCGCTCGAAATCGACTGCGACCCGCCCCTTTTCTTCGCGGGTTTTGGTCTTGAGATAAGCCCGATCCTCGATGTTCATGTCGGTGAGGCCCGCCACCTCGCTCTGTCTCTTTAGCTGCTCTAGCTGCGGGTCTTTCTCGGCCCGTACCTTGGTGCGGATCACTCGGGCACCGATGAGAGACGCCTCGTCGGTGAGGCCGCCGGCCGCAGCTACCGCGTCCTTGATGCGAGTGACTCCGGGTTCGATGCGGTAGCGGCCTTGGAACCTGACCTCGCCAGAGATCACGACTGTGTGCGTGGACTGCCACAGCGATTGCGTGCGGATAAAGATCGCGTCGTTGGGGCGCAGCTCAATGTGGCGGATGGTCTCGTAGTTCAGTTCCTCCAGCGTCTCTTTGGCGCTGCCTAGCTCAATGACTTCGGCCTGTTCGGTGCCCTCTTGAAAGCGCCAGAGTTCGGCGCTGACCAGCGGTTTGGAGCGGTTCAAGCCCTTGGCCAATGTCACGAGGTCGCCGAGGGTGTCCCCGGGTAGGAACTCGTATTCGCCCTCTTGGTTGACCGCGCCGAAGATGGACACCGAATGCTTGCGAAACGAGACGTGGACCACGTCGCCCATGCGCACGTAGGGGTTGTGCGCGAGGTCGCCGGTGGCGAGGAACATGTCGAGATCCACGCGCTCGCTGGTGCCGTCGCGGTGGATCAGTTGGATGGAGCGTCGGCCTGTGTTGCGGTTAATGGCTTCACCGGCATCTTGGTCCTGCAACGCGATCTGTTGCAACCGGCCCTTAAAGCCGCCAGCCTGTTTGATTATATCTAAAACCCGCGTAGTCGGATGGATGGTGAAGCTGCCCTCGTTCAGCACTGCGCCGGTGACGTACGCGGTGAAGAAGCGCATACTCACGAGGGAGATACTGATGTCCACGTTAGGATACTTGTTTTGGACTGCGGTCGAGAGGCGCTCTTTGGCTGCGGTCAGCGACAGGCCCGAAATGTGAAACGAGCCGACGGTGGGGATGAGGACATTGCCCTCTGGATTGACCTGCAAGGTATAGGGCTGGTCAAATTCGCCCCAGATGTAGAGTTGCAATACGTCGTTGGGGCCGACGATATATGTGTCCGGGTCTATATCGCGATCCTGACCGATGCGCGTCTTGTCCGCGCCTAAGCTGCCGGGCAGGCTCGCCTTACCGGAGGTCACATCCTGATTTAGGGTCGGTAGATCAGACGCGGAAAGGGGCTGTAGTTTGACTTCTTCTTCGCCCAGCTTGATCAGGCCTTCCAAGCTCTGGGCACTCGCTGGCCCTGCTAGCCCGCAAAAGACGAGGGCGCAAGCAAGGGCAAAAATACTCGTTGGCATAGTTCCTCCTATTTACCTAATTGCGCTGATATAGCCTTCCTAAATCATTCATAAGATAATCCGCAGATGGCGCAGATAGACGCAGAATGACGATCCGCATCTCGAATCGTTCAGGTCATTCAGGACTGCTATAGCATTTCCCATAATATCGATGTTTTCACGGCAGCTTGCCCAAATAGCGCGCCCAATTGTCGGCGATCTCCTCCTCGGTGAACCCGATGAGTTCAGCTAGTTTGGCGGCGACTGCCGCCACCCGCGCTGGATGGCCGGCGGCCCCGCCGATGGGCACGGGCGCGTCCGTTTCCAACAGCAGCAACTCGCGGTCGATTTCTGCGACCACGGCTTGGGTCTGCGGATCGCACAGGACGGATGGGCCGACGGACACGTAGATCCGCTCTGCGCGGCAGATCCGCACGAGTTTTTTGGATTGGGTGAACCAGTGTAGCTGGGCGTTGAGCTTGGTGTGGCGGCGAAATTCCACGGCCCGCTCCAAGGTCTGCCGCTGGGCGCGGCGCGAGTGCAGGTTGATCGGCTTGCCGCACTGTGCCGCTAGGTCGAGTTGTTGCGTGAGGACGTCCTGCTGCTGGGCCTGCTGTTCCGGACTGGCTGCCCATTTGTAGTCGAGGCCGACCTCGCCGAGGACATCGGCCTCGGGCAGATGCGCTGCCAGATAGGCGAGTCCTTCGGCGAGTTCTGCATCCGTGGCTTGGGTAATCCATGCTGGATGTAAGCCCAGCCCGGCCAGCACCTGATCTGGATACCGCCGCTTGAGTTCGAGCACCGAGCGCATGGAGTCGGCGCTTTCGCTAACGGCGACGACCTGCCCCACCCCAGCCTGGGCGGCTGCCGCGAGTACGGCGTCGGCATTGGCGAATTGGTCGAGATGACAATGGCTATCAACGAGCATCTAGACCAGCCCTGCGGTCTCGTCGCAGCCGAGCATCAAGTTGAGGCACTGCACGGCATTGCCCGACGCCCCTTTGCCGAGATTGTCGAGCCGCCCGACCAAAACCAATCCCTGCTCGGGGTCGCCCCAGACCGATAGCTCGACGAAGTTGGTGTGGCTCAACCCCGTTAGGTCGAGGAATTTGTCGTCGCGCAGTACAGCGGCTTGGGGTGCGACCACCTTTACAAAGGGACAGTCCGCGTAGTACTCGCGCCAGACCTCGTACACTGCTTCGCGATTGACGTGGGGACGGGCGAAAAGTTCCGTGGGTACCGGCGTGCTTACTACCATGCCGCAGAGCGAATGATCGACGGACGGCACAAAGAGCGGCTGCTTTTCGCACCCGCTGAATTTCCAGATTTCGGGCAAGTGTTTGTGCGCGCCGTCGAGGCCGTATAGGCAGAAAGGCTTGTGATCGCCTTCCCCTTCGTATTCGGCGATCATTGACCGCCCCCCGCCGGAATAGCCGGACACTGCGTTGATGGTCAGCGGCGCGGTTGACAAGAGCAGCCCCTGCGCGATGAGGGGCCGCACGGTGAGGATGAAGCCGACGGGATAACAACCGCAATTGGCGACTTTCTGCGCACGGCGAATTCGTTCTTTGTGCGCGGGCGAAATCTCGGGCAGTCCATAGACCCACTCGGAATGGACCCGGCGCGCGGTGCTCGTGTCGATGACCTTGGTTTGCGGGTTTTCGAGCAAGGTGAGGGCCTCGGCTGCCGCGTCATCGGGCAGGCAGAGGATGCACAAGTCCGCGCGGTTGAGAAATTCGGCCCGCGCGTGCGGATCTCGGCGATGCTCCGGTGGAATGAGCAATACCTCCACATCCTCGCGCCCGGCTAGCATCTGGCGAATGCGCAGCCCGGTCGTGCCCTCTTGGCCGTCTATGTAAACCGCAGGTTTTTTCATGTGCGAATTATCTTTGGTCCCTATCGCGCAATTCCAACTTCTTGACCCGCTGCAACGCATCTTCGAGCAAGTCTCTATTGGTGGCGATCAGATCGGCGATGACGCCGGTGAGAAACATCTGAAACCCGGCCAACAGCAGGATCGCCGCCAAAATCAGCGACTGCACGTGCAGCATCCCTTCGTCAGTAAAAAATAAGAAGTAGAGAAAGCGCACGCCGAGACCAAAACCCGCGATAAAGGTCAAAATGCCGCATAGGGAAAATATCTTGAGCGCGGCGTAGCGCGCATAGGTGCGCAAACTGATCTCCCCGGATTTGAAGACGAACTTGCCGATGTTGGAAAAGAGGCGCGACTCGCGCGTCTTGGGGTTGGTGCGGACCGCGACAGAAGTCACGGCCAAATTCTTGTATCCTGCCTCGATCACGTGCTCGGCCGTGTGGTCGAAATTGGCAAAGGTCGAAAGCTGGAGCGCGCACTCGCGGCTAAAGGCGCGAAAGCCGCTGGCCACATCCGGCACCTGTAGGCCGGCGAGGCGGCTAATCACCCGGCTGCCCAAGTTTTGTAGGTAGCGCTTGAGGGCGGAGAAATGGGCAATGGCCTGCGGCTGCCGGTCGCCGATGACCATGTCGGCCTGACCGTCTAAGATGGGCGCGACTAACTTATCGATATCGCCGCCGTAGTACTGGTTGTCGCCGTCGGTGTTGACGATGATGTCAGCCCCCAGCCGCAAGCACTCGTCAAAACCGGCCTTAAAGGCTTGGCCCAGCCCCCGGTTGTGCGCAAAGCGGATTACGTGATCCGCGCCGCACTCGCGCGCCACCGCGCTGGTGAGGTCGTTGGAGCCGTCGTCGATGACCAAAATTTCGACTTGATCGATGCCGGGCACTTGGCGCGGGATGTCGCGGATTACAGCGGGCAGGGTCTGCTCTTCGTCAAAGCAGGGAATCTGCACGATTAACTTCATTCATTCATCCCCAGCTTTCCTGCCGGATCTGCTTTTTGTCCAGCCCGTGCTCCTGCAAGAGCGCAACCATGTTTTCGACGAAGCGCGGCTCTGGCACCTCGCCTTTGGCCCGGGCCGCCCGACGCTCGTAGGGCGTGATGCCCGGACCGCAGCTATAGGCCATCACCTTGGAGGGGTCGGGCGCGACTTCGCGCAAGAGTTCCTCGGAGATGCGTCCGCTGCGGGCACCGCGGATGCCGCTTGGGTCCTCGCGGGTGATGCAGTGGATCACATCGAGTTTGTCGGGGTACTGTGCCCGCAACTCCTCGAATTCCTCGAAGTAAATGACATCGCCGCGCGTCTTGTTGCTAAACAGCAAGGTGTGCCGGAGCGGGTCGCCGCGATGCAGGCTTTCCACGATCAGACTCCTGTTGGGTACGATGCCGCTGCCAGCGCACACGTGGACAATGTGCTCGACGCGCTCGCAGACATCGGCGGGAAAGGTGTACGCCCCGGTAAAACCGCTGATGACCATCCGTCGGCCCTCTTGGATGTAGTACGTCAACAGCGGCGACAAAAGCGGCGGGTACGGCGTCTCGCCGCTCTCGTAGCGCTCCTCTTTAATCGTGATGGCGAGGTGTTCTTCGTGCGGAGCCGAGGCCATGGAATAGGCCCGCGGCTTTTCCCGCTGCCCCTTTTGATCTTCTAAATAGGCGGTGAAGTGTTCCAACTCGCCGAACTGATGCGGATCAATGGTGCAGAAGTGGCCGGCCTCGTATTCGGTCGGCTCGTCGCCAGCAGACATAAAGAGCGTGGTGGTGTCTGGGGTGTCGCGGCGCACGTGGACGACCTCTACCTCCATCTCCCGGACTCTCCGCCTTGGCGTGCGCGTTGTTTGCGCTGAGGTGCTCATACTAGTGCTTTCTGTCCAAGTGCGCTTTCATCTTTTCGATCAGGGCATCGTCGTCTGCGGACGAGGCTACCATCTCCTCGAATGCTTCGGCTGTTAACTCCACTTCCTCCAGGAAGTGCTTGTCGGCCGGTCAGGGAAATACGTAGTCGCCGATGCGTTGCTGTTGGTGCGCCCGCGCCTTGTCAGCGATCCGCGCCAGCCAGGGGATATCGCCGATGATCATTCCTCGGGCCCGGGGCTTGAAGTCGAGAGTGTTCCACTCGCTCATAGGGTTCCTCCGCGTGGTGATATACAAAATTGCAACCGGCTTCTGAACTCGGCTGCACTTGAGTCTGTGCTCAGGCCCTGGGCCAGCATGGCCGCGCATTGCCGCAGCCGCGCAAGGGGCCTTTTCCAGTGTTGGCGCAGGGCCAGCGCGTGCGGCTCGCCATCGAGGGCTGCGCACAACAGGGCTGCGCTGTTTAATAGAAAAAAGACGCGGTGATAATCGAGCGCCCGCGCACCGTCGCTGCGCCCGGACGCCTCGGCGTATAAACTCGCTGCGGATGCGTCCAGCAGCGAGCGCATGCGCCCATCCTGCCGCCCGCTACCCATACTTGAAGTATACTGCGTCAAGCGCCGTTCCGTCCAGTCCCAACCAATTTTGGCAAATTCGAGGAAGTAAACGCGCGTTCCCTCCGGCTCGACGATTGCGTTGCGCGCGTTGTAATCTACGCTGCCCAGTGAAGCTGGGCGCGCCGCCAGCCAATCGTGCATGGTTTCGAGCAACGATCGCAGCCCAGCGTCTAAGGGCCGCTGGAGACGGCGGCATAGCTGTTCGATGCCAACGTGCGCTCGTTCTCCCGCCTCGTCCCAAGCGGCGGTGAGGGCTGCGCGGTTGGCACTTGGGACGACCCTCGGCGCTAGCTGGTCGGCGCGTTGGGCACACGTACGCTCAATGGCGCACAGCCCGCGTATGGCCTGCATCGTCGCCGCACGGTCCCCGTCCTGAATGGCGTCGTCGAGGGTGCGATCGCCAACCCATTGCAAGAAGATGCAGTGCGCTTCCCGATCAATACCCAGCGCGGTCGGCACCGGACAACCGGCTCTGTGCAGTATGCCGAGCACATCGCGCTCGACTTCCAACAGGTCGTAAGCCGTGCCCTGCGTCAGCCGGCCGAAGAGCTGATGCTTGACCACGACCTTGCGGCCGTCTGCGTCCACGACGCGCCAGACCCCTTCGGCGAGCGGAGCGATCGCGCGGACGGGTGGATGCCCAGCGCGCACATAGGCTGCGGTTGCCGCGCTGTCGGCGAGGCTCATGGTTGGCTAAAGACGATGATTTGGGCAACCACTTTGCCGGCTTGATTGTTGAAGTCCGGGTTTTCGTTCATGGCCAAATGCAGGATGCCCGCGCGGTCGGCGATAAAGTCGTAGCGGCTGCCCACGGCAAAAGTCGGCCCGTCGTCGCCGATGCGAGCTATGAGTGTGCCGACATTGGCCCCAGGCAGGAGATACCCCTCGCCAGCCGGCAAGTTGTACAAGCCATCAGCGCCGCACCAGGCGATTTGGTTGCGCATGTCCGGCGACCAAGTTTCCTCCGCGTCGATGACGACCCGCTGGCCGCTCTCTAGCCGGATCAAGCTGTCTTGCCATTGCGGACTAGGCCGCACCGTACGCATAATTGTTACAGCCACAGCACCTTCTCGCTATCAATTAGGAATTAGGAATTAGGAATTACGAATTATCAGTAATTTAATTAAAGTGCGTATTGCGATTTCATGGCGCTAAAGAAATCCTCCGGCCCCAAAGAGTCAAGCGCGGCTCTGCACCAGCGGCGCATTGCCCTCCTCGGCCTCGGCGTGGAAAATCGCGCGCTGGCTCGCTTTCTTCACGCGCGCCAGATTCCCTTTGCCGTGTGTGACGCCCGCGACCCGGCCATTCCGGTGGAGGGCGTGCAACAATGGCGCATCGGCGAAGGCTACCTCGACGACCTGACCGACTTCGACTTGCTGTTCCGCACGCCGGGACTGCCGACGCTGGACCCGCGTCTGCACGCGGCGCGGCGTTGCGGCGTCGAAGTATCGAGTCAGACGCGCCTTTTTTTGCAACTGTGTCCGGCCCCAGTGCTCGGCATTACCGGCACCAAGGGCAAGGGCACTACGACCGCGCTGATGCACGCCTTGCTGGCAACCGATCTGTCGGCACGGGTGTTTAGCGGCGGCAACATCGGCCGGCCGCCGCTCGAATTTATTGACGAGTTGCAGGCGACCGATCGGGTCGTCTTAGAGCTGTCCAGCTTCCAATTGCAAGACCTCGTCCAAAGTCCCCAGATCGCCGTGGTTCTTTCCATTACCGAGGACCACCTCGACTATCACGCCGGTCGCGCCGAATACGTCGATGCTAAAAAGCCCGTGTGTCGCTACCAAACATCCGATGATATTCTCATTGTCAATCGGGACTGTCCCACGGCTCGGACCTTTGTTGACGAGAGTCCTGCCGCCCTTTGGACCTTTAGCACAACTGCTCCGAGCATTCCGGGCGCGTGGCTTGCCGACGGTCAGTTGTGGGCCTGCTGCTCTGGGACGCAGCCGACCGCCATTTGTCCGGTAGAAGACATTCCTCTGCGGGGACGGCACAATTGGAGCAATGTCGCCGCTGCCGTGGCTGGTGCGTTGGCTTTTGGTGCGCCAGCGACTCATTTTGCCGAGGGCATTCGCTCCTTTGCAGGTCTTCCCCACCGCCTCGAATGCGTTGCCGAGCGCGATGGCGTTACCTATTACAACGACTCATTGGCCACAACGGTCGATGCTGCCTGTGCTGCCATCCGCGCCTTTGACGCGCCTCTGCTGTTGATCGTGGGCGGCGCTTCCAAAGGGGCCGACTTCAGCGCCTTGGGCGCTGCGATTGCCGAGGCTAATGTCCGCGCCGTGCTGCTCATCGGCCAAGAGGCCCCGCGCATTGCCGCTGTCGTACAGCAAGCGGGCGCGGGCGAGATTGTCCACTGCTGCCGCGACCTAGCGCAAGCCTTGGACACTGCCCGCCATCTGGCGCAGACTGGCGACGTGGTACTGCTTTCGCCGGCCTGCGCCAGCTTCGATCAGTTTGCCAGTTACGCCGAGCGCGGCGACCTGTTCAAGCGGCTGGTCCGCACCGTCGGCGTTGTATGAGCCGCTCGGTCTTCTTTACTTTGTTTATCGATGCCCCCTCACCTGACTCACCAAGAGACGAAAATGTCCATAGCGATGACCCGCGAGCAAGAACGCGACTTTGCCGAGCAGGGCTTTATCGTCCTCGAACACTTTCTAACGTCTGAGGAACTGGCCCGGCTCTCGGCGGCCGCTGATGAAGTGGTCGCACGCATGCAAAAGGAACAGGGCTTGGCGGCGGAGACGCATTTTCAGGTGCGCAACGCTCTGGCGCAGCACGATGCCTTTCTCGACTTGGTGGATCATCCGCGGATGCTGCCGCTGGTGGTCGATGCTATCGGCTGGAATATCCAGATACGGACGACGCATCTCGACTATCGCCCGCCGTACCCGCGCGACATGCAGCCCGGGGCTGTGGGCAGTGGACGGGGAGCCGATCAGGAGGCCGGCTATCGCAATGTCGTGTGGCATCCCGACTTGGCCAGTCCTGAGCTTTTTATCGGGCCTTCGCTCGATGGGCGCTTGCCGTTTATGGAGATCAAGGTCTTCTACGTTCTCTTCGACATGACCGAATCCGATTGCGGCAACCTGTGGCTGGTGCCGGGCAGCTACAAGCGATGCCCCCAAGAGTTGCGGGACATGAAGAATCAAGTGCCGGCGGAACAGGCGCTGGAACTGCGGCTGCCGGCTGGCTCAGCCGTGCTGTGGCGCACGGCAACGTGGCATTGCGTTGGCCCCAATCAGTCGCCGCGGACGCGCAAGATCATGCACGTGGGCTATCACTACCGCTGGCTGCGCCCGACCGACTACATCCAACAGGATCCGGCGCTACTGGCGCGCTGCTCGCCGATTCGCCAGCAGCTTTTGGGTGCCCTGCCCAGCGGCGGCAATCCGCTGGGGAAAAACCCAGAGGTTGCGCCATCGTCCCAGTATTGGCTGACCAAAGACGTCGATGACGTGCCGCTGCGCGCTTGGGCCGAAGCGCGGGCGAGCGCGAAAACACCCTAACGAATGGAATAGAACAATGAGCGACCGACCCAATTTGTTGTTTATCATGCCCGACCAGATGCGCCACGACTTTCTCAGTTGTTACGGTGCTCCCCACGTTTCCACACCTAACATCGACCGCATTGCCGCTGAGGGCATCCGCTACGACCAAGCCTATAGCTTGCATCCGGTCTGCGTACCGGCGCGTTGTTCGCTGCTGACTGGCCTCAATGCTTGGCGCAATCACGTGCTGACCAACGGCAACCACCTGCGACCGGACCACGCTGCGTGCGGCATCCGCACTTGGGCGGAGATGTTGACCGATCATGGCTACCTCACTTCGGCCATTGGCAAGATGCACTTCTACCCGTGGGAAGCCTCTTTCGGCTTTCAACATCGCATTGCCTGCGAGGACAAGGTGTGGGTCAACATCCAAGACGACTACTGGCACTATTTGCAACAGCGCGGCCATCGCAAGTACATGGGCAAAGAGCACGAAGGATACGACGAGCAGCGCGGTGCTTGCGTGTCGCTTTTACCTTGGGATTGCTACTGGGATTACTTCGTCGGCGAGGAGGCGGCGCGCTTCATCCGCGAGTACGATGACGAGCGCCCCTTCGCC
Source organism: Candidatus Latescibacterota bacterium (assembly GCA_965116675.1). Classification (GTDB taxonomy): domain Bacteria; phylum Latescibacterota; class UBA2968; order UBA8231; family UBA8231. Next base: position 5,064,241 of record OZ220721.1, read on the forward strand.
TGCATGGTGGGTTTCCCTGGCCCGCACGATCCCTACGATCCCACGCCGGAATTTCTGGCCAAAGTAGATGTAGATAAAATTCCCGATCCCGCCCCCGGTGATCCCATCCACCGCGATGTCCGCGAGGGCATCCATCCCCGGCCTCGGCCGGGTGCGCCGATATGGACTCCAGAGACCGAAGGCCCCTACACCGAGGAGCAGAAGCGCACGGTGCGCGCCCACTATTCGGCGCTCATCTTGCAGATAGACCACGAGGTTGGCCAAATTCTCGCGGCCTTGGAGGAAAGCGGCCGTCTCGACAACACCATCGTCATCTTCTCCTCCGACCACGGCGACTTGGTCGGGGATCACGGTGTAAACGCCAAGGGCAATTTCTACGAGGGTAGCTGCCACGTGCCCATGCTGGTGCGCCAGCCGGGCGGGGCTACAGGTGAGATGCGCGACGATCTGGTTTGCCTCACGGATGTCACCGCTACCCTGTTAGCCGCGTCTGGTCACGGCGTGCCGGAGTACATGGACGCTAGGCCCCTGCCCGGTTTGGGCTTGGCCGGCGATGTGCCGCGCGACGTGCTCATCGGCGGCTTGCAATCTGGCTGGATGGCTTACGACGGGCGGCACAAGCTAGTGAAATACGGCAATGGTGCGACTGGGCTTTTCGATTTGCAGGAAGATCCCCAGGAACAGCACAATCTCGCCGAATCCGCAGCGCACGCGGCTGAATACCGGCACTTAGACGCCGCGCTCTGGCGCGAAATCATGCGCTCCGTGCAGGCTTCGCACTCCTACAATTTAGTAGATGCCTCTGAAAGCGGTCCGCTGTGGGCCGACAAGGTGTTCGGTGCGACGGGGTGGGAGCGGGTCTATCCGCACAGTTCAGTTAAGAGGAGATAGGCGCAGTCGTAGATGGGGATCATGCGCTGAGACCACGACGCATCTAATCCAACGCCGCCGGCAGCAGCGCCTGATTATAGCCGACGATTAAGCGCGTGCCGCAGCGGAATGCGGGTGCCCGGAGCTTGCCAGAACGTCCCAGCAGGAGCTGAAGCAATTCTTCGTCTGCGGGTCGCTGCGACGTCAGGTCGAAGCGGAGGACGCGCTGCCCTTGGGCGACGAACAGCTCGGTCGCGTCTTCTAGCAGGGCGAGGGCGGCCGTACCTGCGACCGGTTCTTTGGTCGCGCTCTGCACGATGCCGTCGGCAATGTTGTTTTGCACAAGAAACTCTTGTGCGCGCTTGCAGCTCGTTCAGCCGGGGCGGTGGTAGCGCCATTCTAAGACGTGGGCCATTGCTCAGGTTCCTTCAGATGTTGTAGTGCAGCCCGCACTCTTTGTGGTCGTCTGCGCCGTCGGTTTGTTCGTTGAACCAACGCCAGCGACCGTTGCGCTTGGGTTCGTCGGGCCGGATCGGGGTGGAGCAGATGATGCAGCCAAAGCTCGGGTAGCCTTGGCCGTAGAGCGGATGCACCGGCAAGTCGTTTGCCCGCGTAAACTCCATCAGTTCCTCTTCGCTCCAATCGACCAATGGATTGAGCTTGACTATTTTGCGCCGGGTGCTGTACTCGTCGATCAAGGCCGCCTTCTTGGCCGTCTGCTGGCGATGCGCGGACTGGTCCCAGCGCTGCCCCGAAATCCAGCAGTCGGCGGTCTGCAACAGCGCGTTGTTGGGCCACTCCTTCCGCACTTGACAGCAGTGCTCCTGTTTTTCCTTGGAGTCGAAAAACAAATACTCGCCGTGGCGCGCGACCATCCGCTCGACATCGCCGCGCTTGGGCTGGATGACCTCAAAGTGGCAGCCGTAGCGCGCTCGGACTTCCTCCATAAAGGCGTACGTCTCGGGATGGAGTCGGAGGGTGTCGATGGTGGCAAAGCGCAAGTTCAGCCCCATCGCCGTCGCCATGTGGATCATCGCCACGCCGGTGTACTGGAAGCTGGTGTTGAGCACAGCCCGGCCGGGAAAGGTCTCGCTAGCCCAGCGCAAGAGATCTTCGGCGGGCATCTGCTCCAATTCTAGGTCGCGGAGGTATTCTACTAGCTGCTGATCGCGCTCTTCGCTGGACGAGGACACTAGGGTCTTTTGGTCTGCGGTCGTAGCGGTCATAGACTTTATAATGTAAGGATAAGAGCAGATTGGAAAAATAGATCGCCGAAGTCCGCATCGCGTGCAAGACTGGATGGCACGGCCGCGCCTAGTTTGCCCTTGCCATTGTTTCAATGCCAAGAGAGTTTTTTCAAGGTTGAGTCAACCCATTTTGCGGGGCCTTACCAAGACATGAACGCGCAAAAACTGCTAGAGTCAGCCGACGCGACCGCGACCGCGCGAATTGCTGCCGTCCTGCCCGCTGAGGAAGAGGTGCTAATCCGCGCCTCGACGGATTTGGCCGCGGACGGGCGCTTTGGCCGCCAGTGGCTGGTGGCTACCGAGCATCGCGTCCTCGTCGTGCCCGCTCAGGGCGAGATCGTCGATATTCCACTCGCCGCGCTGGCCGAGGTGCGCACTGACGCGATTGTCGGCGGCGGTCAGTTGGAAATTGAGCGCGTGGATGCGCCGACCTTGTCGCTGAGCTACACCAACTCGGAGGCCGAAAAGATGTCCGAGGTGGCGCGGGGCTTGGAGCAGTTGCGCCAGGGCCAGCCGTTTGCCGTCAATGGGCACTTGGACCGGACCCGCTGCGAGCGCTGCGACCGGCTCTTGCCAGAGAAAAACGGCATCTGTCCGGCGTGTATCAAAAAACTGGCGACCCTCAAGCGCATTGCCAGCTATCTCGGTCCGTACAAGCTCAAGGCGGGCGTCTTGGCCTTTGCCTCCATTGCCACCACGGCTGCGGAGCTGGCCCCACCGCTTATTACCAAGCGCATCGTCGATGAGGTGTTGGTCCCGGTGGAGGGCCAGGCCACGGGGTTTGACGAGCGCATCCACCTCTTGGGCCTGTTCGTCGTGGCCTTGGTCGGCGTCCGCTTCGCTGCGTGGGTCGCCGAATGGGCCCACGGCTGGATTGCTACTTGGCTCGGCGCGCAACTCACCGCGGATATTCGCTCGAACCTCTATCGCCGCTTGGAGATGCTGTCCTTGCAGTTTTACGACAAGCGCAAGGTCGGCTCTCTCATCTCGCGGGCCACTCGCGACGCTGGCATGTTGCAGGACTTCCTCGTCGATGGCCTGCCCTATATCGTCATCAACGGCCTGATGGTTTTCGGCATCCTCGGGTTTTTGTTTTGGATGAGTTGGTCGTTGAGCCTGTACGTGTTGATACCCGTGCCGCTGATCATGCTGTGGGGGGTGGTTTTTTGGCGGCGGCTGCGCGGGTTTTTCGTCAAGTGGGGCCAGGTCTGGTCTGGCCTGACCGAGCGCACGGTAGAGACGCTTTCCGGCATCCGCGTGGTCAAGGCGTTTGCCCAAGAGGGCCGGGAAATAGCGGCCTTTGCCAAGCCCAACGGCCGACTGCGCGAAGTCGCCGAAAAGACCGCGGTAAATCGCGGCGTGTTCTTCGCTACCATCACGTTCTTGACGGGTTTGGGCGTCTTGGTCGTCTGGCTGCTCGGCGGGCAGCAGGTTCTCGGCGGCAAGATGACCTTGGGCACGCTGCTGGCCTTTTACTCGTATATGTGGCTGTTTTACGGCCCCTTGGAGTGGTTTGGCCAAGTCAATTCTTGGATGTCGCGGGCCTTTGCCGGAGCCGAGCGGATCTTTGAGGTCATCGACACTCAGCCCGAGGCGTACGAGGATCCGACCGCCAAGCGAGTGCCGCGCATGAAAGGGGGCATTCGCTTCGAGGGCGTCACTTTTGGCTACGACAAGAGCAAGCCCGTGCTGAAGGATTTTGACTTGGACATCCAGCCGGGCGAGATGATCGGCTTGGTGGGCAAGTCCGGGGTTGGCAAGACGACGACTGTCAACCTCATCGCCCGCTTCTACGACGTCGACTATGGGTCCATTGCGATCGATGGAATTGACATCCGCAAAATCCACCTGCGCGACTTGCGTTCGCAGATCGGCATTGTGCTGCAGGAGCCGGTGCTCTTTTCCGGCACCATTGCCGAAAACATCGGCTACGGCCGGCCTGGCTCCTCCTTTGCGGATATCATGGCGGCCGCGCGCGCGGCCAACGCCCACAACTTCATCATGGCCAAGCCCGATGGCTATGAGACCCAGGTTGGGGAGAAGGGGGCCGGGCTTTCGGGCGGGGAGCGCCAGCGCGTCTCCATCGCCCGCGCCATTCTCCACAACCCCCGCGTGTTGATCCTCGACGAAGCCACGGCCTCGGTCGATGTGGAGACCGAGTTGCAGATCCAGGAGGCGATTCAGCGGCTCGTCGAGGGCCGCACCACCGTGGCCATTGCCCACCGGCTTTCGACGTTGCGCAACGCCGACCGGCTGATGGTGCTCGACGACGGTCGCATCGTCGAGTCGGGAACGCACGCAGAGCTTATGGCGAAGCAGGGGACCTTTTACGAATTGGTCAATTTGCAGAGAGAGGTGGCGGAGATCATCGCCATTAAGGACTAGACCATGTCCACCTTTTTGGAAAATCTGCCGCACGCCGTCGAAGCCAAAGTCGAATCGCGCAAGGGCCGCGAGGAGCCAGTCCTGATCCAGGTTGCCACGGATATGGCCGGCGAGGACCGCTTTGAGCAGCGCTGGTTGATCGTAACGGCGAAGCGCCTGATGGTCCTCGATCCCAACGGTGCGAGCGGCGACGTGGAGTTTTCGCTGCAAGCGGTCAAATCCGCTCGCATTGAGGCGCTCGTCGGTGGTGGACGCTTAGAAGTGGAACGAGAAGAAGGCGCACCAACGCATCTGTACTACTCCAATTCACTGGCGGCCAAATTCGCCGAGGTCGCCGAGGGCATCGAACAGCTCAAAGAGGGCCAGGACCTCAACCTGCCCCACGAGTTGGACCGCACGCACTGCGAGCAATGCGGTCGCCGCCTGCCCGAGATCGGCGGGATATGCCCGGTCTGCATCGCCAAATTCGACACCTTTAAGCGCCTGATCGGCTACATGCTGCCCTATCGGCTCCAGCTAGCCTTGTTGCTGGGCCTGACTGTGGCATCCTCACTGCTGGAGTTGGCACCGCCCTATATCGTCAAGCATCTCATCGACGACGTGCTCGTCCCCGGCACGGAAGCCAACCTACTCTACTGGCTGGTCGGTGGTCTTTTTGTCATCGGCGTCGTCGAGTGGTGCGTCGGCGTAGTGCGTCGCTGGCTCAACACCCGAGTCGGCTTCCGCGCCATTGAGCACTTGCGCACGGACTTGTTCAAGGCGCTCCAGTACTTGCCCCTGCGCTTTTACGACAAGCGCAAGGTCGGTGCGTTGATCTCGCGCATGAACAACGACTCGGAGATGGTCGAAGACTTCCTGCTCTTTGACATGCCCTATATCGTCTCCAATGCCGCGATGATCGTCGGTATCTTAGGGCTGCTGTTCTACATGAACTGGGAGCTGACCCTGTACGTGCTGGCCCCGGTGCCGCCGATCATTATTGGCTCAAGCCTGATCTGGAATCGCCTGCAGCGCTTCTGGGGCCGTTGGTCGGCGCGCTGGTCGCGGCTTACTACGCATCTCAACGAGTCGATCTCCGGCATCCGAGTGGTCAAGGCTTTCGCGCAAGAGCACCGCGAGTCCGAGCGCTTTGACCAACGCAATCACGCCCTGCGCCAAATCAGCGTCAGCGCCGAGCGTTCGTGGTTGGTCTTCTTCATGGTGACCAACTTCTTTATGAGTTTTGGCGGATTCTTCGTGTGGTATTTCGGCGGTCAGCAGATCGTTGGCGGCGACCTGTCGCTGGGGGAGCTGATGGCCTTTATCGCCTATTTGTGGATGCTCTACCACCCGCTCAAGTGGTTTGGCGACTTCTACAGCTTCATGGTGCGGGCCTTTGCCGGGGCCGAGCGCATCTTTGAAATCGTCGATGCGCCCTCCGAGCCGTTTGACCATCCCAACGCCCAGCGCGTCCCCGCGCTTGAGGGCCAAGTCGCCTTTGAGGGCGCGGCCTTTGGCTATGACCCGGGCAAGATCGTCCTGCGCGACGTCGATTTGGTGGTGCAGCCGGGCGAGATGATCGGTCTGGTCGGCAAGTCCGGGGCGGGTAAGAGTACGCTGATCAACCTAATCACGCGCTTTTACGATGTCTCGCATGGCCGTCTCGCCATCGATGGGGTCGATATCCGCCGCATCGCCCTGCGCGACTTGCGCTCGCAGATCGGCATGGTGGCCCAGCAGTCGTTTTTGTTCAACGGCACGATTGCCGAAAACATCGCCTACGGCAAGCCCGGTGCCACGTTCGACGAGATTTTGCGCGCGGCCCGCGCGGCCAACGCCCACGAGTTCATCGTCAAAAAGCCGGATGGATACGACATGGTAGTAGGGGAGCAGGGCGACAAACTCGCCGGTGGCGAAAAGCAGCGCATCTCCATTGCGCGGGCCATTCTCCACGACCCGAGGATCCTGATCTTGGACGAGGCTACTTCGTCGCTCGACACGCCGACTGAGAAAAAGATCCAAGAGGCGATTCAGCGGCTGGTCAAAGGCCGCACGACTTTTGCCATTGCCCATCGGCTTTCAACCCTGCGCAGCGCGGATCGCCTCGTGGTGCTAGACGCGGGCAAAATAGCCGAAGTTGGCACGCACGAAGAATTGATGGCGCGCGAGGGCATTTTCTACAATCTGGTAAACACCCAACGCGAGACATCGGCGGTTATGGCCACTAGCGGCTAAGAAGCAGTTCCAAAACCTCTATTGGGCAAGGTATCCGCAGATGAACGCAGATGTGAAACGACGTTGGGCCGAGCGCACTTAGAATTTTGAGACAGCTTCTAGCGAGGAGCGACGCAATGACAGATAACGGAAAATTAGCGATAACTCCGATTTCCGTGACTCACCCCGAGCACGTGGAAATTGACAAGCTGCGCCTCTTCCGCGAGCCAGCTTGGATCTTGCGCTTGACTATCGATGGCGACCGCTCGTATCTGAAGGTGAAGGTAGTTCGCGCCGCGCCGCTGTCGCATCCGACTCGCTACATCTGCCTCCTCGACGCCAAAGACGAGGAGATCTGTATGATTGACGATCTCACCCAACTCGACTTAGAGGCGCGTGCCTTGATTGAGGAGGAGTTGGACCATCGCTATTTGACGGCGGCGATTCAGCGGGTCAATGCGGTGCGCAACGAATACGGCACCTCTTATTGGGACGTGCAGACAGATCGCGGCCCGCGCGAGTTCGTCGTCCAGAACGTCTCGGAAAATGCCCAGTGGCTCGGCGACCACCGGCTGCTGATCACCGATGTGGATGGCAACCGCTTTGAAATTCCGCGCCTCGACGAACTGGATAAGAAGAGTTTGGCCGCGGTTGAACAGGTCGTCTGACTAGCGCTCGCAGTTGCAGTATGCCGACCAGCCCCGCAAAGGGGCTGGTTTTTTTTGCCTATTACAAGACAAGTTTGCCTTGTCGCCAGCGGCCCTCTCCCCCTATCTTCAGAGTGTTCAGCATTCCTTGCAGATCCCGCTTAGTCGGGTCATCTGCTGAATACAATAGCCGATACCCGGCGAAGGGTCGCTCCCTTCTGCCTTGGCAAATAGGTAGAGACATCGCTGCACTCTGCAGGAATGTTGAACATGGCCCGGCCCCTCCGGGGGCCGCCTGTTCCCCTTCTCCGAAGGAGAGGGGTCATAATCACGCCTGAAGGCGCGGCGAAAGCCAAGGCGACTTGTTCATTATCATCCCATCCGCTGTCTAGAGTAGAAGTTCTTTTTAGATCGCTCTGTATGTGCGTCTTGCTCTGATTTGGGCAATCCATCTTCTAACCGATTGAGGATACCGTGAAAAAGGTACGTCGCCCTGTTAATCTGTACCGAGTCGAGGGACACCCCATGTTGTTCGCCTTGGGGGAGACTATTATGGCCACGCTCCAATACTACAGTCCCCAACTCGCCGACGAGCGAGCGTACTACGGGGCCTCGATGGGCTGGTCGTTCTTTTTGGACGCCGAGGAGCGAATGCCAATCGGCCTGCCCGCGGACGAGCTGCTCCACCGCAACTTGTACTATCTCTACGGAATTGAGCGTCGCGAGGTGTGCCGCGATAGTTTTGCCGATCTATGGCAGGCGATTGAAGAGTCGATTGCCGCAGATCGGGTGCTACTCGCTTGGGTGGATGCCCGCAATGTGAAAGATGCGGCCTTTCGCTACAATCGCGTCCCCGGTGCCAGCGAAGCCATGCTCATCTACGGGTACGATCAAGCGGCGGATAGGTTGACGATTTTGGTCAATCCGCAGGGCTTTGTAGGGCAGGTACCGCTTTCTCGTCTGCCTGAGATGTTGCCCGAACTGGTGGTGTACGACTACGTAGTGCCCAAGGGTCTCGACCCTTATCCAGTTGAAAAAATGGAGCAGGTTCTCTTGGAGGATGTGCGGGAAATGCTCGCGGGTAACAAGGTCGGCCGGGTAGAGACGGGCCTACCGGCCGCGCAGCGCTTTGTCGAGGAGATAGAGCGTCAGATTGAGCAGGACGAAGAGAGTATGTGCGTTTGGATGCGGGAGGTGTTCTGCCATATATCCCTACTCGGCCCGCAGCGTCAGCGACTAGACGACAATTTGCGGCGGCTAGCGGCGGCAACCGGCTCGGGTGCTCTGTTGGCTGCGGCCGATACTTTCGGGGAGATAGGTCGGCGTTGGGATACGACGCGCAAATTATTCTTCAAAGGGGCGTGCAATGACCCGGCGTTTATGCTGAAGCGCATCCGCGAGTACGTCCAGAGCCTGCTGAGCCTAGAGGAGGCGCAGGCTCGTTTTCTGTTACAGTGGCTATAGCAGATCCATTAGGACTTTGCTTGGAACTGTGATACGCAATCGTTAGTTTGCTTCTAGGGCCGGAAGAAAAACCTTTACCCCAACAAAGGAACCGCCATGGAAGCTCCCCAAGCAGAAATGAGCGTCGTCGGCCGTATGTTGCGCGTCTTCTACGCTCCATCCGAGACCTTTGAGGCCGTAGCCGAGCAGCGCAGTGCCGCCGACTGGCTGGTGCCGACTGTTATAGTCGCGGCGGTGATTTTCGTCTCCACGTATTTAACCTCGCCGATCTACGTGGCTGAGGCGATGGAGCAGATACGGGAACAGACGTCCGCAGAACAGCCCAGTGTGGAGGGCACTGGAGACGCCATACGGATCAGTGGGCTAATTGCCGCGCCAGTTATGACGTTTGTCATGCTCTTTATTGGCGCTGCGATTTACCTCTTGGTAGGCAAACTGCTCGGCGGCCTGCTCGGCTACGGCCATTGCTTGGCCCTCGTCGCGTACACGTCGCTGATTTCCATTCTCCAGCACATTGTCAAGACGCCGCTGGTCTTGGCCAATGAGACGATGAATGTGCAAATAGGACTGGGGATGTTCATCTCCGAGGAGGCCCGGCAAAGTTTCGGGGGCCACTTATTGTCCCTCATCGATCCCTTTGTCGTCTGGATGGTGGTCATCGCTGGCCTCGGGCTGTCTATCGTCGGGCAAATAGAGCGCAGCCGCGCCTATGCGGGCGTTGCGGCTATCACGCTGATCTTCCTCTCTATCGGCGCATTCTTCAGCACCCTCGGACCTGGAGGCTGAGGTGGCGACCAAGAAGAGCCGCCTACTGAAGGGCCTCGTCTTCTTGCTCTTGGCTGGCTCGGTCGGGGCTGCGGTCTATTTCAATTTGCGGCAGGAAAAGGTCGAAGAGACATATCCCACGGCGCTCGTCGAGCGGGGTGTGGTCGTCGATAAGCTAGCTGAAACGGGTCGCATTGAGTTGGTGCGGACCGTGGAGGTCAAATCGACGATAGCCGGCGAAATCCGCGACTTGCCCATCGAGGCCGGCGCGTGGGTGGAAACGGGTGAGCTGATGGCCGTCATCGAGCCGGATCCCAATCAATCGCTGCAATTGTATCAGAAGCGCTCGAGCGTGGAGCAGGGCAAAATTGACCTAGCGGAGCAGGAGCGGAACTTTGAGCGTCAGAAGGCCCTCTTCGACCGCAAGATGATACCGGCCAAGCAGTTTGAGGAAGCCGAGGTGCGCCTGACGCGCGCGCGCACCGGCCTGCGCTTGGCCCAGCTCGAACTCGACATGCTCGAAGCCAAGGCCAACCTGCAGCGCACCCAACTCTCAGGAGACCAAGTCTCGCTCGACGAGGTGCGCGTCCTCGCCCCAATCGACGGCATTGTCATCCGCCGCGACGTAGAGGTAGGCGAGGTAGTGTCCTCTGGGCTTTCGTCGTATTCTGGCGGGACGATGCTATTTGAGATCGGCGACCCCAGCCAGATGATCGTGCGCGGCGACATCGCGGAAATCGACATTGGTCGGGTGGAGGTCGGCCAAGACGTGGACATTATTGTGGATGCGTATCCCGACACCACGTATCGCGGCAGAGTGCGCTGGATTGCGCCAGTGGGCCAGCAGAAGCAGGGCAGCACTATCGTCACCTTTGATACGGAGATCGAGATTACCGACCAAGCGCCGCGTCTGCGCCAAGGCATGTCCTGCGACATTGACATTCTCTTTGCGCGGCGCGACAGCGCGGTGTACCTGCCGGTCGAGCGGGCGCTGGAGGTCTTTGATGACGAGGACGAAGAAGACGAGCGCGGCGAGAGTTCGCGCGGCCGCTTTGTCGCGTATATCGCCCAGTCGCCGGATTCGCTAGCTACCACCGCTCTAGACAGCACGCGCTCGGACAGCACGCGCCTAGACAGCGTGCTGCAAATGCCGCTGAGTGCTTTCGCAGAGGTGGAATTGGCCATCGGCATTGAGACCTCGACCCGCCTCGAAATCCTCTCCGGCCTCGCCAGCGGCGACCGCGTCGCCGAAGACCCAGCCCTCATTCGCAGCAAACTGGAGGAGGACGAAAAGAAGGACGGGGATGAGGAGAAGGATGAGGAGGAGAACGAGGAACGCTGAGCATGACTTTGCTCGAACCTCTCTTTGCCGGCTTGGGTCAGCTTCGGGCGCACAAGCTGCGCTCGCTGTTGACGCTGTTGGGCATTGTCATTGGCGTGGCGGCTATCATTGCCGTGGTGTCGCTTGGGGAGGGATTGCGCCGCGAGGTGATCTCGCAGTTCATCTTCAGCGGCGGGGCGGGTATGATCGAAGTGGAGCCGCCGCGCCAGTGGGTGCGCAAGGATGGCCGCTGGGTGCGCCGTCCTTGGGAGGAGTACCTGACCGAGGCCGACATGGCGGCCATGCAGCGGGAAATCGACGGGTTGCACGCGCTCGTGCCCCAGATTCACGGTAGCGCCGCACTACAGCGCGGCAAAACCACCGTGGATGCGAGCTATACGGGCACTTCCGCTGCGTTCAACGAGGGCTTCAACTGGCCCGTGCTCGGCGGTCGGTCGCTGAACGCGGATGACCTGCGCTTCGCCCGCAAGGTCTGCTTGCTCGGCGACGATGTGTATGGAAACCTCTTTCAGGGGGCCAACCCGCTGGGCAAGGAGGTCCTGCTCAACGGCGACCGCTATGTGGTCGTTGGCGTACTCGACGAGCGCGTTCGCTTTGGCAGAAGCGAGGGCAACATCGTGTTGGTTCCGTATACCACGGCCCAAAAGCGGCTGCGAGGAGAGGATCACTTTTCGGAACTCACGCTCTTCGTCGAGGATTTGGATGCCGTCGATCGGGTTGTCGCTGCGGTGCGCCGCGTCCTCCGGCGGCACCACGAGCACGGCGACGACTTCAGAATCGAGACTAGCCAAGGAGAGATAGACGACGCCAATGAGGTCTTCCGCGTCCTGCAGCAGGTAGGCGGTGGGATTGCGGGGATTTCGCTGTTGGTGGGTGGGATTGGCATTATGAACATCTTGCTGGTGTCGGTGGCCGAGCGCACCCGCGAGATTGGCATCCGCAAGGCCCTCGGTGCCAAGCCGCGCCACATCCTCGGCCAGTTCCTCGCCGAGTCCGTCGTATTGAGCATGGTCGGCGGCCTGTTGGGCATCCTCACCGGCTTCGGTTTTGGCTTGGGGGCGGCCTTTGTCATTCAGCAACTCGCGCCCGGCGCTCCCTTTACCAGTATTGTCTCGGCTGAGTCCGTGCTCTGGGCCGTCGGCTTCTCATCGGCGGTCGGCATTTTCTTTGGCGTCTATCCCGCCTTTCGCGCTGCCCGGCTCGATCCGGTAGAAGCGCTGCGTCGCACGTGATTTTCCTCGAAGCCATCCGCATTGCCCTCGGGCAAATATGGGTCAACAAGCTGCGCACGGCGCTGACCTTGCTGGGCATGATGATTGGGGTCGGCGCGGTCGTGGGCATCGTGTCTATTGGCGAGGGGATGCGGCAGTTTGTCATCGACGAGTTTGGCAAGTTAGGCGGGGCACAGTTCGTGATGATTACGCCGCAATACATGCAGCTCAAGGACGGCCGCTGGGTGCCCAACCCCCGCTATAAGCCCTTGACCATGGACGACTTGGCCGTAGTCGAGCAATCCTCCGACCGCTTAGCCGCGGTCCTGCCTTCTATGAACAGTGGAGCCAATCTGCGCTATCGCAAGGCCAGCTACCAGACCAGTGCGGCTGGGACCTTGCCCGAGTTCTCCGAGGTGTACAACTGGGAGGTCGCCGAGGGACGCTTTTTGATCAACGCCGACTTGGACAAGCTGCGCCGGGTCTGCGTGATTGGGCAAGAGGTGCGCGAGGAGTTGTTTGGCTTGGCCCCCTTCTTGGGCCGGGAGCTCAAGCTCAACGGCCAGCGCTTTACGGTCGTCGGCCTCATGGAAGATCGCCAGACCTTTGGCGAGAACTGGGGCGATCAAGTGCTGGTGCCGGTGACGACGGCCCAGCGAAGGCTCGCTGGCAACAAGTACATCCAAGCCATGGTAGCCCACGCCAAAGAGCAAGAAGACGTGCCCCACATTACCGAGGCCATTGAAGAGGCGCTCAAAAAGCGCCACGGCCCGGAGGCGAGCTATCAGATCATCAGCGGCCGCAGCATCTTGGAACAAGTCGAGCAGACCATTTTGCTGTTGAAGTTGGTCGTAGGTGGGATCGCGGGGATTTCGCTGTTGGTGGGGGGCATTGGCATTATGAACATCTTGCTGGTGTCGGTGGCTGAGCGCACCCGCGAGATTGGCATCCGCAAGGCCCTCGGCGCCAAGCCGGTGACGCTGCTGTGGCAATTCGTGATTGAGGCGATGGCCCTGAGCTTGACGGGGGGCGCGCTCGGGGTGGCTGCGGGCTATGGGTTGGGCGAGGGCATTGCGCGCGTCATTTCCCATTACAGCGAATTGAACTTCCCCAGCATTGTTTCGCCGGAGGCCACGCTGTTCGTGCTGGCCCTGTCCATTGCGATTGGTCTTTTCTTTGGCATCTATCCGGCGGCCCGCGCTGCCCGGCTCGATCCGGTGGATGCGTTGCGCTCGGAGTGATTTCGTGCTGATCGAACTGAATGGCATTAGCAAGGTTTACGTGCGCGGCACTGAGGAAGTACACGCCTTGCGGTCAGTGGATTTGGCGATTGATGACAACGAATACGTCTCGCTGATGGGGCCTTCTGGCTCGGGCAAATCCACGTTGATGAACATCTTAGGCTGCTTGGATTCGCCCACGGAGGGGACGTATCGCTTGAACGGCACGGATGTGTCGCGCATGAATGCCAACGAGCTGGCCGAAGTGCGCAACAGCCGCGTTGGCTTCATCTTCCAGACTTTCAATTTGCTGCCGCGCGCGTCGGCCCTGCAAAACGTCGAGCTGCCGCTGATTTACAACGGCCAACGCCGCAAGGTGCGCCGCGCCCGGGCGATTCAGGCGCTGGAGCGGGTTGGCTTGGCCGACCGCATGACGCACCGCCCGACCGAGCTGTCCGGCGGCCAATGTCAGCGGGTGGCCATTGCCCGCGCCTTGGCCAACGGGCCGTCGCTGCTGTTGGCCGACGAGCCGACTGGCAACCTCGACTCCGGCACCGGCGAGGAAATCATGCTGCTCTTCGACGCCCTGCACGAAGAGGGAAACACCGTGCTGTTGGTGACCCACGACCCGGTTATTGCCCTACAGGCCGAGCGGCTGATCCGCATCCACGACGGTCGAATTACTTCGGACGAGCAACTGGCGTAGTTGCGTTTTGTATCCGCAGATGGACGCAGATAGACGCAGAATAGTAGAAACAAGACGATCCGCTTCTCGAATCGTTCGAGTACTATAGCACAGTCCGATCTCCGCTTTATTGACACGATTTTTGTGTTTCACTATTCTTGTGTTATAAGGATCGTCGTGGACCATCTCTGATCTTTTAACATCTATATTCTGCAGGCACTGGAGGCTTAGCATGAAGAACATCACCATCACCCTACCAGAGGATGTCGCTCGGTGGCTGCGGATCAAGGCCGCTGAGAACGAGCGCAGCGTCTCCAAATGGCTGGCCGAACTGCTGGAAAGTATGCAGCGTCAGGAAGACGAATACGAGATTGCAATGGAACGCTTTTTGACGCGGGCGCGGAAACCCCGAAAAATTGAGTGGATCGACGGGCGCAAGCCGACGCGGGAGGAACTGTATGACCGGCCCGGTCTTCGTTGACACCAACGTATTCGTCTATCTGCACGACGATTCGGAACCCGAGAAGAAAACTCGCGCGGACGAGTGGATCTCGCTGCTCGTACGTGGCCGCTCTGGTTGCGTGAGTTTTCAGGTTCTGCAGGAACTCTACTCCACTCTCACAAGCAAACGTCGGCTGAACGTCGATGTGGCAGAGGCCCGATTAATCGTACGGGAACTGGTAGTGTGGCAACCGATAGCCGCCGACCTAGCGATGCTGAACCGAGCGTGGGCCTTGCAGGACCGCTTTCCCTTGTCATGGTGGGACGCGCTCATCATCGCCGCTGCGCAAACCTGCGAGTGCAAGGTTCTGCTGACCGAGGACCTGCAAGACAGCCAAGAGTTTGGCGCGGTTCGGGTGGTCAATCCGTTTGCCGCGCCGGACCGGACGCCGGAAGAGATACTGGCAGCTTTGGCGTCGTGAGTTGGAGAAATCAATGAAAATCGTCGGGTACAGCGACCGTTTCAGCGTGCGGCCTGGGCAGACCATACGCTTCATGGTCAGCAGCGAAGCGCCTACATACCGCGCCCAACTCGTGCGCCTGCGGCATACGGACGCCAATCCTCAAGGTCCCGGCTGCAAAATCGAAGCGCTCGCATCCTCGATTAGCGGCGAGTACCCGGGCCAGTACCAGGCCATCCACAGCGGCTCATACGCGGTCGTGCCGCACCACCCTTTGTTGAATTGTCCCAATGGGTTTACCCTGCGGGCGTGGATTTACCCCACCACGCCGCAAAAGGGCCTGCAAGGGCTGTTGACCAAGTTGTCCGGCCAATCGGGCTATGGTCTCTTTATCGCCGAGGACGGGTCGCTGGCCCTGTGGATCGGCGATGGGACGCGGCTGGAAAAAGTGAGTACCGGCGTGCCTCTGCACCCAGCGCAATGGCACTGTATCAACGCCAGCTACGACGCGGCCACTGGAACTGTCCACCTCTACCATGAACTACAGTCCAACTGGCCGGTGCCCCGCGCCCGAGCAGAGGTCTGCAAAACCATCAGCCCTCTAACTGTGGGAGAAAACGAGGAGGATTTGCTGATGGCCGCCGCAGCGGGGCCGGTGGCCGCCCACCACTTCAATGGCAAGATCGACAATCCGCGACTCTACGACCGCGCTCTCTCCGTGGCGGAGGCCGACGCCGATACCCCGATTGCCAACTGGGACTTTTCCTTGGATATTGGCGCAGAAATAGTGCGCGACACCGGGGACAACCAACTCCACGGCCGCACGGTCAACCTGCCGACCCGGGCCGTGACCGGGCACAACTGGACCGGCGACGAGGCGGATTTCAAAGTCGCCCCCAGCCAGTACGGGGCCATTCACTTCCACGACGACGATCTCGAAGACGCCCAGTGGGATGCCGCCTTTGAGTGGACTGTACCCTCAGACTGGCCGAGCGGCGTGTACGCGGCCCACTTGACGACTCGACTGAGCTCGCCGAAGTCCAGCGCCGACGCCGAGGATTATCTGCCCTTTATCGTCGTCCCCGCAAAGGCCCAAGCCCGCATCGCCTTCCTGATGCCGACCCTCACGTACCTCGTCTATGCCAACCAGCGCTTTAACGATCCGATCCGCGCCATGCTGGACCTGCGCGAAAGCAGCGACGCCGCCCCGCAAGACCAATACATGCAAGACCAGCGGCTCTTGAGCTGTTACGACTTGCACAGCGACGGCACGGGTGTCTGCTACTCGTCGCGCTGGCGGCCGATCCTCAATTTTCGTCCCCTGTACCGCATGCCCTCCCGTTCCTTGGCCGCGCACTGGCCCCGCCTGCTCAACGCCGATCTCCATCTGCTCGACTGGCTGGATACCAAGGGCTTTGCCTACGACGTGATCACCGACGACGAGTTGCACAGCGAAGGCAGCGAGTTGTTGGAGCCATACCAGGTGATCCTCACCGGCACGCATCCAGAGTACTGGACGGCGTCCATGCTCAAAGGGCTGGAAGCGTACCAGGCGGAGGGCGGCCGCCTGATGTACCTAGGTGGCAATGGCTTCTACTGGATCTCCTCCTTCGACCCCCAGCGTCCGCACATCGTCGAAGTCAGGCGCTGGCGAGGCTCGCGCGCCTGGGAGGCCGCCCCTGGCGAGCATTTTCACAGCACCACGGGCGAGATAGGTGGCCTCTGGCGCTTTCGCAACCGGGCGCCGCAAAAAATGGTCGGCGTTGGTTTTACCTCTCAGGGCGGAGGCCGCAACCGCCCCTATAGACGGCAGTCGGACAGTTTGGACCCTAGGGCGGCCTTTATCTTTGAGGGCCTAGATCCCGAGGAATTGATCGGCGACTTTCCCGCCTTGGTTCTGGAACACGGCGCTGGCGGCTTTGAGATCGACCGGATGGACCGCGACTTGGGGACGCCCGACCACGCCCTATTACTCGCTTCGGCCGAGGGTTTCACTGATCTGTACCAGGTGGCCATTGAGGATCAGTTGGTTTCGGCTCCCAATACGGGCGGCAGCCAGAATTCCCTAGTGCGGTCCGACATGGTGTACTTTGAAGGCCCCAAGGGCGGTGCGGTATTCTCGGTGGGCTCTATTAGCTGGTGCAGTTGCCTTTCGCATAACCATGGCGACAACAATGTCTCCCGCATCACCGAGAACGTGTTGCGCCGCTTTGCAGAAATGGATTGATATGACGGAAGCAAGTTCCCTCATCCGCAATCCGGCCAAGGAAATTCTCCGGAGCGGTGGTCCTCTCTTTGGCTTCAATGTCTTCGAGTCGCTACGTCCTTCGGTGATCAAGATCGCGGCCCAGGCGGGGTACAATATGCTGCTGGTCGAAAACGAGCACGTGATCCACAACGACGAAACCCTGACCAACTTTTTGGTCATGGCCCGGGACAACGGCCTTTCTCCGACGGTGACGGTCTTGGTGCCCGAGCGTCCTTTTGTATCGCGGCTGCTCGATGCGGGCGCGCTGGGGATCTGTCTTTCCCACGCCGAAGAGCCCGAGCAAGTCGCGGCGCTGGCGCGCTGGATGAAATACGCGCCGGATGGAGAGCGGGGGCTGGCCATGGGTGCCAATGTGGAGTACGCCGCTGGCGAAGCGGCCCGCTATTGCCGCGAGGCCAACGAGGCCACCATGCTCATTCTCAAAATCGAGTCTTGGCGCGGCGTGGAGAACGCCGAGGCCATGCTCGCCAACGAATGGGTGGACGCCGTAGTTTTTGGCCCCGGTGACCTAGCGGCGACCATGGGCTTTCACGGCGATTGGGAACACCCGGAAGTGGTGCGAGCCATGGAGCGCGTCATCGAGATCGCACTGGCTAGGGGGATCGCCACCGAGCCGGCGATTTATCCGCGCAACCGCCAAGAGTACCTAGACCAGCGCCGGGCCGGCATCCAACTGGTGGGACGCTTCCGCCACAGCGAATACGACCTGCTCCGCGACGGCGCGGTGCGGGCTTTTTCCATGTACCGAGAGGATGCAGATGACCACTAAAATCACGGTTGGGATCACCCAGGATTTCTTCGACGCGGAGGGAAATTTCGACTTGCCCGGTCCTGGGCTGGAACTATTCGATGATATGCCCGGGGTCCAGTACCGGATATTGGCTGAGCGGAGCGCGGAAGTTGCCCCCGAGCAAGTGCGCGGCTGCGACGCGGTCATCTCGGCCGGGTCCCGCTGGAGCGAGCGTTCCTTGGTTGGCAACGACCAGCTCGTGGCCGTACTCTTCACCGGTGTTGGGTACGACCACATCGATGTCGAGGCTCTGACCCGGGCCAATGCAATGCTCTGCACGGCCCCCGATGCCGTGCGCCGGCCCATGGCCTGTACCATCATCACCTTTATTCTGGCCCTGGCCACGCGCCTGATCAACAAGGACCGGATCACCCGCGAGGGGCGCTGGGCCGACCAGCGCCTCTACCGCGGCGAAGGGCTGACCGGCAAGACGCTCGGTTCTATTGGCGTGGGCAATATCGGGCACGAGATGTTCCTGATGGCCAAGCCCTTTGGCATGCGGCATTTGGGCTGCGATCCCAAGCTGAGCGAGGAGGATGTGGCCGATGTGGACGTGGAATTGGTCGATATGGATACCCTGCTGGCCGAGTCGGACTTCGTCAGCATCAGCGTCCCGCTCAGCGAGCAGACGCGCCACTTGATCGGCGAGCGGGAATTGAACTTGATGAAGCCGACGGCGTACCTGATCAATACTTCGCGCGGCCCCGTCGTCGATGAGCAAGCTCTGATTCGAATCCTGCAGAGCGGGCGCATTCGCGGCGCTGGGCTGGATGTATTTGAGCAGGAGCCCGTCGATGCGGACAATCCCCTCCTCAAAATGGACAACGTCGTGGTCGCGCCGCACTCCCTGTGCCACACCGACGAGTACTACATGCAGACTTGGAGGGGCAGACTCCGGCAGGTGGCGCGAATTGAGCGCGGCGAAATTCCCGAGCATGTGGTCAACAGGGAAGTACTGGAAAAGCCCGAGTTGCAGGCAAAGCTTAGGCGGTTGCAAAGGCGGTGATTGTGATGGACAAAATTAAAATGGGCGTAATCGGCTGCCGAGTTGGCAGGACTTGGGTGGCAGGTGCCCGAGTCGGCGAAGATACCATTGCTTGGGCGGTCGCCGATCTGGATCGAGATTTGGCGCGACAGGTCGCCGAGGACAACGAGGTCCCCAACGTCTATGGCGACTATCGAGAGTTGCTCGCCGATGACGAGGTTGAAGCCGTTGGAGTCGCCACTGCACCCGATGTGCGGAAGCCGATGGTCATTGAGGCGCTGGAGGCGGGAAAGCACGTGTTGGTGCAGAAGCCGCACGGTCGCAATGCCGCAGACGTTGAGGAGATCAACGCCGTTGCAGCAAGCACGGGAAAAACGCTCGTGTACTCCTACTTCATGCGGCATCAGGCGGAGAACAAAGAGAGTCGGCAAATGATTGCCGATGGCAGGATTGGGCGCGCATACCACGCGCGCGTCCACTACCACTATCGCGAGCGGGGAGCTAATTACGAGCCGCCGCCGGGCAGGAGCTGGCTATATCGGTGGGGTTTTAAGGGCGGCGCATTGGGCCAACACGGTTCGCACTATCTCGATCAGGCTTGGTTTTTACTGGGTTGTCCGCAACCCGAATGGGCCTTTGCCGTCAGCCATAGCGCGTTTCCAACAACCCTAGAAGTAAAGCGCCACGCCGAGGATTACATGAGTTTTTTGGTGGGGTGCGCCGGCGGTACGACAATTCAGATGGATACTTCGTCGGTCATTGCCACCTGGGCGGACCGGGCGTGGGACTTGCGCTTGCGCGTCTTGGGTACGAATGGCACCATTGAGGTGGAATCCACTTCGCTGCCCGAGGGCAAGAGACGTTCGGGGACACGCCGGTTGCTGGGTGCTATCTACGCTGAAGGTGACGATTCCACGGGTGGGTTTGTGGAACACGGCGACGGTGATTTCAACACGGAGATCCGCGATTTTGCCAGCGCGATTCGCGGTGCCCAGCCGCCCGATGTTTCTCCCGCCGAGGCGCTGACCTTCATGAAGTTGCTGGACGCGATTTACGCGAGCGCGGAAACTGGCGAAAAGGTGTTGATCGACCATTGACACTAGATGATCCGCAGATGGACGCAGATGGACGCAGATGGACGCAGAATTGGTAGGGGCGAGCGGCCGCTCGCCCCTACGACGATCTGCATATCGAATCGTTATTGCTATATAATCTCAACTGAGGAGAGTCTGCCATGCAAAAGACCACCATCGACGACCGCGACTGGTCCGCCCTCACGCTGGGCGAGCGCATCCGCCACGTCGAGCTCGAAGGGTATCTGGTCATTCCCGACTTGCTCAGCCCCGAGCACATCGCCCGTCTCAAGGCCCAAGCCGAAACCTGGGAGACCACGCCGCGCGACTACAGTCCGCACCAGCGCGGCAAGTCCAAGATCCAGTTTGAAGGGGGGGCTGTGACCGATCTTATTGCCCATGCGCCGACCGTTGATTTTTTGCGCCAGGTCTTCGGCGACGAGATCGTATTTCTCAGCTACGGGTACGACCGCTCTGAGCCTGGCACGCCCGGTATCAGCCTGCACACGGACGGGCAGCCCTACGGCTCGCAGATTTTCGGGTACAACGGCAGTTGTCCCTTCACCATCCGCGTGCTCTACTACCTCGATGACCTGACGCTCGATGTGTCGCCTTTCCGCGTCATTCCGCGCTCTCATTTGTGCATGCACGCCGACGCCAATCCGTACATGCGCTACGAGCGCCATCCCGAGGAAGTGGTGGTGCCGTGCAAGGCCGGCTCGGCGGTTTTTCTCAATCACCGTGCTTTCCACGGGACCTGGCCCAACAAGGGCGAGCACACGCGCTCGGTGCTGGCGATTGCGTACCGCCCGTCCTGGGCCGGCCCCATTGACGAGGTCGAGAACTGGAACGAGGAGGACTTGGCCGGGCTGCCCGAGTCGGTGCGTCCTTTTTTCGCCGATCCCAATACGCGGCACTGGGACTTTGACGTGCCCAATAAACCCGATAATATGGCGAGCGAGGCACCGGGAGTGAATCCCAGCCGCTGGCAGCGGGCCTGAGAGGCCGTCTAACTGCCGCTAGGGAGACTCGAGCGTCGGATAGAACGGCAGGGGCCACTCGTTCGGGTGCACGCCGGTGATCTGGTCGCCGCGCCAGGCAAAGTGGTAGGTGTCTCCGGCCGCCATGGTCTCTTGCGTGCGGCGGATTGGCAGGGCATGGCGCAGGACGATCTGGCTGTTGACGCCTACCTGCTGGCGTCCGAGATAGGCGAATGACCCCACCATGCGCAGGGCCACTGGGCGGCCGTCGACCTCGATGCGGACTGATTCCGGGGGTGCCCACCCGGGCACGCGGATCAGGACATTGTCGTGGATGCGGGGCCGCACCGCGAGGGTGGCCTCGGCGCTTCTGTCCGCTTTGATCTCGACCGCGTCGTCGGCGTAGTCAAAGTGCATGTACACGACGAGACCAGCCTCTTCGAGGGCGCTGATGTGCTGGTAGATCGCACTCATGGTGTGGACGATTTCGGCTGTGCCGCTGGGATTATACCCCTTGCCAGCGTGGGGGTAGTCGTTGCCTCCCCAGCCGCCGAGCGCCTTCGGGGGAATTTCTAGGTCTGGGTTGGCGTGGAGATCGGCTTGGATGATCTGGCCCGGGAAAAGCCGGGCGCGCACCAGCCGCTCGACGTCGTCGTAGCACTCGGTATGCGCGGTATAACGCGCCATCCACAGGGCGAGCCGGGCGGCCGCGCCCGTGGATTCGGTGTTGGCCATGAGATTGCCCGATTGGTCGGGGAAGCGCGTCTGGCCCATGTCGTGGGCGACCCAGCCGCATTCATTGACCAGCGCGGGGACGCCGGCCCGGTACGTGCGCACCACTGCGTCGATGTATTCGGACTGGTGGGTCTTGCAACCAAAGAGCAGCAGGCCGCACAGGGTGTACAGGTGGGATTGGCGGTCGCCGATAGCTCGGTGCGCCAGTTCGTCGGGGATGGTGCCGTCGGGGGCAGTGGCGTACGCGAGGTGAAAGCGGGCCAGGTCCTCGGCTAGTTCCATAGCCAGGGCGTCGCCCGTGGCCTCGTAGTACCACACTAGGGCCTCGATGCAGCGCCCGTGCTGGACGGTCAGGGCAAAGCGGCCCTCGTTGGAGGGCTGGTGTCCCGGGTCCTCGTTTTCGCCGCCAGTGAAGTAGCGGGCGTAGTCGAACTGGTCGAAGTCCCAGGTGAAGTCCGGCTTGAGGCCGCGGCGGATCGATTCGAGGTACTTGCGACCGGCCTGGTGGGCCCAGGCGTTGTTGCGGTACTGGGCCAGAGCGGCAAAGGTCAGGATGCCCTCGCGCAGGCTGTGGAGTTCGAATTTGATGGGGTGCCAATCCAGGCCCGGCGGCA
Organism: Candidatus Latescibacterota bacterium; assembly: GCA_965116675.1. Taxonomy (GTDB): domain Bacteria; phylum Latescibacterota; class UBA2968; order UBA8231; family UBA8231. Next base: position 5,086,618 of record OZ220721.1, read on the forward strand.
CCCAGAGGAGCCCGTCGGCATTGTCGGTGAGCCAGTGGAGATTGCGCAGGTTGGCCCCTTCCACATGCGCGGGGATGGCAAAGCCTGTGGTGTGTTCAAGGCGCAGCATGGCGTCCCACCAGCGAGCCAGATCGTGGGTGATGGCCCAACTGCCCGTGGGCAGGTAGTCGCGCTCCGGGTCGAGCCAGCCCAGCAGATGCTGGCCCCCCAATTCCATTGATTCTCTCAATTGCATGGCTGGTCCTTTGCAGGCGCTCCCAAAAATCGGGCAGTTTGAGACAAAATGAAAGTTCTATCGGGTGTCCAATGTTGAAGGCCGTGCCCAATTGGACCTATACTATCTCGCGCAAGCCCTTGAAATGCCCATGCTCACTCGGACGCAACGCGACACCTTTGCCGCCGACGGCTACCTGGTCCTGCGCCAACTGTGCGACGAAGCCGTCCTCGAACCCGTGCGCCAGCTCATCGCCCGCTATGTCGATGGGCAAATCCGCGCTATGCACCAGAGGAGCCAGATCCGCTCCCTCTACGCGGAGGCTCCTTTTGCCGAGCGCTGGGCCTTGGCCGCCCGCGACTACAACCGAGACCCGGAAAACCCGCCCTTGGCGCGCAATTGGGGCCAGAGGGGCCTGCTCGACCGCGCTGTGTACCAACTATTGACCTATCCTCCGCTGACCGATCTGGCCGCGGACCTCCTCGGCCCTGAGTTGACCGCCAACGGCGACTACTGGGTCCGCCCCAAAATCCCCAACGACCCGAGCACCACCTTTGCTTGGCACCAAGACAGTTTCTACTACGGCGGCGAAGTCCGTTCCGAGTTGCGCATCCTCTCGGTCTGGATCCCCCTTGTCGACGCCGACGAGGAAAATGGATGCCTCTCCTTTGTCCCCGGCAGCCATTGCCACGGTGCCATTCCATGGCGCGACACCGGCGATGGCCAGCGCGAGCCCATAGCCGACATCACCCGGTACGGCCAGGTTAGGCCCGAGCCTGTCCAGGTCGGCGACTCCATCGCCTTTGACAACCGCACCCTGCACGCCTCTGGACACAATACCACCGACTCCGAGGTGCGCTGGAGCATCGACGTCCGCTATATGCCCACTGGCCAGTCCTATGCCTGGCACAGCAGCGGCGACGAATTCGACCGGATCTATCCCGGCTTTGTCGCCCGCAGCGCCGACCCGGAGCGGGTGACGAGCTGGGAAGAGTGGCGGGATCGCCCATCTCGGAGCACGAGCTAATTTAAGCTCGACTCTACACTCTCATCGCCAGAAGGGATACTACCATGTTCATCGTCCGTGCATTAGCATCAATCGTCCTCGTCTTCCTCCCCCTCTCTGCTACAGCTCAGATGACCCTTTCCCCCGACGATTTACGCCTATCCTTGGGCATGACTTGGGAGCAAGAAATCGCCACAGTCCCTAGCAGCCTAGCGGACACTGGCTTCGACATCGGCTCTGCCGGTGCCGGTCAGTCCTTCGATCTCACTAACTCTCCTGCCAACAGCATACTTACCTTCGTCCGCAGTTCAGTCATCCCGCTGGAGCAGGCCCCCGACGCCGCTAGCTTTCCCAACGCTGATTACGCCATCCATAACATTACTACTGTGCCCAATGCCACTGGCGGAACGGACGAGATTGAGACGTACAACTATTTCCAGCGCAGTGCCGCAGGTGATGTGGCTGTCGGAGCCGAAGGACCGGCCGGACAAGTCCCCATCCCGCTTGTCGATATAGGAACTCCTTGGCCGTTAGAGTTTGGCAAAAGCTGGACGGTCGAAAATTTCTCCCTGGACCAGACCCTAGCACCCGGGGTGACAAGTTCCGGCCTGTACGACTATCAGTACGCGGTTGATGCTTGGGGCGAGATTCGGCTACCGGCGGGCACCTTTGAGTGTCTGCGCGTTTACCAGACCGGTACCGGCGTTGTTACTTTCGCGGGCAACGCTCAGCTCGCGTCTCTGGGTGAAGTGACCGCCGAGATAGACGCCTATGGTTGGTATGTCCGTGGTATTGGGGCCGTCGCCATAGTAGTAGAGACTAAGCAGACTTTCGCCAGCGGCATCCTCCCGCCGACTACGGCCACCCAAATCGCCCGCCTCACCGCAATATCCAGCCCGGCCACTGCGATAGCCGCCACGAGTTGGGGAGCACTCAAGGGAAAGTTCGCCGAATAGACTGATTTACTATTTCCACTTTGTCTGCACGTGTGGATAGGCACGTAGCCGTTGATCGGTACTGATCAGCACTAGACTGTGCACCCGCGCTGTGGCGACGATCATTTGGTCAGCCGGGTCTTTGTGAAAGGGTGCAGGCAAATGCGCCGATTCGAGGGCTATATCCACCGAAAGGGGGAGAAGATCTATAAACGGGGCTTGGGTGGCGTGCGCTACCCACTGGCGCACAGGCATAGATAAATGCAAAAGCCCCTTGGACGCTTTTTTTGCCACTTCCCAAGGGCTGATCGCCGCTAGTCCAAAGGGCAGGTGATCCGGCTCCAGCAGCACTTTTCTTACAGAGTCGGGCAGTTTTTCCGGTGAATCCAAGGCCCAAATCCACGCATTGGTGTCGAGCAAGTACTTCACTGGCAGGCTTCCCAATCATCCTCGCCGAGCGGCTCATCCCAACCGGGCTGGTACGCGACAGTACCGCGGAGCGAGCCGAAGAAGGATTGGGGGTCGGGTTTAGTCTCTGGCTCGGGAGGGACGACGCGCGCTACGACCTTGCCGCGATTGGTCAACTCCACGGTTTGGTATTTGGTGCCGACTTCGCGGACGACTTGGGTGCATTTAGCTTTGAACTCGCTGATGGGCATCTGCATGGTCTTAACTCCTGACTATATAGTCATTTTATATGACTATATTTAAAGTACACGCCCCTTCTTGTCAATGGAGTCGTATTCAGTAGGGGAATAAGTTCAAGGAATGGATTGAAACGACCCAGCGTCGTCTAGCGCTCGGCAGCTTCTGACGACACCCCTGTCGGTGCTGGCCCACCCGTCGCCCAATCCAACAGCTCGACAGTGTGGACGACCGGGACCTCGGCGCGGGCGGCGATTTGTTCCATGCAGCCGATGTTGCCCGCCGCCACGATCTGCGGAGCAACGCTGGCGATGTGCTCTGCTTTGCGCGCTTGTAGCTGTTGCGCCAAGTCGGGGCGCAGCATGTTGTACGTGCCCGCGCTGCCGCAGCAGATGTGGCCTTCGGGCACTTCGACGACCTCAAAGCCCGCGGCCTGCAGCAGTTGTCTCGGTGGATCGGTGACGTGCTGGCCGTGTTGGAGCGAACAGGCATCGTGATACGCCACCTTCAGGGCCGGTGCGCAATCGGCCTTGCCCAACCCCAGTTGCGCCACCACCTCGGAAACGTCCCGCACCCGCTCCACCACTGCCTTGGCCTTGTCGGCCCACTGCGGATCGTGGCGGAAGATGTGATCGTATTCTTTGATGGCCGTGCCGCACCCCGACGTGTTGAGCACAATCGCGTCCAAGCCCGCTTCCAGTTCGCGATGCCAAACCTCAATGGCGCGCTGCATTAGCTTGAGGCTGCGCTTGCGCTCGCCCATGTGAAAAGTCAGCGCACCGCAACAGCCCATATCCGGTGGAATAACCACCTCGGCCCCCAACCGCGTCAGCAGCCGCACGGTTGCGTCGTTGATCTGCGGCCCCAACACCTGTTGGACGCACCCGGTGAGCAGGGCCACGCGCAGCCGACGCGTGCCCTCGGCGGGCACGACGCCGGGTCGGGCTACAGCAGCCGGTCGCGGCAATCGCTTGGGTGCCATAGCCAACAGCGGCCGCATGACGCGGGGCATCAGGAAGGAGAACGCACGGCCTATCCAGGACATTCTGAGCGCCAAGCGCGTGCGGCCGGGGTAGGGCAGCATCCGCGTCAGCAGGGCGCGCAGCAGGCGGTCCATCAATGGCCGCTTGACGAGCTGGTCTAACCGTGGCCGAGCCGTCTCCAAGAGGAGCGAATAATCCACGCCGCTCGGACAAGTGGTCTCGCACGCGAGGCATCCGAGGCAGTTGTCGATGTGTTCGACCGTTTGGCGGGTCGGAGGGACATCCTCTTCGAGAACGCTTTTGATGAGGTAAATGCGGCCGCGCGGCCCTTCGAGTTCGTTGCCGGTGAGCAGATAAGTGGGGCAGGTGGCATTGCAAAAGCCGCAGTGGACGCAGGCGCGCAAGACCTTTTCGGACGCTTCAACTTCTGGGTCTTGGAGCAGATGGGGGGGAATTGTCGTGCGCATAGGTCAGCTCAGTTCGTCCCGCAGCCAGCGCACGAGGGCCTTGTCGGGCGCGCTGATTTCTGCGAGCGATGTGTAGTAGTAGGATTCCCAGCCGTCTTCTGGCAGGCCGGTGAACAGCATCAGGTTCAGGGGGTAGTTCTCGGAATCCGTGCAGCGGCGGAAGTCGTCGCGGAAGAGAAAGGTCGGCTTGCCGAGGGCAATGGCCGCGCCCAACTCGACCATCACCCCCTCGTCCGGGGGCGTGCCGTTGACAATGGCGAAGATCGCGTCGGCCTCGACCACGTCGCGCAAGTCATCTTGGCCGACTTGGTAGGCCCAGCCCTGCGCGGAAAAATCGACTTGGTTGTTGCGGGCAAAAGGCTCCCAGACTTCAGCCCCCAATGCCTCTAAAGCAGAGACAAACTGGGGCAGGAGCCGCTCCTTCCATTGGGCCGAGAATCCATACGGGCTGGCGAGATAGATGGTCTTTTTCATTGTGCGCTCCGGCGTTGTGCATTATACGCCCTATATTCTGTCTATATTCAGTACAACGCAAATGCTCATACATGCGAAACGAGGCGTCACTTCATGGCAAAGCCGTCCTGCATCCTCCGCGAGAACGTCCCACTCGCTCCGTTCACTACTATGGGCCTCGGCGGTCCTGCGCGCTATTTGGCCGAGTGCACCTCCCTAGACGAGATGCGCGCCTGCTTGGAGTGGGCGGCTGATGAGGACTTATCCGTGCAAGTGCTCGGCGGCGGCAGCAACGTGCTCTTTGCCGATGCGGGATACAGCGGCTTGGTGCTCAAAGTGGGACTCAGCGGCGTGGTGTTTGATGGCGAGACTGTCGAGGTAGCGGCTGGGGAGGATTGGGATGGTTTTGTGCAGTGCTGTGTGGAGCGTGGCTTGGCCGGCGTGGAGTGTCTTTCGGGTATCCCTGGGTCGGTGGGTGCGACGCCGATCCAAAACGTGGGCGCGTATGGCCAAGAGGTAAAAGACACCATTGTGGAAGTACGGGCGCTTGACCGGCAGACCTTGGAGGAGATCGCATTTGCTCCCGCTGAATGCGGCTTTGCCTATCGCCAGAGCCGCTTTAAGGGGGCCGACCGCGACCGCTTTATTGTGACCTCGGTGACGTATCGCTTGGATGTTAGTGGCCAGCCGCAAATCCGCTATCCAGAGCTGCGCCGGCATGTGAACGACGATCAACCGACCTTGGCTACTGTGCGCGACGCTGTGCTGGCGCTCCGCCGCAGCAAGTCCATGGTCATTGACCCGCAAGATCCCAACTCCCACTCCGTCGGCTCCTTCTTCTTGAATCCTGTTATCGGCGCGGAAGCCTTTGATGCATTAAAGGACCGCTATCCCAATGTCCCGAGCTTTCCCGATTCGGCTGGCGTCAAGGTGCCGGCTGCTTGGCTCGTCGAGCAAGCGGGATTTTACAAGGGGCTGCAAAGGGGCGGCGCTGGCATCTCAGAGCGACACGCGCTGGCTTTGGTCAATCGCGGTGGGACGACCTGCGAAGTGCTTGCCTTGGCCGGTGAGATTCGGGATGCGGTGGAACAGACCTTTGGGATTCGGTTGGAGCGGGAGCCGGTGTTGGTGGAGGAGGGTAGGGGATGAGCGGGGGTGCTGCTCGGCATAAAATTGGCGATTCATTCACGGAATTTCTCTAAAAAACCGTGAATGGAACCCATTTTTACTAGTTCATTCACGGATATTTGCCAATATACCGTGAATGTATTACTCAGAAATTACATAAATTACAGTCTAGACAATGTGCTCGACATCGCTAGGGACGCATCCCATAGTCTAAGCGTATTCGCGAGTAGTCAGTGGTACCTTCAATGACCGATCCAGATAGGCATATTCGTGCCGCGGCGTTTGCCGCTATTGAGAAACTTTCGCGCCAATGTGAAGGGCAGATTCCTTGGGAGGCAATTAGGGCGGGGTTTCAAGTAGGCGGCGAACGTGTGCTATTCGCCAACCAGGCAAAAGGTATCTTCAAGCCGCAACAGATGAGTGCGGCTCTCAGCATCAAGACGACAGTGCCTCGACCCGGTAGGTCGCCATGGTATCGTGACCAGGACCCCGGTTCGGCCAACTTGGACGGCGCTACTGGCCTACTCCGTTATGATCTTGCACGTGGCGGATGGGCCGATCCAACTAATCGGGCGCTATGGACCGCGATGGAACGGGATGCACCGCTCATTTACTTCATGGGACTCGCACCAGCTATGTACCAGCCGATATTTCCGGTCTGGATCAAAGAATTCAAGCAGGAAGAAGGATACGTGCTACTGGCGACAGCCGACTTCGAGGCTGCTAGGATAGGTTCGGCAGATACGGCGAGAGAAGGCATTGAAGCTTCCTATTCCTCGACAATGATACGGACTAGGAACCATCAGGCGTGGTTCAGCACTCGTACCAAAGCGGCGTACCAATGGAGATGTGCGTTCAGCGGATTGCCGATACGCGAACTGCTAGTCGGTGCTCATATTGTACCCGACGCCGAAGGTGGTCCTCCTTCGGTTCAGAATGGGATCTGCATGTCTGCATTGCACCATGTTGCCTTCGATTCGCATTTGATCGGCGTTGATCCCGATTTTCGGATCCATGTATCGTCGCGGTTGAACGAGCAAGAGGATGGTGACTTGTTGGCGGCTCTCAAGGATCTCAATGGTACTCCGCTCCGACTTCCGAGAGAGCGGGAAGATTGGCCGGACCGTATTTTTCTAGAGCGTCGATTCGTGCGCTTTCGGAGTTTGATACTATGACTCGATTGCTAAAGATTTAAACATGCTACTACGGTTCAGAAGAAAAGTCCAGATCGATGCCAAATCAGCAATCCAATCAGATATAAGCGAGGAGCCAAGGCCATGTTGAAACGCCTGCAGATACGGAATTTCCGCGGCTTCAACGCGCTTGAAATCGACCAATTGAGTGGCATTAATCTCATTGCTGGCAAAAATAATTCCGGCAAGACCAGTTTACTTGAGGCAATTTCTCTGCTAGTTGGAGCCGGCGACGCACGTCTAGCAAGAAATGTCAATATTATTCGCGGCTTGGAACTGGAGAGTAGAGTATCGCCAGCGATGATTGGCCCCTTGTGGAAACAGCTCTTCTCTGATCTGGACATGGAACGGGCCATTGAGATTGAGGGAGAGCATGCGTCGCATGGTCCATTGGCTTTGAAAATCACATCCGAGCGACAAGCCGCTCCTAAGACTGCTCTTGATCTTATGGAAGAAACTTCGGTGCCAGATTTCAGCGAACGTTCACTCGCATTTCAGTATATCGATCCTTCAGGGAAACGCGTCGAAAGTCAGATACGTGTGAAGGGACAGGAATTTGAAATCAATCAGCCTCCTACAAATGCCTCGCTTGGTGTAATAATTCTCTTATCTCGAACTAGGAATATCCGCAGAGATGCCGCAAGGCTGGGACAATTGAGAAGGAAGAAACAGGGATCTCTACTCTTAAAAGCACTACAGATTGTCGAGCCTAGATTGCAAAGCATTGAGGAAAATTCCTCCAGCGGCACACCCATGATCTGGGGGGATATCGGGTTGTCGGAACTGGTACCGCTATCAGCAATGGGCGAAGGCATGACCCAAATCGCCCGGCTCGTTTTGGCCATAGCTTCCGTACCGGATGGCGTCGTGCTGGTGGATGAGGTTGAAAACGGCATTCACCATTCGGTACTGCCCGATGTCTGGCGGGCCATTGATGAAGCGGCCAAGCAGTTCCACACGCAGATATTTGCGACCACGCATAGTTTTGAATGTATAGAAGCGGCGCATCAAGCCCTTGGCTCTGACGGCTTCCGCCTACACCGGCTCGAAGCCAGCGACGCGGAAAACCGCTGTGTTACCTATAAGCCAAATGGAATCAGTGCTGCGATTCGACACAATCTTGAAGTTCGATAGGTATGCCAAGAGTAGAAGAAATTTTCTACGGATAATAGCTGCAACTGCTCCGTGAACGGCCACAGGAAGGATGGAATCAGTCGGAAGCTCCGCTGGACGATCAAGAGACCAAGGGCTTAAAATCCTCGCTACTCATTGGTTCGTACTTATCCCAGCAGCCGTACATCTCAATCAATACGCGCTGCTTCAATAGGATAGTCTGAGGGTTAATCCGCACCACTTTCGCCCCAAATCTACCAGGCCCTTCGGCCATCGCCGCAACCAAATCTGCCACCAAGTAACGGGGTGCCCATCCGATCATATAGTAGTCCGTCGTCTGCATTTGCACGGCCAACCCGGTCGCAGGATTGGTTAATTCCAGTGTGACGTACAGCTCTTCTCCGTGCTCAAGGCGGTCAATTCGATCGTTAGCCGCTTCATTGATATGTCGCCAGCCATGCAAGAAAAACCGGCAAGAGAAGCTCCCGGTGTCGTCTTTCTCGATCTTTGGAAAAACCTCGTAAGCGTCCGTTACGCGGTGGCCTCCGTTGGTGGACAAAATCTCAATGGGGTCAGCTTCCTCGGTTAGATCCAGCCTGTGAAGATACTCGGTAAAGTCCGGTCTTGCCCGATTCATAACCCGGTTCTGGAATAGCGGAAACAGCTCCGCAGACTGATAATCTTCTTTCAAATCGGGAAACTCAATCAACAGAGGGAACCCCACCTCCTCTTGCGCTCGCTTTGCGCCGCCGATGTAGCGGAAGCGATAGAAGGAACGTTCGACATCAGCATCCAGCCGACCCACCGGAAACCATGCCTTGCTAGGCTTTTTGTCCTGCCAAGCTAAAAATAAAGTTCTCGTCCTCATTTTAGGCCGTCGGCCTCTGCGACAGGTCTAATTCCGCGGAATCGCGTGCGGACGCAAGCTCTGCTCCCGGCCTAGATGGTTCCATGAACGTAATGGCCTCGTAGAAGTCGTCTAACGCGACAAATATGCCGTTTTCTTGCGCCCATTGGCGCATCCGCTGGTTGCAAGAATGCGCCCATGACAGGATTTCCACCCGCCACCCGCGCTTGTGCATGCGCTCCAAAGTGCTGTGAAAACCCGCTCCTTCGAGATAGCCGGCACCGTCGCCTGTTAGCAACACCACGATGCCGGGATTGCCGTTGTAATCCAGCGCATCTTCCAGCATACGCAACTGCAATACCCGGTCGGGCATTTCCTGTTCGCCACGCCCGGTGCTGCCTCGGTCAAACAGTTGGACTTCCACCCCCTTGCCTTCCATTCGATTCCACAACTGGCGCATTTCTGGCGGCACAGAGCCGGTGGCAATTGCCTTTTTTAGCGGGCGGTCGGCGTGCGCTAGGCGCAGTATATTGTCAAAATTGACGCGCACGCGGTAACGGGCGTTGGCACCTTCGCATCGCTCTTCCGCTAGCCGTTGTGCCTCGTGAAAGATGTTGGAGTTGTCCCAATAAATGAAAACACTGTCCATGCCGGATTGCCTCCTAGCTTTAAAGCGGGATTTTTTACATAATATACTAACATGCCGAGGAGATTCGACAATGAACAGAATGTGGGAGACCTTCTGCTTAAAGGCAGCTTTCTACCAATAACTCAGCGCGTCCGCAAAAATTCCCGCTAGTTCCTCGGCGTTAGCCGCTCGCGGCGAGAGCTTGGTCACTCGGTGTTGTGGGAGCGTGCCCTCGACGAGGGCCGGGATATGCTGGCTGCCGTAGCCGAGGGCGCTGAGGCCGTTGGGTGCGTTGAGTTGGCGCATCAGCGAGACGATGCGGTCGGCTAAGATCGCGCCTGCGTCCTCGTCTTTCGCCCCGTTGCAATCGGCTCCCAAGACCTCGGCCGCCCGCAGATGCCGCTGAGGGCAAGTCGGCGCGGTGAAGCGGAAGACCGCCGGTGAGTTGACGATCACGGCGAATCCGTGCGGCACCAGCGGGTAATCGATGGCGTATCCCTCGGGCACATAGTTTTCCACCATGCCAGCCACCGGATAGGACATGCCGTGCGGCAAGTGGACGCCCGCGTTACCAAAGCCAATGCCGGCGAGGGCTGCGGCCAAGCACATGGCGCTGCGGGCCTCGTCGTCGCTGGGGTCGGCCACGGCGCGGGGCAAAAATTGCTCCACCAACCGCAAAGCCTCCAACGCCCACAAGTCGCTGATGGGATTTGAGCCTTGGTAGGCTGGTCGCAGTTGAGGCCGGTCGGGTCGGGGCCGCTGGTCAAACGGCAGGGCCGTGTACGACTCCAAGGCGTGCGAAAGCACGTCGAGGCCGGTTGAAGCGGCCACCTGCGGCGGCATGGAGCGCGTGTTGTCTGGATCGACGAGGCCCAAGGTTGGGCGCATGTAGCGGTGGGCCATGCCGGTCTTGGCCTTCATCTCGACGAGGTCGAAAATCGCCACGCCCGTGGTTTCGCTGCCGGTGCCAGCGGTAGTGGGAACGGCGATCAGCGGCTTGAGCGGGCCGGGCACTGGCTCACCTCGGCCGATGGGCGCGTTGACGTAGGTGAGGAAATCGGCCGGGTACGTGGTGTACACGTTGGCGGCTTTGGCCGTGTCCATCACCGATCCCCCACCGATGGCGACGAACCCGTCAAATCCTTGTTCGGCGAATACAATCGCCGCCTTGAACGAAGCATCGGTCGGCTCGACGCGGACTTGGTCGAACAGTGCGTACTCGACGCCCGCCTCCGCAATGGCCGCCAAGGCCGTCTGCACTGGCGCTTGCTCGCGCAAGTTTGGGTCGGTTAAGACCATGACCCGCTTCAGTCCCCGGTCCTTGAGATCCATGCCGATTTCCTTGGTGGTGCCCGGGCCAAAGCGGATGTTGGAGGTGGCGATTTCGTAGGCAGTGTCGAGAAGCATAGGGTTTTGTCCTTTCGGGCGGGGAATATAGGCTTGACTTGGAGAGGGAGGCAAGGTCTAGTTAAAAGGAGTTTGACAATGGGAGATCGTCGTGGTTGAACGAGCGAATATGACGCCTGAGGAATTGGAGGAAGGGCAGCGGTTGGCCTTGGATTTTGGCAAGTTGCAGCGGGCTGCGGCCTGTGGCGAGGGGCTGGTGCCGGTGGTGGCGCAGGACGTGGATAGCGGCGAGGTGCTGATCGTGGGATACGCCAATGAAGAGGCACTGAACTATACGCGGCGCGAGGGCGTGGCCGCATTTTGGAGCACATCGCGCAACGAATTGTGGGTCAAAGGCGCGACCTCGGGCAATGTGCTCGAACTGGTCGAAATCCGCGTCAACTGCGAGCAAAATTCGCTGTTGTATCGCGTCCGGCTCAAAGGAGAGGGGGCCTGCCACACCGTGGATGCAGATGGTCGGGCGCGGTTGGGGTGTTATTATCGGCGGCTCGTGGGGGATGGGCTTGAGCCGGTTTGAATTCTAACTGACGTTACGCATTGTAGGGGGCGGTTTGAAACCGCCCCCTACAATCGTTCAGATCATTCTGGATTGCTATATTTTTGCGGATAGGAGGAATAGGCGATGGCTAATGCCGTGATTGTCGTGGATATGCAGAACGGCTTTATGCGTCCAGACGGGACGCTCTACTGCGGGGACCACGCACGGGAGATTATCCCGCGAATCGCCGCGCGGGTTGAGCGCGAAAAGGCCGCTGGGGCCTCGCTGTTTTTTACTCAAGACAGCCACACTGCAAACGACCGAGAGTTCGAGATGTTTCCTCCGCACTGTATCGAAGGTAGCGAGGAGGAGAGCATCATTGACGAACTAGCGCCGTCGGCCCAAGACGCGCAGATCGTCAAAAAGCGGCGCTACAGTGCCTTTTTCGAGACCGAGTTGGCCGCGATGTTGGATGAGTTAGCGCCGGACAAGGTCGTGGTGATGGGGGATTGCACGGACATTTGCGTCCTGCACACCGTGGCTGGGTTGCGCAATCGCGACTATCCGGTCGAGGTCCCAGCCGATTGCGTGGCTAGCTTTGATCCGCAACAGCACGAATGGGCCTTGGGGCATATAGAGAAAATTCTCGGGGCACAGGTCACCAATCGCTGATGGTAGAGCGCGACCTATACGCACCCTCGGCGGCGACGCTGGCGGGCGACAACGCGGATATTTACTTCCGCCGCAGTTGCGACATTCTCGCGGCCGAGCAGCTCAATCCGGTCGTGGCGATGGAGGTGTTTACCCGGCGACGCGCCTTGCTCTGCGGTATGCGCGAGGCGCAGGCTCTCTTGCGGCAGGTGCTCGGCGAGGAGGCGGAGGTGTGGAGCTTGGACGAAGGGGATTGGATTGAACCGCGCGAAGTTGTACTGCGGATTCGCGCGCCCTACCGGCAGTTCGGGCTGTACGAGACGGCGCTGTTGGGGATGCTCAGCAGCGAGACGGGGTGGGCCACGGCCACGGCGGAGTGTGTGGCTGCGGCTGACGGGGTGCCGATCATCAGCTTTGGCGCTCGACACATCCACCCAGAGGTCAGCGCCCGGATGGAATACGCGGCCATCGTCGGGGGATGTGTTGGATGTGCTACCCCGCAGGGGGCCGCTCTCGCCGGCATTGAGGCAACCGGGACTATGCCCCACGCCTTGATCTTGTGCCTTGGCGACACGCTCAAGGCAACCGAGGCATTTGATCGCCACATCGACGCCGAGGTCGAACGAATTGCACTGGTTGATACCTTTAAGGACGAAGCCGAAGAGAGCCTGCGGCTGGCAGACGTCCTAGGCGAGAAGCTGTGGGGAGTGCGACTGGATACTCCCAGCGAGCGCGGTCGCGTCACAGCCGAGTTGGTCGCAGAGATGCGTGCCCGGCTCGACCAAGCCGGGCATAGCCATGTAAAGATCGCGGTCTCCGGTGGTTTGGACGCCGAGCGCATCGGCTATTTTCGGGAGGCAGGGGTACCGGTGGACGCCTTTGGGGTCGGCAGTGCGATCAGTGCTGCCTCGGCGATTGATTTTACTGCGGACATCAAGGAAGTAGAAGGCCAGCCCGTGGCCAAGAGAGGACGGATACCGGGGCTTACTGAAAATCCCCGGCTCAAGCGATTGAAACTCTAAAAGGAGCATGTTATGAGCACATACGATTTTGGCAGTGGACGCACAGATCCCGGCTCGTTCCCCACGGAGGCGCTGGCCGAGGCGGCGAGCGAGGCCGTGCGCGAGTTGGGCGCGACGCTAGTGAGCTATCCCGGCGACATGGGCCACCAGGGCTTGCGCGAGGTCATGGCCATGCGCGAATCCAAGCGCGAAGGCATTGACGTGTCCGCGGACCACATCGCGCTGATGAACGGCTCCATGCAGGCGGTTACGCTGGTAGCCGAGGCGCTGATGGAAGGGCCGGGGGACGTGATCGTCACCGAGGAACTGACGTATTCTGGGACGATTGGCGCGTACAAGCGGTTGGGAGCCGAGCTGGTCGGGGTGCCGCTCGACGAGCAGGGGATGCGCGTCGATGCGCTGGCCGACGTGTTGGCGGATTTGCGCCGCAAGGGTACTCCGCCGCGCTTTATTTATACCTTGGCGACCTACCAAAACCCCACCGGCTCGGTCATGCCGAGGCAGCGTCGCCTCGAACTGCTCGAAGTGGCGCGCTACTACGATACCATTGTGGTGGAAGACAACTGCTACGGCGATGTGCATTTTGAGGGGCCAGAAGAGCCGGCGCTCTACGCGCTCGACGACAGCCCCAACGTCCTGTACATCGGCTCGCTGTCCAAAATTTTGGGGCCGGGCGTGCGGTTGGGCTATTTGTTGGCTCGGCCGCCCATGCTGGGGCGGATCCTCGACCGCCGCTACGACGGGGGCAATAGCTTGTTGGCGGCCGCTTGCTGTGCGGCTTTGTTCCGCGACCGGTTGTGGCAGCACTTGGCCGAAACCAACGCCATCCTCAAGGAAAAGCGCGACGCAGTCTTCGCCGGTCTCGAAGAAAACGCGGGCGATTTGTGTACTTGGTCGCGGCCGGTAGGTGGCATGTTCATCTGGATCGAGTTCTCCGAAGATGTGGATCGCGATCGCCTCATGGCTTTGTGTGCCGAGCGCGGCATTGTGGTGGCGCGGGGACAGGGCTTCCACATCCGGCGCGAGGACGTGCCGGCCATACGCCTCGCCTTTGGCTTTGCCTCGCTGGAGGCGGTCCGCGAGGGCGTGCCGCTGTTGGCCGAGTGCATCCATCAGGCGCGGGTTCCCGTGATGGCCTGATGGGGCTGCCCGCAATCGCCTTGGTGCAGATGGAGGTCAAGCCCGGGCGACCCGACCTGAATGCGGAGCGGATGCTGGCCTTTATCGCGCAGGCGCGGGAGGCTGGCGCTGAGGTCGTGGTGTTTTCCGAGCTGTGCATCAGCGGCTATATCCTCGGCGACTTGTGGGAGATGGACGCTTATGTGGAGGATTTTGCCGGGTACAGCGATGAGATTTGTCGGGCTAGTACCGAACTAACTGTAGTCTTTGGCAATGTGGCGGTGGACCCCGTCCACAATGGACAAGATGGACGACGGCGCAAGTACAATGCCGTCTATGTGTGCGCCGACGGCGAATACGCGGTGCGCGAAGCCGTGCCCGCTGGTCTGCCCTGCGGCGTTCACCCCAAGACCTTGCATCCCAACTATCGATTTTTTGACGACGACCGGCACTTCTTCTCATTGCGCCACTTAGCTGAGGCCGAGGGTCGGCCGCTGGATGACTGGCTGCATCCGTACAGGGTGCGGCTCAAGGACGGGCGGTCCTTTGGCTTTGGCGTGCAACTGTGCGAGGACATGTGGTGCGAGGACTACTGCCACAGCGGCGAACCGCTCGACACACTCGCGCTGTATCGCCGTCGCGGTGCTGAGGCCGTATTCAACCTCTCGTCCTCGCCCTTTACTTGGCAGAAAAGCGACAAGCGCAACCGCGTGGTGCGTCAGATATTGGCGCGCTCGCCCCTGCCGTTCTTCTACGTCAACCAAGTCGGAGCGCAAAACAACGGCAAGAATATCATTGTGTTTGACGGCGACAGCACTGTGTACGACTCCAGCGGGGACATTGCGTGCCGCGCGCGTCCGTGGCGGGAACAGCTCGTGTTCACGGGCCGCGGCGAGGTCGCGCCGCCTCAAAGCGAAATCGAAGCCCAGTACGCGGGCATCCTCACCGGGTTGCGGCACTTGGACGACGTGCGCGGTGCAAAGAGCAAGTTCCTGATTGCGACGAGCGGCGGCGTGGACTCCAGTGTGGTCTGCTGTCTGTTGGAACGCGCTTTTGGCCCGGAGCGCGTGTTTGCGGTCAACATGCCGACTCGTTTTAACGCCGCTGTGACCCAAGACAATGCCCGCTCGCTGTGCGCCGCACTGGGCGTCGATTACCTTTGCTGCCCGATCGAATCGCTGTACGAGGCCGTTGCCGCGCTCGTGCAGGGTGCGGAATTTTCCGTGGGTCGGGGCGAGTACACGCGGTTGGTGGATGAGAACGTACAGGCGCGCATCCGCTTTGCCGATGTGCTCTCCGGCTTGGCGGCCAAATACGGACTCGTGTTCACGTCCAACGGCAATAAGACCGAGGTCGCCTTGGGATACGCCACGCTCTACGGGGATGTCAGCGGCGCGGTGGCTCCGATTGCCGACCTGTACAAGGTGCAGGTCTTCGCGCTGGCGCGCTTTCTCAATGAGAGTATTTATGGCCGCAGCGTGGTGCCGGAAAATTTGCTCGACGGCTCGGTGGTACCCAGCGCCGAATTGTCTGAGGCCCAAGATGTGACGCAGGGCTTGGGCGACCCGATCAAGTACGGATACCACGACGCTGTGTTGCGGCAGTTCATCGAATACCGGCGGCACAGCAGCGATTTGTTGCAGTGGTTTATAGAGGGCGTGTTGTTAGAGAAGTTGGAGTGGGAGGACGCGGCGCGCTTTCGCGCGTACTTCCCAGATGCGCGTAGTTGGATCGAAGATCTCGAATGGGTGGAGCGCCAAGTGCGGATCAATTACTTCAAGCGGATTCAAGCGCCGCCAATTATCGTTTTGAGCAAGCGCTCCTTTGGCTTTGATTTACGCGAGACCCAACAGCCCCCGTACGCGCCGCGTCGCTGTGAACAGCTAAAGGCCGAGGCCCTGAAGGTGCGGATTTGAATGGCATTTCAACAGTGAAGGAGCTTGTCTTATGACCGACCCGATCCTGCTCACTGACGAGCAGATGCGCGAGTTCATCGTCAATGGCTATCTGGTCTTTGAGCCGACCGTGCCCGAAGGGACGCACGAGGCGTGCTATGAGCGGCTCAACCAAATCATCGACTCCGAGTTAAACCCGGGTAACAATATTCTGCCGCGCGTGCCCGCCATGCGCCACGTGCTCAACTCGCCCGAGGTGCGCGGCGCGCTCATCAGCGTCTTAGGCCCGAACTACTTGGAGCATCCGCACCGCTACTGCCATCCCCTCAAGCCGGTGGATGAAGCTGTACCCAAAGCCGAAGCCGAGGAAAGGCTGCGCCGCAACTGCCATCAGGACGGGTACACGCCGATGGGCCATCCGCGCCAGCACTATCTGCGCTATGCGCGGATTATGTACTACCCGCAGGATTCGCCGGTTGAGTTAGGACCGACGCACGTGATTCCGGGGACGCAGTTCAATCGCGGTCTGACCGACGATGACCGGGCGCGCGCCTTGCCTTTGGCCGGCCGGGCCGGCACGGTGTCGCTGACGCACTTCGACGTGGGCCACGCGGCCGGCGTCAGCCTGCTGCCGAGGCACCGGCACATGATCAAGTTCATCTACATGCGAGCCTCCGAGCCGACGGCACCGACTTGGGACTGCAAAAGCATGCACTGGCAAAAGCCCCAATGCATTGAGTCTCCCTACGATCTGGAACTGGCTTGGGCGCACACTTGGGATTGGCTCTGCGGCAAGCGGGATCGCTACGATAGCTGGCTTCGACCTGAGCTCAGCCGAAGGCCACAGGCCACTGGAGACGTGGCGGCTCTCATTGCTCAGCTCGACTTAGAGGTGGACTTAGCGCAGCGGTTGGCGGCGGCACAGCAATTGGCTGGATTTGGCGTTGATGCGGCGGCCGCTGTGTCAGTGCTCGTCGAGTGCTTGGGCACCGATCACCAAGCTATGCGCACGGCAGCGACCTACGCGCTAGGCGCAATCGGCGAGCCCGCGGTCGCGCCGCTGGCCAAAGCGTTGCGCGCCGCAGGTCGTGAGGCCGACCAACACGAAACCCCGCCCGCTTGGAACGAGGGGGCGACTAACATGGAAGATGCAGCGCAGGCGCTGGCGGCCGTTGGCGAACCCGCAGTCGAGGCACTTTGTGAGCTGTTAGACGACGAAAGCGAGTGGACTCAAGTCAACGCCGCCTTTGCTCTCGGCGAGATGGATTCGCACGCGGCGGCAGCGGTCCCAGCTTTGACGCGGAGCCTCGAAGATGGCTCGCATCGCTTGGTGCGCACGGCCCTCGTCGCGCTGGGCAATATCGCTCAGGGCGTACCAGTGGAAGCCTTGGGGCGAATGCTCTCGGCCGATCACCTAGACTGGCAGGAGGAAGCTGGTCGCCGCTGGGTGCCGCGCGATCAGGTGCGGACCAACGCGGCAATAGCGTGCGCCCAACTCGGCCAAGCCGCCGCTCCGTTAGAGCCCCAGCTATTCAGGGCGCTCGACGATTCCTGCGGTCACGTGGGTGCGTTCGCGCTTAGTGCCCTGCAGCAGATTGGTTCGCCCACAGCCACGCAGGCCGCGATGGATTACCTGTACTCGCAGCGCTGGGATGCTGCTATCGATGGCGAGCGGCAGTTTTGAGGGGACAAAGTAGGATTTTGGGGGAATTAGGAATGGTGTGTGTCGGCGGTCGGTGACTATTGACTTTGGGCTTTAATGGAGATCAACCAGCATCGAGACATTGCCCTTTCTGGTCACCTTCGCTATGAACGGCGGTCGATTCTTTTTGAGGAAACGAGCTATCCGAGGAAGCGTCTTGACGAATATATCGGCCATTTCGCTGCCCTGACAATCCCGGGCAGTAAGTGTAAACATGGCTATGTTGTTCGCTTTGACGGCTAGTCGCTCAGACGTTCGATATCTGATCCTGAGATCCTTGGTGAGAACGACCCATTTTCGATTGCCGACTTCGCGGAGCCAATGTTCGTCTTCGGTGTCAGCGGGGAACAAGTCGTCGTGAACATAGACCTCAGCACCCTCTCGCTTGAGGGCATCGGCAATCGTCTTCTTCCCTAGAGAACGGTTAATAAAGAAAACAAGTGGATCAGGCTGCTCGGGGGTATAACTCACAGCGGATCGCTTCTTCGATCTCGAGCGTCGAGCGGCCATAGTCGTCTGCTAATGCACCGATTGCTTCCCCAGCCTTGTAGCGTTCGGCAATAATAGCTGTAGGAATCCCCGTGCCTGCGAGCACCGGGCGACCAAAAGATATGCGAGGATCAATGACGATTGCCTTGGGTTCTTCTATGAATTGTTGGCCTAGGCGCTTGCGTGTAAAAGGGTATAGCCTCAGAGCATAACCAGCCGAATCCCTATCAATGCGCCGCAGATGTGCCTGCAACAGGTTCCGAAGTACTAGCTGTCCAGCCTGAGAAACATTGATGAGTTGACCGTATTCCTCGACAAAGAGGTCCAAGCCGTCGGTTTCGAGCTTGTGGTATGCGAGAGGGTGATCAGACTTTAGTTCTTTTTCGATGAAATCGATGGCAATCCTGACCTTGTGCAGTGATATGCGATGGTCGCGGCGGATGGCATCAAGCACGTGAATTTCGACCAGATTGATAAAAGATAGAAGATTCTGGCTATCGTCTGGTCGCTCGATCACAGGTTGGAAGAATTGGTCTCCTCCGCTAGTAGGATACTTGCGGCCTCGCACCCAAGAGCGAAGAGTAGTCACGGGAATGCGCAGGTAGTGAGCAGCCTCTGGAAAGCTGTAACAGGGCATTGCGCGTATATCATCTGTTGCGATAGATCCCATGTTAGTAAGGTCCTTTAGCCGAGAGATGTTTGTGTGACCCACGTTCGGTAATATACATAGATAAAGTGGGCGTCGCTCAGGGCTTCTTGCGCACGCCTTGGAGGAAGATGCGCATGATGGTATTGACCATCGCCTCGACGTTCAGACCTCTTGAGTGGATCATCACCGAGCGCACCATGTCGCGGAGGATAGCGGCTTCGACCTTCGGGTTATCGACGGAGAAGACGCCTTCCTCAGTGCCGTTTTGCAGGACGGATTCGATTGCTGCGAGTTGGATGCGTCGTTCCTCACGCCAGCGCTTGCGGTTTTCTCCCCTGCCGCCTTCGCTCTTGCCGTCCTCGTGCGACATCAAGCGGAAGAAGAAGCGATTCTGGCTGAAGAAGGAGACGATGGCGTGGACCATCCGGCGAAGTTCATCTTCGGGATTCTGCTGGCGATTGGCCTTGCGCTGGAGTTGCTCGTTGAGCCGCCGGATGCCTTCGAAGACTACCGCAAAGTACAGCTCTTCCTTGTCGGCAAAGTACTTGTAGATCGTCCCTTTGCCGACGCCGGCCTGATGGGCAATTTCGTCCATCAGCACTTCGTCGAAGCGCTTGGCCGAGAAGAGGCGGGCCGCCTCTTCGAGGATGAGCTTTTTGCGGTCTATTTTGGCCATGATTTAAAATAAATCTTACGCTGCATCCACGGCAGCGTACACCTTGCCTTTTTTTGTCAACCAAGCCACATCTTCTCGTTCGGCGTGCTCCTTGATCTCCCGCAGGAGCTGAATCGTTTCAGATTCATAGCACGGCTCACTCGGGTCCTCGGCTGGGACGACCATCTCGACCTCTACCGCAACCACAAACTTATCAGTCTGAATTAGCCGCGTTCGCTTGATTCGCTGTCCGGGAATGCGCATGGTCTAATCTCCATTAAAAAAATGTACGGTTACCAGTTTAGTGACACCTATTTGACGCAGATAAGACCAAACGGCCTTGTACTCAGTACCATCGGGCAATGATTCGCGTACTTCGACAGCCGGGTTGGGCATAGCGTCTGACCGCTCGGCGATCAGTTCGCCATCCTCCATTCCCGCGACCACTTGCCACTCCATGATATTGCGTTCTTCCAACCGCTCGGAGGCGTGCTGACCGACGATATAACGTTCCTCTGCGACCAGTTGTCGGATCTCGTCAAAGAGTTGTCCCATCGGCTCCTAGGTCTCCCGTCGTAAGCAACCTTAGGGCCTATTCTTCAAGAAACACATACCGTTCCATTCTCGCCAGTTCGTTGTCATCGACGTATTTTCCGATTTCTCGTCTCCATTGTGCCATGCTTTTGTAGGGTCGGTATTCTTCAAACTCGTGCGCCATGCGCTTGCCGACTCCGGGGATCGTGAGGAGATCTGCCTCGCTGGCGCTGTTGAGTTCAAGCGGCACGAAGACGTACTGTTCCATTCTCGCCAGTTCGTCGTCATCGACGTATTTTCCGATTTCTCGTCTCCATTGTGCCATGCTTTTATAGGGTCGGTATTCCTCAAACTCGTGTGCCATGCGCTTGCCGACTCCCGGCACTAGTTTCATCTCGGCATCGCTGGCGGTATTGAGGTTGATCGGCAGGAAGAGATTGACATACAATTCGGCTTGGACTGAGTCCGCTAGGGTCGAATCCAAATAGGCGTTGAACGCTTCCATGCCGATAAAAGGTCTCCGCTCCATGATCCCCTCGACCAACGCTGAATCGAGTTGTGTTAGGGCTAACAGTTGTTCGGTGCCAGCTCGATTGGGATTGAGGACTGTTTCGTTTTTGCCGACCTGCCCTTGGGCATTGCTACCGTAGAGGCAGATGGTTAGAACTGCTACTGAAATGATGCGCTGCATTGATTAATTCTCCTTTGTTCCCTCCCGGATCAGTGCCGGGTGTTGGTAAGTATAAAGAAACCCAATCAGGCCTAGCTGGACTAGTGCTCCAGGTGCCAATGCCGGCATGGCGCCGCTCAATGCTTTTAAAAGAAGTTCCGACCCGTTCAGCGTCGGGTGCATTTCCAATTCAAACTCCATATTGGAACTAAGATGGAACCATAGGCCGACCATGCCGCCTAAGACAAAAGCCAGCATGGTCCAGCGGAATAGGCGCAGGATGATCGCGCCCCGGTAAAGTAGCCGCACCGCCAACAAAATTAATCCGAGTGCCAACAATACCAAGGGCACCTGTTGACGCCATTCTTCAAAATGATCGAGCAGCAGTAATTCGGTGCCTAGTCCTACGGTTCCTATGACAAAAATTAGCAGGACACCTCGCCGCAAGGAGACTGATCTACGGTCTTTTTTGTTGTCGAACGTCATGGTTTCAAACTTTTGCGCGGAGCGGCGATAGAATATTTCTCTTCATTCAGCTTTCAACGTTTCGTTGAAAAAACTAATTGTGCGCTCCCAGGCCAGTTTGGCGGCTGCTTTGTCGTAGCGGGGCGTGGTGTCGTTGTGGAAGCCGTGGTTGACGCTTGGGTACATGTGCACCGCATAGTCGATTTCGGCTTCTTTTAGCGCGGCCTCGTACGCCGGCCAACCGACGTTGATTCTCTCATCTAGTTCGGCATAGTGGATCAGCAGTCGCGCCTTGATCTTGGGAACATCTTCAGCCGCTGGTTGCCGACCGTAAAAGGGCACGGCCGCGGAGATTACTGCTGGGATGCGCACGGCTAGCTCGTTGGACATGCCACCGCCAAAGCAGAAGCCGACCACGCCCACTTTGCCGCTACAGGCAGGATGCGCTTTGAGATATTGGGCGGCCGCAATGAAGTCTTGCGTCACTTTCTCTGGGTCGAGTTGTCGTTGCAGCGCCCGCCCTTCGTCGTCCGTGCCTGGGTAGCCGCCCAGCGGTGCCAGCGCATCTGGGGCCAAGGCGAGGAAACCGGCTGTGGCCACGCGGCGCGCGACGTCTTCGACATAGGGGTTTAGTCCTCTGTTTTCGTGGATGACGAGGACGCCCGGGATTTTGCTTTCCTCGGCAGCCGTGGGTCGTACAAGGGCGGCGCGCGTCTTTTCGTGTCCCTGCGGGGAAGGATACGATACGTACTCGGTGGCAATGCGTTCGTCATCTGCGGCTACTTGCTGAGCGAAGGCATAGTTGGGCGTGAGACTGTCCAACAGCGCGGTAGCTGTCAGGCCGCCGATGGCGAAGCGGGCCGCATCATCGAGAAACTGGCGGCGATCGATGTCGCCGTGGACGTAGCGATCGTACAGCTTGAGCAGTTGTGGATCGTATTCAGCGGCGGTTTTTCGTTCCATGATTATCCCCTAGTGGTTAGATATGACAATTCGCATAGTGAAAATGTTAGTCACGCTTTGTGCCACTGTAAAAAGCGACGGCGCACTTCCGCGAGGCGGCGCTCGTTGCTAGCGACCATTTCCGCTAAGAAAACGCGACAGTTTTGCTCGCGTTGCTCGTTGCGCGGCGCGTGGTCTAATAGGCCCTTTTGGGGGTTGTAAATGAGACGATGTTTTTCTCTGCCATTGCTATAGTAGATCTTGTTGATGATGCGGCGCGTGGTCGTATTCTTGATGCGCCGCTGAGGGGGATTGCCGCCTTCGAGGCAAATGAAAATGAGTAGGTTAATGGCGCGGAACTGCGCTTCGGGCACTTGATTTGTTTCGACGATTTGGTGGTGGATTTCATCGAGGTCGTCGGCGTGGACATTGCTGACCAGCGTGTGCCCGGCGTCGCCTAGAGCAAAGAAAGCGCGCAGGTCGTCTCCCCACAGATAGGTCGGGGGCGGATGGTCGCTCAATTCGTTGGAAATGACGCAGGACTTGGTCGCTCCAACGGAGGATACTTCTCCCGGCAGCGCGGTGACAAAGGGGAGGTTGGCTTCGACAAAACTGAGCAGGGCGTGCATGGTGGTGGTTTTGC
Source organism: Candidatus Latescibacterota bacterium (assembly GCA_965116675.1). Lineage (GTDB taxonomy): Bacteria > Latescibacterota > UBA2968 > UBA8231 > UBA8231. The sequence goes on from OZ220721.1 coordinate 5,109,551, forward strand.
CGATGCCACCAGGACCTGAACCGGTGATATAGGAAGCTCCGCGCCAGACGTGGGAGACTAAGAAGGCGGCCAATTCCAAATCGACGGTCTGCACGTCGATGAGGTCGATAAGTGAGCGGGTGCGTTCGTCGTCCTCGGGATTGTCCAACTTTTGCAGAAATTCCAAGTCATTTGCCATGATCATTATAGCCTTTAGCCCGCATACTCACGCGGACGGAACCAAACGTTCGTAGCGGTATATCTCCGGCTTTTCCGCACGCAACCGCAAATAATCCTCTCGGCCAATGGCGTACTCTTCTTTGTCGCAATGGGCATCCCATTTGGGGACGTAGTGGGCACGGCGGCCTTGGTGGGACATGCCCATTTTTTGCAGCGCTCGGCCGGAAGTTAGATTGTCCTTCAGGTGCGACGCCTCCATCCGCTCGAGGCCGAGTTCCTCGAAGCCAAAGGCCACGGTGGTGCGGCCAGCCTCGGTGGCGTAGCCTTTGCCCCAGAACGGCCGGCCGTACCAGTAGCCCATACCGGCCCGGCGCTCGTCGCCGCCTATTCCGATGAAGCCGACTAGCACCTGACTTTCTCGCTCTTCCACGGCGAAGTTCAGCGCTCCTCCGGCGTCGTAACTGGGTTGGTGTTTGGCGATCCAGCGGCGGGCCATGTCCTCGCTGTAGGGATACTTTACTGCGACTAGCGTGGAGGCTACCGCTTCGTCGCCGACCAAGTGATTGACTTCGGCACAGTCCGTCAGTGCAAAGGGACGCAGCCGCAGCCGCGCCGACCTCAGCACTGGGTACTCGGCGGAGACCTTTCTCATCTTGCTTCGAGGATGGAGCCTTCGCGTTGAGCGCGTTCGTAGAGGCGAGCGAATTCCTCTGAGCCGTCGTCTTGGCGCAACTCGAAGCGATGGCCGCGAATCGTTCCCTCTTGGTACCCCATGAGGGATTCTAGATTGGGGAAGCCTACCGAGTACAGGGTGCCCCCTCCGGGCAGCGTCGTGACTCCGAGGACCCTCGGCGTTTCTCTCGGCGGTCTATTGGCCAAGCGCTCGAGTTCTTCCTCCCGCACATCCACGCCTAGACCCGGCCCTTCTGGCACCGGGGAGCAACCCTCGATGACGGGAATGCGCGTCGCCGCCAGATCCTCGACGTAGTTGTCGTCGAGCGTGATGGTATGGGCGACCTTTGGCAGGACCGCTCCCAAGTGCAGGGCAAAAGCGGTGACCAAAGTTCCGCCCGTGAGTTGAATAACCGAGGGAATGTTCGCCTTTGAGTAGGCGAAGCCGCGATGTAGGGCGTCACCGAAACCGCCGCAGTACTCGCCAATGATATAGCCGTCGGCGAGTCCGTGCAGCATCTCCTGCATACCGCCGAGCGGCGGTACGTGCATGTAGAGTGGAAGGTCCGTCTTCTCACGCAGCCGTCGCCAACCGTCGATGTCGGACAAGACCAAGGGGTCTTCCACGCAACCGACTACCCAAGACTTCTCCAGCCGCTTGAGGATCGGCAAGACCACGCCGAGAGAGCGGTTGTGGTTGAAGTCGTACTGAATGCGAAAGCAATCGGGGGCGGTTTGCTCCACGGCCTCGTTCTGCTCAAACACATCGTAGTGGTGGCAGGTGTGCATTTTGAACAGCATGTAGCCTTGGTCAACGGCGCGTTGTACTTCCCGGCTCAGCACGTCCGGGGGCGAGGGTCGCGTCCACGCGGCGACTGCGACTCGGTCTCGCACCTTCGTTCCCATCAGCTTGTAGGCAGGGATCTCCAGGTACTTGCCCATGGCGTCGTAGAGCGCCGCCGACAGTCCCAAGCACCACTGGCTGAGGCCGATGTTGAGGTCGTGGTTGATAAAATCAAAGGGATTGCGCCCGATCAGCGGCTCGACGACCGATTTGTCGGGCGCGTAGCAGCGGTACTCGCCGTAGCCGACGATCCCGTTGTCGAGGCTGACTTTGAAGACCACGCGCTGGTGTAGTGCCGACAGGAATGGTGGGTAGTCGGGTACCTCTGGCAAAATTTCTGGTTCGATACAATAGACGTCGATATCGTCGATCTTCATCTTTGGCTTCTCCTCATTCGTAGGCCAGGTTTTGCGCCTGCATCATGCCGATCATGTAGCCGAAGGCGAAGATTTTCCCCAACATGCCGTAGCCACGGGTCGTCTCTGCGTCCTCGGAGCCCATCGTCGGCGCGTGGTCGGGGCGGATGGGGCCGACGAAGCCGGCGCGGGAGTAGATCTCCAGCATCCGCGCCATATCCGTCGGGCCATCGTCGTGAAAAGTTTCCGTAAACCGCGTTCCCGCGGTGCCCTCGACGTCGCGGTAGTGGATAAAGTGGACCTTGCCCTGCTCGGTGAACTCCCGCGCCACCGAGTAGATATCCTCACCCATAGCCTTGAAGTTGCCCTGGCAGAACGTGACGCCGTTGTTGGGACTCGGCGCGATGTTGATCAGGCGGCGGTACGCATCGGCGCTGACCATGATTTGGGCGGATTCCCGATAGGGCGAAATCGGCGGATCGTTGGGGTGATAGCCCATGCGGACATTGGCCTTTTCGGCGACGGGAATGATGCGTTCGAGCAGCCAAGTCAGGTTGTCCCAGAGTTCTTCCTCGGTTTGGGGCTCTGCCAAAGGGGGTTCTTGGTGTGACTCTGCATAGTCGAATTGCGAGGAGATGGCACCGCCACGCGTGGGCACCCAATCGGTGCGCGAGCCGCCCGCGCCGAGATTGTAGCACAGCACCGGAATGCCGACTTGGCCCATGGCCTCTACTGCGGCGATGAAGTCCAACAGTTCTTCATCGCGGCCCGGGGTGCCTCGGCGGATGTGCTCGGAACGAGTCGGCGTCATGGTCTCGTACACGGGGATCGAAAATCCCACCTCGGCCCATTCCTGCTGCTGCTGGCGCATGGCCGCGGCGTATTGATCGCGGCTTATTTCTTCGAGGGGCGGCGATGTTACGCAGCCGGTGACGCCCATTTCCCGGCAGATCTTCACCCGCTCGGGTTGCTCGCGCGGGCTCCGGCCTAGGGTCATTGATAGTTTGAATATCCCTTGGCGCATGGGTTTTCCTTTCGCTTGGTGGTGATGCAGGTGTGACGCACGGGCTTCTTTGGTGGGAGATGCTTTGCTGCGCTCAGCATGATAGGTGCTAGCTCTGACGATACCTGAATTAGCGAACCTATTTCGCTAGCGTCTATAGCTCCTCACACCATTTCCTCGACCAAGGCTTGGCTGGCCGGATCTAGATGCCGGTAGTCGGGAATCTCGTAGCGGTTACCGTCGGCGTCTTGTACTATGACTCGCCCTCCGCCCAATAGGCGCACATCGCTATTTCGGTGGCTGGAATAGATATCAAAGGCGCGCGGTCCGCGGTCGGTCTCTACCTCCCAGCGCGGCACTCGGTTGGTCACTGTAACCTTGGCGATGCGCTGGATGCGCGGCGTGAAATAGGCCCGCTCCAATTCGTCTGCCACGGCTTGGCGGCTATCCCGATCTAGCGCGTCGAGCCGGGCCAGCGAGCCAATCTCCTTGCCTTTGCGGTCTTGGACGACGATAAAGCAGTCGTCGCGGCTCAGGGGAAAAGCCCGTTTGACTCGGACCCTCGAATAGGTCTGATCCCCGGCTAACTCTAGGTTCAAGTCCTCGAAAGCATCGACGAAAAACCGCGCTTTGTCTGGGTCGAGATAAGTGATTTCAGCGGCTAATTTATGGTGCTGCTGCATGATTTTACCAAGCTCTCAGTTTAGACATTTCGGTTTGCATGCGGCACAGGTTGGCGTAGATGCCGTCCTGCGCGATCAGCTCGTCATGGGTGCCGATCTCGGCGAGTTTGCCCTTGTCGAGGATGAGCAGGCGGTGGGCGTTTTTGAGGGTGGATAAGCGATGAGCAATGGCAAAGGTGGTGCGCCCTTGGACGAGCCGCTCCAACGCCTCCTGAATCTGCGCTTCGGTCTGGGTATCGACGTTGGAGGTGGCTTCGTCGAGGATGAGGATGCGCGGGTTGCGCAAAATGGCCCGGGCAATGGACAGCCGCTGCCGCTCGCCCCCGGATACGCGAGTGCCGCGCTCGCCGACCATGGTGTCGTACCCGTCTGGCATGTTCATGATGAAGTCGTGCGCGTTGGCAGCTTTGGCCGCGGCCACGGTCTGTTCGAGGGAAGACTCGGGATGGCCGTAGGCAATGTTGTCGGCCACTGTGCCGTTGAAGAGGAAGGGATCCTGCAAGACCACGCCGATCTGTTCGCGCAGCGATTGGAGGTTCACTTGGCGGGTGTCGTGGTCGTCGATGAGGATGGCTCCCTCTTGCGGTTCGTAGAAGCGGCAGATGAGGTTGATTAGGGTGCTCTTGCCCGCGCCGCTGTGGCCGGCCAAGCCGATCATCTCGCCCGGTTCGACGGTAAAGTTCAAATCCTCAATGACCGGTTTGTCTTCCTCATAGCCGAAGTGGACGCCGCGAAATTCGACCCGGCCCTCGATGGGCGGCATGAGCATCGCTCCGGGTTGGTCGATCACTTCTGGGTGGGTATCGAGTACGTCAAAGACGCGCTCGGCCGAGGTAGCGGCGCGCTGAAAGCGGTGATTGAGGCGGCACAAGCTCTCCACTGGCCCGTAGAAGCGATACATGTACATGGTGAAGGCGACAAAGGCTCCCAAGGTCAACTCACCGGATAGGATGTCGCGGCCCCCGACCCACCAGATGATGATCGTGCCGATGGCGGTCACAAAGGTCATGACCGGGCCGAAGAGGCTGCGCATCCACGCCACGCGCAGTTCGCCCCGCAGCAGGTCCAGGCTGCGGCCCTCGAATTTGCCCACTTCCCGCTGTTCTTGGGCAAATGCCTTGACCACGCGCACCCCTGGGATGGTATCGGCCAGCAGGGCACTCAGGCTGGCCCAGCGACGCCACAATGGCCGGTAGATGGCGTGTAGCTTGCGGCCAAAGCGCATCGTCGCCCACACTAGTAAGGGCGTCGGCAGGAGTACTAGGGCCGCCAGCCCGGGATTGAGCCCGAAGAGGATGATGCAGATGATGATTAGGGTGAGCACATCGCGGATGGCTTCTTGCAGGCCGTCGCTGATAAAGTCCTGCAAGCGGCCGACGTCTTGGGTGACGCTGGCCATAATGCGCCCGGTCTCGTTTTTGTTGTAATAACTAAGTGACAGCGCGTGGAGGTGGGTGTACACCTCGTTGCGCAGGCCGTAGGTGACGCGTTGGCCGATGCGGGCCATGATGTAGCCGCGCAGAGCCGACAGGACGCTGACGGTGAGGTTCATCAAAATTAACAGGCCTACTAGCCAAGCCAGTGCCGCGACTGGATTATCTTTGGCCACCGGCAAAAGAGCTAGCAGATCAAAACGCACCTCAACGTCCGTAGAAGAAGGGGCACCGACATTCAAGACATCGTCGATGAGAACGCTCATCAGCAGTGGCTGGCCTAGGCCAATGGTCGTGGCCGCCACCATAAGCAGCAGGCTAAAGGTAATGAGCTTCCAATGCGGCTTGGCATAGCCCAACAGCCGAAATAGCAGCTTGCTCTTTTCTAGGCAGGCTGGGCATACGCCGTAGTAGCGCGGAATGACTTGGCCGCAGCGGTCGCAGCGCTTGCGGCCGGACCGCGCTCCGGCCAACCGCCCGTGGAGTAATTGACTATCGGATTCTGTCGAGCGGGCTTGCTTGACTAGGCGCTCGACTTGGTGGGGCAGTTCGGACAGCGCTGGCACCAAGCTCTTGGAGAATACGGCCATGGTCGCACCCTGTTCCTCGGTGCGCACCTTGAGGGCCGCAGTTCCCCAATCCTCGCGCACCTCCACGCCGCTTATCTCGGCCAAGGGCAGGCAGACTACATCGGGGGGGCCACCGCTGTCGGGGCTGAAGGCGACTAGATGATCGTCAGTGGCCATGAGCCACGCCTCGCCGTACTGGCCGTCGAGCTTAATGTCCGTGGTTACCGCTAGGCGCAGTTCTTCGTCGGGACCTACTACTTCGGCCAGTTCGCGCCGCACCTGCAGCGGCACGGGGGCGCGAAAGGGCGGTGCTGCGCGTTCTGCTGTATTGCGTTCAAGCTCCGTCATGCTTGCCCCTTATTGGGAGACACTAGTTGCGTCGATCCTTGGTGTGCGTTTCGACAAGCTCAACGCACGGAGTTTACCGCGCACTGAGCTTGTCGAAACGCGCCGTCGGTAGGTTGCCTCGGGGAGATGTTCAACATACCGGGAGGCCCCTACCTTCATGCGTTGACCGTGCTCGTGCTGTGCGACGCGCGCATCACCCGCTTACACCACAGCGCCAGATCGTCCAACAGCGAATAGAGCGTTGGGGCTAGCATTAGGGTCAGCACCGTCGAGGTGGCCAAGCCACTGGCTACTACCAAGCCCACCGGCCCCCAGCGGCGGGCGAAACCCTCGGATGTGCCATAGACCATCGGCAGGACGATCGGCATCAGGTTGAGGATGGTGGTAAAGGCGGTCATCAGGATGGGCCGGAGCCGGTGCTGGCCGCCGAGGCAGATCGCCTCGCGCCGCGACAGTCCGCTCGCCCGCAGATGATTTATATGGGAGATCAGGACGATGCCGTTGTTGACGACAATGCCGAAGAGGATCAAAAGCCCCAAGGCACCGTTGTTGTCAAAGGGCACGTCGAGGATATATAGCCCCAGAGCCACGCCGATTAGGGAGAAGGGGATGGCGAAGATGATGGTGAAGGGATGGATCAGGGACTCAAAGAGCGAGGCCATGATGAGGTAGATCAGCAGGATGGCAAAAATGGCGGCGAAGTTGTTGTCACTGGCCTCCTCCCGTTCCCAGCGCGCTGCCCGGCCTAAATCCCAAGTGTAGCCGGGAGGTAGCTGCATCCCTTCCATCATTTGGGTGATCGGTCCCATCAGCACACGCGCGGCGTTGCGGTCTTCGGTGTTGGCGAAAACGGTGACGTTGAGCATCCGATTCTCGCGTCTGAGATCGCGGGGACCGCGGCCAAGCTGGAAGTCGGCCAGCGACGCGAGTTGGACCGAGTTGCCGTCACGGGCCTCGTAGCTGCTGTTTTTGAGTTGGTCGAGGGAGGTGCGGTCGCCCTCGTTGAGCTGCATGACGATGTCGATTTCGCGGTCGTCGCTTTTGAAGCCGCTAGTGCGGCGGGTGCCCAAGGCTGAGGAGATGCCTTGGGCGACCTCGCGCGGCGACAGCCCATAGCCGAGCGCCTGAGCGCGGTTGATCTCGACGCGGACTTCATCTTCGCCGTCTTCGAGGCTGCTATCGACGTCTTGGACCCCGGGTAGTTGTTCGAGGCCGGCTTTGACGTCCTCCATTAGCACGGCTAGGACTTCTGGGTCGCGGCCGTGGAGCTGGACTTCGACGCCGAGTTGGTTGCCGGTCCAACTGCGCGAGCGGCCCATTTTGTACGTGTACCCCACCTTCTCCGGCAGTAGTTCCTTGATCGCGTTGCCCGCCTCCATGGATGAGAGCCGGCCCTCGTCGGCATCGACGAGATAGGCGCGGATGCTGCCTCGGCGCTGGCTGAATCTCGTCATGAGCGATTGAATGTCGAGCGAATCCTTTTTCGCTAGCAGGATCTTTTCTATTTCATAGAAGTGCTCGCGGACCTCTTCGAGGCTATAGCTGCGATCGATGACCACCGACATATCCACCCGGCGCTCTGGGGTCCAAGGGGTGCCGCGTTGTTCGATCTGGTCGTAGAGGTAATAGCCGGTACCGGTCAGTGCTACCGTGGCTAGCAGGGCGACCCAGCGGTGGTCGAGCGTCCAGTTGAGCAAGCGGCCGTACGAGGATCGCAGGCCGTGGCGTGAGCAGTACCAGCCGAGCGCGGCCCCAGCCAGCGCAGCGAGCGCGCAACCGAGGATAGTCTGCCATTGCATTCCGCTGATTGAGGCGGCGATCAGCCCGGACCAGCGGATCCACCAAGCCTGCAAGCCGCTCCAGCCAAGGTCGCTGATCTGCCAGTAGGCAATGCCGACCACGACTGCAATGACCAGCAGCTTGAGCCAGCGGTCGAAGCGCTCGACCCCGGCGCGCAGCAGCCGCGAGGACACCAGCGGGATCAGCGACAACGAGACGATCATCGACACCATCACGGCAAGGCATATCGCGATTCCAGCGTCTTTCATCCACGCGGCCGCGCGGCCATCGGAGAGGAAGAAGAAGGGCACGAAAACGCAGATCGTCGTCAGCGCCGAGGCTAGCACTGCCATGCCGACTTCGCGGCTGCCCACGTGGGCAGCCTCATCGGCGTCGAGGCCGTCTTCTTGGCGGCGGCGAAAGATGCTTTCTAGTACCACCACCGCCGGGTCAACCAACATCCCCACCGCCAGCATCAGTCCCATCATCGAGACCATGTTGAGGGTGATGGTTGATTCAAAGACCTCGCGAGCGACGTACATGCCGATAAAGACGCACAGCGCCGAGGTGGGGATGGCGAGGGCGATAACTATGGTCGAGCGGATGTTGCGCAGAAATACGAAGATGATAATCATCGCCAAAAACGCGCCCAGCAGCGCCGAATTGACGAGCGTGCCGGCTTCTTTGAGCACGGACTCGGCGCGATTGCGGTCGATGAAGAGTTCGAGTTTGCCATCGTATTCGTCTTCAATCGCCTGCAACTCAGCGACGACGACCTCGCCGACATCGACGACATTGGCGGTGGAGGCTTTGAAAATTTCTAGCTCCAGCGCATCGGTGCCGTTGAGCCGCTCGTAGCTGCGCTTTTCGGGGTAGCCGTAGTTGATCTCGCCGATGTCGCTGAGGCGGAACTGGCCGCCCATAAGCGGCATGGAGGCAATGTCCTCGGCGCGGGTGAACTCGCCGATGGCGCGGGCCATGTAGCGCTGGTCGCCGTCCATGACCCGACCCAGCGAGATGTTGGTGTTGTTTTCGTTGAGCTGCCAGCCGAGCGAGCCCAGCGATATGTTGTGGGTCTGCAAGCGCTCTTGGTCCAGCTCGACGATGAGCTGTTTTTCCTCAAAGTCGTCGATGACCACGTTGACGACGCCGTTGAGCCGCAACAGACGCGGCTCAATGACCTTCTGGATTAGGTCGAGTAGGCGGTCGCCGTCGCCGCGCCAAGTCAGGTTGGCATCTATGATGGCGCGCTGGTCGGACTGCCAGCGGCGCAGGCTGACGCGATCGATGTCTGGGGGCAGGAGGGCGCGGGCTTGGTCGAGTTTTTCGCGCATCTCCATGTTGGCTAAGTCCATGTCGGTGCCGGCTTTGAAGTCCACCCGCACCTCGCCCTGATTGCGTCCCGAACTCGAACTGATGCGGTCGATGTTGTTGAGCGTGCCCAGCGTCTGTTCCAGCGGCAGGACCACCAAGCGCTCGATCTCTTCGGGGGAGGAGTTGTTGTACTGGACGCGGGCCGTGATCCCCGAAGAGGAAATGCTCGGCAACTGTTCTATGGGCAGGCGGTCTAAGGCGACGACACCCACTACCAAGGCGCAGATGGTAAGCATCAACGTGGTCACGGGCCGTTTGAGCGAAAATTCCGACAGGTTCATAACCAATCTCCTAAGCGCTGCGATCCATCAGGGTATAAACCACGGGAATGAGCACCAAGGTCAGCAGGGTGGATACCAAAAGCCCGCCGATGACGGTAATGGCCATAGGCGTGCGGATCTCGGCCCCCTCGCCCAGCCCCAAGGCCATGGGCAACAGCCCGAGGACAGTAGTCGAGGTCGTCATTAGAATCGGCCGGAAGCGCACTGTGCCGGCGCGCAGCACTGCGGCGAATTTTTCCATGCCCTCGTCGCGGCGCAGACGGTTGATGTAATCGACGAGGACGATGGCGTTGTTGACGACAATGCCGGCGAGCATGATCAGGCCAATGAGCACCACCACGCTGATGGTGGTGCCGGTCGCGAGCAGGCCGAGGGCGCTGCCGATCAGCCCCAAGGGAATGGTGAACATGATGACCAGCGGGTGCAACAGCGATTCAAATTGCGAGGCCATCACCAAATAGACCAAGAATACGGCCAACAGCAGGGCGAATTTCATGCTGTCGAAGGAGCGGACCATTTCCTCGTTTTGGCCGCCGATCGCCACGGAGAATCCTTCGGGCAGGGGCAAGTCGGCGAGGGTGGTTTCTATTTCCTCTGCTACGCCGCCTAGATCGCGCCCGTCGAGGTTGGCCGAGATGACGGCGACGCGCTCTTGGTCGAGGCGGCGGATCTCGGCGGGGCCATCCACGGCCCGCACGTCAGCGACCGATTCGAGCGCGACCGGCACGGGGTAGGAGGCTGGGCTGACGACCATCTGCCTGAGGTCGGCGACGGTCTGGCGCTCCTCGTCGAGCGCGCGGACCCGGATATCGACCTTGCGGTCGCGGCGCGCTAGCTCGGTGGCGACATCGCCTTGCAGCTTGTTGCGCAACAGCTCGCCGATATTCTGCACGGTGGTGCCCAACTCGGCGACGCGCCGCCGGTCGAAGAAGATCTGGACTTCGGGTTGGCCGCCGGCCGTGCTCGAACGGATGTCGGTTAGCCCGGGAATGGTGTGCATGCGCTCGACCGCTTCGCTGGCCAACAGATCGAGGGTGCTCAGACTGTAGCCGCGGATTTCCACTTCTACCGGGGTGCGGAAGGAAAAGTAAGCAGGGCGCGAGAATTTGTATTTCAGTTCGGGGATATTCCCGAGAAGATTGCGCACTGCTTCGATGGCTGCCTCTTCGCTGATCTCTGGCGCGAGCCGCACGTGGAGGTGGGCGGTGTGCTCCTTTTTGTCCGCGGCCGTGCCACCGGCTTGGGCGCTGCTACCGACGAGGGCAAAGACCGAGGCGATGCCATCGAGACCGCGCACCTGCCGGTCAATGGCGGCGACTTGGGCCGCGGTCTGTTCCAGCGGGGTGCCAGCGCGCCATTCCAAATCGACGAGGAATTCGCCTTGGCTCATCTCCGGGATCAACTCCAGCCCTAAGCCGCGCGCTCGTTCGAGGACTAAGGCTCCTATCGCGATAAAGATGGCGATGACGATCAGACGCCGACGCAGTGCCCAATTCAAAAGGAGCGGATACGCTTTGTTGAGCGCGTTGAAGACGAGGTCGAAAAGCCAGTACAGTGGAAAGAGCAGGGTGGAGAAGACGCGGCCAGCACCGCGAGCTATGGCGCGGATCAGACGAATGAGCAGTGCGGGGCCTTGGAGGCCGCGTTTGGGGCCGATCTCTTCCCGCTCGGCAATCATGCTTTCGAGGTTCAGCGACGAGAGCATGGGGATCAGCATCAAGGCGACCACGAGCGAGGCGACCAGCGAATAGGTGACAGTCAGGGCCTGATCGCGGAAGAGCTGGCCGGCGACGCCCTCGACGAAGACGATGGGCAAAAACACGCAGATGGTGGTGGTGGTGGCGGCGATGACGGCGCGGCCGACCTCACTGGCACCGCGCACGGCCGCGGCTAAGACGTTAAGCCCTTGGTCGCGGTAGCGCTGCACGCTTTCCAAGACCACAATGGAGTTGTCAACCAGCATCCCGACCCCCAAAGCCAGCCCGCCCAGCGACATGATGTTGAGGCTCACGTCCGAGCCGAACATCAGGAAAAAGGTCGCCACCACCGAGAGGGGGATCGAGAGGCTGATGATGGCGGTGCTTTTGAGGTCGCGGAGGAAGAGGAAGAGCACGATGACGGCGAGGATGCCGCCGATGATGGCAGTGTTGAGCACCTCGTCAACGGCCTGCTGGATAAAGGTCGCTTGGTTGAAGACCACTTCCATGCCGCTGTCTTGGAGCAGCGTGGCATTCTCGGCGAGGAATTCGTCCAAGCGCTCCTGGACTGCCGCGCTGACTTGGACGGTGTTGGCGTCGCCTTCCTTGAAGACCGAGACCTCGACGCCTTCGCGGCCGTTAATGCGGGTTACGAGGTCGCGCTCGCGGTGGCCGCGGAAGACGCGGCCTACGTCCTTGAGCTTAATCGGCGCGCGGTCGATCTGACCGACGACGATTTCGCCGATCTCGTCGATGCCTTGGAACTCATTGAGGGTGCGGACGAGGAACTCGGCCTCGCCGTCCTTGAGCATCCCGCCGGTTAGGTTGACGTTTTCCGCAGCGAGGCGATTGGTGACTTGGTTGATGGAGATGCCGAGGTAAGCTAGGCGCTGGGCTTCGACCTCGACTTGAATTTCTTCTTCGAGGCCGCCGTTGATGCGGACGGCTGCTACGCCTTCGAGACTTTCGAGGTCGGGGCGCAGCCGCTCTTCGGCGACGCGCCGCATCTCCATCAGGCTCAAATTGCCGTAAAACGCCAAGCGCATTATGGGGTCGAGCGAGGGGTCGAAGCGCAAGAGGATGGGCTTGTCGGCGTCGCGCGGCAGGTTGGACAAATCGAGCTTTTCGCGGATGTCGAGCGAGGCAAAGTCCATGTTGGTGCCCCAGCCGAATTCGACTACTACATCTGAGATACCCGGCCGCGAAATTGACGAGACGCGGACCACGTTGCTGACCACGCCAACCAAGCCTTCGACCGGCTCGGAAATGAGGCGCTCGATTTCGAGGGGAGCTACGCCCTCGTATTCGGTGCGGACGGTGATGGTGGGATAGGTGATGTCGGGGAGGAGGTTGACGGCTAGGCGCGAAAAGCCCACGCCGCCGAAGGCGATGATCGCCACCATCAGCATCGCCACTGTGACGCGGCGACGCGTGGAAAATTCGACGAGTTTCACTGGCCTCTACCTCTACCTTCGCCCCTACCCCTGCCTTGCCAGCCCCCGCCGCCTTGCTCGCGCATTGCGCGCAGAACTTGGCGCAAGCTGTCGGGCAAAGGCTTGCCTTGGCGGCGGTACTCGGCGATGACTTGGCGCAAGCTGTCGGACAGACCGCCGCCCTGCCAGCCGCCCCTACCCCCAGGTGGCCCGGAGCCTCCGCCTCGGGGGCCAGCGGACCCTGAGGCAGCCAATTCTTCCGCAGTCGGTAGGCCCTCGCCGGCCAGCCGCACGGCCGCACCGTCCTTGAGCCCCTCGTGGCCAATGGTCACTACTTGGTCGCCTTCTTTGAGGCCGGAGACGATCTCGACTTTATCGCCCTCGACAAAGCCCAACTCGACGGCGACCCGGCGCACTGTGCTGTTCTCGATGAGGAAGACGTCGTCCTCGTCGGTTTCGAGGATTAGGGCCTTCTTGGGGACGATCAAGGTCTGGGGCCGCCGCTCGGTAATAATGCGCACTGTGGCGAACATTCCCGGTTTGAGTAAGCCGTCGCTGGCGACTTCGAGGGTGACCTTGACGGTGCCGCTGGCGGGATCGACCTCTGGACTAATCATGCGAATGCGGCCGCGGAAGCTCGTGTCGGGCAGGGCTTCGACCGCGATAGTGGCCTCTTGGCCGGGGTGCAACTGGTACATGCGCTGCTCGGGCGCGAAGATGCGCACCAACAGCGGGTCGCGGTCGGCGATGACGAAAATTTCTTGATTGCCGCGCACTAGGTCACCCACTTCGACCAATCGCTGGGTGACGACGCCGGCAATCGGCGCGGTAACGTCTGCGTACGCGAGATTAAGCTGGGCTTCTTCGAGGGCGATCTTGGCGTTGTCCAAGCGGAGGTGGGCCGCGTCGTATTCGGACTGGCTGACCATGTTGCGCTCGTACAGCGTCTTGATGCGGTCGTAGTTGGTGCTGGCGTCGGCAAAAGCCTGTTCGGCTTGGCGAAAATTTAGGCTCAGTTCGTCCTTGTTGAGGCGGACCATCACTTGGCCTTGGCGGACTAGGTCGCCCTCTTCGGCCGCGAGCTCCTCAAGTAAGCCGGTCGTGCGCGCCAAGACGCTGACGCGGCGCTCGGCTTCGAGGCGGGAGTATGTCTCAATGTAGGCGTTCATGTCGCCGCGCGTGACCTGCTCGCCTTTGACTGGAATGGCTGCCGCTTCGCGCCCGCCCCAACCGCCGCGCTGGAAACCCTGTGCGGATTCCTCCTCCTCGCCGCAGCCTAGCGCGAGGAGCAAGACGCTGCCGATGTACAGTGCATATTGGCGAGTTGTCATCTGGAGCAGGTCCTAGTTGTATGTGTTTTGTCCACGGGATTCCTTTCTTTGGCGTGTGTCGCCAAGAGTATAGACGAGGCATCGACCTTTGTCAATAAAACTGACCGGTCAGTTCTGTTTAGCTGTATTACCTATTAGACCATCGATTGATTCTATTCATTCCCGTGCGGTTTCATTTTTTTATTCCGTAAAGCGCCCCGTTCACCTTTGCAGGCCGTGGCCACAGCCCCTATAATTGGGCCGTATGCAAAAGACTCAAACCGAAAAGGAGCAATATTAATGAAACGGCTCCTCGTGGCCTTGGCGGCCCTAGCGCTGGTAGCCTGTGGCCGAGAACCGCCTGCTGACCTCATTCCCGCCCGCATTGTCAATGTGCGCGACTTTGGTGCCGATGGGGTGGCTGTCGTGCTCAAAGGAGACGATGTGCCGCCGTTGCCCATCATCATCGGCCACTGCGAGGCGCGGGCGTTAGTCAGAGCTATGCAGGACGAGGACTTCCCGCGCCCGCTGGCGTACGATCTGTTGGAAGCGATGCTGGAGAAGCTGCAAGGCGAGGTGCAGCACCTCGTCGTCCACAGCATCAAGGACGACACCTTTCACGCCAACTTGTACATTGAGACCGAGGCTGGCGAGTGGGTGCTCGACTGTCGGCCCAGCGACGGCATGGTGCTGGTGACGCGCCTCGGCGCGCCGATCTATTTACGGCCGCAGCTTTTTGAACCCAAAGATCTAAGCCCACAGATATAACCATCGCAAGGAGAGTGCCGTGGCCTATCGCGTTGGCCTCGTGGGGACGGGTGGTATCGCCCGCGCTCACGGCAAGGCCTGCCAACAGATTGCCGAAGCCGAACTCGTCGCCATCTGCGACGTGTCCGCCGAACAGCTAGCGCGCTACGGCGAGGAGTTTGGCGTTGCTGCGCAATATACCGAACTCGACGCCATGCTCCGCGAGGCCGAGCTGGACATTGCCATCATCTGCACTTGGGGTGCTTTTCACGCGGAGACCGGGATTCGGATCTGCGATTCGGGTCGGGTAAAAGCCGTGCTCTGCGAAAAGCCCTTCACCCAAAACGCAGCCGAAGCAGCGGCCTTTGTTAAAGCCGGCAGGAAAAACCGCGTCCTCGTGGCTGAAGCGTTTAAGTTTCGCCATCACCCCATGCACTTGCGGGCCAAGGCCATGCTCGACGCCGGGACAATCGGCGATTTGGTCGGCGTGCGGAGCACGTTTTGCACTAGTTCGGGTGCCTCGCTCCAAGAGCGCACGCCCGAGTCGAATTGGCGCTTCAACAAGGCCAAAGGCGGCGGCAGTATCTACGATTTGGCCTGTTACAACGTTCACCACGCGCGGTTCATATTTGGCGAGGAGCCGGAGCGGGTGTTTGCCGCGCAGCAGTTGGGCTTGGAGACCGACGATGCCGCGTCGATCGTGCTGGTCTTTTCCGGGGGCCGCACCGCGCAGATCTCCGTGGGTTTTAATACGTTCAGTTCGCAGTACGCGGAAATTTCCGGGCACCGCGGGATGCTGCGGCTAGACCAGATGTGGAACAACGAGAATCGGGCCGTGACTATAGAGCATCGCACGCCGAGCGGGGTGGAGGTCACCGAAATCCCGCCCTGCTTTCAGTTTGCATTGCAGTTGCAGCACCTGTGCGAGTGCTTGGCTGAGGAGCGGGAGCATCGGATCACGCCGGAGCATAGCGTCGCGCAGATGCGGGTGTTAGACGCGGTGAAGGAGTCTATGGAGACGGGGCGGACGGTGGAGTTGTAATCCGCAGATGGACGCAGATGGACGCAGATGGACGCAGAATAGGATACACAAGACGACTTTAATAGGATCTGCCCTTTAGTAAAGAAAGGACGAATCATGCGCGTTGGCATTATTGGGCACACGGGCCGCGGCAACTACGGCCACTACTTAGACATGGCGTTTGTCGGGGTGGAAGGCGCGGAGATTGTGGCGTTGGCCGATCCCGATGAGGAGGGACGCCAAGCCACTGTCGCCAAGACCGGAGCACCCAAGGGATACGCCGATTACGTGGAGATGTTAGAGGAGGAGAAGCCGGATATTGCGGTGGTGGCATCGCGGGAGATCGGCGATCACTTGGCGTTGGTGCTCAATTGCGTGGAGCGGGGGGCGCACGTGTACCTCGAAAAGCCGGTGGCGGCTTCGGTTGCCCAAGTTGATCAGATGATCGCGGCGCGCGATAAGGCCGGAGTGACGGTAGTGGTGGCGCATCCGTGGCGGGGGCATCCGCCGATCCAGCGGGTGGCGATTCCGGCGATTGAGGGGGGAAAAATCGGCGAGCCGCGGCTGTGTCGGATTTATGGGATGGGCGGCGCGCACGGAGGGGATCAACTGTTTTTGGACTTGTATCCGCATTTCTTTGATTTTCTCTATCAGTTGTTTGGTGCGCCGCTGTGGTGCCATGCGCATCTGACGCAGGATGGGCGCAGTGCGACGCCGGTGGATTTAAAGGAAGGCGTCGAAGGGATGGGCTTGGTGGCTGGGGACGGGATCAAGGCGTACTACGAGTTTCCGGGCGGCGTGGCTGTCGATTTTGAGTCCTACCGGGGGGACGGGAAGGAGAATCCCTATCGGATCGATATCCACGGGACGGAAGGGACTTTGTCGCTGCCTGGGCCGATGGTCAACTTACCGGATATTTACTATCACCCGTTGGTCAATCCCGGGCTGATCGGCGACTCGCGTTGGGAGGTCGTACCCTCGTCGCCGCCGCCGGACGAGCACAAGTGGCTCAACGCGCATCGCCGCATGGCGCGGTCTATGATCGACATGATCGAGGGCAAGGAGCCAGAGTGGGAGCTGGTAGAGTTGGAGAATGCGCGGCTCTATCTGGAAATGGCGATGATGGCCCACGCCTCGCATATGGCTGGTGCGCGGGTAGGGTTGCCGCTGGCGAGTACGGTGAATCCGTTCGACGATTGGTTATGAGCAATCCGCGTCCGAACATATCGGCTGAGCGCACAGATAGACGCAAGCTGCCTATCGGCATTCAGACCTTTCGTGAGATTCGTGCGGAGAACTACTACTACGTGGATAAGACCGCTTACATTCGTCGGATGCTGGACGAGGGTAAGCATTATTTTCTGTCGCGCCCGCGGCGCTTTGGCAAAAGCCTGTTTCTGGATACGTTGAAAGAACTGTTCGAGGGCAACGAGCCGCTGTTCGAGGGACTGCACATCCACGACCGTTGGGACTGGTCGATTCGCCATCCGGTGGTGCGCTTGAGCTTTGGCAGCGGCAATTTCAAAGAGCCGGGCTACCTGCAAGCGAACCTTCCAGAGCAATTGGCCGCCATCGAACGCCGGGCCGGGGTGGTCGTCGAGTCCACGACGGCGTCGGGGCGTTTCGCCCATCTGCTGGAGGCACTGTACGACCAAGCCGGACAGCCGGTAGCAGTGCTGATTGACGAGTACGATAAGCCGATTCTGGACGCGCTCGATGTACCGGAGGTCGCACGCGCCAATCGCGACTTTCTGCGCGGCCTGTACGCGACGATTAAGGATAGCGACGCGCACATCAAGTTTACGTTTCTCACCGGGGTGAGCAAATTTTCCAAGGTCAGCCTCTTTTCCGGCCTCAATAATCTCAAGGACATCACACTAGATCCTCGCTACTCAGCCATCTGCGGCTACACCGATGCAGATTTGGACGCGGTATTCGCGCCGGAACTTCCCGGCTTGGACCGGGACGAGATACGCCGCTGGTACAACGGCTATAGTTGGCTGGGAGAGGAGAAGGTTTACAACCCGTTCGACATTCTTCTACTCTTCGATCGCCGCCGTTTCGGCGCGTGGTGGTTCGAGACGGGTACGCCGACGTTCTTGGTTGAGACGCTGATCTCGCGCGGAGTCGGTGCGTTGAGTTTGGACAACATGCTGGGCAGCGACGACTTGCTGTCAGCCTTCGACGTCGACCACATCGCCACCGAGGCCCTGCTGTTCCAGACCGGCTACCTGACCATTAGCCGCACCGAGCCACGCGGTGGGGAGCTGTACTATCGGCTGTCCTACCCCAACCAAGAGGTGCGCCAGAGCCTGAACCGGAGCCTACTGAACCACCTGACCGACAACCCATCCCAGCACACAGCGCACCGTGCCCGATTGTACGACCTGTTGCTGGTCAACGACTTCGTCGGCCTAGAGAGTCTGTTCAAGGCGTTCTTCGCCAGCATTCCCTACGAGTGGCACTCCAACAATGACATAGCCAACTACGAAGGCTATTACGCCAGCGTGTTCTACTCCTACTTCGAGTCGGTGGGATTGGACATCGTCGTGGAGGACAGTAGCAGCCACGGTCGTCTGGACATGGCGGTGTTGTTCAATGGCAATGTGTACCTATTTGAATTCAAAGTGGTGGAGTTAGTGCCCGAGGGCGCGGCGATGGCGCAATTGAAGGAGCGGCAGTACGCCGACAAGTACCGCGCTCGGGGCGAACCGATTCACCTGATCGCGGTGGAGTTTAGCCGGGAGAACCGCAACGTCGCGGAGTTTGAGGTGGAGAGTGTGCCCTAGCCCGAACCCGGAGGTTTGGGCGGCACTAGGGTTTGTCCTCGCGAATAGGTTTCTGCGCCTCGACCAACCACTCGATAGCAGCGATCTGGCCTTGGCGGGCGTAATCGGCCGCTTCGCCGAGAATGCGGGCGGCCTCCTGCGGCGCGTGAAAGCCCATAGAATTTTCCGCGGCTACGAAATCGAGCCGCCACTGCGCCTTGCGCTGCAAGGCTAAGGCCGTTGCTAGGTCGTCGTCTGCGGCACCGGCTGCGCGGGCTGTGGCTATGGCGTCGAGTTGGTCCATGAGCGCGGCACCGGCTCGTTGCAGGAGGTCGAAATTGCGCTGCTGGATCGCGTCAGCGCGGGCGGCGAGTTCGGCCTCGGAGAAAGAGTGGCAGACCTGACAGGCGCGGTTGATATTCAGCAGCGGGCTGCGCACCCAGTGATCGGAGATTTTAGAGGCTCCGTCGCGCATATAGGGCATGTGGCAGTCGGCGCAGGAGACGCCGCTGCGCGCGTGGATGCCCTGGCTCCAGAGTTCAAATTCCGGGTGTTGTGCCTTGAGAACTTTCGCGCCCGTCTCTTTGTGGACGTAGTCGTAAAACTCGCTGCCATCGTCTAGGGTCATGGCGTCCCAAAACGCTTCCATTTCCTCTACCTTGAGCCCGTTGCCCCAGGGAAAAGTCAGTTTAGCCCCGCTGCCGCAGTAGTATTCGACGTGGCACTGGCCGCAGGTGAACGAGCGCATCTCGTTGCGGCTCGCGCTCGCGTTGGGGTCGTAGGGGCGGTCGCGGCTTCCCCGCCGCCAGCGTTCGAGCGACGGCAAGTGCGGGACTGGGGCGTTGGACGCGGCTAGCATTTGGATGCCTTGGATAAATCCGGGCCGGGTGATGCGTAGCTGCATGGTCGCTGGGTCGTGGCAATCGACGCACGATACTGGATGGGCGTGTCCGGTGTCGTGCAGCATCTGGTTTAACTCGCCATAGGAGTAGGCGTAGGAGCGCTCAAAGCCCGCGGTGGCGTCGCCGTCGCCAAGCTGTCGGTAGAGGGGCATGATGGAGGCGTGGCAGTGCAGGCAGGAGCCGGACTGAGGCTTGGATTGCCGCTCGGTTTGCTCTTGGTCGTAGAGCATGTAGGCGTGGCCGCGGCGGTCGCGGTAGTCGAGCGAGAACGCGTACCCGAGGAACATCCGTCGGAGCCAGGGGTCGCGTTCGATCTTCTGTGCGGGCAGGGCCTCGCTGCCGCCGTGTCCGCCAAAGCGCGTGCGAGTCGCCTCGGCCGTGCGCTTATAGCTGTCGTATTGCCGCGGCCAATTGATGCCCCAATGGGCCGGGTCGGTGTCGTCCTCTCCGACTTCGACGAGGCGCACCGGGCCGCGCCGCGCTTCGGCCTTGCGTTCGTATATGTTGACCAATAGCCCGGTGACGAGTGCGCTGGCTAGGGCCACTAAGGCCAAAAGGACGATGGCTTTATAAGGTATTTTGCGAGACATAAGCTACTCGTTGTTAGGTGCGGCCTCTGCGCCACCCAAGCCCACCCATTCTCCGTGGCCGGCCGTGCGGTGACAGTGGACGCAGCGCACGGCTTCGGTAGCGACGATTTGGTGGACGAAGGCGCTGTGACATGCGAGGCAGTTTTGCTGTAATATGCGGCTGTTTTTCTCGTTGATAAAGATCGGCTCGGGAAAGTTTTGCAATGTAAAGGCTGTAGAGTGATTCCAGCCGTTTTCGGCCTTGGCCAGATACTTGCTCAAGAAACTGCGCGGTAGATGGCAATCGACGCAAGTGGCCGCGGCGTGGTGACTGGATTTGCGATAGGAATCTAGCTGGGGCCGCATGATGTGGCAGTTGGCACACGCGTCCGGGTTTGTGCTGAAATAGGACAGGCCCTCTCCGTAGTGGAAGGTAAAGGCCCCCACCCCGATTAGGGTGGCTAGCCACAATAGGCCGAGCCACAGATAGGGACTTGTTGGACGCATGGATGATTTTCCTGCCGCCTTGTAGGTCGCTTGCCGAGCCGGTATCTTGGGTTACAAAAAGATAATACATGGATGACTGTGATGGACAGGATTAGGACCAGGATGGACAGGATTAAAGGAATGATGATATAGGGGGGTGCGTTGGAGCGGGATGGACAGATGCGCTGGGTTTTTGCGTTGCTGATTGGTCTAGGGACGGGGGACGCCGTCGCCCAGCCTCGGTACGTGGATGTGGCCGCAGCGGCTGGTATTGAATTCGAGCACCGCAACGGGGCTAGGGGGCAGAAGCAGTTGCCCGAGACGATGGGGTCGGGCGTGGCCTTTTTTGACTATGACGACGACGGCTGGCTCGACCTGTATTGGGTCAATGTCGCGGGTCCGGCCGCGCTCTATCGCAACGAAGGGGATGGCCGTTTTGCCGAGCGGACGCAGACTGCTGGCGTGGGGAATTCCGGGTGCGGCATGGGCGTGGTGGCCGCTGACTACGACAACGACGGTGACTCAGATCTGTACATCACCTGCTACGGGGCGAATATCCTCTACCGCAACCTCGGCGGCGGTCGCTTTGCCGACGTCACGGACACAGTCGGCGTGGGCGACAAGGGCTTTGGCACGGGTGCGGCTTTCGGCGACTGGGATCTGGACGGCGACTTAGACCTGTACGTGGCCAATTATCTGGACTTCCGCGCCGACCCGGATCGTGCCTGTTTTCGCCAGGATAGCATCCGGGTCTATTGCGCGCCGTGGACCTATGCGCCCGAAGGGGATGCTTTCTACCGCAACGATGGCGGCCGCTTCGCCGAGGTCGGCGCGGAAATGGGATTTGCTGTGGGCCGGGCGCGGGAGTTGGGCGCGATTTTTTCCGATTGGGATCTGGACGGCGACTTGGACCTGTTCGCCGCGGGCGATGGGACGCCCAATTTGCTCTACCAGAATGAGGGCGGCTATTTCGCGGAAATGGGTTTGATCGCCGGGGTTTCCTACAATAGCCAGGGCCAATCCGAAGCTGGCATGGGCGTGGCCGCAGGCGATTACGACAACGATGGGGCCTTTGATTTTTTTGTGACGAATTTCTACTTGGAGACCAATACCTTGTACCGCAACGAGGGCGAGGGGTTTTTCCGCGACCGGACGACGGACGCCAAATTGGGTAAGCCCTCGCTGGCGTACCTGGCCTGGGGCACGGCTTTCTTTGACTGGGATCTGGACGGCGACGAGGATCTCTTCGTGGCCAATGGTCACATTGACGACAATGTGGAACTTTTCGCCGAGACTACGTACGCGCAGCCCGATCAATTGTTCAGAAACGACGGTGCTGCTGGGTTTGCCGAGGTCAGCACCGCGGCCGGGCTTGGCGCTGTGCGGTCGAGCCGAGGGATGGCCTTGGGCGATTGGGACAACGACGGCGACCTCGATATTGCGGTGTCCCACATCAATGCGAGTTCCTCGCTTTTGCGCAATGACATGGGGGGCGAGCGCAACTACTTGGCCGTCCTCACGGTAGGCGTGGAGAGCAACCGAGACGGCGTTGGCGCGCGCATTCGCGTGCACACTGGGTCTCGGGTGCAAATGCGAGAGGTGCGTCGCGGCGGCAGCTATCTGTCGAGCCACGATCCGCGCGTCTTTTTTGGTCTCGGCACCAGCGCCCAGGCTGACGAAGTGGAGATCCGCTGGCCCAGCGGCAAGGTGCAGCGGTTTGAGGGAGTGTTGGCTGGACAGGTGTTGATCGCGGAGGAGCCGCGATGATTAGGGTTTTGTGCCTAGCGCTACTGCTCATCGGCTGCCAAGAGCCGGAGTCGCCTTCGGCTACAGGGCACGCGTATTTCCAGCAAGGGCTTGAACACGCCCAAGGCGGGCGTTTCCACGCAGCTATTGCCGCGTACCAGCAAGCGGCCGCGCAGATGCCCGACGCGCCCCAAGTCCACTACAATCTGGCCAATGCCTATTTTTTGACCGATGCCCTCGACCAAGCAGAAGCCGCGTACCAAAAGGCCATAGCACTCAAGCCCGACTATGCGGATGCGTATTACCAGCTCGGTGCCGTGTACATCCGGCAAAAGAAGTATGAGGCGGCCTACACGCCGCTCCGCCAGGCATTGGAAAGCGACTCCGGGCACATTTCCGCGTACAATGCCTTGGGCCTGCTGCACATCCGGCAGGGTGCATACCAAGAGGCCGCTGACCTGTACGAGCGCGCCTTGCAAGTGGATCCGACGCACTATGAACTCTGGTATCATCTCGGCCGAGTTCACGTCAAGCGCGGCGAGCGCGAGGCAGCGAAAACGGCGTTTGCCGAGGCGATTCGTGCGGACACGACCCAAGCGGGTGCGTACGCGGGCTTGGGTGCTCTGTATGTGGAGGATCGGAGCTACGAAGAGGCCGAGGATCTTCTGCTGCGGGCCGTTGCGCTGCGCCCGTTTTGGGCGCGTCCGCACTACGACTTGGGACAGGTTTATATGCGCTTGGGCGAGCGGGAAAAGGGCCGCGAGGTGTTGGAGCGATTTGCGCGCCTCGAAGAAGAGGAAAAAATGATCAAGAGCTTGGAGTTTACGCTCTTGAGCGAGGCCGAGGACGCGCGCCGCCACTACGACCTAGGAGTGCTCTACGGCCAGCGTCGCCAATTCGCCAAGGCCGCGGCGCGATACCATCGCGCTATTGAGCTCGACTCGACCTTTGCCGCGGCCTATGTGAACTTGGGCAACATCTATTTGCGCGGGGAGCAATTCGACGCGGCCCAGCGGCTTTTTGCCCAAGCACTCGCCGCGGATTCGACGCACGCCAATGCGTACAATAGCCTCGGCAATTTGCACCTGATGCGTCGGGATTTTGCGGCCGCAGCAGCGGCGTTTGCCAGCGCGGTGCGTTTGGCTCCAGATGACCGGGGATTTAGGGAAAATTTGGACATCGCTCGGGGGTTGGAGGCGGGCGATGCGCGTGGGGATTAGGCGGCGGCTAGTTCTTTCATTGCTGCGACGAACATATCCAACTCATAGGGGGTTGTGTATATGTTCGGGCAGATGCGGACTGCTCCGGGATAACCGGGCGGCACGGTGAAGATCTTGTATTTGTCGTACAGAGCATTGGTAACGTCCGCGGGATCTTGTCCCTTGATGCCAACGGTGGAAATGGCGCACGAACGGTGAGCCTCGCGGGGCGTGTGGACGACGATGTTGGGCACGTCGATCAGGCGATCGACCCAGTAGTTTTTAATGTAGCGCAAGCGCGCTTCTTTGCGCTCCAAGCCGATGGTTTGGTTAAAGCGAATGGCCTCGGCTAAGGCCAGTTGCAAGTAAGCCGGATACGTGCCGATGTGGGCGAACTTGTAAATCGAGTCCGAGGCGTACCCAGCGTCGCCGAACAGCGGCCACACCTTCTCGATGTTTTCCTTTTTGATGTACAGTATGCCCGTGCCCAGCGGTGCCAGCATCCACTTGTGCAGACTCGCTCCGTAGTAATCGCAGTGTAGGTCGGGGATTTTGTCGGCTAGATGGGCAAAGGCATGAGCGCCATCGACGATGACTTCCACTCCCTGCTCGTGGGCCATGTCGCAGATTTCGCGCACGGGCAGCACTTGGCCGGTTAAATAGACGATATGGGAGACGAGGATCACTTTGGTGCGCGGCGTAATGGCCTTTTTGTAGGCCGCGACGATCTCGTCGTTAGCCATGGAGGTGATGGGCAGGTCGAGCACCTTGTTGACTATGCCCTCGCGGGCGGCGCGTTGCTCAAACGCGACCTTCATGCTGCCGTATTCGTAGGTTCCCCACAGGGCCTCGTCCCCGGGTTGGAGCTTTAGCCCCATGATGACGATGTTGAGCGATTCGGTCGTGTTGCGTGTCAGGAGGATTTCTTCGTCCGAGCAACCGGCAAAGTGCGCTAGCAATTGGTGCATCTCGCGGGTGTCGTCCACTAGCTTGCGCCGCATGTAAAACGAGGGAATCTCGTTGATGGTGCGGGCGTTTTTGCACACCTCGTCGATTCCGGCTTCTGGCTGCGGACTGAAATAGCCGTTCTCGAAGTTGATAAACTGGGGCGACAAATTGAACGCCCCGCGCACGCTGTACCAGAATTGCTCGTCCAGTGCACTGGCTTCTGGAGAGGCTTGACCGAGGCGTTCAGTGGCCGCGTGGACTCTTTGCAGGCTATCGGAGGCCCATATAGACGCCGCTGCTGAGCCGAGCGTGAGGTTGCCCGCCTTTCTAAAAAAGTCCCTTCTCGAATCTGCCATTTTCGTGCTCTGCGTGTCGTGACTAGTCATGGGTAGAAGCTAAGGGGCCAAGAGCCGCGTGGCGGCGTCTTCGGGGCTAAGGTGGGGGATGGAGCGGTTGAGGAAGGTTTCGAGGAGTTGGGCCGGTGTTAGGTCGGTGGTGTCAATGGCGAACTTGCGACTGATCCAAGAGGCCCGCACTTCTTGCTGGAAGCGATCTAGAATTTCTGGAACGTCTTCGGTGGGAACCAATGAGTGCGGGTGTGGAGCTGCGGCCATGCGGGCGCGGATTGTTTCAGGCGCGGCGTGCAGGTGGACGAGTATGGTGTCGTCGGGCATGTCCGGCTCGTATTCGCGGATGTCGAGGGCGATGCCCGGGTAGTAGTATTTGGGGCCGTACACCTTTTCCTCAATGTGAAAGCCGCCCAACAAGATGTCTCGATAGCGGTGCAGCAAGCGCACGTGATAGACGATTTGGAAGCGCTGAAAGCGCTCCTTGATGGCCGGCAGCATGGCCAGCATGGCTAGCTGCTCCTCGTCGCTGAGGTGATAGGCGTCGGGGATGGTAAAATGGTCGTCGAGATGGTGGCTAATTCCGCGACTTTGTCCCCATTGATGCACCTGATCGATGAGGGTGCTGACGCCTGAGTACTCGCAGCCGACGGCAATGACGCGCATGAGCATATCCTTTGGAATGTCGTGAACTAAGATGCAACACTATACTGGCCTCACAATCCTCTGTCAAATTTGTCGACGAAGAACGAGCATAGGAGGATGCAGCACTGTATATTGACGATTATTGTTTGACTTTGGTACTCAACTCTTTGGAAAGGAAATCCCATGGCAGATTTGAAAGTAGCGGTCATCGGCTGCGGCGGCCACGCCCAGTCGCACTTCCGCATGATTGCCGACGAGCCCCGCTTGCGCTTGGTGGGCATTGCCGAGTTGGACGAAGAGCGGCTGCGCAAAAATCAGGCCGAATGGGGGCCAGAACACGCCTTTGCCGACTATCGGGAAATGCTCGATGTCTGCCAGCCGGATGTGGTGCATGTGGTCACCATGCCCGGCCACTTGCTGCCCATCGTGCTCGATTGCTTGGAGCGCGGGCTGCACACCTCGGTGGAGAAAGCGCCGGGCATGACCGCGGCCGAGACCGAGCAAATGGCGCAAGCGGCCCAGCAGAGCCAAGGCAAGGCGCTGGTGTCTTTTAATCGGCGTTACTTTCCCCAAGTGCTAGCTGTGCGGCAGCGCATCCAGGCGGCTGGCGGCGCGGTGCATTGCGCTGCCACGTATAACAAGCCGGTGACCCTGTTGGGTCCGGCGGCACCCGATCCGGTGATATGCGACGCCATTCACCACGTCGATTTGCTGCGCTGGCTGGCTGGCCGCAGCGCCGAGGAAGCGGCCATTCCGGTGGAAGTGCAGGGGATGGTGCAAGACGGCGAGCGGCCTGGGTGTCACCGGCACAACGCCGTGGTGCGTTTTGATACGGGCACCTTCGGCACCATGATGAGCCACTACGGCGTGGGCTACCGCATTCAGCGGGCCGAAGTGCACGGCGAAGATTTGTCGATCTATCTGGATATGACCCGGGGGCCGCGAGTGGAGGGCTATGAGAAGAGTGAGCCTTTTACCGTAGAGGACGAGGAGATCGAAGCAATGGGCGGGGCCAGCTTCAATGAGGTCGTCCACTTTGTCGATTGCATTTTAGAGGATCGCACGCCGTGGTCGAACTTGGACGATGCCGTGCATACCATGCGCTTGTGCGAGGCCGTTCGCAGAGGGCATCAGGGGGTGTTGTAGCGGAAGCCATCGTCCTTCATCTGCAACAACTCGTCGGCGGTGATCAAATCGGTAGTAGTCATGGGAATCTCCACAAGGGCAGGTAGGGCAAGGATGATGTTACACGGCGGGCCTACTCGTCGGCGTCTAACAGGTGCCTGAAGGCTTCGAGCGTGGGCGTCTGTATGGCCGCCCGACGCAACTGCTTGAGCCGCTGCACATCGCCGATCGCCCCAATGCGGCTGGCCAACTGGTCCATATCCTCCGGCTGAAAGCGCAGAGCCAACACTTCGAGGAGGCTTTCTCGACCCTCCTGCTCAAGGGCCTTTTCCGTGAAATACTGCACTACCGACGATTCGTACATGGTCTCCTCCGCGATGATAGCCATAATCGTTTCTAAGTTATACACCAACCCGCTCAAAATCGCAAGATCGGCCAGATAATTGGCCTTGAGGGGCTCGTCCATGGGCACCTCTTGCGCTTGGTTCACACACTGGCGCAGCCATGCCTCCGCCGCCACACCCGTCGGCCGCTGCATCAATGGCGTAAACGGAATCAAGCCAGAAGGTCCTTTGTTAAGAATGCGTTGGCCGTCTAGTTCACTCAGCCGAATCACTTGGTATTGCACCAAGACGCGGAAGCCGTACCGCTCTTGGATGTAATGTCCCGGATCGGTGCGGCCGGCCGCTGGGCGCAGATAGATGACGCTGGAATAGATCGGTAGGCCGTGCTGCTCGATGCCGCGCCCGATATAGCCCGCCATGCGGCGCGGCATGGGCGGGGTACTATCAGTGGTTTGAAACTCGTGATGGACCAACGCTTCGTCGTCAGCGACGCGCACGCGGATGAGGCTATCGGTGCGGTGGGCTTCGACGGTGGGTTGCTCGGTATCGATTACGTCGAGGACCTCAAGGTCGTCGTGCTGGAGGGCGAAGCGGGCGAAGTCAGCCGGGTAGGTGTGGATAAGGTGCTTGGCGATGGTGTCAAATTCGGCCATAAGCCATGCCTTGGACGGTTCAGACGACGAGGCCAGTCCACGCGGGAGCCGACCGCGTAACGTCCGTTCCTACGGCATTGCAATATCCATGCCAAGGCGGAAGCACAGTGGGGAGGACGAGGCCGTGTGGGGTTAGACTGTATCGGGTACAACCCATTAATGAGACCTTTAGGGACTAGGCCGACCCGGAAGTACAAAAAATGTGAGTGTCGCCAAAGCAACCACTGTTTTATGGCCATGTATGCAGCCTGTCGCTTAGAGCACCCTGCATTTCAAGTGCCCACTGTTATCAGTCCTTTCGATTATTTCGATTATATAGTGCTGGTGCCTCTTTTTCTAGCTTAGTCCGAAGGAACCCGACCAAACAGAGTTCGCACCGCTGGGTCGGCCTCAGCATCCAGAAGCACGGTGATGACAGGGGCGAGGGGCGCGTTGCACCAAAATGTCCGCGTTTGTCTCTCTCGCGTACCGGGACGGGGCCTCGGTGGTATCCCAAGAAGCACAAAGAGGACATTTTTAGGGAATAAAATGGACAATTCAATTAAATTTATCCATTTTTATAATTTATTTTTAAGAAATATATCTTAATATAACTCTTTTAAAATATAAAAAATAAGCTATATTTGGCAGTCCAAGGAAAGGAGCCTTATTATGAAAATCAATCCTGAACGTCTTGGCAGTTTACGTCAAAAAAACCATATGACGCGCAAAGGGCTTGCTGAACGGTCTGGGATCGCCGAACGCACGATTCAACGTTTGGAAAACGAACCGCAGCTATGTCAAAAGACTCGGGAGGACACTGTGAATCGCTTGGCCAAGGCACTCAGCGTCGAACCGGGTGTGCTCACCGGCGAATTGCCGCTTCCCGAGTCCGATAAGGCATCCGCACCCGACCCCGAGCGCGTCCAAATCGGCGCACAGATCGCGCCGAAGGCCCGGCTTGCTTACGACCTCATCAAATGCCGATATGGCGTCAGCGCCGCCGAGATCATCAACATGGCACCGCTCTTTTTTGCGCTTCTGGCCGAGAGAAGTCTCGCTTGGAGACGAGAGAAATTGAAAGAGGCGAAAGAAGTACTTGATCGTTTGGAGCAGATCGACGAGTTCTGGGATGGGAGCATGGCATCACTAACCGCGAGCGAGCAAATCGAGATGGAAAAGAATTCCATCGCCAAGGCCGATCTTTTCAGAGAACATCTTTTTGGGGAGCACGTCTTGCATCTTATGGATTCCTTCGACCCATCCACAGATAACCCGTTCGCCAGCTATTTGCGCAAATTGAAAGCTGAACTCGCCATAACCGACGGCGTCGATGTGGACAGTGGCGATCTCATGTTCGGATCGCCGTTAAAGTTCCCCGACTATGACATCTGCCGCGGCGAACTCGACAGCATAGCCAACAGGTCTCGTTACGCTAAGATGGCTCTTGAAACCGGTCATGCGCGACTCTCCGAGATTCCCGAGGAACTTATGGCGGAAGACGCTGATGAAAAGCGCGCGAAGTGGCTCGAAGACAGACTGCCGGATACCTTCAAGGATCAGGAGAAGAAGATAGAGGATCTGGAGAAGGGGATGAAGGATCTGGAAAAAGAGATAAAGGAAAAAGACGATAAAATAGAAGAAATGGGAAGGCCAGAAACCTATATAGAAGGCGTTTCCGAGGAGGAGTTCTGGAGGGAGCGCTTTAAGGAGTTTCTGAAGGAGAACGAAAAGCAGAATGAACTCAAGGAGGAACTGGGCCACCTAAAGGAGAAGCACAGGGAGGAACGGAGCCGCTTAAAAATGATCATCGCAGAGGAGAAGGACCGCAGTACTTCTTTAAGCGACACTATCACGTACCCAGAAGGCAACGTAAAGGGCATAGAGGAAGCTGACTCTCAAGAGACCAATTCCGACATTGAAAAAGGAGGAGATGGCCAATGATCGACATTAGCTATACTCACCACGCCGAGACGCGCCTCCAGCAGCGGGCCATTCGCGAAAGGGATATTCCGCTCATTATCGAGTTGGGAACGCAGGTTGATGACGAGACTTGGATTTTGCTCAAGCGGGATGTCGCACGTGAGATCGATATCCGCAAGCGGGAGATCCAAAAGCTGGAACGCCTAGCTAATCGCAAGGTCGTGATGCGTGGCGAGCACGTCATCACCGCCTACCACTCACGGCCAGCGGATCAGAAACGCACTCTACGCCGAGGACGGCAGAAGGGGTTGGCGAAATGACGACGGAGAGAAAAATCAAAAAGTGAAGCTTTGGAGGGACAATGGATAATACGGTGGCGATGCTAAGACAGTACTTAAGCATACGAGTACAACTGAAGTCTGTAGGCGTACTCGTTGATGAGATAGAGCAGTTGAGCACAGAGGTCATCACCAAAATTGTAGATAAAGCAGGAGATATTACGGTTGATGAGTTTCTCATTGGGAGATCTGATTCCAGTAGCTCATACTCGGATGAGTATGAGGATTTGTATCTTATTGGAAAAAAAGTAGGCCAAGGTATGTCTGAGTTACGATCCTCGTTGGATTATTTGGTTAGATTTTTAGTGTATGCGAATGGGAAAACTCCGCATGAAAATTCAGGGTTTCCTGTCTCAGAGGATGAAAAGTCTTTAAATAAGACATGTCTTTGTGGTCTAACACACGATCAGAAGCGCAGCATCCTTGATATGCAGCCTGCTTATGCTGATCACCCGCAAGCTGCGATGCTTTCTGCTGTGCATTATTACCGAAATATATATATGCACAACGCTGTGCCAGAAATAGAGCCATCTATTGCTAGGGGCTATCCTAGGGGGCTATCGAGAGGGGAAATGAGAAAGAAAATAGCGGCAATACAAGTTAAAGATGCAAACATATCGCTTAGATTTGCTGTTTCCTCGGAGTATTTGTCTAAGCTAGAGAAGATGATGAAACAGTCTGAGTTATATGGTTCACCAGATAAATTATTAGGTAGATTCAAAATGATGATTATCGGCATAATGTGTCGTCTTAATGAGCTGACTGACCATGGAAGATATGATTTCGATTTCAACCTATACGTCGATCCCTGAGAAAGAGACTTGTGTACTACTCTTGCCTTTATTTGAGGCGGTCTCAAGCGGCGAGATAATTCAAAAAGCAAAGAAAAAACGTCCTAAACAGATTGAGTTGATTGAGCGTGAATTAGAGCCGTTGTACTCTTGAATTCGCAGATATAGGGAGTCGAGTGCAGGCAACGGACACTTCAATCTACTTGAAACCGGTCATGCGGAATCGGCAAATTGGGTACCGCAGTGGACACGAAGACGGCGAAGAGGCATACTTAAACGCTGTTGAGACCTGAAATTGCCTACTCTTCTACCTTCAATATGCCCCTACTCTGCTACCTATCGATCCTAGCCCTCCTCGCCTGTCAGGAACCTCCCAACGACCGCCAACCGCGACTAACCGATGCGGCACCCGCAAGTCGCCTGCACCAAGGCCCCTATGTCGCCGCCATAGCAGCCGCGAAACGCGCCGTAGAACGCGATCCGAACTCTGCGATAGCTCACCGCAACCTAGCCGATGCTTACGCACGCGACAACAAGCTGACCGAGGCCCTAACGGCCTACGAACAGGCTATCGCGCTGCAACCTGATTACGCCAAGGCGCAAACCGAACTGGCCATTGTGCTGACCCGCCTCAATCGCCATGCCGAGGCTCTCGCCCTGTTAGAGGAGGTTACGCGCGCGACCCCGGATTACGCTTGGGCTCAGATGGCGCTCGGGCTGCTGTACTTTCGCCAAGCCCAGTACGAGCAGGCCGTTGCCGCGTATGGCCGCGCCGTTGCCCTGCAAGACGACTACGGCGAGGCATGGTACAACCTCGGCGAGGCCCATCGCAAGCTCAATGACTATGCCGCGGCCGAAGCGGCGTATGCCCGTGCCCTAGCTGCCGATTCGACCGTGGCCAAGTACTACCACGGCCTCGGCACGGCCTTGTACAAGCGCCGCGAGTACGCCGCGGCCATCGTTGAATTGCAGCGCGCGGTGGCACTCGATTCGCTCTTTGCGCGGGCCCGCTTCAACCTCGGCAATGCCCTGTTGCGCAGCGGCCAGCAAGAGGAAGGACGACGCCAATTGGCTCTGTACAACGAACTGGAAAAGCAGGAAAAGCTACTCATCGGCCTGCGCACTACCTTGGCTCGGACGCCCGACCAGGCCGAGCTGTACCACAAGATAGGCGCGCTATACGGCCAGCGCGGACAGTACGAAGAAGCGCGTCTGTACTATTTACAGGCCCTGGACCGCAATCCCAATTTCGCACCCTCGTACCACAACTTGGGCAACCTGTATTTGCGCCGCCGCCAAGTGGCCGAGGCCATGTCCCTGTTCCGCCAAGCCCTGAGCGCCGACTCCACGTATGTGCTCGCACATCTCTCGCTCGGCAATGCGCTGATGATGCAAGAAGCATTCGCCCAAGCGCTGGCAAGCTATGAGCGCGGCTTGCACTTCGAGCCGGACAACGCCCGCTTACAGCGCAGCGCAGCCTTGGCCCGCAAGTTCGGTGCTGCAAGCCAAACGCAGGACTAGCCGTGGTCTTGCTACTCCTCGCATTGGCGGCAGTTAGTGTCAGCGCCCAGTCCGCCCCCCACTTCGTCGAGGTGACCCGCGCCGCTGGCATTGACTTCCGCTATGTAAACGGTGCGAGTGGCCGGAAATACATGCCCGAGGCCATCGGCTCAGGCGCGGCGTTCTTCGATGCCGATGGCGATGGTTTGCTCGACCTGTACATCGTCAATGGCACGGCCCTGCCGGGCTATGACGGTCCGCCCGGTGTTAATGCCCACTACCGCAACGAGGGCGATGGCACCTTTGCGGATGTTACGGAGGTGGCGCAGACTGGCGACGCGGGGTACGGCATGGGGGCCGCGGTCGGCGACGTGGATAACGACGGCAATCCCGATCTGTACGTGACCAACTACGGACCCAACGTTTTCTATCACAACGAGGGTCATGGCGGTGCCTTTGCCGATGTGACGGACCGGACTGGCCTCGGCGACTCGGGTTGGGGAACTCATGCGGCCTTTGCCGACTACGATCGCGATGGCGACTTGGATCTCTACGTGGCCAACTACATGGAGTTCGACTTGGACGCGAACAAGGAGTGCTTTACGGGCGCGGTGCGTTCCATCTGCGGCCCCCTCGCGTACCCCGGCCAGTCTGGAGTGCTCTATCGCAACGACGGTGACCTTGCATTTGCCAATGCGACGCGCGCGGCGGGCTTGTTTAGCAATGAGGGGCGACAACTGGCTGCAGTGTTTGGCGACTGCGACGACGATGGCGACCCAGACCTATTCATTGCCAACGACCGGCAGCCCAATTTTCTCTTCCTCAACAACGGCGACGGCACCTTTGCAGAGCACGGCATCATCGCCGGGGTGGCGTATAACGAGGAGGGGTACGCTGAATCCGCTATGGGCGCGGACTTTGGCGACTACGACAACGACGGCCGGCTCGACATAATCCTCGCTACCTTCCAGTGGCTGCCCAACACGCTCTATCACAATGACGGCGAGGGCTTTTTCAGCGACCTGACGTTTGCCGCTCATCTCGGCGCGCCGAGCGTGCCCTACTTGGGGATGGCCGCGGTCTTTTTCGACGGCGACAACGACGGCTTCCTCGACGTCTTTGTTACCAACGGCCATCTCGATGAAAACGTGCGCGAGTTCGACCCAGACACGACCTACCCGCAGCAAAACCAGCTATTCCGCAATCAGGGCGATGGCACCTTTGCCGACGTGAGCAACGCTAGTGGCCCAGGGATGCTCGTCGAGCGCGTCAGCCACGGTGCCGCGTTGGGCGATTACGACAACGACGGCGACGTCGATATCTTCGTGTCGGATTCGGACGCGCCCCACTGCACCTTGTTGCGCAACGATCATAGCGGGCATAACTATCTGACGGTCAAAGCTGTAGGTACCCAAAGCAATCGCGACGGGCTTGGCACCAAAATCCGAGCCGTGGCGGGCGACCTCGTGCAAAAGCGCGAAATTCGCCGCAGCTACGGATACATGGGCAGCAGCGACGTGCGCCTAACGCTGGGCTTGGGCCGCCATGTCCAGGTAGATTCACTGCAAGTTTTTTGGCCCAGCGGCGCGGTGCAGACCCTCTTAAACGTGGCGGCTAACCAACACATTGTCATTGAGGAAACTAACGAGAAATAGCAGTTCTACATGACTGGCAAGCATATAGAGATGCTTCGACTCCGCTTCGCTCCGCTCAGCATGACACCTAGTCGGGTGCTCAACGGCACTTAGCTTGTCATACTGAGCGAAGTATCTCATACCCAGCAATCCCATGCAGAACAGCCCTATGATGTAGGACTGCTAAATAACGGAGAAATTTGTCGTATGAAGTTGAGAACAATCGTCCTGCTCGCGCTAGTGGCCTGTGGGACAGAACCTGAGCCTACCTACGTCGCCCGCATCGGTGAAACCACTCTATCAAAGGAAGACTTTAGGGAGCGAGCGCAAGAGCTGATGGAAACGGGCTACAAGCACATCGAGGAGATGAATGCGGACGCCAAGCTGGCGCTGCTCAATGGCGTGATCGCCCGCGAGTTGTTGGTGCGCGAAGGGCTGCGCCGCGGCCTCGACCGCGAGCCGAGCATTGCCCGCGAAGTCGAGCGTACCGAGCAAAGGGCCGTGATGAACAAACTATACGAAGAAGAGGCCCTGCACGGTGATTACACGTCAACCGAAGAGGAACTGCGGGCTTTCGCCAAAGAGCGCGAATACGATGTCGAGGTCTTGAGTCGGCAGATTGTCTGCGCCACCGAAGAAGAGGCACTGGAAGTACTAACGGCGCTGCAAGAGGGATCTCCGTTTGAGTCGCTGGTGCCCATCTATTCAACGGAGACCATTCAGCGGCGCTTTGGCCCGGCTGGCCAGTTGGGGTGGTTCAAGATGGGCCACATGTTACCCGAGTTGATGGAACCACTGCGGACGATGGACGAGGGCCAACTCTATCCGCATCCGGTGAAGACCCAAATAGGCTATCACGTCTTCCGGCTCGACAAAAGGCGGCACGTGGATTTTGCGGCCCAGCGCGAGTGGTTGCAAGAAAAAGCGCGCGTGCAAAAGCGGGCCGACGACATGGAACAATACGTCCACCGCCTGCGCCGCGAATACGAGCTAGAGGCCCACGACGAGGGTCTAAAAGCCTTGACCGCGCCCGATGGCGAGGAGCAAGTGCTCTTTAGCTGGCGCGGCGGCCAACTGACCACGGCCGCGTACTGGGCCAACTTAGCGGCGAACCACAGCCGGCTCGACAGTGCTGCCCGCTACAAGGCGGCCGAGAATTTGGCCGGAGTGCAGATTATGATGGCGGAGGGCCGCAAGCTGCAATACGACCGCGACCCCGAGGTGCGCGAGCCGGTGGAGCAAAAGCGCGATGCGCTCATCGTCGAGTGGCTCTATCGCACCGAGGGCAGGGAGGTGGCGCGCCAACAGCCCATCACCGAAGAGGACATTCGCGCGTACTACGATGCCAACGTCGAGATGTTTACCCGCACTGATGGCAAAGTTGCGGATCTATCCTTGGTCTATAACAGCATCAAAACCCTGCTGAGGCAGCAAGCGGCAACTAAGGCCATGGACGCCTTTATCGCACGGCTCCGGGAGCAATACAGCGAGGATATCGAAATAAATACTGAAGCGCTAGCCGAAGTTAGCTTACAGGTCCTTGCCCAGTCCGGCGAAGACGCTGATAAAGGTGAATAGCTTGGCCGACGCAGGAGCTGAGTCGAGGTCTTCGCGGGTCCAGCGCAGCCCGACGTTGGTCGTAAGCGCATACCCCTGATAGGCCGATTGGTTGGCGATCTGGCCGGCCAGCACCAGCGTGGTGCCGTCTTCTAAAAATCCCTCGGGCTGCTCGCCCAGATTGTTGGCGATCTCGTATTCGACGCCCGCGGTAAAGCTCATGTTGCGGTTGATCTCGCGGTCGGCCAGCAACGAGAAAATCTCCGTTAGATCGGACGTTTGCAATGCACCCTTGTCCGCGGGCACCCGATTGCTGTAGAGCTGTTTCCAGTTCAAGGTCAAATCCCAAGAGCGCAGGTGGAGCGGGTACTGGGCCTTGTTGATCACGCCGAGGAAACTCTGGTTGCTCAGCTCTTCAGCCGCCGATCCTAATTGCGTGTATTGTTCGTGCTTGACCTTGGTGGTAAACGAGATGTAGCGGTCGTAGCGCACGTCTAAATACGTGGTGTTGACGAACGCATCGCGCGCCACGAGTTGGTCGCGGATAAAGCGCGATTCCCCGAATGTGCCGGGTGTATCGACCCACAAAAAGACGTCCTCGGGAATGTCGTCTGCGACCTTGCGCGGATTGACGATCAGCCGCAATTGCAGGTTGTAGCGCGGGAATTTTTCGCTCGCGGTCAAGAGTAGATACGTGGTCGCGTTTTCTCGGGCGGTTTTCAGCAGGCGCTCGTCGAGCCGGCCGGCCATGAGGTTTATGTCCGGAGCAATTTCAACGCCTACATATGTGTTGTATCCCCGGTGCCCACGCTTGTAGGGATAGTCCGCCTCGGAGTCGTCTTCAAAGCGGTCGATGACTCCGTTGTTGTTCATGTCCATGCCAAAGAGAAAGTCGGGGGGATCGACCTCGAAGCGCAGGAAAGGCTCGGCGTAGTCGGGTAGGCGGTTGAAGTTGCGGTTGAAATCCGAGAGATCGTCGTTGTTTTCGTCGATTCCGGGAAAGACCGCGCTGTCGGTTAGTAGGCCGATCCCCTGGCGGGTGTTGACGCGCGGGCCGTGGTAGCGCCGGGTCCAGTCGGGCAATTCGTCTTGATCGTCGTTGTCATCGACGAATTCGTACACACTTTGTTGCTCGTTGCCGTAGTACACCTCGCCCTCGGAGTTAGGGATAAAGGCTTGGGTCGAGTACTCCGCGTCCATGCTAAAGGCCTCGGCGAAAACCGTCCACGGGTAATGTCGTTTTTGCGCTGTTAGGTAAAAGGCTTCGGCGGTGTTGGTAGCTAGGGCCTGTTCGCGGATGAAGTTTTCGTTGGGGAAGCGGCGGTACTGGAAGTTCCGCACGTATTCTCCTCGCAGGTCAAAACCGGCGACATCGTTGATCGACAGGTCAAAACCGAGCAGCCGGTTGCCAGTGGGCAGGCCGTAGCGAAAGGTGTGAAAGGCTTGGTTAGCGCCGTCCTTGACGTTGCCCGGTGCGCGTAGCACGGTCAGGAATACAGGTGCGCCGAGTTGGTTGGTCTGTTTGTTGGAAGCGACCTCCACCTTGTAATCGTTGGCCAGTACTAGGCCGATCTCCACGTGCTCAATTTCGCGGAAGTCGTCGATTTCGTCATCGACGGTGGGTGAGAAGTCCTCAATGTTGAACGTGAGGGTTATTACGTCGGTGCCGCTCGCTTCAATCACGCCGCGGCGGCGGAAGCCGCCTTCTACCACGGGCGCGATGTCGTCGGTGTGTTCGACGCCATTGGCGAAGATGCGCCAGCGCGACAGCAGGGCACCGCCTTCGCCGTCTTCGGGCGAGTCGTCGGAAATGCGCACGATGATCGAGCGGACGAAGTCGTTGTTCATCGGCCCGCTGAGTTGGCCTTTGAGCGAATTGTCGCCAAAGGGAATGTTGGAGTTCATGTGGGCGGCGTTGACAAATGTTAGGCCGACATTGGAAAAGTCGCCGATGCTGACTTGGCCTTTGGCGGCCCACATATTGGTAAACGTGCTGAACTTCACTCCAGCCTCTCCGGCGACGCCGGCGACGACGCCGGTGTTGTTGATGCGCGAGGTGAGCAGAGTCAGAGCGTATTTGTCCGACATCATGTCCCACTGCACGCCGTCGAAACGCGGCTTGGAAAAGGTGAGCGGCGTCAGGGTCGTGCGGATGCCGTCGCCTACCATCAGCGAGGAGTGGAACTGTTCGGAGTGGCTGGAGGAAATGAGGACGTTGCTAAACCACGAGCTGAAGCGCGGGCTTTTGAAGATGCTGCTGCCGCTGGCCGTGGGATAGTCCTCGGTCCAGTTGTACACCCGCCAACCTTGGCTGATGTACGAGCCGTAGATGTCGTAAAAGGGCGATCCCTCTAAGAAGACGTCGTTGTAGCGTTGGTAGGGGTTGCGCGCATAGTTGGAGTACTGGTCTTGCCGCCAGTCGTAGAGTTCGTACAGGCGCTGCGGCTGGTACCACTTGCGCACTGAAGGGACGAGGGTTGAGGGCGCGACTTCAGTGGCTGAAGTGTAATAGGGATTGTCAAATCCGGTGGCGCGCTGGGCCGCGGATGGTAACTGCGTCCCGAGGAGCAAACCGCAATACAGCAATAGTATCGTTAGACGTGTCACGTCCTCTCTCCCACAGGGTTGTTTAGTGTTTAGTTTCCCCACCGCTCTCGGGGGCGGGTTGGGACTGGTCACTGGCCTTATTGTCACTCGGTTGCTTTTCTTGACGCTCGAAGGTGAAATCTAAGATGTTGGCGCTCGTCTTGGCGTGCTCAATTTTCATAGAGACGAGGTTCCCTTGCTCGTCGAGGTCTATGTAGATGTTCTCGCATAACTCGCGAGTCTCGGCGACAGGTTGCGCGGTGAACTCGATAAATGCGGTATCCGTATCTTCAAAGTAGTTGATCTTCATGTTCTTCTAGCTGCATGATTTGAACGATTCGAGCGGTGGATCGTCTTGTGCATCATACTCTGCGTCTATCTGCGTCCATCTGCGGATCACTGCTATACCTCCGATGTATTGCGTTTAACCTGAGCTAATATACGACGTGAACGTACTGCTGGACGACTTCGTCCTTGGGATCGGTTTGCAACTCGACATGCACTATGTAGATGCCCGGCGGTACGACTTCGCCATTGTGCTGGCCGTCCCAAGCGTACGTCGCCCAGGCACCGCGCGGAGTGGCATTTGCCAACTCGGCGATTAGGCGTCCATCGAGGGAAAAGACGCGCACGTGCGGTTGCTTGTCAGTCTTGACGACGGTGAAACTCAGTTCGTATAGGTCGTTGACTGCGTCGCCATTGGGCGTGAGCAGTTTGGAGTGGCGCAAGTTGCGGATTAGGGATGCGCCCTGCACCACTTCGGGCACAAACACTTGATCGGCTCCCAATTCCGCTGGTACGACGCCCTGTGCGTTGTCTTCTTGACTGGAGTTAAAGACGAAGGTCTCAAAGACCGTCGGGCTGGCGAAAACTCGCGTTGCAAACGCTATGTTGACGGAATCGCGCTTTACCACCGGCGGCGGTAGCTGCACCCACAGCGAATCGCCGCGCAACGAGCTGGTCGCCTCCACCTGCTGGCCTCCCACATAGGCTGCGAGCAACTTGGCGTCCGCGCTTCCCGGAGGCAAGGCGATCAGCACTTGGTCGAATCCGGGGTCGCGGCTGTTGAACGCCTGCGGCTTAATGGTATAGCGAAACTCGGTCAGCGAATCGAGCCCGGCTTCGCGCGGCCACACCGAGCCGCTCAGGCCAGCAAAAATGACCGGATCGTTGGCCACAACCCGCAGCGAGCGCAGCACCGGCGACGCGTTGAGGTCGTCGCTGTACAGGCGAATGCGCGTGCGCAAGTAGCGCCGCGGTGAAGGCGACTGAAAGCTCTGCCCGGAAAAGCGATGCGGCTGGCTCCAAGTGCTCCAAGTCGCATCGCGCACCTGTTCTTGCACGATGTCGCCGCGGTAGCGCTTGCGCGCCGCTTCATAGGCTTCCTTGGTGACTTCATCGCCATTTTTGAGAAAGTAGCGCGTAACTTCGGTAAAGCCATTGCCCGTCTGGGTCTGGACTTCTAAGCGCGTACCCGGCGGCAAGTCGGCATCCCACTCGATGCGCCGGATGCTGCGCGCCGCGCCCAAGTCGAGGTCGGATGACTCTAGCTCGACGCGCTTGGGATAGCCCGCGCGGTGAAAGGCAAAAAGCTGCAAGGCATTGGCGTCGCGTCCGTAGAAGCCGATCACGCGCCAGAGGATGAGGCGCGTGTCGCGCGTGGGAAATTGGAAATCGTTGAAGGGATAGCTGGTGCGCACTTCGGATAGCAACTCGTATTCAAACGGCCCTTCGGCCGTCGGGTCGGCCGTGTTGCTCGGACTGCCGTCGGAGGTGAGGATGTCGAACTTGGGAAAGCCGCCCACCGCGCCCTGCTGGTAGCCGTAGAGCCACGGGCTGCGGCCGCCGATGAGCGGCACGAAGATGATCCGGTCGATGCGGAACACGTTGCCAAAGTCGATCACCGACCAGACGCCATCGTCGCGCCAATCGCGATCCCCAGAAGAGGCTTGGATGCTCCACAGCCGTCGGCCCAAATCCGCATCCACGAGGAATTCCGCGCCGCTGGCCTTGCCGCAGCCGTCGCAGTCGCGTGCTCTTGAGGTCCACGTCCTGCCGCCCCAGCTCGCTTCGCCCTTTTCCTCGCGCACTTCGGTAAACACCCGGGTCGGGAGGTTGAAGCCAATGCCATCCACCTCGATTTCGGCGAGGGCTGCGCCGGGGGTTTGGCCGGCTGCTTCAAAGCGCACAAAGCGGAGGATAGAAAAATCCAAGCTGTCGCTCTTGGCCAAGTACTGCCCCTTGGGCGTTCCGCTGGGAGGAGGCTTGTTGGCGGTTCTGAGATCGAACTCTACCACCTGCTTGGTGTTGTTATTGACCGGGCGACCGACGCGCTCAAACGCGATTTGCTTACCCGGCGCGCCCGCGACCTGGATGCCCGGGCTGACGTGGACCGAAAAGAACTCAAAGGGACGGGCGTCCTCGGTTTGGGGAAAGATTACGCGGATCTTACGGGCGACGACCGCGCGGTCCAAATCGATCTCTAGCCACCACTGCTGGAGTGGATCGGCTAAATCGGGCTGCCAATAAGTGTTGTGGTCTTGGTCGGTCACTAGTCCGGCTTGAGCTTGATTGGAGGGCGCGCGCACGGGCAAGCGGCCGTAGTCGCCAATGGTGACGGATGAAAATTCGTTGGCATTGGCGACCGCGTTAA
Source organism: Candidatus Latescibacterota bacterium (assembly GCA_965116675.1). Taxonomy (GTDB): domain Bacteria; phylum Latescibacterota; class UBA2968; order UBA8231; family UBA8231. The sequence goes on from OZ220721.1 coordinate 5,149,953, forward strand.
ACGTCGTGCCAAAACGCTTAACAGCGACCCCGGTAGAGCTGATTTGGACCAGCCCGGCCGGATGATTCCATGCCGCAAAGTCCGTCCCCGCAAAAACAATGTCTTGGGCGTATAAGGCGGAGGGAGCGACGAGCAAGAGCAGCAGGGATAGTTTTTTAGCAGCGGTCTGATACACCTTGAATACGTCATTGGTGGGGGCGTCTCTTGTGGAAGTCCTCGGGGTGGGTGGGGCACCCACAAGAGGTGCCCCTACAGGGGTAAAATGGATCAACTCGCGTCTAAGCATCGACTTTTCTCCGCAGCACTGGTCAATAGGCGACGGCGACCGCGTACGTCTGCGTCTCCACGCCCAAATCGATCTCGACTTCTATCTGCACTAAGTAGAGGCCGGGAGGCACCAACTCCCCATCTGTGCCCGTGCCGTCCCAAGTCGGCGCGTAGGAGCCGGCTTGGGACGTGGCGCTGAGCAGAGTGGCGACGCGGCGTCCGGCGAGGTCGCGCACTTCCATGGTGGTCGGCGCTCCGTTGACGCCAAACAGATCAAAGGCCGCGACGACGATGTCGTTGGCCCCGTCGCCATTGGGCGTTACGACCGGCGAAGACAGCCGCAGCGCGCCCAAGACGCTCAACTCTTCCTCGCTGGCTACCACTTGGATGCTGTTGCTGGCGACATCTGCGCGTGCATCGCCCGATTCAATCGACTGGGGCAAGAGGGCGGCCTGTGGGTCGCGGTTGATCAATTGCCCTTCTAAAAAGAGCGACGCTTGGTAGATCGCACTGCGGTAGCGCACGCGAAACGACGTGTCCTCGGCAAAAATTCGCGGAAAAGTGAAGCTGAATTTATTGGGCGTGGCGACGAAGGAAAAATCCGCGCCTTCCTGCGCGGGCACTTCGTCAATCTCTAAGCCGAGAAAACGCGCGCCCGGAGGCACGTCTAATTCGATTGCGTCAAACCCCACGCGGCCGCTGGTGGCGAAAACTGTGCGAATGTCATAGACAAACGTAGTATCCACGCCTAGTGGGACCTTGGGGTCGGGCAGTGGCCCAGCGAGCGAGACCTCGGCCAGCACGCTGTCGGCCAACAGAGGCGACACCTCAAAGGCCACGCTGTCTAGCACGCCAAAGGCAAAGGGGTGCTCCGTGGCGATCTCAAAGCGAAACTGGAAGAACGCCCCGCCATCGGCCGAGCGCACTTCGTCGCCCGACTCCACGTAGGCAATGGACCAAGGTGTCCAATTCTCAATATCCTCCCCTCGGCGCGCTTGGAACCCAGGCGCGCGTTCGTAGGCGGCGTGCACGACCGCCGGTGCGTCTTCGTAGGTCGAGCGGTCCACTTTGAGAAGGCGGCTGAGTTCGTCAAAAATAAAGTGATCTATTGGATCGTCGTCCGTGCCGGAGCGCGTCTGGATGACGAGCTGTACGGGGGCCGCGGGGTCTTCGACGATGCGGCCGGAACTCGTCTGCTGGTAGCGAGTGAAGTGCCAAGTAAGCCGACCGAGACTCACTGGCTCGCCAAAGGACTTGACTTGCGACAAGTAGCGCGCCACTTGGGGATAGCCGCGGCCAAAGGCCTGTATCTCGGCGAGGAGGCCTAGCGACGTAACGCCGCCGAACTTGAAGCGCAAAAAGCGCGTAAAGCGCAGGGGCGGCCGCAGCGACACAATGCTCTGGTTGTTGGAAAAGGTGCTGCCGACTAGCTCGTCGAGCGGGTGGTAGCCGGGCGACCCGAGCGCGACGTCCTCTTCCTCGAAAATGAGCCAGTCTGCGGGCGTGTTGGTGCGCGTTACTTCGTAGCCCACGGGGAAGACGTTGCGCTGGCGTCTGTTGTCGTCGGTAAAGCCACTTTGGGGCGGGAAGAAGACGAGGCTGTCGAGGGCGATGGGCACGCCTAAGTCGAGCGTATAGAACACCGCGGCATTGGGCCGTCCGTCGATGCGCGGTGGATGGACGAAAGAGGCGGTCAGCTCGTCGCCATCTATGAGACCGCGCATCACCGCTGCGTTGCCTCCCCACATGCGTGGATTCCAGCCCACGAGTTGGTTGTTGATCTCCATCCGGTCTGGGTCTTTAGCAAAGGCCCAAGAGTAGTCAAAGATGTTGACCTGAGCGGCAACACCTGTTGCGCGCACCAAGCCGCGCAGCACGTTGTGCCCTGGCGGCACGGCCCGAGGCTGGACGGCTCCAAGGCGCACGGAGTCGTCGAGGGCGATCCAGCGCTCGGCGACCTCAGCCCAGGGATCGCCACTTGAGCCGACGACCCATGACGATGCCTGCCCTTCGGCTGAGCTCAGGTCGAAGCCCCAAGCCGTCCCAGCGAGCAACAGCAGCGGCACTAGCGAGAAAGCGGTCAATACGCCACTCCTATGAGTTGGGTCGCGGTGGTCGAGGCGATGTCCGAGCGCACCCCGATCCGACATAGGTACAAACCTGGCACGACCCTTGCGCCGCTCCCATTTCGTCCGTCCCACGTTTCGCGATAGACCCCCGCGGCCCGAGGCGCGGCAATTAGCTCTCGCACTCGGTGGCCGGAAAGGTCAAAAATTTCGATAGCCAGCGGCACCTCGCCGGCAAATTGCGTCAGCACCGCGGCGACTTCGACCTCGTCGTTGACCCCATCGCCGTTGGGCGTGAGCACGGAAGTCGAGAAGAGGGCTTCGACCGAGGGCGTGGCGCTTGTGGCGAAAATATGAATGGACCCCGTTCCCACCTCGGCACTGGCATCGCCGGCCACAATCGGATGCGGCGGCACATTGCCATCGCCGAGCAAGAAGGCGTTCAGCGGCGTATGATACTCCAGCAGGCGCAGACTAAATGTCAGCCGCATGGGCTGGTTATTTTGGCGCGTCACCGGGGGGAAAAAGACGTGGAAGCCCTCGGCGATAGGCTCGACCTCGACGTCCGAGATCTCGACGAGGGGATCGCCCATTTGCAGTCGTTCAAAGACGGGTGGCGGGAAGGCGGTGAGCTTGAGGCCGCGAAAGCCCGCTAGATCGTCTTCGTCGAATTGGGTGAGGATGTCGCAGACAAAGGAGGTATCGACCCCGCTCGGAACGGCCAAGACGCCGCCGACGGGATTGGGATCGGAGGCCAGTGCGACTTCGCCGACGGCCGTGCTGACTAGTTCGGGAGAAAACTCCACCACCAAGCTATCGAGGCGCATGGTGCTCGCGGCATGTCCGTTGAAAAAGACGCGGAACTGCAAGAATTCGCGCGGACTTGGCAGATCCAACGGCATGACGACCGTAGCTGACGAATCGAGTTGCAGGGGTGGGGTCCAAGAACTCCAATTATCCACGTCTTCGCGGATGTCGGCCTGCACAAAGTCGCGCGCTGGCCCGACCTCGGCCAACGGCAGCGAGAGATACTCGGTCCGAGTTACTTCTCCTAGCACGGCTCCCGTGTCGGGATCGCGGCGGTACAGGGCGCGTCTGGGCAGATTGTTGTACTCGGACAGAGACACTTCTTCGCGGACGCCCGTGTCGCGGTCGCGGCGGAAATAGGCTATGGGGGTGTCGTCCATGCCGCTGCGGAGCTGTAAGCGCACGATCGCGGTGTCGCCTGCTGCGCTGCGGTTCAACCGCTCGGCCCGCACCATGAGCCGCCCGAAATTCACGGGCCGCCCAAAGGAATGGAGCTGCGAGACATAGCTGGACACGGGCACGAATCCCTCGCCGTACACTGCGAATTCCGCGAGGTTGAAGGGATTGCGCGAGAGTACCTTGAGTTGGAGAAAGCGCCCCTGCACCCCGTTGAAGGAAAGCTCGACTACTGGGTCCTTGTTGTTCTCGACGCGGCTCAACAGGCGATAGATGGGTCGCCTGACCTCGTTGAACTGCTCGCCGTCGCTCACCCGCAGTTCAAATGCCTTGATAAACCAATCTAGCTCGCCGGGTGCTGGCGCAAACCGCACGCGTTCTATGGGGAAAGGAGCGCCGAGATCCCAGAAAAATGTGGCCCCCGCTTGGTTTCGCGCCGTTCGGAATGCGCCTTCGGACGAGCTAGAAGGGTCGCCGTCAACGAGCTGCAGGGGGCCGTTTACCTGATTGAAGGGGCCGTCGTTGGACCACGTGCGCGGTTGCCCAGGCTTGGTGAAGTCGCTGGGGCTGCCGTTGAGCCAAGTCTGACCTGCGGCTCGCAGCAACTCCATTAGGTTCTGGCCGCTGCGCAGTTCCAGCGGTTGTAGCGCACCCTCTACCCCAACGGTTCCGTTTTGGATGTCCGCCTGCGAGGCCCACGACAAGCCACCGCGGCCGATGTGGTATGTTTCCACCTCGGCCAGCCCCAGTCGTACCCCCAGCCCTAACAGCATACAGACAGCGGCGAATCGGCCAAGCGGAAGAAAGCAGGGGGGCCGCATGATTATTAGTTCAGTGGAACCGCGCTGTGGGGCGCGTTCCCCTTGAGTACCTCGCGCTCGAAAGAGACGCTGAGGTCAATGGTCTCCACGGGTTCGTTGTCGAAATTAAAGCGGATGGCGATATCGGCGATTTCCACTTGGATGCGCTGTATTTCGTCGTCCAAGCGGGGAAAGACGATGTACCCTTCCTCGTCGCGGCCGCTGAAGATAAAGGCATCAGTGAACATGGTTTGCTTGAGAATGTCGGTGCGCGCCCTGAATTCGATTCGGCCTTGGCCGGAGTTGGCCTGCCAATACGCTCGGTAGTATTCGTATAGCTCGGCGTAGCTCAAGGCGCGGTAGATTTGATTGTTGGCCGCTTTGATCGTGGCTTTGAGGGGGTCGATGACGACCTTGGGAAACTGGTAATTGGCGACGCCGAGTTTCATCACCAAAAAGCGGGAAGGCGTCCAGTCGTCGCCGGACGGGACCCAATCGCCAAAGGTATAGGGATTGACCGCAGCAGGGCCGCCGGTCGAGGCTTGGGGAAATTGCCGGTTGAGTTCGGCGTCGGTCATTGGCCTTAGGGTGATGGCCAGCCGCTCGAGCGCGTAGGTGACGGAGCCGTCGTCATTGACGGTCATGCCCTCGGCCTGTTGGTGCGTGGGCTGCAGGGGTTGGGGGAAATAGCGTCCACAGCCGCTCGCGAGGAAGAGGAGCACCGCGATCCATAAGTATCCGCGCATTGTACGTTTTCTCTACCTAACTGATGTTACGCACCCGGGTAGGGGGCGGTTTCAAACCGCCCCCTACCAAGGCGACGGCGGTGAATATATAAAAAGTGGGCGGGCACCGATAACGCGCACCCGCCCTAAGATACATGAGGTGGAGCGGCTCCACGACGGCATTCCGCCGCGGAGTCGCTCCGAGATATTTAAGGTTTAGCGGCGGAAGGAATCCTTGATCTGTGCCCAAGTTGACTCTTCCACGGACGTTGCGGCGGCGTACTCGCCGGTGCGCAGCAGCAGGGCATGAGCGTAGTACTGCCGCGCCGAGCCTTCGGGGCCGCGCGTGGTCATGTCGTTGACCACTGAAGAGGCACGGTCGCCGTCGTCTCCTGTTGGCTCGCTGTCCTCAGCCCACAGGTTGAAGGCTATGCCCGCGCCGTCTTCCCCGGCGACGGCATCCAACTGGAAGGTCTCGCTGGCCGAGGGCCCGCCATCTTCCATGAACCGCTTGACTTCGTAGTTCCACTCGTAATACGTGGTCCCACCGGCGTCCCACACTTCAGCGGCCCAGGCTTCGGGCGGATCGACGCGGACGGCGAACTCGATGACCTCGTTGTTTTCCAGCCAGCCTTCTGGGCCAGTCCAGCGATAGCGCACGTTCTGCGGCGGGACCATGTCGCCCGGGCGGGCGATGTATTCCATGACCCAACCGGTGCCGAATTCGCGGCCGTGATCCGTTGGATCGAGGGCAAACTCGATCATGTCGGCGTGCCATTGCTCGACGTTGGTGCCCCAGTGGCAGAGGATGTCATCGACAATTTCCATGTGTACGTACCAGCGGTTGACATCGCCGCCTTTCCAGCCCATGAGGGTGGTGACGTTGTAGTCGTCGCGCTCGGGCAGGGGACGATCGGCTTCGTCGCGCCACTCATCCATGGTGAGGGTGTACTCGGGATCGAACCAGCCCCAGTCGCTGGCGTCGCCATCGGCGGTCATGGAACTGGGATCGGGGACTTCGAGCATGTAAAACTCAAAGCCGAGCCGGCCGTTGCGATTTTCGAGGGCCGGCGGATCGTTGAATTGAGCGTTTGCGGCTCCGATTAAGGCTAGGCCAAAGCCGCAGGCGATCAGTAACTTCATACTTGCTCTCCTTTCAGTGGTTTGAGCGAACTTGCAGCCTTTGCAAGTTTTATGATCGGCCAAATATATAATCACCAGCTATGCGACACAAACCAGAAAGTCGGGACAAAGTGGACATGGTGACGGCCAAGAGACATACTTAAACGGCAGTCAGAATCCGAAAATTTGGCAAGGAAATTTGGCAAATGGAAGCTAGGCGCGTGGATTTGGTCGGGTCGGGTGGTATGGCCCAGAGTCGGGCCGCGCTACGCTGAACGAACAACCCTCTATGGACACTTCGAGGAAATCCGCGGAACGCGCCGGAATCAGCGTGCGCGCCATACTTGTGGGAGCCGTGCTGTGCGGCGCGATTGCCGTGGGCCTGCCGTACGGGGAGTTCGTTCTCAACGGCACGCAACTAGGGCTGAATTCCTCGACGCCAGCCGCTTTTTTCCTGCTCTTTTTGCTCGTGGCGCTCGTGCAGCCGCTGATTGGTTTGGTGCGGCGGGACTGGCTTTTTAGCCGCGCCGAGTTGTTGAGCATTGCGGTGATGATGATGATTACTACCGCCATTGCCGCGCGGGGTTTCATCAGCATTGCCGTGCCGATTCTGACCGGCATCTTCTACTTTGCCACCCCGGAAAACAACTGGGAGGAGTTGCTCCTCCCGCACGTCCCCACTTGGCTCATTCCCTACGATGCCCAGGCCATTCAAGGTTTTTACGAGGGCCTGCCGGAAGGTGCAGCGATCCCTTGGGGCGTTTGGCTGGAGCCGCTTTTGTGGTGGCTGCTGTTTATGGCTGCGTTCTACGTGGTCGTCGTGTGTTCGATGGTCATCTTGCGGCGGCAGTGGATGGACCACGAGCGGCTGCTCTACCCGCTGACGCAGGTGCCGCTGGGCATGGTCGAGGACGCGGCGACGCCCTCGCGAGTCAAACCCTTTCTGAAGAATCCCGCGATGTGGCTGGGGCTGGCCGTGCCGTTTGTCCTGCACGGGGTCAATGCCTTGAGTCACTACTACGAGTTTATCGGCCGCATCAATTTTGCCTTCTCGATGCCGTTGGCCCATGACGCGGTGCGGTTTTACTTGCGCTTCGACTGCATGTGGATGGGACTGGCTTATCTGGTCAACGCCAACATCACCTTCAGCCTGTGGTTTTTCTACTTGTTGGTCAAAGCCGAGGAGGTGCTCTTCACCCGCATCGGCATCTTGAGCACCGAGAATCTCGACATCTTCAGCCACACCTTTGATGGGCCGGCCATGGGCCTGCTGAGCCATCAGACCATGGGCGCGATGATCGTCATGGTGCTTTTGGGGCTGTGGACGGCGCGCGTCCATATATGGCATGTTGTGCAGCACCTCTGGCGGCGAGAGGGGCGGTCCGATGGCGAGGAACTGATGTCGTATCGCACGGCTATCCTCGGCGTTGCGGTGGGGCTTGCGGTCATGTCGCTGTGGTTGTGGCGCTCTGGGATACCGCTGTGGGCGGTCTTCGTCTATTTATTCGGGGCGTTTGTCATTTTTTTAGCCCTGACGCGGATGATTGTCGAGGCCGGTTTGGCCGCGGCTGTCCAGGGCATGTCGGGCTGCGGCTTTCTCATCTCCAGCGTCGGGTCCTCGTCCCTCGGGGTGGCCGGGGTGCTGGCCACGGGCATGACGCTCGCTTGGGCCGGGGATCTGTTGGTGTTTATGATGGCTCCTTGTGCCAACGGCATTCGCATGTTGCACGGACTGAGCCGCTACAAGCGCCGCATCCTCGCGATGATCGGGCTGGCTATGGCCATTGGCCTTGTGGGCGGGGTTTGTACGATCCTCGTGCTGAGCTACCACTACGGTGCGAATAATTACCACGGCTCGTGGGCGTGGTTTGCCAAGGAGCCATTTCGCGTGGCGCAAAACTTTGCGCTCAATCCGACTGGCCCCAATTGGGATGGCTGGCTGTGGAACGGAGTCGGCGCGGCGATTATGGCGCTGTTGATCTGGGCGCGGCACCACCTTTTGTGGTGGCCCTTCCATCCGCTGGGCTATTTGGCTAGCGGCACTTGGATCCTCAACAGCGTCTGGTTTAGCATCTTCCTCGCGTGGCTGGTCAAGGCTCTCGTGCTGAAGTACACTGGGCCGAATGGGTACAAGGCGACGCGGTGGTTTTTTCTCGGCATGGTGTTGGGGCAGTTCGTCGCTGGGGGATTCTGGATGGTTGTCGATGGGTTTACGGGTATGACCGGGAATAGGATTCGGATGTTTTGAAAAAAGGTTTACAAGATAATCCGCAGATGGACGCAGATGGACGCAGATAGACGCAGATAGACGCAGAATGGGATACATAAGACGATCCACTGCTCGAATCGTGCATATCATGCCGGCCACTCTTTGGCCTGTTGCGCTGTTGTTCGTCGCCTTTAGCGCCCTTGCGGAATCCTTTGGCGACCAGAATGTAACCGTCTTGGTCTTTACCAAAACCGCTGGTTTCCGCCACGATTCCATTCCCGACGGCATTGCCGCTGTACAGACCTTGGGACGGGAAAATGGTTTTGCTGTTGAGACAACTGAGGACGCGGGGCGTTTTACCGACGAGGGCTTGGCAGCGTACCGGGCGGTGATTTTTCTCAATACGACCGGCGATGTACTGGCTGCGGACCAAGAGCGGGCTTTCGAGCGCTACATTCGCGGCGGCGGTGGTTTTGTGGGTATCCACTCTGCGGCCGATACCGAGTACGACTGGGCTTGGTACGGCGACTTGGTGGGAGCCTATTTCGACAGCCATCCGGCCATTCAACAGGGCGAGATCCAAGTGGCCGACCGGGTTCATCCGGCCACCAGCCATTTGTCCGCGCGCTGGCAGCGGCGCGACGAGTGGTACAATTACCGCCGCAATCCCCGTGGGCGAGTTCACGTCTTGGCCACTTTAGACGAGAGCAGCTACAACGGCGGCAATCACGGTTTTGACCACCCCATTGCTTGGTGCCACGACTACGATGGCGGCCGCTCTTGGTACACCGGCGGCGGCCACACCCGCGAAAGCTACGGCGAACCTCTGTTCATGCAGCATATCCTTGGCGGGATCGAGTACGCCACTGGAGTGACTGCGGCCGATTGCGGGGCCACGTTGGATACCAATTTTGCAAAGGTCGTCCTCGATGACGAGGCTGAAAATCCCATCGACTTGGCCGTGGCTCCCGACGGGCGCGTGTTTTTCATCGAGCGCAAGGGGGAGCTGAACGTGTATCGGCCCGACCTCGGATTGACCCGCTTGGCCGGACAGTTGGCGGTTTCGACCGACTTTGAGGACGGCCTGTTGGGCATTGCCCTAGATCCAGATTTTGTCCGCAATAATTGGCTCTACTTGTTTTACTCGCCACACGGCGAAGAGGCCAAGCAGCATGTATCCCGCTTTGAGTTAGCGGGCGATGAACTGGTTTTGGATTCCGAAGTCGTGTTGCTGGAGATTCCCACCCAGCGGCGCGCGTGCTGTCACTCGGGCGGGGCGCTGGCGTTTGGCCCGGATGGTAACCTGTATATCGGCGTTGGCGATAATACCAATCCCTTTGATTCGGACGGGTTCAGTCCGTTGGACGAGCGGCCGGACCGGCGCGATTGGGACGCCCAGCGCACATCGGCCAACAGTGCCGACCTGCGCGGCAAAATCCTGCGCATCAAACCTCAAGACGATGGTAGCTACAGTATTCCTCCGGGGAATTTGTTCGCCGAGGCCGAAGAAGGCCGCCCCGAGATTTATATCATGGGCGTGCGCAACCCCTTCCGGCTGTCGATTGACCGCAAGAGTGGCTGGCTCTATTAGGGCGATGTCGGCCCCGACGCCCGCCAAGCTGACCCCCAGCGGGGGCCGATTGGTCTGGACGAGTGGAATCAGGCGCGGGCGGCGGGCAATTTTGGCTGGCCCTACTGCATTGGCGACAACCAGCCCTACGTGGCCTACGATTTTGCCACTGAAAGATCCGGGATACCCTTTGATTGCGGGGCACCGAGGAATTTGTCGCCCAACAATACGGGCCTGCAATCGCTGCCTCCGGCGCAGGCGGCATGGGTTTGGTATCCGTATGGCACCTCGTCCGCGTTCCCCGAAATCACCGCCGACAGCGGCCGCACGGCGCTGGCTGGCCCGGTGTATTACTACGATGCTGAAGCAGGCGACAAGAAGCTGCCGGAGTACTACGACGGCACACTTTTTATGTACGAGTGGGCGAGCAATTGGATTAAAGAGGTCAAGTTGGACGAGGACGGGCATATCCTCAAAATCAATCCCTTTTTGGATGGTATGGAATTCATCCGGCCCATCTCCATGGAGTTTGGCCCTGACGGCTCGCTGTACGTGTTGGAATGGGGTAGCGGCTTCTGGGGCGACAACGACGACGCTCGCGTGGTGCGGATTGACTACGTGCGGGGTACGCGGGCGCCGGTGCCTCGCATTGAAGCCGCGCCCACCAATGGTGCTGCGCCGTTGGAAGTGCATTTCTCGGGCCGCAATTCCTTTGATCCCGATCCGGGGTCGGTGCTAGACTTTGCTTGGGATTTTATCGGCGACGGAAAGATTGACGCGACGGGGTTAGAGGTCGTCTTCACCTACGAAGTAAGTGGCGACTATGTTGCCCAGCTAATGGTCTCCGACGCCGAGGGCAATCAGGGCGTGGCGCAAGTGACGATTTCGGTCGGCAATACCGTCCCCGAGGTGGAGATCGTGCGGCCCCCAGACGGCGGGTTTTTTAGCTGGGGAGAAGTCGTCGATTTTGAAGTCCGGGTCTTTGACGCGGAGGATGGAGCCGCCGACTGTGCTCGGGTGGTATTGCAAGCGTTTATCGGCCACGACGAGCACAGTCATCCCCTTGAGGAATACGGCACTTGCAGCGGTAGTTTTCAGACTGAGGCAGGGCACGGCGGCGATGGCGACGATTTGTTTTATACGATCGAAGCGCGCTATACAGACTTGGGCACGGAGTCGGTGGCTCCTTTGACTGGTAGGGCGGGCCACATTCTGCAACCCAAGCGCAAGCAAGCCGAGCACTATACGCGCCAGAGTGGAGTGCTATTAGAAACGGCTGGAGACGAGGCCGGCGGCGGGCAGAATATCGGCTTTATTGCCCACGGCGACTGGATTTCCTTTGCTCCCATGAATCTGGAGGGCATTGAGTCGCTCAACTATCGGGTGGCCTCGGCCGGGCTGGGGGGACGCATCGAAGTGCGCGTTGATTCGCTGAAGGGGCCGCCGATTAGCACAGTGCGCGTGGGCAGTACGGGCGACTGGCAAGTTTACACGGACCTAGCGGCACCTATTGCGGACCCGGGCGGCACTCACGAGTTATTTTTCGTCTTTATACGCAATCCGGGTGACGACGGCTTGTTCAATATCAATTGGATTGATTTCCAAGGGCCGGGGGTGTCCCGTCCCCCGGCCACCGCAGTGGTGACTGAGTCGAGTTTACAAGGGGCGCTTCCCGGTCAGCCCGTCCTGTATCCGCCCTATCCCAATCCCTTTAACCCAGCGGTCCAGATTCGCTTTGTGCTCCCCGAACGCATGGCAGTGCGGTTGGAGGTTTTCGATATCTTAGGGCAGCGGGTGGACGTCGTGGTCAACGAGATGCTGGACGCCGGAAGTCACGCGGTGCGGTTTGATAGAGCCGATTTGGCGAGCGGGGTCTATATCGCGCGTTTGGCGACGTTGGGTGGGGATTTGGTGAGGCGGATGGTGTTGTTGCGCTAGCTTTGCTGTAAAAAGCTCAAAAATCTACCCCTCGTATTCTGGACAATTTTTTCGCGGAGAATTCCCATGAAATACACGGCCACCCTGTCGTCGGTTCTATGCTGTCTGGCCATCCCGGTTTCGGCCCAAATAGTCCACGTGTGGGATCTGGCCGATACCGCTCAGACAGGCCAGTTCACAGTGTACAATCCCGACATCAATGACGCCGAATTCGGCACTCCTATTACCGCCGGCGATCTCGATGGCGACGGGCGCGATGATTTGGTGATTTCGGCCATGGCCGGCGATGGGCCCGCCAATGATCGCTTCAATGCTGGCGAAGTGGCCATTTGCTTCGACACCATACCTTCGGGGGGTGGCTTGGACTTGGCCGACGACTCCGGCGATGTGGTCACTCTATATGGCGAGGCCCGGCGCGACCTTTTCGGTATCAAGACCCATGTGGCCGACCTCGTGGGCGACGGGCGCGCCGATCTTTTGGTGGGCGCTTTTTACGCCGATGGCCCCGATCGCAGCGACGCCGGCAAGCTCTATATTTTCTCGGCCGAACTCATTGATCAGTTGCGGGCCGCAGGGAGGCGCTTGGATTTGGCGCAACGACCTTGGCCGGAGGGGTTGATTACCGTTATCGGCGCTGAACGCGACAGCCGCTTGGGGGTGTGGATGACCGCTGGGGATTTCGACGGCGATGGCCACCGAGATGTGGTGGTGGGTGCCGACCGGGCCTCGGGAGCGGCGGGGGAGGTTGAGGCGGGACGGGTGTACGTGCTCTACGGACCGCTAGATTCAGGTGCTACTATTGATCTGGCGGCTGCGGAACACCCCTTGAGTATCATCTACGGCATTGATGCCCTAGACCACGCTGGTTCGACCGTGGCCGCTGGCGACTATGACGGAGACGGGTACGATGACATCGCCATTGGCGCGGCGGCTTTCGGCACCTTGCGCAATGCGTACCATCGCACCGGTGGAGCTGGGGATGGCCCGGAAAACCAGCGCGAAAACGCGGGGGAAATGTACGTGGTGTACGGCGGTCCCGAGCGGCGTGCGGCCATTGATTTAGCTGGAGATCCGCCCGTCGATCTGACTGTCATTTACGGTGCCGATGGCGGCGGGGGTTCGCCTGATCGACTGGGTGAGGAAATCGTCTTGGCCGATATCGACGGCAACGGCGTCCAAGACCTATTCATCGGCGCGTACCGGGCCGACGGTCCAGGCAATAGCCGCGCCGACGCTGGCGAGGTGTACGTGGTGTATGGCGGTCCGCATCGGCGCGGACAGCGACTGGATATGGCCGCGCCGCCGGCCGACATTACTGTTATCTATGGTGCCCGCCCCGATGCCATTACTGGCGACGCCGTAGCTGCCGGCGATATACACGGTGACGGGTACGACGACCTCTTTGTCGGGGTGCCCGGCGACGAGGGGCCGCTCAAGCGGCGCTTCGCCGGCGGTTTCGCGGTGTTGGCTGGCGGTCCCGGTCTACCGCACGAGATCGACTTGGCTAACCCCAAAGTACCTATCGTGTGGATTCAAGCACCCGACCCGATTGATTTTTCGGCCTATTGGGGGGCTAGCGGCGATATGGATGGCGACGGGCGGGTGGACGCTATTCCCAACGGCATGGCCGGCGACGGGCCCGACAATCGACGCGAAAACGCGGGGGAAGCTCACATCATCAGCGGTGCCGCACTGTCCCAATATTTGCCCGGCGTGGTCGTCCCCACGGCCGTGGAAGAGGTGGAACAAACCACCCCCGACGAGGCCGCTCTGTTGGCCAATTACCCCAATCCGTTCAACAGCTTCACGCGAATTCCCTTCATTCTGCCGGTCGAGGCCGATTACGACTTGGCTATTTACGGGGTCGATGGCCAATTGGTGCGCCAACTGACAGGAGGTCGGGGGGTGGGTCGCTACGTAGCCGGGTGGGATGCCCGCAACGACGAGGGGCGTCCGGTGGCCTCTGGGGTCTATTGGGCGCGTTTGCGCGTTGGCTCCCAACTGTACCGGCAGCCGTTGGTGTATATCAAATGAGGAAGATGAAAAGCTACTGTCAATAATCTCTTGACAATAAAAGATATTCTGCATAATATGACCATAGTCATAACTATGGTCATATTATCAAAAAGGAGGAAAAATGCCTTCTATTTCTAAAAGCAAATTGAAAGCCAATATGCTTCGCATCTTTCGCGATATTGAAGAAACTGGCGAAGAATGGGTCGTCACAGATCACAATCGCCCTGTTTTGCGCATTCAGCCGATTGCACAAAAAAAGACCGTGGAAGAGGTGTTCGGTGCGATTCAGGGCAAAGTTGTCTATCGCGAAGACATCAATACGCCGACCACTGACGAATGGGGAGCGCTGGCGTGATCGTCTTGGATACTTCGGCCCTCGTATTCTGGACGCTAAATCGAGATCGGCTATCTCGAACCGCAGCACAAGCCATCGCAGATGCCGACCGCATTGTTCTCAGTTCCATCTCTATCTGGGAAATTGGCATTAAAGTAAAAAAAGGACAGCTCTCCATACCGCTCTCCATCCAAGAATTCACCGACAAACTAGAACAAATTGATCGCCTCGATATTCTCCCGGTAGATGTCCAGACTTGGCTCAAAAACCTTGAACTCGACTGGGATCATCGCGACCCTGCTGACCGTACCATTGTTGCTCTGGCCAGTCTGCATGCCTGCCCGCTCGTCACCTCGGATTCCACTATCCGCGCATTTTATTCACAGGCTGTTTGGTGATTCAACTTTTTCCACCTCAAGGCTGCGCCGGTTTCAATCGTTCAGTCCAGTAAGCGAAGAAGTAAGGAGTAGTAGAGAGTATGGCAACAGGCATCGCCCAGCAGGAAATCAACGACATCGTCTGGCAGGCGTGCGACACGTTTCGCGGGACGCTCGATCCCACCCAGTACAAGGACTATATCTTGGTGATGCTCTTCATCAAATACTTGTCTGACCTCTGGAAAGACAGGCAAGAACAGTACCGCGAGCGCTACCAAGGAGACGAGCGGCGCGTCGAGCGAGCACTCAGCCGAGAGCGCTTCGTCATGCCCGAGGTAGAATTAAAGGACCAAGACGGCAATGTCGAGGAATCCTTTCCGGCTAGCTTTGACAGCCTCTACGAGCGACGCACGCGCTCCAACATCGGCGAGTTGATCAACATCACCTTGGAAAAGATCGAGGACGCCAATAAGGCCAAACTAGAAAACGTCTTCCGCAATATCGACTTCAACTCCGAGCCGAATCTCGGCCAGACTAGGGATCGCAACCGCCGGCTTAGCCACCTTCTTGAGGACTTTGCCAAGCCGCGGCTCGACCTTCGCCCGAGCCGCATTGGCGACGAGGACATTATTGGCAACGCCTACGAGTATCTGATTGGTCGGTTTGCCGCGGATGCGGGCAAGAAGGGAGGGGAGTTCTATACGCCTAGTGAGGTTGCAGTGCTCTTGGCGAAGCTGTTGAACGCCCAACATGGCGACACGATTTGCGACCCGGCCTGTGGATCGGGGTCGCTGCTGATTCGCGTTGCCAAAAACGTAGGTTCGGACAACTTCGCTCTTTACGGCCAGGAATCGAATGGCAGCACTTGGGCGCTGTGCCGGATGAATATGTTTTTGCACGAGATGGACAACGCTCGTATTGAGTGGTGCAATACGATCACCAGCACCCGCCTAGTCGAGGGCGACCGACTGATGAAGTTCAACATCGTCGTCGCCAATCCGCCGTTCAGTCTGGATAAGTGGGGGCAGGATCACGCCGAGAATGATCCCTACAACCGATTTTGGCGCGGCATTCCACCCAAGAGCAAGGGGGATTATGCCTTTATCAGCCACATGATTGAGACGGCCCTCGAAGACGAGGGGCGCGTTGGCGTCATTGTTCCTCACGGGGTGCTGTTCCGGGGGGGTGCCGAGGGTAAAATTCGGCAGAAGCTCATAGAGGATAACATGCTCGAAGCGGTTATTGGGCTGCCCGTCAATCTCTTCTTTGGCACTGGTATCCCGGCGGCCATCGTGATTTTCAATAAGGCGAGGAAGCCGTGGAACGAAGCTGGTACCGACCGCGAGAAGCACGTGCTCTTCATTGATGCCAGCCGGGAATTTCAGGACGACAAGAATCAGAATCGGCTCCGGGCGCAGGACATCGACAAGATCGTCGAGGTGTTCGGTGCTTTCCGGGCGGTAGACAAGTACTCCTATGCGGCCACGTTCGATAAGATCGTGGAGAATGATTTCAACCTTAACATTCCCCGCTATGTGGATACTTACGAGCCGGAGCCGGAGGTGGATATCGCGGCTGTGCGGCAGGAGATCGCGGGTCTTGAGGCTGAGCTTGCCGAAGCTGAGGCTGAGCTGGAGGGGTATCTGAAGGAGTTGGAGCTATGAAGAACGTACTGGATGCGCTTTCTGCGCTCGAAGCCGACGCCGGAGTCAAAGAGCGAATGGCCCGATGGATCGCCGAATCCCGCTCGCTAGGTATCGACATCCGAAACCTCAATAATTATCACGTTCGTCTCTTTGAACGCTTGGTGGATTTGGAGGCAGCGATTGCGGAATGGCATGAGCGGCGCGAAGGCATGAAGAGCGCTGACGACGAACGACTCTGGAGGAAACTCAGACTCGAATGGAACTATAACAGCAACCATATCGAAGGTAACACTCTGACCTACCACGAGACCGAATTGCTGCTCATTCATGGTCGCACGGCTGGCGGGCATCCGATGCGGGACTACGAGGAGATGAAGGCGCACGATGTTGCGATCGACTATACGCGATCTCTCGCAGGCGAGGAACAGGTTATTGGGGAGAGCGATATAAGACAGCTAAACAAAATTATCCTCAAGGAACCCTTTTTGAAATACGCGGAGACGCCGGATGGCCAACCGACGCAGAAGCGCATTGTTCCGGGCCAATACAAGACCCAGCCGAATCACGTGCGGACGGCGACTGGAGAACTCCATCGGTTTGCCGAACCCGAGGAAACGCCCCCATTAATGGAGGAATGGACTCGTGATTTTCGGCGTGACTTGGAGCGGAGTGCCTATCCTCTGCCGTTGTTCCTAGCTGAGTCGCACTGGAGTTTTATCCATATCCATCCATTCGACGACGGAAATGGGCGCACCGCACGGCTACTTGCCAATTACGCTTTGCTTCGGAATAATCTGCCGCCTATCGTGATCAAGAGCGAAGACCGGGATCGCTACATCGGAGGGCTCCAGAACGCCGATGTAGGGCGTATATTGCCGCTCGCCCAATTCATGCTGGAAAACGTCTCATGGTCGCTCGAACTGGCGATTCGGGCTGCGAAAGGCGAGTCGATTCGCGAACCTGATGATATGGATAAAGAAATGGACATCTTTATTCAAAAGAGAAGAGGACCAGCACCGAATAACTCTGACGTTGAAGTGCTGGATCAGATATTCCTCCGGCATGTTAGTCCAATGCTCGAGAAGCTGGACGGGCTGTGCGAACGGCAAGGCTCTGAGCTATTTAATAGCCACGTGGCGAGCCGCTACGTACAATCTGTCGGTAGCGGACGTGTCTCCGGGAGTGTACTTGGAATCCACAACTGGGAGCGGACAAAGAAACAGTACTTAGTAAGGCCGGGCTTTGCACTTAGCGACGAGCAACAAGTCGAGCTAGGAGCGGAGTACAGCTTCCACGAATACATAGGGACAGGGAACCATGGTTTCGACTTGAAGCTGTCAGTTGTCTGGAAACTCGGCGGCGAAAGATTCTCGTTTGAGGCAGCGATCGACGGAAACCCTCTCACAGCCATAGGCCATCACATCCCTTATTCGGAACTCGACGGTCGAGACGCTGAAGTGGACCACACGGTCGAGGCGATTTGTCGTTGCATGATGGATGAAATCGACAGTCGGTCACAGGGGCCGGAATAGGAGCGATGACAGTATGGGTACGAATTCTCTCATAGGCTTGGGCAATCTGTCGAAACTAGCTGATACCCTGATCAAGAAGGTGTCGGACGCAGTCGGCGGTCTCTTTGCGCCGTACCAAGTCAAGAGAATGGCCAAGGCAGAGGCCGAGGCTGCAATGATAAAGGCGCAATCTAAAACTGAGATCACCGACCTGCATCGACGAGATCGTCGGTAACGATTTCAACCTCAACATTCCCCGCTATGTGGATACTTACGAGCCGGAGTCGGAGGTGGATATTGCGGCTGTGCGGCAGGAGATTACGGAGCTTGAGACCGAGCTTTCCGAAGTCGAGGCCGAGTTGGAGGGCTATCTGAAGGAATTGGATTTGTGAGGGAGGAGTTCTATATCCTCTCCTCAATGGAGAGGATAATTTCGTGGTCTTACTAGAATAACTCAACAAGGAGTAAACAATGTCGAATGTAGTATTCTTTAGTTTCTCTGAGACTGACCGAGAGACAGTACTCATGATCAAGGGGCGTGCTGTCAATCCAAACTACTCAGGACTGAATTTCCGTGTTCAAGATCTTCTTGCCCGTTGGGACACGACAAACGCTGCCGTTATTCGTCAGGCCATTAGTAAGAATATCAAAGGCACCTCACGGACAATTGTATTTGTCGGAAACGACACCGCCTTAAGTTATTGGGTGCCCGAGGAAGTCAGAATGACACTCGATGCCGGCAAGCCTGTATATGCAATTCGCCTCAGAGGAACATGGGGTATTGTACCGGCATGTCTTACAAGTAATAGAATAACAGTTCACTCTTGGAGCGAAGCCACACTCCAGAGTCTGGCGACTCGCTAAGAGAAAACATGTCCATCGATCGATATATCACGGAGCGTGTCGACGATCAGATATCGTACTTCGATAGAAGTGCTATAAAAAATCAGAAAAGGTATCGTTTACTCAAGCGAGCTTCAATTATCTGTAATATCCTGACTACCATGACTATTGCTTTGGCTTTCACCGTTCCTATGGAATGGAAAGTCTGTATGGGCATTCTCGCTCTAATTCTTTCCACTGTCGTCCTTGCAACCTATCAGTGGGAAGAGTTCGAGAATTATGGGGCCAAATGGGAGAAGTTTCGACTAGTTGCTGAACAACTTAAGTCTGAAAAATTGATGTACTTGAATCGTGCTGGACGCTATAGATCAGAGGAACAAGAACATGATCAAGAATTCGTAGAGAGCATCGAATCAATAATTCGTGGGACCGATATTTCTTACTTCTCTCTAATGGTCGAACCCGGTCGACGCATAGAAAAGCGTCTTGAAGTTGGAACAGATTCCTCTTGAATTCTCTTGGGACCTGCTTAGCGAGAGGTTTTTGGACACTATTAGACTCAACCTAAGGAGAAATACAAATATGGAGAATAAAAACCAGGGATTGTCGGTTGAGCTTCCAGCAGAATGGGCTCTAAAAAAGGCATTTGGACCTGTTCTTACAGAGATGGGCGAGGATTTCAGACGGTTGTATGCATTGGGCCGCGATAAGATACTAATTGCAGGATACAAAAAGATACGGAATATGAACGATGGAAAGAAAGCAAATCTTAGAGTTACAAGAGATGTGTTCTGGAACGGCGCATTCACGGATGATGAGGTTTGCGCTGAGTATTTTGGTGGAATTTTAGCGGCCTCAAGGAGCAAAAATGGAAAAGATGATAGTGCTATTCAATTTGTGGACGCCATCAAATCAATGTCATCGAAACAATTGAGATTACATTACTTTATCTACTTAGGACTGAACCGACTGCTGTCCCAGTCAGGTGAGCGAGTTAATGTAGCCCAAGGGCCCGAAATAGAAAAAAAAGAAATCTATTTTTCTCAAGTCGAGCTTGCTAATGCACAGATAAACAATGACACAGATTTTAATGTTCTCTACCGGCATGGTCTGTTGGTTCATTACAAGACGGATAGGCACATTGTTGGAGAAAAAACGTTTTTCTACGCGTTAGCACGTCCAACTACATACGGGGTGTTGCTCTATGCCGCAGCGCATAATCGATTGGAAGAATGGCGAAGTTTTTCCAGTCTCGATTTCGGCACCTTTGACGATATCAAATACCCGAAATTTTTTGCCCGGACGTTGGACGATTTGGCGAAGCAGATGGGATTATTGTCACGAAAGAAAATTAATGTCTGAGTGCGTTATTTATCCTATAAAGTAATCTAACATGGACAATAGGTCATATGGTGAAAGATGAACTGAGACAGATAGTCCATCTAGGCGATTTGTTCCGATCTCGTAAGGAGCCCGGTGTCACCGGACTACCAGTCTTATCGGTTACGATGAACGATGGACTAGTACACCGCGATACACTTGACAGAAAGGACGATGGAAAACTCGCACCGAAAGATCATCTGCTAATTCGCAAAAGAGACCTTGCCTACAACATGATGCGAATGTGGCAAGGAGCCTCAGGTCTAGCTAAGCAGGATGGTCTCGTCAGTCCTGCGTACATCGTCGTCACTCCCAGTGACGCCATTGATCCAACATTTGCTTTCTACTGGTTCAAGTCCGCTCGGATGATCCATCTGTTCTGGGCCTATTCTTACGGCATCACGGGAGACCGATTGCGTCTTTACTACAAGGATTTTGCCAAGATTCCTGTTACGATCCCTTCCAAGAGTGACCAAGTACAGATTGGTAAAACGCTGGCAACAGTCGACCGAGCAATTGCGCGCACTGAAGACCTCATAGCTACGAAACGAAGGCTCAAGAAGGGGCTCGCCCAGCAACTGCTGACGGGTAGACGCCGTTTGGTGGATCAGGGACGCTGCATGGCCGTGAAGAAATCGAAGTGTGGCTGGATACCGCAAGAATGGGAAGAGATCCAATTTGGTGCACTCGGCACTACCTACACAGGGTTATCAGGAAAAAAGAAGGATGATTTTGGATCCGGAATGCCCTATATCCCTTATCTCAATGTCTTTGAAAACGCCTACATCGACACCACGCGCATGGACTTTGTAAGAGTCGAACAAGGAGAACATCAGAACGAAGTACGATACGGTGACCTGTTCTTTACTACTTCCTCAGAAGCCTTTTTAAAACTCTTCTGTTGGGGCGGATCGCTTGAGCAACAGATGGATCATAACGATGTGTATAAAGGCTTCGCTATTGCAAGTTAAGACTTCATAATCTTTGGCGTGGATTCGATAGTTGCCCAACCAAGCAAAGGTTCGTTCAACTACCCATCGGCGTTTGAGTAGGGTAAAGCCATCGCGTGGTTTTTCGCCGACGTCCAACACGATTTTATGGGTACGTTTTAAGTTGGCGACCCATGCGTTGAGCGCCTGACCTCGATAGCCAGCATCGACCCACACTCTTTTTAACCGTTGGACGCCCGGCAAAAAATAAGCGCTCAACAACGCCTTTAAGCCGTCCGCGTCGGAGATGTTGGCCGCGGTGACCTTGCATTGCAGGATCGAGCCTTGGCTATCGACTAACACGTGGCGTTTGCGCCCTTTGACCCGTTTGCCGGGGTCATACCCTACGGCGCTGCCTTGCGTAGCCGTCTTAACACTCTGCGCGTCGATGCCACCAGCCGAAGGCGTTGGCCGGCGGCCTTGTCGGATACGCTGTTGGCGGATCAGGGCTTGCAAAATCCGCTGCCAGTGTCCGTCTTGACGCCAGCGATTGAAGTATCCATACACCGTTTGCCATGGCCCAAACGTCGGCGGCAGCATCGGCCACTGGCCGCCGGTTTTAGCCCGATAGAGAATACCATTGATGACTAAACGCAGATCACGGGGTGGACGACCGGGACCACCACAACGCCATCGACGTGATGGTAGTAAGGGACGCAGCCGCTGCCATTGCGCGTCTGTTATATCGGTCGGATATTGATACAGCGTACTCATCGGAGACCTTTCGTTCAGGGTTCTTGGTCGAAACCTGAAGGTGTTCGGTGAGTACGCCAACGTCAAATCCGAACAAAAAACAGTTTTAAAAACGCTTCTCAGAGACCTCCCAAGAGGTGGGAATGGCGGCGGTTCTTTTACAGGACGTGAGGGAAACCTACTTGAACAGTTTTTGTTTTGGATTTCGCCTGAAGAGCTTCGAGCGTCTGCTGCCTGAGTTTGCGGTGCAGCTCCTTCGAGGTGAGAAAACTCGTCAAAGAATTGTCTGCTTGGCGCAAGGAGCGACTCGATACAACTTGTCACAGTCGGTATTGAAAGAACTGTGGATTCCACTACCCCCACTAGACGAGCAGCGAGCCATCGCAAGCGTGTTGCGATCCGCTGACCTTCAAGTTGATCTTCTTCTACAAAAAATCGCGGCACAGCGTCAACTGAAAAAGGGTCTTATGCAGAAACTGCTGTCCGGTGAACTTAGTGTGAAAATGACTGAATCATGTTAGAAGAAACAAGAGTAGATCGCTCACACAGATCGGAAAAGGACGTTGCCAAGCACGCCTTGGATGAGCTGTTTAGCCTCACCTCTCAATATAAAACAAGTGAGGCATATAGAGATCTACTACAGTTCGTAGTACGTTTTCGATCCTACTCTCCGTTTAACGCCATGCTGACCCACATACAAATGCCAGGGGCAGTCTTTGTCGCTCCGCCACATCGGTGGCTCCGTGATTATGGAAGACGAATAAAGCCGGGTGCTCGACCGCTGATTATTTTGCAACCAATGGGTCCAGTCATGTTCGTTTTTGATGTAAGTGCCACAGAGCCTACTGAAGACGCCCCAGAGCTGCCACCAGAGGTTGAAAAGCCGTTCGAGGTAACGGAAGGTAAAATTGGTCGTGGGCTTGAATTCGTAATCGACAACGCTAAACGTGACGGCATCCGAACCACTGGATCTAATTCAGGTTCTCAATCTGCAGGCTCCATACGTCCTCTCGCTATGGGTGTGCGCGACTCGCAGAAATTTCTAGTGAGAACTGGCGAGAAGCGAACCCCAGTGTTTATAGACATCCCAGTCAAATACGATCTTATAATCAACTCCAAACTCAGCCCTGAAGCACAGTATGCTACCATTGTTCATGAGCTAGCACACTTATATTGTGGCCATCTCGGTACACCTAATGAAAAGTGGTGGCCTGATCGTCGCGGCTTGAGTCGTGACATCATGGAGTTTGAAGCTGAATCTGTGACTTATATGGCCTGCCTGAGATCCGACATCGCTAATCCCTCGGAAAAGTATCTCGCAGGCCACGTAAAGGACGGGGAACAGATTCCGCCCATAAGTCTTGAGTGCGTGATGAAGTCAGTAGGGCTTATTGAATCCATGAGTAAGCGGAGAATGAAGCCACGAGAACCGTTGAAACAGGAAGGCGAAGTACAACAGGCCCTTTTGTCCCTTTAAGGCTATGACAGTATAGCGTTTGTCATGAGGCCGATGAATATGGATTCTGAACTCATTCAATCCGATCCCGCAGTTATGATGGGTAAACCCGTCATCGCGGGAACGCGCATTACCGTTGAGTTGATTCTTGATAAACTTTCCACAGGTGAGACAGTGGAGCAAATCCTTGAGGCCCATCCCCGTTTGACTAGGGAAGGTGTTCTGGCAGCCTTGGATTTCGCCGCTCAAGCCTCACGCCGCTAGACAAAGGGGTGCCGTATGCTACACGACGTTGTTTCTGCTATCTATCAGGGTGGCTACCGAATCGAGCTAGAGTTCGATGACGGCCAGCGCGGAACCGTTGATTTCGCAAAGTATTTGGAGCGTCGAGGTGTATTTGAGCGATTCAGGGATCTTGAGTTCTTTCGGAGCTTCGCTATCAACAAGGAGCTTGGCGTTCTGACGTGGGGCAACGAAATCGACATAGCACCGGAGACTTTGTATGCAGAGGCTACAGGGACTCCTCTTCCTGAATGGATGAACCCAGAGAAAGAGTCTCAGAAGAAAGAAGATTTGCATACAGATTCGCCGCTAAGCAGTCGAACCTAATCGAAGTGCCTGATGGCCCTACCCTCCTTCCAAGAAAAGCTCATCTCTCAGCTACCCGCAGTAGCACTCCTGCAGAACCTCGGCTATAAGTACCTCAGGCCCGAAGAAGCGGTCGAAGCTCGCGGTGACCGACGGGGCAGCGTACTCCTCGACAAGATACTGACGGAGCAACTCCGCAGGCAGAACGCCATCATCTTCAGGGGCCGCACGTATCCCTTTAGCGAGGGCAATATCCTTGCGGCCGTTCAGGCACTGAAGGACATAGTAGATGACGGCCTGCTGCCAACCAACGAGAAAGCGTATGACTTGCTGTGCATGGGAAAGAGCCTGCAACAATCGGTCGAAGGAGATACCAAGAGCTTTCAACTCAATTACATCGACTGGGAGCATCCCGAAAACAATGCCTACCATGTGACTGAGGAGTTCGTGGTCGAGCGCAGCGGCAGCCAGGAGACCCGTCGGCCCGACATCGTGCTCTTCGTCAACGGGATTCCGCTAGTGGTCATCGAGTGCAAGCGGCCCGACATGAAGGACCCGATTGGCCAAGCCATTAGCCAGCATATCCGAAACCAGCAACAAGACCAGATTCCCCGTCTTTTCTTTTACGCGCAACTTCTCCTCGCCATCTCGAAAAACGAGGCCAAGTACGCCACGGTAGGTACGCCCGCTAAGTTCTGGTCGGTGTGGAAGGAGAATTTCAGCGAGAGCGATGCGGCCGACCTGAAGAAGAGGGTGAGTCTTCCGCTGAGTGAGGGCCAGATCGACAGGATTCTTGCTACGAAGGAGTTCTGGGGAAGGGAGCGGGAGAGCTATGGAAGCATAGAACGACAGGTGACGCCACAGGACGAAGCACTATATGCCCTGTGTCGCAGGGAGCGACTTCTCGAATTGATCTTCCGTTTCATGCTCTTCGATGGAGGCGAAAAAAAGATAGCCCGCCATCAGCAGTACTTCTGCGTCAACAAGATCCTCGATAGAGTGAGGAAAATCCAGCACGACGGAACGCGCCAAGGCGGCGTAGTCTGGCATACCCAGGGTAGCGGCAAGAGCCTGACCATGGTGATGCTCGCCGAGGCTCTCGCCCTCGAACGAAGCATTACAGACTTCAAAATCATCCTAGTGACGGATCGCGTCGATCTCGACGATCAGATATATAAGACTTTCCATCACTGCGGCACACAGCCTATTCAGGCAAAGACCGGCAGGCACTTGGAGCAACTGCTCAAGGACGACAAGGCGAGGATTATCACTACGGTCATCGACAAGTTTGAACTCGCGGTTGGCAAAGCCGGCGTACGCAACGAGCATCCAGATATCTTCGTCCTCGTCGATGAGAGTCACAGAGGCCAGTTCGGAGAGTTGCACGCCAAAATGAGACAAGCGCTCCCCAACGCCTGCTTCATAGGCTTCACCGGCACGCCCGTAATGAAGAGGGACAAGAGCACCATTGACCGTTTCGGCGGCCTAATCGACGCCTATACGCTAGAACAGGCCGTACAGGACAAGGCCGTGGTACCGTTGCTCTATGAAGGGAGGCACGTTGATCAGAAAGTTGATTCCGAGGCACTGGACGATTGGTTTGAACGGATTACGGCCCGCTTGTCCGACGAGCAGAAAAGCGACTTGAAGAGGAAATTCTCGTCGAGCGACCAGTTGAACAAAGCCGAGCAAAAAGTGATGCGAATCGCTTGGGACGTGAGCGAACACTTCCGCGACAACTGGCACCAGACTCCCTACAAGGCGCAACTCGTGGCCCAAGACAAGGCCACGGCCTTGCTATATAAGCGCTTCTTCGACGAGTTCGATATGGTCAGTAGCGAGGTGCTAATCTCGGGACCCGACGACCGCGAGGGTGAGGAGGACGTCCACGAGGAATCCAAGGACGTGGTCAAGGTTTTCTGGAAGAAGATGATGGCGAAATACGGCAGTGAGAAAGAATACAATCGTCAGATCATCAGCGCGTTCAAGCAGGCCGAGGAGCCCGAGATCATCATTGTCGTTGACAAACTACTGACCGGGTTCGACGCGCCGCGCAACACTGTGCTCTACCTAACGCGGCAGCTAAAGAGCCATTCCCTACTACAAGCGATCGCCCGGGTCAATCGCCTCTTTGACGGCAAGGATTTCGGCTACATCATCGACTACCGGGGCGTCTTGCAGAACCTCGACGAAGCGTTCGACCTCTACGGCCAACTCGCCGAATTCGAAAGAGAGGGGATCGACGATTTAGCCAGCGCGATAACGGATGTGAGTGCTGAATCCCACAAGCTACAGCAACGCTATTCGGACCTATGGGATCTGTTCAAGACCATCCAGAATAGGCAAGACGAGGAAGAATACGAGCAACTTTTGGCAGACGAGGGACTGCGCGACCGCTTCTACGAACGCTTGAGCGCCTTCTCACGGACGCTGGGGATCGCGCTCTCCAGTGCGGGTTTTCTCGATGCGACGCCGGAAAAGAAAATCGCCTCATACAAGTATGATCTTCGCTTCTTCATGCGCCTGCGCAGCTCGGTAAGCCGACGCTACGCCGAAGTGGTGGATTTCAAGGAGTACGAGCCGCGAATTCAAAAGCTGGTCGATCAGCACGTGGGGACGGGAGAAGTGGAGCGAATCACGGACTTAGTGGACATCTTCAACTCCGACGCCTTCGCTAAGGAGGTCAATAAACTCGCCAGCGCGTCGTCCAAGGCCGACACCATCGCCTTTCGTACAAAGCGCACGATTGACGATCACATGCAGAAGGACCCCGCATTCTATCGACAATTCTCAGAGTTGCTTGAAGACGCGATCCGGGCCTTTCGAGAACAGCGGCTTTCCGACGCGGAATACCTGCGGAAGGTGGAGCGAATTGCCGACCGTGTGCGCAACCGCACCGGCGACGATATTCCCCCGGCCCTCGCTCACCGAGACGTGGCCAAGGCATTCTTTGGCGTGATTCAAGAAGTGTTCGCGGACCGTACCGTCCAGACGGCCAATGTCCGGGACATTGGTGCCACAGTTAGTCTGGCTATCGACGACATCGTCCAGGAGCATCGCATCGTCCACTGGACCCGCAACACCGATGTCCAAAACCGGATGAAGTTAGCGATTGAAGACTACTTGTTCGAATTTATGGAGCGAGAAAATCTCGAACTGAGCTTCGAGGAGATTGACCTCATTTTGGAATCGGTGCTGGATATTGCGAGAGTGCGATATGCCTGATGAGCATATCCAGCATGTCGTCGTAGAGTATGCGAGTGAACAAATTCCAGTCGCGCTCGAGTTCAAAAAGCGCCGGTACCTGTCAATCTCAGTTCATCCCGACCGTTCGGTGACAGCGTCGGCACCTATAGGTTGTCCTCTAGAGGAGGTGCTAGCGCATCTTGAGAGCCGACGGGCGTGGATTGCCAAGCAGCGTCGCCATTTTGAGACTTTCCATCCACTACCGGAAGTCAAACGGTTCGTCTCTGGAGAGACCCACCTCTATCTTGGGCGTCAGTATCGGCTGAAAGTTCGCCGCGCCTGCGACGTTGAGGTCAAGCTAGTCGGTCGTTTCTTGAACGTCTCTGTCCCAGAGCCGGAAGAGCCTCGGTGTGTTCGCACAGCGCTTGATGCTTGGTATCGCGCACACGCTGAACCTATCTTCCGGGAACGAATGGCTCACTGCTTGGAGGCAGCGCCGTCCTTGCAGCAGGTGACACCCACCTTGAGAATCCAACGGATGACTAGGCGTTGGGGTAGCTGCACTAGGAGAGGAACCATCACCCTCAGTACCGAACTCATTAAGACGCCCTTGCACTGCATCGAATACGTCATTATGCACGAACTCTGTCACCTGCGTGTCTATGACCACAGTCCGGCGTTCTTCCGCCTGCTCGACCGCTGTATGCCCGATTGGGAGGCCAGAAAAGCACAGCTTGATTCGGTGGTGTTGCAATAATCGAGCTCAAGGCTGCGCCGGTTCCAATCCCAACAGCACGATCAAGATGAAGATAGACCCGGACGCGAAGGATCGAGTGTTGCAATTGGAGAAGAAGATGAAAAATGAGACTAGGTTTCCGGACGGTTGGGACGAGAAACGCGTCCAACGTCTCCTCCAGCATTACGAATTGCAAACGGAGGAAGAGGCCGTGGCGGAAGATGAGGCCGTTTGGGAGGACACAACGCAAACGGTGATGGAAATCCCCAATGCGTTGGTTCCCTCAGTGAGAGCCCTTCTATCGCAACACGCCGAGTGAATTATCCAACTGTTGAGCAGGGTGCATGAACCTGTTAGCGGACGATTATGCTACACGACGTTGTTTCTGTTACCTATCAGGGTGGCTACCTAATCGAGGTGCCTGATGACCTCTGCGCCAACGGCATCCGCAACTTCATAACTGACGTTACGCAGTGCCCCTACTCGGCTTTGTCTAACAGGTGCCTAAAGGCTTCGAGGCTGGGCACCTGTATGGCCGCGCGAAACAACTGCTTGAGGCGCTGCACATCGTCGATGGCCGCAAGGCGGGCGGCCAACGGATCCGACGCGGCCAGCCCAAAGCGAATCTCTAGCACGTCGAGCAGATCTTCAACGGCGCGTTCTCGGCCTCCTCGCTCGATGCCTTGCTCGATGCCTTGCTCGATGCCTTGCTCGATGCCTTGTTTGATGCCCTTTTCCGTGAAATACTGCACTACCGACGATTCGTACATGGTCGCCTCCGCGATGATGGTCATTATTGTTTCATATTCATACACTAATCCGCTCAAAATGGCAAGATCGGCCAGATAATTCGCCTTGAGAGTTTCGTCCATCGGTACCTGCTGCGCCCGGTGGACACACTGGCGCAACCACCCCTCGGCCGCCACCCCCACTGGCTGCTGCATCAACGGTGCAAACGGAAGCAAGCCCGAAGGCCCCTCGTCGAGGATGTGTTGCCCTTCTAGTTCAATCAGCCGAATCACCTTGTATTGCACCAGCACGCGGTAGCCGTGCCGCTCTTGGATATAGTGCCCCGGATCGGTGCGGCCGGCGTCGGGACGTAAATAGATGACGTTGGAGTAGATCGGTAGGCCGTGCTGCTCAATGGCACGCCCAATATAACCGGCCATGCGCTGCGGCATGGGTGGGCTACTATCGGTGGTTTGAAACTCGTGATGGACCAACGCCTCCTCGCCGCCGACTTGCACGTGGATGAGGCTGTCGGTGCGGTGGGCTTCGACTGTGGGTTGTTCGGTGTCAACGACGCCGAGGATTTCGACATCGTCTTGGTGGAGGGCGAAGCGGGCGAAGTCTTGAGGGTAGGTGTGGATGAGATGTTTGGCGATGGTATCGAATTCGGCCATGAGCCATGCCTTGGGTTGCGGGTGGAGTGGTACCCGCAACCCAAGGCAAGAATCGTGCCACAGCGGCGGCTCAGCGGAGAGGAGGGGATATGAGGCGCTGGGGTGTAGCGGAAAGGATACAGGAATGGGAAGTTGGGGACAAAGACTGCGTAATGTCAGTTCATAACTCAATATCAAGGCTGCGCCGGTTCCAATCCCAACAGCACGATCAAGAACGAGCGCACCCAATAGGCGCTGTTCATGTAGGGGTTTTCGGCCGAGGGCCAGTTTTTCCAATAGGTTTGGTTGTGGGGGATGCGGTGGAACCATTGCAAGAGGGGAATGGCCGGCAATTCGGCTAGCCAAATCTCAAGGGCTTGGCGAAACAGCGGCACGAGCGCCGGATCGTCGGGCGAGGTCTGGCCCATCTGATCGACTAAGCGGTCAAAATCCGCGTTGCGCCAGCGCCAGAAATACGGAGTGGCCGTGCCGGTGGGCTGGACGTAGCGGCTGTGGTAGAGCCGGAGGGTGAAATACGGATCGCGCACGGAGCCGCCGTTGCCCATGACAAAGGCGCGGGCCGTGCCCTGAGTCATGCGGGTATAGGCGTCGGAGAACATGCGGAAGGAGGCGTCGAAACCCGCGCGGCGCAGTTGTTCGACCAGCACGGGCGTGAAGTCTTGGAAGAGGGAGGGAAAGACGACGACCGGGATTCTCAGGCGCTCGCCGTTCTGCTGCCACATGCCTTCCGCATCTCTGCTCCAGCCCTTGCGCTCCATGATGGCTGCGGTTTGGGCTAGGTCGTGTTTTCCCACGGGATACTTTGCTAGTAGATCCTGAACTTGGTTGATGTAGTGCATCAACGGTGGGAAGTGAGGGAATGGCAACAGGGTGTACTCTCCCGCTCCTTGCCAGCCGATGGCCACGAGTTGTTCGCGGTCAATGGCGTGGTTTACGGCCCAGCGCATGTCTGGGTCGTCGAAGGGCGGCTCTAGGTTGTTGAAGCCGAGGGCCGGTGGCCACCAGTCCCGGTAGCCGTAGGGCAGTTGGCGGCCCGACCACGTGGTGACGTTGGGATTTTGGTCGAGGAGGGTCTTGATGTTGGAGGGCCGCAAGTCGATGCACTGATCCATCTGATTGGCGAGGATGAGTTGAACCCACTTGTTCTCGTCGCCTTGGGGCAGGTAGATGATGCGCTCGACCCTTGGCAGGCGCTGAAAGCCGATTTGGGCGGCCCACCAGTCTTCGCGCAGATCCCAGAGCCGCTGCTGAGGCTCGGAGAGGGCGAGGCGGTAGGGGCCGCTAACGACGGGTAGGCGGCGCGCCAAATCGAGGTTTTTGAACGAGGTCGGGTCCTCGCCCTCCCAGATGTGCTTGGGCACGATGTGGATGCCGTTGCCGAAGTTGTAGGTAAAATAGGAGAATACGAAGCGGGGGTTGGGTGCTTTGAGCACGAATCGCGCCGTCAGCGAATCCGGGACTTGGACCTCGGCGACCCAAGTATCCATGTCGGTGGAAAAGGCCAGCTCTGGGGCGTGGGCCTTGAGCATGTCAACGGTGAACTTGAGGTCGTGGGCGGTCCAAGGCCGCCCGTCGCTCCACGTCACTCCCTTGCGAATGTGGATTGTCACTTCGGTGTAGTCTGCGTTGTACTCGTGGCTTTTGGCGATCCAGGGTATGACGTGGTCTTTTTCTACGTACGCATTGTAGAAGTAGAGCGGCTCAAACAGGTAGTCGAAGCCTGGGGACTGGGTGCCGACGATAAAGGGATTGAACGAGTCGTAGTCCCGCATCTGCGGCAGGCCGAGGATGAGGGTGCGGTTGCGGGGGACGTGCTTTATGCCCCCTTCGTCGAAGCCACAGGCGGCAAGTGCCAAGCTGCCGAGCAAGCCATAGACGGCGAATTTTGTCTTTTGGAGGAATTTTCTCATACTTGTCTCGATCAGGTGGACGCTTGCAAAAGGTGCGCAACATCCGAATAATAGAGGGACGACTTATATGGCGATGGTGAGGATATTTTTGCTTATGGCAGCACTGCACAGCGCGAATGTAGCCCTAGCTGAGACCGAGGTCAAAGGCCGGCCAGCCTTGGTGCTCGACGGCGAGGCGGCCCGAGTAGTCGTCGATTTGCTGGGCGGCACCACGGGCAATCGGGCCAAAGCTATAGAGACTGCGGCGGGCGCTGTTGAACGCACGAATGCAGATATAGAAATGGAAGTCGATGCGCTATTTATCGAATAGGTTTGTCGGTGTGCTGGCTCTGTTGTTGATGGGGTGCGGCGAGGACGAGACCATCGTCGCGCGGGTCGGCGAGGTGGAGATTGAGCAGGCGGAGTTTGCGGCTTTTGTCGAGCGCCTGCCGCCGGGATTGCGCAGCTCCAAGGATGGACGCGCAGCCGATCGGGAGCACTTGCAGTCGATGATTGACGAGGAGCTGATGTTCGTCGAAGCGCGCTCGCTCGGGATCGACACCAGCTTGGCGGTTGCGCACCAGCTCCGCGAAATGGTGCGGCAGCGCCTCGTGGAGCGCTACCGCGCCCAAGTCATTGTGCCGCAGGTGGAGATCACAGCCGCAGATGTCGAGCGCGCCTTTGCGGAGATGGGGTTTGACCGCGAGCGGCTCTTCAGTCGCATCTTGGTGCGCACCCGCGAGGAGCTAGAGGCAGTCGGGCGCGACCTGCGCGAGGGGCAGCCCTTTGAGGAAGTAGCTGCGCGTTTTGCCGCTAACGACCTCTTTGCCGCGCAGGGCGACGGCGTGGTTGGGTGGATCGGGCGCACGCAAGCCGCGCGGCGGTTCTCCATTCCGCCCGCCGTTTTTGTGGGTTTACCCGTTGGACAGGTGGCCGAGCCGGTCGGGTTAGCCGGCGGCTATCAAATCTTTCGCTTTATCGAGGATCGCCCGGCCGCGCTCGGCGATTACAGCGAGGAAGTGGCCGAGCGGCTGCGCAAGGAACGGACGCGGGAGAAGGAAGAGGAGGAGTTTGAACGCCTCCGCGTCCGCTACGATGTGCGCCTGAATCCAGAGGGCGAGGCCATCTTGCTCCAGAGTTTGGACCGGCCCCTGACGACGGACGAGTTGAATCACCCATTCTACGCGTACGAAGGCGGCACAATCAGTGTGGCCGAGGGTTTGGGCAGCCTGCAGGCGGTTGGAGCACAGGGCGTATTGCAGGACAAGGCCCAAGCTGCCGAGCGGATCGGGCGTTTGCTGCTGCCGGTGCGGCTCTTTGAGGCCGAGGCGCGCCAGCGCGGCTGGACTGAGGAGGCGGTCTTTGTCGAGTGGCGCGAGCACCAGCGTCGGGCATTGATCCTCAATCAGCTCTTCCAACAGGCCACGGTCGGGGCCGCGCCCAGCGAGGACGAGATCAGAGCGCATTACGAGGCTCAGAAGGACCGCTACCGCACCCAAGAGGCCGTGGTCGTCCACGAGTTGTGGACCGCCGAGGAAGAAGACGCGGCGGCTTTGCGCGCCGAGTGGGAGGCTGGTGCGCCCATCGCCGATTTGCTCGACCGGCCCGGCGTGCGCTCGCACGCTGGTGTCGAGGGGCACGGGGTGCGCGAGCACGGTTGGGAGATGCGCCTGTTGCGCCTGTACGAGCCGCGCTATCCCGAGTTGGTAAAAGCGGCCTTTGCCGCTGAGGTCGGCACGCTCGTCGGCCCGCTAGAAAGCATGGATGGGTACGCGGTGTTCCGGGTGCTGCGGCGGGAAGGTGGCCAGATCCAGCCCTTTGCCGAGGCGCGCCGCCGGGCAGCCGCTAGCTTGCGCCGCCAGCGGGAAAACGAACGGATCGGCGCGTTTATCCGCCAGTTGCAGGATAAGTACAAGGACCAAGTCGCTGTCTTGGTGGATTGGTAGCGGCTATCTTGACAGCCTTGGGGTTTGGCCCTACCTAATAGTTTTTGCATCTACTTACGCACTGACGTTACGCACAGGCGAGGAATTTCCGCGATGCGCTTTTTCAACACGACTGGTCCGGTCCGGCCCGATGACCACTACCACGTCCCGCCGTTGGACCGCTTGGCTCTCGACGATGTGCTGACCCTCATTCAGCAAAAAAAGTATTTTGTCCTCCACGCGCCGCGCCAGACGGGCAAAACCTCTTCGCTGCTGGCCCTGCGCGACCTGCTCAACGCCGGAAGCGACTACCGCTGCGTGTACGTCAACGTAGAGGCCGCCCAAGCTCTGCGCGAAGATGTGGAACAGGCCACTCAGGTCATCTTGGGCGAACTGGCTTCTCGGGCGCGCTTGACGCTGGGCGACGAATTTCTAACCCAGACATGGGCCGCTATTTTCGCCGAGTTTGGACCGGGGGCCTTGCGCGAGGCCCTGACGCGCTGGGCCGAGGCCAGTCCCAAACCGCTGGTGCTGCTGATTGACGAAATCGATTCCTTGATTGGGGATTCGTTGTTGGCGATGCTGCGTCAGTTGCGCGCTGGCTACGATTTGCGGCCGGAGGGGTTTCCGCAGAGCGCGGTGTTGTGCGGAGTGCGGGATGTGCGCGATTACCGGATTCAATCGACGGCCGAGAATGCGATGGTCGCCGGCGGCAGCGCGTTCAATATCAAGGCCGAATCGCTGCGGTTGGGCGATTTCAGTGCCGAGGAGGTGCAGGCTCTGTTGGCGCAACACACGGCCGAGACGGGCCAAGTGTTCACGGACGACGCGCTGGAGACGATCTGGAAACAGACCCAAGGGCAGCCGTGGCTAGTCAACGCCTTGGCCTACGAAACCTGCTTTAAGAGCGAGGTTGGACGAAATCGGAGCCATCCGGTGGTAGCTGAGGCCCTCCTCGCCGCGCAAGAGCAACTCATCCTGCGGCGCGAGACGCATCTGGATCAACTGGCCGACAAGCTCAAGGAGGAGCGGGTGCGGCGAGTGGTCGAACCGCTGCTGAGCGGCGGCGAACAACGCCACTTTGCCGACCGAGACTTGGAGTACGTGCGGGATTTGGGTTTGCTTGCTCAGGATCGTCCGTTGCGCGTGGCCAATCCGATCT
This sequence comes from Candidatus Latescibacterota bacterium, assembly GCA_965116675.1. Lineage (GTDB taxonomy): Bacteria > Latescibacterota > UBA2968 > UBA8231 > UBA8231. The sequence continues at coordinate 5,183,987 of OZ220721.1, forward strand.
ACGCCGAGGTAGTGCCGCGCGAATTGACGTGGGTGGTGCAAGAGGAATTTGAGCAAGACACGACGTGGTATGTAGATGCCGAGGGGGGCTTGGACGTGGACAAACTGATGTCGGCCTTTCAGGCGTTTTTCCGCGAGCACTCCGAGCATTGGGTGGATCGGTTTCAGTACCAAGAGGCAGGACCGCAGCTTTTGCTTCAGGCGTTTTTGCAGCGCATTGTGAATAGCGGCGGGCGGATTGAGCGCGAGTATGGGTTGGGTCGAGGACGGACGGACTTGCTCATTATATGGCCGCAGGGCGATCAGACGCGCAAGATTGTGGTTGAGTGCAAAATTCTGCACAAGAGCTTGGAGCAGACGGTTGCCGAGGGGGTGGAACAGACTGTGGGGTACATGGATCGCTGCGGAGCTGAAGTGGGGCATCTGGTGATTTTTGACCGGCGCGAAAACAGGCGTTGGGCCGACAAGGTGTTTCACGACCGTCGGACGTCGGTTGGTGGGGCGGCGATTGAGGTGTGGGGGATGTGAGCCCCCTTCCGCATCGGCTAGGGTTTTATCACATTTGTAAGAAAGGGTCCGGGGAGATAGGTGTTCCGGAGCGGTTGGGGCGGGCCGCCAGCAAGCGAGGGAGAACGCGGAACTATGAAGAGCCACTTCGCCGTGCAGATCCTCGTCGGCCTAGTGCTGAGTTGGGCATTGGCCGAGGCCCAGTCGGGCTATCAGATTGCCGGTGACGAAGTCGTAGTCGAGCGGGGCAGCCACTGGCAGCAGTGGTCCATTCCCACCCATCTGGCGCGCATACACGAGGACGGCTCGGTGCGGGCGCATTCGCTGCGGACGGTCTTCAACGTCCTAGACGATCCCGGATTCAAGCGTCCGATCGTCATCAGCAAGCCCGACCCACGCATTGGCACCATCGACAGCACCATGCAGTTCGACGTGTTTGGCGAGCCGATACGGAATACGCTCAATGAGTTGGTCTTTGACTATTGGGTGCGGCCTGGGATCAGTCGGGTGGGATCCAATCCGCGGCTCGCGGCCAATATTCTCGACGGCGATCCGACCACGTTCTGGGAGCCGGACCCGCGCGACCCCATTGAGCAGTGGTGGATTGAGGTGGACTTGGGGCGGGTGGTGCCGGTGGAGCGGCTCAAGTTCCAGTTCGTCGATGAGTCGCTGGGGGATCCCTTCCTGCGCTTTATTATGCTGCTGTCGGACCGGCAGAGCGCGCTGTTGCACGAGCCGAATAGCCGCATTGGCTTCCAACTGTTCATCCCGCAGGACGCGCCCAATACCACGCAGCGCGAATACATATTTGAGAGCGAGCACACCAGCCCCGAACTGCCTCCGGCCACTGGCGCGGTTAGCGAGAAGAAGCTCGCGGAGAGCCTGGGCCGCTCGCCCGAGTGGACCGGGCGAAAGATCGAGACGATCCGCATCGTCATCACGGATACGCGCGGCGGGCGGGCTGGACAGATTACTCAGGAGGCATGGGAGGCCCTGCCGGAAGCAGAGCGTGGGGATATCGTCTATTTTGCGCGCGATGTAGCCGGTCGCGAGGAGCCGGTGGACGAGGCTACCTATCAGGCTCTAGAAGAGCAGCGCCAGGGGCGGCGGGATTACTACCGCCGCGAGCTGCCGCGCCTAGCCGAGGTCGAAGCGCACGGCTGGGGAGACAACTTGGGCATCAACCTGATTGAAAACGGCGGCTCGTACGTGCTGACGACCGATGGAACCAATACGCTGCTTGCGTTCGACGGCGACGCCGGCACTGGATTCTCACACCAGATCCGCAACCCGAAAAATCCCACTGCCAACGTGCTAACCATAGATATGGGGGGCATTGTGCGCTTGGCTCAGACCCGCTTAGTGGGCAGCAGTCGGGGCTACATTATGCGCGCCTCCACGGGCGAGCGCGACGCCCAGGGCAATCTCAAGTGGCAGCGCATCAGCCCGGAGGAACGCGAGCGCAATATCTTCACCGGCAACTTTCGCGACATTGCCGACATTCAGGACCCACCAGTTTTGACTCGCTTCCTCGACATGGTCACCATCGGTCACGTGCCGCCGGGATTTAGGGCCACCGGCCCGGGTGGCACCGGCCACATGAACCAGTTCTGGTCGTATCAGACTGAGCTCATGCTGCTCGCTGAAGGGCCGCCGGCCGAGGTGGTGCTGGAGTCGGATTTGATCGAGCTGCCGGGGTTGGTGGCCTTGGGCGAGGTTCACTGGGAGGCGGACACACCCCCGGGCACGGATGTGGAGATCCGCACTCGCACCGGCGACCAGCTTTTGCAGCAAATCCGCTATTTCGACAAGACCGGCAACCAGAAGACCGCGGACGAGTACAGGACGCTGGCCGGCTTTCTGAAGGGGCCTTCGGACACGACCGTGGTGGTGGGGCCGGGTTGGAGTCCGTGGAGCCAGCGCTACTTGCAGCCTGGGGACTTGGCTACTTCGCCGGGCTTGCGGCGCTTCATGCAGATTCAAGCGCGCCTCAAAAGCAGCGGCGAAAACGCAGCGGCCCTGCACCGCATTGCGGTCGCGTTCCACCAGCCGGTGGCGCAGCACCTGCGGGCCGAGGTGTGGCCGACCACTGCTGAAGCCGGAGTGCTCGACACCTTTGCGCTCTACGTGCAGCCCAACTTTTTGCAGCAGCCAGCCAACGTGCGCAGCCCGGGTTTCGACCAATTGCTCTTGCACGCGGAGCCGTCATTTGATCTGAGGTTCGTCGATGCGGCTATGGGTACCGAGGCCGAGTTGTTGGCCGGTACGCCGCTCTATTGGGACGACGAGCCGAGGGTACACGCCGAGGGCGACTCGCTGTGGTTGGAATTCCCGCAGATTGTGCAGGGCGCGCCGGACGATGTGCTCACGCCAGTGTACTACCGGTCGGTGCTTCCCGGCGACGAGGTGCCCACCGGATTGGATCGCAACCTATTGACCTTTACCTCGCACAGCCTCTTGCCGGATGCCGAGCGGGGTGCAGTGCGCTACTTTCAGCGGCTGGCAGACGGCAGCTTGGCCGAAGTAGATGCTGCGGCCCACGAAGAGCTTAGCGCAGACGAGCAGGGGCCAGTGCGCTACTTCCGCAAGGTGGTCGGGCTGGGCGATCAGGTGCCCTTTGACGCGGCTGGCGACAGCCTCGACGAGCGGAGCTACGGTCGGCTGGGCAGTCAGCGGGGTTGGATAGTGGGCCGCGGCCGGTTGTTGCGCGTGCGCTTTGCTGGGCGAGTGTACCTGCAAGGGACGCGGATGCAGGTCGCCGTGCGGCAGAGCCAGCCGGCGACGCCTTGGCAGGTGGCCGACGGGGGCGACGCGACCGCTCTGAGTCCTTCCAAGAGCCTGTCGATTGGCGCGCAGGGCGCGCGGGCCACCATCGACGATATTGCCATTGCGCCCAATCCGTTTACCCCCAATGGCGACGGGATCAATGAGACTGCGGAGATCGGCTTTTCCCTGTTCCGCGTGCAGGCCGCGCGGCCGTTGACTGTCCACCTGTACACGTTGGCTGGACGGCGGGTGCGGCAGCTAATAGGGTTGGCGACCGGTGGGCCGCAGCAGTTTAGGTGGGACGGGAAGGATGAGGCCGGACAGGTGGTGCCGCCGGGGTTGTACTTATGTCAGATTACAGTGGAGGCAGATGCAGAAGGGGCCGGAGGGACGACCCGCACCCGCCTCATCGCCGTTGCTTATTGAGGCATTGACTTATGCACGGGCACCTAGGTATTAGTATTAGATGCTTCGACTCCGCTTCGCTCCGCTCAGCATGACAGCGGCTGATACTTTCTCTCCTTGTCATGCTGAGCAAAGCGAAGCATCCCATACCCAATCGCCTTTGCGTAACATCAAATTAAGGCATTGCAAAGGGAGGTTATCTTGAGACCAAAGACCGGTATTTATTGCGGTCTCCTAATGTTGTGGAGTGCGGTCGGTGCGCCGGCTGTTGCGCAGGGCCAGTACGGGACGCGCTTGGGCTTGCAGCTCGACGACCAGACGAGTCTTGCGCCCCAAGGTCCTGGGGTGGCCCTGAACGCGCTCGATCCGGCCGTGCGCCGCTGGTACGTGCCGCAGGAGCTGTACAGCGAGTACCATTGGCGGCAGTGGGAATACACCAACTATGCGCGCAATCCTTATGAACGCTACGTGGAAACGACTTTGGAGGGCGATTACTTCTACGATCTGTACGGCAATTTTCTCACGCGCGGTTGGCTGATTTTCAACAACTCGCAGAGCAAGCCCCAGCAGTTTGGCAACGTGCTGTTTAAGTCCTCCCGCTTCCAGAGCTGGTTTTCCGAGGTGGTGGTGGCGCAAGACAACAAGGGCCAGTACTTCTACACCTTGACGGCGAGCAGCCGCCTGCGCTCGGTGCTGTCGCCGATGGTGTTTGCCAAGGCCCGCATGGACGGCGTGCAGTTCGACTTAGCTACCGACCGCTACGAAGCGACCTTTTTGTTTTCGCGGCTGAGCAACCCCGGCGGCGGCTCGACTGGGGACCGCGAGGTGCTGCGGACGAACAACACCATCTTGGCGGGCGGGCGATTGGGAGCCCAGATCGGCGACTTTGCCGAAGTCGCGCTGCACACGGCCAATGCCCATCAGTCGCACACCTTGCTCGACAAGCAGGCCGGCAACCCCTTTGCTGGCTCGCTGACTATCGGGCAGAACAAAACCATCTCGCTCGTCAAGCTCGTGTTGCGCGACGACTCGCCCGAAGACGGCGTGGGCGGCGCGGCGTTTTTCCCCGATGCGTCGGACGTGCAGATCACCTATCGCGATGGCTCGGAGGAATCGGGCAAGGCCATTGGCTTTGAGCCGATCATCGAGGGCGGCTTCTTGCAGCAGGGCTTTGTCGCCGCCAATGGGCCGGAGGAGATGCGGCTGGTGTACGATTTCGACAGCCCGGACTTTGTCGATCGCTCCCGTTTTGCCAAGGACGAAATCGCCAAGGTCGAATTCCTGCTGACGCTGGGCAACGACTATCAGGTCTGGATGACCTCGGACCGCCAGATCAACCTCGACGGCCAAGAGGTCTTGCTGCTCGTCGCGCAGGCCGAGGGCAATGTCCAGGACATCACCAATTTGCAGACCATTCGTTTTGAGTACGGCCTGCCGACGGCGACCCACATCTTTGGTGGCAGCGTCGAGTTGCAGGATCTGCGGGGCTTCGACTTATACGGCGAGTACGATTTGAGTTGGAGCTATCGGAAGTACCCCAACGTGCTCACGGAAACCCACGAGGCGTTTTCTGGGATCGGCGGCCGGCGGTCGGCACCCGCTTGGATGGTCAACGTGTCCAAGAAGGCCGCTCCCTATTTTGCCTTCGGCGAGTTTTACAGCATGGACCCGCGCTACAACACTCAGACCTTTATCACCTCGGGCACCGGGGAATTTGACTACGACAACGAGCGCAGTTTGGTCGATTTGGTCGATGACAACGACGATCAAGACAAATTCCCGGACAACGTGCGCTTCGACTTTCTCAGCGGCGATCAGCAGGTCTTTCCGGGCTGGGATCAAAACAACGACTTCGTGCCCGACTTCAACCAAAACGACACGTTCGTGCGCTCGAATACCGAGCCGGACTACGAGGAGGCTTTTCTGCGGTTTTACGTCGATCGGCCCGAGTTTCTTTTTGGAGTCGATATGAACAACAACTTTTGGGTCGATCAATACGAAAACGACGAGGAGCCGGATTATCCGTATCGCCGGGATCACCGGGGATTCAACATCCACCTCGGGGCCGACATCACGCCGCGGGCGCGCTTGGCGTTGGGCGCGCTGCGCGAGGGGCTGATTTCCTCGGCGCGCAAAAACGAGAGCAACTACCTGATGTTCACCTACGAGCGCGATGCGCCGCGGCTGGGTCGCTTCCGAGTCTTCGAGATGAGCAAGTTGGTCAAAGACGACATTCCCAACCCGTTGTTGCAGTGGGCGCCGGACAATACACTGCGCGGCGGCGAACTGACCAAGGTCGAGGACCCGCTGTTGGCGCGCGACACTTGGGCCAACCAGCTCTTTGTCGGCCACAATCTACAGGTGGCGGCGCTCTTTCTGACCACCAAGATGCACTGGCTCCACTTTCACCAGCAGATGGAAAAGGCCCAGCGGGAGCAATACGGCTTGGCACCTTCTGACTTCTTCTTCGGCCTGATCAACAAAGCGAGCTATCGCTTACAGCTCGGGGCGTGGTCGTTGGAGCCGCGCTGGAAGAGCGAGTTTCGCAAGCAGAGCCGCAGCTTGCTGTCGCTCAACAGCCACACCAGCCTGATGGAGCTGTTTTCGGGTTTGGTGGAGACGCAGGTATTGCAGGTGACCAAGCTTCAGGCCGGCGTGGAGTACGCGATCTTCAACGACTTCGACGCCGATGCCAACGACTTCGACGCGGTGACTGTAGCCGTTCAGTTCAGCAATGAATCCAACTACCTCGGCTACAAGCTCCGCGCTTTGACTGGCATGAAGGTAGAGCGCAAGCAGTTCACCGGACAGAAGGCGCGGACGACCAACGAATCCTTTGTGACGATTTACGCGGGGCTGAATTAGATCCGCAGATGGACGCAGATGGACGCAGAATAGTAGAAACAAGACGATATGCACATCGAATCGTTCAAGTCATTCAGGACTGCTATATTGGCCCAGTGCCCGTGGGCGGTCCTAATCGCGCTCAGTATTGGTTTCCATGCGTGCGATGGGAGGTCAAAAGGGGAGCAGCACTACTGGGCGGGCCACGCATACCAAGAGCAGGGCATGACAGCCAACGCCCTGCGCGAGTACCGGAGTGCGGTTGCGGCAGGGGTCGGTTTGCCCGCCGCCTACTACGCGCTCGGAGCGCTCTACGGCGAAAAGGACGAGCACGGCAAGGCTATTGCCGCGTACCGCGAATTGTTAGAGCGTTGGCCCGAAGAAAGCCGAGCGCAGGAGTTGCTGGCGGCTCGCTATGTAGCTGCCGGACAGCCAGCCGCTGCCGTCAGTCTCTATCAGACCCTGCTCGACCAAGGTGGCGATCCCGCCGTATTGCTCGGTCGCCTAGGCGACGCGCAGAGCCTGAGCGGCGACTTGCAGAGTGCGGCCCAGTCCTACGGCGACTTGCTGGTGCTGCGCCCCGACAGCAGCCGGGCTCGGTATCAGCTAGCGCGCATTCACGAAACCGAAGGCCGGGCTGAATTAGCGATTGCGGCTTACGTCGAGCTGTTGGAGCAAAAGACCTATGCGCGGCAAGCGGCCTTGGGGCTGGCGGATCTCCTCATTGAGTTGGACCGCCGCAGCGGCGAGTTGGGCCGCGCAAGGGCGGAAGGCTGGTGGCGGCAGCAAGGACTGGTCGGGGAGGAAGCCATGCAAAAGGCGGAAGCACAGCTCGAGGCCGTGCTCGCGGAAAGTCCCGGTTCGAACGCCGACTTGTGGGGGCTGGGTAAGCTGCTCTTCTGGCAGGGACGCTACCGCGAGGCTCTCACTTGTGTCGCTAAGCTGGCTGAGATCACCCCGGACGACTACCGGGTGTATTTCTTTCTGAGCAAGCTCCACGGGCTGCTGGGCGATGAGCAAGCTGCACGGGAAGCGTTTGCTCAGTACCAGCGCCAAAAGCGACGCGCCCAACTCGACGAGCGCGTGCAAACCGAGAGGGACGTGTTGTTGAAACAATTGTCGGGGGAAATACCATGAGAGCCGCGTTGCTGATTGGGGTCTTAACTGCGTGCTTGGTGCAGCCGCTAGCGGCCCGACAAGTCCTGCTGATCGGACAGGACGGGCAAATCTCGTGGACCGGGCGGGTCGAAGGGACCGAGGATATCACGACGATCCAGCCCGAGCACCGCTCCTTTCTCGACCCCAATGTCACCGAAATAGGCTATGCGCCGGCCGATTTGATCGAGTTTAGAAGCGCGGATTTTCCGGGCAGCATTCTGCCGCGGCGAGTGGGTGCCGAGCAGAATTTGGCCGCAGAGGTGCTGGATCGAGGTGGCTCGTTGCGCGCACCGACCGTCTTCGACCTGACCGCTTTGCAACTCCAGGTGATTTTCGAGGACATGCTCGCGGCCGACCCGACTGGGCAGGCCTTCGAGCGCAAAGAAGACGACATCTTGGGGACCCAGCTCATTCTCGACTTAGGCGCGCGCTTTGGGGTCAACCGGCTGCGCTTTTTTCCGCGCAACACGATCTTTCCCTCGCCTGGTACTCCCTTTCAAAACGACTTTTTGAAAAACTTTGAAGTGGAGATCAACGACGGCTTGGTGCTGACCAGCTCGGGCAACCCGATCTGGGAGACTTATGTCGTGCGCAACGACAACAGCGACCGGATCACCGAAGTGTTTATCGACCCGCCGCGCTACATTCGCTTCATCCGCCTGCGGGCCACGTCGGCCATTCCCTTTGAAATCGAAAAGCTCCAAGTCTTTGGCGAGGGGTTCTTTCCGACGGCGCGCTACATCTCGCCGATCATCGACATGGGCAGCCCGGCCAATTGGGGCCTCATCCGCACTTTGCAGCAGCAAGTAGGCGCTGCGGACCTGGCCGACATGCAGTTGCGCACCCGCAGCGGTCACGACCCCAGTCCCTTGGCGTACACCCGCAAGCAGGTGGCCCTGCAAGACGCCCCTGAGATCCCGTCGTCCGTGGATAATCCGGACGAGCCGCTGCTGCGCAAGGAGTACTTAAAGCTGCCCGAGCGCGGGCGTCAGGGCGACGATTGGGAGCGTGGCTCAGTGCGCGACGACTTGGCAAACTGGAGTCCGTGGACTTCGCCTTATGCGCTGGAAGAGTTGGCCGCGGGTACGCAGATTCTCTCGCCCGGTCCCAGCCGCTATTTCCAATTCCGCGTAGAATTCCAGAGCCAGCACCTGGAGGCGAGTCACATTCTCCAGCAGATCGCGCTCGAGTTTTCCGCGCCGCCGCTAGCTGATGCCCTCGTCGGCGAGATCTTCCCCCGCGAGGTGCCTGCTGCCGCGGACGTGCCCTTTGTGTACGCGGTGCGGGCGGAGATGGAGAATGATTACGTGCAGGGCTTCAACAGCTTTGAGGTGTTTACGCCGAGTCGCGTGGGCCGCGTCGAGCGGATCGAGATCATCGACGCCAGCGGCGAGCAGGTACTCGACCACGCTTTTGCGGTCACCGATGGAGTCACAACCGAAGGTGAAGTCGCCATCACCGCCATTGACGACCAGCGCTTTGCCGTGAGTTTCCCGGCCATAAACCAGCACGACGCGGTGCTGAAAATTCACTTCGCCAGCCGAGTGCTGGCCTTTAGCACCCGCTTTGGCGGCCGCGCCTTATTGCTAGAAGAGGATGCCTTTCAGGGGATTTCTCCGGGCAACGCGGCCTTTTTGGCGGAAGGCGACGTGGCGACCGAATCGGGGACGACCGTGTTGAGCCGCGCGGTGAATGAGGGCAGCTTGATCGGCAATTTCGCTCTCAGCAGCGAAGTCTTGACGCCCAATGGGGATGGAGTGAACGATGTCCTCGACGTGAACTTTGAGGTGCTGGCGGTCATCGGCAAAGCGCGGATTGTGATTGACCTGTGGGATTTAGGGGGTAGGCGGGTGCTCCGCCTCTTTGACGCCGAGGGACAAAACGGCGTGTACGACGCCGTGCATTGGGACGGCACCGACGAGCGGGGCCAGCGCGTTGCCCCCGGCATCTACTTGGTGCGGATTGAGGTGCAAGGGGATGCGCGCAGCGGGCAGACGATGCGGCCCTTGGGCGTGGCGTACTGAACGAAAGGAGACGTGGTGCTGAATCGGATAGAGCGGATGGGCTGGTTAAGCGCGGTGCTGGCCGTGGCTTGGACCGCCAGCGCGTGGGGCCGCGGTGAGTTTCGCCTCGGCGGCGCGGATGGCAATTCTTGGCAGGCTCTGGTCTCCGAGCAGACGGCTGCGTACGTGCTGCTCGACGCCGAGGGCGGCATCGTCGAGGAGGTGACCATTGGCGCGGTGGACGAAGAGGTCAGTGTGCGTTTCAACACCGCGGGCGTCGATACGTTGATCGACTTTGCCGACGGCGGCTTGCGCCCAGTGTACATCGACCCGAGTGACAATCTGGCGCTGTCGATAAAGGAGCGCCAAGGGCACTTTTACACGGCCAGCATTTACGGCCATACGCACTTGGTAACCGACTCCCAGCCCTTGCAGTTTCTCATCGACGGCGATCCGACGACCGCCATGCTAGTGCGGGTGCCCGAGCCGCCGCGCTTGGCCGGTCGCAACAACCCCGGCGTGGTCAAAAACAACGTCATGCACTTGGGGGCCGAGCTACCCATCAACCGCATCCGCTTCTTCCCCCGGCCAGGGTTTGAGGACAACTACTTGGCGTGGTACGAAATCGGCGTGGCCGACCACACCGGGCCGTTTTGGGACAGCAACTTCGACCGCAGCCAGCGCGGCAAGCGTTGGTACATGGTTATCGACGCGGCCTTGGGCGCGCCCAACGATCCGGCCTTTGACATCTTGGCGCGCAACCGCGAGAGCCTCGACGTGGTGGTGGATTTGCGCTTTCCCACCCGCGATCTCAAGTGGATTGCCATTCGCCCGCTCGACCCCGAGCGCGACTGGGAAATCGCCGAGTTAGAAATCTATGGCGAGGGCTTTGTGACCCGGACGACCTACCGCACCCCGATCATGGATTTTGGCCGCGAGGTCGCGTGGAGCAAAATTCGCTGGCAAGGCGAGGTGCTCGAGGGGACCCAGCTTTTGCTCCGCACCCGCACGGGCAACACGCCGCAGCCCAACATCTACCGCGTCATCGGCCCGACCGGCACTCTCGAAGCATCGACCCTCGACGACTACCTGACCCAGCTCGGCCGCCGGCGGTGGAACGACGTGGAGTTGGGCTACGACCTAGAAAATTGGAGCCCGTGGTCCGCGCCCTATGAGTTTGCGGCTGGGCTGCGGCAGGTCGAGTTGCCAGCGGATTTGTGGCAGGACGGCACGCCCGTGCTCTCGCCGAGTCCGGCGCGCTACTTCCAGCTAGAGGCCATCCTGTTCGCCAGCGGCGACGCGGCTCCGCGCATCGACGACATGTCCCTGCTGTTCTCCGAGGATCCAGTGGCCCAAGAGGTGATTGGGGAGATCTGGCCGATTGCCACGCAGAGCTTTGCGGCTGAAACCTTCACCTATGTGGTGCGCCCGGTTTTGCGCGCCAGTGACTTGGGCTTTGACCGGCTGGAGATTTTTACCCAGATCCCGGTCGAGCGGGTGCATTCGGTGCTCATCGACGGCGAGGAGATCAGCGACCGCTTCCCGCCCGAGATTGAGGACGACCGCCTGATCGTCTCGTTCGACCGCTTGGTGGGGCCGCGCGACAATGAGAAGCGGATTGAGGTGGTTTTCGACGCCAAGGTTCTGCGCTTTGGTGCGGATTTCAGAAGCTGGGTGTACGACAGCGCCGAACCCGAACTCAAGCAGCAGGTCGCCCCGGGCAATGCGACGTTTCGCTTTAGTGGCGACGTAGTATCGGTGCGCACGCCCATGGGCGGTGGCCTCATCAGCAGCGTGCAGGCCACGCCAGCGACCTTTACGCCCAACGGCGACGGGGTCAACGACCAAGTAGCGATTGCATACGAGTTGCGCGACTTGGAGAGTCTGCGGCAGATCCGCTTGCGGATATACGATCTGTCCGGGCGACTGGTGCGCCAAGTTGCGACTAACACCGGCAGCGGCAGCTTTGCCCAAACTTGGAACGGGCGCGACGAAGAGGGCGCACTCGTGCCGCCCGGCATGTACCTCTATCAGCTCGATTGGGACACCGACAAGGGACGCGAAGTGGCCAATGGTGTGGTGGGTGTGGCGTACTAGGCTGGAGAAATGGATTTGACTAGGGCCATTCACTGTAAGAAGCTGTCTGTAAACCTACGGCGGACGTTTGCCTGCTGCGCAGCATTGCTCGCCCTAGCCGACGGGGCCTACGGTAGCCGTCTGGGATGGCAACAGGAAGTAGCGCAAAGCCCGGAGGTGTACCTCGACGCGCTAGACCCGGCCATGCGGCGCTGGTACGTGCCGCAGGTGATGTTCGCCGAATACCCGTGGCGGCAGTGGGAGTACACCAACCGCGCGCGGCTGCCGTATCAACGCTACGTGAACATCGACTTGGAGGGCGATTACTTCTACGATCTGTACGGGAACTACCTGACCCAGGGGTGGCTGATCTTCAACACGGCGCAGAGGCGGCCCGAGGAGGCCGGTAGCTCCTTGTTCAAGACCGAGCGGTTTGCGCGGTGGTTCAACGAGTTGGTCATCGCCGGCGATCACAAGGGCCAATATCACTACGCGCTGACAGTGAGCAACAACCTGCGGACGACTTTGACGCCGCTGTCGTTTTCCAAGCCGCGCCTGAACGGCATGCAGATCGACCTCGCCACCGACAAATACCAACTGACCTTTCTCCACTCGCTGATCACTGGCCCGCGCGGCTTGCAGGTGGAAGAGAGCCGCTTTACGGACGCGACGTCTCTCGTGGGGGGGCGGTTTACGGCCCAGCTAGGGGATTTCGTGGAGTTGGGCCTGCACGCGGTCAACGCCCACCAGACCAACAGCGAGTCGGGTCAGCTAATTGAAACCCTGTACAAAGGCGGGCTGAACAAACAGCAGAACGAGACTATATCCCAGATCGCGATTGCCTTGCGCGACGACTCGCCGGAAGACGGTGCCGGCGGTGCTGCGTTCTTCCCCGATGCCTCGGACGTGATTATCACCTATCGGGACGGCACGGTGGAGTCGGGCCGCGACATCCGCTTTGGCCCGGTGATCAGCGGCGGCTTAGAGCGGCAGGGGTTTCTCACCGCGGATGGCGACGGGCAAATTAGCCTGCTCTACGACTTTGACAGCGCGTCGTTTGTCAATCGCGCCTCGGCCGATAAGTCCGAGATTGTGGCGGTGGAGTTTCGCCTCGTGCTGGCCAACGACTACCAGATTTGGATGAGTTCGGACCAGCAGTTGGGAGAGGGCGGCGGTTTTGTAACGGTCGGTCGGCCATCGAGCTCGTTCACTTGGACGGGCGAGCGCTCTATCAGCTTGGGTGACGTATTCGGGGCGGATGTGGATGACCCGGTGTTCTTGCTGGTGGCGCAGGCCGAGGGCAATGTGCAGGACATATCTAATCTGCGCACGGTCCGCTTTGACTACGGGCTACCGACGGCTACGACAATCGCCGGGGCCACGCTCAAGATGGAAGATGTGCTCGGCTTTGATCTATACGGCGAATACGACCTGAACTGGAATTTCCGCAAATATCCCAATGTCGCCGAGGAGACGCATACTTCCTCGGCGGGAATCGGCGACCGGCCCAGCGCGCCGGCGTGGATGGCAAACCTGAGCAAGCACATGGGACGGCTGTCGCTGTTTGGGGAAGTGTATTCGATTGATCCGCGCTACAACACCCAATCCTTTGTCACCACGACCTCGGGCCTCGATTACGCCCGGCAGGGCAACCGCTTTGACTTGGTGGAAGACAACGACGATCAAGACCGCTTCCCAGATGGGTTCCGCGCGGATTTTTTGGTGGACGACCGCTTGGTCTTCCCCGGCTGGGACCTCAACAACGATTTAGTGCCCGATTTCAACCAAAACGACAACCGCGTCAAGGCCAACTCCGTTCCGGATTACGAGGAGCCGTTTCTGCGCTTCTTGGTCGATCGGCCGGAGTTCCTCTTCGGCGTGGATATGAATCACAACTTCTGGGTCGATCTATACGAAAACGACACCGAGCCGGACTACCCCTATCGCCGCGATCAACAAGGCTTCAACGTCTATGGGGGTATCGACCTGAGCCGACACTGGCAGCTCAAGGTGGGGGCTTTGCGCGAGGAGCAGATTTCAGCGGATCGCAAAAATCATAGCACGTATTTGCAGCTAGGGTACGAGCGGGTTTGGCCGCGGGTGGGTCGGGTGCGGCTGTTCGAGATGAGCCAGTTGGTGCAAGACGACATTCCCGATCCAATTTTGCAGTGGCAGCCGGACAACACGCTGCGCGGCGGCAAGCTCGTGCACATCGCCGATCCGCTGTTGGCGCGCGATGCTTGGGTCCACCAGCTTTTCGTCGGCCACAGCCTGACGAGCGATGCGCTGTTGGTGATGAGCAAGCTGAACGGAGTTTTCTTCGCGCAACGGCAGCGCGATGCGTCGGATTTCTTCTTTGGCTTGATCAACAAAGCTAGCTATCGCCGCACTTGGCGCGGGCTGACTCTATCGCCGCGCTGGAAGAGCGAGTGGCGCCAGCAGAGCCGGTCGCTGTTTGACCAGGAGGAGCGCACGACGCTGATGGAGCTTTTTTCGCTGCTTTTGGAGACGCAGCTATTGCAGGCCACGTGGCTCCAGGCTGGTGTCGAGTACGCGCTGTTCAACGACTTCGACCGCGATGCGGAGGATTTCGACTCCCTGAGCTGGGCCTTGCAGTTGGCGACCGAGTCGGCCTATTTGGGCTATCGGATCCAGGCGTTGGCCGGCTTTGTGGTAGAGCGCAAGGCGTTTGCGGAGGCCAAGGCTGAAACGACGACCGAGACCTTTGTCACGCTATACGCCGGTTTGCAATAGTTGGTTGTATTTGGCGAACCATTTGACTACATTTGCAGTTTAGTTGTTCATTTGCGACTTAGTTTTTCACTGTCCACCTACCCCAAGGAGGTAGCCATGAAACGCCTTTTTACCTGTGGCCTGACGGCAATCGCGCTATTGGCTTTTGCGCTAGCCGCCGGGGCACACGAACCCCCGGGCGAGGTCTTCCTCGCCGTGCAGTTCCCCGATGCGAATGTGCCGAACATCGACGGATTTGACGACGATTGGTCGGCTATACCGCTTGAGGTGTACGCCATTCCCAGCTCAAAGCTCTTTTCGGTGCATGGTTTTGCTGGCGACGACGTTCCGCGCGGCGGCATGGATCCGGCTTCGATGCAGATCCGCCACATTTTGGGTTGGAACGATTCGCGCAACGAGATTTACGTGACGACGAAGGTGTTCGACAACAAACACACGATCACCCGCCAAGACTTAGGTTCCTATTGGTGGGACGATAGCATTGAGATCGAATTCAACCCGCGGCACGACTACTTGCCCAAGCCCGAAGACGTGGTGACGCACCACAAGTATTCGTTCGCGTTCCCGCCGCTCAACGGCAATTTCGGCCCGGCCCTGCAAACGGCTGCGGTCAGTAGCGCCGACGTCGAGAATCCAACGCTGTTGGCCAATGGCAGCCGTTGGTACTACTGCACCTATAGCTTTGAGGGCGAGGAGTACGGCGAGAGCACGTATATCTACGAGTTCCGCACGATCGCCATTGATTCGTATCCCAAGCCCACCGAGGAGAACATCACGGAAGATCAGGTGATTGAGCACGATCTGACCGCGGGCGAGATAATCGGCTTTTCGATTTTCGTCAGCGATGTCGATGACAGCGCCGGCGACGCCGACAACCGCGTCGGCATGTGGGCGACAACCCCGACGAGTTGTTGCCACTCTTCGCAGGACCTGCTGATCTCCCCGATGGACGACACCATTGATTGGGGCGAACCGACTGCGGTCGAGGCGCAGAGTTGGGGCCGGATTAAGTACCAGTACCAGCAGTAGTACCCGGTTCCACACCCTTTGCAAAGAAAGCCCGCTTGCCCTTGTGGCAGGCGGGCTTTTTGCGTCTTAGAGGCCCTAACCAAACGCCCGGCGTCGGCTCAAGCGCGAGCGAGCAAGGCCGTGGCCAAGGCACCCGACGAAGGCATATTGTCCACTATGCCGCCGGAGGGTAACGCCGGCCATGGTCGGCGCAGCCGCGCGACGCCAGCAGAGTGTTTGGTTAGGGCCTCTTACAGCCCGAGTAGGCCCCGGGCGTTCTCGCCGAGGATGAGGCGCTTGTCGTCGTCGCTAATGGCTGCGGTGATGATTTTGCCGAGCTGTGGGCGGGGGTCCATCAAGGGCGTATCCGAGCCGAAGAGCACGCGGTTGGCCCCGGCCTTGGCCACCAGCTCTTCGATGACGCCTGGGGTGCGGAAGGTCGAGCAGGTTTCGAGGAAGTAGTTGGGCAGGCGCTGGGCCGCGGCAATGGCTTGGCTGCGATACGGCTCGATGTTGCCGGAGTGACCGGCGACGAAGCGGGCGTTGGGGAAGCGCTCGGCCGCGCGACCAAACTGGGCGGGTGCGGCCGTTGGCTCGCCGCCGGTGTGCGCAATGACCGCGAGGCCGCGCTCAGCGGCAAAGCCGTAGATTGGATCCCAAGCCGGATCGTCGAGCGGAAAGGGCGTATAGGGCGGGTAGATTTTAATCGCCCGGAACCCGAGTTCGTCGATGGCCCGTTCCAGCTCGGGCCGCACGGTGTCGGGGCAGGTGGGGCACACATAGGCAAAGCCAATGAAGCGGTCGGGGTGGTGGGCGACAAAAGCCGCGGTCTGGTCGTTGCCGGGTTTGCCTTCGGGATGGAAGATGTTGAAGACGCAGCTTTTGTCGATGCCCACCGCGTCCATGGAGCGCAGCATCTCGGCCGGATCATCGACCATGTCGAGGGAGTCCCAGCGGCCTACGTGACCGTGAAAGTCGATGATCATGTGCTCTCTCCGAGAATGCGGTCTAGATTGCCTGCGGTCAAAGCCGCGAGTGCGTCGTCGTCAATGGCTAAGTGGTGCAAGTAAAAGAGCATCGGTCCCATGGCGTAGCGCGGGTAGTACGACCCATAGAGGAAGCGCTCCACGCCAAATTCGCCGATCAAGGACTCGATGCCGCCCAGATTCTCAAAGCGGCTCAGCTCCATCGATGCTTGGGGCAGTGCCCTGAGCAGAGGGCGCAAGGCGAGGGAATGCACGTAGTGCGCGCCGAGAAGCACTGCTTGTAAATCTGGGAAGCGGCGCAAGGTCTCCATGACTTCGGCGACTGGGGTATCGGCCAGCGAGACCCACAGGGGGATGCGCTCGGCTGCCAGCCAAGCGAGTAACTCGCCGTAGATCCAGTCGGCAAAGGGGACGCGGCTCGCCTCGGTGTTGTGCAGGCGGACGCTGGAGACCTCGCCTGCGGCGTGAAGCGCGCGCAGTTGCGCCAAAGAGTCCGCACTCGGTCCGGCGACCCATTGGGGGACGAGTCCGTCGCCGAGCCAAGCGCGCAGGGCCTCGTTGCCCTCAATCGCGCTGAGGGTTTCGCCTTGGAGGTGGTAGATCAGGCCGCGCTCCACGCCGTGGCGCTGCATTTCCGCCCGCAAGCCGGCCACGTCGGCAAACGGCGAGGGCCGGTCGTGGCAGTGGCCAACGCCGATGTTAGCGTCGAAGACGGGGACGCGGGCGCGGAAGCTCAGGTGTCCGCTGTTTTGCTGTGATGCCATGGGATTTAGTCGATGTTTTCGCGCTCTTTGACGATGTCTTTGTATTCGTAGTACGGGGCCAATTCGATCAGGTCAATGGTCTCGGGGTCGAGCCGCTGGCGAATGGCGTCTGGAAAAGGGCGGCGCTGGCCGGTGAGCATGTGCTGGACGTTGTAGCGCAAGATGAGGAAGCGGCGGTCGCGGTCGCGGGGCTTCCAGGTGAGCGCGCCGTGCATGAGGTGCTCGGGCATGATGAACACGTCGCCGGCGCGGGCGCAGGCATTGTGGACGCCCGGGGGCACGGTATGAGCGACGTAATCCCTGTCCTCGTCGTCTTCGGCTCCTAGATAAAACATCCCTCGGGGCCGGTTGAAGTGGGCCTTGTGCGAGCCGGGCAAGACGATGAGGCCGCCATCGCCGGGGAAAACATCGCTTAAGTAAAAAAAGAAAATAAAGTCCGTGCAGCGGACCTGGCCGTCTTCGAGGTAATAGCGCCGCACATCGGGCTGTTTGGACGGCTGCCATCCGGCGTGCAGGTAGTGGAAGCCGTGGCCGTAGCGGTTGTAGCCGAGGGTGCCGCCGTTGAGGCGCGGCCGGCGGTTGGTGAGTTCCATGAGGATCGGCCAAGTAGTAGGATGCCGGGTGAGCACTTCGAGGCTTTTGTCAAAGGCAAAGCCGTGCTGATAGCCGGTGAGGTCGCGACGCTCGAGGTCTGCGCCGAATTCGGGTGGCCACTCCTCGGGCGGCATGTTGATGTAGCGGTCGGCTGCCGCCTGGGCGGGCGCGAGTTCCTCTGGGCTGAGCACGTTGCGCAAGTGGAGGTAGCCGGTTAAATCGAAAAAGTAGCGTTGGTCGGGCGTCATCATGGGGTTGGGCCTTTGTTTGGGCGGATAAGATAGCCGTTTCAACAGCGCCGTTCAAGCGCACCTCATTGGAACACAATTCCGCCTAGATAATTATTCTGCATGCCGATTACATAGTCGATGAGTATCCAAGTTCCGGCCGCTACGGCCTCGCCCAAGACCAACCCGAGAAAGAAGGGCTTGAAGCGGTTCAACAGCGTCAGCCCGCCGTATTTGAGTACTGTACTCTTGATGAGCCAAGCGACAAACACGCTGAACCACATCGAGCCAAAGACGCAGCTAACCGGGAATCCGAGCGAGTGGAAAGGCCACCACAGGAACCGATGCTGGGCTGCCATCAGACCGCCCATAATCGCCGCGCCAGTGCTTATGTGCATCCACGTACTCGGTCGCGGCTCGAATGGATTGAGGATGCTCTTCTCCATGAACCGATAGGGATATTGCGCGACGTTATCAAAGTAAAATCGCGACAAATTAATGGCCCCGTACTGATAGCCTAGATAGAGGGTTAAGGAGACGACGCAGGCCAGCGTCAGGACAATTACCGCAACAGTGGCCCCGAATAGGCGGCGGCGCTGAGGCAGGCTGATTTCGGAGACGAGCTTCAGGCCATTGGCACACGCGCTCATCATTAGGATCAAGGTGTCCACGCTCCAAGCATAGCTCAGGGCCATGCCGGCCATGCCCTTAGTGCCCAACACGGTGCCTCCGACATTGGCGACGACAAAGTCCGGTCCGTTGGTCGGCGGAAACATGGACGCGACCCCACCTTGCGCGACGACGCGGGCAATGGTCATAAACCCGACAAATGCGCCGAATAACAGTAGGGGAACAAAGGGCAGCGGAATGCCGGATTGCCACAGCCAGACACCCATCACTAGGAAGCTGGCCACGGCTCCCCACACGGCCACGCCATAGGAGGTAATTTCATCGGCGTCTTTTACCTCTGGCGCGCGGCCCAAAGCTTTGCGCAGCACGTTCCCGAGGTGGCGCCGACCCACCCACAAGGATCCCAGAACCAAGACGATCATGCCGCCCATGGCTTGGTGGATGATGATCGGGTCGGTGTACTGGCTGTACGCGCCCATGGTCTCGTCCTTGCCCCCCCAGGCCAGCATCCCCAACAACCCGCGCTGCACCACATTGACGATGTAAAAAAAGACCAAGCCCAAGGCGATGTTCTGCGGGATGAAATAGGAAAAGCCAACCATCGACAGATTCAGATTCAAGCCCACCGACACCGCGCCGCGGAACATCGACAAGCCGCCGAGCGAAGTGCTGACGGTAGGAATGATCACGAAGTAGTTGTGCAAGGCGTTGATCGAGGCTAGAACAAAGGGGACGGCAAATCCCATCCACATCAACCCGCTGCGGAACAGGGGTTTGATGGTCCGTCCGCGTTCGTCGTCGGCGATCATGGCTAGGGGAAGCTGGACCATGGGATAGGCCAGGCGCTCGTGCTCTACCCATTGTCGGCGCACGATCACCATCAGGCATACCATGGCCAGAAAGAGGGCTAGGCCGAACACGGCCCAGTACAACAGAGGAGCCGCCCAAATTGCCCACGGCACGGCCCCGGTCGGGTCGCCTTCGTAAAAGCCCCAGATGGCGTCGCGGCTTTGGGGCACCGGCCAATCGGGTATGTAGGGCTGGACGATCTCGGCCCAACCGTTTTCTGGCGTGGCGTAGTAATAGGCCCCAGTGATTACCGGCAGGAGTTGGGCGGGCAGGCCGCGGCCCGACAAGGTGTTGGCCAGTAGGATCAGGAAGAAGGCCACGGCCAATTCGCCGCGTTGCAAGGGCAGGCGCGGATGCAGTAATCGCAAGAGTGGGTTTAAGAGGAGGACTAGCACAAAAAAGAGAAAAGTCGCCCCAGGGGTCAGGTTCCACACGGCTAGCCCGGAGCCCTTGATGATCATATCGTTGTAGGTCGAGCCGAGGCCCATGCAAAGGGCACCGAGCAGCCCGACGATCAGCGCCTTGGGCGTGCATCCCTTTATGATCGGTGGAGAACGTTTTAGCAAAGTGTTCCTCTCGCGTTTTGCCTTCCCCTTGACAATGCCCGTAGCCGCGCACGAGTTTCCGCATACACAACAGGAGACCCTATTATGGAAAAAGTACCGCTTTGCGTCGTCGGCTGCGGCGGCATGGGCCATCGCCACATCTTGGCCTACAAGGTGTTAGAAGATAGCGGCATTGGCAATGTCGAATTGATGGCCGTCTGCGACGTGAACCGGGCAAACGCCGAGTTTGCCGCCCGCGAGGTGCAGCGGCTGTTCGGGCGCGAGCCGCTGATCTTTACGGATATGGACTCGATGCTCAAGCGCGATGATATCTTAGCCGTCGATGTGGTTACCGACGGCTCAACGCACCACCAGGTGGCCGTGCCAGCCTTGTTGGCCGGCAAGCACGCGCTGGTAGAAAAGCCCCTCGGCATTACCATGCGCGCCTGCCAAGCCATGATCGACGCGGCCCGCACCGGCAATGCCGTGCTGGCCACCGCCGAAAACTATCGCCGCGACCCGCCCAACCGCTTGGCGCGGGCCATCATCGAGTCCGGCCTGCTCGGGGATCCCTTTTTGATGATCCAGGCGTCGGCTGGCGGTAGCGACAGGATAACCATTACGCCTTGGCGTCATCTCAAGGAAAAGGGGGCCATTGGCTTGGACATGGGCGTCCACTACGGCGACATCATCCAATACTACATGGGGGACTACGCGCACGTCTTCGGCGGTGGCTTCATCGTCGAGCCGGTGCGTCGCAGGCCAGAAGGGTACGACGACCACCCCCTCGAATCCTACCGCGAGCGGGCCAAGACCTATCCCGAGAGTGTAGAGGCCACGGCGAAGATTCAGTCGTCGCGCTATACAGGATGCGGTCCGGTGCACTGGCGCAGCTCGTGTTGGTGGCGGGTCGCGGCGGTCGGGGAAGGGAGCGCAGCGTCCACGGCCGTTGGGGCGCGCTCTATTCTCCTGGCGACCGGAATGGTCGGCCCGTGGTGCTGCGCTTAGAAGGCAAGGAGTTAAAAGGCCGCGAGATCCTCGAGCTCCTGCCGGATTTCCACCTCGACGAGATCACTGAGCGCCTCTTTGGTGCCGACGGCGTAGAATACGATCCTTCCGCAACATCCTTCTACGAGGTCGACTCCCGGCACTTAGCCATTGAGTACCACGACTTTGCCCAAGCCATCCTCACCGGCGGCCAACCCGAAGTGGATGGTTTTGGCGGGATGCAGGCCGTGGCGGCGATTGTGGGGGCCTATGAGTCGGCGCACGCCGGGCGTTCGTTGTCCATGGAAGAGATTATGGGCGGGGACGTGCGGGGCTATCAGCAGGACATCGACGAAGCGCTAGGGTTGGATTAAGAAACCAATCGTAGGGGCGACCGGCCGGTCGCCCCTACAAAATGAATCCACCGGTCACCGGTCTCCGATCTGTGTCACCATGACCCAAAATGGCTGACTGCCCACTTCGTAATCCGCGATGGGTTGTAGTGCGCCGCTGGTTGCATCGATTTGGTAACAAGTCATGCGGTCAGCGGCTTCTCCTGCGCCGTACAGGTACGTGCCAGTCGGGTCGATGTTGAACGAGCGCGGGCTGGCCGGTATTGGGTAGTGCCCAAACGGGCTGAGCGCGCCATCGGCGTCGATGTTATAGCCGACGATGCTGTCGTGGCCGCGATTGGATGCGTAGCACCACTGGCCGTTGGGATGGACTTCGACGTGGGCGGTGTGTCCGCCTTCGGTGTAGTCTGCGGGCAGGGTCGAAATGTCCTGGAAAATGGAGAGGGTGCCGCGCTCGGGGTCGAAGCGGTGGGCGGTGACTGTGTTGCCCTGCTCGTTGACGATGTACGCGACGTCGCCGAGCGGGCGGAAGCAGATGTGCCGGGGGCCGGGCTCGCCTTCAGGTGGAGCCAGCACGGGCGGGTCGTTGGGCGAGAGTTGGCCGGTGCTGGCGTCGAAGCGGAACTGGCTGGTCTTGTTGTTGGGATAGACGTGGGGCACAAAGACAGAGCGCTCGTCCTCAGTCAACAGGACAGCGTGGGCTTTGGGGCCGGTGTCGATGCGCTGGACGAGGTCGCCGATGGCTCCGTCGTCGTCCAAGCGGTGGACTGTGACGCCGCCGCCGGTGTAATAAGCGGTGAGGAGAAAGCGACCGGCGGGGTCGGTAATCAGGTGAGCGGGGGTGTCGAGGTCGGTATCCACCTTGTTGATCAGGGTCAACTCACCCGATGCGGTGTCGAGGTGGAAGCTGGCGAGGGTTGAGTCCCCGACATGGCCGTCGTAGAGCACGGGGCGCGACGGATGCAAAAAGAGCGCGCCCGACGGGCCGTGCGCCGGACTGGTGGCGCGCAGGTCCAGCGCGCCCGATTGGGGGTCGAGGTCGTAGAGCTTGATGGCTTCGTCGCCGGTGAGCGAGACGAAGACGACGGGTTGGTCTTGTGCGGTCATTGAGATTTGCTCCTTTGTGGATTTTGCGCCGAAACATAGTTCCTTGTCCCGAGTGCGACAAGGGCTATACTACTTTTCATGGCCGCTGCGAATCGCCAGACGACGATCATCGTGCTCTTCAGTGCGTTGACGGTCCTCGCCAGCATGGGGATCCGCCAGTCGTTTGGCCTCTTTCTACAGCCGATTAGCGACAGCTTGGATTTGGGACGCGAAGTGTTCAGCTTGGCCATAGCGCTGCAAAACGTGGTCTTCGGCCTGCCCTTATTCGGAATGATTGCCGACCGCTATGGGGCGCGGTGGGTCGTGCTGGGGGGCGCGCTGCTCTACGCGGCCGGGTGCCTGTTGGTGCCGGCTAGCAGCGGCCCGCTTGGTTTGTATCTGACGCTGGGCCTCATCATTGGGCTGGGGCTCGGCAGTACGACGTATGTGGTCGTGCTGGGAGCTGTCGCCCGCGTCGTGCATCCGGCAAACCGCAGCACGGCGTTTGGCATTGTCACCGCGGTCGGGTCGTTTGGGACCTTCGCCTTAGTGCCCGGGGTGCAGTGGGTGATTGTCCATGCGGGTTGGCAGGCGTCCTTCGTAGTCAGCGCGGCCCTGATTGGCTGGGTTGTGCTGTTGGCCTTTGGCTTTCCGCGTCGTCCCAGCACACATGCGGCCCGGCCGCACGACGAGGGCACGCTAATGCAAGCGCTGCTCAGGGCGCGGGGCCATTCGGGCTATTGGCTACTCAACGCGGGGTTTTTCGTCTGCGGCTTCCACGTCGCTTTTATCGCCACGCACCTGCCGTCGTTCCTCACCGACGGTGGCCTGTCGCGCATGACCGGGGCCACGGCCTTGTCGCTGATTGGCCTGTGCAACATCTTCGGCTCGTCTTTGTTCGGCTGGCTGGGCGACCGCTACCGCAAGAAGTATTTGTTGAGCGCGCTCTACTTTAGCCGCGCCGTGGTCATCGGCTTGTTTCTCTTCGTCCCTTTGACCAGCTTTTCCGCCCTGCTCTTCGGCGGCCTGATTGGCTTCTTGTGGCTGGCGACTGTGCCGTTGACCAGCGGAACGGTGGCGCAGATATTCGGGGCGCGCTACTTGTCAACGCTGTACGGGATTGTCTTTTTCAGTCATCAGGCCGGCAGTTTCTTAGGCGTCTGGCTGGCTGGCCTGCTCTACGACGCGACGGGGTCGTACAATCCCGTCTGGTGGTTGGCGATTGTCCTCGGCGTGGTGGCTGCGCTGCTCCACCTGCCGATTGCCGACCGCCCGATCCAATCCTTCGACAAAGCTCAGGACGAATCCTCAAACGCATAGGATGACGCTATGACTGCTAGTTTTAAGGAAATGACTGGATTTTTTAGGGAAATTGGTGCTGCCGACGTGGGGCATACCAACAAGACGTACCTAGCCCACTGCATCGGCGTGCACGGCGATATGAAGAAGTGGGGGGGCGACGATGTGATGTGCCACGCCGCGCTCTTTCACTCCATATACGGCACTGAGATTTTCCAGGATTTTACCCTACCCGTCGAGCGGCGCGCTGACGTGCGGGCTCTGATCGGCGAGCGGGCCGAATACTTGGCGTACGTCAATTGTGCGATGGTGCGTGACACCTTCGACGCCGCTGTGGAGCAGCACGGTGCTCCCTACGTGATCCAAGACCGTCTAACCGGCGATTCCATCGAGATGGACGAGCAGGATTTCAACGACCTAGTGACGATCCACTTGTGCGACTGGCTGGAGCAGGTGGCGCGGTGGGGCAACTGGGACTATCGCCGCGACGCATTCGAGCGCATGGCGCAGCGCTTGGGTGGCATTGCCGAGGAGCGGTTCGCCGAGGTATTCGCTGGCCGTCTCAAATAGATACAGTGGTCAGTGGTCGATGCGGTGGCAGCGAGGTAAGCGACTATGGCGGTTTGTCACTCTCACCCCTGCTCCACGTCAAACGCCGCGACATTGCGCTCATCCTTGCTGAACTCCACGCCAATCAGGTGAATCGGCTGCCCCAAGGTGCGATACTTATCCGCATACCCACGATCCTTGAGCTGTCCTATCGCCGCCCCCGCTGATGCCATCTCGACGACCTTAAACTCAAACAGATAGACATGGCCGTTGAACAGAACCGCCATGTCCAAGCGACCGTGGCTGCTGCTGTCCTCCACGGTGATGTCCAATCCCAGCGCGGCGAAATAGGAGTAAAACACGCTGGCGTAGTAACCCTCGTAGCCGGCGATGTCGTTGTTAGTGTACCACTCGTAGGGAATGCTGGCGAAAAAGGCGTGGAACAGCGTCTCCAGCCCGGCGAAATCGTTGGCTTCCAACAGCCGGTAGAGCCGGATGCTGTTGGCCATCTGCCGCGTCGAGTCCTGCACTAGGTAGCGCAGCAGGCTGCGGTTCAGGCTCTGGCGCACTTCCCGATTGGGATAGCCCAAGCGATAGACAGGCTCGCCGCCAAAGTCGTCTTCTTCCGTTATCGTCAGGTAGCCGGTCTGGAACAGCAGCGCCTCGGTGGCGATATGATCGACGTCAAAGGTCGATAGCAACTCGTCGCTGCCGACCATTTCACCAAGTTCTAGGGAACTGACGTGGCGTTTGCTCAGCGTTTCGACTAAAAACGTCGGCGTGCCGGTCTCAAACCAATACGCTTTGAACTCGCGGTTGCGAAACAGCAGCAGGATGTCGAAGGGGTTGTACACCTTCTCGTCGCCCCGCCAACGATAGCCGTTGTACCAGTCGCGGATTTGGTCTCGGTCCAAGCCGGGTAGTTCTGGTGCGAACACGGCGTCCAAATCGGCGTCCGAGTAGCCGCAGATCGCTGAGTACTCCGGTTCAAGGGTAATGTCCGTGAGATTGTTGAGGCCGGAAAACAGGCTGACCTTGGAGAATTTGCTCACTCCGGTAATGAACGTGAAGCGGACGTGCGCGTCGCAGTCCTTGATGACCGCATACAGGCCGCGCAAAAAGTCGCGGTTGGCGCGAGCTATGTCCGGCACTTCCAAGGCGTCCAGAATCGGCTTGTCGTATTCGTCGATCAGCACGGCCACTGGCTGTCCGGCTTGGCTGTGCAGTGCCTCCAACAGGTGCGCGAATCGCTCCGGTCCGGTGGGGTAGTCCGATGTCACACCCGTGCGACGTTCGACCGCGTCCAATTGAGCCATCAGATTTGTCTCCACATAGCCGGGCACCTTGAAGTTGCCGCTGCCAAAGCTGATCCGCAGGACCGGATGGCGCACCGACCAATCCCAATGGTCGTGGATGGACAGCCCCGCAAACAGCGGCTCGTTGCCCTCGAACACCTCCTTGAGCGTGTCCAAGAACAGGCTCTTGCCGAAGCGTCGGGGACGCGACAGGAAGTAGTGCTTGCCCTCGTTGAGCAGCCGACGAATGTAGGCGGTCTTATCGACGTAGTAGCACTCGCGCTCGTGAATCTCGCGGAAGGTCTGAATGCCGATGGGGAGTAAGCGTTTGTTCATGGCCATCTCCTTGGGCCGACCCATCAGACCGCTGGGATGGGGTCGGGATAGCAGGCTACCTCTACAGAGACGGTAATGTTCTTCACGTCAAATAGATACTGAAAACAGCTTGGCTTTGTACAGGTGAAAGCGGAGGCCGACGTTTTCGCCTGCGAGGGCTGATAGGTCGGCTTGGCCCTGCCAGCGTGCGGCCTCAGAGATGGAATCGCCCGTGAGGGGTTCGGCCTCGGCGAGCGAAAAGCCGGGGTGAGCTTCCACGGGCTGGGGTGGCGTGTGAATGGTCTGGACGATTTCGGCCTTGATCCAGCCGTCCGGAGCCGTGCGAAAGTTGAGCAACAGTTCGCGACCGGAGCAGGGCCGCTCGATGAGTGTGACTCGCCCCTCGCCTTTGGCCTCTATTCCCGCGAGCCGATCTGGTTCCCAACAGGCCCAGCGAAATTCTCCGTCCTCGGGGTACGACGTGGCACCGCGACGGAGAAAGTCGTGGCGGCGTTGGTAGCCCCTAAAAGGCAGCCGCCAAGTGCCGTTGGCGGCGATGAGATTCGGGCTGGCGTAGAGTTGGCCATACGTTCCCCCCTCATAGGTGCGATCGATGATGGGCTGGCGGAATGGCCGGATCCATTGGTGGTTATCGCGGCTGACCGCGAGCTGGACATCGACCGTAGAGGCGATCCGATGGTATATCGACGGAAACATCAGGTAGCGCGGCTGCGTGCCGGGGTACGGCGTGTAGCAGGGGTTGTAGATGTCGTCGTCAAGCGCGTCCAAGGGGTCGGGCAGGAGGCAGGGGTGCGGGTCGGCTAGAGATTCAAACTGTGGGCCCGAGGCGCGGCGCACCAAGCGCCGGCGGTCGATATGGCCGCGCAAGTACGCCACGTATTGCTCTTGGTGGGGATCGTACACGCAGAGGTTGTGGGTGTCTAGCTGGGTTGCGCCAGCGTCGAAGACGGGCGCGCTGAGATTGTGCCAGTGGATGCCGTCGGGGGAGGTCGCGCCGTGGAGTTGCTGCCGAATCTCAATCCCTTGGGCCTTTTCCCCGGCCGACACATCGCCCAAGTCGCGGGCTGCGAGCAGGGCCTTGAAGCGTGCGGAGTCCATTTCCGGGTCGGGCTGGCCGTCGCGGAAGTAGTTCGCCCCTGGGCCGACGGCTTTGTAGCGCTCGGCCGCCGGGGCACTGGGGTCGATGAACACCCAGCCGAGGGGATGGTCGCGGCCCGCGCAGATGATGTTGTTGCGGGTCGAGCCTTCGTACTCGCATAAGCCCAGATCCGGCCGCTGCCAGGTAAAGCCGTCGTCACTTTCGGCGTAGCAGACATACGAGCGCGTGATGTCTTCCAAGCGTTGCACGCCGTACCAGAGACGGTAGCGCCCTCCGTCGTGCAGCATGGCGTTGATGTGGAGATTGGCTCCTTGTTCCCAAGGGCGTTCCTTGTGGAAGAAGACCTCGGATTTGCGCGCCAGTTCGGGCACGAGTTCAATGCCTTGGGGTGGGTCCTGCGACCAAATGGTGCCGTCGTCTTCGAGTTTGCGGTGGGAGGGCCAGATGCCGTACCAGTCGAGAAAGGGCGTGGGTTGGGGCTGCATGGTGATCTATCCTTGGGTGAGATCGTTGAGAAGGACCAACTCGCCACCGCTTTCGGCTGAAGCATTGGCTCCCAAAACGGCGGCTAGGCTGTTGAGGGAAGGGACGTAGGGGCTGCGCGGCATGGAAGGGTCACCGGCTTGGACCGCGGCGATAAAGGCGCGGGCTTGGGTGAAGAAAGCACCGCGAGATTGCGGCTCTTCTTTCGCTTCCCACACTACCTCGCCGTTTTCCGTCACTTTCTGTGGATTCCACTCGATGATCGAGTCGTCGCTGACGACGAGGATTTCGCGCTTGGAGTAACTGACGTTGCTCATTACCCGCGAGACGCTGGCGTTGGCAGTCAAGCGCCCTTTGAAGCGGTAGTTGACGTTGTACACATGGGGCAGGTTCATCGGCTCGATGCGCTCGTCGGGCAGGGATTCGACGTAGAAGGCCGAGACCGCCTCAATGTCGCCGAGCAAGTAGCGCAACAGATCGACGCTGTGGATGGTGTTTTCGACGAAGGAGCCGCCGCATAGTTCGTAGCGGCTGGTCCAGTAGCGGATGGGCTGGCCGCTGTAGAAGTTTTGGATTTGGGCGTGGCGCGGCGTGCGCTGCTGCAATAGCTCCAAGGTCGGTGCAGAAGAAGGCTCGTAGCGATAGACAAAACCGACTTGGGAGACGATGCCGGCTTTTTCTATTGCGGCGTTGAATTCGACGACTTGGGCTAGGTCGAGAGTCTGCGGCTTTTCGACGAACAGGGCGACGCCTTGGTCCGCGGCGATGAGCACCTCGTCGGTGTGTGCGGTCGGCGGAATGGACAGGTACACGGCGTCGAGTTCCTGCTCTGCGAACATCTGGTGATGGTCCGTATAGGTCGAATGAGGCTTGTAGATGGCCGCTTGTTCTTGGAGGGTTTCCTCGCTTTTGTCGCAGAATGATTGGAAGACGACTTGGCCTTCCTCGGCGAGGGCGGCTAACGCTGGGAGGTGCGCCCTTTGGGTGATCCAGCCGAGGCCGATGCAGCCGACGCGGACAGGTTTCATGGGCAATTCCTTCTCAAGGGGTGAGTGCTTCGATGCGGGCGATGAGTTCGGGTGATAGGTAGCGGCCGTCGGAAACGGCCACGGAGACTTCGAGTTCGTCTAGCGTTGCAGCGCCGGTAAGCAGTACGGAGACTTGGGGATCCGACAGCAAGTAGCGCAGGCCGTGGTCGGGCATGTCGCCGGGCTCGTCGGCGAGCAGGGCTTCGACTTTTTCGAGTTTGGGATACAGCTCGGCAAAGCGGCCGACCTCCTTCCAGGCGTTGCGCTTGGACCCGAGCAGGCCGGCGTGCAGCGGCGAGGCGAGGATGATGGCGACGTCGCGGGCAGCCGCGGTGGGCAGGAGGATTTCCTTGGCCGTCTGCACCAGCAGGTCGTATTTGAGAAAGGTGATTACTGAGACGAAATCGTCGCACTCGGCGAGGACATCGCGCATCAGTTCTAGGTCTGAACCGGTGAGGCCGATGTGTTGTGCGAGTCCTTGGTCGCGGATTTCGAGCATGGCTTCTAGGGCGCGTCCTCGGCCGAATATTCCCTCCCAGCCCGCCTGCTCGGCCTCGTGGAGTTGCAACAGATTGACTGAGTCGCGCTGCAAGCGCAGGAGGCTGGCCTCAAGTCCCCGCCACACTGTGTCGCGGGTGTAGTCGAAGGGCGCGGGATAATAGCCTACTTTGGTCGCCAGATAATAGGGCGCGTCAACGCCTTTGAGGGCGTGGCCGAGGACCTTTTCGCTGCGGCCTTGGCCATAGAGCGGGGCGGTGTCGAAGTAGTTGATGCCCAATTCGAGGGCGCGCTCGACCATGGCGACTCCGTGCGCCACCGGCAGGAGGCCGTATTCCGGGCGTCCGTAAAACCAAGACCCACCCATGGCGATTTCGCTGACTTGCCAGTTTGTTTTGCCGAATCGTCGGTATTGCACGCGTGCGCTCCGCTGTTGGGGCTAAATCGAATGGAGTAACTTAGACACAGGGGCGGTTGATTTCAATTAGGAATTAGGAATTGAGAATTGAGAATTACCCATCACCGCCCTAATTCTTAATTCCTAATTCTTAATTCCTAATTCTTTGGAGACGGCGATGCGCTACAGCTATATGGTAATCGACTTTGCGGATCTTGGGGGCGATTTTGCTGCCGGGTTGGACTTCATTCGGGACTGTGGGTACGAGGGCGTCGAGTTGAATTTGACGCCTGCGGTGCTTGGTCAATTGGATGCGATTGAGCGCGCGGTAGAGGCGTGCGGGTTGGTGGTGCCGTCGCTTTTGACCGGTGCTGCTTATACCGAGGGGCTGTGCTTGAGTGTGGCCGACCCGCGTCGACGCGCCGGTGCTGTTGCTAGACTGCGGGAGTACCTGCCGATTGCCCAGCGTTTCAACGCCATCCTCGTCGTCGGGCTTTTGCAGGGCTTGCGCGAGGACGAGCCGGATGCCGAGATGGCTAACGAGCGCATTGCGGCTGGTCTGCGCGAAGTGGGTTTGGCCGCCCAGGACGCTGGCGTGGACTTGGTCGTCGAGCCGATCAATCACCTGCAAGTGGGGTTTAACAATTCCGTCGGCGAGGTGCGCGCGCTGATTGAGCGCATTGGCGTGTCGGCTTTTAGGCCGATGGTCGATACGATTCACATGAACATTGAAGAAAAGTCGTTGACTCAGCCCATTTTCGACTGCGACGACGCGCTGCGGCACGTCCACTTGTGCGAGAGCAACGGCGGCGTGCTGGGCAGCGGGCACCTCGACTTCAAGGCTGTACTCGCGGCCTTGGACGCCATTGGCTACGCGGGTTTTGCCTCGGTCAAGGTCTATCGTCAGGCCAGTTTGCGCGAAGCTGCGCCTGCGAGCTTGGCGCACTTGCGCGGGTTAGCTGGCTAGCGGGCCGCCCAATATCCGACGAATACTGCGGGAATACCCAGCAGCAGTTGCAGGCCAATGTGGACTAAGGCGGCTGGAACTTGACCTGCGCGCAGTATTTGGGCGGTCTCGTAGGCCACGGATGAAAAAGTGGTGAAGCCGCCGAGGATGCCGACGAAGAGGAATAGGCGAAGCTGGGGGCTAAGGTATTGACGCTCTTCGGCTAAGCCGCCCAAGAAGCCAATGACTAGGCAGCCGACCACGTTGACTGTGAGGGTGGCGTAGAGTGGGGTGCCCAACAGGCGCTGGGTCCCCAAGGAGACCAAGTAGCGCAACACGGCTCCAATGAAGCCGCCGCAACCTACCAGTAGAATGCGATCCATGATCTGCTAACAACGGCATCGTCGTTTGTGCGGGCAAGCTGCGCTGGAAGTTAGCCGACAACGTGCGCCGAAAGCCCAGCTTTGCTACGACCACCGACACTCCTTGCAAAAAGTCTAGCCCACGGCTTCACACACCACGGCTATTTCCAGCTTTTCGACGACGAGATGCGGCGCGTCGACTGCCCGCCCCTGTGTGCTGATGCCGACCAGATTCGCGCCGGACGCCAAGAGCAGCCCCTCGACCGGCCAGATCAACCAGCCATCGTCCACAGTCGGCTGCTCCAGCAACGCATTGACGAGTTCCCCGTCGGGATGACCGATGGTTGCCACTTGTACCAGTGGTAGGCGTTGAGACTCGGGCAAGTCTTCTGCGCTCGGGTCGGACAGCAGGAGGCGCAGCTCGGCTGCGGCGATTCGCTCAGCAGCTAGGTCGAGGCCCACGTGTATTTGCAGCAGGAGATCGGTGCGTTCGTCGTTGGGCACGGCTGCGGGCAGTTGGGCCAGCATGTTGGTGTTGGCGTAGTTGTGCCTCGGGGTAGCCCAGTCCTCGGGATTGGGTATCACGGTGGGGCCGTGCCCGCCTCCGCGACGCTGGACGACGAAGCGCTTGTTCTTGGCGCTGAGCGTTGCGACCGCGCCCAACTCTTGATAGGCGCGGCGATGGCTGGCCCAATCTTGGCCGGCGTACGGGGCGTCGGTTGCGTAGTTGAAGTTGAAGGTGTGGATGCCGTCGGCGCCTTGATGCCACCAATTGGCCGCTACTCCGCGCAGCACCTCGATGCCGGGATTTTGGTAGCCGTCGGTAGCGTGGTGATCGTCGATGGACGGATAGAGCTTGACCGGGGTGCCCGCGACCACGCGCCGGAAATCCGCCAAATCCACCTCAAAAGAGCGCACGCCGAGGGCCAGCAAGTCGATCAATTGCTCGCCGACCCAGCGCTCGACATCGATCCCGTCGAAGCGGCAGCCCTCGAGCGTCTCGGGTATGCGGGCGGCGAGGAGAAAGGGCCGCTCGCGCCGCTCGCCCTCGGCCAATGATAATTCTCGCAACTGGGCGATGAATTCAGTCAGTCGGTCGCGGTTGGACCAGCCTTGGCCGGCGGGGAAGACGACTCCGCGGGCAAAGTCCAATTCCATCCCATCAAACGGCCAACGCTCGATTACCTCGCGCAAATTGCGCAAGACGTAGTCGTGGACTTGGGGCAGGGCGAAATTCCAATAGCCGTTGTCCGCGTGCGTACACCACGGCGTGCGAAAGAGCCAGTCGGGATGCGCCACTTTCGCGGGGATGCGCGCAAACGGGCCGAGGTCGTTGTCCGAGCCGTTCATGCGATGGGAAAAGAAGCACTCTAGCCCGCGACGCTGGGTGGCCGCGAGGACTTGGCCGACGATGTCCGTCCCCTCGTCTGCCCACTTTTGATAGAGCGGATGGTCGTACAGCGGCAAGTGTTCGCTCGGATAGGGCGCTTGATTCCCCTCGCCCCAGTTCCACCAAATGCTGTCGATCTGCGACCCGGGCGCGTCGGCAAACTCGAACAGATGCTCCACGAGCTCGGGCCGATCCGGGTTGCGGCGATGCTGCACATTAATCGCAAAGGTCACGTCGAAATTGACTATGAGACGACGGCGGCGAGTGATGGCGGCGAGGTGGGTGGGGGAGAGGGTGGGCATGGGGTTATAGGTCGTCTGGAGAAGAGTCGGGGATTTGGGATTTATGCGCTAGGGCGTATTCATACTGTTGGGTGCAGGAGATGAGAGGGAGGTTTTCCGTTTGCGCGCGGCGCAAGAGGAAGTCGAGTTGTCGCGCGCGGCGGTCGATGCGATAGACGGACCAAGGGTGGAAGATGGGCAAGTAGTAAGGCAGGTTTGCCTGTTGCACGTAGTCGATGCCTGGGGCGTAGGCTTCGTACACGCTTTGGGCGTCTTCGGGCATGTGCGCCGGATAGGGCCAAGGAAATTGCGGCGGCCACAGCACTTTGCCCGGCTGCCCGGTGAGGATGTTGTCGTGCCAGGCGTGCGAGGGCATTTCGAGGAGGCCGGGGAAGCCCTCGCGGGCGTACCAGAAGGGCCGATTGAGCGGTGCGGGCATGGTTCCGTCCGGCCCAGCCCCCACGGTGCGCATGTAGCGGTAGCCGGCCTCCCACATCACGTGCAGGATGCGCTCTTGGCCAATGAAGCCGCGAGTGTAGCCGCCGGGTGCGGTCAAGCCGATCACCGGGCGGGAAAAGACATCTTCGATCAGTTTTTTGGAATCGACTAACTCGCGCTGCAAGGACGCACTGTCATCGGCATCGGCTAAACTGATTAGGTCTTTGTGGGTGAACGAATGGCATTGGAGGTCGAAAAGGGGCTCGTCGAGGATGGCGCGGAATTCGGACGCGGCGCATTGCAACAGTTCGGCGACGATGAAAAAGGAGGCGGGCGCTTGCCGCTCTAGATGCACTTGAGCCACGGCTCGGACGCCGGCGATGCACTCGGCTAGCCGCTCGCCCTCGTAGCTGATCCGGCCTTGGTAGCCCGGCCCGGTCGGCGCGTCCCACCAAGCGTACACGGCTTCAGTGTCGTAAGCAGATATGTAAGAAGGCATGGGCATCGACCTGAGCTCAGCCGAAGGTTAGACCGTCTTTGGCGATGGGGGTGAGATGGGGTAAGTTAGGGCCGACGGCGATGGATCGTCAATTTTTGCTACTAACGCAATCTCACGGCAACGGTCATTCTCCCGATCTTCATTCGCCCTCCTCGAGGATCCTGTTAACCTCCGAAGGGTTGGCGATCAGGAAATAGCGGTTCACGACGCCTACTGCCTGTGCGAATCGCCGATAAGAATCGGTATCCTTTTCCAATTCGACGAAAAACCTGCAAGATCCACCGAACGTATCCTCGGTGTCTCCATGGTGGTAGATCGCGCTAGCGTGCTGTTTGAAGGCGTCGGGTTCCAGTTGGCCGATCGAAACGGCTTCGCGAAGCGAAGGAATCTTCGCAACCTTGTCTTTGTCTTCGGGCAGCCAACGTGGTTCGATTCCATAACCCTTGTTGACTACGATTCGGAGTAGCACCTTGGGTTTTTTCTCTTGTGTTCCGAGGCATGGACGTGCGCCGAAACGGATGGTTGTCTGCAGAATGCGAACTAATTCCGATAAAGAGTCAATCTTGGCATCACGCGTATCGAGCGAATCCTGCAACTGCGCGTTAAGCTCCTTTAATGTGGCGAGCTTTACGTCAAGCGCATCGAGTTGGGTTCTTAGATGTGCGATCTCCTCCATCAACGCTGCGACTTCCTCTTCGCTGTTCGTTTCGTCGTCCACCGATACGATGATGATCGCGGCCGTGAGCCCAACAATCGCAAGAATCGTCATGAGATCCGCGAGTGCCGGCCATGCGGTCAGGGAGGTGCGTGCCCGTCTCAATGGCTATCGCCGGGATGCGCCAGTCGATCGACGAGGTTGTGAATGAACTTGATCAGACCCTCGACCATACTATTGATCTGTGTGTGTGTCTGATACAATTGTTCGTGCTTTCGGTGCAGATCCGAGACGAACTCTTGCACATCACGACGCAGCGGTTCGACACCATCGGCGGTTGCCTTTGTGAGGGCGGCAGTCAGCGAGTCCTCAAAGTCCTCTGTGAGTGTGGCCACTTTGGCAAGGTGGTCGGAAGACTCCTTGATCCCGTTGAGCGCCTGCTTGATCCTCTCGTCGGCGTCGGTCAGGCTTTGTGCGAAGGTTGCGGCATTGTTCGGCAGCTCTGTCAACGCTTCCCTGAGACCCCTGCCAACCTCATCCAGTGAAGCCAGCAGCGTGTTTTCGACGCGCTGGTAGACGTCTTGGAGCGTCTTGGAGACGACCTCGCTGGTGCTGTTCAGAAAGCTGGTCTGCAACTCCGTCGTCACGCGGTCAATCTGTGTGCGCAACGTTTGGTTTTCTTCCGCGATCCTTTGCACGAGATCCTGAACGTAGTTTCGTGCCTCGAGGCCGAACTGGCGGCCTAGCGTGTTTGACACTTTTTCCACTTCGGTCGCGAAAATGGATGGCAGGGTGTTGACAGTCGAAACGATCTCAGCGGTAGTGTTCCGTATCAGCAGATCGGATTCGCGCCGACTCCTTTCCGCCCTCTCTGCCTCGATACTCCTCTTCTCTTCCCATTCATGGAAGGCAGATCTGGTGCTTTCTAGGAGTGCCTGCTGATCAGACAACACCTCCTTAACGCCGGCGATGAAGGCATTCTGGTCGCGTCGAATCTCCTGCTCCCATGCATCGCGGGTCGCGTCGAGGGTGGTCCGAATCTGTTCCGGTAGGCCCCGTAGCTGGTCGGTCGAAGCCGCCAATCCGGTTGCCGCGGGGGCGATGCCGGAGGCTGCATTGGCGAGTCCGTCAGCGCTCTCCCGGAGCTGGGTTGCGGCGGAAAGAACGGTGGTCGACTGACGTTCGATCTCAGAGGCGAGGGATTCAACATGCTGGTTAATTCTTTCAAACGCTTCCGGGAACTTCTGGACGGCCTCCCTGAACGCATTGCCGAGCTGACTTTTGACCGCCTCGGCGAAAGTCTCCTGCGGCGGGTGCTCCGAACTGGCTTCGTGAAGCTGACGCTTGAAGCGCTGTAGCAACGTGGTGAATCGTTCGTCCGCTTGTGGAAGTAGCCGGAGTGTGATGAGTAGGTTGTTTACGACTCCCGAGAAACTTGCTACCAACGCCGAACTCATCGCAGCGATCAGCGAACCGAGAGACTGGTTGCTCCCTTCGATGAACAGCAGGTGGAGGGCCAAGGCGACCATCGTTCCACCCATGCCGAAGACAAGCGCCGCGGTTGCGTTTACACGCAGCTTTTCGCTTCGCCCTTCGTGAACTCTGTCAGCTTCGTCCATGTAGCGGAGCCAGTCTGGGGCGTCCCCCCGCTTTGCCCGGTTGACGAGATCCGGAAGGAACTGCGCTAAGAGGTCATCAAAGGCGGCCGTATCGTCTTCCCGCGCTAGGGTCCAAGAACGCCGAAGCAACGCAAGCTGGAAGACGGCCACGATGGCCAGAACGATCCAGATCATGGTGCGCTGAACTGGAGTAGAGGTTGTTGAAGCTCGATACGGTAGCTGTCCGGAGTAATGCGGAGTTCTTGGACGAAGCCTTCGAGCTGAAGTGTCTTCCCTAGCTCATCGATCTCGGTTGACCATTCGTCCCAAGCGACTTCCCAGTGGTGGGTGATTTCGCCAACAACGTCGTTCAAACGCAGCTTCAGGGGGCCAGCGATTTGTGCGCAGTCTATGTCGAGATCGAGCCGACCCTCTACGTCGCGGACGTCGGCGGCACCGGACAACCCCGCCATCGCCCCGTTCCCGTCAAAGGCCGTAGAAGCCGAGGTCAACTGAAATCCGTTCGAAAGACTGCAAGACAGAGCCACGGATTCGTCTCTGCGGCATTTCATGTTCCCCATGTTGTCCTCGAAGAGTACGTATTGAGATCCGTTCTCTCCGTGGTCGCCTGGCTTTCTCGCTATGCAAGACATCGTAGTGTCAAATCCTCTTGATTTTCGTGTCAGAATCTCGTGCTTGATCTCCAAATCCTTTCCGAGTTCCTCGATCCCCTGTCGCACCGACTCGATGACACCTTCGACTTTCTTAAAGTCCTTGCCAAGAACGAGCACGTAGAGAGGTATCTTCTTGACTTCGGCGAGAGGTGTGATTGCCCCCGTGCGTTCGTTGAACACACAGCCTAGCTCACTAGTCCTTTCGGGACAGCCTGCCGGTTGCCAACCCCGGTAATTAGCCCGTGTTGCAAGCAGGCCTACATGGAAGGTCCCTGAACGGACGTCATCCGATGCCAACCAGTCGGACAAGGCGTTGGACACGGCCAGCGGCCCCGTGATGTCACCGGTCGCCATCAGGTCGGTGACCAAGGCCGCGGCCTCAATGTGTCCGGTCTGAAAGTCAGAGAGGATGCTCTCGATAGAAAGTGTGAGTCGGCTCCACCGGCCGTCGAACAGGGTTCTCTCGAATCGCGGCATTCCTGGCAGGTCGCGGAGGTCGTGTCCAACCGCACGCCAGCGTATGGAGACACCGCCGCCCCCGTACAATCTGGTTAGATGACTGGCCACGTTCTGTGCGGCGGTACGCAGGACAGAAGGCTCGTGGGCATTCGACGCAGGTGGCAGGAAGCCCGCCATGGGAGCGGAGATGTCGAGATGAACATCAATTGCTTCAGGTTCCGGCTTGGGCTTAGGTGGAATGGATGGGGCAGGGCCCCCATTCCAAAGCGGTGTCGCTCTGGCGGATCTTGAGAATTTGTCCACAGGTTTCTCGCCGTCCCCGCCGTTATCGCAGGCAGTCGTCAGGATCACACCAACCACGGTCAGGGCGGAAATGGAACACCGACAGGCGATTCGGGCGACAGGGGCTACGAAGCGCCGGCATCTGCTTGCCATCATCGTGACATCCTCCTTTGTCGTGAACACAGCGCTTACTACTTCTCCGTTAGCCGTGGAATACTCTCCGCCAACTGACGCGCTTCTTCAAGAAGCCAAGCCGCGTCGTCCTTTCTGAACGAAGTATCGCTTCGTGCCCTTTCCAAATCGCGCACGATCCGCCGCTGACGCATCCACAGTAACAGGAAAGCTAGAAACAGGACAAGCGCGAGAGATGCAAGGATAACACAAACTGTGTCGCTGACGATCATCGCTGTCGAGACCGACTCGGTGTCAATTGGATCCTCACTATGAAACGGCACCCTTCTTCACTACTTCCACCGTCCGTGAGTCCGTCCACCGGCCCTCTGCCACCGTGATCACCTGGCGGGTCGTGGCGGTCAAAGCGCCGCCGCTCTGATCGTCGAACCACCGTTGCACCGACCTAGGCGATGTCGCGAAGCTGGGAAGTACGTAGAACTGTTGGTCTGCGGACTGCGGGTCGACAATCAGCACGTGGTCCCCGGCTCCTACCTCGGCCCCCGCGACCACCTTCGCGGTAAAGCCACTATCGGTCAATTGGTCTCCAAAGCCGCTGGCATTGAAGTGCCCATCCCCTGTTCGCCAGTAATGTTGCCAAACGCCGATCAGATCGTCGGGTCCGGGCGTGGCGGGTTCGGGGGCGTCACTGGGCGGTGTGGTTGTTGTAGGCGGCGAAGGTTCAGGACCACTGGGGGACTCGGGCGATGTGCGATCATCCACCGAACTTGGGGGTTCTTGTGCTGTCGCATCAGATACCGAAGAGAAAGATGGCGATGGTGGCGTCGGTTCGGACGTCACCGCGCTGCGGATGGCAGCGCTTGGGAAATTTTCGGGACTCGCTCCGTCAGCAGTTGGATCGTCGGCCAACTGCTGGTGGGGATGAGATGAAGGTGTGGCTGGCCCCTTCGGGTCCAGCCTATTTTGGCCGACGTTGCGTTGCACTTGGTGGGAGCGGGCGAGCATCAGGAGACCAAATCCGGCTAGTGCGGCGACAACCAGCACACCGATCCGCCATGTATGAGAGAAGGAGTCAAATAGGTCCAGCGCGAGCACCGTCACGATGCCCAAGAGATACCCGCCCCAGAATCGGCAATCAGTCATTATTGTTCGTCTTGTCGTCCAGAGATTCGAAGGCCGCTTCCCAAACGATCGGTGCCACGGGTGCCTGAAAATCAACCTCGTTCGGATACCCTCCTTCTGTTCGGAGCTTATTGTTGACATCCTGGAAATTCTCAATCGTCTTTACCACAGCCCCTTTCTCATCAGGATGGCTCAGAGGCAGGGGCGGATTGATCTCTCTGAGTTCGACTTGGGTCTGACGGCTGCCGGTCTCGAACCGATTCCGGCTGAACCAAGGGATTGGATCGAGAGAATCCTCCACATGCACGAGGTGGAGCTTAACGAGCGTGTGCGAGTAGAACTGATTGGCCTCGTCGTTCGCTTCAGCCTTACCGACGGCGGCCAGAATCGGTGCGGTCTTGGGGTTCTCGTTTCCGCCGCCTCGCGTCCAATTATTCGGCGGCTGCGGGATGATAGTCTGATCAGACCAATCAGACCAAAGGCCGGGATCCTCCCACAGGACACAAGCCCGTTCTTTGATCCATTCCCCGATTAGCTCTTCAATCTGTCTGTAATTGTCAGCGTCATGCCAGAGGCGCCAACCGTTGCCGCGAAGCTGCACGAGAACCTGAAGTCTGTCATGATGTATCTGCGGTGCTTGCTTGTACCAGTGACAGGCCAGAAACGCGACGAGGCTGCGAGCCATGTATTCGGAGATCAACCGGAAGTAGCGGCTAATAAGGAGACGCGCTGGGTTCGCCTGTGATTCTTTGTCGAAACTCTGTACGCCCAAGCCCTCGTGCCTGATCCTTTGACCAGCGCCTCTGCCGAACAAGTTCGGCGATCCCTGGGACCGCATCCAGGCGCGAAGCTGGGTTTCCCGTTCTTTAGGACTTTTACCCCACCCGTGGGGGAGAAACTTTTTGGCGTTGGCGAGGTTCTGCAAGAGCAGGTTGCCTCCGAGTTTTGCGCTGTCGGCGACTTCCTCAAATTCGACAGATGGGAGGGCGTTCGCAGAGATGAAGAGGTCGAGCGTCCCCCCGCCAAGGTCACCCACCAGACAGACCTCACCGAAATTACCGGTGCCTCCTTTTGCCGCACGGGATTCGTTGTAGATCCCGGTATTATCGCGCAATGTGAGGTTGCAACCGAGACTTCGTCTGCTGTTGTCAAGTACGTTCCTCAGCGTATCCCCGAAGTTTCCTAGCTCTTGTGGCTGCGTACGAAGCGGGTAGGTGAAGGTGAAATTGGCCCTCCTAGGTAGAGTGCGACGACTCCAGACGACATCGGCCATTACGAGTTCGATCACCATTCCAAGATAGATTTTGCGCAGGATGTTTACCTGAGATTTGAACTCGGGAATGGAAACGTCCCATTTGAAATCAGCTAGGATGTGATTAGCGATGTCTTGCCGCTGCATGTCCATGAGTGGGATTACACAGTCACGGCCGGGCTGCCATTCGGCGACATTGTCCGTGTTCAGGTTGATTAGCGGACGTATGGTCAGCAGTTCTGAAGGAAGCAATCCCGTAGCGTCCCGTGCCACATCTCGCACGTAGTTAGGCAGCCAGCCACCGAGTGCTAACAGTCCACCCTCCTTGTACGATGCCTCGACGTGCGACTGATTCTCGCTGACGTAAAGTGTCAACGCTGTCTGCGCATCGGCGAGCTCGGGAGCGAGTTCCACGACTGATCGCTTATCCCCCTCCAGGATCGATGCAACGGTATGCGACGTTCCAAAATCGATCCCGATATTTAGGTCTGCGTCGTTCAAGGCTAGCGGCGTGAGCTGAATCAGGTAGAGGCCAATCTCCTCTTCGGATTCTTTGTTCCGCACGCTGAAGGCGACGGGCGGTCCGCCAGTGTGCACACGGCGGTCGTCGGTCGTGTCGAAACGGACTGGATGCGATCCGAATTCGTCTTGGACACCACCTCGATGCACGCGTATGGAGTCGGGGTCCAACCACAGGGTCTCCAAGCGTAGCCGTGTGTCACTGCAACGCTCATAGATATAGTAGGCGCGCCAAGACTGCTCGTCGCCGTTCGACCGGAACCGAGGCCACACCATCCAATGCGCCTTATGATATTCAGACCCGTCGGGAGGCGGAAGCGAGATTGGCAGCGGGTCTCTGCGGCCTTTCATTCGTAGCGTCCAGGTAACTCTCCTGTCGTCAATCGCTGGTTCAAACTCGCCAAGATCCAGATTGAGTGAATCTCCGTCTTTCAGGAGGTTGAGGACTGGGACTATCCTGCCGTCGTTAGTCTCCGTCTCCACAAGCCCGAGGTATTCCAAATGTAGCGGAAGATCTGGGTAGCGTATCGCGTTATCCTGTGTAGTGGATCCTGGAACGGGAACCTGTTGCATCGGACTGCAGCTTTTAACCATCATGACGCTTCGATCAAGAATGCGCGTACCCCTCAGCCTTCCTGCGCGTACCCCGTCCGGCATCCGGATAAAAACGTTCTCGTCGTCGCTCCCGTAGCTGTAGATAAGGCCGTCTTTTTGAAGGTGATCCAAGTGTTCCTTCCAGATGGCCCTGACCAGATGCTCCCGGTCCGGCACTTCGAACGTCACCATCTTGAAGAGAGTATGTCCGTCTCCGTCTTGGAGTTCGCGGAGCTTCGGGATCTGGTTTAGCATTTCGTCTTCAGGAACCTGCGGCGTCCCTTGAGGGGGCACATAATTCCCGGTTTCGCCTGTCGGCAGTTCGACCGGAACCAGTTGGTCGGTCCAATAGACGGACCATGTTCGCTTATCGACGCCATACTCGATCGGCGCTGTTTCGAGTTGATCGTCGAAGATTCGCATCCATGCTGGCGGAGTTCCGGGATGCCTCTCCTGTAGGTGTCCGAGCCAAGACCTGATCTGGCGGATTGGCCTCTGGCAGATTTGTCGGTCGTCATGGTCCCAGTCGGCGGTTGCCCAATTGTCCGGCTGCTCCGATTTCGTAAGTTCTTGCCACAGACTCCCCCAAATCCGGGCAAAAGACTGGCCGGACGGAGGCTTCGCACACAGGAGTGTATGCGGAGAGTTGAAACCCAGAACCTCGTTTTCTCTCTCCGGGTAGATGATCCTGTATCTTGCGAGATCGGGGAAGCGGGTCTCCCGAGACGCATTAACTAAGGCGGCGAGGGATACCGGTTCGGGCTCACGAGGATTGGGGATTTCTTGTAACTCTAGGTGGCCGGTGACCAGACCCACTAGGAGCATCTCCAGTTGCCGCAATGCTGTTCGGTCTCCGCGCTGAATCGCGTAACGAAAGTGGTCGGCAACGGCAATCGGGTCCGGCCATCCGTTCTGCGACACCTCCTCGGTGTTGACGAATCCATCGAGCGTGACTTCGATATTCTGGTCTGGAACCCTCGTCAAATCACCCGCCTGCTCCGCCGCAACGGCGATACCATCACCACTTAAGGGAGGCCAGTATCCACCGTTGACCTGGCTAGGCATTCCACTGACGAGATCTATCGGCCTCGTCTCTCGGTAGTCGCGGATCCATTTGGCAACCCAACGAAACAGACCACGTGCCACCTGTTCCGGTGTCACGTTCGGCATGTTTAAGTTTGGCGGTATCTGGGTCGAGTCCTCAATCGAGTCCTTAATCGAGTGCTTAGTTAGGCGCTCGCGTGACATAGCTTCGGTGGTCAGCGCGGATACCGATCGAGGCTTAACGCCAAGGACCTTTTGCATCCACTCCAAGTGTTTCTGGTAATTTTCTACCAGAGTTTTAATTGCTTGACTAGCCTGACCCGGGTCAGTAAGACGTTGTATTTCCCGATAGATGGCCGGGACGATACCGGAATGAGATTCGGTCAGCACCGTCGCGAAGGTATCCAAGGTGAAAGCGAGCGTCTCGGCCTGATTCGCGAGATCCTGCAAGGTGCCATATTCGCTACCGGGAATGAGATTGCCCCCACCGAGTCTCGTGGGATCTTCGGCCCCCATCTGATAGAGTCCGGGGAGGTAAGGCTCGGATGCGAGGAAATGGCGCAGGCAGCAGAGTGCTGCGACACCATGGACGAACGATTCATGGGCCGGCTGTTGGGTGTCTGATGTATAGCGTCGATCAATGATGGCTGTTTCCGGTACTCCGACCGGTACCGTTGTTACTTCTCTCGCCAAATCCTGACCGCAGTAGGCGAGCGCCGAGTTCGCGTTCTGGCGCATAGCATTGTTTCTGAGTTCCGCCCTCTCGCGCAGGTTTTCGTCGAGGCCATCGGCTGTGAACTTGAACCACTGCAGCACCATCACCGCCATGACCTCAGCGCCACTGGCCGCGAACTGGCGCGCAAGCGTCGGCACCACGGCAGCCCCGGTCCCACCCACTCCGGAGCCGACCACGGCGATGCGTCCTTGTTCTTGTCGGAGTGTCGTAAACACCCTGTCGTGGTTGATGCCGGTCTCCATAACGTCGTGGTTCTTCAACCGGAACAGCAGCGCCCCGACCGAGGGCGATCCCATCATGCCTTGTGAGAACTGGATTTCCCGCTGGTCCTGATTGGTGAGTAGATCTAAGTATGGGGACTGGGCGAAACGATTGCCCAACGTGTTGTTTGGGAAGGCATACCATTGATCGTCGTGGCCGATTGGCAGCGGGGTCACTATCCTTGGCGGGGTCACTATCCTTGAGTTGGGAGCCTGCCCGAACGTGCGGCTAGGATGATCGTTGACCAGCCGACGGACCATCTGCCCCGCGGTCTCTTCCCGTTCCCCATCACCGGCGTCTTGGTCGACGAGATAGAGGGTTGGAAAATTGAACTCAAAAAAACCGAGCTCGTACCCAAGCGTATGAAGTCTCATCATCGCCAAGGCTGCGTGCGCTCCGGTCCCGCCGCACGCGATCAGGGAGTTAGCCATCACTCCGATCCTTTCGAGTAATGTTGATTGGCGAGCCACAGCCCACCCAGAGTAGTCATCATTCCTAGCAGGCTTCCCATTAGCCAGAAGGTGATGTTGTCGGACTTCTGATCCGGCTCACAGGCTTCCGCAGGAAGCATGAAGATCGGAAATGAGACAAAGAGTATGGCGATAAAAACAATGGCACCTATCAGGAGCGACTTAGCCGTAGGTGCCCGAGGGGAAATCCTCAAATCCCATCCCTTCAGTTGATGTATCCGACTCAGGTAGATCACCAATGCACCCACCGCGCCGAACACCAACGGGAGAAGAACCCAAAGCCATAGGAGGTTGGGGTTATTACAAACCGTGTCCACCGTGTGTCCACTGCACCCCGAGATCGCGAGAACCACGCCCAGAGTCGCCAGCCGAATCCGTACCATCTTCAAATGTCGTTTCATGATGTAATGCTTCCGATAACCTCAGGTACTGAAATCCCTTCCTATTCCCTATCCCGTCCCATTCCACTGAGTCGCTGGGCTTTCCAGCATTTCCCGTTCGAGCGCCTGATTAGCTATCGGTAAGCCTCGCTCACCACCATTTTTCGGTAAACTGCGTAACGTCGGTTGGGTAAAATGGGGCACTTGAACCCTTTGTCAAGTCGCTATACACCCCAAGGGGCAGGGTAAGCTCCTTGAGGATCGTTTGCAGGTCCTTGGGCAGAACTCGCAGTACGGTTTGGTTGCCTGTCGGCCCGTATCGGGGCCAATCCGGTACTCGATGAGGCCATGCAGGACGGCCTAGCCATACGGCTGTCACTGGAAGCGATTCAGAAGGTCAAGCGGCGAACTCGAACGGCGGCTACAGCGGGGCCGGTAGCCCGATTCCGTTTAGATAGCGTCGAATCGAGCTTGGGTTCGGTCAGGGCGGCGATGATCCTTAGGCGACCACCACAGGCCGCGCATGGCTGATGTCGCCGGAAAACACGCGAGCAAGCAGGACCGCCCACCTCAATGACGACATACCCGTAAACATCGAAGTGGTCGTGCTGCGTCGGCATGAGGCCGCGAAAGGTCGCTTGTAGGAATCGGCCCCGTTGTTGGTCATGATGCCGCTCACGTTGTTGCTGGGAGTCTAGTGGATTCATAGGTACGACTCAAATGAGCCGTAAACGGCGGAGGTCGGCTTCGGTCCATCGAGTTCCTTTTAGGATGCTCCGTAGAGTGCCGATTGGGAACGTATCACCCGACGCATGGTAGTGAAGTATAACGCGGCGACCATCTTCGCTACGATAGACTCTGCTGGATCCTTTCCTTCTCCTATACGTAAAGCCATCCTTTTCCAATGCTCGTACCAAGCTGCGTGCGGTGACAGTCCTGAGTCGCCGAAACAGGTCAGGACGCAGATTCATCGCGTGACGACGACGAGAGGAGAATCTACTACTTCGATGCCACGTTTTAGAACCCGTTCATCCGTTTCTTCCATATCTTCGATGTACGCATCGGCGGCG
Source organism: Candidatus Latescibacterota bacterium (assembly GCA_965116675.1). GTDB lineage: Bacteria > Latescibacterota > UBA2968 > UBA8231 > UBA8231. The sequence continues at coordinate 5,228,676 of OZ220721.1, forward strand.
TTATGCAGTGCTAGTAGGGCTTCCTCGCGGGTGTGACCCCAAGCGGCACATCCTGGCAGCGCGTCAATCCAAGCGCTCCACCGACCATCTTCATCTTGCTCGATCTCTGCAGTAAGTACGTATGTCGTCAAGCTGCACCTCCACTTTCACAGTTGTCGGTACTGTACTCGTTCTATCCCACGATCTGTTAGAAAGTATAGGTGAAAGGATCATCTTTGGCGATGGGGGTGGGATGAGGTAAGTTAGGGCCGGCGACGATGGATCGTCAATTTTTGCTGCCAACGCAATCTCACTTACGCGCCGAGGAGAACTACCGTGAAAATTACCGATGTTGACATCATTCCAGCGCACGTGCCGCTCGCCGCTCGCAATGCCGAGCACGCCGTGCGCTTCCGCTCCATTGACCAGCGCACCTTCTTCAAGGTGCAAACCGACAACGGCTTGGTGGGCTGGGGCGAGTACCGCTGCACGCCGCCGCCCGCGCAGAGTGTGGAGGGCCTCATTGGGCGCAGTCCCTTCGACTTTTTGGGCAGCGAGGTCCACCTCGGCTTGGCCGGGGCCTTGTACGACGTGATGGGTCAGTACCTCGAAGTGCCGGCCTACAAGCTGATGGGCCCCAAGGTGCGCGACCGCGTGCCCGTGGCGGCGTGGACTCGGCCCGCTGATCCCGAAGAACTGAGCCGCGAAATCGTCCGCGCCGCCGATCAAGGCTATCGGCTGTTCAAGATGCACACTTGTCAGCACCACGACGTGTTCGAGCAAAACCGCGCGGTAGAGGATGTGGCACCGCCGGGATTCAAGATGCAGTACGACTTCAACTCCAACCGCACCTTGGCCACGGTGTTGCCCATCGTCAAACAGCTCGAAAAGTCTCCCGTAGTGGGCTATATTGAGGATCCCTTGGTGCTGAGCGATGTAGAAGGCTGGCGGCGGCTCCGCGCCCAATGCGGCGTGCCATTGGTTATGCACGTGCCGCCGCTGGGCGGGTTGCAGGAGGTCGTGCAGGGGATGGCCGATGCGTATATCGTGGCCGAGTACTGCGGTGGATTTGGCGACGCGTTGGTGCGCGGCTTGGCCTATGGCAAAGCCAATATGCAGGTGGTAGTGCAGCTAACCGGGGGCACCTTGGCCAAGGCGCTGGCGTTGCACTTGGCGGCTGTGCTGCCCACGGCCGCGCACTCGATCAATCTCGACGACCAGTACGAGGAGGACGCGGCCCGGCCGCGCATTGAGATCGTCGAAGGCTGTTCACCCGTGCCGGAGGGGCCGGGCCTTGGCGTGGAGGTGGACGAGGCGGTCATTGCGCGCTTGGCGCAGCGCGGGCCGGCGGAGATTCCCCGGCACTTGGGCAAGCTGCGCCTGCCGGACGGGCACGTGCTCTACACGGCCAGCATCCCGCCGATAGACGCGTTAACTGGTTTTGCCGAGGGAACCATCCGGGGCTTGTCCTTTGAGGTGTGGCACGACGATGGGTCTGAAGAATTCGCGCGCATGTACGGGCGGGTGGAAGAGGAGGGATCGGTGTTGGAGTAAAAGTCTTGGAGTACTCATCGGGTATTGCTCTGGCTTCTTAGCCCCGCAGGCGGTCGGCGAGGGCTTGGTGCGCTTGAGCGCCAACGGCGAGTAGGAAGGTGTCGAGCGGGAGAGTCCCCATTCCGGTGTCATCGGGGTGGCGGACCACGGCTTGTGGTGAGACGAGATAGCTGTGTCCGCGAAAGTGCTCGTGCCGTTCCATCAGGGCGAGGAGACCCGAACGAGAATGGTGGATCGAAGTGCCGATCTCAAAGGCCAGCGGTTGGTGCGGATCCTCCAAAATTAGGTCCACCTCGCGGGTACCGTCGCGCCAGTGGTGGAGCCGAAGGCCAGCGTGAACGCTCAAGGTGTGGAGCGACGCGGCTGCGAGGTTTTCGATGAGAGTGCCCATCTCCCCGGGATCGTCGAGCGGGGCGAGGCCGCGTTGCAGGGCGGCGTTGCGAACCGCCCCATCGACGAAGTACAGCTTGCGGCCCCGACGTTGGACACTAACCTCGTGCCCGGAGTAGTTCGACAGGGTGAAGACGAGAAAAGCCCGCTTTAGATATGAGAGATAGCGGTCGAAAGTCGGCTGGGACAGGCCGAGATCAGCACCAATGTTCGACGGCGACAGGAGACCGGCGATCTGCCCAGCTAGCACGTACAGAACGCGCTCTAGCATCATCGGGTTATTCACCCCAAATGACTGGGGGATGTCCTTGTAAATGGCTCGCTCTACGGCGTCACTGCGGAGAACGTGTTGCGACGCTAGCAGCAGATTCGATTCGTCCGGCTGTTCGTCGCGGTGGTGGCGGACGAGCAGTTCGGGGAAGCCGCCGACGAACAGGAAGGCGCGACGCCACCGGCCGAGTGCTGCATTAGCAGGCTGACCGGGGGGCAAGGTGCGCAGAGTTTGGCCGAGTGTGTGCCCGACAGTGATGTCGTGTTGCTGCCCTATCAGGTGAAGGAATTCGTCGAACAAGTATGGCATCAGGTACTGTTCCTCCCAGCGCCCTACTCCGCTCTCGACCCGGCGCTCTCTCAGGGCGGCGGTAGCACTCGACGTTGCTGCAATCCGCACCGGCCACTGTTCATCGTAAAAGGTCTTTAGCCATAGATCCCAGTCTGCCGCGTACACGAGTTCGTCGAGCATCAGGTAGGTAGGGCGGTCGGTGGTGGCGGCACTTGCGTCCAATACCGCACGCACGAGGGTGCCGAGCGGCATCTGCAGGAGGAGAGGGTGATCCATGCGCAACCACCAGACTTGCTGCGGCGCGACATGCTTTAGAAGGTGGCGGACGGTCTGATAGAGCACGGTAGTCTTGCCCACCCGGCGCGGTCCGAGCACGAGTTGGTAGCGCGGCGGATCGTCGCGCAGGAGCCGCTGCCACAGCAACTGAGCTAGCGGTCGTTCCACCGGAGGGGCTAGCGATGGCGGTACGGTTCCTTGGCTATGCCACGGGTTTTGTTCGGTAAAGACGTGCTCGAAGTCGGAGAAGCGTGGGGACCAAACAGCCAAACTAAACCTCTTTCTGTGATATTTATTTAGTATATAACATACATGAAATATATATTATTTGTCAAATAACATACACATAGCCTTCTCCGCGAGGCTTGTTTGGCATCTCATCAGCGACTAAAGTAAGATAGTCGTGCTGGGGTAGGCTATCGTCCCGGCCCCAAGAGCCGTTCCATGTTGCCGCCGAGGATCGCCGCCATTTCGGATTCGCCTATGAACGGGCAGTAGTGCCGCACGTAGTCGAGGCTCTGGCGGTAGGTCCAGTGCAGCAGCACGATGGGGATGTCCGTCCCCCACAGGATGCGATTGGCACCGATGCGTTCGACCATTTGCTCCAAGACGGGGCGCATCTGTGGCATGGGATAGTCCCAGCGCGATTGTAGGAACACGGCGAAGAGGATTTGGATGTGGAAGCGCGGGTGGCCGATGGGCGCGGCCTCGTACACCTCGTCGGGAACGTGGAGCCGGTCTTCGTCGGCGAACATCCGCCAGGGGAAGCCGTGGGTCATGATTACGTCAATGTCGGGGAAGCGGTCCATCCAGGTACGCAGCGCGCGCAACTCGTCGAGGTAGGCGGCGGGCGAGTTGGCTGCGCCGAGGGTGAAGAACATGGGGATCCCCAGCTCAGCTACGGCCGCCCACAAAGGATCGAAGTCCGGTCCGGTCCACTCGGGGGAGAGGTCGTAGAGGGGACGGTGAAAGGGCATGAACTGCAGGCCCGACAGGCCGTGGTCGCGGATCGCCCGTTGTAGCTTGGCGACGGCGTCGTCCGTCCGGCTGGGGAACCACCATTCGGGCACGTGGGCTAGGCCCTGGATCCGCCCTGGGTGGCGCTGGCAGCAGTCGGCGATGTAGCCGTCGTTGAGGCCCATGTACGGGGTGCGGTGCAGGAGCGCCCGATCGATGCCGGCGTAGTTCATCTCCGCCACTAGGCTGTCGGCGGGGAAGGCGAAGTCCACCGTCCACGGCGGCAGGGCCTGCTTCACGTAGTCCTCGCCATCGACTGTCCACTCGACGAGGCCGTGGTCTCCGGTGCGGAAGGCGGCGTCTCGCAGGCCATCGAAACGCCAGGGGCGATCGGGGTCGTAGAGGCCCGTGGCGTCGGCTGGGACACGGTCGGCGCGTCGCCAGCAGGGTTGCTGCCGAGCGTGGGCCATGAACAGTTGCAGGTGCCGCCAGAATTCGGCGGGGTCGGCGAAGCCCCCGTTGCGGCCCGGCGGCGGGAAGCAATAGGCGTGTCCGTCGTAGATCATGGTGGAATCCTCGGCAGAGAGTGAGCCTTGTTTAACGAGGAATCAGGCGAATGTCTAGGCGGCAGCCAACAGCTTCTGCGTATTTTTGCAGAGTAGCAAGAGAAGGGGAGTGCTTTTTATGTCGTCCCGATGCTTCAAGGCGTGCGACTGCTGGCGTTTGGGTGCCCATTTTTTTAGCAACATCAGCCTGAGTTAAACCAGCATTCTTTCTGGCTTTGAGCATTTCGTCAAAGAGGGCGAATTCATCTGCAAGTGCATCGTATTCAGCGGCGAATTCGGGTTCTTTCATCCATTCGTTGATCAATTCTCTATGCGTTTTCATGTTTAAACTTCTCCTGACGTTTGCGTGCAAGCTCCAATTCTTTTAGAGGCGTTTTCTCAGACTTTTTGATATAGGCATGAAGCACAACTACCTTTTGATCAACAACCGTACAGAAAAATGCACGTCCTATTCCTTCTTTGCCTTTTGCTCTAATCTCGAATAAACCATTCCCCAATGCTCGTGTAAAAGGCATTCCCAAATTTGGCCCAAAAACCGAGATTCGCTCTGTGATCCGGGCATAAACGGCTCGGATGCCAACGGGCCAAGCACTTAGGATACGTTGGACGTTCTCGTTGTAATAAACAATTTCCCAAGCCATAACATATATTAACAAATATGTTATAAAAATCAACTCATTGACAAAGGAGAAATACAAATGAGCCAGCGTAGCGCACTTTCGCGGTTTATCGGCATTCCGTTGCACTGGCAGATCGCCATTGCTCTCGTCCTCGCTGCATTAGTGGGGTGGCTGGCCGACGAGCGTACAACGCTGTTTGGCGCGTCGCTAATGGAAATCCTCGATTTCTTCGGCAGCTTGTTCCTCAATGCGCTGAAGATGATCGTGGTGCCGCTTATTCTGTCTTCGATCATTGTTGGCGTTCGCAACATGGCGAGCCAGAACGCCTTTGGGCGCATCGGCGGGAAGACGGTGGCTTTTTACGTGGCGACTGGATTGCTGTCGGTTTGCACCGGCCTCGTTTGCGTGAATCTCATAGCGCCCGGCGAGACTGAGTCGGCGCGGGCGCTGGGAGCTGCGCTGCCAGATCCATCGCAAGTCATGGACAAGGTAGAGGGACGCGGCATGCGCGATCTGGTTGAGGTTCTCAAGCGTGCGATACCGTCTAATATTTTCGCGGCGGCGCTAGAGGTTCAACTGCTGGCGCTGGTATTCGTCGGGGTCGTGTTTGGGTATTTCATGTCGCGGCTGAACGGGCCAGCGGGCGACATTTTACAGCAGTTCTGGGTCGGTCTGCACGACCTCATGATCCTGATTACGATGTGGATCATGCGGTTTGCTCCCATAGGCGCGTTTGCGCTGGTGGGCAAGACGTTGCTGGTCTCTGGCTTTGCCGCGCTTGAAGCGTTGGGCCTGTTCTTCCTGACCGTATTGCTGGCACTGGCGGTGCATTTTGCCGTGTGGTTGCCGCTGTTGCTGCGCTTGGTCGCTGGGATTAGTCCATACGAGTACTATGCCAAGATCGCGCCCGCGCAATTAACTGCGTTTTCGACTGCGTCGTCTTCGGCGACTTTGCCAGTGACTATTAACAGCGCCGAACAGGCTGGCATTTCCAACCGCGTGACTAGCTTTGTCCTGCCGTTGGGGGCGACGGTGAACATGGATGGCACGGCACTATACGAGTGCGTGGTGGTGGTGTTCATCGCCCAAGTGTACGCGTTCGCGTCTGGCATAGATTTTGGCATTGCGGAGCAGATGATCGTCGTATTGCTCGCCTTGCTCACGTCGATTGGCGTGGCGGGTATTCCTGCGGCTAGCTTGGTAGCTATCGCGCTGATACTGCCCGCAGTCGGCCTGCCGGTGGAAGCCATCGCCATTGTCTTGGCCGTCGATCGCCTGCTCGATATGTGCCGCACGGCCGTCAACGTGACTAGCGATCTGGTGGTTACGGCGCTGGTGGCGCGCACGGAAGGCGAAGATTTGCTGGACGTCCGGGCTTGATGAGTTATATAGCAATCCTATGTCATTCACAAGATGATCCGCAGATGGACGCAGATGGACGCAGATGGACGCAGATGGACGCAGAATAGTAGGAACAAGACGAGCAGCCAATCATTCGGGATTGCTACAAAATGCCCACGCGTTCGCTTTCAGCGTCTTCCAACATGCTCTCGGCTGCGACGAGATTGAGCTGGCCCACTTCCTCGGGCGTTAGATCTGGCAACCGGTCCACTAGTCCTAGAAAGCGCTCGTTCTCGGCTGGCGCTACGAGTCCCTCGGTCAATACGGCTAGCTTGTCGATGTAGTCCGGCCGGGCAAAGGGGCGGTTGCCGAGGTAGTGGGCGTTGGGGTTGTCGAGGTGTTCGGCGATCTGAGTGCCATCGGCGAGGCGGACCACGACTTGGGCACCGAACTTCTTGTGGTCGGGATCGGGATGGTGATAGGCTTGGGTCCACTCGGCGACTTCTTCGGTGCGGATCTTGTGCCACAGCGCGACGGTCGAAGGGCGGTGGGCGCGCTCCGAGGTATAGGAATGCACGTGGTGCCAAGCGCCGTCCTCCCAGGCGACGGCGAGGATGTACATGGCGCTGTGGTCGAGGGTCTCGCGCGAGGCGTCTGGGTCCATTTTCTGCGGGTCGTTGGCCCCTGTGCCGATCACGTAGTGCGTGTGGTGGCTGGTGCGGATTACGACGTCTTCTACTTGGTTTAAGTCTATGTGATGGGCGTGGAGTCGGAAGCCGAGGTCGATCAGGGCTTGGGCTTGGTATTCGGCGGAGTGTTCCTTGGTGTAGGAGCGCAGGATGGCGCGCATGTTCTCGCCGGGATCGGGTAGGGGGACGCGATATTCGGCGTCCGGCCCGGACAGCATATAGGCGATGACGGCGTCGCGGCCCTCGTAGATGGGCGACGGTGCCCGCTCGCCGAGGCGCACCCGGCCCACGGCTTCGATGGCGATTTTGTTGGCCTGGGCTGGGGCGTAGGCCTTCCACGAAGTGATGTCCCCTTTGCGCGATTGGCGGGTGGCGCAGGCTAGGTGCAGGCTCTGGTTGATGGCTTGGTAGATTTGCTCGGCTGGCATCTGGAGCATGGTTCCGAGTCCGGCGGCTACGGCTGGGGCGAGGTGGGCGACGTGGTCGATTTTGTGCTCGTGTAAGCAAATGCCCGTTACCAGCGCCATCTGCACTTCGTAGGCCGTGAGTATGCCCAAGGTCAGCGCATGGCCGTCGGCCCCCGTCTGCTGGGCAGCGGCGAGCAGGCCGGGGATGTTGTCGCCGGGATGCGAGTAGTCGGCCGCGAGATAGGTGTCGTGCATGTCGAGTTCGCGCACGGCTACGCCGTTGGCGAGGGCAGCCCACTCGCAGTGGAAGCTGCGGTCGTTGGCCACGCCAAAGAGGCGGGCGCCGCTGTTGTGGGGGTGGGAGTAGCCCAAGGCGAGGAGGCGGGCGTTGCGCACTGGCGGGCGATTGATCGCGGCTAGGGCGACCGCGGCGTTGTCGATGACGCGATTGCCGATCATCTCGACGACATCCGCGTCGGCTGCTTGGTTGTGGGCGGCGAGTTGGGCCAGCTTCCAAGCCAATTGCTCTTCGCGCGGGAGGACCGTACCGTCTGGGTGGGTCTTGACGATGTGGTTTTGCATAACCTGCTTCCGTGGTTGGTGAGATTGGGAAAAACAAATAATAGGGTCTGTCGCCGCGGACGGACAATCGCAAGGGAAGGAGAGGATATGAAAATTTTGATGCAGATGGATTTAACAGAGGAGTTGATAGAGGAGATTCGGCAGGTGGCCGAGGAAGTGGAAGTGGTGTGCGTAGATTCGGATGCGGCGGCCTTGGAAGTCATGCCGGAGATCGAGGTCGTCTGCGGGCATATCAGCCGGGAGATGTTCGCGCGGCGGAAGAAGCTCAAGTGGATGCAGAGTTGGGGGGCGGGGGTAGATGGAGTGCTGCATCCCGAACTGGTCGAGAGCGATGTGGTGTTGTGTAGCGCCAAGGGATGGGTGGGGGTGCATTTGGCTGAACATGCGATGGCGTTGTTGCTCGGGCTGACGCGGGGGATTCACACGGCCGTGCGCCATCCAGACTGGGAGCGGCGCTGGGCGATTCGCGCTGCGTCGTGGGAACTAGTTGAGCAGACGATGGGCATTGTGGGATTGGGGGGGACGGGGAGGGAGTTGGCGCAGCGGGCGAGCGCATTTGGAATGAGAATTATCGCGGTGGATCCAGAAGAGGTTGAAGTGCCGGAAGCAGTGGAAGCCTGCTGGGGGATGGATCAGTTTCACGCGCTGTTGGAACAGGCCGACGTGGTGGCGGTCTGCGCGCCGCTGACTGCGGAGACTGAGGGGTTGTTCGACCAAGAGGCGTTTGCGCGGATGCGGAGCCACGCGCTGTTGATCAACGTCACGCGGGGACGGATCGTCGATGAGCAGGCCCTGCTAACGGCGCTTGCCGACGGGCAGATCGGCGGGGCGGGATTGGACGTGGTGCCGCAGGAGCCCCTGCCGGCAGATCACCCGCTGTGGCGGATGGACAATGTGCTGATCACGCCGCATACGGCCGGGGGGTCGCCCAACCGCGATAGTAGATGCGTGGCGTTGTTTTGCGATAATTTGCGGCGCTACTTGGCGGGGGAGGCGTTGGTGAGTGTGATCGACAAGCGCAAGGGGTATTGAGGCTGTAATGCGCTGAGAACAGTTCTTCTTGAGGAAATCCCTGCGCGAGTCGGATATATACTCACCTCTATGGACGATCGTATTTGGGGTCCAGCGCATCGCGCAGACCGTCGCCTAAAAATGAAAAGCCCAGCATGGTCAGGGCGATGGCGATGGTCGGGAATAGCGCTAGGTGCCAGTAGATGCGGACATAGGCGTTGGAAACGCCGACCATCTTGCCCCAACTGGCCATCGGGTCGTTGATCCCCAGACCGATAAAGCTCAAACCCGCTTCGGCGAAGATGGTGGTTGGGATGCCGAAACTGACAGCGACCAAGATCGGGGTCAGCGCGTTGAGCAGTAAGTCGCGGAAGATGATTTTGTGCGTCGGCACACCCAACGCCTTTGCCGCTAGGGCGTATTCTTGTTCGCGCAGGGTCAAAAATTGTGCCCGCGTCAGCCGGGCGATGCCGATCCAGCCGGTGATGCTCAAGGCGATGATAATGGTCGTCAAGCCGCCTTCGAGGACCGAGATGATGAGGATGGCAAAGAGCAAGCTGGGAAAAGCGGTCATCACGTCGATGATGCGAGTGACGACAAAATCGAGCCGCCCGCCGAAATAGCCAGCGAGGGCACCGACCGGCACCCCGATCAACACGGCGAGGGCCTGAACTAGCAGACTAACGATTAGCGAGGTGCGGGCACCGTAGATTAGGCGGCTGAGATAGTCGCGTCCAACCTCGTCGGTGCCCAGCAGGTGATCCGGGTGTTGCAAAGGCGCGAGCAAAACCTTGTCGAAATAGGCGTGGTCGTAGGGGAAGGGCGCGAGAACATCGGCGAAGATCGCCAAAAAAGAAATTCCAGAGACAATAGCCAGTCCGGTGACGGCGAGGCGATTGCGGACAAAACGCCGGCGGGCGTCGGCCCAAAAGGAGCGGTGGACGCTGCCGATTTCGCCGGCGAGGGATTCGGTCATCAGGCCTCTTTTTTGTCGCCGAGTTTGACGCGCGGGTCAATGAGGGTATAGGCGATATCGGTCAGCATATAGGTGATGCCCCACAATAGCGCCACCAGCAAGAAGGTCGCCATGATCATCGGGTAGTCGCGGTTGAGGGTGCTGGTGACGAAGAACTTACCGAGGCCATTGATGCGGAAGATGCTCTCGATGAAGATGCTGCCGGTGATGAGGTTGGGTATTTCGGTGCCCAGCGCAGTGACCATCGGGATCTGCGCGTTGCGCAGCACGTGGTGCCGCATGACCTTGGCTTCGCTCAGTCCCTTGGCCCGGGCGGTGCGCACGTAGTCCTCGCCGATGACATCGACGATGCTGGCACGGGTGTAGCGAGCAATGATCGCCATCGGTGCCAGCGCATAGGCCAAAACCGGCAGAATCCAGTCCGAGCACAGCATGTTGCCGTAGAGGCAGGCACCGGAATTGCTCCAGCCGCCGGTGGGCAGCCACTGCCGTGCCACCCCGAAAAACAAGATAAACCACATCGCCACTACGAAATTGGGCACGGTGACGCCGAGCATCGCGCCAAAGGTCACAATATTGTCAAGCCAACTGTTTTGGTGGTAGGCAGCCAACATGCCGGCGGCTATCCCACAGCTAAAGGCCACGAGGATTGTCATCACGCCGACTTGCACAGTGACGATCCAGGTCTTGCCTATTAGCGCGGCGACTGTGGTCTGCGGCTGCTGGTAGGGGATGCCGAAGTCGAAGCGAACCGCGTGGCTCATGTAGTTGAGGTATTGCTGCCAGACGGGTTTGTCGAGGCCGTATTTGCGCTCAATATTCTCGCGTGCGGCCTTGGGCAGCTTGGCCTGTTGGGTGTCGAAGGGGCCGCCTGGCACCGAGTGCATCAGTGCGAAAACGATCATCGACACTGCCAGCAACACAAAGGCTAGGGCGATCAGGCGGCGGGCCAGATAGAAAAGCATCGCCTACGCCTTGGGTGCGCTTTTTGGCAGTGGTTGCCGGTCATTATTGCGCAGCGCCAATGTATAGATCGCCCCACAGCCAGTCGTTGCCGGAGTGTTTGCCGTAGGTGCCCTCAGGCCCCGGCTCGCGGATGCTGGCACCGCGCACCGTGGGCCGGAACAGGTCGCCGGCCCAGCGGTGGGCGATAAAGGCTCCGCCGACATCGTCGACGAGGATCCGCTCGGCGTCGCGGAAGAGCTGGTCGCGGCGCTGGGGGTCGCCCATTAAGCTGCTGGCCTCGTCTAGGATGGCATCGAAGCGTTGGTTGCGCCAAGAGTGGCGACCGCTGCTGACCCAGATGCCGAGCAGGTTGATGGGGTCGGCAAAGTCGATGCTATAGGCGACAGCTCCCAGCGCAATGCCAGTGGGTCGCTCGTGTAGGGCGTCCATAAAGACTTTGTTGTCTTTATTCGAGACTTGGATCGAGACGCCCAAACACTGCGAGATCGAGGCAGCGGCCGCTTGATAGACTGAGGCAATACCGGGATTTTCGTTGCGCAACCACATCACCTGCGGTGGGAAGTCGGCTCCGTTGGGAAAGCCAGCTTGGGCTAAGTGTTCCTTAGCTAAGCCACAGTCGAAGCGCTGATAGTGGGCAAGTTGACCCTGGACATCAGCAGAGGGAAAACCAGGCATGAGCATGGAATGGGCCGGCGTGGCCTTGATCTCGCCGTAGACACCCTTGACGATGGCCTCGCGATCGATGGCGTGGGCGAAGGCCTTGCGCACATTGATGTCGTCGAAGGGCGGGCTATGCGCGTCGAAGAAGACATAGTCGGTGCCGATCAAACCGGGGCGCAGGTAGTTGGCCTGCAGCTCGGGGTCGCGCCGGATGGTGGCGAAATCGGCTGGCGACAAGGCGTTGAAGTTTAAGGTGTCAATTTCGTTGTTGAGATAGGCGATAAAATAGGTTGCTGGCGACAGGTATATCCCCTCGATCCGCGCCAACCTCGGCGGCCGGTAGCCCCTGTAGTGAGGGTTGGCCTTGAAAATTACTTTGAAACCGTGGTCGAAAGACTCCAGCATAAAGGGACCGGACGAGACCGCGGTGGCCGGGTCGTTGTTGTAATAGGGGCCGTGCGTCTCTAGGGCCTTCTTTTGTAGCGTGAAAGCGTATTTCATGATCTTGGGCAACGGCGGAAACACGCCCTTGGTCACAATCTCAAGAGTGCGGTCGTCCACGGCGCGGACCCCCAATGCTTCGACAGGTAGATTTCCGGCGATGACCTCGTCCCAGTTTTTGATCCCACCCTTGTCGACGAAGGTGTAGTACTAGGCGAAATCCCAAGCGTGATCGGGGCTGGCGCTCAAGCGGAAGGTGGCGACGTAGTCGTGGGCGGTGACAGGGGTGCCGTCGCTCCACATCAGGCCTTCGCGTAAAACAAAGGTCCAAGTCACTCCGTCGGCGGCGACCGACCAACTTTCGGCGGCACCGGGTTGGGGATTTTGTGCCTTGTCAAAGGTGATCAACGGATCGTTGAAGAGATCGGCCCCGCAATAGGGCTGATAGACGCTGACCGAAAAGTCGAAGGTGATCGAATTGGCGGTATTGCTGCAGGGGATGCGGTACACCTGCTGGTCATAGGGTAGCGCGTCGGGCGGCAAGTCGAAGCCAAGGATGGTTTTTTCTTGGGCGCTGCCGGAGCGAATGAAAAGCGCGAGACTAGCGATCAATAGCGGAATGGAGGTTTTAATGTTGTTTTTCCTTTGCTGGTGGATTGGCGCGGTGAAATATAATAGGACATGCAGCCGCGATGCAAGAATCTGCCATGAACGTTAAACATGGGGAGCAGCCCTTGTCCGATTCAAAAAAATCTTGGCCGACCACCAACAAAGCAGAGACCTACTGGCGAGACATTTTATGCAGGCGTCCGACGAAATCTGTCGTTTTCAAGAGATTAAGCCAGCGTCGTTTCCAATTTATGTTTTCGTTTTGTCCAGTCGGGAAGAAACTGCTCAAGTAAGTTGTAAAACTCTGGTCCGTGATTGAGATGGAATAGATGGCATAGCTCGTGGATGACGACGTATTCAATACATTCTCGGGGGGCTTTTATAAGTTCCAGATTCAATGTTATGCCGCGTTTAACGCTGAAACTGCCCCAGAGGGTTTTCATCTTGCGGATTTTAAGCCCAGGCTTGTCCACTCCATTTTTTTGAAAGAGTTGCCAGCATTCTTCAAACACTTGAGCAAAATAAACTTCCGCCTCGCTCCAGTACCATGCTTCAAGCAACGTCGCTATGTGCTCTGGCTTGTCGTCAACTGCTTGTATGTGGAAGAAGCCGCGCTTTAACAAAACCTCGTCTGTGTCAGACGGCCTTATCTTCAGCCGATACTGTTTGCCGAGGTAAAGATGACTTTCGCCGCCGACAAACTGCCGCTTGGGGGTGCGCGGTGCAAACTCCGCGAAATAGCGGATCTGGCGTTTTATCCAACTCGCGCGCTTGTAAATGAAATCTTCGATAAGGGTTTCATCTTCTCCCAGTGGGGCTTTTACAACTACCGAGCAGTCGGGGTGAACGGCGATCTCAAGCGTCTTTCTTTTGGAGTAACTCAGGTGGAAGGGAATGGATTCTCCGTCATACGCGAGGGTGCGGTTTGTTTTTGGCATTGTGGTTCCTAGATTATCCGCAGATGGCGCAGATGGGCGCAGAAAAGTTGTCATCGATTGTCATAAGAGCGTCGCCAGAATTTGGCGATTTTCATGGTTTGGTTGATCATTGCGTCCATCTGTGCCGACGATAAATCAATGCCATGCACGTCTTTTACCACGTCGTAAAAGAAATCATCCATCTCGTTTTTTGCAGCGTTTTGTGCGTCGCTATCGTTCCAAAAATCTACCTTCCAATTTTTTTCTAGCGCGCTTTTGATGGCCAGCGCCGTTTCTGCGGCGACATAGTCAACTCGGCTTTCACCCACCTCAGTCAGACAGGGTTTGATCGCGCCAAAATACGCGCTGGCCTCCTCGTTATCGCGGATAGAGTCGGGCATATCGTCGCGTTGTGTGTTGGCGACCTCATCGCGGATGGCACTCACTTTTTGCAAATACTCAAGGTCTGATATCCGCTGATTCTTGAAACCGTCAATTGCGTCTTGAATGAGCTTTGAGAACTTCTCGTAGAAAGCCGGGTCTTTGTCCATGTTTTCAGTAATGGTGCGCTTGGCTGAATGGGCGATAATATCGGCCCTCGCCGCTGTAGTCTTGGCTTGATAGACGCCGCGCTTCTCTTTGACCATAGAAAAGGTCTTGTCGTCAAACATATTCACGGGATCGTTTAAGCGAGTGACCTCGTTGGCCTGGATATGCGTGTCCAGCAGTTTTTTAATCCGGGGTTCGTAGTCGCGATAATCAATGGTTTCGGCGTAGCGCAGTTGGACTGCCGATCTCAGTTTCTGGAAACGCTTGAGATCGTTTTTGTAGCGATTTAGTTGCGCCTCGTCGGTCTGCATAATGAACTGCTCGGCTGAGAGGGCAATGGCAAGGGTCTTGCTGTATTCAGTGAGGCGTTCGTAAAACTCATTCCGCACTGCGTCGTCAGCTAGCAGCACTTCGTAGCGTTCTTCATCGCGGGAGTTTTTGATTTCCTTGAAAATGTCCCACAGGTTCGAGTAGCGCTGGGGTAGCTTTGACACTTCTTCGTGGATGGAGGTCAGGAAAGCCGCGAGGTCGTCGCCGTCAAAGCCCGAGAGCGCGTCATACGTGTGTAGCGCCTTGTCCAGCTCACCTAGCACATTGGCATAGTCGATGATGTAGCCGAACTCCTTGCCTTCGTGCAGGCGATTTACGCGGGCAATCGCCTGGAGTAGCGTGTGTTCGCGCAACTTGCGGCACAGGTAGAGCACGGTGTTGCGGGGCGCGTCAAATCCCGTGATGAGTTTGTCCACGACGATCAGAATTTCCGGTTTGTCCGAGTGCTTGAACTGAGCGATGATTTGCTTGGTGTATTGATCTTCGGAGCCGTAACGGGCCATCATTCTTTCCCAGAACTTGATTACCTCGCTTGTCGTCTCCGCACCTACTTCCTCATGCCCTTCCCGCATATCCGGCGGGGAGATAACGACCTCTGATGAGATTGAGCCTATCTCGTTGAGCGATTCGCGATACTTGAGCGCGGTCGCCTTGCTGTCCGTTACGAGCTGGGCCTTAAATCCCGTGTTCTGCCAAGTGGCTTGGAAATGCCGGCTGATATCAAACGCGCACATATAGACGACCTGATCGGTCTTACGTAACTCTCGGGCGCGTGCGTATTTTCGCTTTAGGTCCGCTTTTTGTTCGTCGGCCAAATCTTCGGTGTGGCGAGCGAACCAAAGGTCAATGGCGGCCTGATTCTGTTCCATCTCCACGTGCCGCCCTTCGTACAGCAGGGGCACCACCGCCTTGTCCTTGATTGCCCGCCGGACGGAATAATGCGGTTCAATCAAACTGCCGAATCGGGCAAAGCTGTTCTTTTCTTCCTTGAGCAGCGGCGTCCCCGTAAAGCCGATAAAGCAGGCATTGGGCAGCATCTGTCTCATGCGCGCTGCTAGGGAGCCGAAGTTGGTGCGGTGGCTTTCGTCAACGAGGACGATGATGTCGGCGGAATCGTCCACGTACTTCTCAGCAGAAAGCGCCTTGTCGAACTTATTGATCAGCGTGGTGATGATACCGACTCTGTTTTTGATGTGTCTGATTAGATTGCGCCCGGATGTTGCCCGCTCCTTGTCCAGACCACAAGCTGCGAAGGTGTTACCTAGTTGTTTGTCTAGGTCTTTGCGGTCTGTTACCAGAATCATGCGCGGGTTGGTCAGCTCTGGGTCTAAAGATAGGGCGCGGGCTAGCATGACCATGGTGATGGACTTCCCGGAACCCTGCGTGTGCCAGACGATACCGCCCATGCGGCGACCTTCGTTGTCTTTTTGCTTGATGCGCTTCATGGCCGCACGGACCAGAAAGAACTGCTGGTAGCGGGCAATTTTTTTGCTGCCAACGTCAAACACTATAAAACCGAAGATTATTTCCAACAGGCGCTCGGGTCGGCACAGACTGTAGAGACAGCGATCCTGTTCCGTGACCAGTCGGTCGTCGCTGCGCTCAAGTGCGTCAAAGTGCGACCGCGCTGAGGTGAACTCGCCGGAGAACAGGGCGTCTTTGTCTCTATTGGAAAGTGCTTTGTTGATACAGGTGTTTACGTCGCGCTCGGCATCCTCCAACTCGTCCCAGACGCTCCAGAACTCCTTTGAAGTACCCACTGTTGCGTATTTGGCATCGTTTTTGTTCACGGCCAGTAAGACTTGGGCGTATGTGAAAAGGCGCGGGATGTATTCGTCGCCTTGGTTGCGGATCGTTTGAGATACCGCTTGTTCTACATCCGTATCGGGAGCTTTGCACTCGATCACGACTAGGGGGATGCCGTTTACGAATAGGACGATGTCGGGTCTTGCGGTCTCTGTGCTGCGGGCGCGTTCGACGGAGAATTCCGCTACGGCGTGAAATGCGTTGTTGGCGGGGTTTTTCCAGTCGATGTAGTTCAGGGTAAAACTTTTGGAATCGCCTTCGATCGTTTGTTCAAGTGCCGTGCCAAGGGTGAGCAGGTCGTAGATTGCTTCGTTTGTTTTTTGCAGGCCGTCGTATTGGATGGTTTTGAGTTTCTGGATGGCGGACTGGATGTTTTCTTCGCTGAACAGGTATTCGCCGCCTTTGTAGCGGATGCGGTTTATTTTTTTGAGCTGGTCGCGCAGGATGTTTTCTAGGAGGACGTTGGAGGCGCGACCGCCGCGTTCTGTCATTGCTTGGGTGGAAGGGAGATACTGGTAGCCTAGGTTGAGTAGCTGTTGCAGGGCGGGGATCTGGGAGAGGTGTTTTTCGCTGAAGGGGAAGGTGGGCATGGTTTTGTTCCTAGTTTAGGCTCTGACCAGTCAAGTACCAGTCAAGTAGGATAAGCGTCGTATAATCAATAGCTTACAAAAAATAAATCTCACGACGTCGGCTGCCAGTCAAGTAAAATCTTGCTCCCGATACGACTTGACATGAAGCGTCGAGGTTCTTTTAAGCGCCCGTCTAGCTCGGACGCTTGGGATCTGATGAACGTCATTTTGCTCAATTCTTTGAGTAATTTTACTCAGTGTATTGAGTAAATTGTAAAGTGCCGTGTTGATAATCTATCCACAGACGACGCAGATGGATGTACGTTATTTAGTTGTCTCCTGTTTGGATTCGCCATTTTCCGGTCAGTAGCTTTTGCATCAAGCCGCGTTTTTGAGTGCGGTATTGTTCGGCGAGTTGTTTGAGTGTGATGATTTCTTGCTGTGCAGTATCCAGTAAGTTCATAATCCGTTTTTGTTCAGAAAGTAGAGGGAGTGATATTTTAATTTTTTGATAGGATTCAGTTGTCAGTCCAAAACGTGTAATTCCATTAGCAAATCTGTAGAAATCATATTTCACTCTCGGAGAAATCAAGGCATAACAGACATATTTCCCTATCGCCTGCTTCTTTGGACGAAGAATCGCTAAATGATAGCCGCATAACAGATTGTCGATGGTCTCTTTAACATAGGCAGGGACACCAATGTCATCAGGGGTTTCAGAATCTTTGGTAATTATTACATCGTCCTTAATAATCGAAAATTTTTCTATCTCTAAAGGCTTGGCCGTGGCAGCCATAAAGTCAATTTCAGAACCAATAGAATTGTTATAATAAACATCGGTGTAGTTACATAATTTGACAGGTAGCTCTCCATCGACGGTCTTTTTGTCAACAGGGCTGACAATAACCTCACAAGCATCCTCCAACGTCACCTTTCGCCATTCAGGATTATCCTGCTGGTCGCTGATGAGAGTTTTCAGCAGCCACTTAAACTGCTTCTCCTTCGCCGCGATCAGTGCTTCGGCTTTCTCAATCGCCGTGTCCCATGTTTCCAGAAAAGACGCGATGGCTTTTTGTTCAGGTAAGGTAGGTAAGGAGATTCTGAAACTGGAAAAGTCTTTTGCGTTTGCTCCTGGCTGTGCAGAACGAGCTTTGATCCCTTCTATAAAATTCCTCCAATATGCTGACTGTAAAACGCAGCTAATGAAAAATGGATACGCTATGCTCTGTTTCAATTTGCAGCGAATTAGGTATGAAGCAAACACTGAATGCACATCTGATCTTATAATCTGATTATATCCGGTCGTCGCCCCTGTCCTTGCAATGACTATATCCCCAATCCTTAGTGTGTATTTATCTCTTTTGCTGTCCTCTATTTCACAATATGGGACGCCTTCCCAGTTTATGCGGTCTGAAACAATATCTGTAATTCTCAGGAACTTGGGACCTATAGGTTTGCTACTTGCAGTAGCAGTATATCCATACGAGATGTCAGAACATAATTCTCCCAACTTCACCCGCCGCCACCCCTTCGGCAACGCTTCATTTTTCGCCGTCTTTCTACTCAAAGTCATTCTACACACTCAGCGTTTGATAGCTTCCGCACGCAGCTTTAGCCCCAAGGCGGTCATCACCTTTAGGATAGTATCGAAGCTCGGCGTCCGCTTTCCAGATAAATCTTTGTACAAGCTCTCCCTAGACAGGCCGGCATCCCTCGCGAGTTGAGACATGCCCTTAGCGCGGGCAATATCGCCCAGCGCTTTGGCGATAAAGGCTGCATCGCTGTCCGCTTCTTCAAAGCAGGCTTCCAAGTAGGCTGCCATCTCCTCGGGCGTGCGCAGATGCTCGGCAACGTCGTAGCGCGTCGTTTTGGTCTTGGCCATTGTCTGCTCCTACCTATCAGAAACCGAACAAAATAAGAAGAACCAACGATAGGGTCGTGAAAATCATCAAGAAGATGGTCCACTTAAACATGCGGGACATCTTGGTTTCGATTCGGTCGAGTCCTTCTGACATACTTTTTCCAAATTCGTCAAAGGACTGCTTCATTTGGTCGAGGGACTGCTCTATATCCTCAAACTGCTCTAACAATTCATCCAGATCGGTCCCTTCCTGTCCCGTCAGTAAGCGATAGGCATGAGCACCCTCCTTAAATGCCTCTTCGGCAGCCGGGTTGTCCGGGTTGCGGTCGGGGTGGTACTTGAGGGCATAGCGGCGAAACGCCGACTTTATCGTCTCTGTGGTGGCGTCCTCATCTACACCCAAAATGAGGCGAGCTTCTCGTCGTCTCATGCTTTTATACGAGCATCGTCCTCGTCCGTCCACGACTGGAACAACTGGTCAAGCCCACCCTCGCGGTCGATCCCTTTTAACAACTTCCCCATCGCTCCACGCACCACGCTCAATTCCTTTTCTAACTGATCGATCTCCCTGCCCACCGCGTCAATATCAATTTCCTCCTCTTCCTCAAAGGTGTCCACATAGCGCGGAATGTTCAGGTTGAAGTCATTTTCCGCGATTTCCTCAAAGGAGGCAAGGTGGGCGTATTTATCCACATCTTCGCGTTTTTTGTAAGCAGCGGTGATCTTTTCGAGATGCTCGTCTAGCAAGGTATTTTGATTCTTGCCCGCCTGATATTCGCGGCTTGCATCGACAAACAGAACGTCTTTGCGGCTCTCATTCGCGCCCCCTTGCTCACGCGAACGGTCAAAGACCAAAATAGCCACCGGTATCGAGGTCGTCGGGAACAGATTGCCGGGCAAGCCGATGACGGCGTCGAGCAAGTTCTCTTCAATCAATTGCTGGCGAATACGCCCTTCGGCAGCGCCCCGGAACAAAACTCCGTGCGGAGCCACCACCGCAACCCGCCCCTCTTTTTCCAAAGCCGCTTCTATCATGTGGCTGATAAAAGCATAATCGCCCTTGGATTTGGGCGGCACCCCACGCCAGAAGCGATTGTAAGGATCTGCATCGGCGTCTTCTGCACCCCACTTATCTAGCGAAAACGGAGGATTGGCGACTACGTTGTTGAACTTTGTCAGTTGGTTGTTTTCCACCAGTGTCGGAGAGGTAAGGGTGTTACACCATTCGATGCGGGCAGAGTCGGCACCGTGCAAAAACATGTTCATCCGCGCCAGTGCCCAGGTGCTGCCGTTCACCTCCATGCCGTATAGAGAGTAGTCCTTGCCTCCCACTAGCCGAGCCGCCTCAATCAGCAGCCCTGCGGAACCGCAGGCAGGATCGCAGATGCGGGCACCGGGTTTGGGAGCGCACAGTCGCGCCACCAGTTCGGACACTTTATGCGGCGTATAGAACTCGCCGGCTTTTTTGCCCGCGTCGGAGGCAAAACGCTCGATTAGGTAGATGTAGGTGTTGCCGATCACATCTTCTGAAACGCGGCTGGGACTCATGTTCAATTCGGGCTTGTTGAAATCTTCCAGCAGCATTTTCAGGCGGCGATTGCGGTCTCTGGTTTTGCCGAGATTGGCCTCGCTGTTGAAGTCTATATTGCGGAAAACATCTTCCAATTTCTCCTTATTCTCCGTTTCAATCGCCTCCAGCGCGATATTGATGAGCTCGCCAACATTGGCTTCCGAGCGCCGTTCATAGAGGTCGTAAAAGCTGCTGCCCTCTGGCAGGACAAAGCGCTCGTTTTTCAGCCTGCGCCGGATACGCTCATCGTTGCTGCCGTATCTTTCTTGATATTCCTCGTAGTGGTCTTTCCAGACATCGGAGATGTATTTGAGAAACAGCATCACGAGGATATAGTCTTTGTATCCCGCCGCATCCATCACCCCGCGAAAGGTGTCGCAAGCCGCCCAAGCGGCGCTGTTAATATCTTTCTGTTGGATCTGATCGCTCATATCTCTTTATCGCTCCCATCGGTTTAATATCTGCGCTCATCTGCGTCCATCTGCGGATACCTCTGTCGCCCATCGCATCTGAATCCCGTTGACCAGTTTTTCCTTCTTCTCCGCCAACTCTCTCATCAGCTTCTGCTCTTGATTTGACAAATCGGCAAGAGCAACGATGCGCTTCTGAGTTGCAAGGTCGGGTAGGGGCACTTGCAAGTCATCGAGAGCGGATTTGCCAATCACCGTCATCGCCGTTCCAGTAGCACGACTATGCAAAAACGCCTGGGCTGACGCTTGGTTGACGAACCAGCACAGGTACTCCGGGAGGACATGCTTGCTCGTAACCCGGATTCTCAACAGCGGAGCCGCGACGACCGCTGGACCAATTTTCGTATCAATGATTGCCGCCGTAGTGGTCTGCCTTCTAGAGCGAAAAATCAAATCTCTGCGTTTTACCAAATGGCGGTCGCTAAGTTTATCCATTTTAATAGTGATCAGATTGCGATGGCTCAGTTTATTATCCTCGGTCAAGTCGCGCATCTGAATGACTGCAACAGTCCCATCCGCTTCCGGCTCAATGCGGGAACGAAAGGCGAGGCCCATCTGGACGAGGGCGATGTCTTTAAGCGTCTTTAGCAAAGCGGCTATCCACCAAATAATCTCAGTCCGACGATGGTAGCCCACGTAGCCAACTGAAGGCCGATGAGCCAGCGAAAGTCTCGGCGGTGGTTGATTTCTAGATTGCGGAGGCGCTCGTTAATTTGCTCGATAATGCCTTCGAGGCGGCCGATGCGCTCGCCGTGGTCGTGAGAGGTCAGTTCAGTCATAGTTGAAATCTCCTCAATTGGGATTAGCGGTGAAATTCTGTGCGGGATAAAGTAAGCGCGGACTATCTCTCTGTCAATAAAAATACAGTAACGGCGTTATTTCAATACAATCGAAAGATGATAGCCCGGCCCGCATCGACAACCAGCGCCGGTTGTCGCCACAGGGCCTATTGAGCTTATTAACAGGTCTAACTCGAACTAGGAGATACCTTATGAAAAGCTGTATTCGCGCCGCGCTCGCGTGTGCGCTCGCCGTTTCGCCAGCCCTTGCCCAAGAGGCCGTGCCGCTCAAGACTCTGCCCTTTAGCCCGGCCCGCCAAGCCGGCGGTCTGCTCTTCATTAGCGGCCAGATCGCCCGCACGGCCGACGGTGCCGATGTCAAGGAGTCGGTCGCGGCTGAGACTCATCAGACCATGAAAAACATCGGGCGGATACTCGAAGAGCACGGGTATGCGTACGACGACCTCGTCAGCGTCACTGTCTGGCTCGCGGACATTGAAGATTATCACGAGATGAACAAGGCGTACGCTTCGTATTTTAAAGAGCAATTTCCGGCGCGGGCCTGCACTGGCGGGGCGCAGATCGTCTTTGACTTTCGCGTTGAGATCGCCGCCGTCGCCTATAAGGACACGGATGACGATGCCGACCACGACGGTGACAGTGGCGATGACCATCACAATGGCGATAAGGAATAAGCCATGCCGCTGAGTCGCCGCCGCTTCATGCGCGAGACCGCGTTCGCTGCCGGCGGCCTAGCCCTCGCCGGAACGGCGCGCGCAGAAAAGGATATTCCCATGAGTACGGACCGCCCTCTCTTCGTCTCCACTTGGGCCTTTGGTAAAGTCGCCAACGAACAATCGCTGCGGATCGCCGAACAGGGTGGCTCGGTCCTCGACGCCGTCGAGCGCGGCATCCACGTTGCCGAGGCCGACGCCGCCAATGCATCCGTGGGATTGGGAGGCATACCCAACGCCCAGGGCGTGGTGCAGCTCGACGCCTGCATCATGGACGGCGAGGGGCAACGCGCCGGGAGCGTCGCCGCTATTGAGGGGATCCTGCATCCGATCTCGGTGGCGCGTCGGGTGATGGATGAGACCAAGCACGTCATGCTTGTTGGCGAAGGCGCGCGGCAGTTCGCGCTGGATCAGGGTTTTGCTAGCGTCGATTTGCTTACGGAAGAGAGGCGCAAGGCGTGGGAGGAATGGCGGGAAAAACAGGGCGCGGCCGACAATCACGACACTATCGCTCTGCTTGGACTCGACGGGGAGGGGCGGATCGCTGGCGGCTGCTCGACTAGCGGTTGGGGTTACAAGCTGCCGGGCCGCGTCGGGGACTCGCCGATTATTGGCAGCGGGCTGTACGTCGATGGGGGCGTGGGTGCGGCTGGCGCTACGGGTCTGGGTGAGAACGTCATGCGCTACTGCGCCACCTTTCTCGTCGTCGAGTACATGCGCCAGGGGCTGCACCCGGAGGAAGCCTGCGTCGAGACCATTCGCCGCATCGTCGCGCTCGA
Organism: Candidatus Latescibacterota bacterium; assembly: GCA_965116675.1. GTDB lineage: Bacteria > Latescibacterota > UBA2968 > UBA8231 > UBA8231. The sequence continues at coordinate 5,251,626 of OZ220721.1, forward strand.
CCCGCGTCCGGTCGAGGAATTGCACCTCAACTTCGTGGCGCTCGACAAGCAGGGCCGCTTTGGCGCGGCTGGCACCAACGAGGGCTTCCAATACGCCGTCACCTATCCCGGGTATAGCGAAGTGCTCACGGGCGTTGGGGTGGGTACGGGTGAGATTGGGCCCGAGGGGGGGAACCGGCGCTGAGTAGCAAGTATCCGCAGATGGACGCAGATGAGCGCAGATATGAGATGGGGTACGGACCGATGAATAGGGTGCCCGTACCGGGATCGTGGGCGTCTCGTACTAGCCGAGGACTTGCTGCAACGCCTCGACGGCGCGGTCGATGTCGGTCTCGTCGTTAAAGATGTGCGTGGAGATGCGGATGGCGTTGTAGTTTTCCTTGGGCACGCCAGCGTCCTCTACATAGGCGTACGTGCCCTGCGCTGGTTTGAGGAAGATGTTGCGCTTTTGTAGCGCAGAGACGATTTCGCTGTGGCTGCCGTTGGTGAGTGAGAAGCTGACGATGCCCGAGGATAGATCGCGCTGGGACGGGGTGATCGGCGAGAGTTGGGGGATTTCTGCTAGACGCTGGCGCGCGTAGGCGGAGAGCTGGCGGCAGCGTGCTTCGATGCGGGGGCGGCCGATGGTGTTGTGGAATTCCATCGCTACTCCGTGGGCGATGATTTGCGGGACGTTGCGGGTGCCGGACGAGGCGGAGTAGGCGTTGTAACCGGAATACGTGAACACGGGCCGGACGCGATCTTGCACGTCCTTGCGAATGTAGAGCAGTCCCGTGCCCTTGGGCGCGAGCATCCACTTGTGGCTGCTGGAGGCATAGGTATCCACGCCGAGTGCTTTGACGTCGACGTCGATCATGCCTGGGGCCTGCGCGCCGTCGCAGACCAGCAAAATGTCGCGGGGCCGGGTAAAGGCGGCGATGGCTGTTAGTGGCATTTGTAGTCCGGTGATGGTGTCGATGTGACAGAAGCTGCATACGCGGGTGCGCGGCGTCAGGTGATCCTCGACTAGTTGTAGAATCTCGTCGGCATTGTGCACGGGATTGGGCATTTTGATGTAGCGAACTACCACGCCGCGAGTGCGCGCCAAGTGCTGCCAGCAGACCATGCCGCCGCCGTGTTCGTGATTGGTCGTCAGCACTTCGTCGCCTGGCTGGAGGTTGAGGCCGCTGGCTACGTGGTTCATGCCTTCGGTCGTGTTGCGCGTCAGCGCGATTTCGTCCAGCTCGGCCCCGATGAACTCCGCTCCCTTGGCCCGCACCGTTTCCATCTCGTTGCCGAGGCCGCCCCAAGTATTGGCCAGCGGATTGCCCTCTAGCTCGGAGAGGTACGTGGTCAGGGCGTCGGTTACCACGCGGGGCGTCGCGCCGATGCTGCCGCAGTTGAGATGCACTAGGCCTGGGTTCAGGCGAAACTCTCGCCGCACTCGTTGCCACAGGGCGCGCTCGTTGCTAGCGGAGGCTACGTCTCGACCGAGGGTGCCGAGTCGATCGGCAAGCCCTTCGGCTACATCGGGAAGGAGCGGGGCTGCGGCTGCGGCTGCGGCGATCCCCTTGAAGAATGCTCTTCGTTCCATGGATTGTCCTGTGAGTAGAGGTGGTTTGTTGTGAGGTAGGGGGCGGTTTGCAAACCGCCCCCTACACGGTCTATACTTTTTAATATGTCTTGGTACAGACCCTTTTTGTTTTTATTGGCGATTGTCGGCTGGGCGGAAGCAATCGAATCAGCGCACGAAGCACAGGGCGACCGCTCGATGCGCGCTGGGCACTACGGAGAAGCCGCTACCCACTACCAACGCGCCGTTGACCAGAACGAAAAATCGGCGGTGCTCTACCGCAAGTTGGCCGAGGCGAACGCGAAAAACGAGGCCCTGCCCGAGGCCGTTCGCGCGTATGAGCAAGCCATTGCCCTAGCGCCGAGCCACGCCAAGACGCGTACCGAGTTGGCGATCCTGTTTACGCGCCTCGACCGCTACGACGATGCCTTGACCCTACTCGAACAGACGGTGCAGGAGCAACCCGACCGCGCCCAAGCGCACATGGTGCTGGGGTTGCTGCACGCCCGCGAGGGGCGCTACCCAGCCGCGATTGTCGCCTATCAGCGCGCGATTGCCGCTGTGCCTAGCTACGGAGAGGCGTGGTTCAACCTCGGCGAATCCTATCTCAAGCAAAACGACTATGCGGCCGCTGAGCAAGCCTTTAGCAGTGCCGTAGCCGCAGATACGACCTCGGCCCAATTCCGCAATGGCTTGGGGCGCAGCTATTATCTCCGGCGCGACTACGCGGCGGCTGTGGCCGAATTTAGTCGCGCTGTGCGGCTGGATTCGCTGTTTGCTCAAGCCCGCTTCAACCTCGGCAACGCCTTGCTGCGCTTCGGGCAGAAGGAAGAAGGGCGACGCCAGCTTGCGCTGTACAAGCGGCTTGACGACGAAGAAGAGCGGATCGCCATACTGAAAAACACCTTGGCGACGCACCCAGACGACGCTGGTGTGTACCACGACTTGGCTGTTGTGTACGGGCGGCGCGGCCAATACCGAGAAGCGCGCATCCGCTATCTCCAGGCACTCGATCGCGATCCTGCGTTCGCTCCCGCGCACCACAACCTCGGCAACATCTACTTCCGCCGGGGGGAAATGGCCGCGGCCGAGCAGCGGTTTCGCCGTGCATTGCAGGCCGATTCCACGTACGCCCTCGCGCACTTGGGATTGGGCAATGTCCAGATGTTGCGCAAACAGTACGAGCGCGCCATTGCTTCCTTCCGCCGCGGCCTGCGCTACCAGCCCGATCACCCCAAGCTCCGCCGCAACCTTGAGGCCGCCGCGCAAATCGCCGCGCAGGTTGGCCGATGATGCTGCGGATCTTGTTGTGGGCTAGCGTTGCATTCGCTACGCTCGTCGCTGCCGAGCCAGCTCCGCAATTTGTGGAGATTACCGAGGAAGCGGGCCTAGATTTTCGCTATGTCAACGGGGCCAGCGGCCACAAGTACATGGTGGAAGCCGTCGGCTCGGGCGCGGCCTTTTTCGACGACGACGGCGACGGATGGCTCGACCTGTACATTGTCAACGGCGCACCCATGCCCGGTTATCGCGGCCCGAGCAGCCCCAACGCGCACTATCGCAATCAACGAGACGGAACCTTTGCCGACGTCACAGCCTCGGCTGGTACGGGCGATGCTGGTTTTGGCATGGGCGCGGCCGTCGGTGACTACGACAACGACGGCGATGCGGATTTGTACGTGACCAACTATGGGCCGAATGTGTTGTACCGGAACGAAGGTGGCGGCATTTTTACCGATGTCACGACGGCGGCTGCGGTTGGGGATTTAGGGTGGGGTACGCACGCGGCTTTTGTCGATTACGACCGCGATGGCGACTTGGATTTGTACGCGGCCAATTACATGGAGTTCGACCCGGACCAAAACGAGGAGTGCTTCGCTGGCACGGTGCGCATTTACTGCGGCCCCAATACGTACCCTGGGCAGGCCGGTGTGCTCTACCGCAACGACGGGAGTAGCCGCTTTGCCGATGTGACCGCAGAAGTCGGTCTTGCCGACGATTCGGGCCGCCAGCTCGCTGCGGTGTTCGGCGATTTCGACAACGACGGGGATGCCGATTTGTTCGTCGCCAACGACAAGCGGCCCAACTTTCTCTTCCTCAACAACGGGGATGGAACGTTTAGCGAAAATGGTGCTGAGGCCGGGGTGGCGTACAACGGGGAAGGGTTGGCCGAGTCGGCTATGGGAGCCGATTGGGGCGACTACGACAACGACGGGTTCCTCGACATTATTGTGGCGACCTTCCAGTGGCTGCCCAACACGCTCTACCACAACGACGGCGATGGGTTCTTCACGGATGTCACGTTTGCGGCCAACTTAGGCGTGCCGAGTGTGCCGTATCTCGGCATGACGTCCGCCTTCCTCGATTACGACAACGACGGGTTCCTCGACGTGTTCGTCAGCAACGGGCACCTCGACGAGAACGTGGAAGAGTACGACCCGGCCACCACGTATCCGCAGCGCAACCAACTCTTCCACAACCGGGGCGACGGTTCGTTCGTCGAGGTGACCGAGCACAGCGGACCGGGGATGTTGGTCGAGCGCGTCAGCCATGGTGCCGTGTTTGGCGACTGCGACAACGACGGAGACGTGGATATATTCGTCTCGGACTCGGCCGCTCCGCACTGCACCCTGCTGCGCAATGATGGCGGCAATGCGAATCACTATCTGACGATTGAGGCCGTTGGAACTGCGAGCAATCGGGATGGCTTGGGCGCGCGCGTCCGCGCCGTGGCCGGCGACTTGGTACAGACGCGGGAGATCCGCCGCAGCTACGGCTATATGGGTTCTAACGATGTGCGTTTGATAATCGGCTTAGGCGACCGCACGCAGGTAGATACGCTGCAAGTTCATTGGCCTAGCGGCGCGGTGCAGACGCTACTGGATGTGGAGGCCGATCAGCGCATTGTGATTCGGGAGGATCGTTGAGGAGGTTGGGGCGTTTTGACTATAAGGCACTATTGGCCGATCTTGCGGGAGTGGAAAACGGAAGAAATGGACAATCGGAGTTGATTTTCGTTGGACAGACTTAAAATGAGCGAAGAACGATTTCATCTCGAAAATGCTCCAATCATTGAGGCGATTGTCGATATTGACTGCGAGTTGCCGCCTGATTTCGAGCTTGAGGCGCACATGTCAGCTATCCACGCTGTACTTGAGGATGAGTATCCCAAAGTGCTGCGACACATGGTTCAGGAACACCTATTGTCGCCGCAGAAGGACACCCCGCCGGAGTGGAGCGTTAGTCAGGAATTGGCAGCTTTGCGGTTTCAGAGCGCAGATGAGAAGCAGCTAGTACAGTTTCGGACGGGTGGATTCTCTTTCAACCGGCTTGCCCCGTATGAGGGATTGGACAGCTACTTGTGTGAAATTCGGAGAACGTGGGAAATTTTTGTAGATTTGATAAAACCTGTTCAGGTTCGCAAGATAGGGCTTCGTACGATAAACCAAATACTCCTTCCTCTTGAAAACGGTAGCCTGCGCCTCGAAGACTACTTGAAAACAGGGCCGCGCTTGCCGGACGAAGGCGAATTGACCTTCATAGGTTTCTTAAACCAACATCAAGTTTTGGAACCTAAAACCCAGAATCGCGTGGACATTGTCCTCGCATCACAAAAAGCAGACGAAGAGAGCCTGACGTTGATCTTGGACATCAACGCCTTCCACCAATGTCAAGAGTCCCCGCCACCTTGGGAGACCATCTCGGAATGGATCGCCTCTCTCCGAGAGTTGAAAAATAGCGTCTTCCGCAACACACTGACAGAGAAATGTCTGAAGCTATTTTAGTAGCCAGCCCATCTGTGGGATATACATCCCTTCGAACACCGGCACAGCAGCACTCAGCTGTGTCTGAGGAAATTCGTGTTATAAGGGAGAAAGTCTTAGGCCTATCCAAACATGTTGAAAGTTCGCGGGCACTTTTTGGTCCTAAAGAGGATGCGCTGGATAGGCTCTATGAGCTAGCGGCAGAATGTGCCGAAGCGGATTGGGACGGCTACGGTGCAGAAGCTGTTATGCCAGGTGCCGTTAGGCGTAGCGCTCACTTCATTCGTCGGCTACCGGAGGATCTGTCATTACCAGAAATCTCCGTGGAGCCGGACGGCGAGATCGCTCTTGACTGGTCCCCGACCCCGACTCAGACGTTTTCTGTAAGTATAGGTACTGCTAATCGAATGGCTTGTGCGTGGGTTAATGGGACAGAGCATGGGCATGCAGTGGCGTACAGCAATAATGGTGAGATTCCTTCTCGTATTCTTCAAGAGATTCAGCGCATCACTAATAATGATTCTACCTTCAGGACTGCCTGAAGAAGTTGCCGACGGCGAACCACTCGCTCGCTTCCTTACTTCTTCGGGGCAATTCAACAAGTCGGCGGTTAAACAATCTGCTTTTTTGCCCAACAAGAAAGATGGCAAAACATCGGTTTTCAGACATGGAGCCGAGCCGCAAGCAGCACTTATAGCGATTGCGAATGAGCATGTTGGGAGTAGTCGAGGGGTGCATGGGGCGGGGATCGTACGGGCGAGGGATGTGCGCGCGGTCCAACTCGATGTTCAGTCGCAGGAGCCTCCTCCGCGTCACGCAGATATTACAAATTGGCCGCCATGGATGGAAAAAGCCAGACAAAAAGAGATAGCCATATTGCTCGCGCAAAAGGCTGAACTTGTCCTATTTCCGGCGACCTAAAAAAGATCCTATCACATCGTGAAACACTCGCTAGTTAGCACTTTCGCGTTCCTCGTATTGGGCAGCGCGGCTTGGTGCGCGGAAGAAACGGTTCTGCGCATTGGCGACAAGAGCATATCAGTAGAGGAGTTCGAGAAAACAGCGCAGAAGCTGCGGGAGACCGGCTATAGCCACGTCGAGGAGTTGGATCAGCAGGGCAAGCAGGAACTGCTCGACGGCGTCATCGCGCGGGAATTGCTCGTTGCCGAGGCCCTGCGGCGCGGGTACGACCGCGATTCGGCTATTGCCGAGGCCGTGGCCAAGAGCGAGCGCAGGGCGCTGATGAACAAGCTCTACGAGCAGGAAGCTGTGCAGGCGTCGTATGCGTTTTCGGAGGCGGGCCTGCGGGCATTTTTTGCCCAACAGCAGTACGATGTGGAAGTGCTCAGTCAGCACATCGTCTGCGCCACCGAAGAAGAGGCTCGTTTGGTCCTTGAACTGCTTGAGGAAGGGACGCCTTTTGAGTCGCTGATCAGACCCTATTCTCTGCCGAATATCCAGCAGCGCTTTGGCCCCGGCGGTTGGGTCGGCTGGTTCAAGATCGGCGAGGTGTACGAGGGGTTGAAGGTGCCTCTCGCTACCATGCCCATCGGCAGCGTGTATCCCGACCCCGTGAAGACGGTGAGTGGCTACCACGTCTTCAGGCTTGGGGAACGACGCCCCGTCGATTTTGCCGCGGTTCGCGAATGGGTGGAGAAGCAGGCCCTCGTGCAGAGTCGAGCCGACGATATGGAGCGCTACGTCGTTACTCTGCGCCAGCGGTATCAGTTGGCATTGGACGCGGAGGTTTTTGCTAAGTTGCTCGCCCTTCCGCGGCAAGCGACGCGGTGGGATGGAGGGGACGCGCCGCTGCTTACTTGGCGCGGCGGCCAGCTCATGGCGCACGAGTACCTCTCCTTAGTCGAGCGAGGCCGCGCGCCGCATCCGGCCGGACTCGACAGTGCGCGACTGTACAAGGCCGTGGATAACCTCGCTGGCAAGCAGATCATGGTGGCGGAAGCTCGCAAGCTGGGGATTGCCGACGATGGGGATATCCGCGCCAGTGTCGAAAAGGAACGAGATGCCCTGTTGGTCAAGCGACTCTATCAAGCCGAGGCCGAACAGATCGGGGAAATCGGCGACGAAGCCGTGCGGGCCTTTTACAACCAGCACCTCGATCAGTTTACCCGCACCGATGGCCGGGTGGTGGATTTTGCTTTTGTGCGGGAGAGCATTCGCGCGGCTCTGCGGCAACGGGCCGAAACCGAGGCTATGGATGTGCTATTGGCCGAGTTGCGCGAGGCGAATGCAGGCCAGATACAGGTATTTCCAGCGGCGTTGGAGAAAGCGTTTGAATAGGAGCTTAAGGGGTCAAGTTATTCTGGGACGTTCCGGCATCTGCTGCGGAACAGTCCTGCGCTTCGGGTTCATGTTCTAGAGGGTACAGGATGGTAATTCCCGGCTCATTCGGCATTGCTGTGGGTAGCCCCTACATGTTCAGGGCGTTAGTGATCCGGCGAGTCGCCGCTTCCCTCGGCTAGAACAGGAAACCGGCGCGCACGTACAGTCCCGTCATTTCAGCGCCATCCATGACCGCAACGCTCGCGGACTGCCGGCGTTGGAGGAACGACAGGTAGAATCCACCCCCGACGCCGGTGTGCCATTTGTCGGCGTCGGCCGGATCCTCGGCGAAGAATACCCGACCGGTATCAGCGCCAAGAAACACGCCGAACTCTCCCGGCATCAAGAGCTGGAAGGCGGCAACCGCGAAGCGCAGTTCGGCATTTGCATACACCGAGGCGTCTCCCGCAAACCGGTCCTTGCCAACACCGCGGACCTGACCGTCAGAGGTGCCGACACCGGCAAAGCCGGGCCCGCCGAGGAAGGCGCTCTCGTGGAAGGGGAAGGTCCCCCACACCTTCTTGCCGCCCGCTCTCAGGGCTAGGGTGGGGGTGGTTGGAATGCGAGCCGTCAGGTAGGCATGCATCGCTCCCTCTGCGCTGCCGAAGGCCGACTTCGCATCCCAGGCGCTGGGGTAGATGGCTCCGGTGCCTCGGACCAAGAGACCACTCGTGGGGTACGCCGGATTGCTGCGGGTGTCGTACTCGACCTGGGCCTGCACTCCTACCTGACCGAAGGAACCCATGCCGTACACTGGGTGATCCAGAGAAGCTATGTACTTGTCTTGGTTGGCAGTTAGTGGCGTGCTGGAGTACTTGACGATCGGCCCCAGACTGATCGCTGTTTCCGAGCGCCGTGATTCCGTACCCTCGGCGTGCGCCTCTCCATGATGCTGTTCCCTGCGAAACTCGATGGCGGGGGAGAAACCAAAGTATCTCTGTTCCACCTTGTAGAAGTCGGACGAACTTAGAAGCTGCGTGTCGTTACCGAAGCCGGTGAACCGGACCGTCTCGACACCGGAGTACTCGACGTGAACGGTGGCGTCGAGATCGCGGAGAAGGCGGCGAAAGGTGCCGGTATAGGAGGCAATGGGCTTGAGACCGCTGCTGGCGAACCCGAGGCTGAAGGAATGCCGTGCAGCGAACGGGTCTCGGCGATAGCCGAAGTACTGCCGGCGGTGAGTCACGCTGAGGTACGCACCCAGATCTCGATCCACTTCGATGATCGGGATAGTTGACGCCTGCATACCCCAATCCAGCGCGTACCTAGCATTGGGCGTGTGGGTGGCGGGGGGGCGTCGGTAGGGACGCTCGTCGGTTCGCGCTCCGTTGCCTTCGACGAACCGATTCTTCCCGCGAGAGTCGTAGAACGCCGTTCTGGAAGCGCCAGCCCCGGACTCGTTGACGAAGGTGTCATCCCCGCCGCCACCATTGATGCGAACGGAAATCCGTCCCTTGGTCCCCGATACCTCCGCGCCGTCGTCTCCCCCTCGGAGGAATATGCGGACCTCCCGCGTTTCTTCGGCGTGGAACGTCCGCTCGAAGTAGGGCGCGGTTCTTTCTCCCTTGGGTTCTTCGGCGAGACCGATACGGACGACGAGATCACCGTTTTGCAGGTGCTCGCAGTGGAGGTACTCGTCCCGGTCGGTCGCCTTGATTTCGGCTCGGCGAGTGATCAAATCGTAGTACCCGTCGGCAAAGTCAGGCAGCGCGTCGCGACGCGACTTGAGGGTCTTCGCTAGAGCTTCGCCGACGCGCTCGTAGTACGGCGGAGGGAGACGGCGGACTGCATCTTCAATGACGGGATCCGGCAGGTCCCCACGAAATTCCGCTACCACCGCATCCCACGCCGTCCGGTCGAGTTCGGCCAGGAACTGGCGATCCAGCTCCCAACCGGTCGTGGTCAGGCCAACCAGATTTGGATAGGTGTCCTCGAACCGGATCTGGATAGGTATCCCTCGGCGCGCCAACGCCATCGCAAACCCGTCGAAGTCAATGAAGGCCTGGTCGCGATCCTCTGGTATCGGGAGCCAGGTATGGCAATCCCCGTCGGGGAACCGCGCCCATCGCCACTGGCCGTGATGACGGTCCTTGTCGCCGATAAGAAAGTCCATGAGTCGCGCCTTGAGAAAGGCGCGGGCATCGACGCGGTCACAGGGGCCGTCTTCGAGGTCGTCCCACAGCTTGTCGGTTCCGCTCACCTTCCGGGAATCGGCAAAGCCGGGGGTATCGTCCGGGCCTTCGGAAGGATGTTCCTGCAGCAGTCCTATCAGGCCCGCAAAGGAAGCGCGGTACTCTCCGAGCCGGGGATCATCCGGAATCACGACCAGCGTGTGCCTGGAATGGAGAATGCCGGTGGCTTCCATCAGCGGATCAACTACGAGCGCTCCGGTGGGCAGCATCGCACTGATCAGGTCCTGAAGGACGTCGGCCATGACCGTTTGCCTGACGATGTCCGGCACCCGTCGGGTGGCGTCTTTGTCTAGCGAACGGACCGTATAGCGGCGGCCATCCTGCCCGGTGAAGTGGAGTGAAATGGACTGTCCGAAGCCGCCGGTGCGAAGCGGCGTCAGGCCGCCTCCTACCCGATCGAGGTCAAGGACCTGAACCTCGATCGGCGTGGTCCAGAGGTCGCGGTAATTGCTGCCGTAGAACCAGCGCCGGAAAGAGGAGGTCCGGAACCGCTCCCCGGGAATCACCAGATGGGTCGTCGCGCCTGGAGGAGGAATGGACCGGTGGATCATGGACCCGGGAGCCGGTGGGTCTTCACGGGACGCCGATGCCGCCGGAACGGAAAGAACGAGCACCAACGAGAGAAACATGACGCGCCGATTCGGAGGCGTCATTATGGAGACTCCTTCGCTGTCGGGGTTGTCAACTGTACATTCAGGTTACTAGTAGGGCAGCCTTGAGGTCTTTGAAGTGCCGACCCATCCAATCCGCCGGCAGATTGTCGTTCTTTTGCACACCGCTAGCGGCTCTTTGCAACGGAGTAAAAACTCAGGCGCGCGCGTTTCTCCACCCCTTCGTCGGCTATGACCAGTGTATTGTCGGCAGCAAAGGCAATGCCCTCGGCCTGTCGATGCCGACCGGGTGCCAGTTCGGCTACGGCGAGGACCTGGCCCTGTGGGGTAACCTCGGCAACGGCGCGCTGGCGGGCGGCCACGAGAAAGTAGTTTCCCGATACCGGGTGCCGCTCGATGCCCGAAGGTTGAAACCGTTTGTGGTCAATGCGGCGCGCCAGCGCGGAGGCCTCTAGGAGGATACGGCTGACCTCGACGAGTTGTTTGGTATCGACGGACCAGCGATATATCGCTATCAGGCCCGCCTGCTTGGGGGTTTTGGGGTTTTTGCTGACGAGCAACAGCACTCGTTGGTCCGGGTCGTAGGCGAGTCCCTCTATTTCGTAATCTCGTCCAATGCCGGTTGCATACAGATTGTAGGGAACGGCCTCCCCGTCGGCCCCTTCGCCAAACTCGTACAACTGTCCCGAGCTTGAGACAAGATATATGAGACCTTCGGCCGCGGCGATGCCCTCGAAGTCGTCGGCGACCGGACCGCGCCGACCGCCGAGTGCGAATGCCTTTACAATCGAACCATCGCGATAACTGATCTCTACTACCACGCCCCTTTCGTCATCGTGCGCGAGGAGTCGGTTCCCGGCGAGCATGGCCAAGCCGGAAATCTCCCGCAACCGCTTCGGCAGCTTGAAATGCCGCGCCGGTTTTTCGAGGTCGTAACTCGCGAGGGTGAGATGGTCCCCGCGCGCCGTGCCTGAAGCGGCTGTGGATGCCAAACTGTCCGCGGCATCCCCGTCGGGATCGCTCTCCGCGTCCTCCTGAGCATGTGCGCCGCCTGATGTGCCACGATGCTGCACGTCCCCGTCGGGATCGCTCTCCGCGTCCTGCCGCACGAGCAATGCCACCGCAAAAAGCAGAGCGCTGAATACCAGAAATCCTATCAGGAAGTTGTTACCCCGGCTGCTCATTGCCCATACCTTCCAACTCCACTTTACTGGTATGTCCCTCGGCGCTTTTTTCAAGTGCTGCGGTGAAGGTGGCCGGGTCCGTTTTTTTCTTCAGCCGAACGTCAAACTCGACAATCGCAGTGCCGTCTTCCTGTTTTACAATCCGCACCTGCTCCCAGCGCGTGGCATAGGTCGGCAGGAGCGCAACAGCGGCCTGCTGAGCCGCCTCGATCTGCGTCGTATGTACCCTGAGCTTGGCATTATACGGTTTGGGTTTTTTGCCCGCCTGTGCGCCGCTTGCACCGGTCTCCGATGAACGCACCAACTTGAACCCGGACAGGACCGCAGGCTCTGCTCCCCAGTTCATGCGCCAGACGCCAAGTGCAACGGTATTGAAAGCCACCGATGCGAGGATTGCCACTGAACCGTACTGGATACCGGCCGCCAACCCGATGCCAATGACGATGAACATGTAGGTGGCATCCATGGGTTCGTTCAACGACGTGCGGAAGCGAACCGCAGCGACAATGCCCGCGAGACTGAAGGCGAGGGCGACACTGTCCTTGACGAGAAACACGACGAGGGCAATCGCAATGGGCACGACGAGGAGGGTCTGGGCAAAGGCTTGGCTGTATTTCTTGCGCGGCCGAGTCCAGCGATACACCCAGGTCACGGGCAGGGCAAAGAGAAACGAAAACAGCAGGGACATCGACACTGGCACAAACATCTGGGTCAGTCCCGCATCGGGCGCGGGTTGCTCGAATTGCCGGGCTGACAAATCGGTTGAGTCGATTTGCTCGGCTATGTCATATTCCTGGAAGATCCCTGGAATCAACTCCCAAAGGGCGGCAAAAAAAAGGAATGTGGCAAGATAGTGAACCACGAGACGGACGATTATGTTGTCGAGCATATCAACTCCTTTCGTCAATAGTTCACTGCGGACAATAACGTCACACGAGCGCAGTGGACCCGCTCTCGCTACCACGTGAAGGTGAAGATTTTGACCGTGTGCCGACGCCGCTCGGGTTTGCTGACCGGGGCCTTGTACTGCTCGGGCACATTTGACCAGCCCTCGTAGATGACGCCGTCGAAGTAGAAGCGCTGCGTCGTGCTGGGCTTCGCGGTCGGACTGCCCGTCGCGGAGAGCATGTAGGAACGCTCCGGCTGGCGCGGGCCGGCTTGATCGTTGTAAGGCACGTACTCGTTGCGACCGTCGCCATCGATGTCCGCTTGAATCCATTCGAGGTGGAACAGGCGATGGTAGGTGCGGTCGGCGATCATGCCGCGCAGCCCTGCATTAAACCGCGAGATGATTGACTCGGCGTCTGGAAGCGACCGGCGGATTGCGAGGTGAAGTGAGCGTGTGAGCAGCGGCATCGAGCCGAACGCCAGCCGCGTTCGAGCTTCTTCTGCGTAGTTGCTGAGGATGTACTGGACGACCAAGTCGTCCATCAGCGTGTAGTCCACCTCGCCGTTGAGTAGTTTTGCGACGCTGTCCTCTTCGCCGGTTGAACCAACGATGAGCAGCCCATCCGTTGTCTTGACTTCCTCGCCATACACGTACCCGGCGACTAGGGCGATCCGCTTGCCGGCGAGGTCGGCCAGCGAGGTTGCGGACACGTCGCTGCCCTGCCGCCCGACGAGGATCAACCGGTTCCAGAGATACGGCTGCGAGTAAATCAGCACGGGTTCGCGCTCCGCGTACTTCCACACGGCCGCGCTGCCGTCGAACTCGCCGCTCAGCAGTGAGGAAGTAAACTTGGCCTCGTCCACGATGACAGTCTCGGCGCTGATCCCCACGCGTCGGAAAGCCTCGTCGACCAGATTGAGGGCGAACCGCGGCTGTCCTGGCGCATTGGTGAACGGCGACCACACCGTCGACACGAGCCGCAACTGCCGACTCTCGAAGGTGAGAGGGTCCCCGCGCGCGGATGTAGCCAAACTGTCCGCGCCGTCCACGTCGGAATCGACCGCATCGTCAGGCCCCACGAGCAATGCCACCGCAAAAAACAAAACGCTGAAGACCAGAAATCCTATAAGGAGGTTGTTACCTGAGTTGCCCATTACCCATACTCCTTTCTTAAACCACAGGTGAAATCGAACTTAGCGATCTGTGCCCAAGCCCGCGTATACCGTGATGAAGGAAAGCAGTTCGGACGAAGCTGGCGATCCGTCGAGATTGTTGCGAATCCAACGCACGCCGACATTCGCAGTCAGGGCGTAGCCCAAGTACGCGGAGTCGTTGGCGACTTGGCTGGCGAGTACCCACGTTGTGCCATCGAGGAGGTAGCCCGAGGGCAGGGGGTCTGGTTCGGGGCGGAGATTGTTGAACAGCTCGCACTCGGCTCCGACGATGAAGCGCATGTTGCGGTTGATGCTGCGCACGGCTTGTAGCGAGAAAATTTCCGTTAGCTCGCGGATTTTGAGCGCGCTGCGCTGCGCTGGCACCCGGCTGTTGTAAAGCTGTTTCCACTTGGGCACCAAGGTCCAGCTGCGAATGTGGGTGGAGTACTCGCCTTTGGCGACGATGCCCAAGAAGCGCTGGTCGCGCAACTCGTCTTCCTGGTCGCCCAATTGCTGATAGAATTCGTGTTTGATCTTGGCCGTCAAGGGCAGAAAGCGATCGTAGTGTACTTCGAGGTAGGTGGTGTTGACGAAGGCGTTGCGCGCGGGCAGGAGGTCGCGGGTAAAGACCGAGCGGCCGCGCGTGCCGGGCAGGTCGCGCCACAACAGCACGTCATCGGGAATGTCGTCTTTAACCCGGCGCGGATTGGCGATCAGCCACGCGCTGAAGTCCTTTTCAGGGAATTCCTTTTTAGCGGTCAGCAACAGATAGGCGGCTTGGTTTTCTCGGGCCGTGTCTAGCAGTCGCTGGTCGAGATAGCCGACCATGACGGTTGTGCGGGGCAGGATTTCAACGGCGGCATAGGTGTTGAATCCCTGGCGGCCCAACTTGTAGGGGTAATCGGCTTCTCCGTCGTCTTCGAAGCGGTCGATGACGCCGTTGCTGTTCATGTCCATGCCGAACAAAAACTCCGGCGGGTCCACATCAAAGCGCAGAAACGGTTCCTCGTAGTCGGGCTGAGTGTTGAAGTTGCGGTTGAAATCTGAGATGTCGTCGTTGTCCTCGTCGATGCCCGGGAAGACCGCGGCGTCGGTCAGCAACTGCTGTCCTTGGCGCGTGTTGACGCGGCTGCCGAATGTGCGCCGCGGCCAGTCCGGCAACTCGTCCTGATCGTCGTTGTCATCGACGAATTCGTACAGGTGCCGCTGCTCGTTGTCGTAATACACGTTTCCCTCTGCATTGGGCATGAAGGCGCGGGTGGAGTAATCTGTGTCGATGCTGAAAACCTCGGCGAAAAACGTATAGGGATAGTTGCGTTTCTGCGCGGTCGCGTACAGGGCTTGGGCCTCGTTGGTGGCCAGCGTCTGGTTTTTGGCCACGTTCTCGTTGGGAAAGCGGCGGTACTGAAAGTTGCGGACGAACTCGCCCCGGAAGTCAAAGCCCTGCAGGTCGGCAATGGCGAGGTCGAAGCCCAACATGCGGGTCCCGGTCGGCAGGCCGTAGCTGAACCGGTGAAATGCCTGATTCGAGCCGTCTTTAACGTTGCCGGCCGCGCGCAACACCGGCAGGAATACGGGCGTGCCGAGATTGTTGGTCTGCTTGTTGGAGGTCACTTCGACCTTGTAGTCGTTGGCCAGCACGAGGCCGATCTCAATGCGCTCGATCTCGCGGAAATCGTCGATGGCGTCTTCTGTACTCGGGGAGAAGTCTTCGATGTTGTAGGTCAGCGTGATGACATCCGTGCCGCTGGCCACAATCGCGCCGCCGCGGCGAATGCCGCCCTCGACCACGGGGACGATGTCTCCGGTGTGCTCGACGCCATCGATGAAGATGCGCCAGCGCGACAGCAGTGCGCCGCCCTCGCCGTCCTCGGGCGAATCGTCGGAAATGCGCACGACGATGGAGCGGACAAAGTCCGCGTTCATTGGGCCGCTGAGCAGACCGCTGAGCGAGTTGTCGCCAAAAGGTAGGTTGGAGTTGCGATGCGCCGCATTGACAAAGGTCGCGCCGAGGGCGGCAAAATCCCCGACCTGCACCCGCCCTCTGGCCGCCATCAGAGCGGTGAAGGTATTGGCCTGGACGCCACCGCCGACTTCGCTAGAGGAAATTTCTCCGGTGTTGCTGACTCGCGACGACAGCATGGTCAGGGCATACTTGTCAGTTGTAAGATCCCACTGAATGCCGTCAAAGCGCGGCTTGGAAAACGTCAGGGGAGTTAAGCTCGTGCGGATGCCGTCGCCCACCATCAGGGCCGAGTAAAACTGCCCGGAATGGCTCGATGATACGAGCAGGTTGTTGAACCACGAACGAAAGCGCGGATTTTTGGTGATGATGCTGCCGTTGTCTTCTGGGTAGTCTTCGGTCCAGTCGTACACCAGCCAGCCCTGCGTGATGTAATTGCCGTACACGTCGTAGAACGGCGAGCCTTCCAAGAAAACCTCGGTGTAGCGCTCGTAGTGATCGCGGGCGTAGTTGGAGTATTGCTCTTGCCGCCAGTCGTACAGCGAGTACAAGCGTTGCGGCAGGTACCACTTGCGCACCGAGGGCACGAGGGTCGCCGGAGAGACTTCTGTCCCCGTAGTGTAGTAGGGGTTGTCGTACCCGGTGGCGCGTTGGGCGTTGGCCTCTGGCAGCAGCGGCGAGGCGAATAGACAAATTAGCAGTGTGAAGATTCGACGTCTCACGGTGATTCCTTTTGGTCTTAATTACGTAGGGGCGACCGGCCGGTCGCCCCTACCTATGCGTAACGTCAGTAAGCAACATGCACGAGCCTATAGGCGCGGTCGGCGCGGGCATCTGCTTCTATGGCAATGCGCAGGACGTAGATGCCGGGCGGCACGGCGCGGTCGGCGCTCCGTCCGTCCCAGACGTAGTGGACGCGCCGCCCTGGCGAGCCTTGACTGGCGAGCTCGACTATGGGTCGGCCATCTAGGGTAAAGATCTGTACTCGCGGTGCCTGTTCGGTCTTGACGACGGTGAAATTCAGTTCGCATTGATCGTTGGTGCCATCGCCGTTGGGGGTTATCGAACGGGTGTACTCGACGTTGCGGATCAGCGAGCCGCCGGCGACTGCCTCGGGCACGAAGACTAGATCGGCACCGAACTCGGCGGGGACGATGCCTTGGAGGTTATCTTCTGCGGTCGAGTTGAAAACGAATGCGTTGAAGACCGTGGGGCTGTGGGACAGACGCGCGGAAAAGGCGATGGCGACCGAATCTCGCCGGACCAGCGGCGGTGGCAGTTCCACCAAGAGCGAATCTCCCCGCAATAGACCGGTAGCCGCGACCTCGGCTTCCCCCACGGATGCGCTGATGAATGCGGCGTCGCGGCCGCTGCCGGGCGGGAGTAGGATGAGCGCGCGGTCGAACCCGGCGTCTCGGCTGCTGAAGCCCGCTGGCGCGATGGTGTAGCGAAACGCCTGCAGGGAATCCATGACGGCTTCGCGGGGGAAGACGCGGCCCGTCAGCCCGGCTGTGATGACCGGCGCGTTGGCCACAAACGTGAGGGAGCGCAGGGTGGGAAAGACCGCTGGATCGTCGCTGATGAGCCGCACCCGCGCCCGCAGCCACTGCCGCGGCGACGGCGAGAGGAACGCCTGCCCTGAAAACCGGTGGGGTTGACTATACGAGCTCCAGGTGTCATCGCGCACCTGTTCCTCGACGATGTCGCCGCGGTTGCGGGACTTGGCGGACTCGTACGCTTGTTTGGTCACTTCTTTGCCGTTGGCGAGGAAGTAGCGCTTGAGGGTCTGGAAGCCATTGCCGGTTTGGGTTTCCACTTCGATGCGCGTTCCGGGCGGCAGGTCGGCGTCCCATTCGACGAAGCGCATGCTGCGGGCGCCGCCGAGGGAAATATCCTCGGACTCCAGTTCGACTTGCACGGGATAACCCTCGCTGTGGAAGACGAAGAGTTGGGAGGCGCGGTTGTGCTGCGGCGGTCGCGTTATGCGCCACAATAGCAGCCGCAGCGCGCGCGGTTCGAACTGGAAGTCGAATAAATAGCGACCGGAGTTGGACACGGACGACAGCAACTCGTAGTGGAAGGGGCCTTCGACGACTGGATCGGCACTGTTGCTGGGGGTGCCGTCGGAGACTAAGAACTCGAAACGGGGCCAACTGCCTTGCTTGTCGCGCTGGAAACCGTAGAGGAACGGGCCGCGGCCCGACACAATCGGCAGCCAGATGAGGCGATCGACGCGAAAGACGTTGCCGAAATCGATGACGGACCAGGCGCCTGAATCGCGCCAGTTGCCCTTGTCTGAGGCTTCGATATTCCACCCGCGAAATCCCAAGTCTTGGTCGATGAGGGCCTCGGCCCCGCTACCCTTGCCGCACCCTGGGCAGTCGCGGTGCTTGGACGTCCACGTCCGGCCTCCCCAGTGCTCGGTGCGATCCTCGACCTGTACCATGGAGGCGAGGTTGAAGCCAATGCCGTCTACCTCTATTTCGGCGAGCGCGGCATCGGGCGTTGCGCCGGCTGCTTCAAAGCGCACGAAGCGTATGATGTCGAAATCGAGGACCTCGTCCGCGCTCAGGTGCTCGCCCGTGGCCGAGGCAAGGCCGGTTGTGGTGAGGTCGAACTCGACTAGGGATTCGGTGTTGTTGTTGATCGGCCTACCCAGCCGGCGATAGACGATGCGTTTGGCCCGGCCGCCGAAGACCGGAATGCCCGGGCTGACGTACACCGAGAAAAAGTTGAAAGGCTTGGCCCCTTCGCGATTGGGAAAGCGGACGCGCACCTTGTCAGCGACCACGGAGCGCCCCAAGTCCAGCTCTAGCCACCACAACTGCACTGGGGTGTCCGGGTCGGGCTTCCACCACGTGTTGGGGTCTTGGTCGCCGGCTAGGTCGGCCTGCTGCTGGTTGGACGGCGTGCGCGCAAAGCGCTTTCCGTATTCGCCGATGGACTTGCCGGAAAATTCGCGGGCGTTGGCTACTGCGTTGAACCGCTGCGCAAAGCGTTTCACTTTAATGCCCTGCGGTAGAACTTCCACTAGCCCTTGCGGATGGGCCCAAGAAGCGAAGTCGGACCCGGTAAAGCGCAGGTTTTGGCCGCTCGCTGCGCCTGCGAGCAAGAGGGAAGCAACCGCTAGCGGTAGAATTTTCATAACACCTCCATTAGTACGCGACCCCGACTGTTGCCACGCGGGCGAACGTGCCGCGATCGACCTCGACCGCGACGCGGATTAGGTACAGTCCTGGGGGGACGAGTTTCCCCCGCTCGTCCCGCGCATCCCACTGCAGCGCGTACGGCCCGGCTGCGGCCTGTGCGTCCAAGATCGCGGCGTAGCGACGACCACTCAGGTCGTGCGCCTCCACCCGCAACGCACCCCCAGCGACGCCGAACAAGTCGAATCCAATGGCGACCTGCTCATTGACCCCATCGCCGTTGGGCGTGACCACGGGTGAAGACAGTCCAATCGCCCCGAGAATGCCTAGGGCTTCATCGCTGGAGACGACTTGGATGCTGTTGCTGGCCACGTCAGCGTGGGCGTCTCCGGCTTCAATGGACTGCGGCAAGCTAGCCGCCGAGGTGTTAAACAGGCGGCTGGCCAAAAAGACCGATGACTGGAAGACCGCGCTTTGGAAGCGCACGCGAAACGCCTTGTCTTCTTGGAACGCCGTGGGGAAGGTCAAGCGCAACCGTCTGTCGTCGGTAGCTAGGGAAAAATCCTCGCCCTCGGTTGCTGGTTGGTCATCGATGGTTAGATCGAGGAAGCGAGTGCCCGGAGGAACTTCTAACTCGATGCCGTCGAACCCCGCGCGGTCGGTTGCGCCAGTCTCCGTGCGAATGTGATAGGCAAAACGCTGGGCCACGCCGAGTGGCACCTCGACGGCACCGTCCACACCAGCGCGTCCGTCGAGGGCAATTTCCGCCAGGGCGCGGTCGGCCAGCAGCGGCGAGACCTCAAAAGCCAAGCTGTCGAGTACGCCAAAGGATAGGGGGTCTTCGGTGGTGATGGTAAAGCGAAACTGGAGAAATTCGGCTCCGTCGGAGGAGCGGATTTCGTCCCCCGACGCTTGGTAATTGACCGACCAGTTGTTCCAGTTTTCTATGTCGTCGCCGCGCTTGGCGCGGAAACCGGCGATGCCCTCGGAAAACCGTTCCACCACTCGCGGCGAGTCGAAATACGTCTTCTCATCTACTTCCACCAGCCGGCCAAGGTCGTCGAAGATGAAGAACGTCTTGGGATTGTCGTCAAAGCCAGCGCGGGTTTGCAAGTTCAGTTGTACCGGTGCGGTGGGAGCGGCTGTGATCGCGCCCGAAGGCAATAGGCGATAGCGGGTGAATTTCCAGGTGACCCGTCCCAAGCTCACGGCTTGGCCGAAGGAATGGGGCGCGGAGATGTAGCGGGCCTCTTGGGGGTAGCCGCGGCCAAAGATTTCGATTTCAGCCAGCAAGGTCGTGGTGGAAACCTCGCCGAACTTGAAGCGGAGAAAGCGGGTAAAGCGCAGGTCTGTTGCGAGGGAGACGACGCTAATGTTATTGGCAAAGGTGCTGGCGATGATCTCGTCGAGGGGATGGTACCCCGACGATCCGGTTGACGTGGTCTCGTCCTCAAAGATCAGCCATTCGACCGGCACGTTCGTCCGGCTGACTTCATAGGCGCGGGCGAACAGTTCGCGCTGGCGCTGGTTGTCGCTGGTCAGCCCGGTTTGCGGCGGAAAGAACACGATGCTATCAACGGGCACGGGTACGCCCAAGTCGAGCGTGATGAACTGCACGCTGTTGGGGCGACCATCGGCTCGCGCCCGGTGGGCAAAGGCCGCGGTTAGTTCGTCGCCATCGACGAGCCCGCGCATGACCTCTGGGGCGGAGGCATTGGTCCCGCCCCAGAGCCACATGCGCGGGTGCCATCCAACCTCCAAGGTGTCGGCCTCAATCTGGCGCGGCCCCTTGTGCAAGCTCCAGCGATAGCCAAAGAGGTTGCGCTGGGTCGTGGCAATGCCGGTGCGCACGAGTTGGCGAGTAACCGTGTGGTCTAGGGGAATCGCCCGCGGCTGGATCGCCCCGGCGTGCGCGGAGTCGTCAAGGGCGATCCAGCGCTCCACGGCCGCAGCCCAAGGCTCGCCGCTCGTGCCCCCTACGACCCAAGCCGAGGGCGTCTGCGCCACCACCTGGCCGCTGATAGCGAGAAGCAGCACCAGCCACCGCATGTTGCTCGCAGCGATCAATAGACCACCCCTATCGGCTCTATGGCGGCAAACACGTCGAAGTCGGCGTCCACGCCGACGCGGCAGAGGTACAGGCCTGGGGCTACCAGTGCGCCGTGGCCGTCGCGACCGTCCCAAGTTTCCGAGTAAAAGCCGGCTGGCCGCGGCTGGGAAACTAGCTGCCGCACCCGGCGTCCGCTAAGGTCGAAAATCTCGACCGCCACGGCTGTATCCGCGGCGAATTGGGACAACACGAGGTCAATGGCGACGGCATCGTTGCGGCCGTCCCCGTTGGGCGAGATGATGGCCGTTGAAAGCGCTACTTGTAACTCTGGCTGTGCCTGCGTTACAAAGGCGTTGGTCGCGTTTGTGCCGACTAATTCGCTGGCATTGCCTGGGGCGATGGGATGCGGCGGAACGCTCCCCGCGCCTAAGAGATA
Organism: Candidatus Latescibacterota bacterium; assembly: GCA_965116675.1. Classification (GTDB taxonomy): domain Bacteria; phylum Latescibacterota; class UBA2968; order UBA8231; family UBA8231. Next base: position 5,272,907 of record OZ220721.1, read on the forward strand.
GGCGTTGATCGGGGTATTGTGCACCAGCAGCCGCAGGCGGAAGGTGATCCGCAGGGGCTGGTTGTTGTCTGCGGCAACGGGCGCAAAGAACACGTCGAAGCCGCTCTCGGTTGCCGCCCATTCAAAGTCTTCTGCAGCCACAAGGGGATCGCCCATTTGCAGGCTCTCGAATACCGGCGGCGGAAACGCTTCGATGCGGATTCCATGATATCCGGCTACATCCTCTGCGAATTCGGTGCGGATGTCGTAAGTAAAGGTCGTGTCGATGCCCCCTGCGACTTCTAGCAGGCCGCTGGCGGGAAAGGGATCGGTGGCGAGGGCGACCTCGCCGACGGCTTCACTGACTAGTCCGGGCGAAAACTCCACCTGAAAGGTGTCGATGCGCACGGCGTTTTCAGCGTCGCCGTCGAAGAAGATGCGGAACTGCATGAATTCCCGCGGGCTGGGCAGCCCTATGGGCACCTCGATTGTGCCCGTGCCGGTGATGTGCGTGCTCGGTGACCACGCGCTCCAGTTGTTCACGTCGTCGCGAATGTCGCCCTTGACGAAATCGCGCACCGGCCCTTGCTCCTCGATCGGCAGGTTGAGGTAGTCAGCCCGGTCCAGCTCTTCTAACAGCTCGCCGGTGGCTGGATCTTGGCGGTACAGGGTGCGCCGCGGCAGGTTGGTGTTGTATTCGGATTCGGGCACTTCCTCCTGACGACCGGTGTCGCGGTTGCGGCGAAAGTACGCCAGCGGGCTGTCGTCGGCCCCGGTCCGCATCTGGATGGCCGCGGTCGCATCTCCGGTTGTTCCGAGTTGCGTAGTATGCACGCGCAAGCGGCCGTAGTTGACCGCGCCGCCAAAGGAGTGCAGCGCTGACTCGTAGCTAGCGACTGGCACAAAGCCCTGCCCGTAGATTTCAAACTCCGCGATGTTGAACGCCGTCTTCGACAGCACGAGTAGCTGGAGGAAGCGGCCCTGCAAGGGAGCAAATTCGATATCTACTGTGGATTCGCGGTTGACTTCTACCCGCCGCAAAACCTCGTATTCCGGCCGGTTGATGTCGTTGAAGTTTTCGCCATCGTTGACCCGCAGTTCAAAGGCTTTGATAAAGGCGTCGTCGTCGGGAGCGGGAAAGAAGCGAATGCGGTTGACCGGGAAGGGCGCACCCAAATCCCAGAAGAACGTCGCCCCGGCTTGGCTTTGTGCGGTCTTGAACACGCCCGACGAGGAGGTCGCTGGATCGCCGTCGATCAGGTCGAGAGGGCCGGAGACTTGGTTGAAGAAGCCGTCGTTGGACCACGCTCGCGGTTGGCCGCCGAGAGTGAAGTCGCGGGGTTGGCCGTTGAGAAAGCGCTGGCCCGAAGCGCGGAGCAGCTCGATGAGGTTTTCGCCGGTTTGAAGCTCTAAGGGTTGCAGGGCACCGCCGACGTCTAGTGCGCCGATTTGCGTCTCGGCCTGCGAGACCCACGTAAGCCCTCCCTTACCGATACGCCATACCTCGACTTGCGCATCGCTCGGCGCTAGCCCCCCGAGGACCACTAGGACGGCGCCGATGAGGGATCTGGGCGCGCGGGCAGTCATCAGTTGATCCGCGCTGCGGTCGAGGGATCATGCCCTTGCAGGGTGTCACGCTGGAAGGAGAAGCTCAGGTCAATCGCTTCTATGGGGGAGTCGGCATAGTCGAAGCGCAAGACGATGTTCTCGATGTGCACCTGGATCGTGCGGACATCGTCGTCGAGGACGGGAAAGACCAAAAACCCCTGTTCTTCGCTGCCACTGAAGACCATGGCCCCGCTGTACAGCGTCCGCTTGAGCGCGTCGGTGCGGGCTTGGAAGGTCTTGCGCCCTTGGCCGGTGCGGCCCATCCAAAACGAGCGAAAATACTGGTATAATTGGGCGTAGCTCAGCGCCGCGTACTGGCGGGTGTTGGCCGTGGTAATGTGCGCGTTGAGCGGGTCGATTTTGACCTTGGGAAATTGATAGTTGTTGACCTTGAGCCGAAAGACGGTAAAGCGCGGCGGCGTCCACTCGTCGCCCGGAGCCGTCCACTCGCCAAAGGTGTAGGGGTTGTTGGACAGGTCTGGGCCGGGGGCGAGGCGGTTTAATTCCGCGTCTGTCATGGGCTTGAGCTCAATCGACAGGCGGTCGAGGGCGTAGGTGATGGACCCGTCGTCGTTGACGGTCATGCCCTCGGCTTGGCGGTTAGCGGGCTGGAGCGGCGTGTGAAAGTAGCGGCCGCAAGCCCCTAGCAGCAGGATTAGCAGTAAGGAGCAAGCCCAGAGCCGTTTGTACACGGTGCAATCCCCTAAAAATAATGTAGGGGCGACCGGTCGGTCGCCCCTACGATTAACGACCGGTCGGTCGCCTTGTGTTTAGAACGAGTCTTTGATCTTACCCCAAGTCGATGACTCGACTGCGGTGGGGCTGGAGTACTCGCCAATGCGCAGCAGCTTGGCAATGGAGTAGTACTGCCGCGACGAGGCTTCGGGGCCGCGGGTAGTCCAGTCGTTGCGGCCGCCCGGGGTGCCGTCGTCGTTGGGCGAGAAGCTCGAATCCGGGCCTTCGCCGTCTTCGTACCACATGGCGAAAGGCAGACCTGAACCGTCTTCACCGGCCACTGCGTCTAGCTGCCACACCTCGCTCGTCGACGGGCCAGTGTCCTCTTGGAAGGCGAGAACCTTGACGCTCCACTCGTAGTACGTGGTACCACCCTCGGCCCATAGGTCGGCAGCCCAGGCTTCGGGTGGATCGACGCGCACGACCATTTCGATCCACGGCGATTCGCCGTACTCGGCCCACGCTTCTTGCTCGGTGTAGCGGAAAGCGACGTTGGTCGGCGGGCTGAGATCGCCCGGTGCCATCAGCCACTCCATGGTGTAGCCCGAGGCCGGGCTGCGCTCGCGCCCGTGATCCTGCGGATCGAGGCCGACCTGTAGCATGTCGCCGTCTCAGCGTGCGACGTTCGTGCCGGCGTGCGCCAGCACATCGTCAACCGCTTCCAAGAAACAGTACCAGCGGTTGTCGTCGCCGCCTTTCCAACCCATGAAGGTGGTGATGAACAGGTCATCGCGGTCGGGGGCCGGTCGGTCGGCTTCGTCGCGCCACTCGTCCATGGTCAAGGTGTACTCAGGGTCGAACCAAGCCCAGTCGTCGCTATGTCCGTCAATGGTGATAGCACCGGGATCGGGGACTTCAAGCATGTAAAACCAAAACCCCTGACTGCCGTTGCGATCCGCTAGGGCAGGGGGATCGAAAAATTGGGCATTCGCCATCCCCACGAGGGCGAGGCTAAAAATGCCTGCGATTGTGAATCGCCGCATATATGTACTCCTTGCGTTTGAAGTGAACGCCAGAAATCTCCGGCGCGTTGATGAGTGTGCCATAATAATAAACGAGGGTGAGAAAATCAACACGCCCAAATCCTTGTGCTAGCGGGCCGAATAGACTGCGGATTGGTTGTACGGGATGATCAGCGGCTCGACGCCCTGTAACCCAGCCGCCCATTCCGCGGGATCGTAGTTGCGGGCGACAAAGCAGGCGTAATGGGCTGGCACCGCGGCTTTGAGGCCGAGCGCCGAGGCCATTTTGGCCGAGCCGGCAAAGAAGGGGAATTCTCCTTCGCTGGGGTGATTGGTCAGCAGCCCGATGTCGGGTGCGAGGCCGCGGATGGGCGCGAGTAATGCTTCGTGCTCGGCAAACGTGTTGACCGGGTCGCCAGAGATGTACACGCGCACGCCGCCGGCCTCTATCACGTAGCCGAGGTGGGTCACATCGGGCGGGGCAATGTCGTCGCCGGGCAGGCCCTCTGGGGGCTTGGCGTACACTGCGTGGGCCGTCATAGTGCCCAGTTTAGCTGCGTCACCGGCGGCAACCGTCGTTGTTGCGGCCGTAATGCCCGCGCTGCGGACGCGCTCGATGCTCTCGGCCGGGCCGACGATCTGCACGGCTGGATAGGCCGCGGCAATGCGCGCAATGGACTCCGTGCAAGTGTGGTCGCCGTGGTCGTGGGTCAGGAGTACGAAATCCGTGTGCAGCGACGCTTCGTGCAGCGCGGGACGGGCGTGGATGAAGCGGTCGGTCGGCCGCTCGTGGGGGTAGTAGGGGTCAACTTGGACGATGGTTCCCTGCGCGTCCTTGAGGCCAAACGTGCTCTGGCCAAACCAGTGGATGCCGACTGCGCTTTCGCGGACTATTAGCGATTCAAATGGGTGCATGGTTTCTCCCCGCAAGAGTGAAGCCGGGTTGCAACCCGGCGTGCGTTCTGTAAGTTTCGTTAGAAGTTACGAGGAGGCAGAATGGGGAGCAACCGATGAACAATTCCACGCTTTTTGACACTGCGTATCAACGCCGCAAGTGGGCGTTGCTAGAGCGGCTGCTAGAGCGGCTGGTGCCGATCTACACCGCAGAGGAGGTCGCCGCGCTGCGCATCGACGCGGTTGACCGGGACATTCTCTCGGAGCGCTCTGGGCGCGGGTTTGTCAATCGCGATCTGCTGGAAACGGTTTTGGGCAACCTGCTCGAATGCGTCGCCCCGGGTTCGCACAATGCCTTGGGGCCGGGGCACCAAAAGCCGTCGCTCGACGAGGCCATCGGCGAGATTGCCGACCAGCTCTACGCGATGATCGCGCAGTCGCTGTTGGCGGCTGGTGAGAGCGAGGGGGCTGAAGAGAAGGCCCTGATGAACACCATCTGCTTGCTGTGGGAATTGCCAGCCTACAAGGTGCGCGCTCACTGGAACCGCTTTGCCGCGCTTAGGGATCCGGCCGTTTGGGACGCCTATTTGCTCGACAATTGTGGATTGACGCAGGAGCAGCTACTCAAGATCGACTTCCGGGCTGCCTTGGAGGAGACCATTCGCCGCCGTGACTTCGACCACTATCGCCGCTTCCTTAGCGAGCTGGAGTGCGACTCCATTTTCGACTATCAGATGCAGCTCGTGATGAGCACCTATCCGGGGTGGCGGGTGCTGTTCTACCACGACATTGCCCATGCCCTAACGCGCTCCGGCTCAGTGGCGGGCGAATCTGGACTGACGCGGCGGCCGGTGCCCTTGCTGCCACGGGCCATTGCCGAGTTGGGGGGGCGCTACTACCAGGCGGATATCCATCCCGAAACGCAGATTGGCGATGCCAATTTCCTCGACCATCCCCATCGCGGCATAACCACCGGACAGACGGGTATCATCGGCAGCGGGTGCCACATTTACCCGTGTACTTTGGGTGGTCTCAGCGGCAAGGTGCAGCAGCGCCATCCCATCATTGGCGATTACGTGTTCATTGGCACGGACGCCGGGATTTTCGGCCCCGTGCAGGTGGGCGACCGCACGGCGATTGGAGCCAACACCGAAATCAACGGCATCGTCGCGATTGGTCCAGATTGCCGGATCGGCGTGTCGGTATCTATCGGTACGATCATAGCGAGGACTGCGCGGCCTGGCGCGATTAAATTGGGGGCTGGGGTGCGCGTGGGGGCTGGCACGGTCATTGAGAATGACTCGCCGCTCGAATTAGTCATTCCCGATCAAGCGGCGATTCCAGTGCGCAGTCACGTGGTCAACGACGGCGGCGGCGGCCCGAAGTTCGTGTAGGTTATCGCTGCTCCCGCTGCGAAGACCGACGATTCGACCCCGAGCAGACGCGCTACGCGCCTTTAACCGCTTCCGCCGATCAGTCGATGGAAAAAGACTTCGTACAACTTCCCGCAAAACAGGTAGCGCTGGCGATGTTGGGCGTTATGCTGGCGATGTTTATGGCCGCGCTAGGTCAGACCGTCGTCGCTACCGCGATGCCGGTCATCATAGCGGACCTCGGCGGCTTTGATCGCTACACATGGGCTGCGACCGCATATCTGGTTGCGGCCACGGTAGCGATTCCGATTGTGGGTCGGCTAACCGATTTGTACGGGCGCAAGGTTTTCTTAGTCCTTGGCATAGCGGTCTTCATCGGCGGCTCTATACCGGCAGGCATGAGTCAGACCATGAACCAGCTCATTGCCTTCCGCGCTATACAGGGGATCGGCGGTGGGACTATTATGGCGTACGGATTCTTGGTAACTGCCGATCTGTTCCCGCCTGAAGTTCGGGGTAGGTATCAAGGATTAATAAGTCTTGTGTACGGTGTGGCTTCGGTTATCGGACCGGCTCTGGGAGGCATCATCACGGATGTGATTTCATGGCACTGGATATTCTTAATCAATATTCCAATCGGGGTTCCGATTCTACTGTTGATCATTCGGACTTTTCCGCCGATCAGGCCCGAGGTCCAGAACCGAAGTCTGGACCATCTTGGCATGGTAACTCTGATACTCTCCGTAGTACCCATAGTGCTCGCGTTGTCCATAGTGGGCGTTCACTATGCGTGGGATACACCGCAGGTTATCGGCTTCTTGGCATTCGGCTTGGTTATGACGGCGATATTCGCAATCGCAGAATCGAAAGCGGTTGCTCCCATTATGCCTTTCGAGATATACAGATTCAGAGTGGTGGCCGTATCGACGACAGTTGCATTTCTCGCCGGCTTTGGACTGTATGGAACTATTGTCTTTCTACCGCTTTTCTTTCAAGGCGTTCTGGGGGCCTCGCCTACCAGCAGCGGCAGTTTCCTGACCCCTTTGATACTTGGCATCGTCTTTGGCGCGATAGTGTCGGGGCGAATGCTCGCTAGGAGAGACGGACGCTTCCGACGACAGGCGCTGATTAGTACGGGAACGATGGCTTTAGGTATGTATCTCATTTCTACTATGGACGCGGATACTAGTTCCTCCGTGGCCGTGGGATACGTTGTGATCATGTCGTTTGGACTCGGCGGCGTACTGGCTACATTCAACCTCGCCGTTCAGAACGCGGTGCCGTTCCGGCTCGTGGGTACCGCTACGTCGGCGCTTCAGTTCTACAGGCTGATCGGCGGTACGCTGGGACTGGCCGTGCTGGGCGTTGTGATGACGCATAGATTCTCCTCGCGAGTGGAAGAGGCTGTCTCCGATACGGTCAGGGCTGCACTTGGCCCGGGTCGGCTGGACGCCATCAAGGACAACCCGAGGATACTTATCGATTCGGCTGCCTTGGACGTGCTGAGAGACGAACTCTCGGAGACGGGAACGCAAGGCCTTCAGATGGCGGACGCACTGCTGGGCACACTCCACGCTGCGCTGGCCGAGGGTGTGGGAGACGTGTTCGCGATTAGCGTGGTGGTCGCAGGGCTGTCGGTGGTTTTGTCGCTGTTTTTGAAGGTATCGAAAGACGATTCGACGAACGGTAATACCTAGATACGGAATCGCCCCTTCGTCAACGAACTCCTACTGCCATCTCCGTTACAAAACGCGAAGGTCTTCTCGGAAGCGCCAAGGCTGTTGTGTAGCTTCTTCGCAAAAATTGTCCCGACAGCTCCTTTTTGCGGATACCTTTGTCGCCTAGGAAGCAACTATAAGGTGATCATGGAACGGAATGGAGAAAGCTGCGTGCAGAAGGCTGTTGCTGGCGACTCTGAGGCGTTTGCTCTGCTCGTCGAGGAACACACGCCGTGGTTGCTGGTGCGGCTCACCCGCAGGCTGGGTGCGCAAGAGGCGGCAGAGGACGTCCTGCAGGAGGCGTTCATTGCCGCGTACCAACAGCTAGCGGAGCTGCGCGCTCCCGAGCGATTCGGCGCTTGGCTGTGCTCGATTGCGGACAACAAAGCGCGCATGTGGCAGCGGCGTCGTATCACGCAACTCAATCTGCTGGATCAGCTCGACTTGGCGGCACCGCCCGAGCAAGAGAAGCAGGAGATCAGGGCGCTGGTGCGAAAGGCGATCGGACGATTGAGTGACTCCCACCGGGATGTGATCGTCCACCACTACCTCAAGGGCTATTCATATCAGCAGACAGCAAACTTGCTGCACCTCCAAACCGGAGTGGTAAAGAGCCGTCTGCAAAAGGCCCGAAAACGCCTACAAAAGGAGATCATGGCGATGGCGGAATCCAGCACTGCACAGACATTTGAACTCGGCCCGGACGATCTGGCCGGACTGCGTCACGTAGCTCGCTTCACGAGCGACGATCCCAAGCGGCCCATTATGCACTGCGTCTGTCTCGACGCTGGTGGCAGAGTTGTCGCAACGGACGGCTCGCGGCTGCTCAACTGGTCGAGTAAGGGGCTGGCGTCGCTGCCGGCCCCGATGATCTTAGATTCACTGCGCCCTGAAATGATTCCGGAGACTGACTCGGCGACGCTGATTCTCGAGGAGGAATCGGCCACATTGCAGACTGCGGACGGTCGCAGGATGACGTTCCCTGCAACTCCCGGACCGTACCTCAAGTACCAAGAGGCCGTTGGCACTCCCGGTCCGATTTTGGCGGTCGTGCGCAGCGAGAGTCTGAGGGCCTGCGTGGAGGAGATTGAGCCGTTCGTCAGAGATCGCCACGAACTGAGGAAAAGTGGCTGGGAGTACGTGCCCCGCGTACAGATGCGGGTGTCGAGTGTAGAGGGAAAACTGGCGTTGCGGACGACGCGGGATCAGGGGTTCAGTCGGACTGGAGAAAATGCGGACGACCTGCACGATGACAACCTCCCGGACTGGGAGCATTCCGTGAGTTGCCCTGCTGACGTGACGAATATCGAGGATGGAGGATCATTCCGCGTCGATCTCAATCACGACTTTCTCAAAACGATTGTGGAGGCCCTGAAAGACGCAGCAGAGGAGATACGGATATATTTTGAGCATCGTGAGGCACCTCTTCACTTTGAGGTGGGAGAGGACCACCACGCTGCTGTACTCATGCCGATGAAGCCGTAACGTGTCGTATGGATGTATTTTGGGGGCGATTGGTTAAGAGATGAGTCGGTCATACTCAGAATGTGGGCCGATCCAAAACCAAGTGATCGTATCCCCCTCTTTGAGTCCTAATGCTCTCCACTGACGTCCAATACGCACTGAATAGACAAAGGGCTTTCCTTTTACTGGTTTAAAGGAAAGCCCCGGTTGATTCGGGTTTTTACGCCATCTCTTATAGATAACTGCCGCCCTGATTTGAATGGTTCTGGGGAGTTGATAATAGGCATCCCAGAAACTGGGGTGAGTCTTTGATCTCATGGACTTGATGGGTGCAAGTCGCTGGGATCAAGGTTATAGACCTTACCCTTTTGAATATCCTGCCGAACTTGCTTTACCATTTTGTCCAACCAAGCATGAGATTTTTTTGATCCCACTAGGGCGTCCCATTCGGCTTCGTCCTTATCGTCCTCTGGACTCCAAGTATCATCTACTACCGCTAGGAGAGCTTCCGCGATAGCGTCCTGCTCTTTTTCACTCAGAGTTGAGATTTTATCGAAAGCATTTTTGAGTTTGTTGGTCATATCAGCCCTCGTTAAGAATTATTCTATAAAAGCATACCTGAATAGCTTTTCTTCGTCAATCAGTCTCATCTCCCCTGCCATTGTGGTTTGCGTTTTTCGGCGAATGCCCGCGGCCCCTCGGCGTAGTCCTCGGACAGCCGCAGGCGGCGCACGGCCGTCAGGTCCTCCAGTTGGCACTGCGCCTGAGAGATGGGGGACTCGATGGTGTGCAGCGCTACCTGCTTGGCGGCTTGGACGGCGAGGGGACCGCACGCTAGGATCTCGGCGGCCCAGCGTTCGGCCGTGGCCATCACGGGTTCGTCGTCGGCTACTTCATTGACCAAGCCCATAGTTAGGGCTTCTCGCGCCGAGAATAGCTTGCCGGTCAGGAGCATGCCCATAGCCAAGTGGTAGGGGATGCGGCGCGGTAGTTTGAGCACGCCGCCGGCATCGGCTAGCAGACCGCGCCGGGCCTCGGGAAAACCAAAGCGGGCACTTGCGGCTGCCACGATTAGGTCGCAGTGCAGCGCTAGCTCCAGACCGCCACCGATGGCATAACCGTTGACTGCGGCGATGATCGGCTTGTAGCAGCGGTCGAGGATGTGGACCGGGGAGTGAACCGGGTTGCGGAGCTGATTGTCGTCTGTTTGTTCGACGCGGTATTTCAAGTCCGTGCCAGCCGAGAAGGCGCGCTCGCCGGCACCGGTGAGGATGGCGACCCAGACTTGGTCGTCGGCGATGAAGTCGTCCCAAGCCCTAGTCAGCTCGGCGTGGGCCGGGGGATGCAGGGCGTTCATCACTTGCGGGCGATTTATCGTCACATAGGCGATGCGGCCTTTTTTTTCGTAGAGGATGTGTTCGAATGGTGGGGTCATGGGTTCTCCTTATTGGATGCTCTCTTTCACATATCCGCAGATGGACGCAGATGGACGCAGAATAGTGTCATGTGGTCTCCTTATTGGATGTTCTCTTTCACCTCCTTTCAGACTATCGTTAAGCACTTCGCGGCGCAAGTGGGAGACGATCTACAAATCGATAAGTGATTGTAAATAGGAGTTGTGGACAGGGATTTCTTGGTTAAAGTTAGAGTGGAGGTACAAAAATGACGAGTAAATACGGCTATTCGGAAGAGGGTTTGAAGCACTATACCAGCTACCGGGCAAAGGGTCCGATTGTGGTAGATGGACATCTCGATGAGGAATCGTGGCAACTGGTGCCTAAATCGCCGCGTTTCGAGGATTTGGAGGAACCAGGCCGACCGGCTCTTTTCGACACTCGGGCTGCGGTATTGTGGGACGACGAGTACCTCTACGTGGGCTTCTGGCTGGAGGAACCGGATGTGCGAGCGACCTATACCGAGCGCGATTCCATGATCTGCGAGGAAAACGATGTGGAGGTTTTCATAGCTGGCGAGGACACCTATTACGAATTCGAGTTGAATGCCTTGGGCACCATTATGGAGCGGTTCTACGTCTGGCAGGACGCCTATATCGAAGCTGGATACGCCGAGCTGCCTGAATTCGATCTGCTGGGCACTCGGCTGGTGGATACCCTCGGAGGACCGCAGTCAGGACACCGGCATCCGCGCGGGCGGCGCTGGGCCTTCCGCGAATGGGACATGCCGGGTTTGCAATGGGCGGTGCAGGTAGATGGGACCATCAATGATTCCAGCGACACTGACCGGGGCTGGACCGCGGAAATCGCCTTTCCGTGGGAGGGGTTGAAGCATTTGGCGGACGGGCGCTCGCTGCCGGCTCGGGAAGGGGATATATGGCGGATGGACTTTTCGCGTTTCCAGTGGATTGAGGAGGGCGGCACGCGGGTGTGTCCGGGGTGGGCTTGGACCAGCCACGGAACTTATGACTCGCACATCCCGGATCGCTTCAGTGTGATACATTTTTCCGCAAAGGTGGTGGGTGAGCATGAGTGACAAGACCGTGCGCTATGTTTGTCATAGGACCGAAGACGCCGTTGATGTGGACGGTCATCTGCGAGAGGAAGTTTGGTCTCGGGCACCGCGCTCTCCGCGCTTTGGGGATCACAGCGGACGGCGATCGCTTTTCGATACCAGAGCGGCCATGTTGTGGGACGATCAGAATTTTTACGTGGGCTTCTGGCTGGAAGATCGCGATGTGTGCGGTGCGGAGGAAGAGGATCCGTTGTCAGTCCGGCAGGACAACAACGCGGGAGTGCTCCTCCTCGGTCGGGGAGTGTATTACGAACTGGTGGTCAATCCGCTGGGCGCGACCTCGGAGATGTTCCACATCTGGAAGGAGGCCTATCAGCGCGGCGGCCGCTACGACGTGCCGGAGTTCGATTTGGCGGAGCACCGGCCCGAAGTCTTGGGCGGGGGATCGAATTCCGATTATCGCGCCATGCGCTGGGCTTTTTCGCACTGGTGCTTTCCCGGATTACAGGTTGGGGTGCAGGTCGAGGGCACCCTGAACAAACGGGATGATATCGACCGGGGCTGGAGCGTGGAACTGGCTTTCCCTTGGGAGGGGTTGAAAAGGCTGGCGGACGCGCAAAGCCTGCCCCCGGCCGCTGGCGATGTCTGGCGAGTTGGGCTGGTGCGGCGTCAGATTATCGATCAGCGCGCCAGTCAGCGGCAGGTTTTATGGACTTGGCAGCCCCTTATCGAAAGCAATATGCACGTGCCTGAGACGCATCTCGAGGTGGAATTTTCTCGCGAACCGCCGGGCGAATCCGCCGCGAATTCGGCGTAAGTTTTTATTCGGGCGCGGGCCAAGGGTGCCCCTTTTCTGTTGCAGCGATCATTTGCTGCAATTTGTCGGCGATGAATTGGGTGTGGATGGAGATGAGTGCTTCTCCTTTTTCTGCGCTGGCAAGCAACGCGTTTTCTTGGCGGGCGCGGTCGCGTGGGTTTTCCGGGTTCGGTCCGCCCTGCGGCCAACCTTCCTTGGAAAAGGGTTCGAGATACGACTCGACTTCAGGCGATAGATTGTGGGCGTAGTCCAAGCCGGCGGCGTCATATTCTTCCATGGTGAAAGCGCGGACCCGCTGTGGGCAAGCCGCCAACATTACGGATGTCTCGTCCTCTGAGGCGTGGTTTAGCGCGGTTTGTCGCGCCACCGTGTCCAGCTTGCCCGCTTTCAGATCTCGATAGCCTTGGAGGATGGTCTCCCGGTCCTCGTCTGTAAGCCCCATCCAGTACGAATCTTCATCGAGTGTGATACCCAAATCTCGCCGCCACGTCGGCAGCACATCCCGCAGCAAGCCGTGATTGCCGCCGTGACCGTTTACGACGAGGATCGTGCGAATGCCGTGGGTTTTCAGGCTCTCCGCTACGTCGAAGATGTAGGCTCGCAGCGTTTCCTTGCGCAATGTCAGCGTTCCTTTGCGCGCCATGTGGTACGGTGAATAGCCCACCGGACAAGGCGGAGCGACCGTGACCTGCGGGTAGAGTTGTAAGGCGGCCTGCTGGGAGATAAACGTGGACAGGACAATGTCCAGATCCAAGCTCAGGTGTTCGTTGTGTTGTTCGGTTGCGCCGATGGGAATGATGGCGGCTTGCAGGTTGCCGCTTTGTAGCGCTTGGCGAATTTCCTTGCGAGTGCACTCTCCTAGCATGACTCTGGAGGGGTTGACGTATCGGCTTTTCGCATTTGCCATAATATTCCTTCGGAATTGAGGTTCTAGGTTGTCCTTCAAGAGAAAATACAGATCGGCCAGCCCTTCTTGCGAGCCAGATGTGCTAGCCAGCGGTCTGGGTTGACAACGACGGGATGGGCGACCTCCGCTAGCAAGAAGCGGTCGTCGAAGGCGTCTCCGTAGGCCGTGGATTCGTGCAGGTCGAATTCGTATGCGTGCGCCACTTCGTCCGACTGACGGACCTTTTCACGCCCGGATACGCGCGGGCCGTCCAAGTCGCCCGTCAAGCGTCCTTGCTCGCAGGTTAGCTTGGTGCCAACGACGAAATCCAGATTGAGAAGATCCTTCAGGGGTGCGATCAGAAGCTGCGGTGCTCCCGACACGATACCGAGACAATCTCCAGCGGTGCGATGGGTGGCGATCAGGCGCTGGGCCTGATCTGGGATGTGGTGAGTTAGTTGCTCGCGACAGAAGATTTCTGCCGTCTCCACGAGTAGATCCATCTCGACGCCGCCGAAGTAGGTCTTGTTGGACTGGACGCCGCGGATAGGGATGCGGACGGCCCAAGACAGGAACGCACGAATCGCCTCTGGGGCGGTCTGCTTGCCGGTCTTCAGCGCGAAACGGATGAACTCCCTTTCGGCGCTGGTGCCGGGCAGCAGCGTGCCGTCTAGGTCGAATATCGCGGCTTTCACGGTACTGGCTAATCTCGCAGCAGACCGGGAAACATTTTGCGGAACAGAACGTCTTGGCTGTCCCATATTACCGGGACGCCCCGCACGATGCACATCACCACTGTCAACCAGACGATGGCCTCTCCGACCAACATCAGCAACTCCGTAGATACTCCGATTGACCAACCGTACTCGGCTTGGCCAGACTGAATCAGCAGCACCGCGCCCAGATAGACGAACACGACGGCTTTGGTAAAGCCGTAGAGCGCCCGACTGAAGCGGGAGCTCACGAGTGCCTTTGCCCAGCGGCTGCGCATCATCGTCTTACTGCCGAATGCGGTTTGGCCCGCATCGACAAAGGCGAGCGTCCGCAGCCAGTCGATGAGGAAACTCCGGGCGACGACGATGGCCGCAGCCCAGAAGCTGGCCATGCCGATCGAGGCAAAATAGACCCAGAAGACATTCTCGACGATGCGATCCCCAGCGATGTCGAACATCGCGCCTAGGTCGGATTCGATGCCGAGGCGGCGGGCAATGATGCCGTCGAGCGCGTCCATGTAGAGGGTGGCGATGGTCAGCAAAACCGCTATACCGCAGGCGATGGTGTTGACTTTGTACAGCCCAATTACTAGGAACACTAGGAATATTCGGATCAACGTCACAAGATTCGCTTGCATGTTTACCTCCCTCAAAATGCAAGAATATCGACTGGCGATAGGATTTCATTATAATAGCAAAAAAAGCAGCAGGTGCCGATGGAAAACTACAGTGTCAGAATGATTCGCGAGCACATGGAAAATATTCCGCAATTCCCGATCCCCAAAGGGTTTGCCATGCGGAATTACCGTCCGAATGAAGGGGCTATCTGGACGCGGATTCAGCGAGCGGCAGAACCGTACTTCGACGTTGACGACCAGCTTTTTGCGCGCGAATTCAAACGCGATTTTGGGGCGCTGGAGGACCGAAGTTTTTACCTGACTACCGACGCCGGCGAAGAGATCGGGACCATTACGGCATGGTGGCAGCCCGATTTAGACGGCCGGGATTGGGGCCAGATTCACTGGGTTGCGATTCACCCGGACTATCAGGGACGCGGGCTTGCCAAGCCGATGATGTCCGTGGCGATGGCATACCTCAAGCGATTCCACGAGCGCAGTTTTCTCGGCACCTCAAGCGGGCGGATTCCCGCCATCAAAGTGTATCTCGATTTCGGATTTTACCCAGACCTTGAGCGAGAAGATAGCCAACAGGCTTGGGCGGAAGTCGCGTCCGTTTTGGAACATCCGGTTTTAAGGGCCTGCGGTTTTTAGCAAGGCTAGGTAGGGACCGCCGGCCCCGTCAATCCAACCCTAGGTCCGCAGCGATCACCTGCCATGAGTTGTAACCTGGTAGCCCAGTGATGTTCCCCGACGGGTGGCAGCACGAACCGCACAGGTATAGACCTGTTAGATAGCCCCGGTAGTGGCCAGCGCCTGGGAAGGGCCGGTTGTAGCCGACCTGACCGTGGCTGAGTGAACCTACTAGCAGGTCGCCGTCGCGCATGTTCGGCAGCCGCTTGGGGATATGGTGGGCTGGGCGGATCATGTGCTCGCGCACGGCATCCCGTAGGTTCGGTGCGTAATCGGCCCAAGCGTCGAGCATGCGGTGGCCGTGGGCTGTGGCCTCTGCGTCCCAGTTATCGGCGTGGCCGCGCAGGCGGAAGGGCACCTTTTCCCACATGAAGGCGGTATGTGCATTGTCGGGTGCTTGGGTGGCGTCGAAGCGGCTGGGACAGGATCCCCACATCACTGTTGGTGGCAACTGGCCCCGCTCGTGCGCCCGTACTATGTCGTCGAAGTCGGTTACTGACTGCAGGCCGAGGAGGACCATGAAGGCGTCGTCCAACTCGGGGTTGGCCTCGGTCGCCGAGTAGAGCGGGGCTTCGTCGAGGTTGAGGTAGAGGCCGAATAGGGGGGCCAGCAGGTTGTAGCGGAACGCGGTAGCTTGGTCGCGCCAGGAAGTTGGCAAGTGCGCGGGATCAATTAGGTCGAGGAAGGTTTGCTGCGGGTTGAGGCCCGAGGCGATGAAGTGGCGGGCGTTGATCCGCTCTCCCTCGGCCGTGACGACTCCAGCGGCTCGACCTGGTCCGCTGGCAACGGACTGCACCGCGATCTGCGCGAGCTCGACGTCGGTTCGGACTTCACCTCCGGCCTCGGCGATGGCGGAGACGAGGGCTTCAGCCAGCCGAGCCGAGCCGCCGACGCACATTTGCGCCTTGCCGCGGGCGGCCAACAGCGCTGGGATGTGGTGGCCGAAGCCGGGAGCGCGCGGATCGACTTCGCGTAGGCCGTTGAAGAACAGGAGGCCGGCTTGTACCGCTGGGTTCTCGAATTCGCGCAGTACGAACTCGCGTGGGGAATAGGCGCTTGTTTCTAGTAGCAGGCGGCCCTCGGCCGTGGCTGACAAGCGGCGTCGGCGTTCTGGGGCTGACAACGGAGGTGCCTGCGCCTCGGGCTCCAGAATCTTCGTCACGATGGGCAAGAATGCCTCGCGCCAGCGGCGCAAGGTATCGGCGTCCCGGCGGCTGAACTGGGCGAAGGAGTCGGCGGTGCGCTCGAAGTCCGTCCACCAAGTTAGGGAGCGCCCGTCCGGGAGCAGCATGGCCACGTTTAGATCGGGTTCGAGGTAGTGGGCACCGTGCCGCTCGAGTTCGAGTTCGGCGTACCACGGCATCCGGGTCGCACCTCGGTGGTAGAACGAGTGGGTGTTGTGCAGGAAGCCGGAGCCGACCGGCCACTCTTCGGTGCGCAGTCCGCCGCCGGGTACGGCGTTTCGGTCTAGGCTGACGACATGTAGGCCGGCCCGGCACAGGTAGGCCTGTAGGATCAGGCTGTTGTGGCCGGTTCCAAGGATGATGCCGTCGTACGTGGAGTCCGCCATGACCAGCAATCTAACGTCCGATAATTTAAAAGAGCAATTGCCATATTTATGTATATATCATATGTTTTTATGTATGAGAACGACGATTCAGTTGGATGACCAGTTGCTGTTAGAGGCCAAGCAATACGCTGCGCAGACGGGCCGCACACTCAAGGCGGTGATCGAGGATGCGCTGCGCGAAGCCTTGGCGCGCACGGAGGCTACTCGGCCACAGGCTCGCGTCCCTTTGACAACCTTCAAAGGGCGAGGTGTGCAGCCCGGCGTCGATTTGGACGATACTTCGTCCCTCCTCGACCTGATGGAGCGGGATAGTGGTCCTGCTTGACGTCAATGTCCTGCTCTACGCCCACCGCGAGGAAATCCCCGACCACTCGGCTTATCGAGCTTGGCTGGAAGACCTGATCCACAGCCCCCAAGCCTACGGCCTGACCGACCTCGTGGTGTCCAGCTTTCTCCGCATCGCCACCCACAGCCGCATCTTCGATCCACCCAGCCCGCTGGACACGGCGCTGACTTTCGCAGACCAAATTCGCGATCGTCCCAATCGCGTAGCCATCGCGCCCGGTGCCCGCCACTGGGAGATATTTACCCGGCTTTGCCGGCAGGTGCAGTGCAAAGGAAATCTGGTACAGGACGCGTATTTGGCCGCCCTAGCCATTGAGTCGGGCAGTGAATGGATCACTACCGACCGCGATTTCAGTCGCTTTCCCGATCTGCGCTGGCGCCATCCACTCGCTTAGCGCGTCGTTTGATGTTGCATTACGAGGTCGCGAAAGAGTTGCTTGCCAGACAGCCCTCGGATCAGCGGGAATGATCAGCGTATGAATCTCGTCGTTGATACAGAGCTACCTCGCGCCGCTCGCTGGGCGTTGGAGGAGTTGATGCACGCCCTCGGCACGCGAGGAGAATCCGTTGAGGTCACAGCCGCGCCCAGGCCAGATCCTAGGTTCATCATCGGCCTAGCTGGTCAGTCGCCAGCTGTGGAGGATACCCTTACCCGCGCTGGCGTGCGCTGTCCCGACGCACCAGAATCCTTGGTCCTTCATCCTCTTGCTGCCGACGGATTTCTCATTTGCGGTAGGGACGAACGCGGCCTGATATACGCCTTGCTCGAAGCGGCGCGTGCCGTCGAGCTGGCTGCGCCGGAAGTTGACGTTTGCGCGGCAATTGTTCCTGCGATCCAATCGCCGCACTTGGCTTGGCGCAGCATGCAACTGTTTCTCTGCAACCGCCGGCTTGAAGAGGCTTGGTTCTACGACGAGGAGTTTTGGGACGAGTACTTGGAGCGGCTGGCGCGCTGCCGTTATAACAATCTGAGTCTTACCTTCGGCCACCAGATCGCCTACTTGTCTCCACCGTACCCTTTCCTGTTGGAAGTTCCCGAATTTCCCCAGGTCCGTCCCATTGGTTTTACCGCAGAGCAGTGCGCCCGGCATCTGGATATGCTGATTCGCATCGCCGAGTGGACTCGTCAGCGCGGCTTGCACTTCACTTTCGGCGTCTGGTCTCAGCACGCTCAGGACTACGGGGATTCTATGGTGGAGGGGCTTACACCTGAGATCCGAGCGGAATATAATGCGGCCGGACTCGCGCGCCTGCTGGCCGTCTGTCCAGGAATCGACGGGGTTCAGTTTCGCATGAACTACGAGTCTGGCGTTGCCGAGGATCGCCAAGCCGAGTACTACGAGCCGCAGTTCCGCGCTATTGCCGAATGCGGTCGTCCTATCCGCCTGGACTTGCGTGCCAAAGGGCTTACCGACGACACTATCGAACTCGCCCAGAAGCTCGTCCCGGATACGGTGATTTCTACCAAGCATTGGTGCGAGCATTTGGGTATGCCCTATCCCATGCCGGCCATTCAGCAGTTCGACCAGAAAAACTACCGCCGCTACGGCACTTGGGATCTACTGCACAAGCCCCGCTCCTTTGCACTGATCCACCGCCTGTGGAGCGCGGGAAGTCAGCGCGTGCTCCTGTGGACCGATCCCGAATGGGTGCGGCGCTTCGCTGGCTCCTGCACCTTTGGCGGCGATGGCTTTGAGGTGATGGCACCGCTGACGAACAAAGGGGTCCGCGACGAGCAGCCGGCGTGGTCAGCCAGCACCGATCCTGCCTTTCGATCTCACGCTGAGGAGCATCGGCGGCACTGGATGTTTTACCTGCTGTTCGGTCGCTTGGGCTACGACTCAGATGCTTCTTCTGAAGTCTGGCAGCGGGAGTTGCGCCAGCGCTTTGGTAGCGCCGCCGCTTCCGTGGAAGAACTCTATCGCATCGGCGGTCAGATTTTGCCTCTGCTCACCGTGGTGTTGCAGCATTCGGCCAGCCTTTGGACCTTCTGGCCCGAGCGCTTCGCCGGCCGCAGCTTGGCGGAGGATGCGCAGGTCGAGCCCAGCGACCCGACTCAGTTTTATGGCATCGACGAGTACGTGGAAGACGCGTTGGGCAATCGGCTCTGCGGCAAATGGACGCCGCCCCACGTGGCCCATCATCTGCGCCAGCTAGCCGCTCAGGTGCGCGGCCTGCTAACCGGTCTCGGTGGAGATTCGGCGGAGCCGGAACTGCGCCATACTCTCCTCGACTTTACCTTGCTCGCCCATCTGGCTGAGTACCATGCCTGCCGTCAACTGGCAGCCGTCCATCTTGCCTTTTACCGCCGGGCTGGTGAGGTTCATCGCTTGGCCACCGTCCGACAACACTTGCTCTGGGTACGGGACCATTGGGCGGCGCTGTCTGCGACGGCTGAGGGTGCCTACTGCGACGATTTGGTCTTTGGGTTTCGTGAGAAGGGCCATGCGGGACACTGGCAGGACGACTTGGTGGTGGTCGAGCGCGATCTGGCGGCCGTCGACGCACTCATCGCGGAACAGCCGACGATTCCGTCCGCCGACCTTGGGTCTTTTCCCGGCGGTGATGTTCATCTCAAACCACTGGCGGTGACCTTCGTTCCTCCGATCTGCGCTACGGCGGGGCGTGACGTAGAACTTCGCATCTGGTGCGAATCTCCCACTCCGTTCGCCGTCCGCTGCTATCACCGAATCGCCCATCAGGCCCTAGATTTCGACCGCGTCGATCTGCGCTCTGAGGACGATGGGCATCGAGTGGTGATTCCCGGCGATTCCATTGATCCCGCTTGGGACTTGATGGTGTTCTTTGAGTTCTTATTCGACGATGGTCGAGCCACTCGCTGGCCGGACTGGCGCATCCAGACGCCCTATTTCGTCATTCCGACGAAGTGAGCATTGCGGTAGCTGACGTGAATCTCCACGTTCCGCACTACGACCGGCGGTCGCAGTTGCGGGTCGCGTTCGTGGAGGTCGATGCCGACGACGTGGACGCCCTTGCCGACCTGTACCGGCACCAGCGGCCAGACGAGCCATGTGTTCTCGGACACGTCCGCCGGATTCGCCGCTTCCTCGGCCGCAGGGCTGCGACGCACCGGATCTCCCAGCCGCTGCCCGTCGAGTTCCACAGCGATCCGGTCCCGGAGCGACAGGTGGTCGAGATCGACCTGCAGCTCTAGCGTCGCGTCCTCCGACACCTCCTCGTACACGCCGATGTGGAATCGCGGACCGTCTCCCACTAAAGTGCGCAGCAGATCGACGGGTACTTCGCCGCGCAGCCGGTCGTCCCGCTCGGCACCGTAGCGCAGTTCGCTCCGGTCGCGGAGGTGGCGCTTGACCGCGGCGTACACCTTGGCCGTACGCCGCAGGCTGTCGGGTGCGCCGAGGCTTTGCAGCAGCGGTCGGGCCGCGTGCACGTGATTGTGCCAGTTGAACAGATGCACGCCCGTGGCACCGCGCTCGTAGAAGCCGGTGGCTAGGCTGCGGAACCAGGCCTCCCGCCATTGCGCGGCGGGCAGCAGGTGCCCGTGCCCCCACTCGCCGTGGCTGTCGAACCCGGGGTACAGCCGCACCTGAGTGCCTCGCATCATCTCCACGTAGGCCTCCACCTCCACGCCCGGATCGGTCCCCGAGTTCGCGCCCGTGACGACGATGTCGCACAGGTTCTCCTCGATCCAGGCCTCTAGGTCGTAGCCGATGCGGCGGTTCGTCTCCCGGGAGGCACCGACGCGCACAATCACGTGGAAGGGCCGTCCGCGGCACTGGGCGATCGCGTCGGTGAGGCGGCGCACGGCGCGCTGCAGATCGGTGAGGGTGTAGCGCAGACGGTAGGCGTCCTCTTCGGGCAGGTGGAAGGCATGGCGCTGCCAGTCGAGTTCGACGCCGTCCCAGTCCGCTAGCTCGCAGGCCTCGGTGATGCGTTGTAGGGTGTACTCGCGGATTTCCGGCACCGCCATGTTCCACGACGTAGCCGCCCAAGCCGGTGCCCCCTCGCCGAGCACCCACTCCGGGTGGCGCTTGCGGAACGCCGTGAGATGGGGTCGCTCTGTCGCGGCCATCTCCTCGGGCCGCAGCGGCTTGGCCCGACGCTCGGCATCGGACCAGAAGTGGTTGTCGTTCATGCGCACCGAAGCGTACACGCCGAGCCCCATCTGGTGGCCGCGGCGTACGAGCTGGCCGTACAGATCGACGTCGGCATCGAACATCGCCCGCAGGCTCTCGGCCCGGCGCATGTCGCTGACGGAGAGGTACCGGCGGCCCTCTGCTTCGCCGACCATCGACAGCCGGTCCGAAGGCCAATGTGCCTCCTCGACCCCTACACACCACGCTAGGGCACCGACCTGGGTCCCCGTTAGAGGGCCGTAGATCCGTTCCAGCAGATCCTCGACGGACATCGGGAACTCGGCGTGCTTCAGGTAGCCGCCGTCGTTGTTGAGGATGATCCCGTAGTCGGGCGCTGGTGGGCGCGGGCCAGCGCTCTCGGAGTTCATCGCACCGGCTCTGTGGCGATGGTCCCTAGGGGCACTTCGAGCAGGTCCTGCCCGAGGATCACCTGCCCGTCGAACACCTCTCCCACCTCGTGCAGCACGCGCTCCTGCACGCCGGGCGTCTCTAGCTGCTCGGTCAGATGAACGAGGACCAACGTCTTTACGCCGGCATCCCTCGCCGTGGCCGCCGCATCGAGGTGGCCAGAGCAGCTATTGGTCAGGCGTTCGTCGGTGACTGCGCCGTTGATGAAGTGGCACATGTGCAGCAGCACGTCCGCGCCTCTCGCTAGCTCGGTGAGGCGGTCCACTGGTGCCGTGTCGCCGCCGAACACGATGGTGCTGTCGGGTGTGGTCAGGCGATAGGCGAGGCAGGTGAGTTGCGGCTGTACGTGCACCACCTCGGCCACATCGACTTGCCAGCCGTCAGTCTCGATCCGGTCTCCGTGACCGACCTCGCGCACTTGGGGGTTGGGTCTTTCCCGTGGCATCACGCCGCCGCGCGCCTCGTACACAAAGTGGCTGCCTGGGTGCTCGGTCCGGGCCGTTAGGTCCGGGCCAAAGGCACCGTTAGTGGAGAACAACTGGTGCGACATGTGCGCCGTGGGTGCCGGGCCGTACACCTGCAGTTCTGGGATCTGGCCGACGCCTTGGTCCCAGCGCGTTAGCACTAGGTAGGCGAAGTCAACGCAGTGGTCGTAGTGCAGGTGGGTCAGGAACAGGTAGTCGATTGAGGGCAAGGCGAGGCCGGCTTCGAGCATGCGCCGCACCGATCCTGGGCCGCAGTCGAAAATTAGGGTCTCGTCTCCCGTCTGGACGAGATAGCTGGAGCCACCTCGGTGCGCCAGCGGGGCGGGCGTGCCGGTGCAGAGGAGTTGGAGTCGCGTCATCGATCTTGTCCAGTTGCCTCGGGTACCCTGCGTGGCACCCAGACATCGGGCTCGATGAGGGGCCTGGGCACCGCTCATCGCACCGGCTCCGTAGCGATGGTTTAGTCAGTGAAAAGCTGCTGTTGGAAATATAGCAAAGGCTCCGTTCACGATACAAGGCTGCTTGGAGCAGATCGACAAGCTAGCGGCGCAGGTGTCGCACTGACAAAGGCACGGGCGCGACCCTTCTCTTGACACTGACTCGCGCCTCATCCTATATTCCGAAAATCATCGCGCGTGCAGGGCGCGACCGGTCCGCGGAAAGGGCACAGCCCACCTGCCGCAGCATCCCGCACGGTGATACAGCACCGGCAACCTTCCTTGCGCCCGCCAATGCGGACCTCGAGGCGCTCTTTCACGGGGGATTGCCATGGCTTATCGCCGCCTTCCTGTCGCACCCAACCTCGAGCACCTCAAGAACCAGGCCAAGAAGCTCCTCGCCGCGTACCGCGCTGGTGAGGCGCAGGCCGTAGCCGACTTTGCCGAGTTCCATCCGCGCCCAGTGAGCGCCACCGAGGCGCAGTTAACCGACGCGCAATTGGTCTTGGCCCGGTCATACCGGCAACCGAGCTGGCAGCGCCTGGCTAGCATTGCTCAGGTCCAACGCGCCCTCCACGACAACGATGTCCACGCTCTGCAACGGGTGGTCTCCGAGCATCCCGAGGCTCTCAGTGAATACCTATCTACTACATCCCGGGGCCCGTCGACCTCGCGCGCCGGGTTCAGGGAATCCACCCGGGTCAGGCAGCGAAACATCCGTGGCTTTCTGAGGACCTTTGCCAAGGACATACCACTGGAGGATCTGGAGGTCATTCCCAGGCAATACGGCGCCAGCGTCGTCTTTTACTACGGCGACGACAAGGTGCTCAAAGTACCCAAGAACGGTCATCGACAAGCACTGCTGAAGGAGGCCAGGCTGTACGAGTACCTGAACAGCCTGCAGCTTTCCACTGTGTTCCCCGATCCCCTCTTCGTCCATGAGAAAGGATTGTACGCCGTATTCTCGAGGATCGACGGCCAAGCGCTGACCCCCGCGACGCTGGAGGTGTTCACTCCTGCCGAGCTGGAGTTAGCCGTCCGATCCATTGCCTCGTTTTTCTCCTGCCTGCACAACCACCGATTTCCGGATGGGGTTCTGGAGTGCATTCCCAGAGCAACCGATCCGTTCGATGTACATCTCAGCAGGGCCAGGAAGAAAGTCGAATTCGTCGGCAAGCACTCCAAGGACTATGACACCGGCATGTGGAAAGAGCGGCTGGATGTGCTGCAGGGGGCGCTGAATCAGTCCTGGGCGGTAACTCATTGCGACCCCCAACTCTCCCATTTCTTCGCTGTTCAAGGGGATCCCGAGCGACTTGGAGTCATCGACTTCATGGACGCACAGCTTCACGATCCCGCTGTTGACATACACGACTTCATTATTGAGGTGCAGTCGGATCTCCCGAGTTGGTTGGCGGGAAAGGTCGTGGAGCTGATGTTGAGGCACTACAGGACGGATGACCCCGCCGTGGCGGAAAAGGTCGAGTATGGGCTCCTCGAGTTCGAGATCAGAAGTGCCTATCAACGGGTCCGAGCTTCAGTGAGGCAGGCCGAACGGGTCCAATAGCGCCCTGCTGCTGTGCCAAGCCGCTCGCCCGCCAGTTCCTCAACCGCCTGTCCTCGGCGGCCAAGTAGCGAAGTATTCGGGTGCCCAGCGTCTGGCGAGGTGGTAGTTGCGTTTGTGATAGGACCCGGCGGGTGGTGCCTTCTCGGCTTCGATCCAAGCTTCGGCACCGGCTAGTTGGGGAAACTCTAAAATCCCGAGGAACTCGCCTTCGGTGTTGGTCCCGAGGAGGCGGAAGACCTCCCCGTGGATGAGGTCGTGCTCTCGGGCCACCTCCTGCAGTCGTTGCTGGCGATTCTCGTCGCCGCGCGTCTGCGGGTCAACTTGGTCGGAGCCGCGACGCCAGCCGCCGAAGGCGAGCACGACGATTGAGGAGGGATCGACAGTCAGAGGCGGGATTACGTGCGGGTCCGCGTCGGGGGCTACGGAAGGCTCGGGCTTGCGGGGTAGCCAAGCTAGGGTCTCTGGTTGCCAGCGGCGGGCGAGGGAGTAGTCGTAGAAGCCGTAGTGTCCGTACGGAGGTTCCGTCTCAGCCGCCATCCAGGCTTCGGCACCGGCTAGGTCTGGGAATTCGATGGTCCAGAAGCGCTCCCAACTGTTGCGGGATGTCAGCAGGCGGTACCCGTGTATGCCGATCAGGCTGTGGTGCTTGGAGACGGACAGCATCAGGTCCACGTGCTGGCGCTCGTAGTCGAGCCGCTGCTCGTCGTCGAGTTGATGCCACTGAGGTAAGCGTCCGCCCCGGAACAAAATGACGACGCTGTCGCTCTGCGCTGAATTGGTCATGCGTACTCCTTGTTGGATTGCCTAACGTATTACGCCAACTCGCCAATCAGCCGGCGGATGTTGGCGTAGTTCGTCTGCATGGCTTCGAGCCGCGAGCCGCTTGCCGGTAGGAAGTGGGTGGCAATCGACAGGACGACGTCGCAGCGGTTGTCGCGCAGGTTGCGCAGGATCGTCGGGTAATCGACGTGGCCCTCGCCGATGGGCGTGTACTCGAATTCGAGTGTAGAGCCGTTTATGGTGCGGAGGTCCTTGGCGTGGACGCCGTGTAGATAGGGGCGCAGGTTTTCGAATCCGGCGGTGGCATTATCGACTTCGCCGCAATTGTAGCTGTCGGCTGGACACCAGAGTGCCTTGAAGCGCCGCGAGCCGACGGCTTCGACGATGCGGCGGAAGTTGCGGCTGGTGTTGCCGTAATTCCACTGCATCATCAGGAAGGCGATATCGACGTCGTATTTTTCGGCGAGGGCGGCGAACATGGAGAACGCTTCGACGAGCTTTGCCATGTCGCCATCGGAGATGATGCCGCCGCGCGTCGCCCAGCGCATGGGCCAAGTGGGTTTGCCGCCGGTGTACTCGGCTGGCCAGGCGAAGCTGCTACAGCCGACCGCGCCGATCCCCAAGCGGGCTGAGACTTCCATCGCTCGTTCCAGCTTGGTGAAGTGCTCCTTGAACTGGGCGTGTTCGAGCATCTTGCCCGGCTCAAGCTCGGCGAGATGCACTGTCTTGAACAACCCAGCGCCGTCGAGCAGGAAAAACTCGAGACCGTGGGCGGCGACCTGTTCGGCGGCTTGGTCTATCTCGGCGTCGGACAGCTCGTAGAGGCTGCGGTTGTTGGAGTGGGTGCCGCACCAGACGTAGTGCGCGCCGAGGTCGCGCGCCGTGGCCAGCGATTGCTCGAAGGGCTGCTGCAGCTCGCCGAGGTACATCCCCATCTTGAATTCGTATTGATCGCTCATGATTGCCCTATCCCCGCGAAGGCTCGGGCATCTCGGCCCGCGCCTTCGCCGCTAGTTCTTTGAGGTGGCCGTCGTTGGCCATGCGCTGTTCGAGGTGTACCATGCGGCGTTCGCTCGCCGTGGCGAGCATGGTCTCGCCGTATGCGCGCTCGGCCCAGAAGCGGGCGAGTCCTGCGATGTCCTGTTTGACGAGGTCGATCTGCTCGTCGGGCACGCGCACCATGCAGTTGATGGTGAACATGCGGCGACGGCCACTGCCGCCGAAGGCCGCGTGTTTGAGGTTGTGCTGGAAGACGACGACGTCTCCTGGGATGATTTCGAGGGCGACGGCTGGGACTTGGTCGCCGGAGATGCCCCATTGCTCCTGCGATTGCTTGACGTTCGCTTCAAGCGTCTCGGCGTACTGGTCGCCGCGGCGGTGGGTGCCCGGGATCACGCGCAGGCAGCCGGTGTCGCGGGTCAGGTGGTCGAGGTAGAAGGCGATCTTGACATGGCGTATTTCCTTCTGGTAGCCGTCGGAGTGCCACCGGGTGTCGCCGGCGTAGTAGTTGCCGTCGGAACCGCTGTAGTTGAAGTCGTCGCCAAGCAGGCTGGCGAGCAACCCCTCGATGCGCGGATCGTCGAGCAGCGCGCAGAGGCGCTCGTGTTGATCGATGAAGGGCACGATGCAGGAGCGCCGTTCGTTGTCGTGCGGTTGGCCGTAGTGGCCCCCGCCGCGCTCGGCCCAGACTTGCTCGAAGGCGTCGATGATTTCGTCGATGCAGTCGGCCATCAACCCCGGCAGCGCTAGGTAGCCGAAGGTGTCGAAAAAGTTGAGTTGCTGTTGGTTGAGGCGGATCATGTGGTTTCTCCCGGCAGAAAGTGTAGAAAAGGTCACTCCATTTTGCTGGCGAGTCGGGCGATTAGTTGCTCGAGTGCGGCTCCATCCAGGGTCTCGGGATCGGCTCCGTCAATGGCTCGATACAGGTCGGCGACTCCGCGAAAAATGCGCTGTGTCATGCCGACCTCGCCAAAGGTCGCGGCGATTTCCTCCATTTCGGCGATCCAGCGGCCCGCCTTTAAAGGAATGCCCGGAACCATTTTCTCGATGTCGGCGTAGGTCGCTGCCTGACTCGACTTCAGCTCTTCGACGAGCAGGTCGTAGAAGCCCAGGCGCTGGGCCGCCACTAGGGACTCGATGAAGATCGCATAGCGCCCCTTGGTCTGCGCTGCGTAACACATCTTGAAGCCGGAAGCCTGGCCGATCTCGCTGCCGACTACCCGAATGTCGAGGCCGTACTGCGACAGGGCCGCGAATTCGTCGACCTGCTCGCCGGAGGCGTAGAACCGGGTGATGCCCGCTCGCAGTGGCGGGGGACCGATGATGCCGGCGTCTACGAAGGTGAGACCTGCGGCCGCGGCTAGGTCGCCGATGGCGACGGCGGTGTTTGGAGAGATGGCGTTGCAATCGACGTAGGTGAGGGACTCACCGGTGGCGGCGATTTGACGCGCCATTGCACTGGCGTGCTCCGGCGGCAGGATCGACAGAAAGAGGTCGGCCCGCTGCGCGACCTCGGCGAGGGTGGGAACCGCCTCGATACCGGATACATCGGCGCGTTGGCGCGAGCGTTCGCTGCGGCCCGCGAGGCAGGCGATCACCGGCATGCCGCAGTCTATTAGAACCTTGGCGACGGCGTGGCCCATCTCACCTGGACTTGAGATGCCTATGGTTTTGATCACTTGGTACCTCTTATTATCGTCGATTTCCCCTACCAACGGCTGTTTCCCAGCGCGGCTCTGCGGGAGGCCGTCGACGCTGGCGACGCGGCTTGAC
This sequence comes from Candidatus Latescibacterota bacterium, assembly GCA_965116675.1. Classification (GTDB taxonomy): domain Bacteria; phylum Latescibacterota; class UBA2968; order UBA8231; family UBA8231. Next base: position 5,300,317 of record OZ220721.1, read on the forward strand.
GGAGGGTGGGGAAGGCGATACATTGGCGGCGCTTCGGACGCCGTGTTCAATCTAATAAGGCGTCTGTCTTCATTCAATATTTGCATACCGACAGGCGTGGAGGGTAGCGATGAAAATTGTCGATGTGGGTGCCGTGCTGCTGCAACCCATGCCGTGGGTGCTGGTGAAGGTGCGCACTGACGAGGGGATCGCCGGTATTGGCGAGGCCTATCACGGAGCCGGCGTCCACCACATTGCCGTGGATGAACGCCTCACCCAACGCGCCCTCATCGGCCAGGACCCTCGCAACGTCGATAAGCTCTTCCGCGACATGAAAAGCTCGATGTCGGCGTCGGGGTACTACCAAGGCGCGGTGATGAGCGCGATCAGTGGCATTGAGATGGCGCTGTGGGATATCACCGGGCAGGCGATTGGCGTGCCGATCTGGCAATTGCTGGGCGGCGCGTACCGGGACTCGATTCGCGTGTACAACGACTGCCACGCCGGCGACGAGGACGACAATCCCGCATCTTGGGCAGCCAAGGCCAAGGAAGTGGAAGCCCGTGGCTTTGACGCCATCAAGTTCGACATCGACCCGCGTCCCGACCGGCGCGACCACTACAACCGCACCATGAGCAACAGCGACATCGCCTTCCACATTGAAGTGGTCACAGCGCTCCGCGAGGCACTGCATCCCAATACGGATTTGCTCATCGACGCCCATTGGGCGTACGCTCCGCACGACATCCTCAAGGTTGCCTACGCTTTTGAAGCGCTGAATTTGATGTGGTTGGAAGATCCGATTCCGGCTGAAAACGTCGCCGCGCTCAAGGAAGTGAAGAATGCGACGCGCACGCCGATCTGCACCGGTGAAAACCTGTACACGCGGCACGGGTTCCGCGAGTTGGTCGAGACGCAGGCGACGGATATCATCTCGCCCGATCTGGCTAAGGCCGGTGGTTTGTCCGAGGGGCGGCGCATCGCCGATCTGGCCGACATTTACTACATCCCGATTTCGCCGCACAACATCTGTAGCCCGATTGGTACCGTGGCCATGTGCCACACGTGCGCTGCTTCGCCCAACTTTCAGGTGTTGGAGTTCCACCATCTCGATAATGAACTGTGGAACAGCCTCACGGTGGAGCGCGATCTGATCGTCAACGGGCGGATTCCCTTGCCGCAGGCTCCTGGTCTTGGAGTCACACTAGACGAGGAAGTGGCTCGCGGCGCGGCGCGCGAGGACCTCGGTTTCTTCGACGCGGAGTGAGCTGCCTTGTCGCTTAACTACGTCTTTCGACGATTTGGCGTATTTCTGCTGATCGTGTGGGCAGGGGCGACCATCAACTTCTTGATGCCCCGGATGGCCCCGGTGAATCCCATCCGCGAGCGTCTGTTGCAGGCGGTGTCCTTTGGTGGCGCGGGTAAGACTGATATGGAGGCCGTGGTGGCCACGTACGAGGCTCGCTTCGGTCTCGATCAGCCTCTGTGGAAGCAGTATTTGCGCTACTTAGGCGATGTGGCGCGCCTCGACTTTGGGGTTTCCATTGCCAACTTTCCGAGCCGTGCTTCTGACATCATCATGCGCGCCCTGCCGTGGACGCTTGGGCTGCTGACGACGGCGACGCTGATTGCCTTTGCCCTCGGCACGGTGCTCGGCGCGCTGTTGGCTTGGCCGCGATCACCCGGTGCTCTGCACTACTTTGCTGCGCCGTTCTTGGCGCTGTCGGCGATTCCCTACTACTTGCTTGGACTAGTTCTCGTCTTTCTTCTAGGTTTCACCTTGCGCGCCTTTCCACTTGGCGGCGGTTTCACCTTGGGAACGCTGCCGGGGCCGACGTTGGCCTTTGCCATCGACGTGATTTATCACTCCATCGTCCCCGCTCTGTCGATCGTGCTATCGTCGGTGGGGTTTTGGGCTTTGTCGATGCGCGGCATGATGGTGACTGTCCAGGGCGAGGATTACGTCAACTACGCCGAGGCGCGGGGGCTAAAGAGCCGCGAGATTTTCTTCCGCTACGCCCTACGCAACGCGCTGCTGCCGCAGACTACGGCTTTGGCGCTGGCTATGGGTTACGTGGTGTCTGGGGCCGTGTTGGTGGAGGTGGTATTTGCGTACCCGGGCGTGGGCACGGTGCTGTACCGCGCCGTGCAGACTTTTGACTACTTCGTCATCTACGGCGTCGTGCTCATGGTCATCCTCGCTATCGCCGTGGTGACGTTGATTCTCGACTTGGTGTATCCGCTCCTCGATCCGCGCATTGCCTACCGCCGATGACGCTCTCTTCGATCTCTACAGCGGCGCGCCGCCATCCCCAGCTTGCGGCTGGCCTAATCGTCGTCTTTGTCGTGCTCGCCTTTGGTCCTGTAGGAACCCTGTTCGTCGATACGGATTTGGCCCGCGTTGGTGCTGCTGAGCCGAATCTGTCGCCGTCGCTGGAGCACCTGCTCGGGACTGACGCGGCGGGGCGGGATTTGCTCGCGGTGATGGTGGCGGGTACGCCGCTGACGCTCAGGGTTGGTTTCCTCGCCGGTGCTGTGGGACTTGGTATCGGCATTATCCTCGGCTTCCTCGCTGGGTACTTTGGCGGTTTGGTGGACACCCTGATTCGGGGTGCTGCCGACGTGCTGCTGACTGTGCCCGGCCTGCTGTTCCTCGTGGTGCTGGCCACTTCGCTGCGCACGGCTGTCACCGTCGATATGATGGCCCTTGTAGTGGCCTCGCTGGCGTGGATGCTGCCGACGCGCACGATTCGCTCACAGGTGCTGTCGATGCGCGAGCGCGCGTACGTGCAGGTGGCGCGGCTCTCCGGCATGAGGGACTTGGAAATTATCGCCCGCGAGTTGCTGCCGAATTTGCTGCCCTACCTGGCGGCTAGCTTTGTCAGTGCCGTGGGTGCGGCGGTGCTGGCTTCGATTGGACTAGAAGCGTTGGGTCTGGGACCGCAGAACGAGCCTACGCTTGGGATGACTATTTACTGGGCTTTGTACTACACTTCGCTGCTGCGGGGAATGTGGTGGTGGTGGGCACCGCCGATTGCGATGATCGTGCTGATTTTCATCGGCTTGTTTCTCGTCTCCATGGGATTGGACCGCATTGCCAATCCGCGCATATGGAAGGTCTCGTCGTGAGCCGCGTCGTGCTGCGGGTGCAGGACCTGCGCGTTCACTACCACACTCCGAGGGGACCGGTGCGCGCCGTGGAGGGCGTTAGCTTTGAGTTGCGGTCGGGGGAGCGGCTGGGCTTGGTGGGGGAGTCTGGCTCGGGCAAATCGACGACGGCGATGGCTCTGATGCAGCTGATCCGGCCGCCCGGACGGATTGAGGGGGGGCGGGTTGAACTTGACGAATTGGAGTTGTTGTCGCTGGCTGAGGAGGAGATGCGGGGTGTGCGCTTTTCGAGGATCTCTCTGATTCCCCAAGGCGTGATGAACTCGCTCAATCCGGTGATGCGCGTGGGTGCGCAGATCGCCGACACGATTGAGGCGCACGAGGAGCGGCCGGATCGCGAGGCTTTGCAGGAGCGAGTGAGAAGTTTGCTGGCGCTGGTTGAACTGGACCCGGCGACGGCGCGCATGTACCCTCACGAACTCAGTGGCGGCATGAAGCAGCGCGTGGGCATGGCTATTGCCGTGGCCTTGCAGCCACAGGTGATTATCGCTGACGAGCCAACTAGCGCCTTGGATGTGGTCGTGCAAAAGCGGGTGATGGATACCTTGTTCCGCGTGCAGCAGGAACTCGACGCCGCAGTGATTTTGGTGGGGCACGATATGGGGCTGATGGCTCAATGCGTGGATCGCATCGGCGTGATGTACGCCGGCCGGCTGGCTGAACTTGGGCCGGTGCAGAGTCTGCTTGAAGAGCCGCTGCACCCGTACACGCGCATGTTGGTAGAGAGCCTACCGTCGCTGGAGCGCAAGGGCGTGTTTCGCGGCATTCCCGGACTGCCTCCTTCGTTGCTGGAGCCGCCGCCGGGATGTCCCTTTCATCCGCGTTGTCCGCAGGTGATGGATAGCTGCTCGGATCGGGTGCCGGAGTTGGAAGAGGTGGCTGCTGAGCGTCAGGCGGCTTGTCATCTGCACGCCGAGGGCTTCGGCAAGCTCAGCCGAGGCATCTCGTGAGTACGCCACTATTAGAAGCGCGGGGTGCCAGCCGAGCCTTTGGCGGCGGCGTGTTCGATCGGCAGCGAATTGTCGCGGTCGCCGACGCCTCGTTGGTAATCCCGGAGGACGATCCCGTGGTGGTGGCTATTGCCGGTGAAAGCGGCAGCGGCAAGACTACTTTGGCGCGCCTGCTGCTGGGTATTTTGCCTCCGACTGGTGGATCGGTGCGCTATCAGGGTACGGAAATGCGCGATCTCGACGCCAAAGCGCGCCAGACGTTTCGGCGGCAGGTGCAGGCTGTGTTTCAGGATCCCTTTGAAGTGTTCAATCCGTTCTACCGGGTGGACCATTCCCTGACGGTGCCGATCTCCAAGTTCTTCCCGGAACTGTCGCGCGCCGAGCGGCGGCAGCGGATTGAGGAGGGGCTGCAAGCGGTCGGTCTGCGCCCGGAGGAGACTCTCGGGCGTTATCCCCATCAGCTAAGCGGCGGTCAGCGGCAGCGCATTATGGTGGCGCGGGCGTTGCTGCTCGACCCGCGCGTGATTGTGGCTGACGAGCCGGTGTCGATGGTGGATGCCTCGTTGCGCGCTACTATCTTGGAGACTTTGTCTCGTATTCATCGAGAGCGCGGCATTAGTCTCGTGTACATCACGCACGACCTGACTACGGCGTATCAGCTAAGCCATACTATTCTCGTCATGTACCAGGGTGCGGTGGTCGAGGTGGGCGATGTGGAGCAGGTTATCAAGGCACCGAAGCACCCTTACACGCAGCTACTCGTGAGTTCCATCCCGCTGCCGGATGCAAAACGTCGCTGGGGAGAAGGTGCGGTTGATGTTGCGTCTAGCGGACCGACAGTGGAAGAGGACGCAGAGGTTCCAAGTGCCACCGGCGGCTGCGCCTTTGCTGAGCGCTGCCCTCACGTCATGCCGCGCTGTCGGCAACAGCGTCCGCCACTGGTGCAGGTTGATGCTGGTCGAGGCGCTGCCTGCTATCTCTACGAGGATGCCGCAGTGCTGTCGGAAGAGCAGGTGGCTGGTTTGTCCTATGGAGGAGGGTGAACGATGTGGCGAGCGGGTTGGACGCATCTGTGCCAAAGAATTCCGTCCGTAGGGGCGACCGGCCGGTCGCCCCTCAATCAGTCCGAGCGAGAGGAAGGAGTCTGATGGACGTCTTCGCGTTCCGCAAGGAGCTTATTTCAGAATACGAACGCTTTTCGCGAAGCTTCATCAGTATCCGGGCGGCAGACATTCGCCAAGTTGTTGATGAGGCTTACGGCAGTGGCCGTTTCTGGCCTGCTCCCCTCATCCAGTTGAACCCAAATTTCGTGCCGGGTGGGTCTATTGAAGAGTTTGTGGAAAACGGCACCCTTAATGCGGAATGTGCGAAGATCTTTCGCATCAAGAGCCCAACCGACCCCCTAGGCCAACCGCTCGTGTTGCACAAACACCAAGCCGAAGCCATCGCTATCGCTAGAAGGAGCGAGAGCTATGTCCTAACGACGGGTACAGGATCCGGCAAATCTCTCAGTTATTTCCTCCCCATTGTCGATGACGTATTGCGGCGGAAGAAGGTCGGAGACCCCTGCAAAGGCATCTGTGCCATCGTTGTTTATCCGATGAATGCCCTGTGCAACAGCCAGTGCGAGGAGTTGGAGAAATTTCTGAAGCGCGGCTACGAAGAGGGCAATCAACCGGTGACTTTTGCCCGCTATACCGGCCAAGAAACCAACGAGGAGCGGGCGCACATTGCGAAGAATCCTCCCGACATCCTCCTGACGAACTACGTCATGCTTGAACTACTCATGACGCGGTTCGTAGAGACTGATAAAGCGGTGCGGCAACACGCCGCCGGACTGCGGTTTCTGGTTTTGGACGAGTTGCACACCTACCGGGGGCGACAAGGGGCTGATGTGGCCATGCTGATCCGGCGGGTGCGGGAACGGTTCAACGAACATCTCCGCTGTATCGGCACCTCTGCCACCATGGCTTCAGAGGGATCGGCCAAGGAGCGGAATGCGATTGTTGCCGACATTGCCAGTCGGTTATTTGGCGTCCCGGTCAGCGCGGACAACATCATCACCGAAACCCTTGAGCCCGTTACCAACAACGACACCCCTATTGACTCCGCCAGCCTGCGACAAGCCATCGAGACAGGAGTGGCGGCCAGTGCGACTCATGCTGAATTGTCAAGCCATCCGGTGGCGGCTTGGGTAGAGCGCAAGCTCGGTCTAGAAGAGAAGGACGGCAAGTTCGTCCGCATCGCCCGGCCGCGAACGGTCATTGAAGCCGCAACATTACTCGCCAAAGACAGCGGCTTGCAGGAGCAGTTTTGCCGAGAATACCTCGTGAAGTTTCTGATTGCGGCCTATCAGAGCCAGAGCGATAGCGGCCGCAATTTCTTCTCCTTCCGACTCCATCAGTTTATCAGCAGTCCCTCGAATGCGTACGCCACTCTAGAAGCACCTAGAGATCGTTTTATCACCCTAGAAGGACAACAATTCAAACCGGGCGACCGCAACCGCCTCTTGTTCAACCTTTCTTTTTGCCGACAGTGTGGTCAGGAGTACTTCCCTGTCTGGGCGACGATGGAGGCCAAGTCGCCCACGGCCTTCAGCCCACGCGAGCTTTCCGAACGCTCCAACGAAGAAGAGGAGACCCTTTACGGCTATCTCATGCCGGACAGCGGGGGGACATTTGATCCGACTGATATAGAAGGCCATTACCCCGAAGATTGGCTAGAATTCCACCATGGAGAGCCGCGCCTCAAGTCCTACTACAGACGCTATTGTCCCATTCCCGTTTGCGTGGGTACGCTCGGCAAGATCGCCGACGATGGGCTGCTGGCATGGTTCATACCTGGATCGTTTCGCTTCTGTCTCAACGCGGACTGCGATGCGTACTACGACGGCAGCAAGCGCAGCGATCTGAGCAAGCTCGCCGGCCTATCCAGCGAAGGCCGCAGTTCGGCCACAACCATGCTGGCCCTGTCCGCGCTAAGACACCTGATCGGCACCAGCCTCGATGCGAACACCAAGAAGCTGCTCGCCTTTACCGACAATCGGCAAGACGCCAGCCTCCAAGCCGGACACTTCAACGATTTCATTCAGACGCTTTTGCTGCGGGGTGCACTGCTGGCAGCCATACAAAAGGATGGGCAGCTTGCCGATGACATCCTGACCCAACGGGTGCTCGATCATCTGCACTTGGACCCGACGGACTACGCCGCCAATCCCGAAACCAAGGGCATCCGGGCGCAGAACACCCTTAAAACGCTACGCGACGTTCTGGGTTATCGCCTCTATTTTGACCTAAAGCGGGGCTGGCGCATCAACAACCCCAACTTGGATCAGCTCGGGCTTCTAGATATTCGATACCGAGACTTGGAAACTTGTTGCGGAGATGAGGAAGAATGGCGGCAAGGGCATCCCCTGCTCGGGGCGATAGAGCCCCAGCGTCGCCTCGAGATCGTCCACAAGCTCCTCGACCAGATGCGCAAGGCACTCTGTATCAAGACCATCTATCTCGACCCAAATTTCCAAGAGCAGACCCGCAACCGGAGCTTCAACGAGTTGAAAGAACCTTGGGGGTTGTCCGAAGACGAAAGACTTTTCTCTCACGCCTTCATGGTTCCGCGACCAAGCTCCAGATCCCGCCGGCAGGACTACCTATTATCGCATATGTCCCATCGCTCCGCCTTCGGACGGTGGTTCAAGTCTCCAGCGGTGTGGGGCCAAGATAATCCTCATTATCCGGTGAAGTTCGATGAGGATGTTTACAACAGTGTCATTGACGACATTTTGCGCGTCCTGACTATCTATGGTTACGTGGAGTCCACTGAGTTGGACGACCGCCGCGTTGGGTATCGGATTGATAGCTCGGTGCTCGAATGGCGTCTATCCGCGGACAAGGGCGAGACCGCCAACCTGTTCTTCCGCGCTCTGTACGAAAATATTGCCCGGCTGTTAGAAGACGAGGACTGTTTTCTGCACCAACTCGAAGCCCGCGAGCACACCGCCCAAGTAGATTCCGATATTCGCGCCGAACGGGAGGCCCGCTTCCGCCGGGGACTTGAGACGGAACGTATTGTCGAAGGCACCGTACAGCCGGCCGGCTTGCCGATTTTGTTCTGCTCGCCAACCATGGAACTGGGCGTGGATATTTCGGCACTCAACGCGGTCTATATGCGGAACGTGCCGCCCACGCCGGCGAATTACGCGCAGCGCAGTGGACGTGCCGGGCGCAGCGGCCAACCGGCATTGGTTATTACCTACTGCGCGGCTAAGTCGCCCCACGACCAGTACTTTTTTTCTGATCCAACGCGCATGGTCTCCGGTGTGGTCAATCCGCCGACCATTGATCTGGCCAATGAAGACCTCATCCGCAGCCATCTGCACTCGGTCTGGCTGGCCGAGACCGGCGTTAAGCTAGGCACATCCGTGTGCGACGTCCTCAACCGAGAACAACCGGCGGAGCTCCCCTTGCACGAACACCTCGCCGAGCCCCTCGGTAGCGCAAGAGCGTTGGGCCAAGCCCAAAGGCGAGCGCAGCGCATTCTCGCTATGCTCGCCGATGACCTTTCTAAAGGAGCCGCCCCTTGGTACACGGAAACGTGGTTGGGTAGTGCGATGAACTCGGCGGTACGCCGTTTTGACGAAGCCTTCCGCCGCTGGCGCTCTCTTTATCACGCTACCGCCAGCCAGCTAAAATCCGCCAACGACATTCTCAACAGCGCCGCAGCGACCGAACAGGATCGCCGCGAGGCTAAGATGCGATACGACGAAGCCTATACCCAGCAGAATCTGCTCCTCGACAGCAGGCCGACGATAAACTCAGATTTTGCTACCTATCGCTACCTTGCGGCCGAGGGCTTTTTGCCTGGATACAACTTTCCGCGTTTGCCGCTTATGGCCTTCATCCCTGGACGTCACGAGAAAGTAGTGCGGGACTCGTTCTTGAGCCGCCCCCGGTTTTTGGGGCTTTCCGAGTTTGGCCCCCAATCCATTATCTACCACGAAGGCAGCACCTATCGCGTGCGGCGCATTATTCTCACCGTGCGCGACGAGTCTTCCGCCATCCCCTCGGCCAAGCTGCCGGTGCAAGCTGCACGCATCTGCCCGGCCTGTGGCTATGGACATTTTGGCGAGCAGAAGGATTCCGAACGCTGTGCCAACTGCGATGTGATCCTCACAGGCGGGCGTAGCGTTTCCAATCTCTACCGCATCGAGCAGGTCGCCACGCGACGCGCCACGCGCATCACCTCGGATGAGGAAGAAAGGCAACGGCAAGGGTACGAGATGATTACGACGCTGCGCTTTGCCGCAGAAAACGGCAAGCCGTGCTTTGAGGGCGTCGTGTTGAAGGAGCAAGGTGAGCAACTCTTGGAACTTAAATATGGCCCGGCCGCGACGATTTGGCGCATTAATTTGGGCTGGCGTCGGCGCGAGCAGAAGTCTATTTACGGTTTCAGCGTCGATGCCAATACCGGCGAGTGGACCAAAGACGCACAGGCCCCTACGGATGCAGAAGACGATGGAGTGCAAGACGGCAAAACTATTGAGCGCATCACGCCCTTTGTCGAGGACACCCGCAACGTCCTCGTGGTCCAACCGCCGACCGACCTGCCAACCGCGGCTATCACCTCGTTGCAATACGCGCTCAAACGCGGCATCGAACAGGAGTTTCAATTGGAAGAAGTCGAGTTGGCGGCCGAGCCGCTGCCCGACCAGAACAACCGCGCCGCCATCCTTTTTTACGAGGCCGCCGAAGGCGGTGCCGGCGTCCTCACCCGTCTTACCAATGATCCCGATGCGCTAGCCCGGGTCGCCCGCCAAGCCTTACACATATGCCATTTCACGTCAAAATCTGGCGACTGGACCGATTCTAGGGACTTGGAGGATCAGGACCCTGACTGTGAAGCTGGTTGCTACCGCTGCCTACTGAGCTATTACAACCAGCCAGACCACTCCGACATTGACCGGCGCAACGAAGATATGCTCAATCTCCTCTGTCGTCTGACTCGGGGCGAGTGCGAGACAGCGACCTCTGTATCAGAGGCCGACGACAGCTTTGATGCCCTAATGAACGCATCGACTTCAAGCCTAGAGCAGGCGTGGCTCAACTACCTTAAAACGAATGGGTACCACTTGCCTAATCGGGCACAGCCATACTTAGAAGAGTTCAATACCCGCCCCGATTTTGCGTACGCCGATCAGCAGACGCTAATCTATATCGACGGCCCTCACCACGATGGGAAGCACCAGACGACAGAGCACCTTGGGGAACCGATCGCCAGAGAGGCTGGCCAGCATTACTACACAAGCCGAGATGCCGAAATAACGCAGCGCCTTGAGGATGCGGGATTCACTGTCGTGCGATTCTCCGCGAACCAAGCGTTGTGGGGCCGCATCGTGAACGAGTACGCTTGGGTTTTCGGGCCGGGGAAGTGCGAGGAATAGGGATTGGACTGAGGATCGTTCCGATAGGCTCAACGAGCGCGGGTGATGAGTGGCCCTGAGGTTGTCGAAAGGCAATCGGGTTTTCAAACAGGATCTATTAATGATAGGTAATGTCGCAATGGAATCAGCAGTTGAATTTAAACCGGGAGATTTGGTTAGAGCACGGGGACGCGAATGGGTCGTTCTGCCCGAGCTGGACACCGACCGTTTGAAACTTCGGCCACTCGGCGGCGCAGAAGAAGATGCTACGCTCATCTATTTGCCCATAGAGCCTGAGCCACCGACCGCAGCGACCTTCGCCCTGCCCGATCCCAACAAGTCAGGGTCGCAGGAAGCAGCTCTTCTCTTGCGGGATGCCCTGCGCCTGAAACTGCGGGCTGGAGCCGGTCCCTTTCGCAGTTTCGGCAACATCAATGTCGAACCCCGCGCCTATCAGCTCGTGCCGTTACTCATGGCGCTCAAGCTGGACACCACCCGCCTTCTAATCGCCGACGATGTAGGTATTGGCAAGACCATTGAGGCTGGTCTGATAGCACGAGAACTCATCGATCGCGGCGAGATCAAACAGCTTGCCGTACTATGTCCGCCGCATCTGTGCGAGCAATGGCAGCAGGAACTGGCGGAGAAATTCAGCATTGAGGCTGAGGTCGTCCGCACGGGTACGGCGGCTCGCCTTGAACGCGGCCTGCGACCGGACGAGTCCATCTTTGAGGTCTACCCTTATACAGTTGTCTCCCTCGACTACATCAAATCGGATCGGCGGCGCAGTGATTTCCTGCGTGCCTGCCCGGAGTTGGTCATAGTTGACGAGGCCCATACCTGTGTTCAGTCCAATACCGCCGCCCGCCATCAGCGCTATCAGCTTCTCAAGGGCCTCGCCGAGAGCGAACCCAAACGCAGTATGGTACTTCTCACAGCTACTCCGCATTCGGGCGACGATGAGGCTTTTCACAACCTATTGGGCCTGTTGGATCCGAGATTTGCACAGTTGGCCGAGATGCCCGAAGGCGAGGAGCGTAGCTTGCTGCGCCAGGAACTCGCTGGCCATTTTGTCCAGCGGCGGCGCGGCGATATTGCCGAGTGGAAAGATACGGCCGGCTTTCCCGTCCGCGAGAGCCGGGAAGCTACGTATCGGTTGACCGGCGACTGGGGTCAGCTCTTCGACGACGTGCTTTCCTATGCGCGGACCATGGTCGAGCAGACCAAGGACGGCACCAAGCTACAGCAACGCATGTCTTGGTGGGCGGCCTTGGCCCTGCTGCGGTGTATCTCTTCTAGCCCGGCGGCAGCAGTGCTGGCACTACGGACGCGACTTCAAGCTGCCGAGAGCGAGACCGAATTGGACCAAGCCGCAAGCGAAACGGTCCTCGATGCAGGGGCCGACGATGCCCTGACGCTCGACGAGAGCGTACCCGCCGGCACCCTTGAAGCACCTGAGGATGCTGCGGCCCTGCGTCGGCTCATTGGGCGGGCTGATGCGCTCCGCGGTCCCAAGCAGGACCCCAAGCTGAAGGCCCTGATCGCTGAAGTGCAACAGCTTATTGCGTCTGGCTTCAAGCCGGTGGTGTTCTGCCGCTACATCGCCACGGCTCACTACATCGGCGAGAACCTAAAACGCGCTCTACCGGCGGAGAAAACCTGCGTTGCCGCGATTACTGGAGAGCTGACATCTGATCAGCGCGAAGAGCAAGTGGAAGCGCTTGGAACAGTCGGCGAAGACATCGTGCCAGTCCTCGTAGCCACGGACTGCCTCTCCGAAGGCGTCAACCTGCAACGGCACTTCAATGCAGTAGTCCACTACGATCTCACTTGGAATCCGACCCGCCACGAGCAGCGCGAGGGCCGTGCCGATCGCTTCGGGCAGGCATCGCCAACTGTGCGCACCTTGATGCTCTACGGCGAGGACAATCCGGTTGACGGTGCCGTGCTCCGCGTGATTCTGCGCAAGGCCGAGAAAATTCGCACCGAGCTCGGCGTGGCCGTGCCTTTGCCAACCGACAATAACAAGGTCGTTGATGCCATCATGCAGGCCGTTCTCTTGCAAGGCGTCGGCAGTTCCCGAACCGCGCAGATGAGACTCGATTTTGGCGAAACCGAGGCTGAAGTGGACCAAGCTTGGGAAACGGCCCAAGAGCAAATCACCCGCACGGTGTTTGCCCAGCGGCGACTTAGGCCCGACGACGTCCTACCGGAATGGCGGAAGGCTGTTTCCGTACTCGGTGGGCAGGATGACGTGGCGCGTTTCGTCCGCTTGGCCGCCGAACGCTTGGGAGCACCGCTTGATCTACGGAACGGTTACAGTCGCTTGCCGGTTGCCCATCTACCAAAACCGCTCCAAGATCGCCTTGATGCCACGGGCTTCAAACCGGCCGCAAGACTCGCCTTTGCCCAACCTGCGCCAACCGGGGCGACCTACATCCACCGGGCCCATCCGCTGGTTGCGGCACTCGCAGATTACGTGGCCGAACAGGCCCTCGACGCTGGGCAACCCGACCTCGGTGCCCGGGCAAGTGCTATGTTCGCGCACAAGATCCGCACCCGCACCGTGCTCTACCTGCTGCGTCTGCGCAGTCAGCTTCAAGTGGAGCAGCGCGGTGCCGACAGCCGGTACGCGCCGCTGAAGTCGCTCCTAACCGAGGAGTGCCTTGGAGTCGCGGTTCAAGGGGGCAACGACCCTGAACTATTACCCGAGGAAGATGCGCTGTCGCTACTGTCCTTAGAGCCGGGCCGCAACATGGAAGACGGCCAGAAAACCCGCCTCATTGGACAAGCCCTCGACGCGACCTCCGCCCTAGAAGACACATTTACTCGCCTCGCACACGAGCGGGCGCGGGAGTTGTTGGAAGACCATCGGCGCATCCGCGAGGCCAGCGATGCTAGGGGCCTGCGATACGACGTGATCCCGGCGCTGCCCGTTGACAAGATCGGGGTCTATGTTTTTATGCCCATGGCGAGTTTGTGAAAGCCGCTCGTTGAGCCTATCGAAACGAGCTAATTATTGTGGAGATGCCCCATGACGCCGGACCAAATCACAGCACTAGCCGCAACCGGCGAATCCGAGGTGTTGGAGTTCAAGAGCACGACCGGGACGCGCCGCGAGGCACTCAGAACCGTGTGTGCCATGCTCAACCAACGCGGCGGGCACGTTCTGTTTGGTGTCGCGCCGACGGGAAATGTGGTCGGCCAGCAGGTGAGCGAGCGGACGATTGAGGAGGTGAGTGCCGAGATTCAAAAGATCGATCCGCCGGCTTTTCCGGCCATCGAACGAGTTCCCATCGCGGGAGATCGCGAAGTGATTGTGATCAGCGCAACTCAGGGACCTGCCAGACCGTATGTTTATCGGGGTGCGGCCTATCGCCGGATTGGCAACACCACCGTAGCGATGTCAGCCGATGAGTACAATCGGATGCTCTTTGAGCGCATGCACAGCGAGCAACGCTGGGAGAATCAGCCGGCCATTGGGTGGTCAGTCGCAGACCTCGATGTGGGGGAGATTCGACGCACGGTTGACGAGGCGATTCGGCGCGGCCGATTGGAAGCCCCTGGGACTAGGGAAACGACCGAGTTGCTGCGCGGCTTGGGGCTTTTCCAACATGGGGTCCTGTTGCGTGCGGCGGCCGTGCTGTTCGGCAATGCTGAGCGCCTCGAATTTGAGATGCCGCAGTGTTTGCTCCGCGTCGCTCGCTTCCGGGGCCTCGACCGCATGGAGTTTCTCGACAATCGACAATTTCACGGCAACGCCTTCGCGCTCTTGGCGAGCGCGGAACGCTTTTTACGCGATACTTTGCCCATCGCCGGGCGCTTTGAAGCGGATCGCTTCGAGCGAATCGACGAACCGCTCTATCCGCCCCTCGCAACGCGCGAGTCGCTGGCGAATGCTTTGTGTCATCGCGATTACGCGATCGGCGGCGGTTCTGTAGGCGTGGCTGTGTACGATGATCGCTTGGAGGTGACTTCTTCTGGCACGTTGCATTTCGGATTGACCCCAGAGAAGCTGTTCGCGCCGCACGAATCGCTGCCTTGGAACCCACTGATCGCCCGCACTTTTTATCGCCGCGGCATTATCGAAGAATGGGGGCGCGGGACGCTCAAGATGGCGGCAATGACAGTTACCGCAGGGTTGCCGCGCCCCGAAATCGAAGATGCCGGTGGATGCGTGACGGTGCGCTTTCGGCACGGTCACTATGTGCCGTCCAAAGGAGACCAAACAGGGCTGACGGACCTACAGCAGGCAATTCTCGCCCTGCTGGATCAGGCAGACAATGGCTTAGCACTGCGCGAGATTCGCGCTCGGTTGGAACCGCAGGCCAGTGAACGGCAGGTGAGAAGGGCCTTGGCGGTGTTGAGAAAGCAGGGGCTGGCAGTGCCCACGGTTAGAGGTTCGGCGGCGCGGTGGAACAGGGTGCGGAGCCGGTAGGGGGCGTGGCGAATTTGGCGATAAAACGTTTAATGTCTTATGCACGTCTTATTAGGGGTCTATTAGGGGTCTATTAGGGGTCTATTAGGGGTCTATTAGGGGTCTATTAGGGGTCTATTCTCGACTTGAGTGCTGAATCCCCATCGAAACGAGCGCGGAAAAACAGACGATAAAAGACAAAATGGCACGGACGCGAAAAGATCACGGATTTACCGCACTCAGAATCGAAGGCGGCATTTTGCCTCCTGAGTTCCTCCAGACCATCGCCGCACTGGAGGCACCCAGACAGACCGTCACCGCCTACAGCCTCTCTAAGTCCCTCGTGCTCAAGGAGGAACTGGCCCGCTACTGGCGCATCGCCAACGATCTGTACACCAGTTATTCCGAACGCCGTCCTCGCCGCGAACTCAGCGCAGATCAGGTCGGCGTGGGCGAATGGCTGGTGCCTTTGTTGTGCGACATCCTCGGCTATACGGATCTGACCGCGTCTAAGAGCGTCGAGTTGGGAGATCGCCGTTTTGAGCTAACCCACCGCGCTTGTAGTGAGCAGGTGCCACTGCTATTGACCACGCGCGGCTTTGAACTCGATAAGGCCGATCTGCGTTTTGGAGACGAGGGACGTCGGCAAACGCCGCATGGCTTGATGCAAGAGTACCTCAACGCCGAGGACGCTTCTTTGTGGGGGATCATTGCCAATGGCTCGAAACTGCGCCTCCTGCGCGACAACTCCAGCCTGACGCGGCCCGCCTGCATTGAGGCCGACTTGGACCTCATGTTCGCGGAGGCACTCTATGCGGATTTTGCGGCTCTCTGGCTCACCATCCATGCCAGCCGTTTACAGCCAACCAATGGCAAGCCGTCTAGTTGCATCATCGAAAGCTGGCGCGCCCAAGCCCATCAGACCGGTGAACGCGCCTTAGAGAATCTCCGCGATGGCGTCACCGAAGCCCTGCGGCAGATCGGCAATGGCTTCCTACAGCACCCGGACAACGATGCGCTGCGCGCCGCCCTCGACGAGGGCAAACTCTCGCCCGAGGGCTATTTCCAGCAGCTACTCAGGTTCATTTACCGCCTGCTCTTTCTCTTTAGGGCCGAAGAGCGCGATCTGCTGCATACACCGGGGGCCACCGACCAACAGCGCGCCCTGTTTGCCGAGGGGTATTCCCTTGCTCAGTTGCGCGAACGCGCCCTGCGCCGACGCCATTACGACCACCACCACGATCTCTATGAGGGCCTGCGGATTACCTTCGGTGTGCTCGCCCAAGGAGGGGTGCCTGCTCTGGGCCTGTCGGCTTTAGGGGGGCTGTTCCGTTTGGATCAGTGCCCGGATTTGGAAGGGGCCACCATTGCCAATGAGCGGCTTTTGGAGGCGGTGCGAAACTTAGCTTTCTTCCGCACCGACGAGGTCCTCGCCCGCGTCAACTACCGAGATATGGGCACCGAAGAGCTCGGTTCGGTGTACGAAAGCCTGTTGGAGCTTCAGCCCGTGGTAGATGTGAGCGCTGCGCCTTGGGGTTTTGGCTTTGTTGACGATGGCCTCAGCAGCGAAAAGAGCAGAGGTTCCGAGCGCAAGCTGACGGGCTCGTACTATACGCCCGCGGCCCTTGTGAACGAACTGATCAAATCGACGCTGGAGCCTGTCCTCGCCCAAGCGGTTGCCGATCATCCTGAAAACCCGCGCGAAGCGATCCTCGCCTTGAGGATCGTCGATCCGGCGTGCGGCTCGGGGCATTTCCTCTTGGCTGCGGCGCGGCGCATGGCCGCCGAAATTGCCCGCTACGAATCTTCTAGCGGCGAAGCTAGCGGCGAGGCCGCCCATCAACAGGCCCTGCGGGCCGTGGTGCAGCACTGCATCTACGGCGTAGATCGCAATCCGCTGGCGGTCGAGTTGTGCAAGACCGCTCTGTGGATCGAAACCGTGGAACCGGGCAGGCCGCTGACCTTTCTCGATGCGCACATTCTGCAGGGCGACAGCCTCGTCGGCGTGCTCGACCCGGAGAGCATGGCAAACGGCATTCCGGCCGAAGCGTACAAGCCCTTAACCGGCGATGACAAGGCCATCTGCACCGAGCTCAAAAAGCGCAATCGCCAAGCGGGCGACGCAGTACAGGGCGATCTGTTCGACAAAGACAGCCTGTTGGAAGTGGCGGTGGCTACTCTAAATCTCGACTATATGCCCGAGGAAACGGTTGAGGATGTGGAGCGCAAGCGCACCGCGTATGAAGCCATAGATCGCACGCAAGAGGAACTGCGTGCGAATTTGTTTGTCGGGGCGTATTTTGCGAAAAAGACACGGGGCAGTACGGACGCGGTGCCGCTCACCGAGGATTTCAATCGTCTCAATGCCGGTTTGGTCATGCGGCCCGGGATTTGTGATGCGGTTGGCAAGCTAGCCCGTCAGCACTGCTTCTTTCACTGGCACCTCGCCTTTGCCGAGATCATGCAGGATGGGGGGTTTGACGTGGTGTTGGGGAATCCGCCGTGGGAACGCATCAAATTGCAGGAGCAGGAGTTTTTTGAATCGCGATCGCCGGACATCGCCAATGCTCCGAACAAGGCCGCCCGCGATCAGCTCATCAAGCAACTAGTCCGCGAGGACGCCCTGCCTGCCGAAAAGGCCCTTTTTGCCGAGTTCCAAATCGCACAACGGCAAGCCGAGGCCACGAGTCAGTTTGTCCGTACCGGGGATAGATTCCCGCTTGCTGGCGTCGGAGATGTCAACACGTATGCGGTATTTGCCGAGCTGTTCTTCGAGTTGATCGGTCCGCGAGGGAGAGCGGGCCTGATAGTGCCGACCGGCATTGCTACGGACAATTCGACCAAAGCGTTTTTCGACGAAATTGTCTCCAGCGAGCGACTCGCCAGCCTCTACGACTTCGAGAACCGGGAAAAGGTTTTCCCAAGCATAGACAGCCGCATAAAATTCTGCCTGCTCACCCTCAGCGGCGCAGACCGTCCCTCCCCACAGGCCGAGTTCGCCTTCTTCCTGTACCAAGCCGAACAGCTCCGCGACTCGGCGCGGCGGTTCACCCTGTCGGCGGAGGATTTCGCCCTGTTCAATCCCAACACCCGCACCTGTCCCATCTTTCGCACCCGGCGCGACATGGAAATAGCCCGTAAGATGTACGGCCGCGCTGGCGTGCTATGGAAAGAGGCTAACGGTACAGAGCCGGAGGTAAATCCTTGGGGCGTGAAGTTCCAGAGTATGTTCCACATGTCCAACGACTCCGGCCTCTTCCGCACCCGCGAGCAGTTGGAAGAAGATGGCTGGCAGCTTGTGGGCAACGCGTTCGTGCGCGGGGATGCTGAGCTTGAGTGCTACCTCCCCCTGTACGAAGCCAAGCTGTTCCACCAGTACGACCATCGCTTTGCCACGTTTGACGGGGTTTCCGCCAAAGATCTCAAAGGGGGCAAGGCCGAGCCCATGACAGCGGCGGAAAAAGCCGATGCCCAAGCCGTCGTCCTCCCTCGATATTGGGTGCCGGAAGAAGAAGTGCAAAAAAGACTTGACAAAACCGAAACAGCCCCATTTTTGACGACCGACAAGACAAGACAAGACAAGACAAGACAAGACAAGACAAGACAAGACAAGACAAGACAAGACAAGACAAGACAAGACAAGACAAGACAAGACAAGACAAGACGCTCTCTACGCTTACAGAATTGGCTCGCAACTCGCTCTCAGGAAGATTACCAATGCAACCAACGAACGGACGGGGATCTTCGCCATGATGCCGTTCTTTGGTCTGAGCGATTCGGGAACGACAATTATCGTTGGCTGCTTGTCTTCCGCGACATTGCACGAGCTACCGATTGGCGAACAGCCATCTTTGCCGCCATACAAGGAACTGCCGTGAGCAACAAGGCCCCCCTTCTCGATATAGACTACGCCAATTGGCTTCAGGCATTTCGAGGTATTACTAGAGCCACAGACGAACGGACTGTTCTGACGGGAAGCCTTCCTTTGAGCGGAGTAGGAAATAGCGCCCCAGTGATAGACTACGAAAAGGCGCGAGGGGTCGCTTCCGTCCTCGTCTTGGCCAACATGAACAGCCTCCCGCTCGACTGGATTGCCCGCTTCTCGGTTGGGGGCGTCAACATGAACTTCTTCATCGTCAAGCAACTCCCCGTCCTACCACCCGAAGTCTATCTCGAAGAGGCGCTCTGTGGCTTCAGATACGTCGAACTCATCGTCCCCCGCGTCTTGGAGCTAACGTACACCGCCCACGACCTTGAAGGTTTTGCCCGCGATTTAGGCTACGACGGTCCGCCCTTTTCCTACGACGACGACCGCCGCCATTGCCTCAAGTGCGAACTGGACGCCATCTTCGCGCACCTATACCAGCTAGACCGCGCCGGCCTCGAATGGATTCTCGACGCGCCCGAGCCGAGCGCTTCCTTCCCAGCCCTCAAACGCAACGAGATGCAAGAGTTCGGCGAATATCGCACCCAACGCTATGTCCTCCACTCCTACGACCAACTGGCCCGCGGCGAACTGCCAGACCTAACGAAAAGCGACGAAGTTTAATGGAGGCTCGTACATAGTTTTCAGACGGCTTCTAAGAAGCGATAGATGAATTGGAGAATGTACCTTGATAACTGTTGTTTGAGCCGTCCTTTTGACGATCAGACGCTGGTCTGCAGATGGACGCAGATAAACGTAGAATAGTATACACAAGACGATCCGAAACTCGAATCGTTCGAGCCATTCAGGAACTGCTATATGACCCGATTTCTAGGAGATTGAAACGTCTGTGTTCTCGCTCTTGACAGCCGGGCGATGAGGTGCTTATTTGAAGCTATGATCCGGTTTCTAGGGGATTGAAATAGTGGCGACTAGATAAAAGCAAGAGTCGTATCTGGTTATTTAGAGGGTGGGACGAAAACGCTTGAGGTAAGTTTCCTAAAGGAAGAGTTTTAATACTTCTAAAAGGAGTATAAAGGTTATGAATTCATCAAAAATAAAAAAAATAGACCAGTTACTGGAAGCATTAGAAAACGATGCAGATAATAAAAAATTACAAGATTTTCTCAATAGCATCTGCAATGCTGTAGGTTTGTATCATAATACAGATGAACTTTTTGATTCAAACAATGATCCATCGCAGAAAAAGTTCATTACAGTCTGCTTGTTACGTTTACTTTGTCGCGATCAAGGTGCTATCCGGCAGTGGGAGCATCAAAACCAGCCCGAAATCGCTAAACTCTTTGACGATCAAATAGGTCCGATATATAACCTCTTTGGCATAGGGCGTAAAGAACAAAGTCATGAAAAACTGAACAGACTTCGCAACGTTGAGAAAGAAGTTTTAAACGAATTTAACCGAATCACTGAAACAATTGTTAGTCTTAACACAGCCATATCAGTTCGGCAACCTTTTATGACTCAAATTAATAATAGAAAAAATAAGCTATTTCTAGAACAATTTGTTCATCCACTCTCACTTATTGATCCTAACGTACGTCTCGATGAGATTTTTGGAACTTTTGAAGAATATAATGAATCTCCAATGGAAGACCGGCTCAGATCTTATAAGGAAATAGAGATCTCTTTCGGCAATTTTCTGAACGATGCTAATAAATATCCCTCGGTTTTCACTGAAAGATGTATTCTTGCACCACTAAAAGAAATATACCGTTTTGTAAATAAGGATTTTCAAAATAATGATGCAATTAAGGCGACTACCGTTACTGTTGAATCTTTAGACCATAAATATCCTTTTCATGAAAAGGATAGAAGAGTTGAGTTAAAATTTTTAGTCAAAAATAATAGTAAAGGTTATGCCCGTAATGTTTTAGTCGAATGTGAGGCGATAGATTTCTGTAACTTATGTGATTCAGTGAACTTGGGTACTCTGATATCTAATCAATCGTCAGAGATCGTTTTAGAAACAAATGTAAATAAGGCAATAGGGAATGGGGAAAATTCTAAGCTTGGGATCATACTCACTTGGTCTTGGCAAAATTTTATTTCAGATGAAAGAACAAAGGATAGTGAGATATTTGAGTTAACACCTCAACGGACTGACCTGAACTGGGACGATCTTAGGAATCAGCAGCCATATAGCCTAGAAGCCATTAATGAAGCTGAAAACTTGGTTGGCCGCGGTGAACTCCTGAATCAGTTAAACGCAAGACTGTCTGCTGATAGAGTTGGATCACTAATTATACATGGACAGAAGCGTGTTGGGAAAACCTCCATTGCAGAGGTTGTTCAAGCCAATTTTGCTCAATGCTCGCATTATTCAGTTATATTTGTTCCTGTCAATGGACTCGATACAACAACTCAAGAAGCCTTTGTTGCGGATCTAGGAAACACTATTGTGAGAAAAATGTCACGTACTTCTAACTCATTTGCACGTATAGAGAGACCAAAGTTTGATAGTGCTCTAGCTCCTTTGCTTGACTACTTTGACGCTGCTAAGGAAATGTCGCAAGATCACAAATTTATTATCATATTAGACGAATTTGACGAAATTCATCCCGATATGGTTCAAATCAATAGCAATGTTGGTAGGACATTCTTCAATAATATAAGAGCTATAAGTGGGCACGTTGGATTTGTTCTCGTTGGTGGAGAGAATATGCAAATCATAAGAGAGTCGACAGATCAACTGAATAGAATGGAAGTATTACAGGTCGACTACTTTGACAAGAAACAATACTGGAAGGATTTTCAGGATTTGGTGAAACAGCCCGTGAAAGATACTATTGAATTTGACGATGAGGCAATTGATGCACTCTATGAAATGACAGAAGGACATCCTTTCTATACAAAATTTATATGCAGTACGATATACACAGAGGCTTGTAATGAAAGAAGTTCGTACATTACCAAAGACAATGTAATGAAGGCAGTTGAGATAGCGATTGAAAAATTAGATCTGAATGCCGTCAGCCATTTTTGGATCGATGGAATAAATAAAAGATATGACCCTGCTAGGCAAGACCAGATTCAAACACATCGTCGAAAATTTCTAATCGCATTCGCTCAAATTAAGCGCAAAAAAACTTCTGTCGCCAGACAAGATCTTCAGGATTCAGAAATTCTTACAGATGTTGCTGTTGATTCAATAATAGACAAATACATAAGTCGTGGATTTCTGATTGAGGATGCGAATCATTATATAATATGGAAGCCGAAATTCTTTGAACGCTGGCTGGTCGAACGCGGCTTCTCAATGCTGACTGTCGAATTTTTAGACGAAGAAGCAATTATGCGTTCAAATGAAAAAGAAAAAGAAGCCTATGTGCCAGACAGAGATATTGTAGAGTTATGTAATAAGTGGGGATTATATCAAGGTTCACAGATAACTACAACTCATGTTCGTGCTTGGCTAGAACAGTTTGAGTATAACACTGAACAGAAACTTATGTTTAACCTCCTAGAGAACATCCGTTTTTACGACCTAGCAAAAATAAAGGAAGCATTCCGTTCTTTGCACAGTAGTGTCCAAGCAGATATCGCCCAAAGGGGTGGGATTCGCTCTGCGGACAGAAGAGAGAGTCGAAGTGATATTCTCTTGAGTAGTTTTGGATCGCTAGTTCAAAGTGGATCGTCTTATGCGAGGATTTACGCAAATGAAAATAGAATTTCTGTTGGGAATGCGCTCCTTCTCGATCAAATATCGGACGTGCTACAAAAAGAAGAATCTGATACAAAAGCAATTGTATTTGTCGATGATATTATTGCCTCTGGTAACTCCGCCGTAGATTTCTTAAATACTCTCAATAGACAATGCGGTGATCTACTAAAGAAAAAAAAGGTAAAAATCTTTATAGCTATGATTTGTGGTCTCCAGATAGGAATAAAAAAATTAGAAGATAAAATAAAAAAAGTTCCGTTTGAAGCTGAAGTCATTGTCAGCGATCTTTTGACCGAAAAAGATCAGTGCTTTAGTTCCACGTCCGAAGTATTCAGTTCTTCTGATGAGCGAGATAAAGCTAAAGAGATTGTTCAGGAACATGGAGAATTACTCCAAAAGAAACAACCATTCGGTTATAAAGACAGTCAACTTCTTGTGGCATTCCATGATAATTGCCCCAATAATACTCTTCCTATTATATGGTGCGAATCGACAAAGAAGAAGCATTGGATTCCACTATTTAAACGAGTATGATTATTCGCCTGTTGGTTGGGTCGCCTCTACATGCCATCCTCTTGGCGTGTGCAATCTTGGCTAGCTGCGGGCCGGCTGTGGTGCTGGACGATGTGCCTCGGGACCGCACCATGATCTTGATGAACGGCGGTCCGAATCAGTATTCCCTGTTCGACAATCAGAACCCCTACATCCCCGGCTCCGATCAGGGATTCCACATGGGCACGCTGCCAGCGGTGTTCGAGCCGCTGATTATGTACAACGTGCTCACTGGGGAATACGAGAACTGGCTGGCCGAAAGTTGGGAGTACGATGACAGCTTTACCGTGCTCACCGTGAAAATCCGCGAGGGCATTGAATGGGCGGACGGCGTCCCGTTCACCGCGCGCGATGTGGCCTTCACCTTCGACATGCTGCGCGATCACGCCGCGTCCATGGTGCATCTGGCCGACTTACCCGAGTTTTTCGACTCCATTGAGGTTGTTGACGACCACACGGTGCGGCTGGTGCTCAAAAAGGCGGGGCCGGCGTTTTGGGCGACTACGCTGAGCAGCAACCACGGCATCTTCGTCTTGCCCGAGCACATCTGGAAAGATCGAGACCCGCTAGAGTTCACCTTCCACGACATCGAGGGCGGCTTGCCCTTGGGCACGGGCCCCTACCGCTTGGTGTACGCTTCTCCGTACCAGAAGATATACGATCTGCGTCAGGACTGGTGGGGGGCTAGGATGGGGTTCAAGCGACTGCCGCGAATCCAGCGAATCATCTACGTGCCGCAGCAGGAGGAGAGCCAAGCCGCGCAACTGCTGCTGACCGATCAGCTCGACATGGCACCTATCATGCAGGTGCTCACCCTCGAAAGCGTGTTGGAGCGCAATGCGCGGGTCGTGACCTTTGCCGATCGGCAGCCGCCCTACGGCTACTTGGACTGGTGTCCCATCGACCTCAACATGAACTGCTCGGAGCCGCCCTTTGACGATCCGCAGATTCGCCGGGCGATCAGCATGGCCATCGACCGGGAGAAACTCGTCCAGCTAGCCGAGTCGGGCGCGGGCGTGGTCGCGCTGCATCCCTTCACACCCTACGAATGGTTTGCGCCTTTTGACGAGGTCCTGCAGGAGATTCTCGCGCGGCACGGGTACGACTCCAAGCCGCACTTGGAAGAAGTCAATCGGATCATGGAGGGGAAAGGCTATCGCAAGGACGACGAGGGCTTGTGGGTCAACGCGGAGGGCGAGCGCGTCGAGATCGCTATGTACGTGCCGCAGTGGCTACGGGCCTATGGTCCGCCGCTGACCCAGCAGCTACGCGACGCTGGTTTTGATGCGAACTTTGACACCTCGCCGGGCTTGACCTCTCTGGTGCAGACGGGGGAACAGAAGGCTTCCCTCGGCTGCAAGGGGCCGAGTGGGGTGCGCGGCATGGATCCCTATCTGATGTTGTCTTATTACACCTCGCAGTACTTCCGGCCTACGGGGCAGCCGGCGCCGCTGTGGTCAACTATTTCGCGCTGGCGCAACGAGGAGTTCGATCGCATTGTCGAGCGCATCGCGCCTCTACAGGTTGGCGACGAGGAACTGTTGAAGTTGTTCAGCGAGGCGATGGAGATCTGGGTGAGGGAGTTGCCCGACATTTTCCTAGCGCAGCTAATTATCCGCTATCCTTGTAATACTACCCGCTGGACCGGCTGGCCGAGTCAGCAAGACCCCTACGGCTTTCCGCACTCTTGGCAGTGGGAGCTGTTGAAGACTTTTATCCGGTTGGAGCCTGTGGGTAATGGGGCAATGGCTCAAGGCAGGGGATAAGCTATGGACACTTCGGGTACTGCGACTGAACTGTTGGGAATAGGCGGCGATGTCCGCCTGCTGCTGAATGGCGAGTGGGAGTTTGCCGAGGGTCCCGATGGCGATCCGCCGACTGACGGCTGGGAGCGCGTGCGCGTGCCGCATCGCTCGCGCGAGTTTGAAGACGATCCGCCCGAGTCCGGTTGGTACCGCACGGAGCTGCGCCTACCGGAAGGCTGGGATGTAGAAGGGCGCATCGTCCTCGACCTCGGGCGGGTACGTCACTTTGGGCGCGCTTATCTCGACGGTGAAGAGATTGGTGAGCACTACGGTATGCGTTTGCCTTGGCGCATTGACCTGACCGATAGCGTTCGCCCGGGGCGCGCTCACCGGCTCGACGTGTTTACTCACAACTGTAGCGGTCGCTATGTGCATCCCGATGCATCACGACTGAGTGAAGAGGCGGAAAAAGCCCTCGATACTCGCTTCTGGTACACGAGCGCTGCCACCGTTGGCATGGAGTCGGATGTGTGGCTGAGCTGGGAGTCGCGGGTCCGGGTCGAAGATGTGCAGATCGTCACGTCGGTGCGAGAGCGCGAAATCCGCGTTGGGTTGACTGTTTGCAACGACGCCGAGGAAGCGTTTCATGGCGACATTCGCCTGCGGGTGCGCCGCGCGGGCGAGACTGAGTTGGAACTCACCGGCTGCGATCTTGATCTGGCACCGGGGGAGAGCCGTCGTCTAGAGGCCGCAGCGCCTTGGGGCGACGCCGTGCTCTGGGGTCGTCCGCCGTACGGCGAGCCGGTCCTGTACTTCCTTGAAAGTTCGCTGTATTCGGCAGGTCGCGCCGTGCAAACCACTGTGACTCGGTTTGGCTTCCGCGAGGTTTGGACCGAGGAGGATCGGCTGTTGCTCAACGGCATTCAGCTCATGCCTTGGGGCGACCACACGGTGCCGTACGTGTACGAGCGCCAGTGGCTGACGCGCAAGTTCGTCGATTTGGCCGACGCCAACGTCAGCATTGTCGAGCACCATCGCTACGATCCGCCGCCGGTGTTTTACGACGTGGCCGACGAACTTGGCGTGTTCGTGGTGGGGGCCAACTTTTGCGTTGGTACGGGACAGGTGTACACGCCGGAGATGGACGCCTGGGAAAAGGCGCTGGTAAGGGAGTACCAACTAGCGGTAGCCGACTACTGGATTCGCTCGGTCCGCAACCACCCGTCGATTCTGTTCTGGGACATTACGGACGCGAGAGATCCCGAGTACTGCGTGCCTCTGCTGCGCAAGGTGAAAGAACTCGACGACAGCCGCATCGCCGAAGTCACCTTTGACCCGTCGGTAGCCACGGACGAGTTGATTGAACTGATTGATTGCTACCGGCTGTTCAGCGGCCTAGAAAACATCGAGGCGAGCATTGACCAGATCCGCAGCGGCCTCCCGGTGAAGCCAATCCGAGTTGGTGAGGCGGGTATCTTCACGGGAGGCTCTTGGGGAGAGCAGGAAGAGCCGCCGCTGTCGGAAGGCTGGTGGGAATTTTTGACCTCAATGCCGGAGCGCAACGTCCACGGGCTACAGACGTTTTTCCTTGCCGACATGGACTACCGAGGCTTTACCGACCACGTGCCGGGGATGTTGGCCGGACCGCTCGACGTGAAGGTCACGTGGCCGTCGCAGTCGGGAGCGGATGCCCGCATTGATCCTTTTGGCGTGGGGACGCCGGCGGCGTGGGGCAAGCATCGGCTGTGTCTCAACTGGTGCGATCCGCAGCAGCCTGTCTCGCGCCCGACGGCGACGACAGCTTGGTCGCAGGAGTTGTTTCGCCAGCTCGCCGGGCGGGATGTGGGGCCGCTGGCGCAGGAGCGATTGCCGGAGGTGCTGGTGCGAGTGATGCGCGACGGGCAACCGGTCGTTCGAGCTTGCGTTTTGGTGACTCCACTGGCCGGGCAAGCGGTCCTGCCTTATGCCGTGCGGGCCGATCTGGCGGGTACGTCGTGGTTTGTGTTGCCTGAAGCGGGTGCGTACCGCTTTACTTGTCAGGGTGCAAGTGTGGATGTCGAAAGTCGGTGTCAGCCGATCCGCGCGCCGGGGGGATACGATCACGTTCAGTCGGTGACGCTGTATTTGCCGTAGGGGCGACCGGCCGGTCGCCCCTACGAGAGGAGAATGGTATGTCAAACAACGCTCGCCCCAATATCCTGCTCATCATGACCGACCAGCAGCGCGGCGACTGCATGGGGCTCGATCCCCACAGTCCCTCGTGTTTGCAAACGCCCAACTTAGATTGGCTGGCGCGCACTGGCACGCACTTTCACCACGGCTACTCCGAATGTCCTAGTTGCATTCCCGCGCGCCGCAGTTTGATGACCGGTACGGCACCTGCGGCCAATGGGGCCGTTGGCTTCAAAAGCGCTCCGTGGGACCCGCCGCACACTTTGGCTGGCGAGCTGTCCAAGGCAGGTTACCAGACGGAGATGGTCGGCAAACTCCACTTAACCCCCCATCGCAAGCGCTACGGCTTTGACCACATGCAACTGGCCGATGGCACTCGGGGTGCTGACAACGACTACGTCGAATGGCTGCGGCAATACCACGGCCGCAATGAAGTAGATCCCGGCATGGCCCACGGCATTTCCGCCAACGGCTGGGTTGGTCGCCCGCACCATTTACCCGAAGAACAGATGCACACTTTTTGGTGCGTTGATCGGGCGATGGACTTTTTGCGCAAACGCGATCCTTCGGCTCCGTTTTTTCTCAATCTTTCCTTTATCGACCCCCATCCCCCGCTCACGCCACCCGCTCCTTATTACGACCGCTATATTGACCGCAGCCTGCCCGATCCCTTCGTCGGCGATTGGGCACCTGCATTCGATGGCTCTGAAAAAGGGCTCAATCCCAATGGGTGGGAAATTCGTCTCGACGAACACGACATGCGCTGTAGTCGCGCGGCTTATTACGGCATGATCAACTTTATAGACGACCAGATTGGCCGCCTCATTCAGTTTACTGGGGGTCTCGATAACTGCTTGGTCATCTTCACCTCCGACCACGGCGAAATGCTGGGCGATCACAATCTCTTTCGCAAAACTTGGCCCTATGAAGCGTCGGCGCGAGTTCCGTTTTTCATGCGCGCGCCAAAAAATTGGGACTATCCCGAAGAAGTCATCAGCAACAGTCCCGTCGGCATCCAAGACATCATGCCTACCATCCTCAATGCGGCCGGCATCGACATTCCCGATACCTGCACGGGCAAAAGCCTCCTACCCGTCATGCAGGGCGATGCCGACGGCGTCCGGGAGTTTCTCCACGGCGAACACGCTGGGTGTTACGCCCGCGACCACGGTAATCACTTTGTCACGGATGGGCACTGCAAGTACATCTGGTATTCGCAGACGGGTCAGGAGCATCTTTTTGACTTGGACGAAGATCCCCAGGAAATGCGCGATCTGTCTCGCGATTCCGACGCTGAAACTAGGATGGAACCTTGGCGAAACCGCCTCAGTGAAATCCTCAAAGACCGGCCAGAAGGTTTTGTGGATGGCTCGCGCTTAATTCCCGGCCAGCCCCATGACGCGCTGCTGCCGGACTACGACCCAGAGGCGACTTATCCCTATCTATGAGATAATTAGGAACTGACGTTACACAGTAGGGGGCGGTTTGAAACCGCCCCCTACCAAAACGCCGGAGGAGATCATGACTACGTATCGCGCCGCGGTTATCGGCTTGGGCCGCATGGGCAGCACGTTTGACGATGAAATGAGCGAAGGAGGGTCCATTTTTCTGCCTTATTGCCACGCCCCCTCGTACTGCGCTTCGCCCCATACGGAACTGGTGGCTGGAGCCGACCCGCACGACGAACAACGCGCCATTTTTGGCGACCGCTGGGGTCTGGAGCAAGACCATCTCTACAGCGACTACCGCCAAATGCTGGAGCGGGAAAACCTCGATTTGGTCAGCGTCTGTACCACGGCCCGCATTCGCTCGCAGATCGTCCAGGACTGCGCCCGCGCTGGCGTCAAGGCTGTTTGGGCCGAAAAGCCGATTGCCCTGACCTTGGCGGAAGCCGATGCCATGGTCGAGGCCTGCCGCCAACACGGCACGGCCTTGGCTATCAACTGCGCCCGCCGCTGGAACCCGTTCTTCAGTCAGGCTCGCGACCTCATCGACAAAGGCGAACTAGGGCAAATTCTCCAAGTCACCGGCTATGCCCAGTGCGGCTTGTCGCACAACGGCAGCCACCTTCTCGACATTGTGCGCTACATGGCTGGGGGGCAGGTCGAGTGGGTTTTTGGCGAAATGGAATCGGACGCCGCAGCCGAGGGCGAAACCGACCCGCAGGGCAACGGCTATCTTGTCTTTGACAATGGGGTGCGCGCCTTTATCCGCGCTACTCCCACTGGGGTCGCGGCTTGGGAAATCGACGTCATTGGCACTGAGGGCCGCATCCGATCGATAGCCAATTGCACGCAAATGGAGTATATCCGCACGGCTCCGGGTGGCAACCGGGGACGCGGCGTGCCCGCGTACGTGCCCTTTCCCTATCCGACGCATATCCAGGGCATGGGGCTGACTATTGTAGAGGATCTGGTCCAGGCCATTGAGACAGGAGCGGACCCGCGCTGCTCGGGTGACGATGGTCGGGCCGCCCTCGAAGTGGCTATTGCGCTACGCCAGTCGCACCGCGACGGCTTTGTTCGGGTGGACCTGCCGCTAGCGGACCGCTCGTTGGGCATTCTCTCCTCGGAGATCTCCCAAGATCACACCCCCGCGCGGGTGCGGCGGTTGCAGGCTTCTTGAAGGTTACCCTTCGGACACGGGCAGCACGAGCCGCGAAGGATACGCTGCCGAGTGATGCACGGCGTTAGTCGCCACGACTAGCTCGGGATCGGCTAGGTCGTTCTTGCCAGTGTTGTGATTGCGGTCATGGTTGGGGAAGTCGCTCGACGTGATCTCCAAGCGGATGCGGTGGCCCGGCTCAAAGCGGCAGGCCGTCGGCCCCAGGCGGATGCGGAGTTCTACCACGTCTCCGGGGGTCAGCAGTTCTTCGACGTCGAGGGAGTTGCGGTGGCGGGCGCGCACCATGCCGTAGCACATCTCCGGTGCTGGTCCGCTCGCCGTCTCTCCTGCGGGCGGGTGCTCATCTACGAGCCGCGCGAAAAAGTCCGTGTCTGGTGCCGACGAACTGACGAAGAGCACGACTTCTGGATAACCGGCGATCTCCACGGCGTCAGATAGCGGTTCTGAGCGGTAGCAGAGGATGTCATCGCGCCCTTCTAGTCGGCGGCGGTCTGCTGGCCCGGTGAACCACTCCCGCGTCCACAGCGTTGGCACGGGGTTGCGGGGATCGTAGGAGAAGTGATCGGCCTCGGTGCTGGTGTGCCCGCCATTGATCGACAGCCGACCGGAACCGCCAAACTTGGCGTCGCCATTGCTGCTCAACAGGTACTCACAGGGCGTCGCGTCCGCTGGCGGCCAAGTGTCGGCCGAGCGCCATTGACCCTGCCGTCCGGCCATTGCGAAATAGCGCACTGCTGGCTCGCTATCGACGCCGTTGTCGATCCCCTTGAGCCAGTGGTCGAACCAGCGGATGATTAGGTCTGACAGGTCGAGACCGGCTTGTGGCCCGAAGTCGAACCCGGCTACTATGCGGCTGCCGAGGCTCGGGTGATTCCACGGACCGGCGATGAGTTTTGTTTGCGACCGCGCCCGCTCGGTGCGACCGTGGCGCTGCATGAGCTGTAGGTGTTGCATCGAGCCGTTGCAGTGGTCGTACCAGCCGCTGAAGTCGAGGTTTGGCACGGCTACTTCCTTGTGTACCTCGTCGAATTTCCAAGCTCGCCGATTCGGGTGCTCGAGCCAGTCCTTTGCGTACTCCGCCAGGCCCGGCGGTAGGTGGCGGGTGAAATCGAGCCACGGCAGGTAGCCGATCCAATGCCCCTCGCCGGCGATCTTGTCCCACTCCTGTCGCGCTTGCTCCGGCGTGTGCGGCGGAGGCAGTCCGTGGCGTCGGCGTAGGTCGGGTGCCATGGAGGTGAGCCACCACTTGATGCGTCGCCCTGGCCGGAAGCCGCCCGGCCAATCGACTTCGGTCAATTCCAGTGGGATGGTGTACGCGCACATGGCGACCAAGTGCGGAGGGCGCAGCTTGGCTAGCTGCCACTGCATCCAGGCGTTATACGAGGCTCCGAGGGTGCCGACGTTGCCGTCGCACCAGGGCTGCGCCGCTAGCCACTCTACGGAGTCGTAGCCGTCCTCGGCGTCGCCCGTGTGCTCTTCGGTGAAAGGCACCCAGTCGCCTTCGGAGCCGTAGCGGCCGCGCGAGTCCATGGAGACTACGGCGTACCCAGCGCGCACGTACCGCTCGAATCCAGACTTTGGGCGATCGTACGGCGTGCGCAGCAGGATTCCGGGGAACTGGCCGTCGGCGTCGGGGCGGAACACGTGCGCTGCCATGTGGACGCCGTCGCGCATGGGCACTTGAACATTGGGTTCGGTGAGAATTCCTAGGGCACCGCTCATCGCATTGGCTCCGTGTCGATGATCCCGAGCAGGTCTTCGCCGGGAATCATCTTACTGTTGAACATTTTTTTTAGGCCGCAAAAAGGGAGCTACCGACCGAATCGGGGCTCCCTTCGTCGTTGTAATTACAATAAATGAAAATAATGATTGTTTTTGTTTTTGTCAAGGGATATATTTTCATAAGTCATTTATAAATAAATACTTATTGTCAATTTATCAAGTCTCCTTATCTTATTACATCCGCCCGATCTTACCCTATCAAACTAGGAGATGTGATGCCATGCGACCATTCACTGTGGATGACTTGCTGAAGCTCAATCAGTTTGCCCATCGCTGCCCATGGGATCTCTCTCCCGATGGAGCGTTGCTCGCGGTCACGCTGAGCGAGGCGAATCGACGCGAACCGCTCGGCGACGAGAGTTCTTCCCGCACGATCCACGGCGTCCATCTTGAATCGAATGGTGCCCACCTTCTCTTGCTCGACACGGCGACCGGCGAATCGATAGTTCCGTTTCCCGACGCTCCCATGAGTTGGGCGGGTCGGTGGTCGCCAGACGGACAGACGCTCGCCGCATTCGTGGTTGCTCCTCAGACCCAGGCCTGTGTCGGCTTGTGGAACCGACGGACGCGCAAAGTGCGCCTGTTTCGGGACGCTGCTGTCCACTGTGGTCTGAACTTCTACGTTCCCCAGTGGACACCGGATGGCCTCCGCATTGTAGTGCGGCTCGTTCCTGAGGATACCCAAGCGACAGTATCTCCCACTGACCTCGACGTCATCGTTCGCTCCTATGACCCGAAAGAGTTGGATGCCGATCAGAACCGACCATTCTTTCAACGGCGAGATGCAAGCATGTGTGTGGGGGTTGTGGATGTGCAGTCTGGTGCTGTTGCTCGGTACGGGGCTGGTTTGAAGTTCAACATTCCTCGGTTAGCTCCGAACGGGCAGGCGGTGGCCCTGCTCAACTATATCAAGAGTCCTGTAGGTGGCCGCTCGCACTACGTCCACGACCTCTTAGTGGTACCGGTCGATGAGCGCGAACCTTATGTCGTTGCGAAAGGCGTTCAAGTCAACAGTTACGCAAGCCGTCTCTCATGGTCGCCAGACAGTGAGATGATCTGCTTCGTCACGGGGGACGCAAAGGAATCCCACCATCTTTGGGTCGTCCCGGCAGACGCCTCGGCGGAGCCTACCATGCTGGCAGCATTGGAGTCGGCTCCGCATCCCTATCAGGCACCTTGGTGGAGCGCCGACGGCGAGCGACTCGTTTGGCTGCAAGATGGCGCACTGCACGCTTGCTCTGTTGACCAGAGAACTGGTTATCGCCTCTCCGAAGATCCAAATACTACTCAACTCCATGTCGATCTCCTCGTGCAACGCCACGGGGAATCCGTCCTGCAAACGGATGATCAAGGCGATTTTTATGGACGCGCACGGAACGGTCGGGATGACTCCTCTTGTGTCGTTCGCATCAATGCTGATTCTGGAAAAACAACGGTCGTCCGATCACTACCGCTTCCGGCTGCGAACGAATTCACGACCGCCGCGACTCGCGAGTTCTTTTTGATACGTGGCGTTGCGATCGGTGATGAGGTGGTTGATGCATACCCGATGGATGGAAGAACGCCAAAGACGCTTCTCACACTGAACCCTTGGCGAGAGGAGACCGAGACTCCCTCGCGGCGAGTCATTGAGTTTGAAGATGTGAATGGTCGAACACAGAGGGCCGCGATCTTTACACCACCAGGAGCAGAAGACAGGGGCGCGCTACCAATGATTGTAACCGTCTATCCAGGCAAGACGAACTCGGAGCGCCACGTGCCTGGACTCGACCTATACGACTTGGAGATCGAATTGCTCACTGGCGCAGGCTACGCAGCGATGTACCCAGATGCCATCATAGCGGACCATGACCCGATCGCCCAGATTGCGGGGGTAACGCTCCCGGCTGTCCAGCGAGCGGTAGAGATGGGTCTTGCCGACTCAGAGCGAGTCGGCGTGCGGGGCCACAGTTATGGTGGGTATGCCGTAGTGGCACTGCTTACCCAAACCAACGCCTTTCGCGCTGGTGTCGCCAATGCCCCTACGGGAGTCAACATGACGAGCACCTATGTTGCGAATTTCAATGCAATGCGGTGGTGCGAATTCAGTGGGGGACGCACTGGAGGCACACCTTGGGAGAAACGAAAGAGGTACATTGAAAACTCACCGTTTTTCCTCCTCGACCAAGTTGAGACGCCGCTGATGCTTGTGTGCGGGAGCAAGGACGAACCCGCCGCCATGAGTGCCCGTGAGACCTTCTTGGCGTTGAGGCGGTTGGGCAAGCGCGTAGAAATGAGGGAGTACCGGCGCGAATCACACGTCATGGCATGGTCTGCTGCTGATACTAGGGACTACTATGAGAGCGAACTCAGGTGGTTTGATCAGTATCTCGCGCCGAACCTGAGCAATCCTTCCTGATTCCTTCGACCCGGTACAAGCCGATCGTGTTCAGGCACTCGCTCTGACACTGCGACCCGACCGCCAGTAGATATCCGTCAGACGCTGGGCTAATCACCAGACAGATTCGTCTCTACTCTCTCGTATTTGAGGACGGCCCCCGAGATTTTCTTATCTTTGATTTCCACGACGATCTCCTTTTCTAAGTGAACCATGTCCCCTCCACGCTCAGGGTACACCTTCAGAGCCTTCTTCTTGGGCGCGCTTTTCGCCGCTGTTCTCGCCGCAGGAGCCCCCTATTGCAACATGGTTCTGCGCGGCTCGTATATGACTCAGGATTTTTCTACTCCTGGGGCGCTCTTCCTGTTTTTCTTTTTGGTCGGCGTATTCAATGCGCTGTACAAATGCGTTTTTCCTAATGGTGGTCTCGCCCGCGCCGAGCTGCTGCTGATCTACAGCATGATGCTCATCGCCTCGGCGATTACCACCTGTGGCCTCTCTGAATATCTCTTGCCGATCATGGGGTCCTGGCTCTACTTCGCCACGCCGGAAAACCGCTGGGACGACCTGTTCCATCCCTATATACGCGACTTCTTGGTCCCCGACGACGCGCGCGCCATCAAGCACTTCTACGAGGGGCTACCCACGGGCGCGTCTATTCCTTGGGACGCTTGGCTGCTCCCCTTGCTCGGGTGGAGCGCTCTTATTGTCGCCGTTTACTTTGCCATGATCTGCGTGGCCGTGGTCCTGCGCCGCCAGTGGATCGAGCGCGAAAAGCTCATCTATCCGCTGGCGCAACTGCCGCTCGACATGGTGCGCCAAAGCGACGAGAGTCGGCTGCCGCCGTTTTTTAAAAGCGCGAGTTTGTGGGTTGGCTTTGCCATTCCCTGCCTCATCTCTTCGACCAACGCCTTTCACAACTACTTCCACGTCTTTCCGCAGATCCAGCTCTCCTCGGGTATTAGCCTTTTCCGCGACGCCGTGCATCTGCCTGTGGTGCTCAGCTTTCCGGTCCTCGGCTTTGCCTACCTGATCAACCTTGAGATCGCCTTCAGCCTGTGGTTTTGCAACGTGCTGGTCAATGTGCAAAAGGGACTCTACGGCGTGCTCGGCGTCACCTCTGGCGAGGCGTTAGACACCTTTAGCGTCAATCCACCGGCGATTGCCCACCAGGAAATGGGGGCGCTCATCGCGCTAGTTGCTCTTACGCTGTGGGTGGGGCGCGGGCACCTCAAGGACGTGTGCCGCAAGGCGTTTTTCAATGCTGCGGATGTCGATGACTCGGACGAGATTCTCTCCTATCGCGTCGCGGTCGTCGGCGCGCTGGCGAGCTTGGGTTTTGCCGGGGGTTGGCTCTATCTGAGCGGCATGCCGCCGTTAGTTGCTTTACTCTTTTTGATTAGCGCCTTTGCTATCTTCGTGGCTTTGACCCGCATTGTCGCCGAAAGTGGGGTGCCCGAGGCGCGCACGCCGATGATGCCGCAGAGCTTTGTCGCCACGGGAATTGGCACGACTGCGGTCGGCGAAACCGGTATTACTGCTCTTGGTTTTTCTTTTACTTGGGCTACCGAACTGCGCGTCGTGGTGATGGCCTCGGCTGCTCACGCCCTCAAGCTGCTCGACGGTCAGCAGGGACGCCACCGCCTCTTCTTCTGGGCACTGATGCTGGCGGTGCTGGTCAGCATGGTGAGTTCGATGTGGGCGATTCTCGATTTGTCCTACCGCTACGGCGGCATCAACCTCAACCGCTGGTTTTTTGGCGGCGGTGCCCGCGCCCCATTCGAGAGCTTTGTCGCCCGCCTCTTGCTCAACCCCACCGGGCCCAGTTGGGAAGGCTGGTTTTCTACGGGGATCGGCGCGGCGATTATGAGCGGCCTGATGCTGGCCCGGCACTATCTGACGTGGTGGCCCGTACACCCCATTGGCTTCCCTATCGCTGGCCTCTGGCTGATGAGTCACTCTTGGTTTTCGATTTTTTTGGCGTGGCTCTGCAAGGCCATTGTTCTCAAATACTGGGGGCCGCGCGGCTTCCGCGCCGTTCGCCCGTTTTTCATGGGGGCGATCCTCGGCCAGTTTGCCAGTGCTGGGGTCTGGCTGGTCATCGACGCCTGTACCGGCATGACCGACAACCGCATCTTTAGCTGGTGATTGTCAGGGGCGTTACCAGCGAGATGGCGATTGGGATGCTCCGTGAAACTCCTACATGTCGCGTAATAGCACTATAAACAACCCGACGTCCTCTTGTTCTTCATCTTGCAAATCCACACTGACTCCTGCGTTTAGCACCATGCCATCGCCGAGGCCGATGTCGAAATTCGGCTCTAAGCGGACGCTGAGGTCGCCTTCCAAGTCGGAGGTGTTGGATGTGATGAGCAAGTCGAGGTACGCACTTAGTTTTTCGTTGAATACCACTGCCGGTTCGATCAGGAGATGGCCCACCACGCCGTTGCCTATCATGCCGTTGTCTCCGTCGTCATTGGGGTTTTCTACCGCATTTTCGTCTTTGTCGCCGGTGTAGCCTTCTAACCCGGCGACCTGTAGATGGCTGTTGAGGCGGAAGGCGGTGCCAAACGTCACGGTCTGCATGAGACCGACGGCCAAGCCGGGATTGTCGATGTCTCCGGCGGGTAGCACAATGTTGGCGGTCGCCGCGCGGTTGGTACCGAGTTGGTACTTACTGCCGACGACGAGCGACGAAAAGTTGGAATTTCCATCTTTGAAAAAGCCAAAGGTGAGATGCGCGCCCACTTCAACGCGAGCGTGAGGGTTGAATTTGGCCATGGCCACGATATCGCTCACGTCCTTGAGTTCTTTGAACGTGGAGGAAGCGGTGCGGACGCCAAGATCGACGCTAGTGTAGCCTAGGCCGCCCGGCAGGACGTAGTAGGGGTCGTAGCTGAGGGGGGCATGGACGGGGGCATGGACGGCAGGGGACTCGGCCTCAAGCGCGACCACTTCCTCGGCTGGAGCGTCGTCTTCGGGTTGAGCATGGACGGCAGTGCCCACTAACGCGACCACGCCGATCAGTACGCAAAACAGGTGCATAAGGTCTCCTAAAATTGTGAGGGAATGTTCAAAAACCGCAGCGCTTGCAGGCGCGGAAGAAAGGCTCGGCCATGGCGTAGGCCCCGCGAAAGACCATATCGCTGGTGAGGGGATGCACGCAGATCAGGCGCGCGCCATTGTCGATGGCCTCGACCATGCCGTCTTCGATGTCTTGGGGGTCTTCCATGGCGCCGTGACCGACGACGCGGCCGGTGTGGATGCCGCGCTCGGCCGCGGCGCGGAAGAGGGCGTTGACTGCGTCGTTGACTTCGGGGAGGTCGCCCTCGCGCAAGATGGCGTCGAACGGGCCGACAAATCCGCAGGCCTTGTTGCGCCCTTGGGCAGCCATCAGGTCGAGGACGCGGTCGCGGGTTTCGATGTCGATGATGTATTCCTTGGTCTCAAACTGGATCCAGCCTTGGGTCTCGGTCTCAGTGCCGCGCAATTCGTCGGGAGTGAACATCATGGTCCGCTCGCCATCGCGCACCGGATACCCACCGCGGTCGTCTGGGGTGGCTTGGCCGGGAACGGGGAAGTTGATGGCGCGGAAATAGCGCTCGGCCTCCTCGTAGGTGGTGCCATAGGGGCGCATGGTCGCCCGCGCCCCGAGTTGGAAGGCGTCGCCGTGTTCGGAGCGGGCCTCGCGGGCTAGGCGCTGGATCGGTAGGATGCCGTGGCGGGCGAGGACGGCGTTTTGCTCGCGGCCGTACCAGCCTTCCCACTGGCTGTGCTCGGCGTCGTTGACTATCCACGACCAGCCGGCCTTGGCCCAGGCGTGGACCTCGGCGTCGCGCAGTTTGTGCCAAGGCACGTCGTTGAAGCCGCCCAACAGGGGTGGGGTTTTGGCCACGGACTCGCACTGGTCGAGGGTTTCCTTGAGCGGGTTGCGGGTGGGATTGAGGGCGTAATTGTAAGCGCGGCGGGCGAATTCTTCTGCTTTGAGGGGCCGGCTGCCGCCGATGGCTGCGATGGCGTCCACTTAGGTGCCTCCTTGTTTTTCGTTTGGCGTTATAGTCGCGTTAATAACTGATGTTACGCACCCGGGTAGGGGGCGGTTTCAAACCGCCCCCTACGGCCGCCGGCCTCGTCGAATCAAGGGCGTCCTGCCCGCGATCCCAGAGAGAATCGGGCCGAAAACCAACCACCGGCCACGTACTGCATAACGTCACTTCTATAAATATAAAAAGTTGCAATGTCCGTTGTTTCTAGCCAGTCGGGAGCATACTGGACAACAGCGTCGCTAGGCCCAAAAACGACAGGAAGCCCACTACGTCGGTCACGGTCGTGAGAATGATTGAGGACGCTGTCGCGGGGTCGTGGCCCAGCTTGACCAGCACAACTGGGATGGCTGCGCCGGCTATGGACGCCAGCATCATGGACGCCAGCATGGCGAACAACATGACGAGGGCTAGTCCGAAGCTCTGGCTCCAGATGAAGACGCCGATCGCGGTTACCACGGCGATGGCCAGTCCGTTGCAAAAGCCGATTGCTAGCTCTTTGCCAAGGACGCGGGCCGCGTGCGAGGTGCGGATTTCGCGCAGCGCGAGTCCCCGCATGGTCACGGCGAGGGCCTGCGCGCCGGTGTTGCCCGACTGACCCGCAACTACGGGCAGCAGGACCGCGAGTGCGGTGAACTTGGCAATGGTGTCCTCGAAGAGGCCGACGACCGCAGCCGCGAGAAAGGCGGTTACGAGGTTGATGTTGAGCCAGGGCAGCCGGCTGCGAATGCCCACCCACGGCTTGGACAGGGCGCGCTCTTCCGCGGATACACCGACCATCTCTTGGACATTGGCCGCTAGGTCCTGCTGCGCCGCGCTCACGAGGCCATCGTGGCGAATGACGCCTACTACTTGTCCGGCAAAATCGACCACCGGCAGGCTGGTGAGGTGATAGGTGTTGAGGAGTTCGACGACCTCGTCTCGCGGCGTCATGGGCTGTACTTGCACGACTGTGCCGTCGCGGAGGTCGCCGAGCAGCAACTCGGGATCGGCGGCGACTAGGTCCGGCAGCCGCACCGAACCCGCGTAGCGATCGCTTTCGTCGCGCAGTACGAGGGCCATGGCGCGGCGGTTGCCGAGCTGGCGGATTCGCGCTAGCGCGGTGGCTACCGTGCAATCCACTGCAAAGGTGCTGACTTGGGCGTCCATCAGGGATCCGGCCGTGCCCGGGGGATAGGAGAGAATCTCTTGGATTTCCCGCCCGCGCTCTGTGCCTGCCAATGCGAAGATCCGCGCCCGCGCTGACTCGTCGAGATGCGCAACTAGCCTTGCCGTAATGGCTGGGTCTAGGTGGGTGAGAAGGCGACTCAAGTGAACGTCGTCCAAGTGCGTTAAAATGTGTGCGCCGCGCTCTAGCTCCATCCGCTGCAAGACGGTTGCCGCGACGACATCGTCCACACCTTGCAACACGCCGACGGCTTCTGCCACCTCGGCGTCGTTTAACTGGCGCGCCACTTCCTCGGGATGGAGTTCGACGAATCGCTGGATGAGCACTTGGTGCGGAGTTGGGTGTTCCATTACGACTCTCGCTTGCCCGAGCCATCGGCGATCCCAGAGGCCGGCCATTGAAATATGCCGCGCAGGCCGAGGCCAAATAGTTCGCCGAGGGCCGAGACCGTTTGCAAGCCGCTATCCGTCTGTGCAGCGCTCGCTCGTCGTCGCTCCAAAGCCCGCACGGTCTCGTAGCGGAGGACACCGACGAACTGGCCCGCTGTGTCCACCACGGGTAGTGCGTGGACGCTGCCCCACGCTGGGTGTTCCACCACGGTTTGCCAAGTAGCGCTGGCGGCAATGGACGCGACGTGGCGCGTGCAGACGGACGAGAGCGAGGCATCGGGCCGCGCGCCCATTAGTTCCCGCATATTGACGACGCCGACGAGCCGCTGATCGTCGGCTACTACGTAGAGATAGTAGAGGGCGTGCGCGGGATTGCGCTGGAGCCGTGCGAGCACTTGGTGCACCGGCTCCTGCTCGAATGCGGTGAGCACTTCTGGGTCCATGAGCGCCCCGGCCGTATCCTCGGCGTAGATGAGCAGGCTCGAAATCACCGTTTGGAGGCGCGAGGGAAAGCAGGCGATGGCTGCGGCTCGGCGCTCGCTCGGAGTCGCCCGCAAGATGGACGCGGCGATATCCGGGCGCACGGCAATGAGTATGGCGGCAGTATCTTCAGTAGATAGCTGCTCTAGGGCGAGGGCGGCGGAAAGGTACGGCAGGTAGTGCAAGAGGCCTGCGGCAACTGCTGGCGCGAGGTCGCCGAGCACCAGCGCCGCTTCACGGTGCGACATGGCTGCTAGGGCGGACGCGACTTCCGCCGGATGATCGGTTGCAAATTGCGCGAGGAGTTGTCGTTCAAGATTCACCGGACTCTCCCTTGCTGATGCGGAGGCAGCGTTCCTCGAAGAATTGCTGGCCGGGGATGCCCAACTCGCCCTCGGCGTGCTCGACAAAAACGGTGGTGGAGGTCGTCCGCACGATGCGCCCGTTGTCGTCGCCGAGGCGAATCCGCTGACCCACGTCGTAGGATTTGTTGACGTAGTGCATGGCGAGAATGTTGGCGATGATGCTGCGGGCACCTAGCCCAAATGCAAAGGCCGCACCGGCGAGGAGTGCGGCGAGCACGATCAAGAAGATGTTCGTCAGCAGCGATACATCTACGCCGAGTTGCTTGATCGCCACGAGAATGGCCGCGCCGATGATGATCCCCCGGACGAGGCGAGCCAACTGCTGCCCCTGATGCGGCAGCAAGCGAAAGGCCGTGCTCATTGCCGCATTGCTGACGAGGCGACCGCCGACGACGCCGACGAATAAAACCGCGACCGCCGCGATGACCCTGGGCAGGTAGTGTGCTAGAGCGGCCAGATAAGTGGTCAAAACCGGGAGACCGACGACTTCGCTCGCCACCGTGATTGCGACCAACAAGACGAGCCAGTAGATGCTGCTCGAGACGATGCGCCCGAGTCCCTTGTCGGCCAAAATCTGCTGCCAAGCGGCCGCGGTTGTTCCCGCGGAAATCCGCTTGGAAAAACGCTCGACCACTCGGCGCACGAGCGCGCGGAGCGACCACGCCACCAGCCACCCGACGAAGAGGACGACTAGGGCGACGACCAACTTGGGCAGCACGTGGAAGAAGCTCTCTTTAATGGAACCAAGGACGGCTAGTATCTCAGCGGATAGGCTGGGCTCCATAAGACCCCTCCAGTTACTTTTTTTGTTTCATCACCATTAAGACGATGGCCAGCCAATAGAGGTTCTGCACGATGGCGAAATAATAGACGACCCCCATGAGGTGGTCAAACACCGCGCCTAGGGCGAAAACCATTAAATAGACGTCGATGCCGCTGCGCAGATAGTTGCGCAATTTTAGCGGCGGAATGCGCACGAGAACTGCCAAGCGGCCAAGCAGGCCACGGCTCGCAGATTCCGCTAGCTGCCCCTTGCCAAAGGCCGCGGCGTTCATCAGGGTGGCGATGTGGGTCATGGCTAGCGCAGCGAAGACGACAAAGGAGTAGAGGTAGGCGTGTGGATCGCCGCTTTGGCGCTCCAACGCCCGTCCCAACGCGAGGCAGAGCGCCAGTTCGGCAATGCGGTCGAACAGGCCGTCGAGCCAAGCGCCAAACGGCGAGTTGAGGCCGCGCAAACGGGCGAGTTCGCCGTCGCAGCAATCGAGTGTAAAGGATAGTTGGATGAGGATGCCAGCCCCTATGAGGGCGATGCGCTCGCCCGTGGAGAGCAGGTACACACCGGGCAGGATGACGAGAAAGGAAAGGACCGTCACTTGGTTGGGGCTGAGAGGGGTGCGGACCAACAGGCGGGTGAGTAGGGTGGAGAGGCGGCGGTTGAATAGGACTTCGACTAGTCCCATGACCTCGGGTTTGCTGGCCTTGAAGTCCGCGGCCGTGTACGGGGATTTGCGCACAGGTGCTCCTATCCTACACCAGAGGTTGAATTAGGAATTAGGAATTGGGAATTAAGGATAATCAACGCTCCCGCCTTTAATTCTTAATTTTTAATTCCTAATTCCCAATTGAAATTAACGGCAGGGTTGGAGCGCGGCAATGAGCCGTGCTGCGGTTGCCGCCGTCGGGGCTAGCGGCTATTTTGCGGTCATGCAAACGGAGGAATTGGCTTGGAGGTGACGCGGCGCGCCCTCGTATTGGGCGCGGGGGCGGCGCTCTTCTTGAACTTAGCTTGTCCCTATTCAGTACTCGTCCTGCAAAACGCCGGTCTGACCTCGGATTACATTGCGGCCGGTGCGATGATGGTCTTTTTGGTTCTCGTCGGGCTGGTCAACCCCCTGTTGAAAGTCACAATCAGGTCTTGGGCGCTGCGCACGAGCGAGTTGGTGGTCGTGTACGCGATGATGGTCGTAGCGTCGGCGATTCCCACGTGGGGATTGGTGACCAATCTGTGCCACATCCTCACCCGCCCCTTCTACTACGCCACACCAGAAAACCGTTGGACCGAGCTGATTCAACCGCTGATCCCCGCTTGGCTTGCGCCGCACGAAGCCGAGGCTGCGCGCTTTTTTTACGAAGGGCTGCCCGCGGGGATGGGCATTCCGTGGGGCGCTTGGTTGGTGCCGCTGGCAGCTTGGGGCAGCGCAATGGTGGCGGTTTACTTGCTGATGATCGCCACGATGGTCGTCTTCCGGCGGCCTTGGGTCGAACAGGAGCGGCTGGTTTTTCCACTGGCGCAGGTGCCCTTGGAGATGCTACGCGGCAACGACGAGGGCATTTTCCCCCAGTTGTTCCGCAACCCGCTGATGTGGGTCGGGTTTGCGTTGCCCTTTGCCATCCAAGTGCTGGACGGGCTGAACCATTACTTCTTTTACGTGCCCGAGGTGCGGCTGGTATTCGACCCGCTGATGCTGTTCCGCGACAGCGTGCGGCTGCACATCTTCGTCAATTTTGCCATCATTGGCGTGGCGTACTTTCTCAATCTCAACGTGGCCTTCTCGGTGTGGTTTTTCCACTTGTTGAGCCGCTGCCAGACCGGGATTTTCAATGTCATCGGCTTTGAAGTTAAAGGGCACAATGAGGCGCTGACGGGTTCTTCAGTGGCCTTGTCGCATCAGGGGATGGGGGCGATGCTGGTGCTGGTGGCGGCGATTTTGTGGACGGCGCGGGGCCACTTGCGCCAAGTGTTTAACGCGGCGTTTAAGCGTGGGGTACAGGCCGACGATGGCGACGAGATTCTCTCGTACCGGGCGGCTGTGTGGCTGTGGATTATCTGCGCAGCTTACTTTTTTGGCTGGCTGCTGCTGAGTGGGGTGCCGGTGGTGGCGGCCGTGGTGTTTTTCTGCGGGGCGTTTGCTATTTTCCTAGCCATTGCGCGAGTCATCGCCCAGGGTGGCGTAGGCTTTACTTCTTCGACCATGCTGCCGCAGCCCTTTGCGG
This sequence comes from Candidatus Latescibacterota bacterium, assembly GCA_965116675.1. Taxonomy (GTDB): domain Bacteria; phylum Latescibacterota; class UBA2968; order UBA8231; family UBA8231. The sequence continues at coordinate 5,343,548 of OZ220721.1, forward strand.
TCTATACTTTGGGTACGGATGCCATCGGCTGGAAGGGGCTGGCGTCGATTAGCCTGAGCTATTCTTGGGCCGCTGAAATGCGCACTACGGTCATGGCTTCCACGGCCAACGCGCTCAAGCTGGCGCACGGGCACGGAGCCAATCACCGCCGCCTGTTTTGGGGGCTGGTCATCGCGGTCGTCGTCGGCATGATGGGGGCCTTTTGGATCACCCTCTATTTGAACTACACGCACGGCGGGATCAACCTGCGCCAATTCGGGGTGCCGACGCTGGCCTATCGCTTTTTGGAGGACAAGATTCACAATCCCGTCGGCTGGGATCACATCCGTCCGCGGCTGCTGTTTACGGGCGTGGGCGCGGCCTTGATGGGTGGGCTGATTTACATGCAGCACCACTTCCCGTGGTGGCCACTGCACTACATCGGCCTGCCGGTGAGCGACAGTTGGGTTATGGGCGTGGCGTGGTTTTCGGTGTTTTTGGGCTGGTTGTGCAAGGCCGTGATATTCAAATTCACTGGCACGCGCGGCTACCTCACGTACAAGCCGCTCTTCGTCGGGCTGATCGCCGGGCAGCTCCTAGGCGCGGCTATGTGGATGGTGATCGACTTTTGCCTCGGAGAGATGGGGAATGTGGTGTACGTGGGGGTGCGTTAGGGGCAGGATTTTCACAACAGGCGTCCACACGCGACGCCTACACAAGGAGAAATAGACATGAGCGACAAGATGTACCGAGCAGCGGCCATAGGCTGGACCGGACGGGGTAATTGGGGGCACGGGTTGCACTTGGGTTTGAAGAACCATCCGCGCATTGAGGTGGTGGCGGTCGCCGATGAGGACGCCGAGGAGCGGCAGACTAAACAGGAGGAATTGGCTGCTCCCCGCGCGTACGCCGACTGGCGCGAGATGCTAGAGGCCGAACAGCCGGAGGTGGTGACGGTTGGGCCGCGTTGGACCGATTGCCACTTGGAGATGGTGCTGGCCTGTTTGGAGGTGGGGGCGCACGTGTACTGCGAAAAGCCCATGACGTGGAACTTGGCTGAGGGCGACCAGATTGTAGCTAAGGCCGAGGAGACCGGGCGCAAGGTGGCGGTGGCGCATCAGGGAGCGTATATGCCGCGCATCCAGCACGTCAAGGAGGTGTTGGCGCAGGGGCGGGTCGGCGCGGTGCAGGCCATTCGCGCCCACGGCAAACAGGACCGGCGCGGCGGCGGCGAGGACATGATCGTGTTGGGGACGCATCTGTTCAATATGATGCGCCTGTTTGTCGGCGATGTGGCGTGGATGACGGCGCACATTGAGCACGAAGGCCGCGCGCTAACAGTCGAAGACGTGCGGGAGGCGACCGAGCCGGTGGGGCCCATCGCCGGCGATTGCATCAACAGCTACTTCGCCTTTGAGAGCGGGGTGGCTGGCTTTTTTGATTCGCGGAAATACGTCGATGGTAGGGGCGCGCGAATGGGTATGGAGATCGAGGGCAGCGAGGGCGTGATTGCGCTGCGCGGTGGCGGCAGTGGCCCGACCATGCTCTATCCGCATCCGGTGTTTGACCCGACCGATATGAGCCAGCAGTGGGTTCCCTTGGACGAGGTGGCGGACGAAGCGCTGAGCACGGGCAATGATCTGGCAGTCGCCGACTTGATTGATGCGGCCGAAACTGACCACGAGCCGCTGTCGAGTGCGCGCGACGCAGTGGCGGCCTTGGAGATGATCTTGGGGGCTTACGAGGCGGAGATTACTGGGGGACGGGTGGAGTTTCCCATGCAGCGGCGTGAGCATCCGTTGGTCGCTTGGCGGAAGGGACGGTAGGTAGCGATTATTATTGTAGCACAAGCTTCAAACGTTGGGCGCAAATGTCGCCTGTATTGCAAACGTTGTCATATATTTGATTCGCATTTTTTCAATAGTCCACTACCTGATTTTTGTGCCTATTGACGGAGTGGCCTGAAATTCTTGTATTTATCGCTTCTCTGGCGCGTTTGTGCAAAACTTGCAGCAAGTGCGCTAGATTCTGCTTTACCTCACCTCTAGCACGTCACAGGAGGACACTCATGCACATTGAGAGGAGGAAGTGGCCGGCGGCACTAGGCGTGGCACTGTTTTGCGCCCTGCTCGCCCTGCCGGCGCTTGCTGGCAACGGTAAGATCGCTGGCGTAGTACAAGACGATTCTGGGCAAGCCTTGCCCGGGGCCAATGTGGTCGCCGAAGTGGGCGGCGAGCGGGTCGGCACTACAGCCGACGACATGGGCCGTTATTTTCTGCTCAATATTCCGCCCGGTGAGTACTCGGTCGAAGCTAGTTACATAGGGCACCAAACGGTGCGCCAGACCCAGATTGAGGTCCGCTTGGACCTGACGACGACGGTCGATTTCGAGCTGGAGACCGAGGCTATTGAAGGCGAGACGATAACAGTGGTTGCCGAGGCACCGCTGGTCGAGCGCTCGCTGACTACTAGCCGGGCGACGATCGGTCGCGCCGAGCTCAACAACACCATGCCGGTGGGCGACTTGCAGGACCTAATTAACACGACGCCGAGCGTGTTTCGCGGCTATATCCGCGGCGGGCGCAAGGCCGAGGCCAAAGTGCTCGTCGATGGGATCGACGTGTCGGATACGTATTTCCGCGCCGGCGAAGGCTTGGTCACTTGGAATCCCTATGTAGATGTCAATCGCACCTCGGACGGCGAGTTCACTGCGGTCGGCGTCAACGCCAGCAACGTGCAGTCGCTGGACATTATCGCCGGTACCTTCAACGCCGAGTACGACGCGGCTAGCGCTGGCATCGTCAATGTAGTAACGCGCGAAGGCGGCGACGAGTTAGAGGGGCGGCTGTTTGTTCGTCGCGGCGTTGGCGGCTACAAGAACGCCGGGCCGGATGTCTATGCTGGGCTGGTCAATCCCGAACCGGCCGACGACGGCACGGTCGATGAGACGACCTATTTCGACCGCTACCTGCAGTCGCGCGACGACTTGCTGGCCTCTGAAGACGAGGTCGATAAGGCCAAGGCCGATAAGTACTACATTTTCGACCCCGAGCAAGTTACCTACGGCGACAATCCCTCTACCGAGATGGAGCTTTCGCTGGGCGGCAAAGTGTTGCCGCGCACCCATTTCTACTTGACCACGCGCTATCTCAACGACGAGGGACTCTTCCCCAACCAGCTCAATCGCTCGCAGCGCTATTCGCTCAAGCTGACGAATCGGCTCAGCCAGAATGTCAAGCTGACCGGCAACGTCATGATCGACGATGGCGGTGAGCTGGGAGGTTGGGTCAATCGCAACTTCAGCGGTCGCTACGCCTATTTCCCCGAGGGAGCCTTGGGCAACAAGAAGTTGGGGACGATGGCCTATCTGGGGATGAGCCACTCGCTTTCTAACAACACCTTCTACGAGATCAAGCTCTCGCAGGTTACGCGCATGAGCAAGTTCGGCTACTCCGACGACAACGCCGACGGCATCGTCGAGGCCAACGAGAGTGGCGACTTCATTTTCATCGACAGCGCCGAAGAGTCGGAAAAGTATCTAGGCGTTGACGGCTCTGGAGCCGATGCCGACGGCAACTTTACCTTTTTTACCACCAACCCCGGCAATTCGCGCAACTTTGACCTGCCCTTTGGCGACAATCAGTACCGCTTGGCGCAGGCGGGCTTCTACTTTGAGGAGCTCAACCGCGACGTGATGCAGCTCAAGGCCGACATCACTCATCAGTACAACTACCACCACCAGCTCAAGGCCGGCCTGCTGTTCCGCAGCCACACGGTCTCTAAGCTCATGCAGCGGACGCAGATTACGGTGGGCTATTCCAATCTGCCGTACGAGATTTCCGAATACGAGCGCAGCCCGAGCGAGTTGGCCTTGTACGTGCAGGACAAAATTGAGTACGAGGGCATCATCCTAAACGCTGGCTTGCGGCTCGACAGCTTTAACGCGGACGCCGAGCAACTCGCCGACTTTTTCCGCCCGTCCGAAGAGGGCGAATACACGTATGAAGGTGGCCAGACTCACACCTACCGCACCCCGATTCGCAGTGGGGCGGTTGAAACGCGCTGGTACTTGCAGCCGAGGCTGGGGATTTCGCATCCGATCAGTGAGCAGGCCGCCATGCACTACTCGTGGGGCAAGTTCTACTCGGCACCGTCGTTTTCGTACCTCTACGAGGACTACGACAGCTTCACCAATCCCGCGTGGCCGAACGTGCCCGATGTCGAGGCGGACCCGACGACGGCCACTGCTTATGAGATGGGCCTTCAGTACAGCTTCGCGCCCGAGTACTTGTTCGACGTCACGGCCTATTACCGCGACATCGAAAACTACGGGCGGCTCGGCTTTACCATCAGCCCGGCCGACGCTGGCTTTGCCAACTACAATATCAATACCAGCGGAGGGTACGCCGACAGCCGAGGCATTGAGTTTGGAGTGGAGCGCCGGTCGCAGAGCAAGATCAACGGTCGCGTCAACTACGCGTATAGCTATGTCAAGGCATCGCGCAACGGCAATAACTCGACGCCTTTCCCGGACAAAAGATCGTTTTCGGTCAACGCCCCAGCCGATGACGAAGCCTTGGACACGGCGCTGGCCAACAAGGAGCGCTTCAATACCTACGAAGCCAATGTCAACGGCGGTGGCAATCCATTGGTCACCGGCTACGACCGGGCCCACCGCATCGCCGTTACTCTGTTGGCCGAGTTGCCAGCAGAGGTTGGCTTGACCTTGATCTCGACGGCTGATAGCGGCTTCAACTACAATGTAACGGCCACCACGGACGATCCGCGTGCGCGCGAGACCCAGCAGGCTCCGTGGAATATGCGCACGGACCTGCGGCTCCACCGCGGCCTTGCGTTGGGCGGCTTGTCGCTAGGGGCCTTCTTTGAGGTGCGCAATGTTTTCGATCGCGAGAATATCCTGACGTGGGACAATCGCAACATCAGTTCCACCTCCAAGTGGGAAGAAAAGGGAGATCCGACTGGTGACCTCAACCGGGCCTTCACCCGCGAGAGTCAGGCGATTTACGACATCCCGCGCATGGCCAATTTCGGCGTCACCGTGGATTTCTAGGAGGAATAATAAGATGATTAAACGCATGAAAATTGCGTCCCGGCTGGCGACCGTGTTGGTGATCGCTAGTGCCGGGACGATCGCCGCGCAAGAGGGCGGCGTGTTCACGGCTGGCGATTTGTGGGATTCCTTTTTCCCCAGCAACGCCGGCTCTTGGTATCGCGAAACCGATGACGATCCGACCGCCCGTTTTACTCTCTTCCGCGTCGGCAACTGGGATCGCCAGTGGACGACGCCGACTCAGACCTATCCGGGCGGCGAGAATCTGCACCTGCCTTGGGGCCAGGATTTGCAGATGTCGGAATACAGCCCCGAAGAGATCAATATCACCACAGACAGCGCCGCGCCTCGGGCCAAGCAGTACTTGCACGGCTTCTACACCAGCAATTTGGCCGGGGCTGGCGATGCGGCGCGCAACTTTACCAGCCCGGGAGCTTACTGGGTTGATGAAGACCGCAATGAAATGCGCTACGAAGGCGCGATGCCGACCAACTTAGGCGTTGATGTGCGCTGGCGGATGCGGCAGTTTGCCGCCAATCACGCCAACCTCAACGACTTCATCGTCATCGAGTTGGAATTGACCAACACCGGCGTACTCGACGCCGATGGCGACGGCACAGCCGAAAAGACCGACAATCGCATCCACGCGCTCACGCTGCATCTGCAAAACGAGCCGATCAATTCGATGAGCAACGCCGTTCATGGCCGGCGCGGTGCTTCGGGGTGGTTTACCGGACCAACCTCGGGCTACGACGCCACGCCCGATGCTGACGGTGCGCCTTGGGATGTGCCGGTGGTATTCTCCGGTCCGTCGCCGAGTACACTTGGCGAGCCGCACCCAGTGTTTGGTTCGTCAACCGGCTGGGCTGCCGACGGTGCGCGCCTGTTGGGCAATACCATGAATCGACGCAGATACTACTACGACATCTACAATGGAATGCAGTGGATCGCCGCCAAACAGGGCGCGTTGCCAGAAAGCGGCAGCAGCGCCAGCGCGGAGGACAAGCGCACCATCTACGACAGCCATCCGGTCGGCGTGGATGCCGAGCGTGGTTGGTTCACCTCGGTGCTCAAGGACGACGGTGGCTACCGCAATCCGCGCGAGAATCACATCTATGCGATGGCTACGTTTTTCGACGGCGAACAGATCGGCAGCCGCACTTGGGACAAGGGGGCCGCTATCCAGAACGAGAGTAGCTTGGTACCCGATCCCAACTGGTTCGATCCCGATCACGCGGACATCGTCCCCGGTGACCCGCTGTCGTTCGTCAATGCCGTGCGTCCCGAAGGCGAGCGCAGCCAGCCATTGGGCGACATGAAGTACAACAACACCTTCATCCAAAACTGGGAGGTCGATCCGAGCCGTTCGCTGGACGACCAGCCCGATTGGGCGTGGACGCAGGGCTACTCGATTGGCCACGGCTTCGACGGCATGTTGCAGGTGGGCATCGGTCCGTTCTCCTTGGAGGTGGGCGAGACCATCAACTTGGTGCTCATAGAGTACGCGGGGTTCCGCTTGCAGGGGGCACGCGCTGCGCGCAGTACGGCGCAGTGGGTTTATGACAACAACTTTGAGACCCCCTCGCCGCCGCCGACGCCCCACATCGAAGTCGCGCCCAACACGGATGTCAAGGTCGATGTCAAGTGGGATGACCGCGCCGAAGCAGCATCTGACTTTGCTGGTTACAAGGTCTATCGCTCGACGTTGTTCCCACGGGTCAATTCGCTCGACGTCGGTCTGCGCATCATCGACCGCTACCACGAGCAGACCGAGGACAATCCCACGGACGCGCAACTGGCCGCCTTTGGTGCCGACAACAACCCCAACATCAGCTCTGGGGGCTACAGGCCACAGGAGCCAGCGGCGTGGGGGCCTTATCGGCTGATTGCCCACGTTCCTAGCAGCGAGTTAGGCAACTACCTCAACGACGGGCCGGACAGCGACGTGTTCAAGTACAAGTTTGCCGATAACAGCGATTTGGTGACCTTTGGTTTTACCTATTACTACTATGTCGCTGCGTACGACAACGAGTCGGGCGAGATCAATGGTCAGCCGTTCAGTTCGCTAGAGACGCATCGGCACAACTTTAACGGCCGCGATGGGTTGTGGAAGGGCACGTACCACTACGCGACCGCTAGTTCATTTTTCCCCGGCAGCTTGGAGGGGCAAAAGGATATTGGCGCGCCATTTATTCTCAAAGCACCGCTGGCCGACGCCAACGAACTCGTAAACAACCCCGAGTTCTCCATCCGCGTGGTGCCCAATCCCTACAAGAAGGGCGCGTTGCACGATACAGGCACCGAGCACAAGATGCTCTTCATCAACCTGCCGACTGGCACCAAGATCACCATTTTCGACGTGGCTGGGCAGGTCATCGACGTGCTTCACTTCGACAGCACCAACCCGTTCGATGGCACGCTGTTTTGGGACATGTTTTCCAAGGACGGCATTGAGGTAGCCAGCGGACTGTACATCTACGTGGCCGAGTACCCGGGCGGGACGCAGACCGGGCACTTTGCCATTCTGCGCTGAACCGAACAGGGGAGACTTGAAAATGAAAGTGTTAAAACTCATTGTAGTGCTAGGGTTGGCCCTCTCGTTGGCGCAACCTGGGGTCGCCGATGTGCGCAAGTCTGGCCTGACTGGTGCCGCGTTTCTCAAGGTTGGCGTGGGAGCCAGGCCGGTCGCGCTCGGTTCGGCCTATACGACCGTGGCCGGCGACGTCCACCAGCTATTCTGGAACCCAGCCGGTGCGTCTCTGAGCGGCGGCGAAAGCCAAGTGCTACTGTCGCACAACTCGTGGATCGCGGATTTGTCGCACGACGCCATTGGGTTCGCGCGCGATATGGGCGACATGGGCACCTTGGGCATTGGCATAGTGACGCTTGGGTTGAGCGACATTGCCGCCGACCGCGACGTGGTGCCGCAGTTCGTGCTCGACGCGGGAACGTTCGATCCCAACGACACCGAGACCTCAGCCACCTACAGCTACCGAGATTTGGCTGTGGGCGCGACATGGGCGCGCAACATCACCGACCGACTCAGCTTAGGAGCGACCGGCAAGATCGTCAGTCAGACCATAGACGGCGTCAGCGCCACCGCGTATGCGGCTGATTTCGGCGCGCTCTACCGCATCAATCCCACGTACACCATCGGCGGTCGGATCAACAATCTGGGCAGCGACCTGACGTTCTACGACATTGGCGCACCACTGCCGCTGATATTCAGCATTGGCGCGGCCGCCGCCATCCTCGACGACCCAGACAGTGGCATGAAGGTGACCTTGCTCGCCGATGCCACCAAGCCACAAGACGCCGAGCAGCTCGTGTACGCGGCGGCCGAAGTGGAGCTTTTCGACATGCTCAGCCTCCGTTCTGGCTACAAGTACAACTATCAGGGTGTAGAGGACGAGAAAGTCGATGAGGTCAGCGGCGCAGTCGTCCCGGCTGGCCGCAGCGAAGAGGGCCTGACGGCCGGGCTGGGCCTCGAATTGAGCATGGCCACGGTCGATTACGCCTTCACCTCGTTTGGCATCCTCGACAGCGTGCATCAGTTTTCCTTGCAGTTCCGCTTCTGAGGTTGCATATTGCGGTTCGCTAAGAAAAAGCCTCCAGGGCCTCTGGTCCTTGGGGGCTTTTTTCTCGTAACGGCAACTAGGGAAGGACTATATGACAACTAAGGCCGTGCCGCATGAGGTAATACCTTGTGATAGGCTGCCGGCAGGACAGTACCGCGACCTACCCGAGCCGCCCCACTGGCGCAAGCTGGTCGGGCCGAGCATCCTGCTGTTGGGGCTTTCACTGGGCAGTGGCGAGTTCGTGCTCTGGCCCTACATAACCTACAAGTTCGGCTTCGTGGTGTTCTGGGCCTGCATGGTAGGGGTGCTGACCCAGTATTTCATCAACATGGAAATCGAGCGCTGGACCTTGGCTACTGGCGAAACCGCGGTGACTGGGTTTTGCCGCCAATGGTCGGGCTGGGCCGGGGTTTTTCTGGTGTGCAACGTGGTCCCGTGGATGTGGCCGGGCTGGGCGTCGGGGGCGGCGACTATCCTGACGTGGGAGTTCGGCGGCGACGAGAGTACGCGGGTTGGCTATTCGATTGCGAGCCTGTTGGTGGTCGGGTTGGCGCTGAGTTTGGGGCCGGTGGTGTACCGCACGGTAGAGCGCATCCAGACGGTGCTGATCGCCGCGGTGCTGGTTCTGCTGTTGGTCATTTTCTTTTTGGTAGTAGAGCCAATTCACGTGTGGGACATGTGCAAGGGCATCGTCAATATCGGCTACATCCCAGAGGAGATGGAACTGCCGCTTTTCTTGGGAGCTCTGGCCTTTGCGGGTGCTGGCGGGACGATGAACTTGGCGCAGAGCGATTTCGTCCGCGACAAAGGCTATGCCATGGGCGCGTACGTGGGGCGGCTGACCAGCCCGCTGACTGGGCGGGAAGAGGCCGTGGGCGATATTGGCTACCACTTTGAGCAGACGCCGGAGAATATGCAGCGCTGGCGCGGCTGGTGGCAGGCGGCCAACCGCGAGCACTTGATCACCTTCTATGCGCTCTCGGTACTGTCGCTGATACTGCTGTCGCTTATCTCCTATGCCACTACGAGACAGGCACCTGGGTTGGAGCAGGGGTTGGGGTTTGTCGGGACTGAGGGCGACTTTATCGCGCAGGAGCACGGCAGCTTTTTCAAGCACCTCTTCAACTGGATGGGCATTGCCATTTTGCTGACGACCGAACTGGGGTTGTTGGACGCCTGCGCGCGCATTTCCACCGACATTATCAAGACCAACTGGCTGCGCGAACGCGCCAAGTGGACGCGGAACAGGCTCTACTTCCTCCTGCTGTGGGCGCAGATCCTCTTCGGCGTGCTGATTATGCTCTCGGATTACAACAAGCCGGTGCAGTTGCTGGTCTTGAGTGCCTCGCTCAACGCGGGAGTCATGCTGCTGTATTCGGTATTGCTCTTGTGGCAGAACAATCGCGTGCTCAAAGGGGCGCTGGCCATGCACCCGGTGCGCTTTGTGGCCTTGATTTGGGCCTGCGCCTTCTTTGGCTATTTCTCGTTTGTCACGCTGCGGGAGCAGTTGCCCAAGCTCTGGGGGTGAGGACGTTTGCTAGCGCCACTTCGTTTGGGGTACAAGCTACACGGGCAAGCCTCTGGGCCTTGGTGCCTAGGGGCTTTCCTTTTGCTGCTCCTGTTGGCGTTGCTCATAATCCCGGCGGTTACCGCCGGGTCCGAAGCGGAGGCGTAGCTGCGCCGGCCGTGCTGATTGCAACCTTTGTATGAGAAACCGGAGAGGTCTCTGTTTTGAACCAGATATTTGAGTCGTTCCTGCTTAATCGTACGGCGAGCGGTATCACGGAATTTTTTCTGTCGCTGATATTCTTCTGCTTAGCGGGCGCAGTCGTCATGGCGTGGAGAGGCACCGCGCCCCGTTTTACCGCGTATGCCCCTACCTTGCTCACCTCGCTGGGCATCCTCGGCACCTTCACCGGCATCGTGATCGGGTTGCTGAACTTCGATCCGGCTCAATTAGATGCAAGCATTGGCAAACTACTAGACGGTTTGAAGACCGCGTTCATCACCAGTATCACAGGAATGGGTGCTGGCATCCTCTTCAAGGTGCTATCGACAACCTTGTTGAAGCCGACGGAGGCCGAACCCGAATCCGAGGTTGGGCCGGCAGACATTTTGTCCAAGTTAGACGAACAGACGCGGTTGCTCGAAGCTACTCGGGACGCGGTTGCAGGTAGTGAAGAGTCGAGCTTGGCCGGGCAAGTGAAACTACTGCGCACGGACTTGACCGACCGGCACCGTGATGATCGGCAAGCTTTTAATGACTTTGCAGACCACCTGTGGGAGCAGCTAACAGAGTTTTTGCAGCTATCCCAAGCGGCGACTGAACAGATGATTAACGCCTTAACGCAGGTTATCGTCGATTTCAATCAGAAGATTACTGAGCAGTTCGGCGATAATCTGGCGAAGCTGGACGAACAGACGCGGCTACTTGAAGCTACCCGGGACGCGATTGCTGGCAGTGAGGAGTCGAGTCTGGCTGGTCAGTTGAAACTGCTGCGTACGGATTTGACTGACCGGCACCGCGATGATCGGCAAGCATTCGAGGCGTTCTCAACCCACCTACAGGAGCAGCTAAAAGAGGTTGCACAGATGCTGTCCCGAGCGGCGACCGAACAGATCGTTGATGCTCTGAGACAGGTTATCGCCGATTTCAACCAGAAAATCACTGAGCAGTTCGGCGATAATTTCAAGAGGTTGGATGCGTCCGTGCAGAAGTTGGTGGAGTGGCAAGAGCACTATCGACAACAACTGGAACAACTCCATGCACTCTACGACCAATCAGTTCAGAATATCACCAAGATCGACTCGGCGGTCGAGCACATCGCCGAGTCCAGTTCGAGCATTCCCAATTCCATGGAGAAACTTTCCGGTATCGTGGAAACGGCCAGCCACCAACTTTCCGAGTTGGAGCGGCATCTTGAAGCCTTTGCACAATTACGCGATCGAGCAGTGGAAGCGGTGCCGCAGATGCAAGCACACGTAGAAGAAATAAATCGTGAGATCAGTGCGTCCGTCGATGCCGCCAGCGAGCATTACAAGGAGCTACTGGCGAATTCGGATGGTTACATCCAAGCGCAAGATGAGAAGGCGCAAGAGTTGCTCAAAACCTTTGCCGACGCCGGTGAGCGCGTACAGCGCGATCTACAGACGGAACATCAGCAATTACTAGCGAACTCAGACACGTACATCAAGGCTCAGGATGAGAAGGCACAGGAAATGTTGGCAGTCTTTATGGACGCCAGTGAGCGCGTACAGCGCAACACTCAGTCTGTACAACAGCAGGTCGCAGATAGTATCCAGCAGATGCAAAGTCAGGTGGAGGCTTCAGTAAACGAGGTGCTCGGCGCACAGAACCAAGCGGTCAGTCAAGGCGTGGAGAGGCTACAGGAACACATGCGTCAGTCCGCATCTCGCACCGGAGAGGCCGTCAACGCCCAACTTGAAGCACTCGATCAGTTGATGAATCAGGAAATTGAGCGGGTTATGAATGAAATGGGCCGTGCGCTTGCTCAAATAGCAGGTAAGTTCACCGAAGACTATAGTGAGCTCACGGAAGCCATGCACCGGATTGTCGAGCAGGGAGGACGCCCCCGATGAAAGCGCAGATGGGGCACCTGTTCGGGATGCGACGGACCGAACAGGAGGGCGAGCACTGGATTACAATCTCGGACCTGATGGCAGGTTTGATGATGGTCTTCCTTTTCATCTCCATCGCGTTGATGCGCACGGCATTCCTTGAGCGCGACAAGATCAAAGAGGTAGCAGTAGCCTATCGAGATGGGCAGGTTGCGATCAATCATGCGTTGTGGAAAGAATTTGAAAGTGATTTGTCAGAATGGGAGGCGGAGCTCGATGCAGAGACTCTGTCGATCGAATTTAAATCGCCGGAAGTGCTGTTTGAGGCTGGGAAGATTGAATTACAGCCGCGGTTTGTGGAAATTTTGAACGACTTTTTCCCGCGGTACTTGGCGGTAATCAAGCAATTCGAGGCCGCCATTGAAGAAGTGCGTATTGAAGGACATACTTCAAGCGATTGGGATGCGGCGAATGGAGAAGCCGAAGTGTATTTCAAGAACATGTGGCTGTCCCAAGGACGGACTCGATCTGTGCTGGAGTACGTTTACAACCTTCCGACGGTTGCCGAAGATCAGGCATGGATAAAGGATAACGTAGTCGCGGTCGGTTTTTCCTTTTCCCGACTCGTCTTTGACGAGACAGGAGGCGAAGACCGGGACGCATCACGCCGGGTCGTATTCCGAGTCATCACGAACGCGGAGTTCCAGATTCGCAAAATTTTGACGGAGTGAGCTACACCGTGTACCTCAATGTGGATTTTGAAAGGTTGTACGCCGCAGTTCGCCGCATGGGAGCGGATTCCGTAGATCCCGATTTGGTCGTCAGAAGAGGAGTGACCAAGATTGATCCCATCGATATTCAACTGGAGGAAGGCATAGAAGTCGATCTGTCCGAGGTCGGCGTAACGGATAATGGACTATTCATTTACAGGGGCCGTCAGGTCTTGCTCTATATCCAAGATCACGGAGTGGGCGTTCAGGATGCCTTGGACAATGGGGATTCAGGAAGAAGGTTCCACGTCGCTTATTGTCGAACCTTGGAGGACATGCGCAGCAAAGGGAGGTATGAACGCTACGTCGCGACGAATGATTTGAGCGGAGAATTTTATATCACAGGATATGACTACGATAGTAGAGAGCCTATAAACGGGAAGACACGTCTCAAGGTCTGCAAGAACTGTCTTAGTAAATTGGAGTACTGGCGTGCCGGGCGGACCAGAGACCAAATAGTCGCAGAGTTCGATCTGGAAGCATTCTTCGACACGTACAAATCCTTCTTTCCGCACATGCCGCGTCGCCGCGCTGGGGAGTTCGATGGGCAGTACACTGCCGACTGGGGGGAGGTAGCAAGATGCTACAAAGAGACAAACAACTTTACATGCGAGAGCTGTTACTTGGATCTGAGAAATGTCCCCCACCTTCTCCACGTACATCATATTAACGGCGTTAAGACCAATAACAGCCCGTCAAATCTGAAGGCGTTGTGCATTGAATGCCACAGCCAACAGCCTGATCATAAACATATTACTATTAGTGCCGAGAACGCCCAGCGGATCGCCGAATTGCGCTGGGAACAGGGCTGGCTATATATGTGAGGAACCCCTCCAAGCTCCTATATCGAAAGGTTATCCTTATAGATAGGTTGCCGTGCAGACACAGTTAGGTTTATTAGTGGGTACCTTATGGAGGAAACTAGAAAATGAAAAAATTGCCACGGATTACGCTCGACCCTGCCGTCATGGGCGGCAAGGCATGTATTCGCGGGCTACGGGTGACGGTTGGAACCGTCGTGGGACTTTTGGCTGCAGGTCGGTCGCCCGAGGAGATTCTGCAAGCGTACCCGTACCTTGAACCGGAAGATATAGATCAGGCTCTAGCCTATGCAGCGTGGCGAGTAGAAGAACGAGAAGTTGCCTTGGATACCCTATAAATGTGAAACTTTTGATCGACATGAATTTGTCGCCTGATTGGGTACCTGTGCTGAAACACCACGGATGGTCGGCAGTCCATTGGTCCACAGTAGGCGATCCGCGAGATAGCGACCGGGCGATTATGGATTGGGCGGTGAAGCACGAATATGTCGTATTTACGCACGATCTGGATTTCGGCACCATGCTGGCTTTGTCCCACGCGACCGGTCCAAGTGTACTTCAGGTTCGCGCTGAAGATGTGTTGCCGGATCGTCTGGAAAGCATTGTAATTGCTGCTCTCAAACAGCACTATGCTGATCTAGCTTCTGGATCTTTGGTCGTCGTGGATGAGAGCAGGACTCGGGTCCGGATTTTGCCAATATGAGCGGCTGTGTTGTCTCCATGGCGAGAGGGTGCCGCCGAGTACGCAAACATCCCAAATTTCGCCTTTGAGCGTCAACCAAGAGTGAATATATAGAAGATGTCCGATGGAATCCTCAAAGTAAGCCTCCGGGTGTTGAGTCCGGGGGCTTTCCTTTTGCTGCTCGTGTTGGCATTGCTCACAAGCCCGGCGCTTGCCGCCGAGTCCGAGCGGGAAGTACGTCTGCGGCGCACAGTGGAGGCGTTTTCTGCACCCGCTTCGCGGATGACGGGCTATCCGGGGGCCACAGCGGCCCGCGAGTGGTTGGTTGCCGAGTTAGAGAGTTTGGGGATAGGAGAGATCTACCGGCACGAGTTCCCGGTGCTGGTGCCGATGGACGAGGGATTTTGGCTCGAATGCGCGGGGGAGCGGCTCGAATTGTTCGGCGTCTGGCCCAATTTGGTGCGGACGCCGACTTTGCCTGCTGAGGGGATTGAGGGGCAGTTGGTGTATGGCGGGGATGGCAGCCGCCTCGAAGGGCAGCCGGTAGCCGGGCGGATCGTCCTACTCGACTATGTCTCGGGTACAGCTTGGGTGGATGCGTTTCACTTGGGGGCCGCGGCCGTGGTGTTCTTGGAATCGGCTGGGGCGCATCGCAAGGAAGCTGAGCAGAAGTTTCTCGACGTGCCGGCCGACTTGCCGCGGCTCTATGCGCGCAAAGATGTAGCGGAACGTTTGCGGGTGTTGGCAAGGTCGCGGGCGCAGGTGCGACTGTGGGGGCGGATGGCGTGGCGGGAGGTGATCGCGGAGAATTTGGTGGCCGTGATTCCTGGGCGCGATGCGACGCTGGGGGAGGAGGTCGTCTTTCTCGCCGCGCATTACGACGCTGTGTCGCCGGTGCCAGCGTTAGCGCCAGGGGCTGAGCAAGCGGCGAGTGCGGCGGCGCTGTTGGAATTGGCCCGGGGGTTTGCCGCGCAGCCGCCCAAGCGCACGGTCGCGTTGCTGTGGATGGCTGGGCACTTCCAGAACATGGCGGGGATGCGCCATTTCGCGCCGTTGTTGCTGGCGGTCGCAGGGCAGCGAGAGGGTGAGGTGGAGGAGACCGCGCTTTTGCGGCGACTCAGTGCGCTGGAGACGCGCTTTTTGGTGGGGTTGGATTTGTCGTCGCACAGCCCGCGGCTCGGGGCGTTCAGGCCGAAAGAGCCGTATCGCGTCTCCTTGCTCGCGCCGCCGATTACCGAGCGGTTGTTAAGGCTGGTAACGGCGTACGAAGACTCTGCGTTGGGGGGCAAGCGGGTGCTGGTCAATGGCTTGAAGCAGGACTTTGCCCGCCAGGGTTTGGGGGGGATGGGGCTGACGGTGCCGTTGGATGCGGCGGTAGCGGCCCTCACCGGATGTCCGGCGTTGGCCTTTTGCACGGTCAATGACAGCCGTGCCCGCTTTGACTCGCCCGCCGATGATCCCGAGGCGGTGCGCTTTGACTGGTTGGCCGATCAAGTTGCGCTGCTGCAGGGCGTGCTGCCCGTGCTCATCGACGACCCGGATCTGGAGCCGTGGGCTTGGGGTAATGATGCGTTTGGCACCATCGGCGGGGAGGTGGTCCACTACGGGCCGCGCAGCTATCTGCCGGATCAGCCTACGGTCGGGGCGTTGGTGCGGCTGCGGCTGCGCCATCCGACATTGGCTGGGGTGCGGCCGGATTTTTGGGCGGCGGCGGATGATTCGGGACGGTTTGCCATTCCCGGGGTTGAGTCAGGTATCATCTATACGAAGCCGGTGCGGTTGGAGGCGTATCGGCTCGATGCGGAGACTGGGGCGGTGACGGATGCGCCGGACTGGGGGATCAATGGGGAGCGCAAGTTGCCGGGGCGTGCGCTGACGGTGACGATGGATAGTGCCGAGGACGAGGTGCAGATCGTCACCGCACCGCTGCAGGGGACGACGCTGTTTGGGATTTTTGATCCGCGCAATTTGTTGACTTTGGAGCGAGTGCAAGCGATTGACGCGGCGTTGGAAGCCGAGCCGGTGGTGTACGGGGCCTGTCTGCCGCTGACGGCTCCGGAGATGGAGCTATTTAGCTACGTGAATCGGGTGGGGTCGTGGACGGAGCCGGTCGGCGTGATTTTTACCCAGCCTAGCGAGCGGTTCAAGGCCGTGATGGCGACGGGGCGCTATGGGTTGGGGCGACGCTTGCTGTTGCTCAATGGGACGGAGGATGTTCCGAGTGGGGTGGGCTATGCGGTTGATGGGAAGGGACGCATTGTGGAGACGGTGTATCGGGTGGCTGCTGATATGCACACGCTCAATGGCGAGCGGATTGACCGACTGGAGCGCCACGGCGTGCGCAATGGGCGGCTGGCGGCCTTTCACGAGCGGTCGGCTGAGTTGCTGGCAGAGGCAGAAGCGGCACGTGCCGAGCATCGGCATCGGGATTTTGTCGATCGGGCGCGGCGCGCTTGGGCGCTGGCTGCGGCGGCCTACCGGGACGTGGAGAGGACGCAAGCGGGGGTAGTGCAGGGCGCGCTCTTTTTGTTGGCCGTGCTGATTCCCTTTGCCCACTTTGCCGAGCGGTTGGCGTTTGGGTTTGCCGATTTGCGGCGGCAGGTATTTGGGTATTTCGCGCTCTTCTTAGTGGGGTTTGTCGCCCTGCGCTATGTGCATCCGGCCTTTGAGTTGTCTATTTCGCCGGCGATTATCTTGCTCGGTTTCGTCATTCTGGCGTTGGGGATTTTGGTCACGTTTCTGGGGATGTCGCGGTTGAACCGGGAGTTGCAGGAACTGAGCAATCGGCGCGGGCAGATTGCGGTGCAGCGGTCGGGCGCGGTGCTGACATCGGTCGCCGTGGGGTTGGCGCATTTGCGGCGGCGACCGTGGCGCACAGGGCTGACCTGCGCGACGCTGGTGCTGTTGACCTTTTCCGTGCTGTCCTTTACGTCGGTCCGCGCTGCGCTGCACACCAATTGGATTGCGATTGGCGCGGACGCGGCGTACGAGGGCGCGTTGGTGCGGATGCCGGGCTGGCAGACTATGGAGTTGGAAGGCTACGATCTGTTGCGCGATTGGTTTGGCGACGAGCAGGTCGCGCCGCGCGCGTGGCTGTCGGTGGGATCGCTGGCGTCGTCCTATCGAGTTGAGCGAGATGACGCGGAGGAGCGAGCGGTCGGGGTTTGGGGATTTGTTGGGCTGGCGGCGAAGGAGGAGAATTTGCTCGGGCCGGAAGTGGTGGCCGGGCGGTGGCTGCGGCCTGGGGAAGAGGACGCCTGTCTGTTGCCGGTGGGATTGGCGGATTCTTTGAGGATCAGCGCCGAGGGCTTGGGACGGGAGCGGGTGCGGGTTTTTGGGGAGGTGTTTCGGGTGGTTGGGTTGCTTGCAGATGATGCGTTGGACCGGTTCGATCTGAATGGTGAGCCACTGACCCCGTTGGATCCAGAGGCGCAGCAGCCCTCGGAAGCGGAAGTGGGACGCGAGCAGGGAGGAAAGTTGCGGCCGTTTGCCCATTTGCCCGCGTCGGCGACGCCGGTCTTGCCGTTTGCCGCGCTGATGCGGTGGGATGGGGTGCGGCTGGCGTCGGTGGGGATCCGGTTGGATGGGGGCACGGAGGCAACGCGCAGGGCTGTGGTAGAGCTGGCGGAGACGTTGGATTTGAACCTGTTCGCCGGTCTTGAGGGCCAGCGCTTGCTCGTCAATTCGGTTGGGGTGGCGTCGGTGTCGGGATGGGGGGCGCTGATTGTGCCGCTGCTGATTGCCGGGTTGATCGTGTTTAACACTATGCTCGGGGCGGTGTACGAGCGGACGCAGGAAATCGGCACCTTTAACGCGGTCGGTTTAGCACCTGGGCACGTTAGCGGGTTGTTTATGGCGGAAGCAGTGGCGTTGGGCGTGGTCGGCACGGTCGCGGGATATTTGCTAGGGCAAGGTGCGGCGCAGCTTTTGGCCCAAGGGGGGTTTTTGCCCGGCTTGGAGCTGAATTACTCGTCGCTAGGGGCGGTGCTCACCGTTGGCGCGATTGCGCTGTTAGTGGTGGCGTCGGCGCTCTATCCGGCGCGCATGGCCGGGCGGATCTGCACGCCGGGGATTGAACGGCGGTGGAAGTTGCCGGTCGTCAAAGGCGAGCATTTGCGCGTGCAACTGCCCTTCTCGCTGGCGCGGCGCGAAGCGCTCGGCATGGCGGCGTTTCAAGCGGAATCGTGGGCGGCCAATCAGGAGCAGTCGATCGGGGCGGGCTTTTACGTCGAAGCCTTGGAGGCGGAGCAGGTGGGGGAGAAGGTCCGGGTGGCGGCGCGGGTGTGGTTGGCACCGTTTGACCAAGGCGTGGTGCAAGAGACCGCGATGGAGATAGAGCCGGGGGCGGACCCGAACTATTGCGACATTCACGTTGACTTGGCGTTGGCGGCTGGCGATCTGGCAACTTGGCAGCGCGTGGTGCGCACCTTTTTGGACGATGTGCGCAAGCAGTTTTTGATCTGGCGCACCTTGGACGCGGATAGCCGCCGCTACTACGCCGAGCAGTTGCCGCAGTGGGAGCGGGGCTGAACGTTACGCGGGAACTGGAAAATCGGGCTTGCCATAGACGATGTTGTGAAACACCTGCCAGAAAGAGTCGCCTTTGCAGCGAATTGTAACGTCATCTACGCGCTCAACCCCTTCTGGTACGGAAAGACGATCAGGATCAGGATGCGTTACCTCCACCACCACCGGACGTTTTGCAATGAGCGGTTTGATATTTTTGGCGACTGCGATGGCTTCTTGCACGCGCGTCTTAATCAGGGCGCGAGCGTCTGTTGGCGCCATGTGCAGGGCGCATAATTCTCCTATGCCTTCTTTTACAGGCGCTGTGACAATGCCGTGGACCCAGCGCTCGGATTCGGTGCAGGCGTGCAGATCACCCGCGGTAAAGACCCAAGGAATGCTTAGATGGCCACACAAATACGCCGCCATTTCCATCTCGCCGACTTCGACATCATTGACGCGATAGACCATATTTTGGCTCATTGAGTGGGCGAGGCATCCGTTGGGCGTGCCGGTCATTGCGTGCATGCCCACTTGGATCAAGGCGTCAAATCTGGGCGATAAGCCCGGTAACCAGCACGGTCGCTTGACACCTTGGACCAGTTTTACGCCTGAGATCAATTCTTCGGACAAAATCGTGCGCCCCGCCCCATGCGCGTCATTGATGATGATTTCTTCGACACCTGCTGCAAATAAGCCTTCGGCCGCGGCGTTGACTTCGCCGGTCAACAAGCGCTGCATCTCGGCGCGGTCGTACACGCCTTTTGCCGTTGTCGCATCGTCCCGGTGCCTTGGGTCCCAATCATCGACGCCGGCCACGCCTTCCAAATCGGTCATCATATAAACGGATTTCACGTTCATGAGGTTCTCCTACTTTTGGGATACTTTGCGTCCTGCGAATTCATTCTCGTTAGCATCAGCCAGATCGCCCAATACAAAATGGCCTCGCTTCGCAAAGGTCAAGTAGCCGATCTTGAGGACAGACGCGAAAGCTCTGGTGAGGCTTTCTGGCGCGGGTTCTTTGGTCTAATGTGTAAGCCACTGTCAGCTTCGCTTTCCGTCGCCTGCACAGGCGACGCAAGCAGACAGCTTTCACGGACTACGCTTGAGATACCTTCCTCTACGTTAGCGTCCGTAGGCCAGCATCTGGCCCTTTTCAAGATGTTTCTGGCCGCGTTGACATCGCGGTTTAATTCGCATCCACAGGAGCATGTGTGCACACGAACGGCCAAAGACTTCCTCACCCAAGCATCGCATCGAGAGCACCGCTGAGAGGTGTTCTTAGGGTCAATCGCTACAAGCTGGCAACCAGCACTTTCAGCCTTGTAACCGACCATAGCTTTGAACATCCCAAGGCCTGCATCAGCCGCAGATCGAGCGAGTGTTTTGCTTTGGGTCATAAAAGCCAGTGGCAAGTCTTCAATCGCTATCAGCGCATAGTCTTGGGTCAGCTTGTAAGTCCGCCGATGCCAAAAGTCTTGGCGCTGCTGTTTGATTTTGTCGTGCAGACGGGCGACTTCGTATTTGGACTCGTAAAAGCGATGAGAGTCTTTCTTTTTTCGCGCCAGCGCCCTTTGAGCGACTCGAAGTTTGGCAAGCGAACGCTTCAACCAGCGCGGGTTTTCAATGAGCGTGCCATCCGACAAAGCCAACAGAGCATTCAGTCCCATGTCGATTCCAACGGCGAGACCAGCCTTCAGCGGCTTAGGCGCTTGGCCGTCGTCTCCGAGAAAGCAGACATACCAACGTCCCAATCGCTGAGTAAGGACGACCTGCTTGAGCATGCTTTCAGGAATATCTCGATGCCGCTTGACCTTAATGAGACCAACATGCTGGACGTAGAGCTTGTCGTCCGCGAGCTTGCATCCGTTCCCGTGCCGATACTCAAGGGAGCGAAAACGCTTGAAGGACTTGAAGCGCGGAAATCCGGGCTTTTTGTCGTCTGTGCGCGGCTTTTTCAGTCTGCGAAAGAACGCTTGCATGGCTTTGTCTTGGCGACGCAGAAGCTGTTGGACTTGCGTTGCATTCAAGAGCCCGAAGTCTTCGGGCCGCTCTTTTCTGTCGGCCTTAAAGCGACTCCAGAGGGAGACAAAGTTGAGCGTCTGTCCCTTCGTCCGATAGGCTTTCTTGCGCACATCCAACGCCTCGTTATAGAGGACGCAAGACTGGTACCGGAGGACGTTGAGAAGGTCGTCCTGCTCTTGGGTTGGATAAAGCCTAAATCGGTATGCCCGTTGCATGACTATAAGGTCCAAAGTTGACACAACAACCTCAAGAGCTAATCATTGTTTGGACCTGCTTTTTTTAGCTTTTCTTCAAGGAGCACTTCGGCCCCATCAGAAAAGCCACTCCTATCCCCCTGCCAGCTAAAGCAAGCAGTCCTCTGGAGACAATTATGGTAGAAAGATTTACGAGATGGCCGTGCTGCGCTTAGCCGCGCTCATCATCGGCATCACGGTTGCAAGCGGGTGGTTGCTCCAGCGCGTCGAATTGCTGTACAACGGCCCGTATTTGGCCGGGGCCGGGAGTGCGCCGGGGGCGCAGGTCTTTTTCGCCGTGCCAATAGGGGTTTTGGCCGCCGTTACCTTAATGCGTCGCTGGCTTGGCCCAGGGGATCGCGCGGTGCTTTACGCGGCGCTGGTCATCGGGGTGTCGGCGACTGCGTCCGGCTTGATGCACCGGTTTTTGCCGGGCTTGGTGACGGGTTTCTACGGGGGCTTTGCCCAGCCGACCGGCCCTTATTATCGCTTTTTGCAAGTTGTCCCGGACTGGTTGGTGCCGGGCGGGCCGAATGAGGCTCCGGCCATCGGGGCGTTTGAAGGCGGCGCGGCTGTGCCTTGGGGGGCGTGGCTGTGGCCGCTGGCGATGTGGAGTGTGTTTTTCGGCGCGTTCTTTTTGACCTGCTTTTGCTTGGTGTGGTTGTTGCGGCAGCGCTGGCTGGAGACCGAGCGGTTGGGATTTCCGCTGCTCGAAGTACCCCGCGCTCTGATTGCTGGAGAACTGTTTGGCCAGCGGCTGTTTTGGTGGGGTGCGTGGTGCCGGCCTTGCTGTTGGGGATCAATGGGTGGCATCACTACATGCCGTCTGTGCCCGAGATCACCACGAGATTGGCAATGGAGCATTTCCTGCTCGACGATCCGTGGAAAGCCATGGCCCCTTTTGAGTCGCCGTTCCACTTTGAGTTTGTCCCGCTGTTGGTGGGTGCGGCTTTTCTCGCGCCCGTGGAGGTGTCGTTCAGCACGTGGTTTTTCTATTTGCTCACCCGCGTGCAATTGCTGGTGGCTCACTTCCTCGGGCGCTCGGAATATCGCGGCGACTTCATTCCCGGGCACGGGTCGCCGTGGCTAGATTGGCCTAGTCACTTTCCCTTTTTTATGACGCAGGCGCGTGGCGGCTTGCTGTTTTTGGGGCTGTTCAGCCTGTGGTCGGCGCGGCGGGCTTTGGCAGAGGCGATCTCTTGGCGCAGTCGGGCGACGTGGGGGTTGGTGGTTGGGTTGCTGGTGCTGTGGGCGTGGACTACGGCTTTGGGGGTGCCGCCGCTGATGGGCATTGCGGCACTGGTGCTGGTGTTGCTGTTGGCGTTGACGTTTGCGCGGCTGCGGATTGACGGGGGCCTGCCCATTGTGGGGATGCCGCAGATTGTGGGCTATTTGTTCTTCGTGGTCTTGGGGACTGGGGCTGGGCATTTTGCCGATGAGACCTACATGGGCTTTGGCTTTTTGGCGGTGTTTGGCTTTACGATGATTGGGATCTGGCCCGCTCTGCAATTTGAGGGACTGAAGTTGGCCGAGATTCACGGAGTGTCGCCGCGCCGCTTGATTTGGGGGATGGCTTTGGGGTTGGCAGTTGGGTTGGGGGCCGGCTACGTGTTTTCGCTGGAAACGATGTACGAGCACGGGTTGTTCGCCTTGCAGGAGCAGGGCGGCGCGCGGTCTGAGGCGCGGATTGGCCGCTACTACAACTACTTGTTCAAAGACGCGGGCACGGTGGCTGGGGGTACGGATTGGGTGCGCTTGGGATTTCACGCGGTCGGGGCGGGCTGTACCTATTTCTTGGCGTTGATGCGCCAGCACTTTCTGCGCTGGCCCTTGCATCCGATGGGCTTTGTGTTTGGCACGGGTTTTGGCTGGCTGGTGTGGGGGTCGGTGTTGTGCGGCTGGTTGTGCAAGTGGCTGGCGGTGCGCTATGGCGGGGCACAGACCTACCGGCGGGTCATGCCGTTTTTCTTGGGGATGATTTGCGGCGAGGTCGCGATGCGGCTGGTGTGGGCGGCAGTCGCGCTGGTGGAGGGTGAAATGGGAGGTGGATACCGACCGTGACGGCTAACGATCTAACTAGCTACCGCGACTTGATGCAGCCCCCGACGCGCTTTCGCGAGGGCTTTACTGCGCGGACTGTGGCCGGGGCGTTCTTCGTCGGCTTTATCATGATGCCCGGTGCCATTTACATGGGCCTGATTGCCGGCGCATCGCTCGGCGCGGCTGCCGAGTGGGTGACCATCATCCTGTTTTCCGAGCTGGCGCGGCGTTCTTTTTCCGCGCTGACGCGCCAAGAGATTTACCTGATCTACTACATTGCCGGTGGCTTGGCCGGCGTCATTGGCGGCACCATGTTGGCGGGCGGGCCGTTTGGGCAACTGGTGTGGAACCAGTATCTCGTGCAGTCGCAGGCCGCGGCTGGTTTTGGCATTGCCGAGCACGTCCCGGAATGGGTCGCGCCGCCGATAGGTTCAGACGCGCTGATGGGGCGCAGCTTTTTGCACCGGGCGTGGATCCCGCCAATGGTCGTGCTGGTCGCCTCGCAGTTTTTGTCGCGGGTCGAGTGGTTTACGCTTGGCTACATCCTCTTTCGGGTCACGTCCGATGTGGAGCGCTTGCCCTTTCCGTTGGCCCCAGTCGCTGCGCAGGGGGCGACGGCGCTGGCCGAGAGCGACGAGGGGCGGGATAGCTGGCGCTGGCGGGTTTTCTCAGTGGGCATGGGGATTGGGTTGCTGTTCGGCGCGGTGTACGTGGGCTTGCCCGCGCTGACCGGATTGATCGCCAGCGATCCCATCGTCCTGCTGCCCATCCCTTGGATCGACCTGACGCGCACCACGGAGACCATTCTGCCGGCTGCGCCCTTGGGCATTGGCACGGACTTGGGCTTGGTGTTGTTGGGAATGGTGCTGCCGTTTTGGATCGTCGTTGGCACGTTTGCCGCGGCCATGGTCCACGCCTTGGGCAGCCCGATTCTCTACCACGCTGGCATGTTGACGCACTGGCGGCCGGGCATGGACGCGATTCTGACGAACTTTGCCAACGACATCGATGTGTGGATGAGCGTGTACATTGGCGCGGGCGCGGCTGTCGGCGCGATTGGTTTGGTGCATGCCGTGCTGTCGGTGCGAGCTGCGCGCCGTCAGGGTGAACATCGTCCGTTGCGGGATACGCCGACTGGCCGAGGCGATTTCCCGCTGTGGATAGCGATTGGCGGATACGTCCTATCGACGTTGGCCATGATTTGGCTCTGCGTGTTGCTGCTAGAGGACGATGAGTTTCCGCTGATCTTTTTGCTGCTTTTTGGCTTCGTGGTGACGCCGGTGATTTCGTATGTCAATGCGCGCATGGCCGGATTGACGGGACAGTTGGTCAGCTTTCCGCTGCTGCGCGAGGGTGCTTTTATCTTGAGCGGCTACAAAGGCATTGATATATGGTTTGCGCCCATTCCATACTCCGACCACGGCCGGCGCGCCCAGCTCTTCCGCGAAGTGGAACTGACCGGGACGCGCTTCTCGTCGATTCTCAAGGCCGAACTGTTGCTGTTGCCGCTGAGCTTGGTCTGCGGCTTTGTGTTTTGGTCGCTGGTCTGGCAGATGGAGCCTATTCCCTCGCCGACCTTCCAATACGCGCAGACGTATTGGCATCTCATTGCGCTGCGTCAGTGCTTGTGGTACTCAGCGACTTTGGGCGGGGAAACGCTGTTTGATCAGGCGATTAAGGGCTGGTGGATCGCGGGGAGTTTTGTGATGGCCGGGGGGCTGTTTGGGGTGATGTCGTGGTTGGGGTGGCCGATTTCGCTGGTGTACGGGTTTGTGCGCGGCCTTGGGGGGCTGCCGCATTTGCTGATCCCGGAAATGGCCGGTGCCCTGCTGGCCCGCTATTGGCTGGAGCCGCGCTTTGGGACGCAGCAGTGGCGGCAATACGCGCCGGTGTTGTTGGCTGGGTATGCCTGCGGTATGGGTTTGGTGGGCATGTCCGCGGTGGCGATTGCGTTGATATCTAAGTCGGTGACGCAGTTGCACTATTGAGGGATTACATAGATGGAGAGTGAATTGATGATAACCAACAGTCCTGTTCTCATTTCTTGGGTCGCACGAGCTAACGATCCCTACCGTAAAGACAGGGATGGAAGGCTCTTTCCCGGCCCTACTCTCACCCTCCTTTTCGACGATGATTCGCCGTACAAAGGGAAGGTGCAAAACGCGGTGCTTCTCCATACCGAAGGCGACCCCACAGACGAACTAAGGGAGGCCATCCACAAACAAAATTCTGTCGTCAAGATAGAGGTAGAGTCTTGGAAAACAGGGGATCCGACTGATCACAGTGCCATTTTCAAATTCTTGCGTGAGCTAATTCCCAAAATTAGGGAAAAATACCGAGGGCGTGAACTGGTGATTCACATAAGCCCAGGAACTCCTTCCATGCAGACCATCTGGGTTTTAATGGGAACGACCGGCCTCATTGAGGAGCCATTTGAGCTTGTCAAATCGTACCGCCAACACGAGCGTCGGGGGCGACCCGCTGTCATGCCTGTCGAACTCGACTTTGAGACCTTTTACAAAGCGTATAGGGATGCCCAACCTCGCCAAATTGCCTCTGACGAGCAAGGTGTCTTTTGGGATCCTCGCAACTTCCGCACTGAGCTCCTGAAACGCCTATTCGCCGAAGCGCGCCGATTTGCCCAAGTCAAGGTACCGGTACTGCTATTAGGCGAGCGGGGGACTGGAAAAACGACGCTGGCTAGTTGGATACGCAGCAATAGTCCGTTCCGAAACAAGAATATTGATGAAGGGTGGCCCGCCGTAGCTTGTGGCCAATACACGCCCGAACTCCTGCGGGCTGAGCTTTTTGGGTATGTCAAGGATGCCTTCACTGGCGCTAGCAAGGATACGGAGGGCCTTCTCGCAAAGGCCGATAGAGATACGCTTTTTCTCGATGAAATCGGAGATTTGAGTAAGGACAATCAGCGCCGACTCATCAAAGCACTTGAAGAGAAGACCTATATCCCAGTTGGGGGTACAGAGCCAAAAAAAAGCGACTTCAGATTACTGACAGCTACCAACCTCGATACTAACACATTGAAGGAACGGCTTGATCCCGACTTTCTCGACCGCATTAGTCATCTCGCGCTGCGCTTGCCGCCGCTGCGCGAGATAGCAGACGAGTTGGACTGGCTCTGGCACGATGTATATAAGGACGCAATCTCACGTGCTGGCGTAGCCGAGGCTCGGACAACACTTGGACAAGAACATCACAACCGCATCATAGGGAAGCTCAAAGGACATCGGTTGCCGGGAAATATGCGCGATCTTTTCCGCGTCGCCTACCGCATTCTGGCGGCGAGGAACGACCGCGACAATCCGCTCTCGCCGAAGGAGGCGGTTGATTACGGCTTAAAGGCCCTAAGTGGCTTTGCTGCCTCTGCGTCTGAGTTGGACATCCCGCGGGCTTTTACCCGCGCTTTCGCAGATGCAGAGTCCCTCGATACCCTAGTCGGACAGGTTGGTCGTTTAGAATACGGCTCGATTGAACTAGACCTGAAACAGTATTTCGCAGATGAAATACTCCGCATTAAAAAGGACACGAAGCAGCCGCTTGATGAATTGTGCGACCAAAAAGAACGGACATTAAATAACTGGCGAAATCGAAGAAACCGGAAGAATAATTCTGATTAAAGGAAAATTTATTCCGAAAAACGACAAGTAAACAGTATCCGAAGAAGAGTGTTGTCGCCTATCAAAAATGAAATAAATTGATTATTTTCAATGGGTTATGACCTGAATTAACATCTGTTTTCTCCGTGTTGGCATGGATATAGCTATAAAGCTGGTTGAGCCAGCAATAGAAAAATTCACGCCGCCGAAAGGAGCCAGCAGATGAGCCACGACAGCGCAGGTCAAGTCATCACGCGACATGCCCACGAGCGCATGAAGGCCCGACGAATTTCCGAAACAGCTCTTTCAGCCGTGCTAGAATATGGAAGAGTCGTCTATGTGCGCGGCGCAAAAATTTACGTGATCGGCCGCAAGGAAGTAGCAACATTCCTCCGCAAGGGTATCGAACTAGCCGACTTCGAGGGCATCCATGTCGTGTGCAGTCCCGAAGGATCTATAATGACCACGTACCGCAATCGAGATTTCCGTGGGTTGCGCCCGCGAGGTCGCCGCTACCACCGGCGACAGGCGGCCTGACGGATCTACCTAACTCTGAACCCTAAACCCGGTTAGCTACTGAGTTGCTGTAACAAACGCATAACGCAACAGGAGGATATCGTAATGAACGCATTCAAGCACATCATCAAGACCGTCGCCGTGACCGTGCTGCCGGTAGTAGTAGACCTGCTGGTGGACAAAATCGTCGACTCGGTCAAAGATAAGAAGAAAGGCAAGTGAGTCAGCCAGATATGCAAGTAGCTGCTTGCAATAGCTAAGGAGAAGAAAATGAGCGAACTCAAAGACTTTGCCGTAAACAAGCCCCGTCCTCTTCCGGTCGTTCTCCTCGCTGATGTCAGCGGGAGCATGGCCGCCGAAGGGAAGATCGACGCCATGAATCAGTCGGTGAAGGAGATGATCGCCACGTTTGCCGACGAGGATGACCTGCGTGCCGAGATTCACGTCTGCGTGATCACCTTCGGCGGCGAGGCGAAAACCCTCATCCCGCTGCAACCCTCATCCTCGGTGGAGTGGACCGATATGACCGCTGGTGGTTTCACGCCGCTCGGCGGAGCCATGAAAATCGCTGCAGATCTCATCGATGATCGCGAGCAGATTCCGAGCCGCTCCTATCGTCCTACCCTCGTCCTCGTATCCGATGGCATGCCGAACGACGATTGGGAACCGAGCCTAGAGCGCCTGACAACTGAGGGGCGTGCAGCCAAAGCTGACCGGATTGCGCTGGCCATCGGCAGTGACGCCGACGAGGAGATGCTCAAGCGCTTCCTCAACGATCCCGAAAAGCGTGTGTATCACGCCGAGGATGCGCGGCGTATCAAGGATTTCTTCCAGTTCGTCACCATGTCGGTGACCAAGCGCTCGCGGAGCGCGAATCCGAACCAAGTCCCGCTGGGCAGTAGCCCCTTCGACATCGAAGATTATTAGGCTGAAATGGGGACTTCTCCGCAAAGCTGGCACTACTTTGGGGCCTCTGTGCGAGGTCCCGCACACGTACATAGCGGCGTACCTAACCAAGACGCTTGGCGTGGAGGCCACTTTCGTGAAGGGACGCTCATAGTAGTATGCGATGGCTTGGGGAGTAGGCCGCACTCGCGGCGAGGTGCTCAGGAAGCATGTCGCGCCGTCGCTGCTGCAGTACGTCAGTGGTCCGCCGTTTCAACTGCCCCTATCGAAAAGCTCTTAAAATTGATCCATGCGACGTGGTCCTTGCGCGTCCATCCCTACGCAGAAGAGGATTGTGCGACGACTTGTTTATTCGCGGTCGCGAGTAGCGATGGACGGCTACACGTTGCCCAATTGGGCGATGGCCTGTCGTTGGTGATAGACGGAAATGTCCTGCGAACGATAACGCGAACAGCGGACGACTTCGCCAATGAAACTAACGGTTTGGGTATTGCCCGGCGGCTTTCAGAGTGGGAAACATTCGAGTGCGATCCATCCACTGAGGCCGCTGTATTGCTGGCGACGGACGGAATTTCCGACGATCTTGATGGCACCCGACTCGGCGAGTTCGTCCACTTCGTGCGCTCTACGTACTGCCCACTTGCCCCAGCCGCACGTTGGCGGCGTTTAGCACACGACTTGAGAAATTGGCCTACACCCTATCACAGCGACGACAAGACCTTGGCCTTTTTATGGCACAATCCCACGGAGATCAACACACATGACCGACTACCCTAAAGATGTAGTTGACGAGCGCGGCAATGTGCATGTCCTCGACAAGGTGCTTGGAGAAGGAGGGCAAGGCGTCGTCTTGGCCACGAACAATCCCGACATTGCGGTAAAGCTGATTTCGGGAGGAGTCCAGCCCACAAGCGAACAGAGGGGAACGCTGCTGGAACGATTGACGCACGGATTCGGGGCTGATCTGGTGACAGGTGACGCGGCGCGTAACAAGCTGCGTACCCGGCTGGAGACGGTCCGTACCCTTCCTCTCCCCGATCTGCACTTAGCCCAACCACTGACGATGCTGCGAGGGCATGTCGGCTACACCATGCGCTTGCTACGCGATATGGTGCCTATGCGAACGCTCATCTTACCGGGTGAGAATCTCACGGTAGAGTACCTCGACACCGGCGGCCTGCGTCGGCGTCTGCGCCTACTAGCCAAGACAGCCGAGACTCTCGGTCGCCTGCACTCAATCCCTTTGGTCTATGCCGATGTATCGCCAAACAACGTGTTCGTTTCGTCCAGTGTTGAAGCCAATGAGGTTTGGCTCATAGACGCCGACAATCTCCACTTCCAGTCCGCGCCAGGGCCACAGATATATACACCGGGATTCGGCGCACCTGAAATCGTCGCCGGTCGCGCTCCCGTATCTACGCTATCAGACACGTACGCCTTTGCGATTTTGGCCTTTTACATCCTCGCCCAAATTCACCCGTTTTTGGGAAATCTAGTCGAGGACCAAGGAGGTGGATGGAGCGAGGGAAGTGGAGGGGAAGAGGACATAGACCTCGAAGAGCAAGCTTACGCCGGTGAACTGCCTTGGGTCGGAGATGAGGACGATGACAGTAATTGGTCGGATAAGGGGATACCGATAGTGCAGATACTCACGCCTCACCTGATGAGACTCTTTCAGCAGACCTTCGGGCCGGGCCGTCGGGAAGTCGCAAGCCGACCAAGTATGCTCGAATGGGCCGAGGTGCTACACCAATGTGCAGACTGGACGGTCTCCTGTGGGGAGTGCGACTTGACGTTCTACGTTCCACAGAAAAAGTGCCCATGGTGTGCCACTGGTCCATCTGCCGAGTTTCTCTACGGCAGATTCTACGCTTGGGATCCCGAATTCGACGCAGAAAGCTACGACGCCGTGCTGGCTGCCCGTCCCGTTTGGCATCTCTGCATAGATCCTAATGAAGCCACGATCATCCCCCGCCACGCCGCAGCACCGAGCCTCTTGAGAGATGGCGACCCTCCGGTTGTGACCGTAGAAGTGAAACGCCGGTTGATTCGATTAACGCCGCACGGCGATCAGGTGGTTTACGCATACCTGCCGCGAGAAAAGCGTACCGAGGTGATTGATGTAGCCAAAGACCTGCCGTTACCACTGCCTGGCAAAGAATGGCACCTTCATTTCGGTTCTCCAGAACAGGCGCACCGGGTAGCGCATTTCACTTTTATTGAGAAGGACCAATCATGAAGCCGAACCAACTCAAATACGGCTCTGTGGAGCACATCCGCGTTCGGCTCGACGGTGGCAGCCCTGACTTGCAGTTGTCCAAAGGGGACGAGGTTGATCTCAGGTGGAGCGAGGAGGCGCAATCTTACCTGCTTCGCGGTACAAAGGGAGTGGCCCGCGTCGGACCGGACAGCCGTGCCGACGAGGACACCTTGCACGAAATCTGCGTTCGCAATCTGACTCGTGTAGTCTGGATCGACGACAGGCAAAACGAGGACATTCTCCTACAAGCCCGCACGTTTCAACTCGAACTGCGACTAGGATTACAGATAGGTGTTGAAGAACAAACCGTCGATAAGGCGCGGAATCTCAATCGGCGAATTAGGACATCCAAAGAGTTGGTAGATTGGTTGACGGAACAATGTCTGCTTCCTCCTACCGATAGTCGCGAGGTGCGGGCGTTCCTCTCAACTGGTAGGGAACTCAGTAGGGAGACCCCCGATGCCTTTGTCCTTCACGGCCACTCAATCAGAGTGCATGTGAAACGAGTTCCATCGCCCACAGGTGAAGGGGAAATGTTCGTCGTGGATCGGGTGGTGCGTTCAGGCAGAGCGTCGCCGCGGTATCCCATCGCGCATGTCGAGGGCAGTATCCAATTCACCGATGCAACAGTAGCGGCGTGGGCGCGTGGAGAGGGAATAAGCGAACTTCAGCAACTCGTTGCCGGCGAAACGAGCTTCTTAGAGCTTTGGAAAAAGTATGGTGCTCTCGAAGGAAATAGCATCCTCAACGAAGCGCGTGCCATTGGTGCTATTGCTTACCAAGGATGGGAGCAACGCCCCGATGGGGACTTCTGTTTCTACATCGGTGGTGCCTCTAAGGAGCAGTTAGCCCGGCTGGAGACTAACGACTCAATGGAAGCCGCGGGAGAAGCGCCCGCGCTCCTGTCGGACCCGTCCCTTACTTGGGAAGAGTTTGAGGGAGCTCAACGCGGTCAGCATCGCATCAGTACATCGTTTCGGGGAGAAGTTGTAGGAAGCCCCCATGTTGGCCGAGGCGAGATTATTCTAAGATCGGACAGCGAGCATCCTCCCCTAAGAGGATTCCTATTCCCTTCCATACAAGGAGATCACCGTCGTCTAGAGCGGCGGAAAGAGGCAGAGGAGAAAATTAGTGGGCTGCAATGCCATCTCCCCATTTCCCACCTCCTCGTCGGGGCACGAGTCCCCGTGCCGCGACGCAAGGATCTTCCCGCCTTAACCCCAAAAGTGCGCGACAAGCTCTTTAGCGACCAGCCGCCAACGCCACAGCAAGAGGAAGCCATTCGAGTGGCCCTCAACACTCCAGATATAGCTGTCATTCAAGGGCCGCCTGGAACCGGAAAGACAAAGGTCATTGAGGCCATCGTCGAAAGACTCAATGAGGAATTGGATACCCTTGGAGCCGGTGCCGGTCAGATATTGGTAACCGGCTTTCAACACGACGCCGTGGAAAATGCGCTCAGCCGCATTGATGTAAACGGATTACCGTCGATCAAGTTTGGCCGACGGCAAGGCCGGGACGATTTTACGGAAAGTGAGCGGCGGATTGACCAATGGGTGCAGGAACGGGCTGAGAGTATCCGACAAAAAATGCCAGAAGTGACACGGAGCAATGTCCATCACTGGATTGCGTCCGCACGAGAAAGCTACCTGCTGGCCCCCGGTTTGCCTGCGGGCACCGTGCGCCTTCTCCGGCAGGTCGTTGAGTGGGGCTGTGGTGAAATCCCATCGCACCTACTGGACCGTATCAGCGAGTTGGCCAATGAAATCGAACGGTGTGAGTCATCTCGTGGCGAGCGGAACCCGGAGATAAAGACTCTCGAACGGACGGTCCGTGCCCTGCGAGTTGATCCGGTCAGCTTTACAGACGATGGTCCGATCAATGCCCAACGGTTGCTTACGAGGCTGGAACGCCAAGCGTACGTTAAGGTGCCAGCAAAAGTCCGATCCATGCTCAAAGGGGCAGCCGGTTGGGTACAGCACGAGCCGCCAGACTTTCTGGGCGATCTCGCGCAAGCCAGACAAGCCCTTCTTCTCGATCTAGTGCCTGACCGATCCGTGTCTGCGGCAACTGTGAACCAAGAAGTGATTACGTTACTGTCGGAGGCTTGCGAAGAGCTTGAGCAGCGGTATCGAGAATCCCGCAATGCTCCTGATGCAGCGGTTGCCGACTACCTTTATCAGCTAGAAAGCAATTCGCATTCGGTTCGTCGAGCCGTCATTGATTACAACTCCGTTTTCGGGGCGACGTGTCAGCAATCGGCTAGCCAGTTCATCGCCAACATCAAGCCGAGTATAGAATACGACACTGTGCTTATCGACGAAGCGGCCCGCTCCAATCCCCTTGACCTGTTTATTCCAATGGTGCAAGCGCGTCGGCGGATCATTCTCGTCGGCGATCATCGGCAACTGCCACACATCATTGATCGCCAATTACAAAAGGAAATTGAGAATGACGTGGCGCGTGATAAGTCGGTCGCAGAGGAGACAAAGGATTTTATCGAAACAAGCCTCTTTGAGCATTTGTTTGAAACCCTAGGTCCAGAATCGAGTACAGAGACGCGCCGAGTCGTTACACTTGATAAGCAGTTCCGGATGCACCCCGAACTGGGAAGTTTTGTAAGTAAGGAGTTCTACGAGAGCGCAGGCAAAAAGCGTATCAAAATTAAACCCGGATTGTCGGCGAAGCACTTTAGTCATGCGCTTCCTAAATACAAAGATCGAGTTGCGGCTTGGTATGATGTACCTTCTGAGCTTGGACGTGAACGGCCGGGCCAAAGCAAGTCTCGACCGTCCGAAGCCAAAGCCTTGGCCGAGGAACTCAAGCGGCTGCTTGATGCCCCTGCCGCCAAGGACTTGACTTTCGGCTGCATCACGTTCTACTCCGCCCAAGTCAAGTGCATAAACGAAGAACTACAGGGGTTGAGAGTAGTTGATGGAAACTATGAAGTTGTTTCAGATTACCGAGATCTTCACCTAGCCAACGGGCAGATAGTGGAGCGGCTTCGGATCGGAACGGTAGATGCCTTCCAAGGCAAAGAGTTTGATGTGGTGCTGCTCTCGGTCGTCCGCTCAAACAACGAACGCGACCACGACGAACGCGCCCGGCGCAGACGATACGGTCACCTCATGTCACCGAATCGTCTGTGCGTGAGCATGAGCCGCCAGAAACGGCTGCTGATCGTCTTTGGAGACCCAACGCTGCTCAAAGCACCCAATGCGGGAGAAGCCATCGGCCCATTGGTGCGGTTCCGGCAGGAACTTTGCGGAGGTGAATATGGCTGCATCGTTTGATAAAACCTGCGCCATTGTGGATTTGAGTCCTACACCCAAGCCGCTGTCCGCAAAAGGTCGTCAGTGGCTTCTTTGGCCGGTGTGGGCTTACCGCGTCGTTGTGCCGCAGCCGGCCCCTGAGCGTTTCAACCTGTTTCAGCGAGCGGTGTTGTCTCTGTGTCGAGCTGGGATTGTCCGCGTTGATGAGATCAGCGATAGGCTTGACCTTGGTTCGGAACTCGCCGCGTATATCCTCAACCAATTGGAAGGGAGGGGCCTTTTGGACCGGCACCGAGAACTCACCGAACGTGCCAAGAAGTTGCTCGATGAAGAGCCGGACGATCAAGTCAAGGCAGAGGCCGGATATGTCTTTGTCGATCCCTTCACAAGTGAACTCTGGCCGCGCTTTCTCCGAGGAGTGCTTCCGTATTCAGAGGGCGAAATCGATGGCCGTTCTGCTAGAATTGAGCAAGGAACTGTGGGTAGTCCACGCAGTATAAATGCGAGAGTCGTCTGGCCCGATCCAATGTCTCCAAGACTGCCGAGTCGTCGCGACATCGTTCGCGCTTGTTCTAGGAGCATTCGCGATGAGACTGCATACAAACGCTCTATGGGAGAGGATGACAGCGAGCTAGATGAATCCCACCTCAAGCACCACTTGAACCAAGTTGTCCGCCTCGACGATGTGCCCGAACCTATGTTTCTGACAACATTCGTATTTGTGCCCCAAGATGTGAGCCGCGCTTCGCTGTGGCAGGTATGTGATCCATTCGGATTGGGGACAAGTTCCTCGTTGAGAAAGCGAATCGAAACACTCGCAGCGCAATTGTCCCAAGCGGGAGACATCCTCAAAAACGCAATAAAGAGGGCGACCGGAGAGGGATTTGCAGTGGATAACGCAGACTACCTTGACCTAATCAGAGAACAAAATCAAGAGGCAGCAAAGGTTGTAAATGAGAAATCTGGCTTCGACAAAACTATTTGTCCCGAAGTCTGGGAGCGGCTTATCCAGATGGAGAACGAACATATCGAATTAGGTGACAAGGATGTCTCTGGGAAGGCTTGGGATGAGCAACAGAAAAACCTCAGAGCAATGGTTCGCCGAGCTTATGAGGCGATTGAAGAATGCCTCGCAGATGTGGTGCGAACCTTTCCTACTTCGGATACATGGCGTTCTCTCGAAGGTTCAATAGAGGACAACGGGATTTTACTCGCAAAGATCGCTCGTCGAATCGGCTTTACCGATGATCCCGAACTCCCATGCTTTGAGCAGTTCCTCCGCATAGGAAGTGGGCCAGTGGAAGGCGTTGTTCTTCACGAACACCGCGAACTGATCGCGCTTCTCTCTGCGGCCCTTCTTTCGGCCAAGGACCGCTCAGAGCACCCCCTTCGGCGGTGTGCGGCGGAGTTTCCAGAGCTCATCTTGTCCCTCAATGGACTAAAATGGATGAGGGACCGGTCTTCGCACCATACCACGGACGATTTGGACTGGGAGGAGGCCCTTGGTTATCGCAAAGACACCTATCGCGTTGCTCAGCTATTGTTGCCAGCAGTGGAAGGCTCGGCGACGGATTCGCGGTCTTCATCCGCGCCCACGGAATGGGATGCCGGTTTGGTCTATCGCCTGCGGGCACAGGCCGCTTACAACGTGGAATCGGAGAACCTTTTTGGGATTCGCGTCCGAGAGCGACCCTCCCTGCAAAATGAGCTAGTGGAAGTGGAATTTTTGACGCTCGAACTGGCAAAACTCCGTAGCGCAGGGGCGACTGAAGAAGAGATGGACGGACGGACTAAAGACCTGCGGATCGCCTGCGGGAATGCGGTTGAGGCGGCAGTCGCGCTACTGCTCACAGAAGCCAATGTCAGCGCATTCATTACTGCTGACCGCAAATCTAATGCTGAACGGTACAGCGAGGCGGCGCAGACGTTGGGTTTCAAGGCCATGGAGAATGGCCGCTACCACGAAGACCTCTTAATGGTGCGTCCTGACCGTGCATACTCGACCGCCAGAACACAGCGAGGGGCACTGAACGCCTTGCTGATGATCACCCTCTTACAGGCCGAGCAAGACGACGACCACCCGCTACGGGCAGTGGCCAAAGCGAATCCACGATTCCTCTTGGACGCCGGGGAGGTTTCCAAGGCTAGGGGGCATGGAGATGGGCGGGAAAGCGAAGCAATAGACCCGAAAGCACTGAAAAACCACGTAATCGCCGTCGGGGAAGCCGTACTCGACGTTTTGACATGAACCAGTGAGGAGTTGTCGCATGAGCAAGAAGCAGAATCCAAAACGAGGAAGCAGCAGGCCCGTCCCACCCAAGGAGAATCCATCGGCACAAGGATCACCTACCGAATTGCAACGCTGCCAAGCAGAACTCAAATCGGCCCTCAAAGACCTCCAAACGCTCCAAGAGCAGACAAAGGACCTTTCTGCCCGCGAGGTCGCAGTAAAGGAGGGTGAACGCCGGTTGGCCGACTTGGAAAAGCGAGAAGCCGAGCTTTCCGAAAAGGAGTCCGCTCTGGAGAAGCAAAAAGTTGAGGTCACCGCAATGAAATCTGCAACGGCTACACGCGCCGGCGGGCTCGCTGACAGGGAGCGCGTTGTCAGCGAGCGGGAGATGGAGGCCGATGCAGGGTTTGAACGCCGGAACCGCGAATCCTTAAAAAAACTTGAAGACGAACACGCGGCTCTGCGCGAGCAGTTAAACGAGAGGCGCTCGGATGCTTTTAAGAAGCTGGACGCCGAACTAGAGGCGCGTAGGGCTGATGTGGATGCGGAATTGACTCGAATCCGCGAACAAGCTCAGGTCCGCTTGGACGCAGAATTAGACGGTCGCCGGAAGCATTTAGACGAGGAGATCGCCCAAAAGTTGGAAAACATTGATCAACAAAACGACTCACTTACAGAAACCGAAAAGCAGCAGGCCGAACGCGAAAACCAACTCATTATTCGCGAGCGTAATGTCGCAAGCGACAAAGCGGTTATCCGCGAAGACCGTGCGAACATCCAAGGGACCATTGACCAACGCATTGGTGAGCGCAAATCCGAGTTTGAACGTCAACTCGAGTCAAAGGATCAGCGTATTGAACGCCTTGAAGCGCAACGGGATCATTTTGAAAAGAAGGTCAATGAGTATGAAGATTGGCGACGGCGTTTCGAGCACAAGGAACCGGAAGAATGGAAAGAAGACTTTCATAAATTGGAGGAATACCGAGATCGTCTCCGCGAAGAGTTGTCAAAGCGTCCCTCGCTTGAGGACGGAGATCGTCTGGCGAACCTTGAGGCGGAGAGACGCCAATGGGAACAGAAACGAGCGGAAATGAACCGCGAGTTAGGTGAACTGAAGGCCCGTGAACACGACTGGCTGATTGCGGTTGACGAACATGAGCGACTGAAAGACCAGAAAGTAGTTGCCAAACGAAGGAGGGAGACCTTGCAAGCGGAAATAGAGACCTTGCAAGCGGAAATAGAGAAACTGCGTGAGGAAGTGAGTAGGCTACGGAGTGTGTATGAGCAACCCAAAGGACGAGAAGCACGGGTGGGAGTTATCGAGCAGCCCAGATTTGAAAAACTTCCACAGCTCGATGCTGATGCTACAGTCTCAGAAAAAGATTGGCTCGACAAAATCCACCAACTCTGCGAAAAGTCTGGACTCATCTTCCCGCGCCGATTGTTGTATGCGTTTCACACATCTCTCAAGACGGCCGACTGGACTCCGCTGACCGTGCTCGGCGGTGTCAGCGGCACAGGGAAATCCGAGTTGCCTAGGCTCTACGCACGTTTTGGTGGCCTCGCGTTTGAACCCCTGTCCGTGCAGCCGAACTGGGATAGCCCACAGTCGTTATTTGGATTTTTCAATTCGGTGGACAATCGTTTCAATGCGACCTCGCTTTTGCAAGCACTGGTGCAGAGCCAGAAAGAGCCTGGATTGGAAGACTATTCAGAAGGCATGAAGGACCGGCTTCTACTCGTGCTCCTCGACGAGATGAACCTATCGCATGTCGAGCTTTACTTCAGCGACCTCTTGAGCAAGCTTGAACTCAGACGCGGCGAAAAAGAGGAGGAGAATATCGAAATAGACTTAGGTGCCGGCTTGGAAAAGTATCAAGTCCCACTCGGACGCAATGTTTTGTGGATCGGCACCATGAATGAGGATGAGACTACCAAAACTCTTTCCGACAAGGTGCTCGACCGGGCCAACATGATCGGTTTTCCACGACCACAAAAGCTACGGCGGCGTAAAAAAGCCACGCTCGCCAAGCCCCAACCCATGCTGAGTTGGAATACATGGCATCAGTGGCTTTGCCATGAGAGTGCCTTGAAGGAAGAAGAAATCGGGAAATACAAACAGACTGTCGAGCATATCAGCCAGTGCTTGGAGGAAGCCGGTCGTGCTCTTGGCCACCGAGTCTGGCAGGCCATCGAAAGCTACATGGCCAACTATCCCGGCGTTCGGGATTTCGCCGATGAGGAAGCGAAGGATAAAGCACTAAGGTTGGCCTTTGAAGACGCGCTCGTTCATAAGGTCATGCCAAAGTTGAGAGGCATTGAGACGTCTGGAGAATCTAGAAGAAAATGCCTCGATCCGATCAATGAAGAGTTACTCTCAGATCCCGACCTCGGCCTTAATTTGACCGCGGACTTTGAACTAGCCTGCTCAGTCGGCTACGCATTCGCATGGCGTAGTGCCAAGTACTTGGAGGACAATCAATGAGCACGAAACGCAAGGGGAAGCGGGGCAAAGA
The DNA here is from genome assembly GCA_965116675.1 of Candidatus Latescibacterota bacterium. Taxonomy (GTDB): domain Bacteria; phylum Latescibacterota; class UBA2968; order UBA8231; family UBA8231. Next base: position 5,382,146 of record OZ220721.1, read on the forward strand.
AAAGGCCAGACTCAAAGAGGCTCGTCGAACTGCGGCGAAACCGACCCCTTTGGCCTCTCGAGAAAACCAGCGGGACATAGGAGCCAAAAAGCAACTGACTGTACCCGAAGGGCACAGCCAGCGCGAAGCAGTCAACAAAACTCTTGAGGTGGAAATACCGCCCCCTATTCCTCCGTTTGAGCAACTCGAAAAGATCGCCGCGAGAGAAGAACCGGAAGTTACTGGGGCTTGGTGGATCGCGCTTCAAGCTGCCCATCATGTGATTGAGTGCGCGGCTGAGCGAGACATGCACACCGGCAAAAGCCTTCTGCGGCCTCTCCACGAGGTGTTGAAGGCGGTGGCCGATGTCACCAAGACCGGAATGCGCCCCATCCCAAAAGACCATCTCCATCGCGCTGCCGTGCTCGCATTTGAGCCGCTACGTACGATTTTGGATCATCCAAGAACGCGACTACTGCGGGAACACGAGCAGCGTCCAATTCACAACATTCGGGAGATGGACACCCACTGTATGGCTTGGCTGGCCCGGCTTCCGGGGCGAACCATACGCGAAAAGCTGGCCGGGAAGCAACACGCGCTGTCGGTTGTCAGCCGATTCACGCCAGACACTCCAGAAAACCGAGTGGCCAAGCGCGTCGCGGATATCTTGATGAGGCGACTTGATGGACGCTTTGCCCATTCTGATGCCTACGATGAGGACGGTACTTGCGATGCCAAGCAACGCGACACCCTCGACTTTTGTCGCCGCGTTCTTCGCGATCCAGAATTCAGCACGGTCCCCGTGAGCGATATGCCGCGTCCGAACAACGCATTGCTCGGTGACCGCCTCTACTCTCGCGTTTGGCGGGCGTGGATACTGTTGCACGGAGAAGAGGATGCATTGAGAAATGCGTGGCCCCACGCTGAGGAGTGCTTCAGTACCGCGGCCTTTTGGACTATTGCGGGCCAGATCGCCGAGCGGTATGACGCATGTATAGTCGAAGAATTGGCTGTGTCCAATGTAGAGACGACCGCCAGCCACAAATGCAGTATTCAGAATAACGCATCAACCCCTATCACTAAAGTTGAGTTGCTCGTAATGGCCGACGACACTCCGCAGTCTGGCCCAGAGGTCGCGGTAATCAACGTTCAGCAGGTACAAGGGGGAATTAGGATTGCAGAGAATCGGCTAAGAGCACAGAAGAATCCTATAAAAGGTCGCGTGGAACTCATCAAAAACGAGAGTTCCTTCGGCCTTATTCGCGGCGGAAGCGGGGAGGATTACTACTTCAATCCCAAAAAGATCAATGACCTCTGCGAAGGGGATAGCGTTACGTTCTCTGTAGGCAAACGGAGTACGCACGAAAGACTTGCACCTGCTCTGAAGGTGCGGCAGTACGAGACGGGTTTGCGCGTCGCCCACGTTATCGAGAAGGGTTCAAAGACTTGGTGCGTTGGATTCGAATATGATGGTTACGGGCAACCCAACTTTCAACGCTTCCGCGGTTTCCCGATTCACCTCACCCGAGGCAATGACCGACGAGCCATCCCCAAACTCCTCACCGTACTTTCTGACCATAAACATATAGTCAATACTGCTTGGCGAGGATGGGCCGACATTGAGGGGTTACGATCTATTGCCAAGAATACAATTCCTTCGCTCAATCTCAAGTTGCCTCCAGCGTCAAACACTCTACCCAAAAAGAATGCTTCTAAAATCGGTATTGATCCGTTTGGCCGATGCGTATTCGTAGGGACTGAGGAGAATGCGTGGCCAACGGAAACCTTGCCTTACGCATTGCACTGTGATTCACAGTGGCAGGTCGGAACGTCCCGTCGCCTTCCGAGCGTTGACACACCATGGACTCTCCATCCCTTGGACACCGATCCAGAGGATGCGGACGAATCGACTAGTAATACCAGTTATCGCCAGATTGCCAGAGCACTTGCCGAAGAGGTGGACGCGCGGGAAGTGTCCTTTGTTGTACCAGATGGGCTAGACGAATTCTCTCAGCAGACCTTGCGAGCGGCGATGCTAGGCGCATTTCCTCGGAGCAGGCCGGTTGCACGCAGTGTCGCCGCCGCCCTCGCTTGGCAGCATCAAAGCGAATTTCTCAAGCAAGGAGTCAAGGATGGAGACGCGGTGCTCGTACTTTGTGCAGAAACTGATGCGCTCAGGCTCAGCCTGCTCGTGGCAAGACAAAATCGACGCTTGGCAGAGGAACGCCCCGAGAGCGGCGGCATCTTTTGGGAGCGTCGCCCTGCCCTAGCTGCGGACGAGTATGGTGAAAGCCTCGGCTTGCGCGATATTTGGCGCGACTATGCTAATCGTCTGTTTGACGAGAGGTCGGGAGAACTATCCAAGGATCGGAATGACCGTTACAGAGAGGATCTTCTCTTGTACTTAGTGGATAGTGGCCTTCTGAGAGAGGCTGTCGAAAGCGGTTCTCCGCGCTGGATTCGCGACCGGGATAGATGGCTCGTCCTTGAACACTCACCACAGCATTGGAACGGTGTCTTAGATCGCTGGAGAAAACGACTTGACTTGGCACTGAAGTCTGGTTTGGGGGACCTTATTTCAAAGGCTGCGTCTGGGCAAAAGCGGTGCTACCTCTTACTAGTTGGTCCACCGTTCAACGAGCGGAACATATTCGACCACGTTAAGAACGCTCTCTTGCGAACAGTTTCGCCAGGGAACCGCCGCCCTAGCACTCCTCGGCGGAAAACTCTCACTTCTTTTGAACATGCTGACTATGTAGCATCTGAGAAGGGTGAGCTTGCTGTAGGCGCAGCCGAGTTTACGGAACGCTCGCTTGCTGGTCTGCCAGCGTGGAAAGACTGGCTGCCAGACCTCTTCTTGGAGATCATCCGAAACAAGCTCTACGACGAAGTAAAGCTCATGGACGAAAAGAGGGTGGATGCTACTCTTGGGAAGGTTTATAAAAAAAAGGTAGCCGAGGAGTTAGTCCTGCCAGCCGGGTATCCCCACTACACTTTGCCGATTATTACTGGCCGAGCCAATCGCCGTCCCGTATCGTCTGACTTACGCCTCGATTCCGCTAGTTTCCCATTGCAACACGAGGTTCCGGTTCAACTTGAACTCAGCTATCAATATGGAGTAGAGAACGGATACGAACTCAAGATCATTCCCGTAGAGCCTGAGACCGCCCCGTTTAGTGAGCTCAGGGGGAAATGGGTGAGAGCGGACAGGGGTGAAAATCGGCCAGAGATGAATCTCATGCCGCCTTTTCGACCTCCGGCCTCACTCGATGGCGACTTGGATAAAGAATTAGAGAGTTACTTCCCTTATAGCAGGGAAGAGATAAAAGCCTGCGTGTTGGATTCACTTGGTGACGCTCCATGTAAATCAAAAATCAAACAAGAACTTGGATCAGACGAACTTGATTCCATACAAGAGTATTACGCGAACGCAGTAGGTATCCTTCACCGAATCGAACCGAACAAACACTGGCTTGATCTTCTTTGGAAACATGTAATCAAGCGCATAGAGCCGTACGAAAATCCACAACTCTATGGAGAATCCATATACGAGATAGCGCGTACTGCACGGATTCTGCCAGACTTCTTTGAGGATTTTGCCAAGCGTAATCCCGACTTTGTGCAAATGTCACTCCGCGTCATCGAGCGAGGCATCCAAAACATTGTCTCTAAAGCGGCTCAGGACATCGATCCAGATTCGGAGACAGAACTTTACAGGGGGCATATACGAGGCTTTGAGTCTCATTGCAAGTTGGTGCTTGCTCTACTTCGGCTGCGTGATACCCAATTGGGTGCCTCTCTCGCTTCTGGTTCGCCCAGAATGTCACGGCTGGCAAAAAGTATCCGACGTGCTGACTGCCTTCTTACACGTGCCGGTAAAGAAGTGCACGCTTCCTTGGATTTCGAGTTGGCCAAACCTGAATCGCTAGCTCGGGTATCAGACCTTGCATACGCCGCGAACTACTATCTTTTAGGAGATAAGACGATGAATCTCGCTCGAATCGACTCCGTAGCCGATGACGAGTAATCTATACGCAAAGATCAGTATGAACTAGTGGAGTTTTTCTCGATCCCAGAGGAAAAAAATAATGGCACAGAGGACCAGTAGCAGTTCAAAAGGAAACCAATCACCAAGCTTCAAAAAGACTGTCGGCTATCGCCCTATAAGGGACGGATACCAGCCTGTCAGCCAAGCTAAATCGACAACGTCTCCGCCCAAGCCTCCTAAAGGTAGGAGTGGGCTATCAAGCACACCTAAGAACAAGAGTCGTGTATCTAAGAACGGCTCCTGACCGTCTAGTGCTATAGCGCAGATATTCTCCGGCGTCTTTTCCACGGTCAGCCCGTCTCTATTACTCACCCGCGCAACGCTTGGCGCACCCCCAAAGCGCGTTTAACCACCCACTCTTGTATCCCTCCACCGCGTAGTACGGCACGAGATCGCAGCCAAAGCCGCGCTTGAAAAAGGCGATGTTCGGCATGTTAGAACCGACGAAACCAACCTACAAAACGTTACCCAAAGACATTATCCCTGTATCCTCCCCGATACACCAACCCCCGGCAGCCTTCCTTTTGCTGTCGCTGGAAAAAGCGTAACTCTCTGCGGGGCAAGCCAAAATACAATCCATACGCGGCCTTGGCACAGGTTTTGCCTACTCAACGTAAGCCGATGCCACCCCAACCTGCCGAGGCCCATGCCCCCCATTGACGCTCTCACCAAACACTTCGTCCAAACCTACCCCCACCACTTCCTCCAATTCACCTTTCAACGCGACGACATCCAATTCGTCGAAATCCTTCCCACCGAACAAACCTCCGTCGAAACCCGCCACCTCGACACCCTCCTCAAAGTCCACATCGACGGCCAACCCGCCCTCGTCCACTACGAATTCCAAACTGCCGACAGCACACCCCCCATGCCCCAACGCATGGCCAGCTACATCGGACGCCTCATCGGGCAATACGGCCTTCCCGTCTATGCCCATGTCATCTACCTCCGTCCCGACGCCGGCAAAAATGATCCGGGCAGCTACATCCAAGAGCATCCCTTGTATCCCATACGCATTCACTACGCCGTCCTCCGCCTCGCCGACCTCCCCGGCGAAATCGTCCGCGATGGCCGCTTATTTGGCCTACTGCCCGTAGCCACGCTGATGCAGCCGCCACCGGGCACGAACCGCGACCAATGGCTGACTGAGTGCATGACCATGACGCGAGAGCTTCCGCTAGACTCGCCGGCCAAGGCCAACATGGCGTTGGGATTGGCTTTTTACAGCAGCTTAACGTATGATAAGCAACACCTTTCCATCCTTTTATCTAAGGAGCGTCTTATGGCCCTAGTCAAGGAATCCGAGTTTGCGCGCGACTTTTTAGATATGCTGCGGGAGGAATTCGGGGACGAACTTAGGAAACAAGCTGAGGACGAAATCAGAGAACAAGGCATCGAGCAGGGCAGGGAACAAGGCATCCGCCACAGCATCCAAGCCGTGTTGGAACTGCGTTTCGGTGCCAGTGCCGCCCAAGCCTTCGCCGCCCGCTTGGCGTCCATTGACGACGTACAGCGTCTCGATCACTTGCATCGCGTTGCCGTGCAGGCGTCGAAACTCGAAGAAATAAGCCGCCTGTTAGACGCCTAGCCCAATCGCTGCCCACCTCGCAACGGCCCTATCCCACCGCAGAGCTTGGGCCGTCATCTCTCCTCGTCACCCGCGCAGGGCCTGCCGGAGGCCAAAAGCGCGTTTGATCCACCCACTCTTGTATCCCTCCACCGCGTAGTACGGCACGAGGTCGCAGCCAAAGCCGCGCTTGAAGAAGGCGATGCTCGGCATGTTAGCGCCGACGAAGTCAAAGTAGTTGTGGTCGACCGCGTCCCAGTACTGCCAGTACAACAGCGAGATAGCACCCGTGTGGTTGTAAGCCGGGTCGGCTCCTGCGGCCCAGGCATAGGTGGTGCCGAATCCCTCGACAAAGGCGACGACCGCGGCTGGTCCGTCTGGGGAGGCGATTTCGTACGCTTGGGCTAGACCGGCCTCCAGGGCTGCGGCGACAAAGCGTTCAGCCAAGGCTGCGGCGATTGGGGGGCCTTCGGCTTGGTTGGCGTAGATGGCTTCGTACTGCCGCCGAAACAGCGCGACATCGCTGGTGGGTCGCAGTTGATAGCCGAGTTTTTCAGCCTTGCGAATGGCGGTGCGCGTGCGGCGCTCGACTCGTTCCCAGAGTGCGTTGTTGTCGCCGAGCGGCAGCCGATAGGTATAGCGCAGGTGCGCGTCCCAGCCCTGCCAAGTGAAGGGGCGCACATCGGCGATGGCCGGCGCGTGGACTAGGAAGACGCGGTCGTAGTGCTTGGCGAGATATTCAAATAGATGCGTGCAAGAGCGGTGTTGGGCTGCTTCGGCTTTGGCTGGTCCTTTACCGGCGACCGGGGCGAGGAGTAGGCCGGTGTAGGGCGTCAGTTCTGGGGTTTCGAGGCGGTAGAGACCCATGCGACGGCGAGCCAAGCCGCTGATACCGGCGACGAGGTGGCCGTTGCGGTAGCAGCCGAGGCGGTGGACTTGACCGCCGGTGGCGGCCGCAGCACAGCGCAGCCACGCGCTGGTGGAAAATACCGTGCCGCCGACGGCTTGGCGGACGAAGGCATCCCAAGCGGTGTCGTCAGCGACGAGGCGGATTTCAAAGGTGTCGGCCACAGGAGATTTCGCGGTTGGAATTCAACATGTAAGGTAAATTGGGGCAGGACGGGCGATTGCGCCATACAGCTTGACATTCCCTCTGGCACGCCATATATTGAACCCTTTATCGCAATTGAACGCTAACTTCTTGGATTACTTAGGTTTAATGCCAATGAGCGCGCCGTTCCAGTCCCCGCGTATTTTCCGCCCGACACCAGTGTGGGCGCGCCTCCGACTTCTCCTCCTCGACTTACTGCTTATTATTGGCCGCCCGGTCAAGTAGGCTTCGCTCCTCGTTCCACGTTTAACAGCCCAATTAACGGACGAAGCCGCTGCAAACGCATAGGCTGTCAGCTAACTATGTCTATCAAACAATCTCAACGCCCTTAGTGAAGGAGAATTTTTCATGCAGATGTTCTACGACAACGACGCCAACCTCGATTTGCTCTCGGACAAGACCGTAGCCGTCATCGGCTACGGCAGTCAAGGCCACGCGCATTCGCTCAACTTGGCGGAGAGCGGAGTCAAGGTGGTGGTGGGCCTGCGCGCGGGTAGCCAGCGGCGCGCTGAGGCCGAGGCCGAAGGGCTGGAGGTAGCCGATGTGGCCGAGGCCAGCAAGCGAGGGGACATCGTGGTGATCCTGATTAACGACGAAGTCCAGAAGGCTGTGTACGAAGCCGACATCCGTCCCAATCTCGAAGCGGGCAATGCCCTCGCCTTTGCCCACGGGTTTAACATCCACTTTGGTCAGGTGGTGCCACCGGCCGATGTCGATGTGTTCATGGTCGCGCCCAAAGGGCCGGGGCACTTGGTGCGCCGCGTGTACCAGCAGGGGGGTGGCGTGCCGGGGCTGTTGGCCGTGTACCAAGACGCCACTGGCCGGGCGCACGAAGTCGGCTTGGCCTATGCCAAGGGGATTGGCTGCGGCCGGGCCGGAGTCATTGAGACGACCTTCCGCGAGGAGACCGAGACCGATTTGTTCGGCGAGCAGGTGGTGCTGTGCGGCGGATTGACCGAGTTGATTCGCGCGGGGTTTGACACGCTCGTCGAGGCTGGCTATCAGCCCGAGGTCGCTTATTTCGAGTGCCTGCACGAGGTCAAGCTGATCGTCGATCTGATCTACGAGGGCGGCATTGCCAACATGCGCTCGTCGATTTCGGATACTGCGGAGTTCGGCGATTTGACGCGCGGGCGGCGGGTGATAACCGAGCAGACGCGAGCGGAGATGAAGCAGATTCTCGCCGACGTGCAGAACGGCCACTTTGCGCGGGAATGGCTGGCCGAAAACCAAGTGGGCCGCCCGGTGTACAATGCGATTAAGCGCCGCGATTCCGAGCACCTGATCGAGACCGTCGGCACCCGGCTGCGCGCGATGATGAGCTGGCTGGACGACAAATAGGACAACCTGATGAAAGGAGGTGAGCCCGATGGAACCCTTACTTAGCAAGTTGAGTTCCGACCCCGACCTTAGATCGGTAGGCGGTCTCTGCACGGCTGGAGGGGACCGTCTGCCGCTTGTGCCATTTCATCCGGCCAGCCTAGGAAAAACACATCATGGCTGATGCAAATCGCGTATATATTTTCGACACCACGCTGCGGGACGCCGAGCAGACGCCCGGTGCCTCGCTGACGGCTAGAGAGAAGCTGGAAATCGCCCACCAGTTGGCTCGGCTGAAGGTCGATATTATCGAGGCCGGCTTTCCAGTGTCCTCCAACGAGGACTTTGAGGCCGTGCGTCACATTGGGCAGGAAGTCGAAGGGCCGATAATCTGTGGGTTGGCCCGCGCCGTGCCCAAGGACGTTGAGCGAGCGGGAGCGGCCCTCCAAGGCGCATCCCGGCCGCGGATCCACACCTTCATCGGCACATCGGATATTCAACTCGCGGGCCAATTGCGCAAGGGCCGGGAAGAGGTGCTGAAGATGGCGGTGGAGTCGGTGGAGCAGGCCAAGTCGTACTGTGACGATGTCGAGTTCTCGCCTTTGGACGCCACTCGCACTGAGCCTAACTACCTCTACGAGATCATCGCGGCGACGATTGCGGCAGGGGCGACGACGATCAATATCCCCGACACGGTCGGCTATGCCGTGCCCGAAGAATTCGGGGAGATGATCGCGCGGATTATCGCCGAGGTTCCCAATAGTGGAGACGCCATTATCAGCGTCCATTGTCACGACGATCTGGGCATGGCGGTACCCAATACCCTCTCCGCGATCAAAAAAGGCGCACGCCAAGCCGAATGCACGATCAACGGCTTGGGCGAGCGGGCCGGCAATACCTCGTTGGAGGAGATTGTCATGGCGCTAAAGACGCGCCAGGACTACTTCGATTTTGATACTGAAGTGGTCACCAAGGAAATCGTATCCACCAGTCGGCTGGTCAGTCGCTTGATGGGCATTGTAGTCCAGCCCAACAAGGCGATCGTCGGTGCCAATGCCTTTGCCCACAGTTCGGGCATCCACCAGGATGGGGTACTCAAGCAGCGCGACACCTTTGAGATCATGGATCCGAAAGATGTGGGGCTGGAGGCTACCGAAATCGTGCTGACGGCGCGCTCGGGACGCGCTGCGCTGCGCCACCGGCTGGAGGTCTTAGGCTACGAGTTGGATCAGGCAAAGCTGGACAAGGTCTATGAGAAGTTCTTGGAACTGGCTGACAAGAAGAAAGAAATCTTCGACGAGGACCTGATCGAGATTTTCCTCGACAATCCTGGCGAGGGGATAGCCTATTACGAACTGAAGTATCTGCAGGCGGTTAGCTGCACTGGAACCGTGCCCTCGGCGACGGTGCGTTTGAGCATCGCCGGTGGCGAGCCTGTGGAGGGAGCGGCTCAGGGCGACGGGCCGGTGGACGCTACTTATGAGGCCATTCACCGAGCTCTCGCTAGCCATCCACTAGAAGATGACGATATACAACTGGACGATTATGCGATTCGCGCGATCACCTCCGGTAGCCAGGCACTGGGCGAGGTGACGGTGCACCTGTCGAGAAGTGGAGAACAGGCGCGGGGCCGAGGCGTTTCGACCGACGTTATTGAGGCCAGTGCGAGGGCTTATGTCGATGCGCTGAATCGCCTAGCCGCAAAGAACGCTAAAGAACAGCATCAGACCGTGTAGAGGAGATTGGAGATGGGTAAGACCCTGTTGCACAAGGTTTGGGATGCGCACACCGTGCGCGAGTTGCCCTCTGGGCAGACGCAGTTGTTCGTTGGCCTGCATTTGGTCCACGAGGTGACCAGCCCCCAGGCCTTTGAGATGCTGCGGGAGCGCGGCCTTACCGTCCGCTTCCCAAAGCGCACCTTTGCCACTGTGGATCATATCGTGCCCACGGATTTGGTGCAGCGGCCTTTTGTCGATGATTTGGCCGAGGAGATGATGGACGCGATCGAGCAGAATGCCGCTGAGTTTGAGATCCCGCTGTTCAACATCGACGATCAGCGCCAGGGGGTGGTCCACGTCATCGGCCCGGAGTTGGGGCTGACCCAGCCGGGCATGACCATTGCCTGCGGCGACAGCCACACTTCGACGCACGGGGCTTTTGGCGCGGTGGCCTTTGGCATTGGCACTAGCCAAGTCCGCGACGTGCTCGCCACGCAGTGCTTGGCCATGGACCCGCTCAAGGTGCGGCGGATCGAGGTCAGCGGCACGCTGAGCGAGGGGGTGTACGCCAAGGACGTCATCTTGCACATCATCGGCCTGCTCGGGGTCAATGGCGGTGTTGGCTACGGCTATGAGTACGGCGGCTCAGTCATTGAGGCCATGTCCGTTGAAGAGCGGATGACGGTGTGCAATATGTCGATTGAGGGCGGTGCCCGGGTCGGGTACGTCAATCCCGACCAGACGACGTACGACTATCTCAATGGACGGTCTTATACGCCGCGCAATTTTGGGTCTGCGGTTGAGTGGTGGGAGTCCATGGCCTCGGATGCCGACGCCGAGTACGACGATCTAGTCCAAATAGACGGTCGTGAGATCGGCCCGACTGTGACGTGGGGCATCACGCCGGGCCAATCGGTCGGCGTTGACCAAGTCTTGCCCGAACTGGACGCTTTTGCCGATGCCGATCGCTCCACCGTCCAAGAGGCCTTCGATTATATGGATTTTGCGCCGGGGCAGAGGATCGCCGGGACCAAAGTAGATGTGGCGTTTATCGGCTCCTGCACCAATGGTCGGCTCTCGGATTTGCGCGAGGCAGCCCGAGTCGCTCGCGGGCGCAAGGTAGCCTCTGGCGTCCGCGCCCTCGTGGTGCCTGGGTCGCAACAGGTGCGAGCCGCAGCCGAGGCCGAGGGTTTGCACGAGATCTTTGCGGAAGCTGGGTTCCAGTGGCGGGGAGCGGGTTGCTCCATGTGTCTGGCAATGAATCCCGACAAACTGCAAGGCCGCGAACTGTGCGCCTCGTCGTCCAATCGCAATTTCAAGGGCCGGCAGGGCAGTCCCACCGGTCGCACTTTGCTGATGAGTCCGGCAATGGTCGCGGCGGCGGCAGTGGCGGGCGAGGTGGCGGATGTGCGGGAATTGGTGGGGTAGAGGAGACATAATGGAAAATTCGAGTGTGATTAAGACGATAACTGGCCGCGGCGTGGTAGTGCGTGGGGCAGATATTGATACCGACCGCATCATTCCGGCTCGCTTTTTGCGGACGGTGACCTTTGAGAATTTGGGTGCCCATGCCTTTGAGGACGATCGCGTCGGTGGAGACCATCCCTTTGACCAAGCGCGCTTTCAAGGGGCGTCGATTTTGTTGGCCAATGCCAATTTTGGCTGCGGGTCCTCGCGCGAGCACGCGCCGCAGGCCCTGATGCGCTGGGGGATCAAGGGCTTTGTCGCCGAGTCCTTTGCCGAGATTTTCTTTGGCAACTGCATCGCCATGGGATTGCCCTGTGTGCGGGTAGCGGCCGAGGACATGCAGGCGTTGATGGACGCGGTCGAGAGCGATCCGGCGCAGGAGGTGGCCATTGACCTCGAAGCGCGGCAGGTGCGCTGGAGTGGCGGCCAAGTTGCAGCCGATATTGCCGACGGCCCAAGGGAGCAATTTCTCAAGGGGAGCTGGGACTCGCTGGGCCAGCTCTTGGACGCCGGCGACCAGATTGAGAGCACCACGCGGAAGCTGCCGTACGTGGCGGGGTTCTGACAGAAGGTGATAAGATGGGCTACATCAAGATAGATGGACGGAAAATTACCAACCTAGTGTCCCGCGCACTGATTGTGACGGCAGCAGCGCTGATTCTCGCTCTCGTCATAGGTGCGGTCCTGATCAATATCGGGATCGCTTTGGCAGTGGCGATCATCATTGCCGCGGTGCTGCTGCTGGCCACCCCAGTGGTTGCGGGGCTGATTTGGCTCGCCAAACTAATCCATAAAAGAGGGAGATAAATAATTGCACAAAATCGCCGTAATACCCGGAGATGGAACAGGGCCTGAAGTGGTCGTCGAGGGGCTGAAAGCACTCGACGCTGTAGCCGCTAAGCAGGGATTCAAATACGAGACCGTGGAGTTCGACTTTGGCGGCGACCGCTACTTGCGCACCGGCGAGGTCTTGCCCGAGTCGGCGGCCGACGACTTCAGGCAGTTTGACGCCATTTACCTAGGGGCCATTGGCCACCCCGACGTGAAGCCGGGTATCCTCGAAAAGGGCATTCTACTGAGACTGCGCTTTGAGTTGGACCAGTACATCAACCTCCGCCCGGTCAAGCTCTACCCCAACGTGCCGACGCCGATTAAGGACAAAGGGCCGGAGGATATCGACTTTGTGGTGGTGCGGGAAAATACTGAGGGACTGTACGCGGGTTCTGGCGGCTTCCTTAAAAAGGGTACGTCCGACGAGATCGCGGTGCAGGAATCGATCAACACCCGCAAGGGCGTCGAGCGCTGTCTGCGCTACGCCTTTGAGTACACCCAGCGGCGCAACAAGGACAATACCTTGACGCTGTGCGGCAAGACCAATGTGCTGACGTATGCCTTTGACCTGTGGGAGCGGGTGTTTGAGGAAATCGGCGCGGCCGACTATCCGGCCATCAAGCGCGATTACGCCCACGTCGATGCCATCTGCATGTGGATGGTCAAAAATCCCGAGTGGTTTGACGTAGTAGTTACCGACAACATGTTCGGGGACATCATCACGGATTTGGGCGCGATGATCCAAGGCGGAATGGGCATTGCCGCGGGCGGCAATATCAACCCCGAAGGCGTGTCGATGTTTGAGCCGATCGGCGGCTCGGCTCCCAAGTACACCGGTCAGAATATCATCAATCCTATGGCCGCCGTCGGTGCTTGTCAGCTCATGCTCGACACGCTTGGCGAGCACGAGGGTGCCAACATTTTGGAGGGCGCTATCGTCTCGACGCTGACCAAGCTCGACGACATGGGAGCGGGAAGAATGGGATATTCGACGGCGGAAGTAGGCGACCTAGTAGCCCAGGCCGTGGCCGACGCCTAGGGCGATGGAGGGAAGCGACACCATGCGCATCGAAGTCTATGACTCTACCCTGCGGGACGGCGCTCAAGCCGAGGGCATTTCCTATTCGCTAGAGGACAAGCTGCTGATCGCGCGGCGGCTCGACGCGCTCGGGGTCGATTACATCGAAGGGGGCTGGCCAAATCCCACCAACCCCAAGGATCTGGCTTTTTTCCAAGAGGCGAAAAAGCTTGGATTAGAGGCGAAAGTGACCGCCTTCGGCAGCACTCGGCGAGCGACCAATACACCGGAGGAAGACGAGACCTTGCAGACGCTGCTCAAGGCCGAAACCGAGAGCGTCGCCCTTTTTGGCAAGAGTTGGACCTTGCACGCGACCGAGATATTGCGCACCACGCTGGAAGGCAATGTGCAGTTGATCGAGGACTCGGTCGCCTATCTGGTCGCGCACGGTCGCGAGGTGATCTACGATGCCGAGCACTTTTTCGACGGCTATAAGGCCGACGCCGATTATGCGGTAGAGACGCTATTGGCCGCCGAGCGCGGTGGAGCGCGGATTTTGGTGCTCTGCGATACCAATGGCGGTACCCTGACCAGCGAGATGGGCCAGATCGTCGAAGAAGTCAAGGCGCAGATTGGCATTCCCTTTGGCATCCACACGCACAACGATGCTGGCGTCGGCGTGGCCAATACCCTCGTCGCCGTAGAGCGGGGCGCGATGCAAGTGCAAGGAACTTTTAACGGCTATGGCGAGCGCTGCGGCAATGCCAATCTCTGCTCGATCTTGCCCAATCTCGAACTGAAGATGGGTTTCGAGACGGTGGGCCGCGACAACCTCGCGGAACTGATGGACTTTTCTCGCTTCCTCAGCGAGATCGCCAACGTCTATCACGACCACCGCCAGCCGTATGTCGGCGAGAGCGCGTTCGCTCACAAGGGGGGTGTCCACATCGACGCCATGATCAAGGACCCGCGCTGCTACGAACACATCGATCCCATGGCCACGGGCAATGAGCGGCGGTTCTTGGTCTCGGACCAAGCGGGCGGCGCGACGGTCGTCAGCAAGCTCCAGCGATTTTTGCCCGACATAGAGAAGAGGGATCCGTTGGTGGGACGGGTCTTGGAGCGGGTCAAGCAGTTGGAGCACGAGGGCTATCAGTTTGAGGCGGCGGAGGGGTCGTTTGAGTTGATGGCGCGGCGGGTTCAGGGCACGTACGAGGACTTATTTACGCTGATCAACTTCCGCACCATCAACCGCAGGATCGGGGAGCACGCCGAAGAAGCCGAGGCCATTGTCAGGATCGTCATCGGCGATGCCGAGTACCATATGGTCGCTGGCGGCGATGGTCCGGTCAATGCGCTCGATCAAGCACTGCGCAAGGCGCTGGAGCAGGAGTTTCCCGCGCTCAAGCAGGTGCATTTGGAAGACTACAAGGTGCGGGTGTTGTCGAGCAGCGACGGGACCGCGGCCAAGACGCGCGTGTTGATTGAGTCGTCGGACGGCAAGGATGTGTGGGGTACGGTGGGGGTGTCGGAGAATGTGATCGAGGCGAGTTGGATCGCACTGGCCGATAGTTTGCACTACAAGCTGATGAAGGACGCGCTGGCCGAGCTAGCTGTCGGCGCGACGGGAACGGACTGAGTGCTATGAGAGTTATCGAGGGCGGAGGGGTTACTGCGCCGAGTGGGTACCGGGCGGCCGGTATCCAGACGGGTGTCAAGGAGTCGGGTGCTAAGGATTTGGCGTTGGTGTCTTCGACGCGCCCGGCGAATGCGGCTGCGGTGTACACCACCAATAAGGTGCAGGGTGCGCCGATTGCCATCGACCGCGAGCACCTCGCCGATGGCAAGGCGCGGGCCGTCATCCTCAACAGCGGCAACGCCAATGTCTGCAACGGCGACGTCGGCTTGGACCACGCCCGGCGGATGTGTGCTCTGACGGCAAGCGAGTTGGGTCTGCAAACGGAAGAAGTGCTGGTCTGCTCCACTGGCTTGATCGGCGTGCCGTTGCCGATTGCCAAGATCGAAGCGGGCATCCCGCAGATCGTTGCGGCGTTGTCCGAGGAAGGCGGTGCGACTGCCGCTGAGGCGATCATGACCACGGATACTGTGCCGAAGAGTTGCGCTGTCGAGGTCGAGTTGGAAGCGGGCCGCGCCATGGTTGGGGCGATGGCCAAAGGAGCGGCGATGATCGCCCCCAACATGGCGACGATGCTATCGGTGGTGACCACGGATGCGGCCGTGCCCAGCGGACCATTGCAAGACCTGCTGTCGCAAGCCATCCAGCGCACGTTCAACTGCATTACGGTTGACGGCGACATGAGCACGAGCGACACGGTGGTCCTGATGGCCAATGGCGATGGCGCGGAGTTGGGCGAACGCGATTGTGAGCGCCTCTACGAGGGCATTGAGTACGCGTGCCGGCAGATGGCCCAGGCGATCGCGCGCGATGCCGAGGGGTCGTCCAAGCTGATCACCATAGCGGTGCGCGGTGCCGTGACCGAAGCCGAGGCGAGACAGGTCGGCATCGCGGTGGCCAATTCGAGCTTGGTGAAGACCGCGGCGTTTGGCAACGACCCTAACTGGGGACGCATTCTGTGCGCGATGGGGTACGCCGGCGTCGAGTTCGATCCCGAGACCGCGCGGGTGTCGCTGTGCGGCACCGACATCTATGGCAACGGCGCTGGTCTCGATTTCGCCGGGGATAAACTGAGCGCGGCCATGCAGGCCGAGGAAATGGCCATTGACATCGACTTGGCGATGGGCGTGGCGACGGCTGAAATTTTTACCTGCGATCTGACGTACGAGTACGTGCGCCTGAACGCGGAATACACCACCTGAGGAACTATGCCACTTTCGCACAATGTACAGCGCGTCCAGCCGTCGGTCACCATGCAGATTTCGGCGCGGGCTGCGGCCATGCAGCGCGCTGGTATCGACGTGGTTTCCCTGTCGGCGGGCGAGCCGGATTTCAATACGCCGCAAAACGTCAAAGACGCTGGCATCCGCGCCATTGTTGAGGGCTTTACCAAGTACACCACGCCGGGGTCGGGGATCATCGAGCTCAAGGAGGCGATCTGCCGCAAATTCGAGCGCGACAATGGGTTGGTTTACACAACCGACGAAGTGATCGTCAACAATGGGGCCAAGCACTCGCTCTTTTTGGCGGTAGCGGCGCTGGTCAATCCCGGCGACGAAGTCATCATCCCCACGCCGTATTGGGTGACCTACTGCGAGCAGCCGCGGATAGTGGGCGGCGAGCCGGTGATTGTTGAGACCCAAGCGGCCAATGGACTCAAGCTGACTGCGGACGAGTTTCGTGCTGCCATTACGCCTCGCACGCGGATGCTCTTTTTGTGTTCGCCATCCAACCCCAGCGGCGCGGTGTACACCCGCGAGGAGTTGGAGAGCTTGGCGGCAGTGGCCGTCGAGCACGAGGTCTATGTACTCAGCGATGAAATCTACGAAAAGCTGATCTACGACGGGGCCGAGCACCACTCGATTGCCGCTTGTAGCCCGGAGGCCAAGGAACTCAGCATTGTGGTCAACGGGGTGTCCAAGGCCTATTCGATGACCGGCTGGCGCATCGGCTACACAGGTGCCAGTGAAGAGATCATCGCCGGAATGAACAAGGTGCAAAGTCAGGAAGTGTCGCACCCCTCGTCGATGGCGCAGAAAGCGGCCGTCGAGGCGCTCGACGGCCCGCAGGAGTCAGTCGAGGAAATGCGTCAGGCCTTTGATGCGCGGCGGCGCTACATGGTCGAGCGCCTCAACGCCATAGAGAGCGTAGAATGCGCGCTGCCGTCGGGGGCCTTTTACGCCTATCCCGACGTCGCCGCGTACTACGGCAGTCAGGTTCGCGACTCAGTGGCATTGTGCGAATACTTGCTCGAAGAGGCCAAGGTGGCCTGTGTGCCCGGCGCTGGCTTTGGCACCTACGAGCACATCCGCCTCTCCTACGCCACGTCGCTGGACCTGCTTGAAAAGGCGTTGGACCGAGTTGAGGCGGCGCTGGAGGGAATTAGGAATTAGGAATTAAGAATTAGGAATTGGGGGTTGGGAATTCGTAATTCGTAATTCGTAATTCCTAATTTAACCTAGGAGGTTTGTCCGGTGAATAACAGTGGATTTTACCTCGATTTTGAACGCGATCTCGTCGAGCTACAAAAGAAAATCGACGAGCTAAAAAGCCAAGCCGAAGCCGATGGCTTGAATTTGGATGAGGGCGTGCGCAAGCTCGAAGCGCAGGCTGCGAAGAAGCGCAGAGAAATCTACGCCAATCTCAGCCCTTGGCAGCGGGTGCAAATCGCGCGGCACCCGAACCGCCCGTACGCGCTCGATTACGTCGAGCGGATGCTCTCAGATTTTACCGAGTTACACGGCGACCGCCTTTTTGCCGACGACCCCTCCGTCATCGGCGGGCCGGCGCGGCTGAACGACGAATCGGTCATGGTCATCGGCATCCAGAGTGGACGCAACCTCGAAGAGCGGCAAAAGCGCAACTTCGGCATGCCGCATCCAGAAGGGTATCGCAAGGCCCGCCGCCTGATGCAGATGGCGGCCAAGTTCAAATTGCCAGTCTTGACCTTGGTCGATACCTCGGGTGCCTATCCCGGGATCGAGGCCGAGGAGCGGGGCCAAGCCGAGGCCATCGCCCGCAACCTTTACGAAATGTCGCATCTGCCGGTGCCTATCGTCGTGGCCATCATTGGCCAAGCCTTCAGTGGCGGTGCCATTGGCATTACGGTCGGCGATCGGATCCTGATGCTGGAGCACGCCTGTTATTCGGTGATTGTGCCGGAGAGTTGCTCGACTATTCTGTTCAAGGTGCGCGAGCGCCGAGAGGAGGCGGCCGAGGCCCTCAAGCTCACGGCCAAAGACCTGCAGCAGCAGGGTATCATCGACCGCATCGTGTCCGAGCCGTTGGGCGGTGCCCACCACGATTGGGATGCCGCTGCCGCCATGCTCAAACGCCACGTGCAAGATGCCTTAGCCGAGCTTCGGCGACTCACGCCAGAGGCGCTAGTGGCCCAGCGGCTGGACAAGTTTGCGGCGATGGCCCGCTTTGGGGAATAGGGCGCGTCTTGTCGCGGACGCTCAACCGCCAGCTCCCCTTACCTCCTGCAGACCTGCGATCTTATAAGCGTAAGCGAAAAATTCACCGCATGATTTGAGGATTGGCAAAGTCTCAATAGTGTTTGGGGCTGCGCTTCAATTGACGGCGTTGGGGCCTGCCTCCCTGCGCCACCGCTCCAGCGGGTGTTCGCGTGGCGTTAGCGGCATGTACACTCGTGCCTGCCGTCGATGTGATTCCCACGTCGCTTGTATCATTTCAAGACAATCCCGACCGTCCCTACCGCTGGCAAACGGATCGCGGTTTTCCTCAATGGCGGCGATGAGGTCGCGCAGCATGAGGCGCTGCAAGAGCAAGCGTATGGATGTCCTATCGCGTGGATTGCCCTGCTCGTCGAGGTCTTCGGCTGGCAGATGCACGGATTCCCACACCTCGGCTGGCGTTTTGTGTTGTCCTTTGTGGATGAACATCGTCGTGCCCACGCTCTCCCGCACGGCGATGCGCCCTTCGGTGCCGATGATGTCAATGCCGTAGCCGTTGTCGTTGGTCTGCGGCTGGGCGAGGAACTGCACGTCCGCATGAATGCCGTTGGCAAAGCGGAACGAGGCGTGTCCGCGCTCGCCTAGCACAATCCCCGCATCGCGGTCTTTCGGGTGTACCTCTTGGGTGTGTTTGATGTCGTCAACGGTTGACTCGCGTCCATCCATCTGCACGAGGTGCGCGTGCGTCCACTCGACATCGCCGCCGAAGAGACGCACCCAATCGTAGAGATGGGTCCCCATCTCCATCAGCGAGTTGCCCACCTTGCGGCCCCCTTTGTCGGTTGCCTGTAGCAACACCACTTGGCCGATTGCGCCTTGGTCGATCAGCGCGAGGGCGTGGCGGTTGTACGGGCTGGCGCGTTTGATGTGGTTAATGGCAAACTTGACGCCGTGCTGGTCGCAGGCGGCAACCATCTCGTCGGCTTCGATGAGATTCAGGGCAATCGGTTTTTCGCAGAACACGTGGATGCCGCGCTGGGCTGCGGCAATCGTCGGCTGGTGGTGCATGGGTGCTTGCGTTGGGACGATGACGAGGTCGGGCTGTTGCTCATCGAGCATCTGCTCGTAGTCGTCATAGATGGCTTTGACGCCAAAGCGCTCTCCCCATGCCGCCGCCCTCTCCGGGTCGATTTCTGCTCCGGCGACCAGCTCGCAGTTTGCCTCTAACTGTACGGCCTCTGCATGGTGCCCGCCCATGCCGCCGAGGCCGATAATCGCAATGCGGTAGTTGTTCATAAGATGTCTCATCGTTCGGGCCTACGATTGCCTCGTAGGCCCGAACTCTATTTGGAATCAGGCGCGTCGCAAGCGGTCGAAGAGCCGCTCTAGGCGGTCGAAGGCGAGGCGGATCATGTCTTCGTCCCAGTCGCCGTCAATTTTGATCTGGACCATGGACTGAAGGGTTTCTAGATAGGCTCGCTGCGTCTCAGTTAAGGGGCGTTCTTGGCGGTCTGAACGTTCCGGGCGTTCTTGCCGCTCTTGCCGCTCTTGGCGGTCGGAGCTGGTGCGCTTGGTTCGTCCGTCGCGTCCGGAGCGCTCCTTGGGTGTGGGTTCGCGGGCGCTGCGGGCCTCCTTTTTGGGTGCGGGTTCGGGAGTTTCGTCTTGGGGTTCAGGTTCTTGAGGTGCGGGTTCGGCGGTCGCTTCTTCTTGCGGGGCGGAGGGGTCGCCAAAATCAGCTTCGGCGATGAGGTATTTGAAAAACATCTTCATCTTGTTGGCCGAATCGCGCCCCATGCCGGTGCGGTTGCGGAAGTAATCTACAATCGCCTCGTCGCTCATGTTGCCGTTGTTTTGTTCCCACTCCGGCAGCAGATCTTTGTACAGGTCGCGGACCACGTCGGCGAACGCGAATTTGCGCGTCTCCCTGGAGACGATTCGCAATAGCAGGTCCGTGGGCTTTTGGTCGCGGTCGGTCAGGTTCATGGATTCGATGCCGCGCAAAAAGCGGTGGATCATCGACGGGGTGCGGATAATAGGTCGCACGTAGTCGCGGTCGATTTGGTCGGGAATTTTGGTCTCTAGCCGAGAGAGGAACCGCTCGAACTGCACCTTAGTGATGTAGGGGAACCAAGCCCGATCCTGTCGGTTGTTCTTGTCTGCCGCTCCTTCTTCTGTCGTCTCAGCAGCGTCTTGGCGTACTTCTTCCATTGTAAGTCTCCATTCGGTAAGTTGATATGTCTCCGGGTTTAGGGCTGCGGGGCAAATTCGGCCGTTACGACGGCGGAAATGCCCCCGCGCACATTGAATTCTCCCACCACAGTCATGCGTCGCGGTGCGCAGGCGGCCACCAAATCGTTGAGAATGGTGTTGGTGACCGCTTCGTAGTAAGCGCCTTCTTGGCGAAAGGACCACAGGTAGAGCTTGAGCGATTTGAGCTCAATGCACTGTTGGTCGGGCACGTAGTGGATGTGGATGGTGCCGAAATCAGGTTGCCCGGTTACGGGACATATCGAAGTGAATTCCGGACACGAGAACTCGATTGTGTAGTCGCGGTCCGGATGGGGATTGGCAAAAACGTCTAGGTTTTTGCTCGGCTCGGTAGCCATGAAAATTTCGTCTCCTAACAGCCTAAAGCACTTATAAAGTAAGGCCAAACGGGTGCTTTGGCTATGCCGCGACAAAGGGCGACCAGCCGGTCGCCCCTACTGTTCGCTTGCCTGCTCGCAGGCCAATTCGAACACCCTGTCGGTCATCCAGCGCTTGAAACCCTCGTTGTCCATGAACTGCTTGAACAGCTCAGTGTCGTCCTTCATGACGTTCGTCATGACCCGCAGCAGCGCCTTGTCGTGCTCGATGCGGGAGTTGGCGGCGTCCGAGTTTTGCCGCGCATTCCTGAAGGCAGCGTCTGCGGCCACCCGGGAAGGGATGGTCTTGGTGATGAGTTCTCCCACGCGGTCGGCGTCTTCCCAGGTGATGTCGCCGAAGAGGTCGTTGAACGTCTTGAGGATGTTCGAGAGCCGGTCCAGCTCTGGCTCGGTGCGGTGACCCCCGCCGGTGGTCGGCACCGGATCGACTGCGGCGTCCTCGTCCGGCAGCAGGATCTGCTGCATCGCCTGTTTTTCGACCCGGTAGCTGTCTAGGTCGATAGCGTCGAGGATGCCCTTCGACAGGTCCTCTTCTTCAGGGGCGGGCAGCTTTGGGATCAGGAAGTTCAGGAAGATCGAGCCCTTCTCCCAGTCGGCGTCGTTGTAGGGAAGCACGGAAGAGAGGAAGGCGTAGGTGCGCACGAATCCCTTGGCATTGCCCTTGAACTCCACTTGGCCGTCCTCGTCCAGATCAGTTTTGTAGGCCGCTACGCAGGCGTCGAGGATTGGGTCGAGTTGGTCGCGCTGGGCACCGGCGAGGTAGCGGGCGACAAAGTCGTCGATCTGCTCGTCGGAATAGACTTGGGCGCGGTCCAGATTCGTCTGCAGGTCGTGGAGTTTGTTGGGGTCGGTCTCGTCGGCTAGGATCGTCGCGCGGTAGTAGTCGGCGAAGGCGTCGCGGATGGTGTCGGCATCGTTGAGGAAATCGAGTACGAACACGTCGTGCTTCTTGGGGTGCGCTCGGTTGAGGCGGGAGAGGGTTTGCACCGCCTTGATGCTGGACAGCGTCTTATCGACGTACATGGTGTGCAGCAGGGGTTCGTCGTACCCGGTCTGGAACTTGTCGGCGCAGACTAGGAAGCGATAGGGGTCTTCTTGGAACTGCCCGGCGATTTGGGCGGAGGGAAAGCCGTTTAGCGAGGCTTCGGTGACCTTCTCTCCGCCGAACTCGTGCTCGCCGGAGAAGGCGACGAGGGCCCGGTAGCGGCTTTTGCGCTCCTGCAGGTAGTCGCGGATCGCGTGGTAGTACTGGATTGCCCGCTCAATGCCGTTGGTGACCACCATCGCCCGCGCTTGGCCGCCGATTTTGTTTTGCGCCAGCACTTGGTCGTGGAAGTGGTCAACCATAATCTGGGCTTTGAGGCTAATCGCGTGGTCGCTACTCTCGACGAAGCGGCGCAATTTCTTCTGGGCCTTCTTGACGTCGAACTCTGGGTCTTCCTCCACGGTCTTGGCGAGCTTGTAGTAGCTCTGTACTGGCATGTAGTGGGCGAGCACGTCGAGGATGAATCCCTCTTGGATCGCCTGCTTCATGGTGTAGCTGTGGAAGGCGTGATGACTGACTTTGCCGTCGGCCTGCGGGTTCGGGGCACCGAAGATTTCCAGCGTCTTGTTCTTGGGGGTGGCGGTGAAGGCGAAGTAGCTGGCGTTGGGGAGCAGCTTGCGCGACTCCATTAGGCGGTTGATTCGGTCCTCGAAAGTCTCTTCCTCTTCCTCTGCACCTGCTTCGGAGAGCGCCTGGGCCATAGCAGCACCGGTGCGGCCGCCTTGGCTGGAGTGGGCTTCGTCGATGATGATGGCGAAGTGCCGCCCGCGCTGCTCGTCGCCGATCTCTTCGAGGATGAAGGGGAACTTTTGGATCGTCGAGATGATGATCTTCTTGCCGCTCTCGATGAACCGGCGCAGGTCGCCCGAGCGGTCGGCAGCCCCCACTGTCGCCGATACTTGGGAATACTGCTTGATGGTGTCGCGGATCTGGCGGTCGAGGATGAGGCGGTCGGTGACGACGATGATTGAGTCGAAGACTGGAGCGCTGTCTTTCTCTAAGCCGATTAGTTGGTGGGCCAGCCAGGCGATGGAGTTGCTCTTGCCGCTGCCGGCCGAGTGTTGGATTAGGTAGCGGCGGCCTACGCCGTGGGTGCGCGCGTCGGCGAGCAGGCGGCGCACTACGTCGAGTTGATGGTAGCGCGGCCAGATCTGGGTCTGCTTCTTCTTGCCCGTCTTCTCGTCCTTCGATTCTACCACTTGGGCGTAGTTTTCTAGGATGTTGGTCAGGCTCTCGCGAGGGAGCACTTCCCGCCACAGGTAGTCGATAGCTAGCCCGTTGGGATTGGGCGGGTTGCCAGCGCCGTCGTTCCAGCCTCGGTTGAAGGGGAGGAACCAAGAGGTCTTGCCGCTGAGGTGGGTGCAGAAGCGGATTTCGTTTTCGTCCAGTGCGAAGTGGGCGACGCAGCGGCCGAATTCGAATAGTTTTTCGCGCGGGTTACGGTCGCGCTGATACTGCTGGACTGCGTCGGCGACCGTCTGTTTGGTGAGGTTGTTTTTCAACTCGAAGGTGAAGACTGGCAAGCCGTTGATGAACAGGCCGATGTCGAGGGCGCGCTGGGTTTCGTCGCGGCTGTAGCGAAGCTGGCGGGTGACTGTGAAGCGGTTTTGCTTGAAGCGCTCTTGGGCTTCTGGGTTGTCGGCGGAAGGTGTGCCGTAGAATAGGTCTAGGTTGTGCGCTTCGTGCTTGATGCCGTGGCGCAGGACATCGATGGTGCCGCGTTTGGTGATTTCACCTTGGAGGCGGGCTAGGAACCGGCGGCGCGTGGGGCTGGCCTCGGATAAGTCGAGGGATTCTGCTGCTTCGGGCTGGGTTGCGTGCAGGAAGGCGGAAAGCTGGGCCAGATCGACGCAGTATTCGCGGTCGTAGTCGTGGAAGTTGCCGCCGGCCCAACCGACTCCGGCGTAGTTGGCATGGGGTTCGCCTACGGTGGGACCTAAAGGTGGGTCGCAGGGATGGCCGGCTAGGGCTGTGCAGATGAGGCGTTCGAGGCCGCGTTCGGAGGTGTCGGTGGGCATTATGCTAGTTAGTATCGACAAAGCGCATGGCGCTCACCCACGTTTATCCTCGTCTTCGGCGGCGACCGCTGCCTGAGCTTCGGCCCTGGCTCTGGGCCGGTCGTATAGTTCTTCGCGGGTGAGATTTTCGGACATCCTCAGACCGACGCCACGAGCCTCGAAGTCTTGGAAGACCTGCCGCATCAGCTTACGGCGACGCTCGGCTTCTTTCTCCGCGTCTCTGCTACCGGACGCCGTCCCGCCAGTGCCGTCCTCGACTAGGCTCTTCAGGTAGTCCCGCACCAAGGCCGACACCGAGGTGCCCAATTCTGCCGCTCGGATTCGGGCGAGCCGATAGGTTTCTTCATCAACGGATACAGTGATTTTTTTCATTGGTACAGCCTAACAGGCTTTGTGTGACACAGCATAGGTTCTCATTGACCGCCGGGCAACATCTCTGGAGACGCGGCCATCCTGATCTGGTAGGGGCAGGTTTCAAACCTGCCCCTACGGTCGGACCCCGGAGGCGGTTGCAGCGATGGCCGACTAGGGCTGTGCTCCAACCCCTTCTTGCTGGTGTCGGTGGTCCGCGCTATACCTCGTCTTTCATCGGGATGGGGACTTCCCGCACTTCACCGGGCTGGATTTCATCCAAAGCAATGCGGATGGTTTCCGTTCTCTGCGAGATGTGCGGCCAAGCGGTGTTCATCAAAACGACCACGGCCACACGCCTGTTCGACATGTTCTGTTGATGCTGGATGCCCTGGTCGGTGGTGATTAGGACTTCGAAGCCGGCTTCTTCCGCACGGTCCAGCAAGTCTCCGTTGGACAAGGCGTCCCAGCCGCGCTCCCTGGCTTCTTCGACGACATGGCCGAAGAGCCGGAGGCGTAGCTGCCTGGGCGTCCCGTTATCGAACAGGATGTGCATGGGCGACGTGGGCCCGGAGTTCCTGAGCGACGTGCTCCAGCACCGCCTCCACCTCCGATTCATCAACCCCGCCGAACCACTCGATGAAGTCGTGGATGGTCGCGCCCGCCGCAAGGTTCTCGAAGAGGGTGTACACCGGCAAGCGGGTGCCCTTGAACACCCAGTTGCCGCTCACCCTGCCGGGTACGCTCTCCACCGCCGGGCACTTGCTCCAGTCTGTCATACGGTCACCTCCTTTGCGATTGTGTACTCTGCTGCCGATTTCTCGGCGTCCGCTAGGCACATATGATCAAATCGTAACTGTGTAGTGGTTCACCACAACCGAATCCGCCGCCAGATCACCATCCCGCTCAAGCTCATCGAGATACAGCCTGATCGCGTCGGCGACTAGGTCACGCACCTCATCCTCGGTCTCCCCGGCAACCCCGATGCCCGGAAGCTCCGGTACATAGGCTCCATACGCTCCGGGGCCGTATTTCTCTACAATGATCAGATACTCAGTCTGCGCCATCTTCACCCTCCATGTAGTTCTATTTCAAGCCGGCTTGTTTGAGCACTTGGCTGAGCGTACCGGCTTTCATGTCTGCGTTTAAATTCCCAGCCACTACAACTATGCCTCGCTTGGTAGGGTGTCGCATCACCCGGTGACTCCCACGACGACGGACCTCGTACCATCCGTCCTCATGCAGCCGTCTCAAAACCTCCCGGACTTTCATGATATAATAATTATACTACTCTGGACATGAACTTGGGCCGTGCAGAATCGAGGTGCATTAGCCTTCAAGCAGCGTAGTCTGCCCAGGTAGCTCTTTCGAACGCCTCCTCTACAGAGAGGAGACACTTTGGGAGTCGCCTTCTGGTGGTAACTCCGAGGAAGAGAGCTGCACGCGTTATGGCTACGTATAGGAACTTGTCGACTAGGTCGGGACGCTCTGTCTCGATCATGTCGATATCGAGGAGGAAGACACCCTCGAACTCCAAGCCTTTCAGGTAGTCGACACTGAAGACACGAACACGCTGACCATCTCCGATCTTCCCTTCAGGACACTTCTCGGCTTGGATTCCATGTTCCGACAGACGGACAGCAATCAGATCATAGGCTTGGTCGATCTCGCGTTCATTCGGTACGCACACCGCGATGGACGGGAGTGAGTTGCCGACGGCATAGATCTCAAGAATCCTCTCGACGATCCAACCACCATGCAGCTCCGAATCGCCCTCGTGTTGGAATAACAGTGGAGCAGGCATGATCTCCTCGCTACGATACGCTGATTCTAACGCCGGTTGTTCACCAGTCGCAGATCTCGAGAGTTTCTTCGCGATCTCCAACAACCGGCTGCTCTGCCGGTAGGTCATCTTCAGTTCTATGACAGCCATCTCTGGAATGATGCCTTCTAGCTGATCCCAAGCCTGTAGACCACGCGGTGCAACGCGTTGCATGAGATCACCCGCCATGGACAGCGCCCCAAGGCCGGGATGGGTGAGGCCATACATGCAGCCGATTTGGTAACTTGAAAAATCTGTTACCTCGTCGATAACGATCTGGCCGAACAGATGCTCCTTCATGCGCTCGAGTAGCCTACTTTCGGTGTTTGTCTGGAGGGCCCTCTGCCCCATTGATAGAGCGATCCTACCAAATAGCGTAATGATGTAGAGCAGGAGGTCGATCTCATCTGCACAAATACGACCACTCCGTATCAGATCTTCCTTGTCCCCTTCCAGTTGGCCGGCTGAATCTTTTCCTATGAGCCCCCGCCGGTATCGCTTGTAGGCTTGGGGAACATGAGATAGCAGGAAGTCTATTCCACGCGTCCATCGCTGGGCATGACCCAGTTCCACCACCCGCGTCCCAAGGTGCTTCAGCGCCACATCACGGGGGATATGGGCTTCAACTTTTTGGATGATTTCCTGCTGTAGTGGGCTCGGGCGTCTTCCGGTGGCTAGGAATCGAGCGTGTGCCCTTATGGCTGAAACAACGTGACGCTTCGCTCTGACGACACTGTCACCTCCATCGCTTGTTATTTCTGCCAGATCATCCGGCCTGATCTGTTCGTCATCTTCGAACGGGTCATCCTCTTCGCTTTCGTCTTCCTCTTCCATGGAAGAGCGTACCCCTCGCTCCACACTAGCCTTATCCGCGATCCCGTTCACACTGGCTACCACTTCCGGGCCTGTTAGTACAGTTTCCGCAATTTCTTCTAGCTCACTCTTCAAAACCAATCTTTCGGTGGCACACACTTCCCTATAGGTGGCCAATCGACGGAGCATACGCACCAATTCAGGCTCAAAGTCTGCTGTCTCCCTAATCGCGTTGAAGGCTGAGCTGAGGGCATTGGCAAAGGGAAGATCGTCTGAACTACCCCTTGTTGCTGCTACACTGGATTCTAGACTGGCGACCACGTCTGCTTGGAGAAAAGCCCTGAACCCTTCACCGAAGGCCAGTAGCTCCTTGTTTGTCTTCGCGGTCAGCAACCGCTCCTCCGTGTATCGGAACGGACCGCGTCGGTTCCCAACACTTAGCAGACCAAAACATTCAGGTCGGGCGAGACTGCGCTGGTAAGTGGCCCACGTCTGGATCCTCTCATCGGCTGCAGGAACAGACTCACGGTTCAGTGCCTCCTTCAGATAGACCTTTAGAAGGTCCGAGGGCGTGAACAGCAACCACCCCTTTGGGCCTTGTAGCAGTTCATTAATCACGTCACCACTAAGGCCAACCTTGGCAGCAGTGGCCTTTTCCTCGTCTGTAAGGAACTCCGGTTTGGTTTTCAGTGAGATCCTTCGTATGAGCACCGTGGTCTTTCCGGTGCCAGGGCCACCGGTCAGGACAAATCTTGAATTTATCGGCAACCGAAAGACCGCGTCCTGAACTGAGTCGAGGGTTGCTTGGTCTCTTAGCTGCATCATTTGAATTACCTGACGCTTCCGGCCTTCCCGTATCCTCCCCCGCTCTTGTAGCTGGCGGAGCTCGTCCTGCTCGACTTGGCGTAGTTCCTCACGGACATACGCATCAGATGCCACCTCTGAGTGTTGGTCCATCCAGGCGACAAGCGATGGTACGGAGAACTCGCCGATATCCATGAAGAATTCGTTGTCTGTCGCGTCCCAATTCTCGCGCTTTACGGGTCGGAACGTATGACGTTCGATGACCTCGACTATGTGCTCATCGCTGCCCATCGTGAAGGTGAACCTCTCACCAACATCGACTGCGGATGCTCTGCCGATTGGGGCATTGCGGCTAGCAAATTCCACATCCTGCAGCTCTACCCCTGTCGGGATGTAGTTGCGACAGATGAGGAAGATTTTCTCCACGCCATTGTGGCTAAGCCTGACATATGCCACAAAAGGTTCCTTCGCGAGTTGGATCAGCTCCGATGATATGATCTGGGACGTCCTGGATGTGGCACTGACTAGCGCCGCCTCCTGATCATTACTAGGTCGGCTAATGGAGGGCACCTGACGCTCCCGCTCCTGCTGTAGGCACGACCGCTCGACTTCCTCAAGAGCGGGTAGGACGGTCTTTGCGATTGGCTCGATCCTAGTGGCCGCTTTCCCTGTCATTGTGGCTGCTCTCTCTTTCTCCAAGGTCGTATCCAGCTATGCCAGAATCCAAGAAGGAGTTTTGAATCAAATGGCGGGTTTTTTGGCATTACTCTCTTTCCTTTGGTGGATGGTTGTTGCCCCGGTCCGTCATACGGTCACCTCCTCTTTGATTGTATACTCTTCTGCCGATTCCTCGGCGTCGCCGGGGACGTCTTCCTCAGGCAGTTCAGCCGCCGCCTCGCGCACATCGAGCTTGCCGGTGACGACATCGGCAATTAGACGGGTGCGGTATTCACGAAGGAAGGAGATTTGGCCTTCTATGCGACGTTCTCCTTCATCAATGATCGCTGTATTATGGTCAATGGCTCTAGCAATTTGAGCTTGTTCGTCCGTTGGAGGAAAAGGGACTGACATCTGTTTGAAGTCTTCCCAGTATAACCGGTTGCGATCTTTCACTATACCGCGTGAGAATTTGTCAACCTCACCCATGTACCTACGTGTGCGGAAAAGAGCGCCGTAGTACAGTGGCTCAGTTCCTGACAACGGCTTAGCAACAACATATGCCGGGCTGACCAAGCCATCGACTGGAGCGAACCCAACTGCTCCTTGCCACATGCGCATCATGTTGTAAGCGATATCCCCTTTGGCCGCCCGTTTGTACATACTACGATCAGACATGGCTTGTTTTCTGTCTGAGTTTTCGAAATCGCGTATTCGAACACCAGTTTTTAAGGAGACCTCCAAAATTGGCAGTTCAGGAAATCCGGTCTCATTGCGCTGAACAAAGAGCCGACCATTCCTCACCATTTCCCAGTGTTTCGGCACCTCCTCCAGCCACTCCACTCCAGAAGGCTTGTAGGCCGGGTACCGCTGGCCGGTACGGACGTCAATCTGGCCCATGACGGCCTGGTGGATGATGGCCTGCTTCTGCTCCTCCAGCAGCGCAATCAGCTCCTGCTTGGCGCGGATGTAGCGCCGGATGCGCCGATCGGCGTGGTCGAGGAAGCGGACGATGGCGGTTTGTTCGGGGAGAGGCGGAATAGAGCAAGGCAGGTGCTTGAAATCCGACCAGTCCAGATTCTGACGAAGTCCCGAACCTAATCCATAGAATATCTTCATAAGGTCATACGAGTGTAATAAAAGATGGCCGTATTCTGGCGTTACAGTGTTGATGGTACGAAAGCAGAGATAAGCAGACGTAATGATTCCTCGATGTCTACTGAGGCCGAATCTTAGGCTATTCCAGTCGTTCTGTAGATCAGTGGGACGAATAACAATGTCTAACGGATTGACAATTTGGTAGGTCTCAAAGGAGGAAGGAACTAGGCCATGAAGTTTTTCCGGGGGTTTGACCACTATTTGACCGTAACTCAGCGATAGTACGGTTTCTTCTAAAAGGCCGATATTCGGCTGCTTCTTCTCACGGAAGCAAGCACGGCCTGGAAGGACCTTCCAATGTTCCGGTACCTTCCCCAGCCACTCGATACCAGAGTACTTCATTCCCGGATACGGCTTCAGTTTGCCGGCGTTAGGTAACTTCATCCCAAGAGAACCTCATCGTGTTCTATAGGTATTCCACATGTCCCACCATCTCTTCCGCTGCCAAAACCTGATAGATCAACATCAAGCCACGAATTATCTCACCAACCGTATTTTCTTGAGACGTGTAAACAATTCCTCGGTGGTCAGAAACAGTTGCTGCAAGACGAAGAAAGTCATCATCCTGCGTGAAGATGACTCGTTCTGCTTCCCTAGCTATTCTAAAAATTTCCTCATCAGACGCTCCAAGATTTCCGGCTTCGGCAACAGTCAGTACATCCACACCTCTTCGACGTAGCCCCATCACAACTGCTCTTGAGACATTCTCATCCGTGAAAAACTTAATCTTGGCCACGTTGCGTCAGGTCTTGAATCTTTTGAGGAAGCTTCGAAGAGGATTTTTGGCGTAAGGCATTTACAAATGCTCGACTCTCTTCGAGCGATCGGTCAATCTCATGCCGGTGATCGAAATAGTAAGCCAATGCCGCATACACATCCGCTAGGGTTATGTCGTAATCACCGGCGATTTCGTCGGCGCTCTTGCCTAGGCCCTCGTGCCAGATAACGATATTCTCCACGGTGATCCGATGACCGGCAATTCGGGGTTTGCCACCTGATATTCCTGGGGTGATCTCAATATGTTGATTCAGGGTTTCCGTTGTCATTTCCATTTCCTCCTGAGTTCGGTGCCTGTCACGGGGCCCACTTCGTCTTCCCTGACTTCAGAGATGATCTCGGTGCTGGACATCGCTCGTCTCTGCTCTATATGGCCGCTGGCCGTTGGCTTTCGCCCAGTATCTCACCCAACAACCCTTCCGTTTCTTTCTCTAACTCCAGAATGTCCGCCCGGATTTCCGCCAGCGTCCTCATCGGCTGAGGCTTGTAGAAATATCGGGTAAAGCTGATCTCGTAGCCGACCCTCACGCTGTCCGATTGGTACCAGGCGTCAGCGGCATAGGGTAGGACCTCGCGCTGTAGGAACGCTTCGATGCCGCCTTCCTCTTGCAGCGGAATTTGCTCGGTGTCGCGTAGGTCGGTGTCCGGTTCGTACTCCACCACGACGGGCTTGCCGTTGACGGTGGTTTCGAACAGGCCGCGCAGCGGGTCGGCCTCTGTGCTTCTCTTGTGGATCTTCTTGATGATGGGCGGCGCGGTGTCGCTACGCTCGCAGTCCTCCTTCAGCTTCTTGATCTCGGCGGCCTTGTAAGCGCGGTTGGGGTCGGCCCCTTCGAGCCGCAGCGGCCGTTCGACCGTCACCTTCCAGTAGCCGAAGGCGTCATTGTCGAAGATCTTGCTCTGCTCGTTTTGCTCAAAGGCGAGGAAGGTGTCGCAGATGTGCTCAATGTCCGCCTCGCCGAGCTCGCAGTTTTTCTTGCCCAGGTTCTTGCGCAGCGGTCGGTGCCACTCGGTGGCGTCGATTAACTGCACCTTGCCCTGGCGATGCTCTGGTTTGCGGTTGGAGAGCACCCAGACGTAGGTGGCGATGCCGGTGTTGTAGAACATGTTGAGCGGCAGGGCGACGATTGCCTCCAGCCAGTCGTTTTCAATGATCCAGCGGCGGATGTTGCTCTCGCCTTGGCCGGCGTCGCCGGTGAACAGGGAGCTGCCGTTGTGTACCTCGGCGATGCGGCTGCCGCCCGGCTTCATCTTGGAGAGCTTGTTGGCGAGAAAGAGCATCTGGCCGTCGCTGGAGCGGGTGACTAGGGAATACTCGGGATCGCCGTTGTGCTCGATCACGAAGCGCGGATCGCGCATGTCGCGCTTGCCGCCCATGCGCTCCAAATCGGTCTTCCAGCTCTTGCCGTAGGGCGGATTGGAGAGCATGAAGTCGAACTCGCGGGACGGGAAGGCGTCGTTGGCCAGGGTGGAGTGCTCTGGGCCGCCCACTATGTTGTCGGCCGCGTCTCCTTCGCCCTTCAGCAGCAAGTCGGCCTTGCAAATGGCGTAGGTCTCGGCATTGATCTCTTGGCCGTATAGGTGGGTGGAGACTTCCTTGCCGTGTTCGGCGGCGAGCTGCTGAAGCACGTCCTCGGCCACGGTCAGCATACCGCCGGTGCCGCAGGCCCCGTCGTAGATCAGGTAAGTGCCGGACTTGATCTGGTCGGCGACGGGCAGGAAGACCAGCTTCGCCATCAGGGTCACGGCGTCGCGTGGAGTCCAGTGTTCGCCCGCCTCCTCGTTGTTCTCCTCGTTGAAGCGCCGGATCAGTTCCTCGAAGATCGTCCCCATGCCGTGGTTGTCGAGGCCGGGATGCCTGACCGTGCCGTCGGCGTAGTGCACCGGGGCCGGGCTCAGGTTGATGTCGGGAGAGGTCAGCTTCTCGATCAGCGTGCCCAAGGCGTCGGCTCTGGAAAGCCGCGAGACTTGGTTGCGGAATTCGAAGTTTTCGAGGATGTCTTGGACGTTGGGTGAGAACCCGTCGAGCCAAGCCCGAAAGTCGGCTTCGAGCTGCTGGCGATTGGCGCGGGCGCGTAGGTCGCTGAGGGTGAACTTGGAGGTGTTGTAGAAGGCTTGTCCAGCGATCTGCCGCAGGGTTGGATCCTGTTCGATGACGCCGGCGTTGTCGAGGGTGTCTTTCATATCGAGGACCGCCTGCTTGCTGTCCTCCAGCACGGCGTCGAGCCGGCGCAGCACAGTCATCGGCAGGATCACGTCGCGGTACTTGCCGCGCACGTATAGGTCGCGCAGGACATCGTCGGCGATGCCCCAGATGTAGTTGGCGATCCAGTTCAGGTCGGTGTTGGTTGTCGTCATTGGGATTCCTTGTAGGGGCAGGTTTCAAACCTGCCCCTACGGTTGGTCAAAACATCCGGTTGGTTAAAACATTTTAGAATAAGGCCAGACGGGTGCCTTGGCTATGCCGCGCCAAAGCGCTCGATGACGTTCGTGGTAATGCGCGAAACGGTCTCGTCCACGAGAATTGAGGCTGGATAGGTGATGGAGCCGACGGAAAAAACCGCGCCGTTGCTCTCTGTCTCGTAGTAAACCATTTCCGCGCCGCCGCGGTCGGGGTTGAGGCCGCGGGCGATGATTTCGATGTTGGGGGGCGAAGAGGGCGAGGTCTTGTCGGTCTCGTGGCCGGAAGCGCCGCCGGGTACCCGCTCGTGCAGGCTGGCCTCGCCGAAGGTCTCGCCGTTTTTGACGCCTGTGTTGGCGAAAATCCAGTGGTCGGCGGCGAGGACTTGGTACGGCGCGGCCGTCATAATGCCCGCCGTGGTGCAGACCACGCCGAGCAGGTTGGCCTCGGACTCGTGGTACTGGTGAAAGCGGCTCTCGTGGCCCTCGGCCCGCTGGATGCGCGCGTGGCCGTTTTTGACCTTCATGGTCTGCTCGTCGAGCATCTCCACCTCGCAGTTGAGGCCGTTGCCTCCCAAGTACATGAGTTTGCCGCCGCGCTCGCGCACCCACGCCTTGACGTCGTAGTACATCTTGCGCGACCAGTACTCGGGATGGGTGGTGATGATGAGGATTTTGTACTGGTCGAGGTCGAGCTGGTCAAAGTGAAATTGGGTCTCGGCGTACAGGTCGTAGGCATAACCCTCGCGCTCCATCCAGCCGAGGAAGCGCCACTCGGCCGGGGCCACGTGCGAGGCCGAGCGTCCCGCGATGGGATCGGTGATCTCGGCACCCTCGGGAACGTGGTTGAGCGGCTCGGGTCGGTCGAAGGAGAGGGGGGCGTAGTCCTCGGCGTCGTAGTTGAGGTGTTCGCGGTCGGTGTAGCGCTTCAGCTCTAGGCGGGCATTGATCGTCGGCGTGGGCGGAAAGCAGTCGGCGTGGATGTAGTTGGAGCGCCCGCCAAAGTTGTTGTACGCGTTCCAGTTGATGTTGGCGGCGAGGACTGCGATGTCCGCGCTGGGGGCGGCTGGGGCGACGATCCAGGGAAAGGAGAAAAACGCGCCGGACTCGCCTTTGGCGTGGAAGTAGTACAGGCCAGACCGCTCCGGCGCGGTGACGAATTGTTTGTGGTTGGGGCTTGTGTAACCAAACTTGTTCCACGTCACCCCGGTCTGCGTGTAGTCGCCGTCCGGGGTGATCTGCATGGTGGCGCGCGGCCCGTGCTCGTCGAACCAGCCCAGTGGGCGGATGTGCTCTTTTTCCCAGCCGTAGCGCCACAAATCGAGGCGATAGGCTTCGAGCGCGTGGACGCGGAACTCGGATTGCTCGCCTGTTTGGACCCACTTGGGCCAGGCGTAGCCGAGCAATTGATGCGCGAGCATGCGGAAGTGGTGCGGCCGCTCGGGGTGGATGTTGATTTGCCCGCGCTTGGGGCCAAAGCCGTCTTTTTGCAAGGTCACGGTGTAGGGGCCGGGTGGGATGTCGGCGAAGACTTCGCCGGTGGCTCGCGAGCGGGTTTCGATGTGCAGGTTTTCGTTGGCGATTTCGAATTGCACGTCGTGCAGGGCGATGTAGCGTTCGTCGCTGACGTAGCCGATTAGCATGGGTTAGCTCCTTGGAATAGAGTTGTAGGGCAAGGGATCGTCGGCACCAGCCCGGCGAAAGCCCGCCAAGCGTATGCGACAGCTCTCGCAGCGGCCGCAGGCGAGGTCTTCGCGCTGATAGCAGGACCAGGTCAGGTGCAGAGGGGCGGCAAGCGCTAGGCCGCAGCGGACGATGGCGGCTTTGTCCCAGTCGATGAGTGGGGTCTGGATGCGGATTTGGGTTTGTGGGCTGGTACCAGCGGCGACCATGCGCTCGTAGGTGGAGAAAAACTCTCGCCGGCAGTCCGGGTAGTGGCTCTCGGCTTCGTGGGTGCCGATGTAAATGTCGGTTGCGCCGATGACCTCGGCCCAAGCTACGGCAACGCCGAGTAGGTTGGCGTTGCGGAAGGGGACGTAGGTCGTGGGCAAGTCGGCTGTGGCGTCATCTTCGGGGATGGGCTGGGTCGCATCGACCAAGCTGGAGCCGCCGATTTGGCGCATGTAATCGACGTCCACCACGAGGCGGGTCTCCACTTGGAAGTGATCCGCGAGGGCGGAAAACGCCATGAATTCGCGTTCCTCGGTGCGCTGGCGATAGCGCAAGTGGAGAAAGGCCAGGGGGCCGCGGCGGGCGGCAATGGCGGCGGTGACGCAGGAGTCGAGCCCACCGCTGACTAGGACGATTCCGAGGCTCAAAGCAAGAGGATGACTTCGTTTTGGATGGGGGTTGTAACTTCTGGCCCGGTCTCTGGATCCACGTACACATTGACTTCGAGCCGCACGCCGAACTCCGGCAGGTACGCGCCCGGCTCGACGGAAAAGCCCGTGCCCGGTAGGATTGACCGCGCGTCGTGGGTCTCTAGGTCGTCGAGGTTTACGCCTAGCGCGTGGATGCTCGGCCCTGGGCCAAGGCTGTGCCCTGTGCGGTGGACGAACTGCTCGCCCAAGCCGCGCGTTGTCAGGATTTGGCGCGCCACTTGGTCGAGTTGCCAGCCCTGTAGCACTTCTCCGGCGCGCCATGCGGCGTCGAGCCGCGCCAGCACTTGATCGCGCGCTTCGCGCACCGCAGAGAAGACCTCGGCGTGAGCTGCGGGTACGTGCGGACCGGCGAAGGCGACCCAAGTGATGTCGCTAAACACGTGCTGCTCGCCGGGGTGGCGCGCCCACAGGTCGATGAGGATCCAAGCGCCCGGCTCGATGGGGGCGGCCGTGTCTGCGCGTGGCTCGTAGTGCGGATTGCCGCTGTTGCCATTGACGCCGACGATCGGCGGATGTCCAATGTCGAGGCCGCGTTGCTCCAGTGCGGCGACGATGAACGATTGGACGTCGAACTCGGTGAGGCCGGTGTGGAGGCGGCTGCGGATGTACTCAAAGGCCGCGTCTTTGACTTCGGCGACTTGGCGGCAGGCGTCGCGGTGCGAGGCGAGTGCGTCCGCGCTCCACGTGGCCAAGGCGACTTGGCACAGATCGGCCGAAGACACCACCTCGGGGCCGAGGGATCGCACCAACTCCAAGGTGCCGCCATCGACCCAGGACACCGTGGGTAGCTTTCCGCCGGGCCAGTACTCCATTGCCACCTGTGGCAGACCTTCCACTGCATCGCGCAACAGGGCATGTAGCTGTTCCCAGCTAGCGTAATGGACGATATCTATGCCCAGCCCGGCGAGGGCCTCCGGCTCGACCGCTGAGCCGAGTAAGCGCGGCGCGCCCTCCGCTGGCACGATGAGGAAGACGCGCCGGGTCGTTTGCCGTCGCTGGCCTAAAAGCTGCCATAAGACCGGATTGCCGCCGCGGAAGTCGTACACTAACCAAGCGCCGATTCCTTCTTGCTGCATGTAGGCTTGTATTTTTTGTTGGTCCAATGAAAACCTCCTCGAGTACTCACTGATGTTACGTAGTGGCATGTCAGACCTGCGCTCCGCAAGCAAGCATCCGGTGTAGGGGGCGGTTTGAAACCGCCCCCTACCGCGAATGGGCGTACCGTCCGTTAGACTGGATGCCCATCGTACCGTCCAGTGGATTACTGTCGTGTATTTAGCTGCGCGGCAAACAGCTTCTGCAAGTACGCGCCCGTGTGGGAGCCAGCCGCGTCGGCCACTTCCTCGGGGCGGCCGCAAGCGGTGATTGCCCCGCCAGCTTCTCCGCCTTCTGGTCCCAAGTCGATGACCCAGTCGGCGGCTGCGATGAATTCGATGTGATGTTCAACTACCACTACGGTGTTGCCCTCGTCAACTAAGCGCTGCAACAGCGCGAGCAGCAAGCGCACATCCTCCAAGTGCAGGCCCGAGGTTGGCTCGTCGAGGATGTAGAGCGCGTGATCTTGGCGCGAGCGGCCCAGTTCGGCAGCTAGCTTAACCCGCTGGGCCTCGCCGCCGGAAAAACTGGTCGCTGGCTGGCCGAGGTGCAAATACCCCAAACCCACTTCCGCGAGGGTTTCTAGCCGCTGCGAGACTTGGGGCACGGCCGCAAAAAGTTCGCTCGCTGCGGCCACGCTCAGCTCCAGCACTTCGGCGATGTGGTGCTGGTGGAAACGCACGTCCAAGACCTCGGCGCGGTAGCGTCGTCCGCTGCAAGCGGGACAGACGACTTCAAGATCGTCGAATGCGCCCCGGCGCGTGCTGTGCACTCCCCGGCCCTTGCACAGGTCGCAGGCTCCCTCTGGGGCGTTGAAGCTGAAGTGGCCGGGTCGGTAGCCCCGCAGGCGGGCTTCGGGCAGGTCGGCAAACAGGCGGCGAATCGGCGCTAGCACCCCCGTATAGGTCGCCGCGTTTGAGCGTGCGCTGCGGCCGATGGGCCG
The DNA here is from genome assembly GCA_965116675.1 of Candidatus Latescibacterota bacterium. Classification (GTDB taxonomy): domain Bacteria; phylum Latescibacterota; class UBA2968; order UBA8231; family UBA8231. The sequence goes on from OZ220721.1 coordinate 5,419,166, forward strand.
CTGATCAACCGCGACGACGCGCGTTACCTGCTCAATGCCAGTGCAAGCGCTGTAGGGCAGGGGGCGACGCTGAGCGCCGTGCAATTTGGCCGCTAAGAGGGGATGCAGGGTGTGGCTGACCAGCGAGCTTTTGCCCGACCCGGAAACCCCGGTCACGCAGGTCAAGGTCCCCAACGGCCACTTCACATCGAGTTGGCGCAAGTTGTGGCCGCGGGCACCGGATAGGACCAACCACCCCTGTGGCTGGCGCGCTTGGGTGCGCGGCAATTGCAGTGCTCCGCGCAGATAGCGTCCGGTCAAGGACTCGGCTGCGGCTACCTCGCTCGGCGTGCCCTCGGCTACGACCTGCCCGCCGGCGGTTCCCGCGCCCGGCCCCATATCGACCAGCCAGTCGGCTCCACGCAAGAGTGAGGCGTCGTGTTCGATTAGGAACACGGAATTTCCGGCGTCGCGCAGTGCTCTGAGTGCGTCTAGGAGTTGGGCGGCGTCGCGCGCGTGCAAACCGGCGCTGGGTTCGTCGAGCACGTAGAGCATCTGCGTGGTGCCCGACGACAGGGCAGACCCGAGGCGCAGCCGTTGAAACTCCCCGCTCGACAGGGTGTCGGCGCGGCGGTTTAGTTGCAGGTATTCTAGTCCCAACTCTTGCAATAGGTTCAGGCGGCGGCTGATCTGGCTGCGGATGGCCTCTCCGACGGGAGCTGTAGTTGCGGGAAAATCGAGGTTGCTGAGCCACTCAGTCGCCGCGACAACCGCGCACTCGCCGACCGCGGCAATCGACGCTCCGCCCAATTCCACTGCGAGCGATTCGGGCCGCAAGCGCGCCCCGTCACAGCTAGGGCACGGCGCGTCGTCGAGGCGTTCCTCCAGCCAGGCCAATTCCTCGCCTTCAGCTTTGGCACTGATGCGCTCTAATCGGCGCTCTAGCCCGATGAATCGGCGGCCCTCGCCGTGCCACAGCCGTTCGACTGTTTGGTCCGGCCAGTCGCCTACGGGCTGTTCGGGATCGACTTGGTGCCGCTTGCAAAAGGATTGCAGGCGGTCGCGCAAATCGCCGTGCCCAAAGTCGTGCCACAGGGGTCCCAGCGCTCCTTCGAGTGTGGACTGTCCTCCGGCGAAGACTTGCTCGCTGCTCAAGCCGCTCTGCACTCCGAGACCCCGGCACGCTGTGCAGGCCCCGACTGTGCTATTGAAGGAAAAGAGCGCGGGTTCTAAGGGAGGGAAGGGTGCGCCGCAGGTAGAACATGCCGGTCGCACGGCAAAAACTAAATCGCTTCCGGCGTCCGGAGTGGAAAGCACCACTTGGCCGTCGCCCGCTTCCAAGGCCGCTTGCAGCGACCCTTGTAGGCGGCGCGCGATGCCTTTTTTGACGACGAGGCGATCGACGACCACGGACAGATGTTGGGCGCGGGCAACGCGTTCGGGCGCGATGTCCTCCAGCAGCAGGTCTTGTCCGTCGAGACGCACATGGCGGTAGCCGGCGCGATCAATCGCGGCGAGAACCTGCTCGGGCGTCTCGTCCTCCCGCGGCCGGCGCGGCGCGAGGATCATCAGGCGGGTGCCATCTGGCAGGCTCGCAGCCGCTTCGTTTGCTTCCTCAAAGCGATGCGTCTGCACCTGTCCGCCGCAGTGGAGACAGCCGGGCTGCCCGACGCGGGCGAAGAGCAGACGCAACAGGTCGTACAAGCCGGACAGGGTCGCCACTGTGGCGCGCGGACTCTGGTGGCCAGCCCCTCCGGCCAGCGCGAGGGCGGGAGCTAGGCCGTCGATGCGGCCGACCTTGGGCACGCGCAATGTGCGCCAGCCGCCTCCTTGGTCCAGCGCTGCGAGAAAGCGTCGGCGCGCCTCGGCGTAAATCGTGTCCAATACGAGAGAAGTCTTGCCCGACCCGGATGGGCCGCTGACGGCCACGAGGGATTCGTGGGGCAGGTCCAAGGAAACGGCGCGCAGGTTGTGTTCGCAGGCCTCCCGGACGACTAAAGTCGGCTGCATGGTGCCGGTCTATTCGCGCATTTTAAGCAAAACATAGGTGCATAAAACATAGGGTTTGGGTGTTGTACAATCCAAGAAGCAGACGGGCGTTTACATTGACGCTAAATCGCTCAGCCTGTATATTAACTTAACTATTTTTAACAAGTTAGAAAAATAATGACAGACCCGCGCTACCGCCGCGAATTCCGCCTCTTCCGCTGCTGAGATTTCCCACTGGCATGCAAATTTGCACCCCCTTCTGGCTAGGGGTTTGGAGCCTCGCCATATGCTTGCCCTCCCTCCCGGCCCGCGCCCAAATGCCCGACAAGCGCTGGACGCTGACTGAGCTTATCGACCGCGCCTTGGACCGCGATGGCGAGGTTGCGAGTGGCCGCTGGAAGGTCGAGTCGGCGGATGCTCGCCGCCGCCAAGCTACGGCCGCCAAAATCCTCCCCCGCCTGCGTATTGACAGCGAAAGTGGCCTAGTCCCAGATGCTATGGGCAGTGTGTTCAACCCGCCCTCTGATACCACGGGGTTCCGATCCTTGGGGCCTTTTGCGCGCGCCGAGCTGCAATTTGTGCAGCCGCTCTATCCCTTTAGTCTCGGTCGCCATTTAAACGAGGCCGCCACCCGAGGGGTCGATGTGGAGCAGTCCGATTTGTCGCAGACTCGGTTGGACGTGGCTTTTGCCGTCAAGGAGCTGTACTACGGACTGCTGTTGGCGCAAGACCTGAATTCCTTGGCGCAGCGCGTGAGCGATGAGCTAGCTAGCAGAGCCGAGGAGTTGGACGACGACCCCTCACTCTCGTCGTCCGATCGCTACAAGCTGCGGCTGGCCCAGCTCGACTTGGCCGTGCAGCAGCGCGAGGTGGGCGACCAATTGGCCTTGGCGCGGGCGGCGCTGGCTTGGCGCACGGGCCTGCCCAGCGATGCGCCGATCCTGCTCCGGGCCGAGCGACTCGCGCCGGTGGCAGCCGTAGTTCCGTCCTTAGACGAATTGGTCGCACAGGCCCTCGACCTGCGGCCGGAATGGCGCAAGCTGCAAGCGGGCCTCGCTGCCAAACAGGCCCTCACACAAGCGGCCCGCGCTGCGTACCAGCCCCAAGTGTTTGTCGGCGGTGGCTTGCGCTATGCCGTGGCTCCTGGGCGCACCGACCAGCGGAACCCATTCGTCAAAGACGAGTTTAACTTTTTCAACGGCGGCGTCTTCATCGGAGTGCGGCAATCCTTGGAATGGCACTTGTTGGCTGCGGATGTAGATAGAGCACGCGCTGAATACCGCGCGCTCGAAGTGCGCGTACCGAGTGCGCAGGAAGGGATCCGCTTAGATGTCCGCCGCGCCTATTTGGACTATCGCCGCGCCGACCGCGATTTGCAAGACGTGCGCAAGAGTCGGCGGTTGGCCCGGCAGTGGCTGCGGGAAGCTCGGGACGATTTTGAGTTCGACCCGCAGACCATCGGCGACTTGATCGCCGCCTTTGAAACTTGGGCTCGCCGCGAACAAGCCCACGGAGAAGCCCTGTACGACTTCAACCTCAGCGTCGCCCGTCTCGAAAAGGCCACGGGCGGCCTCGAATTGATCCCACGCGATGATGCAACTCCTTAGCGCAGTCGTGCTGTTGGCGTTGGCCAGCCCAAGCGACGGCAGGGCCGACGCGGCTTGGGCGACGGCGGTCGTGGCGCGGCTGAACGCGCTGCTAGAGGCACCCAACCGCGAGCGCGCCGGCACGGCTGACCGTCTAGTGAGCGAGCACTTGGCCGTGGACGAGTTTGCTGCGGCGACCTTTGGCGACTATCTCGAAGAGTCGCTGGACGCATACCGGGGCTTGCTATCTAGCCCGCGTTTTACTCACCTCGTCGAGCATTATCGCAGCCGACTCGCTAGGGCTTACCAGCACCGCCTTAGCGCGGACTTGGCCGTCCAGCTTGCTTCCCCCGATTGGCAGGGCTTGCGCTTGGATAGCCTCGAAGTGAATGGCCAGCGGGGTCGGGCGCAGCTTCGCGCGTTATTTGCTACTCGCTCGCTCGGCGTGGAGGCCGACTTGATTCTCGCAGACGGAACTTGGAAAATTGCCGAGTTAAAGATCGACGGTAGGCCCGTCTCCAGCCACTATCGGCGTCGCTACCAGTCGCTGATCGATAGAGAACATTCGCCGCCGGTGTTGGAGGCCCAACTCGCCGAGCGCGAATTCGTCGTCCTCGAGGACTTTGCCGCTACTTGGGACGGGTCGCAGCCGATGGAGTGGGGGCCGTGGAAGAAAAAGGACCGGCTCAAACCCGTGCTCTACCGCGTAGAGGGCCGACCCTCGGCTGAGCTCGGGACTTCGGCGAGCTCAGTCGAGTCGTCGAAGCCTCGGCGCTACATGGCGGCGCGCGATTCGAGCCATTCGGTCATCATGGGGAAATTCGTCCACTGGAATCCCCGCCAGTACCCGATTATGACTTGGTGCTGGCGCGCTGCGGCCTTACCGCAGGGGGGCAACGAGTTTCTCGACGACGCCAACGACAGCGCGGCTGGTTTGTACGTTATATTCTCCAAGAATTGGCTGGGGGTTCCCAAACAGCTCAAATACGTGTGGAGCACGACCTTGCCCGAGGGCACGGTGGGGCGGCGCGACAAGATATTCCGGCCTTGGTTCTTCGTCGTCGAAAGCGGCACAACCAACTTGGGCAAATGGACCTTTGAGGTGGTTGACTTGGAAAAGCACCACCGGGAAAAGTTAGGCGGTCGGCCGGCCAAGCGCACCATTGGCTTGGGGCTGCTGACAGACGCCAACTCGACCCGTTCGTACGCCGAAGCGTACTACGCAGACCTGCGAGTCTGGACGCGCGAGGCTTTTGACGGCGGGCGCGTGGTCAATCACTGCGGCGGACTTCCCGTCTCCAACGGCGCGTACTCAGGGGAGAATTCACAATGAAAACGCTATGGTGCGCCGCGTGGGTGGCCCTCTGTACTGCGGCTGCCAGCGCAACCGCAGAAGATGACGATCCCATCGCCTTCCTCAAGAGTCACGACGCCGAGGTGCAGGCCGTCCTCGCGGAGGCACCGGCTGACTCGCTGCCCCCGGCTATGAGGGAAGAGATCAAGAAGCATATCAACGCGGCCTTTGACTTTCGGGAATTGAGCCGCCTCGCCTTGGGGGATCACTGGGAGGAACGCTCTCCGGCCGAGCGCGACCACTTCGCCGAGACCTTCAGTAGCATCATCCGCGAGCAGAATTTCGACAGCTTTTCCCGCTACTACCGCGAAGGTGAGATCCGCTATGAGTCGGCCGAGGTGCAAGAGGACGCCGCCGTCGTCCAAGCGCTGGCACCTGTGCGGGATGAGGAAATAGAGATCGAGTACAAGCTCCATCGGGTGGAGGGTGTGTGGCGGATATACGACTTGGTCATCGACGGCGTCAGCACGGCCGAGGGCAACAGACGGCGCTATGCCCGCTACATTGAAAAAAATGGCTACGAGAAGCTAATCGTCCAGCTCGACAAGCAGTTGGCCCGCCTGCGGGAAACGATTCTCTCGCCGCCTTCAGGCGGTGCAACCGAGGATTAACCCTCCGCCATGCCCATAAGCCACCAGCGCTTGGTTCGCTACATCTACCACCACTACATAGGCATAATTGCGCTGGCCACGATACTGTCGGTATTTGCCGGGTTCTTTGCTGTCAAGCTGGCCGGAAACATCAAGACCGACTTCGCCGACCTACTGTCCGACGACTACGTCAGCGTCCAGGAACTCAACCGCATCAAGGCCCGCATTGGCGGCATCGCTCCGCTGATGATCGTCATTACCAGCGACGATTTGGACGCGGCCGTTTCCTTCATGCAGGTCTTGGCCGATTCGCTCGAACACAGCCCGCTGATCAGTTCGGTGAGCCGCCTCGACAGCAAAAAGGAGTTGCTCGAAAAAAACCGGCTCCTCTACATGGATTTAGAGGACCTGCGAGAAGTCAACCGCCGCCTCGACGAGCACATAGAGCTACAAAAGCTCAAGCAGTCGCCGCTCTACTTCGCTTTTGACGACGAGGAAGAGCAGGTGCTCGACTTTTCGGATATCGAGGCCAAGTACCAGCAGGATGGCGCGGTGGTCCCAGAGCAATATCGCCAGTACTTCATCACAAAAGAGGGCAATGGTGTCATCCTCCGGCTCTATCCGGCCGGGCTTACCACGGATGTCGCCTTCTCACAGGCCCTGATCGACCATCTCGACCAGACCATTGCCGCCATCGGCCCGGAGCGCTTCCACCCCAGCATTGAATGCGTGTACAAGGGCAGTTTCCAAAACAGCGCCAACCAATTCACGATCATTATCCGCGACCTCAAGTCAACGGCCTTATACAGCATTGTCGGCGTGCTGCTGCTCATTACCCTGTTCTTCCGCCAAGTAATTGGCTCGCTCTTCATCACCTTGCCGTTGATGATGAGCCTAACTTGGACTTTTGGCGTCACCTACTTGGCCATCGGCAGTCTCAACATGATCACCGTGGGGCTGTTCGCCATCCTCTTTGGGCTGGGCATCGACTTTGGCATTCACATCTTCGCCCGCTACCGCGAGGCCCACCGCCGAGGCATGGACATCGAACAGGCCCTGACCGTGACTGTCCGGTACACGGGCAAGGCCCTGGCGACGACGGCGGTCACTACCTCGATCGCCTTCTATTCGCTGCTGTTGACGGATTTTAAGGGGTTCTCGGAGTTCGGCTTTATCGTGGGCACCGGTATTCTCTTTTCGCTGGTGGCCATGGTCGCGATATGCCCGGCCTTCATCGTCCTCGCCGAGCGCCTGCGGTTGGTTATCCCGATCCGCAAGCGCAGCGTCCTGTGGCGCACGGGTCGCTATCCAAAGCCTTGGGCCACCTTGTTGATAGGCACAGTGATCACTGGGTACTCGCTGTACCACCTCGGCGATTTGGAATTTGAATACGACTTCAGCAAGCTCAAGCCCGCGCCGCCGCCCAATATTAACAAGGGCAGCCTGCCCCAGAGCCTGAAGGAAGGCCGCTCGCCGGCCATCGTCTTGACCGAAAGCTACGACGAGGCCATGGAGGTGGTCCGCACGGTCGAGGCCATCAAGGCCGCCCATGGCGACTCCTCCACGGTCCTCAGCGTCAAGAGCGTGTACTCCGCATTGCCACAAGACCAAGACGCCAAGCTGGCGCTCATCGCCGACATCCGCGCCTTGCTCGACCGGGAAGAGGGCCTGTTTAGCGAGAGCGAGCGGGCGAAGCTGGACTCGCTGCGCCCGTACCTCGACGTGGAGAAGCTCACGCTGTACGACCTGCCCGCGGACTTGACCAATGCGTTCAAGGACAAGGAGGGCAACATCCTCAACTTTGTGGCGATCAATGCCGCAGTCGAGCTCAGGGATGGAAAAGACGCCATCCGCTTTGCCGAGGAAATCAGCCACATTGAAACGCCGACGGGCAAGACCTACATAGCTTCTAGCTCGCACATCATCGTCGCCGAGATGCTCAAGGTCATGCTCGAGGACAGCCCCCTCGCCGTGATCCTCACGCTCGCGGTAGTAGCGGTGGTGTTGCTCATCGATCTGCGGAGTTTCGTCGATACCCTGCTGGTGCTCACGCCGCTTGTGAACGCCTTGATATGGGTCGTGGGCTTCATGTATGTGTTTGACATCAAGCTCAACCTCTACAACATGGTCGCTTTCCCGACGATCATCGGCATGGGCATTGACAACAGCGTCCACATCTTCCACCGCTACCAAGAAGTCGGCCGCGGCTCGTTGCGATTGGTGTTGCGCACGACCGGGCTCGCGCTGTTGGCTACGTCACTGACGACGATGGTCGGCTTCTCGGGATTGGTGCCGGCCATTCACCCGGCGCTCACGTCGATTGGCGTGCTCTCGCTGGTGGGCTTGGGGTCCTGTTTTATCACGTCCGTCACCCTGCTGCCGGCCCTGCTGCAGTTGCGCGAGCGCCGCACTGAGAAGCTCTAGCCCCATGCGCGTCGGCATTGTAGGAGCGGGCATTTTCGGTTTGGCCGCGGCCTTGGAACTCAACCGGCGGGGTCACCAAGTCACCCTCTTCGAACGCGGCTCCATCCCCTGTCCAGATGCCTCCTCGACCGACGTTTCCAAAGTCATTCGCCGCACCAGCTACCCCGAGGAGACCTACCACGAACTGGTCGAGCGGGCCGCGCATCAGTGGCGTCGGTGGCACGACCAGCTCAGCCGGACTATCTACTACCAGACTGGCAAGCTCAATATCTGGGGCGATTTGCCCGACGATAGTCCGGCTCGCCGCGGTTTGGAGACGCTGCACCAGCGGGGGAAGACGGTCGAAGTGCTGAGCCCGACTCAGGTCCGCCAGCGCTTTCCCCAATTTGCCGTGCAGGACGACGACACGCTCTTTTACGATCCTTGGTCCGGCTATTTGCGCAGCGGTCAGGCCGTGGCTGATCTGGCCGATCTGGCCCGGGACCAAGGCGTTGCTATTCGGTCTCACACCCCAGTGCAGGCCATGGATGAGACCGACCGGGGTGTTCGTCTAGTCACTGGGGAAGAGCGGCCTCTATTCGACCGCGTCGTGGTCGCCGCCGGTGCTTGGGTGGTGCGCCTTTTTCCCGAGTTAAAGGACCATTTGCGCATAACGCGACAGCAAATGGCCTTCTTGGTCCCGATCGATCCCGAAAAGTTTGCTCAGAAGGTGTTTCCCGTGTGGACGGCGCTGAGTTCGCAGGCGGCTTGGTACGGCTTCCCGTTGCTGCGCGAAGGGTACGTCAAAATCGCCGAGGACAGCAAGGTGGAGCGCGCCGAGCCCGAGGCCGACCGCGAACCCAGCCCCGACTTCCTCGATCAGGCCCGTGTCTTTGTCACCCAGCGCTTGCCCGCGCTGGAAGGGGCCCGACTTGTGGGGGGGCGCGCCTGCCTGTACACCAATACGCCCGACGACCACTTCGTCATCGACTGGGCCCCGGCGACGCGGGGGATTCTCATCGCTGGCTGTGGCAGCGGCCACGGCTTTAAATTCGGCGGCTCCATTGGGCCAGTTATAGCCGACGCTCTGGAGGAGCGCGAAAACCCACTGGGCGATTTGTTCCGGCTTGGCCAGCGCTTTGCCGACCCGGCGGATCCCTCTGAAAATTGAGCCGACGCAAGACCGGGTCAGCTTTTCTCTATGGGGGTTTTAACTATTATATTGAAATGAAGGTTGAGGCAAAAAAATGGAGCGAGAGACGGGACTCGAACCCGCGACAACCACGTTGGCAACGTGGAGCTCTACCAACTGAGCTACTCTCGCTCGAAAATCGATCAATATGGGAGGAAAAAATATAACTATGCCCCGTACAAGCGTCAAGGTGCGCCAAGCTCTGCTACCCCTCGCCGCAGCCCTCTTGGGAGCGGCCTGTGAACAGGGGCCGCCCGAGGAGGTGCCGGCTTGGCCTCCCAAGGCGCGCTGGCACAACAATCAGGGCGTGGTCTATATGGATCAGCACAACTACACGCGCGGGCGGGAGGAGTTTGCCCGCGCCCTCGCTTTGGTGCCGGATTACGCTAGTGCGCAGGCCAATTTAGGCATTTCGTACTACGCCCTCGGCAAGTACGACAGCGCTGCTACGGCCCTGCAAACCGCCCTCGCCATCGACCCCGATCTCCTCCACGCCAACTACGCGCTGGGCCTGATCTACAATGCCCAAGGCCGGGAGCACGGCAAGGCGCTCGCCGCCCTGCAAAAGGTCGCGGCCGCCGACCGTGACGATCCTCACGTGCGCTACTACATGGGGCAGATGCGGGCCAAGCTAAACGAGGGCGAGGCCGCCATCGCCGACTTCAAGGAAGCCATCCGCCTCGATCCCTACAACGTGTCGGCGTACTATGGACTGGCCAATCTCTACCGGCGGCTCGGGCGCGAGGAGGAGTGGAAAAGCACCTTGGAGCAGTTTAACCAACTCAGCCAAGCCGGTCACCAAGGCGTTTCTTCGTCCTATCAGGGGCAGGGCAAATACGCCGAGGCCGTCGCCGACGCCGGTGGTGGCGATTCGAGTCAGGACGACGTGGCCGGGCCTTTTGCATTTGCGGCGGCTGGTCCGGCGGTTGGCCCGGTGCGCTTTGCCGCCTTGGGCGACTTTGACGCGGATGGTCGGCCGGATGTCTTGGCCGGGGCCGAGGGCTTGCACTTGTACGCTGGCGGCACAGGGGAAATGCTCACTGCTCCGACGCTTCCCGACGGCTTTGGGGCGACTGGCGCGATCTCCGGCGACCTCGACAACGATGGGATCGCTGACTTGGTCCTCAGCGGCGCGGGTGGGACTCTGCTCTATCGAGCGGCCAACGGCCAATGGGCTGATGGAGAAGACTTGTCCGTGGCCTCGACCCGTGTTGCGCTGGGCGATGCTGATCACGATGGCGACTTGGACCTGCTTGTACTCGGCCCGAGCGTCTCGCTGCTGGCCAATGATGGCGAGGCCCGCTTTGCTGCCACGGGCCAACCAGTCGGTTCGGTCGCGGCGGATCGCGCTGCATTCTCCGACCTCGACAATGACCGCGACGTGGATATAGTCCTGCTCGCGACCGAGGGCCTGCGAGTGCAAACCAACAATCGCGATGGCACGTTTTCGGAAGTCGCTGAAGTTTTGGGCTTGGGTGCCGTGCAGGGCGCGGGCTTGGCTGTCGAGGACTTCAACCAAGACGGCTATATGGATTTGGCGGTCGCGGCTAACGGCAGCATAGAGACGCATATCAACCAAGCCGGTCGCGCCTTCGTTCGGGCCGAGGTGGCGGCGTCCGGTGGGCGGACGCTGCTTTCCGCCGATTTCGACAACGATGGCGACCTCGACCTATTGGCCTGTGAGGACGAGCGGCTGCAACCGCTCGCGTACGGCGACGGTCAGTTCCATGCGCAATCCCCGATTGACGAGCCGGGTGGGGCTGCGCTCGTGGCTGATTTCAACGGCGATGGCCGCGTGGATATTTGGACGGGTGGCCGGGTGCTGCACAACCAAAGCGAAGGGGGGCACTGGATCGAGATTGCCGCCCAAGGGCTTAATAGCAACCGCGACGGCGTGGGGGCCAAGGTGGAGGTGAAAACCACTCACCGCCTCCAGAAGCGCGAGATTCGCAGCGAGGGATACGCAGGCGTGCTCCACTTCGGCTTGGCGCAGAGCGATTCGGTCGAATTCATCCGCATTCTCTGGCCTGGGGGCGTGCGCCAGACCGAATTGGCGACTGGGGCCGGACAGCGGCTGGAGTTGACGGAACTCGACCGCAAGGGGACCTCGTGCCCCATTCTCTACGCTTGGGACGGCGAGCGCTATCGATTTGTCACCGATATTTTAGGGGGGGCCATTATTGGCTATTTGACCGCCCCGGGTCAGTACTATCAGCCCGATACCGACGAGTACGTTCGCTTGGGGCCGCTGGTTCCCAAGGACGGCCACTACGTCTTGCAATTGGCGAACCAGCTAGAGGAGATCATTTACGTCGATGCCCTCGAATTAGTAGCCGTTGATCATCCGCCTGAGTTAGATGTGTATCCGAATGAGCGCCTGCTTTCCCAGCCTCCTTACCCGGAGTTCAAACTCTATCCTCTGCGCAATCTGCGCCCGCCGGTAGCCGCTAAAGACCACCGGGGGCTGGACGTGTTGGCTACACTGAAAGAGATCGACGACGAGTGGTACGACGGGTTTGGGCGACTCGATATACACGGCTATGCCGAAGACTATGCGCTAGAGCTGGATTTGGGCGACCTGTCCGAATTCGCCCATCCGGTCTTGCTCGGTTATGGGTGGGTCGATTACGCGCATTCGACCTCGAATTGGAGTGCCGCGCAGCGCGGCTTGTCGCTGTATCCGCCGCGCTTGTCCGTAGCTGACGGCGAGGGAGGGTGGATCGAAGTCAGCGCAGATATGGGCTGCCCGGCGGGCCTGCCCAAACACGCGCTCTTCGACTTGGCGGGCCTGTTCCCGTCCGACGACTACCGGCTGCGGATTGAGACCAACACTGCGCTCTACTGGGATCAATTGCTGGTGGGCGACGCTGCGGACGTTCCGCTTACAGTCCATCGCCTGCAACCGGCGCAGAGTGACCTTCACTGGCGCGGCTACCCGGCCCATACGTCTATCAAGGGCACCTTTGCCTTTCGCTATCACTACGATCAATTGGAGTTAGAAGCGCCTTGGGGCACCCACGCCGGAGCCTTCACCCGCTTCGGTCCGGTGGAGGAGCTGGTCGAGGACATTGACGACCGCTTTGTCATCATGTTCCACGGCGATGAGCTGACCGTTGAATTCGCCGCCTTGCCGCCGCCTGCGGATGGTTTGGTGCGCTCGTTTCTGCTGTACGCCGATGGCTTTGGCAAGGACATGGACCTGCACTCGGCGCACTCGCTAACGGTCGGGCCGCTCCCCTTTCACGGCATGTCTGGCTATCCGTACCCAGCGAGCGAGCACTATCCGCAAACTAGCGCGCACCTAGAGTATTTGCAGGAATACAACACGCGTTGGGTCAAGGGCTACTATGAATAGAGAGCTTCTAGGCAGGGCAGTAGAAGGAGCGAAACGCGCGATTCGCCTCTTACTGCTCAATTTTAATAGAGAGCGTCTAGACAGGGTGGTAGAAGGAGTAAAAGGCGCGATTACGCTCTCATTGCTCAAGAGGCTGCTGCTCTACACCGTTTGTTTCTTCGCCTTGTACGCTGCTGTCGGCGTGAGTGCCTATCTGATTTTCAACGACAATTTGCCCGACATCGACGATTGGAGCTTTCGGCCTAAACGGGTCACCAATGTGTATTCGGCCGACGGCCGCCACTTGCAGGACTTCCTCGAGGAAAACCGCGAAATCCTCACTTATGAGGAAGTCCCCGAATCCGTGCGGGCCGCCCTCCTCGCGGCTGAAGACCGGCGCTTCTTCTCGCATTGGGGCATTGATATCTACCGCATCCCTGGGGCACTACTGGCCAACCTCAGGGACCGGCGTCTCGTCGGCCAAGGGGCCAGCACGCTTACCCAGCAGCTCGCCCGCAGTATATTCGCCGAAGTTGGCACTCAGCGCAGCAGTGCTTCTTTTGCCGATGCGGCGGCCACGTACGCGCGCAAGATCCGCGAACAGATCACCGCCGTCTTAATCGAGCGCCTGTATACTAAGTCCGAGATAATGACGATGTATCTCAACACAGTTTATTTCGGCCATGGTGCCTACGGGATTAAGTCGGCGGCGCGCCTGTACTTTGACAGCGAAGTCGATCAGCTCGCGCTCGAAGAGAGCGCCTTGCTCATCGGGCTGCTCCCGAGGCCGAATAGTTATAGCCCTCTGCGCCATCCTGAACGCGCCCGCAAGCAACGCAATCTGGTGCTGTACAGCATGGCCGACAACGGCGCGATTACTTCCGCCGAGCGCGATTCCCTGCGCAACGAATCCATCGACGCCCGCAGGGGCAGCCACGAGGAGACGTTTGGCATAGCCCCGTACTTTGTCGAGCACGTCCGTCAGCAAATGCAGCGCGAGTTTGGCATGGCAACCTATCGCGAGGGCTTTGTGGTCCACACTACGCTCGACTCGCGCTTGCAGCAGATCGCCGAAAAGCACTTTGATACTGAAATAAGCAAGGTGCAGAAAAAGGTGGATCAGCACCTAAAAGCCGTAGGTGCGTCCCGGAGCGCGCGCGACTCGGCCTTAGTCCAAGCTGCCTTCGTGGCTATGGATCCAGCTACCGGCCACATCTTGGCCATGATTGGGGGCCGCGACTTCAGCCACAGCAAATTCAACCGCGCCACCCAAGCCAAGCGGCAGCCTGGGTCCGCGTTCAAGCCCTTCGTGTACACGGCTGCCATCGACAACAATCGCTTTGCGGTAGATGTGCTCGACGACAATGCTTTTACGTTGTGGGACCACAGACGCGAACAGTTTTGGGACCCCGAGAACTACGACAAGAAGTTCAAAGGGCCGATGACGTTGCGCGAAGGGCTGAAACAGTCGCGCAACCTCATCTCCATTAAGTTGGCTGACGAACTCGGCCCGTCCCTGATTCGGAGCTATGCCCGCAACATGGGTATATCCACGCCCATCCAAGCCATTCCCTCCATTGGCGTCGGCACGAGCGAGGTGCTACTCCTCGACTTGGTGGCTGCGTACGCAGTCTTCCCCAATAAGGGTATCTACGTCGAACCTATGGCCATCAGCCGCTTGGAGCGCAAGGATGGAGATGTCTTTTTTATGCAGGAAAGCGGTCGCAAGCAGGAAGTGCTGCGGCCGGCCGTGGCCGTAATTGTCGCGGATATGCTGCGTTCGGCCGTCGATGAAGTCGGCGGCACCGGACGCCGTATCCGCACGGTCTATCGCTTTCGGCCGCAAGCAGCCGGTAAAACCGGCACGACCAACGACTACACGGATGCGTGGTTTATCGGTTTTACGCCCCATCTCGTAGCTGGGGTCTGGGTCGGGATAGACGACCCCAGCCTGCGCCTCTGGCCAAGGCAGGCCGGCTCTGCGGCCGCCCTGCCGTTGTGGGCGGAGTTTATGAAGGAGGTGTATGAGAGTGTGGAGCCCTATCGCAGCCTGAGGAATCGCGGGTTTGAGTACCCAGAAAACCTCGTCGTGCGCCGCGCGGTCTGCAACGATACCCACAAGATCGCCACTCGCTTTTGTCCCGATCAGCGAGAGGAGCTTTTCATCGCTGGCGAAGTCCTGCCGAGTACGTGCCCTCTACATGGGCGGTCCCAAGAGCAGGCCCCTAGGCGCATCCAGAGGTTTTGAAGGTTACAAGACGAAGAAGATGTAGAATAGCCCGCCGAGAATGCCGGCCGATAGGCCGCGCACGATAGCTTTGTTTTCTGGTTTGAGTACTGTTTGTTCGACCATGTCGTCCCCACCTAAGACCCCGCTCAATCCCTTAGACACCATGTCCGAGCTATAGGCTTGGACGCGGCGGTCCCAGCGCACGATGCGGTCGGTGGCTGTTTCTATTCTAAGGAAGAGGTCGCCATACGCTTCGCGCTGTTGTTCGTTGCCCCAGAGAAGTAGCCGCCGGGGTGCAGGCGAGTACACCACGCGCGCCCTGACCAGCCGATAGTACACCACGTCGGCTGGCGCGTCTTCCGGCTGGCGCACCAGCACCTGATAGCCGCGCTGCTGCAAGGTCTCGATCAGGGCGTCCTCAACTACCCAATTGGCCTCGTTCTTGTCGTCTTCGGCTTGGAGGAAAAGCCGCGTACCCGAGGATAGGGGTAGGGCATCCATTTGGTGGTCTAGGGCGCGGACAAAGGCTTGATTGATCAACTGCAGGTCCGTGGGGGTTTGCTGTGCGCCGCCTGGGGCTTGGGCCGTTCCTGGCCATACCACGCGCACCGTGTTCGCGCCGTGCAGGGGAATAAAGTGATCCCGCCCCACGGGCTTACAGGCACTCTGCCAAGTAAAAGGCCCTGGTCGCTGCGGCACCGCCTCGAGCGTCACCCGGATCGCTGCGCCCGCATCTAAGCTATCCAAACCGCTCACCATCAGGCTCGGTGCGGCTTCCTCGTCGCTTTGTACGAGGGCCGCGCCCGGCGGCCCTTCCACCAAGGAGACATCCGAGAACGCTGGCGCAACTTGCAGGCGCAGGGCCGCCAAGGCGATGGGGTCGGCGCTTTCGTTGCGCCATATACAGGTGACTGGCCCGCGCTTGCCCACTTCCATAAACCCTGTTTCCAGCGCCATCATAAACCCAGGCTCCAAGGCCATCACGGGCAGCGGGTCCACCTGCAAGTGCTGGGTTGCTAGGTCCACTGGGCTCTGGCCGGAGACTTGTGCAGCGACCGCCAAAGGTAAAGGGCCAAGGTGAGTCGGATCTATGAGTACCGGCCAAGAGAGCGTATCGGCCTGTCCGGGGGGCAAGTTGCCCGACCAGCGCTGCGGAGCGTCGCCTTCTGGCCAGCTCAGTTCCGGCGGCCAGCTCCAGTTCAGCTCTTCTAAGGGCGGCCCGGTGGCATCGTCGAGGCGCACGATCGCGCGCAAGTCAAAGTACTCGCCCTGATAGACCCGCGGTGGCTCAATGGACCACGAAATGGCTGGCGGCGGGCGCACCGCTAGGTCGAATTCAATCTGGTGAGCCGGAGTGCCCTGTGGGTCGAGAGAGGAGTGAATTGCCGCGGACCAGCCGATTGTGCCCAACTCAGCGGCGACTAGGTCGATGTAGAGGGTGTCGATGTGTTCTCCGGCCAAAGGCCGCGCTGCATAGTCTATGGCGATTGACGCTGCTTCTAGCTGCGCCTTGCCTAATGCCGAGCGAACGCTCTGCAACTGTGCGTTGCCAAGACACTGTAGGTCTGCGCTGACTATGGCTTCGCCATCGCCGGGGAAATAGTGCAAATAGAGGATGGACTGCTGGTCCAACGCCGGCCCGGCAATCGCCGGTTGGTCTAGGCGCGCACTGAGCGTCGAGCGGGCGCTCGCCGGTACCACGGCTGCCCACAGCGCGATGACTACCCCTAGCCCGCGCCAATAACTGCCATAACTGCCCGTGCCCTCTCCGCCTTGAAGGGCGCGCCTTCCTACTGTCTGTCGGGTTGCCATTCGGTTCGCCCTTTGTCGCTATTGCCGCGTATTGGCCCCTTGACCAAAAAAGCCTAACTCAATTTTTAACTGTAACTTACGTCTAATTTAAGCCTAACGTACGACGGGGGTGCTGTCAAGGCAGGACCCCCTGTCTGCATCCTTAGAAAGGCTTGACTGGACCAGTGCGCGCCGCTAGGTTGTAAGCTAGCTTAGCTATCCCTCTGTTGTGCATTGTCACCTTGGTCGCCGCTATGCAGTTTCCCGGACGCACGGATTGGAACGCGGCGTGGCAGAAAAAGCCGCGTCCCGCTTTATGCTAGACTGGCTACTACCCGCGTTGGGCGCGTTGGGTGTGCTCGGCCTCGGTGCACTGTGCGTCCCTATGACTTTTGCCTTGCACTGTCGGCGCGAGGGACTGCCGGACTTTTGGGAATGGGGAGCGCGGCTGTCCTTTTTCTGGGGAGGGCTAGGGCTAGGGCTGCGATGGGGGGCCAAGGGCCTGCGCATCGCGCCCGTACTCTTGGGCCAATTCCTGCCGTACCCCTACCTGCCGCTGCGGACTCAAGCAAAGCGCAGGCAAAGAGCACGGCGACGAGCCAAGCGAGAGGCCGCGCCTAAAGCTAGTGAACGGAACCTGCGCGCGCTCGTGCGCCTGCTGATCAAGCCTAGTCTTGGACTATTGGCGAGCCTGCCGCGCATCATTCAGCTCAAAAAGCTGCGGGCCCAGGGCCGTTTAGGATTTGCCGACCCGGCGCAAACCGGGCGGGTCTATGGCTATTTGCAGGCGGTTGCCGCGCGCAAGGGAAAGGTGCAAATAAACGTCAGCCCGGATTTTGTGCGCGCGGGGGCCTTTGGCCGCTTGGACTTGGTCGCTCATTTGCATTTGGGCTTGTTAATTTTGCTCTTGGGGCGCTTTGGCTTGCAGGTGGCATACCGATTGTTGGCCGCGCGTTTCCGTACCCCGAACTAAGTCGAGGAGTTTTTCATGGCATCGTCCGTAGAATCCCTAGTCGAGCGCGTTCTAGGCGAATTGCACCGCATCGTGCAAACCGAAACCGTCATCGGGCAGCCGTTTCAGTCCGGCGACTTGACCATTATTCCGGTGTCGAAAATATCGTTTGGCTTTGGAGCTGGTGGCGGGCTGGAGGGCAAGGGGCAGAGCGGGACGGGCGGCGGCGCGAACATCGAACCCATCGCCTTCCTCATCGTCGATGCCGACGGCAGGGTACAGGTGGCGTCTATCGGCGATCAGGAGGCCGGTTGGAGTCAGATCATCGCGCTGGTGCCCGAGGCCATCGCCAAGATAAAGAAGTTCGTCAGTAAGAAAGATAAAGATAAAGACGCCAAGGCCGAGGCCGAGAGCGACTGAGTCGCCTCAGTGGTGGTCTTGGCTGGTGGGGAACACCTTGAAGCACCCGTCTAGCAAGAGATGGGTGTACCAACCGACGATGCAGGCTATGAAGAAAACCACGTGCCCTTCCAGCAGAGTTTGTACGTTGTCCCAGGTAAATTCTCCGAGAAAAGCCTGCCGCGCCCGCCAGTATTCGTAGCTCGTGCCCAGCACCCCTACGGTGATGAATGGGCTGATCTTCCAGTGCGTCCAGCCGCGGTGGTGATCCAAAAGCGGTAGGATGCACAAGAGGCCCACTATAGTCGCCAACTCGTAGTGTTCGGTCCAGCCCAGATAGAGCAAGACGCAGAAGACGCCGCGGAAAAACCACCGCTGTGTCACCGAAGCCGTGTCTAAGTCGGGAAAGAGGGAAAAAAATAGCGCAGTGCCGACGACGGCAGCTTGAGTCGTCAGGTCGTCGGGTGCGACAGCGCCGGCGGAAACCGCGCCTATCGCCACTCCGGTCCCCGCGACGACCCCGCCCAAGACATGACCTTTGAAGTTCACGATCCCAAGCTCATTTTTTGTGCTGATGATAGAGTTGGCCGCAGGCTGCGTCGATGTCTCGCCCGCGACTGTGGCGCACGGTAAACTCGACGCCGCAGCCTCTGAGCACTTGGTAAAACTGCTCTAGGCGCTGATGGGCTGGCCGGCGGAAACGGAGGTCTGTTGTTTCGTTGTAGGGTATGAGATTGATTTTGCAGGGAATGTCGCGGGTCAGTTCGGCCAGCCGCTGCGCGTCGGCGTCTGCATCGGTCAATCCGGCCATGAGCACGTACTCAAAGGTGACGCCATAGCCGCGACAGGCGAAAAATTCGCGCGCGACCGCCAAGAGGTCGGCGATCTTGTACTTGCGGTTGATCGGCATGAGTTGTTCGCGCACCTCGTCGGTCGTGGCGTTGAGCGAAATGGCCAACCCCACGTTGAGCTCTTCGGCTATGAGTCGGCGAATGCCCGGGATGTAACCCGCAGTAGATACCGTGATTTTCCGTCCCCCTAATCCAATGCCTTCTTTTAGGCGCATCAGTTTTAAGGCGCGCATGACCGCCGAGTAGTTGAGCAGCGGCTCGCCCATCCCCATCATCACCACATTGGTCACCTTCTCGCCTCGCTGGCGGGCGAAGTGGTTCACCTGCAAGAATTGATCGACGATCTGCCCGACTTCGAGGTTGGCGATCATCCCCATCTGTCCGGTGGCACAGAACTTGCAGTCGAGCGGACAGCCCACTTGCGACGACAGGCAGGCCGTGCGCCGGGTGCCATCGACGATCAGCACGGATTCGATCCGCTGTCCGGAGGGTAGTTCAAAGAGGAATTTGACCGCTTCGCCCGTAGTCGATTCTTGACGCTTGACGAGGTTCAGACAAGTAATGCGCGTCTGATCGGCGAGCTTTTCCCGCAAAATCTTGGAGATATTGGTCATCTCCTGGACATCGCGCACTCCCTTGGCGTAGAGCCAATCGAGGATTTGACGGGTGCGGTACGCCGGTTCGTCGAGCTCACCTACGAGCTGGTCGAGCTCGCCGGGCAGCATGGCTTTTAGGTCGTAGAGCGGACTGACCACCTTAAAAGTCCTTGACGTTTAAATGGTACATTATATATGTTAAACGTTTGCGGCTATTGGTCAACGGTGCCCCAACCGTTGTCAATTTTCTTGTTTTTCTCCCCTACGTTTTGAATATGCGATTTGGATCTGCTATCAGGTTCTGGAGCATCCTACTAGGCTGCTTTGCGCTTATGGCGCTGCGCTTGGGGATGTCCTCCCAACACTCGACGACTGCTGCCGCCCAACTCGGGGGAGTAGCTCTTACTCCGGCTGCTGAGGCCGCCGTGTGGGAATTGCCCTTTGTCGGCCCCCCGATTCCACCCCCGCCCGACGACCTCACGCGGACAATTGCCGCCGCGCTGAGCCGCGGGGATTCCATCGACCGCTCGCTCAAGCACCACCATGTCCCGAGTGACCAGTTAGAGCCGCTATACCAAGCGCTGTACGCGATTCTCAACCCCTCTCAGGTCAAGCCGGGTGACTACTACGAGGCCGTAATCGACACCAGTGACGTTATTCGCCGCTTCTGCTACACGCCTCATCGCACCCCGGATCGCCCGATTGAGGTGGAGTTGCGCGACGGCCAGTTCGTCGCCCGCCAGTTGCAGCTACCGCTGGAGCGACGGGTCGAGCGGCTCGAAGTGCGCATCGAGGACAACCTCTCCAACGCCATCAGCGAGGTCGGGGAAGGCTGCGCCATCAGCGACTTGATCGCCGATGACATATTTGGTGCCGTCATCGACTTCCAGCGCGACCCGCGCCGCGGCGATCGGCTGGGGATCGTCTTTGAAAAGCTCTACCTAGACGAGCACTTCGTCCGCTACGGCGACGTCCTGTTGGCGCGCTACGAAGGCGAACGAGTGACTGAGTTGGCGGTCCGCTATGCTGCCACCGAGGGTGAGGAGGCCTATTACAACGCCAGCGGTCGCTCTCTCGGCCGGATGTTTGTACTCAAGCCCCTCGGCGTCAATCGCATCACCTCGCGCTTCAACCGCCAACGCTTCCATCCCATTCTCAAAAAGCAGCGTCCTCATCTAGGTACAGACTATGGTGCGCCGACGGGCACTTTGGTGTGGACTACGGCCCGCGGACAGGTCGCGTTCACTGGCTGGAAAGGCGATTACGGCAAATTGGTCGAAATCGTCCATGCCAATGGCTATCGCACCCGCTACGCGCACCTGAGCAAGATATTGGTTCGCGAGGGGCAGCTCGTAGAGCAAAAAGAGATCATCGGCAAGGTCGGTGCCACCGGACTCTCGACCGCCTCCCATCTGCACTACGAAATCATCAAGAATGGCCACCACATCAATCCCGAACTCATCAACGAAGGCCATGCCGTCCCAACCCTAGCTGACGATCTGTTGCCCGACTTTGTCCACCAGCGCGACGCGCTTTTGCGCGTCCTTGAGCTTGGCCCGCGCACTTGGCGTTATGCCTCGACCTTGATATCCGCACCGCTCTAGTTTTATTGGCCGTATCGACCTTCCTCGATGGAACCAAAAACGCTGCAAGAAATCGAAAATCTGGCCGAGCGCGACGGGCGCTATAAGAGCGATGCGTATCTTTTTCTCTACGATGCGCTAGGGTACACGGCGCAAAAGCTCGGCAAGAACAACGATACCTTGAGCGAAGAGAAGCGACACATTTCCGGTCGGGATCTGCTCTTTGGCATCAGCGAGTACAGCGCCGATCAATTCGGACCGCTCACCCGCTCGGTCTTTGCCCACTGGGGCATTGAGCAAACGCGCGATTTTGGCGAGATTGTCTTCAACTTGGTCGATGCGAATTTGCTGCGCAAGACAGCCGAGGACCGGATTGAAGACTTCGTCGATGTGTACGATTTTGCCGAGGAGTTTGACTGGAAGAAGCGCAAGGCCGATCTCGAGCGCCTGCCCTGAGCGCGGGAGGCGAAGATGAAGATCGCCTATTTCGACTGCTTCTCTGGTATCAGCGGCGACATGATCTTGGGTGCCCTGCTCGATGCGGGTCTCCCGCTAGCGGACCTCAACCGAGAAATTGCCAAACTAGGCGTAAAAAACGTCGCCATTGAGCACGAATCCACCGCCCGGCACGCCATTGCCGCCACCCGCGCTAAGGTCTGCGTGGCTGGTGCGCCATTGGCCGACGCTGAGCACCATCTCGATCTGTCTGGCGAGCCTACGCACGATCACCCCCACGCCCACCTCAAAGATATAACTAGCCGCATTGCCGCTAGCCGCTTAGACGACGTCGTCAAGGAGCGCTCCATTCGCGTGTTTGAGCGCCTGTGTGCAGCCGAAGCCGAGGTGCACAATGCCGCGCCTGCCGAGGTCGCCCTGCACGAAGTGGGGGCTCTCGACGCCCTGATAGACGTAGTGGGGGCCGTGGCTGGCCTCCAACTCTTGGAGGTAGAAGAGGTCTGCGCTTCGCCCCTGCGTTTTGGCACGGGTTTTGTGCGTTGCGCACACGGGCGCTACCCGGTGCCCGTGCCCGGGGTCTTGGCCCTCTGCCACGACGTGCCGACTGAACAGACCGATATCCGCGCTGAACTCGTCACCCCGACCGGGGCGGCGATCATCACCACTTTAGCTCGTTCCTTTGGACCGCAGCCGCCCTTTTGCCAACAAGCCGTCGGCTATGGCGCGGGTCGCCGCGACTTAGAGGCCATCCCCAATCTCTTGCGCCTGCGCTTGGGCGAGCGCGTGCCGGCCAGTGAGCGCGTCCTGCTGATCGAAGCCAATATCGACGATATGAATCCAGAGGTGTACGGCTACCTCTTCGACCGGCTGCTAGAGCAGGGCGCGTGCGACGTGTACGCCACGCCGGTCCTGATGAAAAAGGGCCGTCCGGGCAATGTCCTCAGCGTCCTCGCTCCGGTGGGCCGCTTGGACGAGCTAGCTGCGATCGTGCTGCAAGAAACGACTACCATCGGCCTGCGTTACTACGGAGTGGAACGCCGCGTCTTGGAACGCCAGATCCGCGCCGTTGCCACTCCGTACGGGGAGGTCAACGTCAAGTTTAGCTATCTAGACGGACGCCGCCGCGCCGCTCCTGAATACGAGGACTGCGCGCGGCTAGCCCAACAGCACCAAGTGCCCTTGCTCGCCGTATATGAGGCCGCTCGGGCGGCCGCTATCAAGGAGTAATGACCATCATGTTGCGATTGATCTTATGCGCGTTATGGCTGGTTCCGCTGTCGAGCCAAGCTGCGGAATGGCCGGCTTATAGGGGAGACCTAGACGAATTTGACAATATCCAGCGCCTGCCTGCGGGTGAGGGCCCAGACCGCCTCGTGCTCGGCGACAATGATGGCCGGCTTCACGTCTATGAGGAGCGCGACCGCACCTATACCGAGGTATGGGACAGCGACTATCTCGAAGGGGCGGTGGCCGGCGTATTCGTCCTCGACATCAACGACGACCAGCTCGACGAGATCGTCGCCTATACCGACCGCGGCCGCGTGTATTACTTCGACTCCCAAGACTACACGCTGCTGTGGAGCAACTCGCCCAATGAATACGAACGCATTACCAGCCTGACCATCGGCGACATTGACGACGACCCCCAGCCTGAGCTCGTGTTTTGCGCCGATGGCCGCTTAGTGGTGTACGACGGCCGCGACCAGTACGAGCAGTGGCGCAGCGACCAGACCGACTTGACGGCCCATCAGATTCTCATCGGCGATGTCGATGGGGACGATGAAGACGAAATTGTGCTCAACGACGGGTACGTGTTCGACGCCCGTTTCTTCGACTTGGAGTGGCAGTCGCCCGAGCCTTTTGGTGATCGCATGGGCCTGCTCGATCTCGACGAAGACCAGATTCCCGAGGTCATCGGCGAATTTCAGGGCCGCTATCTGCGCATCTTTGACATCGACCTCCGGCGGGAAAAGTCGCTCGGCCGCTAGCGGCCTACTTGACACTTCGGCGGCGACCGGCGTATATACTCCCTCTCATACCAACACCAACAAGGAGCGACTGCAATGCGACCTGTCACCCTCTTTACTGGCCAGTGGGCCGACCTGTCGATCGAGACCCTCTGCCAACAAGCCGTTGAGTTTGGCTACGACGGCTTGGAGCTGGCCTGCTGGGGAGACCATTTTGAGGTTGACCAAGCCACAGATGCCTATTGCAAGGCCAAGCGCGAACTACTCGCAAAACACGATCTAGCGCTGTTTTCCATTTCCAATCACCTCGTCGGCCAAGCCGTGTGCGACGCCATCGACAGCCGCCACCAAGCCATCCTGCCCCCGCGCATCTTCGGCGACGGCGACCCAGAGGGTGTGCGCCAGCGCGCGGCCGCAGAGATGATCGCCACGGGGCAAGCAGCCGCCCGGCTCGGGGTTGACGTGGTCAACGGCTTTACCGGTTCTTCGATCTGGCACCTGCTCTATTCATTCCCGCCGGTATCCCCGGACATGATCGAGGCTGGGTACGCGGATTTTGCCGCGCGCTGGAAACCTATACTCGACCAATATCAAGCGCTCGGCGTCAAGTTCGCACTAGAGGTGCATCCCACTGAAATCGCCTTTGATATTGCCTCGGCCGAGCGCGCTATCCAAGCCCTCGACGGCCACCCGGCCTTTGGCTTCAACTACGATCCCAGCCACCTCGGCTACCAAGGCGTGGACTACGTCGAGTTTATCTACCGATTCAGCAACCGCATCTTCCACGTCCACATGAAGGACGTAGGCTGGTCCGCGACGCCGACCGACGCCGGGGTCTTCGGCGGGCACACCGAGTTCGGCGACCGCCAGCGCTATTGGGACTTTCGCTCGTTGGGCCGTGGCAATATCGACTTCGAGGAAATCATCCGCGCCCTCAACCGCATCAACTACCAAGGGCCGCTGTCGGTCGAATGGGAAGACAGCGGCATGGATCGGGTCCACGGTGCGACAGAAGCGGCCGCTTTTGTCAAACAGGTCGATTTCCCGCCTTCGGACATTGCCTTTGACGCGGCGTTTGAGGACTAGCGTTGCAGCGTTTTCAAGATGATCCGCAGATGGACGCAGATGGACGCAGAATAGTAGCAACAAGGCGATCCGCAGCGCGAATTGTTCAATCATTCAGGATTGCTGTAGTTGTTGCCCTGCTCGTCGCTTGTGGCCAAGAGGAACGCTCGCAGCAAACCTTGGTTTTTGGCCGCGGCTCGGATTCGATCGGGCTAGATCCGGGGATTGAAAATGACGGCGAATCGTTCAAGGTCTGCGACAATATCTACGAGACCTTGGTGACCTACGACAGCGAGAGCACGGCCGTGGTGCCGCAGCTTGCGCATTCTTGGGACATCGCGGACGACCAGCTCACGTGGACCTTCCACTTGCGGACTGGGGTTCGCTTTCACGACGGCACCCCCTTTAACGCCGAGGCCATGCTGTTTTCGCTCGGGCGGCAGTTTGACAAAGACCATCCCTTCCACAAGGTCGCTGGCGCGTTCAAGTACTGGCAGGCCATGGGCATGGACGACATCGTTGCCGCGCTAGAAGCCCCGGATGATTCGACCTTTGTCGTCCGCCTCAAAGAGCCACATGCCCCCTTCTTGGGGAACTTGGCGATGAACTTCTGCGCGGCCGTTAGCCCTACCGCGGTGGCTCGTTACGGCCGCGATTACTTCAAAAATCCGGTCGGCACCGGCCCCTTTCGCTTGGTCGAATGGCGCAAGGACGAGCGCATCGTCTTGGAGCGCAATCCCGATTACTGGGGGCCAAAGCCGCAGCTCGACCGCCTAATTTTCAAGCCTATTCAGGAAGGCTCGGTGCGCTTCTTGGAGCTTTCGCAGGGCACGATTCACGGCTTCGACAACCTCAGTCCTGAGTACATTGAGCCGATCCGCGCTGACCCCAACCTCCAGCTCTTGACGCAGGCGGGCATGAATACCGGCTACTTGGCTATGAATATGGACAAGGAGCCCTTCGACGATGTGCGGGTGCGCCGGGCCATAAACCACGCCGTGGATAAGCAGGCCCTAGTGGATAATTTCTACGAGGGCTTGGCCATGCCAGCCAAAAATCCCATTCCACCGACCTTGTGGAGCTACAACGACACGATTGCGGGCTATGGCTACGATCCGGCCAAAGCGCGGGCCTTGCTGGCGGAAGCTGGCTATGCCGACGGCTTTGAAACCGAGCTGTGGGCCATGCCGGTGCCGCGCCCCTATATGCCGCAGCCCGGCAAGATCGCCGAGGCGATTCAGGCCGACCTCGAAAAGGTGGGCATTCACGCCCGCATTGTGTCTTGGGAGTGGGGGACGTACTTGGACAAGGTGTTCGACGGCCAGCACCAGATGGCTTTGTTGGGCTGGACCGGCGACAATGGCGACCCGGACAACTTCCTCTACGTACTCCTCGACTCAACCGCGGCCATCAAGCCCGCCCAGAATATCTCCTTCTACCGCAGTGGCGAGCTGCACGATGCGCTCGTCGCGGCCCGTCGCTCCACCGACCGCGACGTGCGCACGCGGCTCTACGCCCGGGCGCAGGAAATCGTCCATCGCGACGCGCCTTGGGTTCCCTTAGTACACGCGACGCAGACGGTGGTTTTCCAGCGCCGCGTCACCGGCTTCAAGCTGCATCCCACGGGCAGCAAGTGGTTCCACAGCACCGCGCTGGCCCCTTGAGCCATGCACCGCTTCGTCCTCCGGCGGCTCATCGCGCTCTTGCCGACGCTGGCGGGGATTTCGCTTTTAGTTTTTCTGATGCTCTACTTGGTGCCGGGGGATCCGGCCCAGGTCATGCTCGGGGAGCGTGCCAATGCCGAGAGCTTGGCCGAGTTGCGCGCGACTATGGGCCTCGATCAGCCCTTTTACGTGCAGTTTTACCGCTTCTTCACTGGCCTGTTGAGTGGGGACCTAGGTCGTTCGATTCGCACTCACGAGAAAATTACCACTGAACTCGTCCAGCGCTTCCCGGCCACTTGCGAGCTAACCTTCGCCAGTATGCTGCTGGCCATGACGGTCGGCATCTCGGCCGGACTGTGGGCCGCGGTGCGGCGGGGCAAGAGCGCCGATCTGCTCAGCATGATCTTGGCCACGGCCGGTATTTCCATTCCCGTATTTTGGTTGGCCCTGATGCTGGTGTTGCTGTTGGCCTTTTACGTGCCGCTCTTTCCGGTGTCCGGCCGCTTGAGCACGCATATCTACTTTGAGCCGATTACCTATTTCTACATAATCGACACCCTTGCGCAGGGCGACTTCGCGGCCTGCGGCGACGTGCTGTGGCACCTTTTTCTGCCGGCCCTGACTTTGGGGACCATTCCCATGGCCGTGATTGCGCGTATGACCCGCGCTAGCTTGCTCGACGTTCTCGGCGAGGACTACATCCGCACGGCTTGGGCCAAGGGTCTGCGGGAGCGGGTGGTGATTGTGCGCCACGCCCTGAAAAACGCCTTCATACCCACGCTTACGGTTATTGCCCTCCAATTCGGCTACCTGCTCGGGGGCGCGGTTATCACCGAGACCATTTTCGCTTGGCCCGGGGTCGGACGCTGGCTCTTTTTGGCGGTACAGGCGCGCGACTTCCGCGCCGTGCAGGGCGGAGTTTTGCTGCTGGCCACGGTCTTTGTGCTGGCCAACCTCATCGCCGACATACTCTACGCTTGGCTGGATCCGCGGATACGCTACGACGAGGAATAGGTTCAGCCTGTCGCAGAGTAGGGGCGACCGGCCGGTCGCCCCTACGAAAAAAGCGGCGGTAATGGGCTTGCCCATTACCGCCGCTTTGCATGTTTAACAGTGCCTATGCCGCTGGCACTGCGTTGTTTCAGCCACCAGAGGAGGTGATGGTGATGCGAACGATATCGGCTACGGCCGGATAGGTGAACCCATCATCGACTAAGCGCACTACGCCTCCCTCGTCCGCGCCGGTGTTGGCTCCGGCTTGACGCGGTGCTTGATTCGCGCCCACGCCCGGCTCCTCGTTGACTTCTGTACCGGCATCCCACAGCCCGATCTGATCGGTGATGTCGCCGCTTATAGGCAGGCGATCGTCGGTGAACAGGGCAATGCCGGTGTCACCGGGTGATAAGAACAGGTCGTTGGATTGCACGTACATGGTGGCGAAAGACAGCCGGTCGCCCGGACGGGCAACGAAGGTGAATTCATAGGCATTGCCCGGCGTCAGCGGCCCAGGGCCGTCGGCTCCCTCCGGCGTGGCAAACACGCCGCTGTTTCTCGCTAGGTTCGCG
This sequence comes from Candidatus Latescibacterota bacterium, assembly GCA_965116675.1. Taxonomy (GTDB): domain Bacteria; phylum Latescibacterota; class UBA2968; order UBA8231; family UBA8231. The sequence goes on from OZ220721.1 coordinate 5,446,712, forward strand.
GCTAGCTCGGCGGGACTGCCATCTTCGGCGAGTGCTTCAAGTCCTGCGCCGCGATCAGGCTGGCCGTCGGTGAAGAAAGGAGTTCCGCCGCGCTGGGCGACCCACGCGCCGGGCGCGAGGACGGTGCCGAGGTTTTCGATCCGCATGGTGAATTGTGCTGGAGTGCGCGATTCTGCCGAGCCAGCAGCCGGATCGTCAGATAAGGTCCGCGCGGAAGTGATGGGCCCCTCAGGGATGTCGTCTCCGTCGGTCTCGCCATCGGTCTCGCCGTCCATGTCTCCGTCGCCGTCCATGTCACCATCGGCCTCACCATCTCCGTCCATGTCACCATCGGCCTCACCATCTCCGTCCATGTCACCGTCGGCATCACCATCGCCATCGGTATCGCCGTCGTCACCGTCGGTTTCACCATCTCCGTCCATGCCGCCGGCCTCAGCCGCTGCGATAATATCAACGATGTCGTAAGGTACCCCAACGGTAATGGTGCCGGTCACAGATGGCTCAGTTCCAGACACATCGACCAGAAGGTCTAACGATACTGTACCATTGAACACACCAGAAGCGGTTATCTCACCAGTCACGGGAATGTGCGGGAACTGATCTTCGCCCACGTTCAGAGTGCCGTTGAGCACCAGCGTTCCGTCTGGCGAATAATCCGTTAATACCCACTCGTTGCCCGTGATGGTCAACGTACCACCGCTGGCTCCGGGAATCGTCGTCTCATCCGAGATGAGCGCGACCAAGAGGGCATCCTGAAAGTAGCCTATCAGCGCATTGGTCAGTATAAGGACATCGGGGGTTATCACAACATCGAGCCCATCGTCCGTGGTTCCGTCATCGTCTGTGGTTCCGTCGTCGTCCATGGTTCCGTCATCGTCCGTGGTTCCGTCGTCGTCCGTAGTTCCGTCGTCGTCCATGGTTCCGTCATCGTCCGTGGTTCCGTCGTCGTCCATGGTTCCGTCGTCGTCCATGTCGCTGAGGGGTACGCCGCCTTCGGAGGTGATGGTGACAATCACCATCTCAGCTACGGCCGGATAGGTGTATCCGTCGTCCACTAAGCGCACTGCACCGCCTTCATCTGCACCGGTGTTGGGACCAGCCTGCCGCGGCGCTTGGTTTTCACCCACGCCCGGCTCCTCGTTGACTTCCGTACCGGCGTCCCACAGCCCGATCAGAGTGGTGACGTCGTCGCTTATCGGCTGGCCGCCGCTGGTGAACAGCCCAATGCCGGTGTCATTGGGTGCTAAGAATAGGTCGTTGGACTGCACGTACATGGTGGCGAAAGACAGCCGGTCACCCGGCCGAGCCGTGAAGCTGAACTCATAGGCGTTGCCCATGTCCATAGCCATATCCATAAGAGGCGTCAGCGGACCGGGGCTGTCGGCTCCCACTGGCGTGTTGAAAATCCCGCTGTTTCTGGAAAGATTCGCGGCCAACATCGTTGGATTGCCGTCCTCGGCGAGGGCTTCGAGGCCCACGCCGCGGTCGGGCTGGCCGACTCGGAAGATGGGCCTCCCCCCGCGCTGCACGACCCATGCACCGGGCGCGAGGAGCGTACCGATGTTTTCGATCCGCACTGTGAAGTCCGCTGGCTCGCGCGGTTCAGGCAAGCCAGCAACTGGCTCAGCAGAGATCACCGGCTTACCTGCTCTGTCCGCAGTCGAGGATAGGGGGTCTCGGTCTGCACAGGCGGCGAACAAGACGGCCCCAACGCAGACAGCGTAAAACAGTTTCATGGAAAATTCTCCTGAAAAGGGTTTATGGAGTTCTATCTATTAGAACTCACCTAGAGCCTGCATAGTTTCAAAAAGCGATGCGCTAAACCTGCGTCCACGCGCCACTGTTGTTGGACGATTCTACGGCGGCTGCGACGAATTTCATACCTGCTACGCCCTCTTCCACGCTCGGATGCGGAAAGGCCGCGGGCACGTCCTGTTCGCCACGGCGTGCGCGGATGAGTCGCTCGATGGTGGTATGGAGGTTGGCGAGGGCCGGGAAGAAGTCTTCGTGGTGTCCCGAGGGGACCCGCAAGTACGAGGCGACCGACGCGGGCAGGTCGAATTCAGCGCCAATCCAGTAGGTAATGTCGCGGCCATCGCCGTGGCGCACCAGCAGGCATTCGGCCCGCTCCTGATGCCATTCGATAGAGCCTGTGGTGCCGAAGACTCGGAAGCCGTTATCGTTGCGGTAGCCAACCGCGATTTGCGTGGCCGTGATCAGCGCGGTGCCGCCGTTTTCCAACTCGCCGATCGCGTTGAAGTCGTCGTCGAGTACGCGGCCTTCGACAAAGGTGTTGAGCCGTGCCGAGACCCGCTCGACGGCCAGTCCGGTCACCCAAGTCGCGGCGATAAAGGCGTGCGTGCCAATGTCGCCGCCGCAGTTGGAAATGCCCGTGCGCGCGGGATCGGTGCGCCAAGACGCCTGCTGCTGGCCGGTCTGTTCGAGGGCCGTGGCCAGCCAGCCCTGATTGTACCAGGAAACCACCTTGCGGACTTGGCCGATTTCGCCGCTATGGATCATTTCCTTGGCCAGCATCATCATGGGGTGGCCCGTGTAGGTATGGGCCAGCACAAAGGGCACCTGCTCGCGCTCGACGATTTGGGCCAAGTCTTCGGCTTCGGCAACCGTCATGGTGATGGGCTTTTCGCAGAGCACTGGGATGCCGGCCTGCAAAAAGGCTTTGGCTGGCTCATAGTGGGCGAAGTTGGGCGTGACGATGGTGACGTAATCGAGGGCTTGCTCGCCGCTTTGCACTGCCTCTAACAGCGCCTGATAGGTGGGATAACCCGCGATGCCGTAGTCGTCGGCCGCGCGCATGGCCGCCTCTGGGTTGGAGCGCAGTGCGCCAGCGACCAATTCGCGGCTGGCATCGAGCGCGATGGCGCGGTTGTGGACCATGCCGAAGAAGGAATCGGAGCCGCCGCCGCCGATCATGCCTACTCTGAGTTTGTTCATGGAATTTCCTCCCCAAAATGTGTGATTGAAACACCCTCTTCTAAGTACGCATGAGGGCCTAAAACTGTCAAACTTAGGAAAGGTGCTGCGTCTTATGGCACTTAAGGCATACCCCGTCGCAACTGTTCGGCATCTAGGCCGCGATTGAAGGCGTAGTTTTTATAGGACAACGCCAGCAGGATATCGCGCTGACGAATTTCTACCCGGCGCGGCAGATAGAGCGCTTGCTCCCGCCGGTATTCTTTTAGCTCGCGGAGTAGGACTTCACCCTCGGGCAGGGGGATGCTCTCGCGCAACACCAAGCCGCGGCGCAGGTCTAGCCACGCCTGCCGTCCTCCCGCGAACGCAACCACCGCGTGGTCGGCGTGCGGATATTCGACCGGCTCGACGATGGAACCTGGCTCGACGAAGCCGAGCAAGGCGTAGCGCAGGTCGCAGGATCCCAAATCTAGTCCGGTCAACGTGGTTAGTAGTCGGCCATGCACCGATCCCTTTAAGGGCTGGTCCATGCCCCGGCCGTACACGGTTAGGCTGTCGCCTTCGAGGAGAGCGGTAAAGATGTGCGTAAAGAAAGGGCCGCGCACCTCGACGCGGAAGAGATCTGGATTGACTAGCTGCACGAGGGCCGTTCCCCGATCGCGCATCTCGCCGCGCCGCAGTTCAATGGCCGCTTCTGCCGTCAGATCTGCGAACTGGGCGAGGGACGTCGAAGCGGCGAGCAGGGCAGCCGGTCCTTGGTCTGCATCCCAACCCTCTCGCACCACCAGCGGCGGTGCGCAAGCTAGTGCGAGGGCGCAGAGCGCAACCCATTTGTAAGCTGTCTGGAAATTTCGGGGGTGCCCCGAGCGCGGAGTATGCATCACGGCAGCAGCTTGCGCTGGACCTCTTCGTTGTCCGGCGCGAGTTCCAGCACCTTTTGCCAATGTGCGCGCGCCTCGTCCATTTTGCCGAGGGCACTGGCAATGTCGCCGGCGTGGTCGAAGATCACGGCCTGCTCCTCGGGATCGCCCTCGTCCATTTGCTCCAAGGCTTGTTGCAGGTATTGTTCGGCCTGTGCTAGCTCGCCGAGGCGGAAATAGGCCCAGCCGATGCTGTCGAGGAACGCGCTGTTGTCCGGTTCGAGCGCGATCGCCTTCTCCAAGAGCGCGACTGCTTCTGTCAGCCGCACGCCCTTGTCCGCGTACATGTAGCCGAGGTAGTTGAGGGCGTACGCATCGTTTGGCTCGATCTCCAACAGGCGTTGGAAGGTCTCTATGGCGCGGTCGAAGTACTCGTCGCGGCCCAGTTTGCGCGAAGCCTGTTCGTAGCAGGCTCCGAGGTAAAAGAGTACGCGGCTCTTGTCGTTGGCGAGGGCAACGGCCTGATTCAGCTTCTCAAGGGCCGCTTCCCACTGCTCTAGTTCCTCTAACGCGATGCCCCAGTGCAAAAAGGTTGGGCTATACGCAGGGTCGAGATCGGCCGCTGTTTCGTATTGGGCCAGCGCGTCTTCCCACTGTCCCTGCCGCCCGAGGCTGATGCCCCACCGCATGTGCAGTGCGGCGTGGCCTGGGGATGCTGCAAGGGCTTGGCTATAGACTTCTATCGCCTCTGCCCAAGCGTCTTGTTGCTCTAGCGCGAGTCCCCAGTACAGATATATCTCAACCGCGTCGGGCAGGCGCTCAAGGCCGCGCTGGTACACGGCTATGGCCTCGTCGTAGCGCTCGGTGCTCTCGAGGGCCGTCCCCCAGTACAGATAGATCTCGCTGCTGTCGGGCATGGCCTCTGCCGCTTGGCTGAGGACGGCGGTGGCCGAGTCGTAGTCCTCCAAGTAGATGTAATTGCGCGCTAGGTCGGTCCACTGCTCGACCGTTTGGGGCTGCATCTCGACGATGCGCTTAAAGACCAACGTCGCTTGGTCGTACTGGCCGGCCTCGGACAGGGCTACTCCCAAGTGGTAGAGCACTTCGGCACCCTCTTCGACGAGGATGTCCTCTAGGTCGTGCTCGGTGACCATCAGCCGCGCCAAGTGGTAAGGGATGCTGCTGTCGGGCAGGTGGCCGGCGGCCTCGCGGTAGATGGCAATGGCCTCGTGGCGATGTCCCTGCGCCAGCTTGAGCTCAGCCAGACCCAGCCAAGCGTTCTCGACCATAGGGTCGGCCGCGAGGACGCGGCGATAGATGCGCTCGGCTTCTTTTTGCTGGTTGATGCGCGAAAAAATGCCAGCTATATCTACCTTGACCTCTGGTGGTATGTGCTCTTGGGCGAGCACCTCCTTGAAGAGCGGAGCGACGCGCTCGGGTTGGCCCGTTTCAAAGTAGAGGTAGGCCAAGTGGCGGTAGAGCGGCCAATTGTCTGGCTCGTAGCGCAGCAACTCTTCAATGTGGTAGATGGCATCCTCGCGCTCGCCTTCGCTCTCCAAGATGCGAATCAGCAGGCGGCGCAACCCCACCTGACTTCCGTCCAATGCCAAGCCCTTAAGGGCAAAATGGACGGCCATGTGGGGGTCGTCGATGCGCTGGTAATTGTAAGCGAGGCGGGCGTAGATGGTAGGCGAAGTCGAGTCGAGATCGGCCGCGTTGCGCAGGGCGACTATTGCGCCGAGGTAGTTGTGTTGAGCTTCAAAGACCTTGGCCTTGACGAAGTACTGCATGGCTTGGTCGGAGGCCGTCGGCCCTGCGGATGCGGGCGCTTTAGTGCCCCGCAGGCCCGCGCAGCCGCCCGCTATGAGTGCGAGGGCGCAGAGTAGGGGGAGGATATTTTTCATAATTGTCAACTCCCCATCAGGTGATTTTGGGATCCAAGGCGTCTCTAAGCCCGTCGCCAAAGAGGTTGAGCGCCAAGACGACCACGAAGATGGCCAGTCCGGGAAAGGCCATGACCCAAGGCGCTTGCAGGAGCAGTTCGCGCCCGCCGGATAGCATGGCTCCCCACTCGGGAGTCGGTGGTTGGGCTCCCAAGCCCAAAAAGCTCAACCCGGCCGCGTCGAGGATGGCCGTGCCCAAGCTGAGCGTGGCTTGCACGATGAGGGGAACCGTGCAGTTGGGCAAGATGCTGTAGAACAGCAGCCGCGATTCGCTCGCTCCCAGCGCGCGTGCGGCCTCGACGTACGTGGCCTCGCGCACGGTCAATACGGACGAGCGCATGAGGCGGGCAAACTGCGGGACCAACACGATGCTGACGGCGAGAATGGCATTGTCGATGCCCGGCCCGATGACGGCGACGATGGCAATAGCCAAGAGGATGCTGGGAAACGCCAGCATCAGGTCCATAAGCCGCATGATGAGCATGTCGGCGACCCCGCCGCGATACCCGGCTATGAGGCCGAGCAAGGTGCCGGTGGAAGCGGCCAACGCGATGGCGACTAGCCCGATCCGCAACGAGATGCGTGCGCCGTACACGATGCGGCTGAAGATGTCGCGGCCAAAGTCGTCCGTTCCCAGCCAATGGCTTAGCGACGGCGGCTGCAAACGCGCATAGAGGTTTTGCGCCAGTGGATCGTATGGTGCCAGCAGCGGTGCCAGCAGGGCGACTAGAACCGCACTCGCCAAGACTCCGCCGCCGATCAGTGCGAGGCGCTGTTTGCCGAGCCGTCGCAGTTCGCTGGCGACGTGTGAAAGTATCTCAAGCATTTGGGACCGCTCTGGCCGATAGCTCTGATAAACTCCGACATTGGGTGCATATTAGCATTGCTCTACTTCGGCTCTAGAACTAACACGCCCAGTGGCGGCAGGCGCAACCGCGCCGAGTGTGGCCGGCCGTGGCAGGCGACTTTCTCGGTTTGCACCCAGCCGCTGTGACCCACGCCACTGCCGCCGTAGATTTCGGCATCGCTGTTGATCACTTCGCGGTACGGCCCGGCGGCTGGCAGCCCGAGCCGGTAGTCCTCTCGGGGGACTGGGGTAAAATTGCACGCGAAGATCAGGGGTTTTTCGCCTCCGGCGCGGCGCGCAAAAGCAGCGATGCTCTGCGCAGAGTCCGAGCAGTCGATCCACTCAAAACCAGCGGGATACGCATCGGTGCGGTGCAGGGCCGCACAGCGGCGATAGAGTTGGTTGAGATCGCAGAGCCAGCGATAGACGCCGCGATGGGACTCGTCGTCGAGTAGGTGCCAGGGCAACTCGCTTTGGTGGTTCCATTCTTCCCATTGCGCCAGCTCGGCCCCCATAAAGAGCAGCTTTTTGCCTGGGTGCCCGTACATAAAGCCGTAGAGCAAGCGCAAGTTGGCCAGTTGCTGCCAGGTGTCGCCGGGCATCTTGCTTAGGAGCGAGCGCTTGCCGTGTACTACCTCGTCGTGCGACAGCGGCAACACGAAGTTTTCGCAATAGGCGTAGAGCATGCCAAAGGTCAGGTCGGATTGGTGGTGACGGCGGTGGATCGGATCTCGCTGCACGTAGCGCAGCACGTCGTTCATCCAGCCCATGTTCCACTTGAAGTCAAAGCCGAGGCCGCCAGCGTCAGCAGGTCGGGAAACCTCCGGCCAAGCAGTCGATTCTTCGGCGATCATCAGTGCACCGGGATAGTGCTCGCCGACGGTCGTGTTGAGCTGTCTGAGGAAGTCGATGGCTTCGAGGTTTTCGCGCCCGCCATAGGCGTTGGGCACCCATTCCCCTTCCAAGCGCGAGTAGTCGAGGTAGAGCATGGAGGCGACTGCATCGACCCGCAGGCCGTCGATGTGAAAGCGCTCGAGCCAAAAGAGGGCGTTGGAAATGAGAAAGGAGCGAACTTCGGCGCGGCCATAGTTGAATATGCAGGTGTGCCAATCGGGATGCCGTCCTTGGCGCGGGTCGCGGTGTTCATAGAGGCTGGTGCCGTCAAATTGGGCCAAGCCGTGGGCATCGCTGGGAAAGTGCGCAGGCACCCAGTCGAGAATCACACCGATTTCGTGACGGTGGCAGTAGTCGATGAAATAGGCGAAATCCTCGGGCGTGCCAAAGCGCGCGCTAGGGGCGAAATACCCGGTCCCTTGATAGCCCCACGAGCCGTCGAAGGGATGTTCGGCTACCGGCATTAGCTCGATATGGGTAAAGCCCAGCTCGGCCACGTGGGGAACCAATTGGTGAGCTAGCGTGCGATAGTCGAGATAGGCACCGCCGTTGCGACGCCAAGAGCCGAGATGTGCCTCGTAGATGGCGAGGGGAGCTTCCACCCAGTTGCGCTCCCGTCGCGCAGCCATCCAGGCGTCGTCGTGCCAGGCGAACGCATCGTCTCGGCAGACTGCGGAAGCCGTGCGCGGCGGCGGCTCGGTCGCAAAGGCAAAGGGATCGCTTTTGAGCAGCACGTCGCCGGCGCGGCTGAGGATTTCGTACTTGTAGAGCGCGCCCGCGCCGACTTCGGGGACGAAAAGCTCCCAGACTCCGGACGAGCCCAGCGAGCGCATGCAGTGCCGCCGACCGTCCCAGCCGTTGAAATCGCCGACCACGCTGACCCGACGGGCGCTCGGTGCCCACACTGCGAAATACGTGCCTTCGGTTCCGTCGATGCAGCGCGGATGCGCCCCCAGCACTTCATGGGCGCGGTAGTGCGTTCCTTCGTTGAAGAGGTATTGGTCGTGGGACGCGAGTTGCGGCCAGAACGAATACGGATCGCGGCAACAGCGCACCGCGCCCTGCGCGTCGGTTATTTTTAGATGGTACGCGAAGGGCGTGCTGCGGCCAGCAATCCGCGCCTCGAACAGCCCGTCGGCATGGATTTTGGTCGCGGGAAAGTTCGCGCCTTGCCCGTCTCGCTCGACGACTCTTACGCTCGTCGCATCGGGCAAGAACGCGCGCACGACCCATCCGTCGTCTAACGGGTGCATACCCAAGGTTGAGAACACATCGGCGCATTCGCCGCGTACAAGGGTCTCTATGGTCTGCGGCGCAAGGGGTGTGTGCATGGCCACACTTGGATTTCAGCGTTGAACATCTTTGAGAAGATAGGTCAATTTGGGGGAACTACAAACAAGCCCAATGCGACGTCTGTTAGCGGGGTGCCGGCCAAGCGGCCCCTGTATTCCCCTTGTCTTGCTGAAGTGAGACAGCTATTATAGCTCTTCTCGTATGTGGTCTGTTGAATTTTACCAAGATCAAAATGAACAAAAGCCGGTCAGAGACTTTTTGCTTTCGCTGCGACCCAAGCCGAGAGGAAAGGTCTTGCAGGGGATTCAAATTCTTTCGGAGTTCGGTATCGACCTGCCCTTTCCTTATTCGAGTCAGGTCGATGGACGGTTAAGAGAGCTACGCGTGCGGGAGGGCAAGAATCAATATCGCATTTTGTACTATGGCGATGCGAATCGGGTTTTTGTTCTGTTACACGCCTTTGAAAAGCGCAGCCAGAGACTTCCGCAAAGAGAAATTCGGATCGCGATGGAACGAATGAATGTGGACCGAAAAAGAAAAGAGGGCTAACCTAATGACGCGCCCAAAGACTAGTGTTCAAGTATTCGTCGAAGAACAGTTGAACGATCCAGAGGTTGCAGAATCGTTCTACCAAGGGCTTGATGAACTTCGGCTAGCGGTCAAAATCGCCCAACTGCGGAAGCACCGAGGCCTGACGCAAGCGCAGTTGGCCGCGAGACTAGATACTAGTACTCCAGTAATTAGCCGATTGGAAAACCAAGGAAATTGTTCGATCAAGACTCTGAAGAAGGTCGCCGAAGCATTGGACGCCGTGGTGCAGATTGACATCGTAGCCAAAAAAGTGGAAGACTCTCAGAAAATGCAGCCATCTTCTCTTGGGTAGAAGGCGTCCGCCTTTGCGGGGTTGACTTTGCGTACGACCCCCATCGCTATCTTCATACAGTAAAGCCCTATTGGACAAAAAAATCGCCACTAGCGGCTGGGGGCTGTACCCGCTCGTCGCCGCCTCGGTTCAGCGCGCGCGCTACCTAAGCGACCTCGGTCGCGCTGTCGAGAATCCGATTTTGCCCCAGGGCAATTGCCGCTCCTACGGTGACGCCTGCCTATACGAGCGCGTCGTCTCCACCCTGCCCCTCAAGCACCTGCTCGACTTTGATCCGAAGCACGGGCTATTGCGCGCGCAAGCTGGCATTACCTTCGCGGAGATCATCCGCTTTGCCCTGCCCGAGGGCTTTTTCCCACCCGTTACGCCGGGAACCAAGTTTCCCACGCTCGGCGGCTGCATTGCCGCGGATGTGCACGGCAAAAACCACCACGCCGAGGGGTCCATCGCCGCCTTTGTCGAATCGCTGGACATGGTGTTGGCCGATGGCTCGCTAGTGCGCTGTTCGCGCAACGAGTATGCCGATCTGTTTTGGGCTACGCTCGGCGGCATGGGCTTGACGGGATTTATCTATGCGGCGACGCTGCGGCTGAAAAAGGTGCCGTCGGCGTACATCCGGCAGCGCGCCATTAAGACGGCGAATTGGGCTGAGACGTGCCGCGTCTGCACGGAGACGCAGCATGAGTACACTTATTCGGTTGCGTGGATCGACGGACTGCAAACGGGTCGGCGGCTAGGGCGCGGCCATGTGCTGCTGGGGGAACACGCCGACGAGTGCGATCTTAAGGGCAAGCCGCCCTTTCCCATTCACGGCGATGGCCGCTGGGCCGTGCCGTTTTTCTTGCCCAGCGGCGTGCTCAATGCCAAGTCGCTGAAGGTGTTTAATGCTCTCTATTACCATCGCCAAGTGCGCCGTGTGACCGATGCGCTCGTTCACTACGATCCGTACTTCTATCCGCTCGACGCCGTCCGCGGCTGGAACCGCCTGTACGGCCGGCGGGGCTTTTTGCAGTACCAGATCGCCGTGCCCTATGCCGATGGCGCGGAGGTGATCGCCGACTTGCTCGGGCGCATCGCCCGCGAGGGCGTGGTTTCGCCCTTGGCCGTGCTCAAGACGTTTGGGCCGCCGAGCGAAGGCTTGCTTTCTTTTCCCATAGCGGGTTATACCCTCGCGCTGGACATCCCCTTGCGCGACTCTGGGACGATTCCCTTCTTGCGTGAACTGAACAAGACCATCGTCGAGGCCAAAGGGCGTGTCTATCTGGCCAAGGACGCCATTTTGGAAAGGGAGGATTTCGCCGCCATGTATCCGCAACTAAGACAATTCAAAGCGGTCAAGCGCAAGTACGATCCCGAATGCCGCTTCCGCTCCTGTCTGTCCGACCGCTTGGGGATTACGTGAAGGCCTTGGTTTTGGGGGCCAAGTCGGCGATTGCCCAAGCTATCGTCGAGCGCCTCGACGGGTACGACTTCGCGCTGGCCGCCCGCGGGTGCAGCGAGCTGGAGCCTTTTGCCGCGGACTTGCGGCTCAGGCTCTCGTGCGAGGTGGAGCTGTTCGAGTTCGACGCCTTGGACTTTGCGGCGTTGGCGCGCTTGCCGCAGCAGGTGCACGAGCGCGGCGGCCCTTTCGACTTGGTCGTCCTCGCCTTCGGCTATCTCGGCGACGAACGCGCAGCGCAGCGCGATACGGACGCGCTGGCCCACATCCTCAACGCCAACTTTACCGGCGCGGCTATCGCGCTGGCGCATTTGGCCAATTATCTGGAGGAAAGGGGTACGCCGACTGGCATCATCGCCATTTCGTCTGTGGCCGGTGATCGGGGCCGCCAGGGCAACTACGCGTATGGGTCGGCCAAGGGAGGACTGTCGATTTTTTTGCAAGGGCTGCGAAACCGGCTGGCCGCGACGTCCGTGCACGTCCTGACCGTCAAGCCCGGGTTCGTCGATACGCCTATGACCGAGGGGCTTGACGGGCTTTTTTTGGTCGCTCCGCCGGAGAGAGTGGCCGCGGACATTGTGCGCGCCTATCGGCAAAAGAAAGACGTGCTCTACACGCCGTTTTTTTGGCGCTGGATCATGCTGGTGATCAAGAGCATCCCCGAGCGCATTTTTAAGAGGCTGAAGTTGTGACCCTTGTGTGAATTAGGGATCTGCTTAACTGTTTTCGAATGCGTTGATGGCCGCGGCCCGAGATTCGTAAACCGGGATGACTTGATCAAAGCCGCTGATTGCGAGAACATTGCGGATCGGATCAGAGAGGGTGCAAACGCCAAATTTCTTGCCCGATTCGTTGAATTTCCTGGAAAGTACTAGACTAATCCGCAGCCCTGCGCTGCTGATGAAGAATACGCGCTCAAAGTCCAAGATTAAGGCCTGGTCTTCCGCATCAATTCCAGATTCTACGATACGCTGGAATCTATCGGCGGTGCTACTGTCGATGTGACCAATGAGTATCCCAATCAAGATATCGTCTTTTCGTTCCCACTTAACTTGTACGCTCATTCGAATTTACCTCTTTCTTTATTTAGAAACGGAGTCCTACCTGTCCGAAGACGAGGCGGCCTACCGCCGGAGCGCCGACAAACGACTGGTAGGCTTGGTTCAGCACGTTGCTCGCATCGATCTGTAGCACTAAGTCCTGCTCTATGGGTAGCCGGTAGGTCAGGTTGAGATCCAGCACTGTATAGGAATCTACCTTGCCCACGTATACCCCCGAACTCATGGGGAAGGAATCGATGTAACGCATCTGACCACCTAGCGCCAATCCCCACTCGGCAAAATTGTAGTCCATTCCCAGCTTGACCTTGTGCCGGGGTGCGTTGAGGGCTATATCGGCCCTCCCCTCGCCGTGAGAAAATTTCAGATTCTCGAAGAAATTGTCGTTGACAAAGGAGTAATTCCCCGTGAGCCGCCAGTGATCGGCGGGGAAGTAGGCCAAGCTCAGATCTAGCCCGCGGATGGTCACATCTGCAAAATTGCGGTAGCTCATAACCATCGCGTAGGGATCAGAGGCCTGCTCGGGCGAGACCGTGCCGTAGGGGATAGCCGCCGCTCCCTCGGTGAGGATGCTGGTCAGTTCGTCCACCGGCGAGCCGTTGTTGTTGCCCTGCGCCGCGTCTAGCGCCGCCAAGGCTCCCGCTAGTTGCTCGTTGGCCGGATCGGACAAGGCTGCGCCAATACTCTCGCCCAGAGCTGCACCTAGACTCTGCGGGTCGAGGAAGACCGTGGGAGTTACCACTGAAATCGCCCCGACGAAATCCTCGATCCTAGACTGGTACAAATCTGCGGCTACTACCAATTTGTCGGCCACTATGCCTTTGTAGCCTAGCTCGATAGTCTGAGTAATGGCCGAGTGAATGCGCGGCACATCATAGGCCGTAATGGGGGTGATGCCGTCCGCCTCCGCGAAGAAGAAAGGCGGTCGATTCGGATCGGGCTCTGCGCCGAGCGGCTCCGTCTCGATGTTCAATCGGCCCATGACATTGCGCAGGCCGGGCAATTGCTCGGGCACGATGCCGGGCAGGGCTGCGGCCAACTGATCGGCTGCTGCTTGAGCGTCTTCGGCTCCCATGCCTTGAGCCATCAGGGCACCGGTTGCCAGCTCTTGGAAAGCTGGCCCAAACTGTGCCAATACCGCCTGCCTGCCGATTCCCCACATCACGTTGGTAAACAGTGGGTCGTCCAAAGGCAGGTACTGGTCGGCTGGCAAACCGGCCATTGGGGCAAAGGGCGAACGGAACAGGGGTCGGCCCGCCTCGTCCCGCCGGAAGGTGAAGCCGTAGCCGGGGCTGCGGTAGTTACCTTGGGTCCAGACGTCGATCGATTTGAACTCTCCTAGGCCGAGCGCCGAAAAGAGGGGCGAGAAATTTGGGTTCAGTCCGAAGGGATCTCTGGCCGTTTGCAGGTCGAGGTAGAGATTGTTCGAAGTGGGCGTGCTGAACGCCCGGTTGTAGGTCAGCCGCAATGTCTGGGTCACCTGCGGCTTGAACACGAGGGCGGCCCGAGGCGATAGCTCGGGATCTTCGAGACGGCTGTGGTAGTCGTAGCGCAGGGCCAGCACCAAGTCCAGCATGTCGCTCAGGGCGGTCTCGCTTTGCAAGTAGCTGCCGTACTCGTTGAGATCGTCGTCCGACTCGTTACTGCCCATGATGGTGCCGTCGGTATCGGGTCGCGTCAACAGGGCATCGAGGCCGTAGGTGAAGCGCTGGCGTTGGCCTAAACTGGACGTGTGCTGAGCTTGGAACACGGTCAAGGACGACCTATCGACGACGGGATCGCCCGTGCGCAACAGATACGTGTCGCCCGCGTCGTTCCAGTTGCGGAAGGCCTGCAAAAACCAGTTGCGGTACAGCAGCCGCAACTGGGTATAGTTGTACTGCCAGTCTATCGTCTGCGACGCCCCCACGCCGGTTCCCCCGATTATGTTCGCCTTGTTGTGTCCCGCCGCCAAGATGGCCGTCAAGTCGTCCGCGGCCCGCCAGTCTAGGCGCGCTTCGACACTTTGGTTGCTGTTGTTGGGATCGCGCGTTTTGAGGGGCGGCAAATCCGCTCCAGCATCTATCTCCGCCTGCCTCAGTGCTTGGGCCTTCACTTCCTCTGGGTCGGTGTACTCCCACTCCGTCCCCGTATAGTACTGGCCCGAAATCTTGTAACCCAAGCGATCCCCCACCACGCCAGCATGCCGGACCGTGGTATGGCGCAGGTCGCGCTCCCCCATCCCCACATGCACGTTCGTGCCCTGCGAGGTAAAGGGGGAATGGGTGATGATGTGCATGACCCCATCGGCGCTGTTGGGTCCGTACAGGGCCGACCCCGGCCCTAGGACGACCTCTATGCGTTCCACATCGTCGTTGGTGAGCGGAATGAAATTCAAGGCGTTGACTCGTAGCGAGGGCACGCGGGCGATGCGGTTGTCCGTCAGCGTGAGCAGGGTGCCGGAGAATATATTGTTGAAGCCGCGCACCACCACGTTGGCGTTGGCCAACCCTCTCTTTGCAATGTCCACTGCCGGCAGATTCTTGACGTGGTCGGAGAGACTCAACGCTGGATTGTTGCGGATTTCGCTGCCCTCAACCACGGCTACTGAGGCCGGGGCGTCGAGAATTTTTTCCTGTCGGCGGGAAGCGGATACCACGCTTTGCGCGAGAAAAATAACCTGCTCTACTAGGACCGCATCCAGTCGGGTGGTCTGGCCAGCCCGCACCTGCACATTTTCTCGTAGATCGGACCTGTAGCCGACAAACGTGATTTCGACTTGGTAGTTTCCCGCTGGAACGGCGATGCGGAACTGCCCATCTGAGTCCGCTGTAGTCCCAGCTTTGTAGTCCGCCGTCGGCAAGCGCACGGCGATATTGGCACCGGGCAAGGACTCTCCCGCCTCCTCTGTAACCGTCCCCTCGATAAAGCCATCCGACTGGGCCCAAGCGACCCCATAGCCCAAGGTCGCCCATAGGTACATCAGCTTGGCCATTTTGCTCATTGCAGCTTCCCTCCCACAGAATGCCCAAGGCCTCAAACCCTGAAAGCGCGGTTTGCTAGAACAAAAAGTTCCTGTATTGCCTTGGGATTTCTATTATATAACAAGGATTTCTGTATAACAATTGGACGGAATTCTAATAAAGTAAATTAGCTCTATGGACTATCGTCTGAAACAGGATGAGAGCGTACCCGAAGGGACGCGGCGGATGGCCGCCGAACAGCTCGACAGGGCCTTTGAATACCTCGGCTGCCAGGACGGGGAACGAGACAAGCACGTTCACGAGGCCCGCAAGGCCACGAAGCGTCTGCGGGCCTTGGTGCGCTTAGTCCGCCGCGACTTGGGAAACGAGGTGTACGCTCTGGAAAACCAGTGCTATCGGGCCGCCGGTCAGCGGCTTTCGGGGCTGCGCGACGCCACAGTGCTGGTCGAGACCTTGGACCGCTTGGTGGAATCTCTAGGCGAAGATGTCCCGAAGAGTCGGTTCGCCCGGGTGCGGGTGTGGCTGGTGGAGCGCCGCGATCGGGCCTATGGCCAAGTGGATAGCAGCAATCGGGCCGTTCAGGAGGCAATCGCCGCGCTTGCGCAGGCTCGCGAGCGCTTGGAACATTGGAATCTGCAGCGCCGGGGCTGGGGAGGAATCCGGGCGGGGGTGCAGCGGATATACGCGCGGGGCCAGCGCGATTTTGCCGGAGCCTACGCGCTTCCCAGCGACGAGGCATTCCACGACTGGCGCAAGCAGGTAAAGTACCTGTGGTACCACGCCCAGATACTGGAGAATATCTGGCCGTCGGTCATGCAGGCTCTAGCGGAGGAACTGGACCAGCTAGGGGGGTTGCTGGGCCAGGATCACGACTTGGCGGTATTGCGCACCACGGTTCTGACTGAGTTTCCGAGGGCCGGAGCCACGGCTACTTTACTGGCCTTGGAAAGGCGGATCGCCGCGGTGCGTTCCCGGATGCAGGGTCAGGCGCGTCTGTTGGGCGAGCGCATCTATTTGGAACGGTCCCGGGAGTTCACCCGACGGTTAGGGGGCTACTGGCGGGTGTGGCAGGTGGAGCAAGCCGGCGCACCGGCCAACGGCGAGTAGGGGGCGGTTTGCAAACCGCCCCCTACAAATCATTCGACGAAAAAGGAGATATAACCATGATCCATACGACTATGTGGACTTATCCCTGGGATGTGATCGACGAGGGGGTGGATCGCGTCATCGGCTCCCTCAAGGAAGAGGTAGGGCTGGATGCGATCAGCCTGTCCACGGTCTATCACACCTACGATCAGCTACGCACCCACATGCCCGGCAAAAAGCTCTTTTCCGGGTACGAGGACGCCATCTACTTCCAACCCCAGAGCGAGCTGTACCAGGGCACTAAGATCAAGCCGCATGTGCATCCTATGGCTAGGGACCAGGATCCGGTGCGGATCATTGCCGAGGCCTGCCGCGCGCGTGGTCTGGAACTGATTTCTTGGACTGTGCCTCTCCACAATCACTACATGGCTAGGCAGCAGCCAGACTGCGCCCTGCTTGGCGTGTTTGGAGATCGCTATCCGGGTTGTTTGTGCCCGGCTAATCCCGAGGTGCGGGAGTACGTACGAGGCTTGAGCTTGGACTTGGCCGCCAACTGCGGTGTGCAGATGATCGAGTACGAGTCTCTGCACTACATGGGCTTTGGCATGTTCCGCAACCACGCCAAGGTGGGGGTCGAACTCGGCGCGGTGGGATCGCTGTTGATGTCGCTGTGTTTTTGCGCTGGCTGTGCGCGGCGGGCTGCGGACAGGGGGATGGATGTGGGGGAGTTGAAGGGCCAAGTGGAAAAGTGGCTGTTGGACATTTTCGAGGAGGGGCCGCCGGAGTGCAGCGTGGAAGAATTTGTCGCCGACGAGCCTTTGGTAAACGAATACCTAAAGATGCGCGCGGATGTGGTGACATCGCTGGCCGCGGAGGTGAAAGAGGCCGTGAAAATACCCGTTTCTTTTTTGTACATGGGCAATTATCACAACAATGGCATTGACCGCAGACCCATTGAACAGATCGTCGATTGGGTCAATGTCTTGTGTTACAGCGGCTCGCCGGAGGAGGCCAGCCAAAGGGCGCAGGAGACTTTAGACGGCATGGATGATCCGTCTATGTTGATCTGCGGCCTGAACGGCCACCAGCCCATAGACAGCGCCGAACAGATGCGAGACATCATCGCTGCGATTTACGAAACGGGTGCGCGCCGATTCTCGTATTACAATTACGGCATGATCTCCCGGCGCAATCTCAGGTGGATTGCCGAGGCGATTGCTGCAGTGCGCGCGCTCGACGCTGGAGATTGCTAAGGGTTCTAGCCTCACTCCGGCAACGCCATCGCCACTAGCTGCGGCCCTCCGTCGTCGTCATTGATTGGGAATACGAGATACTGGCGTCCGTTGGCCATATAGCTGATGGGACTGCCGTGGGGGTTGCCGGGAAATTCTAGCTCGGCCAGCACCGCGCCTGTATCTAGGTCGAAGGCGCGCAGATAGGGTGTTTGTTCGACAAAGTCGTCGTCTCGGAGGTCGCCCCACCAGTCAGGCTGCTGTGAGACAACTACCAGCACGGTCTCGGTGGCGAGTATGTAGTTGTAGTGGAACCAGCCCATAGCGGGCAGGTCGAGGTCGCGCAGGGCCTTGTGGTTGACGGGGCCTTGGCCTACCGGACTCATCCAAACGTGCTCGCCAGTGTCCAAGTCGATGGCAGTGATCCGTCCATAGGGAGGCTTGGTCAACGGTAGGCCATTGACGTATTCGGCACTCCTCTTGGAGGATGCGTAGGCCGAAAAGGCGCGCGGGCTCCTCACCTTTTCCAGCCACACGATATCGGCGTCGGTGCGCGAAGGCACGTAGAGCACGTTCTCTTTGGGCACCAGTGCTGCGCCGCTCCAATCCGAGCCGCCCAAGCCCCCAGGCAATACCAGCGTGCCCTTTTCGCTAGGTGGAGTGAATAGAGGGCCGTGATCGTATCTTTGCAGGATCGCCAGCGCCTTTTCCCGCAACACGGGCGTAAAGTCGATCAGGTCGTCTTCTTGCAGACTCTGGCGGTCGTAGGGCGCGGGCTTGCTGGGGAAGGGCTGGGTCGGCCAGCTTTGCTCGCCTGGGGTTTTCGACTGAGGCACCTCGCGCTCGTTGATCGGCCAAACCGGCTCGCCGGTCGTGCGGTCTAATACGTAGCAGAATGCCTGTTTGCTCACTAGGGCTAGGGCTTTGATCGCTTTGCCTGCTACTTTGATGTCGGCCAAGACCGGCGGTGCTGGTGGATCGTAGTTCCACAGGCCGTGGTGGATGAGTTGGTAGTGCCAGACGCGCTCGCCGGTTGCCGCCTTGAGGCAGACCAGCGTCTGGCTGAAGAGATTGGCACCGGGGCGCTCGCCGCCGTAGTGGTTGTGGGTGGTGCTGCTGACGGGTAGGTACACGTAGCCTAGCTCGTCATCGGCGCTCATCGCGGACCACACATTGGCTTGGCCAAAGGTCTGCCATGCGTCGTTTTCCCAGGTGTCGTTGCCATACTCGCCTTCCTGCGGCACTGTCTGGAAGACCCACATCTGTTCGCCGGTGTGGGCGTCAAAGCCGCGCACGTCGCCAGGGGTGGAGTATTGGGGTGGAGACCGGCCGTGCCAATCGACGATGGCGGAACCCACTACCACTACATCGCGACAGACGATTGGTGCCGAGGTGACGCAGTAGCGCTTGCGGTCGATCTCGCGGCGCAGTCCCTTGCCTAGATCAGCGAAGCCGCCCTCGCCGAACTCTGGGTCGGGTTGGCCGGTCTCGATGTCAATTGAATAGAGACGGTCGGTGGAGGTGGCGTAGAAGATGCGCTTCTTGTCGCCGCTTTGCCAGTAGGCGATGCCGCGCAGAATGCCGGTGAAACCCTCGTAGTTTTCCCATACTTTCGGATCAAAGGTCCAAAGCTCTTCGCCGCTCGTCGGATCGACGGCGCTGAGGATGTTGAAAGGCGATCCGTAGTAAAGCACGCCATCGACCATTAGGGGGGTGCCCTTGTTGGTACCGGTCCACATATAATGACGCTCGGCGATTTCCTTGTCGGGGACCGTGTAGCGCCAAATCTCTTGCAACTGGGCGAAGTTGTCGCCGTCGATCTGGGACAGGGGCGCGTATTTGCTGCTCTTGGCGTCGGCCGCGTAATAGGGCCATTCCTCGCCTCGGGAGGCAACAGCGATAAGGAGCAATAATGTGTGGACTAACAAGGGATGGTCGGCGTATCAAGATCCCGGAGGCCGGTAAGGGACGCTTTTGCCGATGGCTTCGTCTATGGTTTCCGGCGTGACTAGCACGGTAACGCTAATATCGAGCGCGCCGGCGTTGCCAATGACCATGGACACGGCCGCGGCCGTTGCGTCGTCGGGAAGGTCGGCAATTATATAGAGATCCGGTTCTCCGAAGGCGTAGTAAAGCGCTTCCACGCTACCACCCATCCCCTCAATGGTCTGGGTTAATGCCTCCCGTCGCCGCGTGCCGCCTTCCTTCAGCAAACCGGCAAGCCCGGCCTGCGTGTACGTTGAGCGAAACATGTATTTGCGCATCGGATTCCCTCCTTTTATCCAAAAATGGATTGGGAATATCGATATAAGTGGCTATGCAACATAAGCCGCATTGGAACCTTGGTCAAACCTAAAAAAACGGCGACTTTTTAATTGATGGGCAGCCGACGCTTACAGCAGAATTCCGGCCACGCAGGCGGTCATAAAGCAGGCTAGGGAGCCGCCCAGCATGGCGCGAAAACCCAACCGCGCCAATTCGCGCCGCCGCTCGGGGGCAATGCCGCCGATGCCGCCGATCTGGATGCCAATGCTGCTGAAGTTGGCAAAACCACACAGGGCATAGGTCAGGATGATCACCGAGCGCTGGCTTAGCTCCACGCCCGAATCGGGCTGGATCCATTGGCTCAATTGGACGTACGAGACAAATTCGTTGGCCACCATTTTCTTGCCCAATAACTCGCCAGCCAACAAACAATCTTTGGCCTCAATGCCCATCAACCAGGCAAAGGGCGCAAATAAATAACCCAGCGCCGCGGACAAAGACCACTCTAGACCCTCCATACCTAGCAGGTAGCCCACACCTTGGCCCAACAGGCCCAGTACCCCATCTACTAAGGCGATCAATCCCAGCGCCGCAATGAGCATGGCGGCCACGTTCAGGGCCAGCCGCAAGCCGTCCAAGGTGCCGTTGGCCGCGGCTTCCACTACATTGGTGGCCGTGCGCTCTACCTCAATCGATACTCGCCCTAGCGTTTTGGACTCTTCTACCTCGGGCTGCATCACTTTGGCCACCAATAGCGCCGCCGGAGCCGAGATCACCGAGGCAGCTACCAAGTGACCGGCGTCAATTCCCAGACCTACGAAGGCGGCCAATACGCCTCCGGCAATAGTGGCGAAGCCGCCTACCATCAAGGCCATCAATTCCGAACGGGTCATGCTGGCCACGTACGGGCGCACTACTAGTGGAGCCTCAGTCTGGCCGACGAAGACGTTGGCCGCCGCGGCTAGGCTTTCCGCGCCCGAGGTGCGCAGGGTGCGCTGCATGATCCAAGCGAAAGCCACCACCACGTACTGGACTAGGCCCAAGTGATAGAGCACTCCCATCAGGGCGGCAAAGAAGATAATGGTCGGCAGGACCTTGAAGGCGAAGAAATGCTCGCCGAATGCGTCGCCAAAGACAAAGCTGGAGCCAGCATCGACGTAGTTGAGCAAGGCAGTGAAAAAAGCGCCGATATAACCGAAAAGCGCCTGTCCGGGTCCGGTCTTGAGAACGAGCAGGGCGAGGAGAAATTGCAGTCCCACGCCAGCTACTACCAAGCGGCGATCTACTTTGCGGCGGTCGGCGCTCATGGCGAAGGCTAGAGCGATCATCACCACAAGTCCGAATAGGCTGATCAGCCGTTCCATCGGTACCTACTTTTTTCTGCGATAGTTGGAGGATACTGAGGGAAGTATATATAAAAACGGCGGGGAAGCCCCGCCGAGAAGGTCAAAGTCGAATCCGCAGCACATCGAATGGCTAGTGTGATCAATATTATAAGAGGCTGAGCGATTCCAAGAGAATTTACCGACGCCAAGTTGCTTTCACGCTACCCCAGGTGGTTTCGGCGACCGCACTGGAATCATCAACGGGGTGGAGTTCCCATATCGTGACCCCGGTCTCCCGCGTGGTCGTGAGAAGCAAGGTATCCCCCTCAATGGCATACTCACTAACCCCCCACTCATTGAGTATGGCGAGGAATTGCACCATAGCGAGTTCAGCGAAAAACGCGTCGATGAATTCCTGTTCAAAGGCCGGGTAGTTTTCTGCGGGGATTTCGTGTGAGTCCGCTACATACCGGGCAAAGTCGCGAGCTACTTGGGTGAAGAATTCGACGAAGCTTTCACCGTCAACGGAAATATCTAATGTGGTTATATAAATCACGAGGTTGTTGCCCAAGAGGCCATAAGTGCCGGTGCCGTGGGCGGAGATTGTCTCCATGGTGGGAGGCTCCGGGACTTGGACAGCGGCTAGGAAATCGTCTTTCACCTGAATGACTTGGTTGATCTCAAAGGCTCCATCTTCCTCGAAGGTCAGGCGAATTGCAATCTCGCCGATTTGCTCATCGATGATGGTGCCCTCCCAAGTGCCGTGCAACGCCTCTTGCTGAGCGGCGAGCGGCGCGACGAGCAGGCAGAGTAAGAGGACAGACGACAGGAACTGGCGCATAAGGGGTTTCCTTTGCAGGATCACTCGTACAAATGGGCGACGTACTCTGCGTAGCCGTTGTAGGGGAGGGTATCGCGTAGTTCGGTTGGGTTCAAATCGGTGGAAATGAAGCGCTCTCTGGCTTGCGACCAGCGGGGATGGGGAACTTGGGGCTCGACGTTGGAGATAAAGCCGTACTCGTGGGGCGCTAGGGTATTCCAAAACGTTGCCGGCTGTTCGCTGGTGAACTCGATTTTGGTGATCGACTTGAGGCCCTTATAGCCGTATTTCCAGGGAGTCACTAGGCGCAGAGGGGCACCGTGTTGCTTGGGCATTTCGTGGCCATAGACACCCGTTACCAGCAGCGTCAACTCATTGGTCGCTTCGGCCATGGTCAGGCCCTCGGTATAGGGCCAAGGCCAATCGGAGCGATCCCATTGTACTGGGGCCACCTCGGGATTGAAGAAGGAGATCATGCGCACGTAGCGGGCCGATGACAGCGGTTGGACAAAGTCGATGAGGTCCCGCATGGGAAAGCCCGTCCACGGGATGGCCATGGACCAAGCCTCGACGCAACGGTGGCGATAGAGGCGCTCTTCTAGGTCCATGATGCCTATTAGGTAGTCGATGTCGTAGGTCTTGGGCTCCGGCACTAGGCCGCTTATTTCCACGGTCCAAGGGGCAGGCTCAAAATTGTCTATGAAGCGCCACACATCCTTGGAGGTGGAGAATTCATAGAAGTTGTTGTATCGGGCCGCTATCGCCTCGTCAGTGAGCGGCCGGTCGAGCGTGGAAAAGTCATCGTTCGTGGGGGCCGGATACCACTCTGATGGTGGGATTGGCTCGATAATCGTGGGACCGAGATATTTTGTTGGATCGACGAGCGTTGCTGGATTGAGGAGCTTTTCGGGGATGCATCCGGCAAGCAGACCGATGGTGCCCAAGCCAGCTCGTCGGATGAACTTGCGACGGTTGAGATAGACATCTTCGTCGGTGGCCTGACGCTCGGGAATCTCCCATTTTTTGCGTGGCATCACAGCCTCCTTTCAATGGCGGTACGACCAAAATATAACAGATTGGCTCTGCCGCCGCGATTTTTTAGCGCTTGAAAGCTAGTCCTGCGGCGTAGGTTGTGCCCGCTGCGGTATTGCAGCCCGCCGCGATGTGGAACAAATCGACGCCGATTTCGAGGTGTTTACTGAGAGACCAGATCAATCCTGGAGCCAGCTTGAGGATGTCTTGATCGCCGACGAGACCGCCTTGTCCCATGGCACCGCAATCGCCCATGGTGCGCATTCCTTCGACCACGCCTTTGACTAGCAGGCGTTTATAGGTGACGCCGACCTCTAAGCCATAGAAGAACTCGTCGCTGAAGGCCCCGCCCCGCTTGCGATAGCCGACCGTGCTCGTCAAGTAGCCTGGGAGTGGGTACAGCGATTTGCCTACCAACAGGCGCACGTCGATGTCCCGCTCGCCCGTGCCCAAGGGAACCTTGTTGTCGGCACCTGCGGTGCCATCCACTGGACTCGGCCCAAAAAGCCCTCCCGCGTCGGGAGAGGCAATGCTGGCTGGATCCATGGCGTAGCCCAAAGGGAATTTGCCTCCTAGTGCTAGGGAGACCACCGCCGGATAGCGCAGCAAGCGCCAGCGCAGGCGCAGTTCCAAATCGGCTAGGCCTGAGTTGGTTTCGTCTTTGGTTAGGATTTCGGTGGTGTTAGTGTCGCTTCTCTTGAATTCCCTCACTTCGGTGTACACTAAGCGCTTATAGGGCAGGGTGGCCACTAAGGTCAAGTGCTCCCACAAACCATATTCTAGATAAGCTGACAAACTCTCATCGCTTAATTCATCTGTATTGGGTTTTGCCACCCGAGCCTGTCGGTTGCCGGCGATATCCAGATAGTCTTGGGAGCGGAAGGAAAGTCCGGCGATTTTGAAGTACATGCCGCCCGGTGACTGCGTCCAAGCGCCGGCGTGTAGTTGGGTGGGGGCAAGCGCTAGCAGGATAGCCGCTAGCGGGATCCAGCGCCGCAATGGGTGGAGCGAATTCGGTCGAGTGTTGGGTTTCATACAATTTCTCGGAAAGTGTCGTGGTGAGGATGAGACTGTCTGTTTGGCCAGTAGTTCCGCAGCGCTCAAGATGCGGACTCCTTCGTGACTAGCAGGCGTTTAGATGCGATCAGGCCCTAAGCGATAGAAGATAACTTCTCAATGATTTTCTCCAACATCCACGAAAAGTTTGCGCCCATTCAGCGGCTGTACCGGGCGATTGTTGGCATGGACAATGGCTGTAAATGTAGCGAGTTGCACTTCAGATAGCTCAATCGGTGTTGTCAGCACAAACCACTTGACTCCTTCCGAACAAGGTGGGGTAGTCAGCGAACCATCGTAGCGATAGGTACTCCGCGCACTCGGCAACAAATCGTCAGCACTAACAGTAACATGCTCAATGCGTTGCACTTCGCCCAGGGTGTTTGGCAAATGCGCCAAGAGGGAATCAAATGCTGCATGATTGCTACCGCGCTCAATTAGCACCCCAATGACAGCTAGCGTGCCGTCTTTACTTTTGTGAACGAGGTGCATCTCCATAGCAAATGATTTGCCGGCTATTGTATGTTCGCTCGGCGCGTGGAAATGGAATTGCAGGAGTTCGTGTTTTGTACCATCAAGCTCAATCCAGTTTTCCTTAGTGGACGCTATTTCAATGGTGTGGCCGTTATTGCGGATATTCAGGGCTGTTGGCTGGTAGTTGAAGACGATAGCAGGGAGCTTTACTGACGTGGGATTTACAAGGTCGATCGGAGATTGGCGCGTCCCCTCAGCGCAAAGGACATATTCTGAGCTTAGCTGGCTCCAAACGTCCGGTCCGTTCTCCGTGCCGTAGCCCCACTCTACCTGCTCTGGATGGGATGGCACATCATTTGACTCTGCATAGCTATTCATGCAAATACCAATCATACAAATACCGATCACAATTTTGAAATCGTTCATGTTCCTTTCCTTCTTTGGCAGCGTCGCTCAATAGACGTAGCGCAAGCCGACCTGCACTTGGCGCGGATCGCCCAAGCCCGACTGCACGGTGCCGTCGAAATTGAACAGGAGGCCGACGCTAGAGGGATCGCGGAAGTTGTCTGTGTTGAGCAGGTTGAAGACTTCGACAATGGCCTCTAGTTGGCCGCTGCCCACTAATATGGGCCGCGACAGGCGCACGTCATAGGAGAAAAATTCGTTGTCCTTGCGCAGCGTATTGCGCGCCGTGATGCTACCGTTGTCGCAGATCCGGTCGGAGGCTGCGCCCCACGGGTTGGTCGAGCGGCCGCCCGCGCAGGATGCGGAGACTGGCTGCGCCGAATAGTAACTCAGGCGCTGGTTGAGCAAGATTCCGCCGGGCAATGCGGCTAAGGCCCATGCATTGAAGCGGTGGCGCTGGTCGCGGTCCGAGTAGCCCCATTCGCGCTCCAATTGGGTTGCATCGACGTAGCGGAAGGTGAAGGGATCGCGCTCATTGTCGTCGTCGGATTTGTCCCACGACAATGTGTAGTTGAGCTGGAATTGCAAGTCGTCGTGCACCATTTGGCGCAAGCCGAAGCTGAGGCCGTGGTAGCGCGACTTGGCCGTGCTCTCGACTACGGTCAAATCGCCGATGCCGTTGCTGCCATCGGCTCCTAGACCCGTCGCCCACGGAGAGCCGAAGATGGCGTCGTTGCGGTTGACAAAGCGCGTCAGATTATCGGCGCGGGCGTACGTGTACCCTAAGGAGCCGACTAGACCGGATGCATGTAATTCGCGTTCGATGCCGATGTTTGTGCTGATGGTGCGCGGGTTTTCGAAATTTTGGTCAAAGACAAAGATGCTGGGCCGGAAGGGATCGCCTTGGGGCGTGGGCAACAATTCGCCGTAGGTCGGTGGTGGACCCAAGACGGGCGTCAGGGCGCTGGAGCGGAAAATGGATTGCCCGCGCGAGCCATTGGTCGAGCGCGTACTGGCCAAGTTCAAGCCCGGGATGCGGGCGTAGTAGATCCCGGCGCTGCCGCGCAGTAGGGTCTTGTTGTCGCCGTGCACATCGTAGGCCACCCCTAGGCGCGGCTGGAACATGTCCCAGTCCGAGGGAATGGTGCCATTGGAGGGAAATTCGTAGGTACCCGTCTCGTTGGTCACTGTTTTGCCGATGAAATCGGCGAAGAACACTTCGTCTGGATCAGTGAGCACGTCGGGCTGTATTTGCGCCTCCCAGCGCAGGCCGTAGTTGAGCGTCAACTTGTTCGAGGGCTGCCAACTGTCCTGCACGAACAGGGCCAATTCGTGCTGCGGAATGTGCTGGGTGCCCGCTTCTTCCACGGTCAGGCCGCCGACGCCGGACTGCTGCAAATAGAGCAGGACCGGCCCGGTGATATCCGTCCCGTCGGGGCAAGCTCCGGTGGTGCTGGTGCTGCCGTCGGCGCACTCGACGTAGCCGTTGCCCTGCTCGACGAAGTTGAGAAAGCCATCTAGCGAACTGAAGATGTAGCGGCCATTGGCAAAACCGATGAAGGTCTGCACGGATTCGACGCGGTTCCACTCGACTCCGGCTTTGATTAAGTGATCGCCCTTGGCCACGGAGATGTTGTCGAGCGCTTGGATGCGGGTGTCGTAGTACTCGACCGGAATGAAGAACGGCATACCAAAGCGATAGCCGTGGACAAAATCCATGCCCGTGTCGGGGAAGGGACGCCCGGTGTTGGGGTTGTCTGGGCCAAAGTAGGGGCGCGGGCGATCTTCGCGGGAGACTTGGAAGCGAAACTCGTTGGTGGTGGTCGCGGACAGCAGCGACAGCAGGCTGCCGTTGAAGGCGTGCGACCAGTCCTGTTCTACGGCGTTGGCGCTGCGCGTCCACGAATCCACGTCAAAGGTGCCGTTTTCCTGTTCGGACCAAGTGTAATTGTATTTGAAGGTGGCGTAGTGTTCATCCGACAGGCGGGCGTCGATCTTGGCGAGAAAGGCGCGGGCGTCATTGGTGCGGTCAATCGGCCCGTAGTCGCCGGCTAGTGCCTCGTTGAATTGCTCGTCCATAAAGGCGCGCAGCCGGGCATTGATGCGCTCGCTATCGCTCTGCTTGGTGTCGCGAAAAACTTGCTGGTCGTAGGCGGTGAAGAAAAAGGCCCGGTCCTTTATCAGCGGGCCGCCCATAGTGAAGCCGAACTGTCCTTGGCTAAAATCCGGCGCGCGCTCTAGGCCCTCGTGCCGCGCCGTGCCCGACAGGGCGTCGTTTTTGCCAAAAAAATGCACTGAGCCATGCAATTGGTTGGTGCCCGATTTGGTAATGACGTTGACAAAGCCGCCACTGGAGCGACCGAATTCCGCGTTGGCCCCCTGCGGCACCACCACCATTTCCTCCACCGCGTCCAAGTTAAAGGTGAAGGCCGGGCGCTGGCCGCCGCGCTGTTCGCCGAAGAAGGGGTTGTTGAAATCAGCGCCATCCACCGAGATGTTGTTGTGAATGCCGCGCTGGCCGCCAATGCTCAGTTCGTCGCCGTCGGGACCTTGGACGATGGCCACCCCTGGCGTCAACAGCGTCAGGTTGAGGAAGTTGCGCCCGTTGTTGGGCAGGTCCTGCACGGCCTCTTCGGGCAGGCGCGTAGCCGGTTCGCTCTGCGTTATATCCACCGTGGGCGAGGCCGCCTCGACGATCATTTCCGCCATCTGCGGCAGCATTTTGACGATCAATTCCACGGTCTCGCCGACTCGCACTTGCACTCCGGTCTGTCGCACTTCGGCCTGCCCGGCCGCCTGTACCGTTACATCGTAGGAGCCGAGGGGCAACAAGGTCGCGGTGAACAGCCCTAAATCGGACGAGGTGAGGGTGCGCTCGTAGTTGGTGCGGGTTTCCTTGAGTGCGACGGTGGCGTTGGCAATGGGATTGCCGAACTGGTCCCAGACAGAGCCGCGAATTACGCCGGTGGTTGCTTGGGACTGTGCCCAAGCTCCATCGAGGAGGACGATCCAGAGTAGAGCGGACAGAAAAGGCAAGAAGCGAAGTTGATGCGTTGGCATAAGCTATTTCATTGTGAAGAGGGTGAGGATTTCGGATTCAGACGGAGCCGACCTTGCGCGGATAATGCAGCCGCCTAGGCGGAGAGACTCCGGCTGAGAAAGTCAAAGCCCGAGTTCCGAATGCGATCCTAAGCGCACGAGCCGCAGCGTGTCGGCGTCGGGCTTCTGGTAGATCAGCACTAGGTCGGACTTTACGTGGCAATCGCGGTGATCTTTCCAGTTGCCGGTTAGCGCATGGTCGCGATGCCGAGGTTCCAGTCGCTGGTCATTCGCTAGGGCAACCAAGGCAGGCACCAAATCGTCATCGAGCGTCGCCTGGTGCCGGCCCTTGGCCTCGCGCTTGTAATCGCGTTTGAATTGGCTGGTGCGCTCAATCTTCCTCATGCAGGTCGTCCATGAGAGCCTGCACGCTGTCGAATCGAGGTAGGCCACCTTTGCGGGCCTCTTCCATCGCCTCGATAGTGACGGCGTTTGGCATCAGCGGCTCAAACGGTAGCGCCTTTTCTTGTGCGACCTTGGTCAAGAGTAGTCGGACTGCATCGGACACGGTAAGCCCCATTGCAGCCAGCACCGCAGCCGCCTCTTCCTTCACGGCTCCGTCAATGCGGGCTTGTACAAGTTGATTGGCAGCCATGGTTGGTTCTCCTTCGTTGGCGTGCATTAAATTGTAATGCACGATAGAGCGAAAGACAAAGTACTGCAGTACCACTCAATAGATGTAGCGCAAGCCGACCTTGCGCGGCTCAACGGTATTCATAATCTATAACGTATTATTTGAAAACGACACTAGGGAGGATAATTTCTTGGGCATCTTTCGCGTTGCCGCCAAAATGAGAAACTGGCAGAATCGGTTCCTACCACCGGAAAAACAGGGGCGAGAAGTCTCCTGTGACGTGCTGGTGGATTCTGGGGCCGCTGAATTGGCACTGCCCGCTGAACTCATTGAGCTGCTCAAGCTCGAAGAACTGGGGACCATGCGCGTGGTTACCGCGGATGGCGACCAGCACACATGCCGCGTCTTGGGCATGGTCGAGCTCGAAGTGCAGGGACGGGTATGTCAGGTCAGAACCATTGAATTGCCGCGTGGAACTCAACCGCTGCTGGGAGCCTTTCCGCTCGAAGAAATGGACTGGCACATTGACCTTGCAGGACAAAAACTGGTTCCCAATCCGCTTTCCCCCGACCAGCCGCTGCTGCATCTATGACGGGCGAGCGTCCAGCCTGCCCCGCCATGCCCGCCCTAATTGCCTTTGACGCCGACGATACTCTGTGGGAAAACGAGATTTACTTTGAAACGGCCAAAGACCGCTTTAAGGATCTGTTAGCCGCCGACTGCGATCCGGCGTGGACCGAGCGGGAGCTGTACGAGACTGAAATGCGCAACTTGTCTCACTTTGGCTATGGCATCAAGGGCTTCACCTTGTCGATGATAGAGACGGCTCTCGACTTGACGAAGGGCGCGGTGACGGGGCGGCAAATCCGCCAGATTTTGGACTATGGCAAAGAGTTGTTGCAAATGCCTATCAAACCGCTGCCCCACGTCGAGGAAGTGCTCACCCACCTGTCCCGAACCCATCCCCTGATGCTGCTGACCAAGGGCGATTTGTTCGACCAAGAGGCCAAGATTGCTCGCTCCGGTTTGGCCGATCAC
Source organism: Candidatus Latescibacterota bacterium (assembly GCA_965116675.1). GTDB lineage: Bacteria > Latescibacterota > UBA2968 > UBA8231 > UBA8231. Next base: position 5,476,231 of record OZ220721.1, read on the forward strand.
TTCACTCATATCGAGATCGTTAGCGAAAAAAACGAAGAGACCTACGCGGCTCTACTGCAGCGCCACGGCATCCAGCCGGCGGACTTCTGCATGGTGGGCAATTCGCTCAAATCGGATATCCTGCCCGTCGTCGCCTTGGGTGGGCACGCGGTCTATGTGCCGTACTACACTACTTGGCTCCACGAACGCGTCGAGCCTTCGGAGGCCGAGCGCCAGCGATACGACCAAATAGCCCACCTAGGCGAACTGCCCCGCCTGCTCGCCGAGCGGTTCGCTTCCACCGGCCAAAACTAAAACTGTGACTTCGTCCGGCCTTCCTTCAAAGCGGATCTGCAATGCCGGCGACCGATCCTACCACACCTGAACCGGGAAGGGTTGGCCGTCTGCTGCCGGCCGCCTTTCGCTCGCGGCTGGACCTAGAGCCGCCCGACCCGGAGCCTGCCGCAGAAGAAGCCGGCTCGGCCTTTACGCTTAGGGCCTTTGCCTTGGGCACCTTTTTGGCCGCTTTCATTGGCGGCGGCGTGGCCTATAGTACCCTGTACTTGCAAGGCTCTTTCATGGCCTTGGGTTTTAGCACGGTCGGCGCGGTTTGCTTGCTGGCCCTGCTGACGGGGTTAGTCAATCCCCTGCTCAAGCTATGCGGGACGCAGGGTTTGCGCCGGGGCGAATTGCTGCTGGTGTATATAATGATGGTGATGGCCTCGCCCATCCCCGTCGTTTTTACCTCGAAGATCATCAGCCAACTCGCCGCTCCCTTTTACTTTGCCACGCCCGAAAACGATTGGCAGAGTCTTATCCATCCCCACATTCCCGACTGGATGATGCCGCGCCAGCTCGGCGACGCCCAGTTTTTCTTTGAGGGGATGGGTGCCGACTACGCGGTGCCGTGGAAGGCTTGGTTGTTGGCGTTGGCGGCTTGGCAGCCCTTTATCTGGTCTCTATTCCTGGTGATGATCGCCATGATGGTCGTGCTGCGGCGGCAGTGGATCGACAACGAGCGCCTCGTCTATCCGCTGGTGCAAGTGCCGCTGGCCATGACTGCGATGGGGGAGGGGAACGAGCGCTGGCCGCCCTTTTTTAAGACCCGGGGGATGTGGATCGGCTTTGCCCTCGCCGCTACTTGGAGCACGCTGCACGGCTTGTACGCCTATTTCCCGGAGGGGATGCAATTCGCCCACGAAGTCGATTTGTTCCGCCGAGAACTGCCGATCATGCGCGGCACTACGACGCTGTATATCACCTTCCGCTTTCACATCATTGGTTTTTTCTACTTCCTCAAGACCGAAGTCGCGCTCAGTCTGTGGGTTTTCAATTTGTTGGCCAATGTTTTGCGCGGTGCTTTCGCCATCCTCGGCGTAGGCGATGCGCCCAGCTTGGGCAGTGGCCACGGCATCCGGCACACGCTACAGGTCTATCACGCCATGGGCGCTATGCTGGTGCTGTTCCTCGGCGGCTTGTGGGCCGCTCGCCGTCATCTGGCCGAGGTCTGGCGCAAGGCTTGGTCTGGTGACCCGGCTATTGACGATGCCGATGAAATCCTGTCGTACCGAGCGGCGGTAATCATTCTCGTGGTTGGCACGGCGATCATGGTCGGCTGGCTGTGGCTGGCTGGATTGCCGCTGTGGGCCGGTGTGGCGTTGCTGTTTCTGGCTGGTGCCCTTTTTGTCGCCTTCACTCGGGTGGTGGCCGAGGGCGGTCTGTCCGATGGCGCGCCGCCCGTGGTACCGGCTGGCATCCTCATCTCCGCGGTCGGCTCATCGGCGCTGGGAGCGCCGGGCTTGGTCTTGCTGGCTAGTACCTATATCTGGACGGCCAATGTCCGCAGCTTCGTCATGGCTTCCTGCGCCAACAGTCTGAAATTGGGCCAGGAATTGGGCCGGGGCCGGCGGCCCTTGTTCTGGGCTATGGTCGTGGCTATAGCCGTGGCGCTGGCGGCTTCGATTTGGATGATCTTGGAGCTGAGCTACGAGCACGGCAACCTCAATTTGCGGGCCATGGTCAGCCGCGAAGCGCCCTACCGCTATGTCGAGGGCCTGCTGCGCTATCCGAGCGAGGCGCATCTGTGGGGCTGGATCAATATGGGCTTGGGTGCGGCCATCATGTTGGGCTTGACCGTGGCCCGGTGGCACTACGCTTGGTGGCCCCTGCATCCTCTGGGCTATCCCGTTGGGCCGACTTGGATTATGGACCACCTGTGGTTCAATATGTTTTTGGCTTGGTTTGTCAAAGTTCTAGTGCTCAAGTACGGTGGTGCCGATCTCTACCACCGGACTAGGCCGTTTTTTATGGGACTGATCTTGGGACAACTGCTGCCGGGCGGCATCTTCCTCGTCATCGACCATTTTACCGGCACGGTCGGCAATGTGATTTTTTGGGGTTGAACAGCGTGGCGACTGCATATAAAAATGGTGTGTCTGCCGGTGTAGGGGCGACCGGCCGGTCGCCCCTACAAATAATATGTCTCGCGCTCTGGTTGGGGCTACTGCAGACGCCTTGCTACGGCGAGGTGGTTGCTTTGCGCGCCACCATTGAAGCCCTGAGCGCCGTCGAATCGCGCTTGGCTGGCTATCCCGGTGCTGAAGCGGGTGCCGCGTTGGTGGAGCGCGAATTGGTCGCGGCTGGCGTCGAAGCGGTGCGGCGCGACTCGTTTACCGTGGTGGTGCCCATAGAGCGTGGCGCTCGCCTGCGTTTGGAGCAGAGTGGGGAGGAGGTGCCGCTGTGGGGTCTGTGGCCCAATCTGGCGCGGACGGTTACGCTGCCGCCAGAGGGGCTGCGAGCGCCGATGATCTACGGCGGCCGGGGCGAGTGGAGCGACTTCGACGGCCACGCCATGGACGGGCGCATTGTCCTGCTGGAATTTGACAGTTGGAACCACTGGCTGCGCGCCGCGTCGCTGGGTGCCCGGGCCGTGGTGTTTATCGCGCCCGAGCAGACCAACCGCCACCAAGCCGAGGCCAAATACGCCCACGTGCCGCTCGACATCCCCCGCTTCTGGATCGAGCGCGAAGCAGGCCTAGACTTGCGTCAGCGTCTGCGGGACGGCGAGCTGTTAGTTCACTTACAGGGCCGCATGGACTGGCAACAGCGTCCGGCGTGGAATATCTGGGGCGTGATCCCGGGTGCCGACCCCGAGCTGACCGACGAGCGCGTCGCTATCGAGGCGTACTACGACGGGATTTCCGTGGTGCCGGGCCGAGCGCCTAGTGCTGAGACCGCCTGCGGCATTGCTGCTTTATTGGAATTGGCTCGTCATCTCGCCGCCGATCCACCGGCGCGCACTATCATTTTAGTGGCAACGTCGGCCCACTTCCAGGGTCGCCAAGGCATGGCCGACTTTCTCGCTCGCCACGCCCGACGCTTGGAGGAACCGCTCCACATAGACCTGTTCATCGGCCTCGATCTGTCGAGCCGCACTGATCAAGTCGGTATATGGAACAATACCTCCAGACCTGAATTGCGGCGCTTTTTCGCTCCATTCGGTCGCCGTTTCAGCGGCTACGCCAGCACCCTAGACTCGGCTGCCGTGGGCGGTTTGGTCAACGGCATCACCCCGATCAAGGGCTTGGACTGGTCGGCGTACATGCCCGGTGGCATCGCCGCCAACAGCCGGCTCGCCCTCGAAGGCGGCTTGATTTCTTTGGGCTTGATTACCGTGAACGATGCCCGCCTGCAGATCGATTCGCCGCTGGACCAGCCCGCCGCAGTCAACTACGGCAATCTGGCGCGCCAAGTCGCCTTGATAAAGGGCGTGCTGCAACAGGCCCTAAACGATCCGCAGTTGTTGGAGGAGAAAGCGGCCTTTGGGCCGGTGTTGCAGGATCGCATGCGCGATTTGCGCCTCAAGGTGCGGACCTTTCCGCGCCGCTCGCAAACGCCGGACCGGCCGGTGGCCGACGCGGTAGCTGTAGTGCGACGGCAATGGGCGACCGCTGGCAAAGCTGTCAAAGGGGTGCGCACGGCCCAAGTTCATCTGAGCGACGACGAGGGGGAGTTGCTCATAACGGGGCTGCCGCAAGCTCAATACCGCACCAACGTGTACGTCTTGGACCCGCAAGACGGGGCCATTACCTATGCTGCCGATCTGAGCAAAAGGGCGGAGGGATTCCACGGGAAACCGCTGCCCGACGGCTCCATCCCCATCACTGTCCAATGGGCACTCACCGAAAAATCGGTGGTGGTTTTTCCCTGTCTGAGCCGCCCTTTTTACGGCCTCATTAATCCGCGCTCGCTCAATTTCTTGGGCGGCATCACCGTGCTCAACCGCTACGACACCGCCCCGCGCCAATACGGCTACGCGCTGGGCAGCAGCCTCGACGAAGCGGCCGGGGTGGTATTCGGGCCGCAGGACGCCGATCCGCAAAACCGCATCAAAATACTGGCGGGTCGCCAACTGTTGTTACTCAACAACGGCATCCCCGATAGCCGACCTAATGGCGAGGGGTTTGATCTGGCTGAAGAGCGGCTAATGCCGACGCTGTTGCAGGCGGCTTGGGACATGTGGCGCCTCGATGAAGATCGGCTGCAGACCATGCGCGATCACGCCATTGAAAACCAGCACTTGCAGCGCCTGCACCAGCGCACCGCCCAAGTCCTTGAAGCCGCCCAAGAGGCCGCTCGCCAAAAAGAGTGGAGTCGCTACGTGGCCCATCTGCGGGTGGCGCTGGGATTGGAAAACCAAGTCTATCCCGAGGCCATAGCGACCTTAAACGACGTTATAAAGGGCATGGTATTCTTTTTGGCGCTGCTCATTCCCGCGGCTTTTTTGGGCGAACGCCTGCTGTTAGGGGCGGCGCAGATCACGCGGCAGTTGACTGGTTTTGGCGCGTTATTGGCCGTGGTCTGGCTCGCGGTGTCGCAGGTGCATCCCGCCTTTGCCATTGCCCATCCGCTGGTCATCCTGCTGGCCTTTGCCATCATGGCCATGGCCAGTTTCGTCCTCGTCCTCATCATCAGCCGCTTCAACAGTCTTATGAAGGAACGCGGCGACCGGATCCACCACGTTGAGATGCGGCGTTTTAGCGTGGCCCATGCCGCGTTCATGCTGGGCATATCCAATATGCGGCGGCGCAAACTGCGCACAGGTCTGACTTTGACGACCTTGGTGTTGCTGACGTTTACGGTGCTTTCGTTTGCCTCGTACGAGAGTCGGGCGCGCTTTATCTCGCTATCTCTCGAACACGAGGGTGGGTACGAGGGCATCTTAGTCCGCAACCGGGCTTGGAATCCCCTAGGCCAGCCCATGTTGGATTACATCCGCTCTCACTTTTCTGCGGTCGGCCCGATCAGTCCGCGCAATTGGTTCATTTTGCAGGAGGACAAAAAGACGTACCTCGAAGCTGCATCTGGGCGACAATTGGTGCGGACCTATGGCTTGCTCGGCCTAAATCCCGAGGAAACCGACATCACAGGGATTGATCAGACCTTAACCGCTGGTCGCTTTTTCACCGCCGCAACCGAGGCTAGTTGTCTGCTGCCCTTGCCGATGGCCGAGGCTTTGGGCTTGGATGCTGGCGACTTGGGACGCGCGCAAGTGCAGGTGATGGGCAAAACACTGACCGTGGTGGGCTTGTTCGATCCAGAGGTCTCCAACGGCATCCGCGACTTAGACGACGGGCCGCTGACGCCGGTGGACTTTGAGTTGTCTCGAACTACCGGCAGCACCTTTCAGATCAACCAGAGCGCGGCCGCGACAGCCACCGCCTCCCAGTACCGCCCCTACGTGCACATACTGCCGGACAACGTGCTCATTGCGCCCTATGAGATCGTTCGCCAAATGGGGGGGCGGCTGCGCTCGGTGGCTGTCGCTTTTGATCGGGAGCGATTGGACCCTGGGGCGGGCCAAGCGCTGTTGGAAGACTTCTTGCTGCGGGTGGCCGTCAGCCTGTTCGTCGGTTTGCGGCAGGACGGAACTTCGACCATTGGCGTCTGGGCCTATTCGTCGATTGGGGCGACGGCGATAAAGGGCTTAGGGGTGCTGATCGTACCCATGCTCATCGCGGCCTTCATCGTCCTCAATACCATGCTGGGGACGGTGTACGAGCGCCTCAAGGACATTGGCATCTACGCAGCCGTAGGGCTGGCCCCGTCTCACATCGCCCTGCTGTTTATCGCCGAAGCCTGCGCCTATGCGGTTCTGGGCATTACGCTGGGGTACTTGGGGGGGCAAGGGATGGGTTTGGTGCTGAATCACTTGGACATGCTAGGTGGACTCAATTTGAACTATTCGTCCTTGGCGGCCGTGTTTTCGGCGCTCATCGTCATGGGGGTGGTCTTGCTGTCCACGGTGTACCCGGCCCGAGTGGCTGCCCGCACTGCCGTGCCCGATATAGCGCGGCGCTGGCAGCCCGAGCCGCCGGTGGGTGCCGAGTGGGAATTTCGCTTTCCCTTCTTGGTGTCGGCGGCCGAGGCCAAGGGTCTGTGTGGCTTTTTGCTGGATTACCTAGCGTCGTACGGCGAGGCATCGATTGGGTCGTTTTACACCGAGGGCACCCTGCTCCAATCCTTTGCCACGCCCCAAGGCACTGCTTACGCTCTCGAAGCCAAGGTGTGGCTGGCACCGCTGGATTTGGGCGTGAGCCAGCACGCAGTGCTGTGCATCCGCTCCGAGGACCAAGCCGATATTTACGGCTTGGTGTTCTATTTGCGTTGCCTCAGCGGCGACAATGATTCGTGGCGTCGGGCCAACCGCAGCTTCTTGCAGGCGATCCGCAAAGAGTTGCTGATCTGGAATACGCTCAAAACAGCGGAGCGGAGCGCTTTTCAGCAGCGGGCGGAGGAACAACTTCAGCGGCAATAGGCTTATCTGGGGCGGAGGCCGCTGCGGACTAGGGATTCCCAGCAGCGCATGGGCGACTCTGCGAGTAGCGCCGAAACTTCCGCCTGTAGGTCGCTCGCGGTTGCGCCCTCGGGACGCAAATGAGCTAGGCGGCCCAGCGCATCCATGGCAAAGCCGACGCAGATGGCGTTCTCGTCGCTGCGGATGATTTCTTGCAAGGCCCGGGCGGTTGCCTCCAGTGCCGGGCCGGCAATCGCGGTGCCGTGGGAACAGAGGATGACCATGGACCACAGCGCATTTTCGCGCACGGCCGAGCGCACCGGCTTGAACTGCTCAAGGCCAAAATCGACACCACCGCCTTCGCAGACATCGCACTCATCCGTGGGCCGCACGAACTTTATGCTCCGCCCTTGCGCCCGGTCCATGGCCAGCCGGTTTTCCTCGCGGCCCAGACTCTGCACCAGCGCTTCGAGGCAGGCGGGAATCAGGGCTTGGCCGACCCCGGTGGCGATGGCGCGGCGGCCAAGACAGCCCAAGGTGCCAGCGGCGACGGCTCGGACATATACCGACGGATCTTCGCGCAGGCGCATCGCTACGGCCTGCAAGACCTCGTCGTTGAGGGGACTGGCATCGCCCAAGCCGTACACGCCGGCCTTGCGAACCCATTTGATGGGGGAATTTGCCGCTGCGAGCAAGGTGTCGGTAGCCTCTTCACCAACGGCAATTAGGCCGTAGGTGGCGGCCCGCCGGACGCTCTCCCGGTCGTTGTACAGAGCCTGACCGAGCAGCCGCACCGCCAGCGCCGAGTCGCCGATGGAGGCGAGTTTATACGCCGCGCCAATGCGCGCTGGCTCGGCCTCTTCGCCTTTGGCGAGGAGCTGGGTAAATAAGCGGTTGGCTTCCGCTTCTCGGTCCGCCGACGATAGGGAGGTGGCCTCGGGTCGCGGCGGCGGCGTTTGGCCCGTTTGCATCCAGTGGTGGTGATAGCGCCAGATCGAGGTGACGTCGTCGTTGGCTGCGGAGCGGTCGATGTGGGTCAGCGGATCCACGCCAAGTCCGTTCCAATGGACTTCGCTCGACGAGCCATTGTCGCCGGAAGGGTCCGTGGTGCGGTAGATCCAGAAGCGCCACATGAAGCGCGGGTTGTCTTCCCAAGTGCGCCAATCGTCGCGGCGGTGGTTGCCCCGGTGGAAGGTGTTGTGCGAGTACAACACGACGCTGCCGGCGCGCAGTGGGGCCGCTTCAAAAGGCTGCACGAGTGGCCACTTTAGATTGGTGACTGCCTCCCGCATGCGCACGTCGTGCGCGGTGCGGCGATGGACAATATCGCTGGGGTCGTATTGGGAGTCTGGGCCGCTGACTAGCTGGCCCTCCATGCCGCTGAGTTGGTAGGCGAAATCGAGGTGGTCGGCCCCGGCGAAATTGTCGTGGTTTTCTTCGTGGTTAAAGGTCCAGTAATGGGAGTAGGGCACGGTCGCCGTTGGCCCCATGTCTTCGCGCACGGCCTGCGGATAGTACAGCATTTCGATTTGCACGGCTTGGTGGTGGCGCTGTTTGCGGCTGTTGAACGGGCCGTTGTCGTCCTTGTGCCAGTGCTGGTCGCGGCCGCCGCTGGTGAAGGTCGCATTGTGGGTAAACGGCACAATGGCCCAGTTCTCGCCGACTAGTTGGTTGCAGGCCGCGACCACGCCGGGGGCGTTGATGACTTCGAGCACGTCTGGAATGAGTTCGGGCGTAACGCGCTCGCCAGTGCCGACCGCTTGCTTTTCGCGCTGGTAGATCCGCTCGTGGACTGCGGCTGGAATGCCTAGGCTTTCCGGGGCTAGGACGACCAGTCCTCGGCTGGCGAAGTCCTGTACTAGTTGTTCTGGCTCGCTGTAAGCTAGTTGGGTTGGGGACGAAGAAAGCTCTTTCGCGGTCATGTCAATTTATTCACCTTCCTTTGCAGTTCCATCGAATCTAACCACGGGTTCTTTACCATTCAATTCAGGAGTCATTATGGCGCAAAAGAAGACGCTCAGACAACGGATGCAAGACGGCGAAGTACTAACAGCCTTGCGCGGTTCGCTGACCACGACCAAGGAGGAGTTGGCCGATATATGGTCAACCGGCCAGTTCGACTACATCTGGATCGACAGCCAGCACACTCCCTTCAGCGAAGAGCAATTGGTCGCCTACTGCCGGGCGGCCGAAGAGTTGGACATCGACGTGCAGTTGCGCATCCCGCACACTCGGCAAGCCTATATGGTCGGGCGCTATTTCGACTTGGGTCCCAGCGCGGTCTTGATCCCCGAGGTCATGGAGCCGGAGACCGTAGATGACGCCATTGCCTATGCTTATTACGGCCCCATTGGACGGCGCAGTTGGGGCGGCGCGCATCGCCGCGGCCTGCGCGGTGTAACTCAAGGAATAGACCGACGAGCCTATGCGGCGTGGTGGAATGACTACGTGGTTTTGGCGATCCAAGTGGAATCCGTCGAAGCGGTGACCAATATTCGCAAATTGGCCAAGCCGGGCGTGAGTGTGGTCACGTTTGGGCCCAACGACCTTTCCTTCAGCTTGGAGGATCACCCGGATTATCCGCTGCGCACGGTCGATGACTGTATGCGCAATGTCGCCGCGCAATTGGCTGGAACTGGCATCAGTCTGGCTATGGGAACGGGTACTAGTCCCGAAGAACGCGACAAGTATCTGGAGATGGGGTTTACGCTTTTCCAAGGGGATGCGCCGAGCTAACTTTGGCCGTAGCCGTATGTTAATCGTCCATTACTAAACCGACCTTTCGGAGGATGCGCTATGTACATTGGATCGCAATTCGGGGAACAGACCGACCAAGAAATGAAGGTTTTGTCGCAACTCGGCATCAAAAACGTCGATCAGACTCCTTCTGCGCCGTGGCGGGAGTGGAGCACGGACATGCTGCTACAGATGAAGGAGCGGTGGGCCAAACACGGCATCAGCATGGAGATGATCCACATCCCCTTGGGTTCACGCAGCGCCTACGATAACGAGGCCGGGGCGATCTTTCTCAAACCGAGCGACGCGCGCGACCGCCAGATCGACTGGATGAAAGAGACCGTGCGGATGGCAGGCGAGGCCGGCATCCGCGGCCTCAACTACAATATCACCATCTTGGGCCATCTGCGGACGCCCTCGAAGACGGGGCGCGGGGGTGCCACGGTATCGACCTTTGAGTTGGACAAATTGGACCAATCGCTGGGCGAGTTTGAAGACGGGCCAGCTGATGAAGACGAGATGTGGGAGCGCATTGACCACTGGCTGCAGGAGATCATACCCGTGGCCGAAGAGTACGAAGTCCAGATGGCCTGCCATCCGTCCGACCCAGGTATTGGCGTGGGCAATACGTACCGGGGCGTGGCGCGTCCCTTGGGGATGGTCGAGGGCTTCAAGAAGCTCATCGCGCTCTACGACAGTCCGTACAACGGCCTGAATTTTTGCCAGGGCTGCATGTCGGAGGCGCTGGCCAATCCGGCGGAGGAAATCTTCGATGTCATTCGCTACTTCGGCGAGCGCAAGAAGATTTTCAACGTCCACTTCCGCAATATCAAAGGCGGCTTGGGAAACTTCGTCGAGGTTTTTCCCGACGAAGGCGATGTCAATATGATCCGGGCGCTGAAGGTGTACAAGGAGGTCGGCTACGAGTACATGATCATGCCGGATCACGTTCCCGGGATCAGCGGCCCTGAGCCGGGCAAAGTCGGGTTTGCCTATACCTTTGGCTATATCCACGCGGCCTTGCAGGCGGTGGAGGAGCTGTAATGCAAAGCAAAGGCGTTTCCTTTTCCGTTTTTACCAAAATGTGGAGGGACAAATCTCCAGCCGAACTCGGAGAGTTTGTACTCGATCTGGGCTTCGCCGGCATTGAACTGCCCGTGCGTGCGGGTTATCCAGTGCCCCCCGAAAGTGTTGGACGCGACTTGCCCAAAGCGGTAAAGGAACTCAGCGCCTTGGGTGTCGCCATTACCAGTGTGGCCGGACCGACGGACGAAGCAACCATTGCGGCTTGCGGCGCTGCTGGAGTTCCGGTCATTCGCACCTGCCCAGCCATCGCTGCTGGAGGGTATTTGGCCAGCATAGAAGATCACCGGCGAGCCTTTGACGCCCTGATTCCCTTGCTCGACAAACACGGGGTCGCTTTGGGCATCCAAAATCACGAAGGCCAATGGGTGTGCAATGCCATGGGCATTAAACACCTAATCGACCGCTACGATCCCAGCCATATCTGCGCCATACCCTGTGCCGGGCACACGGCTCTCAATGGAGAATCCCCCGAGATGGCGATCGATATCGTCTGGTCGCATCTGTCCCAGTTCAAGCTCAAGAATGCGTACTGGCGGCGGCAGACCGGACCGGAAGCGGAAAATGTGAAATGGCGTCCTTATTGGACCACGGGACGGCAGGGTTTGGCTTCGTGGCCGCGGTCGATCGCGGAACTGAAACGAAGGGGCTTCAGCGGTGTCGTCTGTATGGATGCCGAATACCACGATGCAGCCTCCACAGAGCGACTCCTCGCCGAAGACCTGACCTTCGCCAAATCTCTGTTTTAAGGGTTATCCGGCGCGAAACCCCACTTCGACCCCATCTCCTACATCGACCGTGGCTCGCAGCACCCGGGGCCGCACTAACTCCGCTGTCTGCGCTACGCCATCGACCCATATGCGGGGAAAGTTGCACCAGGCCGCTGGCACTTCCGCTTCAAAGGTCAGTTCCTTGCAAGCCACGCCTGCGGGCAGATCGGTGAAAGAAATTTGATACCGTCGCTCATCGACACTGTCGCCAACAACGTCAATGGCGGCATGACGCCGGCTCAGATGATAGAACACGACTTCTTCGGGCACGGCGCACCAGACTTCGTCGCCGCCCTCTGCAAGCACCGTCTCCAAGCGCTTGCGTAGCTGGGCTGCGGAGCAATCCTTATTGATGTGGATGGGCTCTTCGATCGGGCAGTGGCAGTAGTCAATGACCCAACCGCAGGACTGGCGGGCGGGGAGAATATTGCGGAAGGGATCGTGTTTGCTGAAGAAAGGAGGGGGGTATTCGTGGATCAGCGGACTGCGGTCGAGCCAATAGCACTCGTCTGCGGGTCGATTGATTCCCTCTCTGATGCTCATCGCGCCCAAATAGCCGAGTTGGCGGCAGGCCTCAAGGATGTGTGGGGCCATATTGCGGTTGCTGCCGGGGGCGCAATACAGCGGCACCGGCGCGTCAATGGCTTGTTCTAAAACCTCCCTAGCCACGCGCAGCTCCTGATCGACCATCTCGGGTTTGATAAAGACGTGCGTCCACGAGTGATTGCCAACGCCCCAGCCGCGCGCCATTAGGTCTTTGAGCTCATCGCCATTCATATGTCGGTAGCCATTGAAGCTCGACCCTTCGATCTGGCGCACTTCCCCTATTTGCCCGACGACTACTTCCAAGTGTCCGGGAATACCGAATTCTTCGTGATAGGGTACGGCAAAGCGGTGCAGATCAATCAGGGCCTCGTCGTAGGTAATGGAGTAAACCCAGCGTTTGCCGTATTTCCAATCGCAAATGCGCAGCGCCATAATCAATCCTTCGCGTCGAACGGTTTTTAGCCAGTTGTTGTACTGCGACCCACTTCTTATCTACTCAGGAAGTTGAAGGACGAAACAGCAACTCCGTCCCGTCCTCCGCCTCCACCGTCGTCCGCAGCAGGCGAGGGCGCACCACAGAGGCCGACTGGGGCACTCCGTTTACCCACACTTGGGGATAATTGCACCAAGCCGCCGGTACTTCCACTTCAAAGGTCAACTCCCGGCGCTCGACCCGGGCCGGCAACGCCTCATAGCGGATCCGGTATCGCTGTTCGCGCGCCGTTGCGGCCACGGTTTCGACCACGGCGTGCCGTCGGCACAAGTGATAGGAAATGACCTCTTCGGGCACGGCGCACCAGACTTGGTCGCCGCCCTCTTCGATGATCGTCTGCAAACGCAGGCGCAATTGCGCTTCCGAGCAGTCTTTGTTGGGGTGAACGGCCTGTTCCAACGGGCAGTGGCAGTAGTCGATAATCCAGCCCTTGGCCTCTTGGGCCAGCAGAATATGGCGGAACGGGTCGTAAGCGCTGTAAAAGGGCTCCTCATAGCTTTCGTGCAATGGCGTGCGATTGAGGTAGTACAATTCATCGCTCGCCGCGTTCACCCCATCCGTTATGCTCATGGCACCCAAGTAACCGAATTGGCGACAGGCGTCCAACACGTAGTCGGACATATTTTCAATGCCGTTGGGGGCGCAGTACAGCAACACAGGAGCGCCGATAGCCTGTTCTATAACATCGCGCGACAGGCGGATTTCCTGGTCGAGCATATCAGGCCTGATAAAGTGGTGACTCCAGCCGTGGTTGCCCACGCCCCAGCCGCGGGCGAGCAAATCCTTGAGCTCATCGCCATTCATGTGCCGATAGCCGTTGAAGCTCGAAGTGCCGATATTGCGGATTTCGCCGATCTGCTGGCCCACTACCTCTACGTGTCCGGGAATGCCGAATTCCTCGTGATAGGGAATGGCAAAGCGGTGTAGATCGGCCAGTGCCTCGTCGTAGGTAATCGAATAGACCCAGTTCTTGCCGTATTTCCAGTCGCAGATGCGCAGGGCCATAGTTCTGTTGCCTTTTTATTTTTCTAGCATTGCAACGGCGGCTTGGAAATCCGCCCATGTGGTGGAATAACCTACGGCTATTTCAAAGCGGTGAATGCCATAGCGCGTGGCCAGACGCTCGGGAAAGGTATCGGGCGTTTCCACGCCCACCGTGCCGTCCCGCATGAGAATACAGCGGTAGCCCGCCCGCAGCATGGGGCGGCCTCCCCCCTCTGAGTTGAGAATGCACATATCCGCGGCAAAGCCCGTATAGATCAGAGTCTCGACGCCGCGCTCTTGCAGGTAGGCGTCGAGCTGGTTGGTGTAAAAGACGAGAGGCTCGTCCCCTATCGGCTCGACGATTTTGGCCCTTTTCATGCGCGCAGCGGGCGACTTGGCCAGATCGACGCCGGTCGATCTTTTTTCGATGGTTTGTAATTCGCCGGTGCGGACGATGGTCCAGCGGTCCGACTGGGTCTGCAGAGAGGCCGCGCGGCGCTGGTTTTCCGGTGTGCGGCGAGAGGGCACCTGGGGGTAGTGCTTGTCAAAATCATCGGGCTCGACGTGGCACACCGGCATACCAATCCGCCGGGCGATATCCATAGCTGGCCGGATCACTTCTTCCATGACGCGCCAGGATTCTTCGGTGGCCTGAGGCCAGCCCATGCCCGTGACGTAGTTGACGTCGATCTCAGGGCCATCCGGCAGCCCCACATTCCAGCAGTGCAAACCAATGAGCGCCGTGCGTTCCACTGGCAATTCGAAGACGTCCTCTGCGTAGCCGGCTTTGTCTATGGGCAGGGCGCGGTAATGGCGAGTCTTGAGTTTAAGCGTCTTACTCAACGGACTTATCCCACCCGATTGCGGTCCGCCACTTCTTCGACGATGCCCGCGATCATCTCTATGTGTTCATCTTCCCATTTTTCGGAAATCGAGCAGGTGCGGACCCAGTTTTCGAGAAAAGCCCAGGCCGTGGGGCAAGTAGCGGAACTGTAGTGGTGCACATGCGAGGCCGGTGGCCGCGAAAACGGGTACTTGTTGGCGTCCACGTATTCCTGGAGAAAGGGGAGGGCGGCAGGCATCAGGTAATACTTGCCCTGGCCCGCTCCATTTACTCCGGCTTCTAGTACTTGGGCGGCAAACTCCTCGCCCGTGCATTTGAAGGCCTCTGGGTCGATGCTGAAGCTGGACATCCAGGCGGAATATTTGGTGACGTAGTCGGGAATGGGCAATGGCGTAATGCCGTCAATAGAGGAGAGCTTGTCCGTGATCAGACGCACGGTGCGGTCGATCTTGGCTACCTGAGCGCGGATGGTTTCCAGTTGACCCAGGCACAACGCCGCAGTCATGCGGCTCATATCGTAGGCATGACCAAAGGCCGTGTGGGTGCGGCCGAAGTGGGGCACGTCCACCCCGGCGCGACCCGAACTGAGGAAGCGCACTTTTTCCGCTAGTTCGTCATCGTCTGTAGCGATGCAACCTCCTTTGTCCGAGCTGAAGGTTTTCTCCGAATCGAGAGAGAAGGCCGAGGCCGTTCCGAGGGTGCCGACGACGCGCCCCTTGTATTCGCTGAATATGGCCTGACAGATGTCCTCGTAAACGATCAGGCCGTGTTTGGCGGCTAATTCGTTGATCGGATCCATATCGTTGGGCAGGCCGCATTTGTGCACCGCCAGAATTGCCCGCGTGCGATCAGTGATGCAGGGCTCTATGGTCTCGGCACTGAAATTGACCGTGCCCGGTGCCGTATCGGGGAAAACGGGAATATAGTTGTGCATGAGCACGCCGTACACGGTGCCGTAATCGGTGAGCGGGCTGATGATGACCTCGTCGCCAGGATCGAAGTCAAAGGCCAGCGCTAGGGCGGCCATGGCCGTGGTGCAGGTGGGGGTGGCGATGCAGTGTTTGACGCCCAGTTCTGCGGCGAATGCTTGCTCGAACTTGCCCACTGAATCGAGGGTTAGTCCCGAATCCAATACCTCCTGGACGTACTTTAAACTGTTGGGGCCTATGGTGCGGGGAAAGAGGGGAGGCACGATGCCTTCGCTGCTGTGGGCTTCGGCTCCGCGCTTGATGGGTTTATGAGCCAGTGCTGGTTGCTGGGACATTAGACTCTCCTATGGGGGTAAACATGTAGCAATCCTACATCATTCATGCGATGATCCGCAGATAGACGCAGATGGCCGCAGAATGGTATTGACAAGACAATCACTCAGGATGGCTAATATCGATTTGAATCGCTGCATTTAAGAGGAACCGCATTTTTTGGTCGTTGCGACCCAACCTATCCCTTTTGTCTATTGGGTGTCAAGTCTTGCCGATCGCAAGTGCGGTGCGGCGCGGCCCTATGGCTGTTCGCTCTCCGCTTGCTTTAGATGTTGAAAATTCCGCAGTAACCGCAGACCTTCTTCTTGGCGACCCTGTTTGAGATAAAGCTGAGCTAGACGGTAGTGGGTGGGAATGTGGCGGGGATCTTTTTTGAGCGCTTGCTGGTAGAGATAAGCGGCCTCTGTTGGCTCTCCCTGTTTCTCTAGGACGGCACCTAGACGGCAATAGGGGTCGGCAAAGTCGGAATTCACCTGAATGGCCTGCTGGAAATAGTTTCTGGCAGCTTCCAATTCGTTTTCTCGCTCACTGACCACCCCTAGATCGTAGTAGATTTTTGCCCGTCTTACTCCCAACTCAAGAGCGCGTCGATATGCCTTTTTGGCTGCGGTATAATCGCGCAGGTCCATGTAGGTTTTTCCGAGATGCATGAGGAAAATCCCATTCTCGGGTGCTTGGGCGATGGCCCTTTTGTAGTATGGAATGGCTTCCCCCGATCTTCGCTGCAGCGTATAGGCCAAACCGATCTGGTCCAGGGCCAGGGCAAAATCTGGTTTCAGACGCACGGCCCGGTTGAATTCTCCGATCGCTTCTTCATACTGACCATTTTGCAGGTAGCGACGACCGCGACGATAGTGAATCTCGGCAGCAAGCTGCTCCTCTCGTTCGACCTTTAGCGGTTGGGGTTTGCTTTCCTTTTGCGCGTTGGGTGACGGCTCATCAGTTAGCGCTTGTCGTTCTTTTTGCTCGCAGCCGATCCATCCCCAACTGCCCATGAAAAGAGCTAGGAGCAGCCCCAGCAGACGGTCGCGTCCGGTATGGTTCCGCGATACGCTTAGAAGCCGTTGCCGATGCGCCAAGGTTTACGCGTCCTTTTCTTTAGAAGCCGTCTTGCTAGCAATCCTAAATCATTTATGAGATAATCCGCAGATGGACGCAGATAAACGCAGAATCGTAGGGGCGAGCGGCCGCTCGCCCCTACTGCGTATCTCGACAATATAGCGCAAAAATCTAAAGACTCCGGCGGTCGGCTCAAAAGGGCGACGTGCTGTGCTGGTAAAGAGCCGACCGCTTGCACCATATACCTCTACAGAGTATCTATATTTCTCATGTGGATATTGAACTGGGTCAAATCGAAGCGGGCCGTCCTCGCCCTGATAATCGCTCTGACCACGACCGTTGGTGCCCAGCCGGGCGCTCCGACCGATACCACTATCGCGGGCCGCAGCTACGCCCTGCTTGAGGCTGGGGAATTAATGGATCTCCTAAGCTCGGCCAATGACCATAGCCGTCTCGTTTTACGGCAAACAGCCGTAAAGGGTCGCCTCTCCGGCTTAGCGGCCAATCTCGACACCGTGCGGGCGGCGCTGGAATTGGTTGATGTGCTTTTTCTCGACGAAGTTTTGCTGGCCGAGGTTGTGTTTCTCGGTCCGGTGATCTTTTCTCGTACTACCTTTGCCGCGGACCTTTCCCTAGCTGAAGCGCAATTCTTGCAATCCTTTGCCCTGCGAGAATGCGAAATAAGGCAAAAAACCAACCTTAGAGATGCTCGCTTCACTGCCACGGCCGACTTCACCCAAAGTCACCTCGCTGGCGCATTTTCCTGCGCCGGAGCCCACTTCAGCGACGCCACTTTCGCGCGCCTGCGCTGCGAGGGCGGTGCCTATTTTGAGGACGTTCTTTTTACTGGCCAGGTCGATTTCAGCGACGCCCGCTTTGCCGGCGTCGCCTCGTTCAAGACAGCGCGCTGGCGCGCTCCCGTCTCCTTTGCCGGGGCGCGCTTTCTGGAGCGGTCTTTTTTTTGGCAAGCCCAATTCGACGCCGCCGATTTTTCCAGCGCCCGCTTTGCCGGGGAAACCTCGTTTAAGCAAGCCGCTTTCGCGCATCGGGCGGCTTTCGCAAATGTGGCTTTTGCCCACTCTGTCCACTTCGAACAAGCTCGTTTTGACGACGGAGCTGTCTTCGACGGCAGCATCTTCGCAAAAGAAGCGGTCTTTACTGGTGCCCACAGCGACAACGATCTCCTGCTCAATGCCCTTTTTCGCATCAGCCTCGACTTGCGCCACCTAGTCACTCCTAGCTTGGATCTGCGGCCTTCCGCCGCCATGCCCGACTCGCTGCTGGGGCATGGAGCCCAGCTCTTGTTGCAAAACGCGCGTTTCCAGCGCCTGTTCTCTACCTGGGATCATTTGCGCGGCCACTTGGCCCAGCCCCCAGAGCAGGCCAACTACGATCTGGATCGCGTCTATGCCAGTCTGCGCCACCAGTTCCTCCTCGCCGGCATGGCCGCGGATGCCCGCGGCTGTTATATAGAGTCGCTGGACCGCCGTCGCCTCCACCTGCCCTGGACCTCTATCGAGCGCTACGCCCTCGTCGCCTTTGACCTGAGCTCGCGTTACGGCACCGACCTGGAGCGTCTAGTCTTAGTCGCTTTGGTTTGGGTGGCGCTCTTTGCCCTGCTGTACCGTTGGTTGCTGATAGATGACCTGGTGGAGTGCCTGCTTTTCAGCTTGCATACTTTTTTTATTGCGGGCGCGGCATCCGTGCGTCCCCAGGGCAAAGTGCGCTTCCTGGTCCTGTTTCAGGCCCTTTCCGGCTGGCTCTTCTGGGGCCTTTGCATTGCCGTCTTGGTCTCCTTTTTACTTTTACTGCGCTGATTCATGTTCCGCTCCGTCTGTGCCCTTTTGCTGTTCCCATTGCTGGTGGCCTGTATCCGGGAAGAACCGACGCAGTCCCAGCGCTTCGTCGATGTCGCCCAGACTGCCGGTCTTGACTTTGTACACTACAACGGTGCCCAGGGCGACTATTTCTACGTAGAGACTTTTGGCTCGGGAGCTGCTTTCTTGGACTACGATGGCGACGGCTGGCAGGATATCTATTTGGTCAACTCCACGTATCTCACCGGCCTGGCCCCCGAGCCTTTGCCGACCGATAAACTCTACCGCAACCGGGGCGACGGCCGCTTTGACGCCGCTCCCGGCAGCGGCGATAGTGGCTACGGCACGGGTGTGGCCGCTGCCGACTGGGACAACGACGGCGACCAAGACTTATACGTGACCCGCTTTGGCCCCAACGCTTTATATCGCAACGATGCGGGAAAATTCGCCGACGGAGACAGCGCCAAACGGGCGGGCGTTGATGACAGCCGATGGGGTGCCAGTTGCGGTTTTCTAGACTACGACTTGGACGGGGATCTCGATCTGTTCGTCGCTAACTACGTGGACTTCACTACAGCCAACAACATCGTGTGCAAGCGGGGCGATATCCGCACCTATTGCGACCCGGACGAATACGGCCCAACGAGCGATTTGCTCTACCGCAACGACGGCCAAGGCCAATTCACTGACATCACCTATGAGGCGGGCATCACCTTAGAGGGCCCTGGTTTGGGCGTGGCCTTTTCTGACTACGACTGGGATGGAGATACCGATATCTACGTGGCCAACGACGGCACGCTAAACTTTCTTTATGAAAACCGCCAGACCCACTTCGTCGAAACAGGTTTGACGGCTGGGGGCCGCTACAATCAGGACGGCCGCGCTGAAGCCGGCATGGGCGTGGATTTTGGCGACTGGGACAACGACGGCAACCAGGACCTGTTCGTCACCAATTTCGCCCACGAGACCAATACGCTCTACCACAACGACGGCCAAGGCCAATTCGCCGATATCAGCGCTGAGGTCGGCCTCTTTGAGCTTAGCTACAATCCCCTCGGTTTCGGGACTAAATTCTTCGATGCCGATCTGGACGGGGACCTCGATCTGTTCGTCGCCAACGGCCACGTCCTCGACATTGTGGAACAGATTGACTCTACGCTTAGTTATGCCCAGACTAACCAGATTTTGCGCAACGAGGCCAACGCCTGGGATGCGGTCTCCACCGAGCCGAATCCGGGGAAATTTGTCGATATTTCCTCTACTTTGGGTTCCAGTTTTGCCGCCCCCAACGTCGGTCGCGGCGCGGCCTTGGCCGACTACGACAACGACGGCGATCTCGATCTGCTGGTTTGCTCTGTGGCCAGCCCCGCGCGCCTGTTGCGCAATGACGTGGACAAACAAAACCACTGGCTTCTAGTCGAATTAGTCGGCCGCCAGCAGCGCGACGCAATCGGCACCCTAGTCGCCGTCACGGCTGGGGGCCACCGCCAAGTGAGGGAACGCCAGTCCGGCGGTAGCTACCTTTCCAGCCATGACCACCGCCTGCACTTTGGTTTGGGTGCCGTTGCTAAGGTGGATATGGAGGTGCGCTGGCCCGATGGCACTGTGCAGACGCTGGCCGATGTCGCAGCCGATCAGATTTTGCGCTTGGTGCAGCCGTAGGAACTTTCATAGGAAGAATGCTATGGGCACACTGAACATCCCCGTCCGCTACTGGGCCATGCACAGCGGCTCGCCGGAAGAAAATTTGGAGTCCAATCCGTCGCGAAGTATGAGGAGCGAAATATGCCAGCGCTAGAAACGAGAGCTTTTGCCAAAACCGGGATGCAGCCCAAATCTCTGGGACTGGGCGGGGCCTGGTGGGGCAGTGGGACTGAGGCCGAGTGCATTGCCGGCATCCACCGAGCCCTTGAGTTGGGCTTTAATTACTTGGATACATACCCCGAACTGGAAACGTGGTGGGGCAAAGCTCTAGCAGGCGGTAGAAGGCACAGTATATACCTACAAGCCAAGGTTACTACTAATGGTCCCAAAGAGACGATTTCAGATCACTCGGGGCCGCAAACGCGCCGTAGCGTGGAAGCTAGTTTAAAGCGCTTGCGAACGGACTATCTCGACAATGTCCTCATCCACGGCTACGACGAGCCCGAGGACGTTGGCAGCAAGGAGGGAATGGTGGATCCACTGGGTCCGGGCCATGCCCTAGATGAACTGGTAAAGATGAAAGAAGAGGGCTCAATCCGCCACATCGGCATTGGCGCGCGCAATTCGGCCGTGCACCGCCGGGCGATCGAGACCGGCCAAATAGAAATCTGCCTCACTTATCTGGAATACAACTTGTTCAATACGGCCGCAACTGCGGATCTCTTTCCCCTCGCCCGCCAGCGCCAAGTAGGTCTCATTCTCGCCAGTCCCCTCGGCATGGGGCTGTTGACGGGCGATGAAAAAGTATTCGAGCGCTCGGCGGCCTACTTCGACAACCGCGAATACCCCAAACGCGGACTCCATCCGGCGGTCCGCGCCCGGGCCATGTGGGATTGGTGTCGGAAACGAGACGTGAACATCCGCCATCTGGCCATCCAGTTTTGCTTGGCGGCGCCCATCAGCAGCATTGTCCTGCCCGGTGCGGCCTCAAAGACGCAAGTCGAAGAAGCCTACGAGGCGGCTACGGCGGATATTGCTCCCGAGATATGGCGCGATTTTGAAGTGGAGTTCGGGGTGGGGATTTAGGTGCTAGGGTTCCAATACCCGGACTGAGAATTTCTGTCGCAGTGCGTCCAAGTGCCGACGCTCTTTTTCCTCTCTGGCCAGCCGCTCGGCCCGCCGTTGGGAAGCCCGATCCCACTGGCCCCCTTCTCGCACTTTGTCCACTACGACAAATACGGAGAACTTTCCGGCCCACTCCACCGGCCCCCCAATGGCGTTGATCTCCATACCTTTGGTGCGCTCGTAGCGCATTGATGGTATGGTATATGGGCTGAGCTTTACGCGCCCCCCGCTTGCTCCGACGTCTTGGGAGAATATGGGGACCAGTAGCTCCGGATTGACGCCCTGCGCTATTGCTAGGCGCAAATCTTGGGCCAGTTTGCGATTGTGGACCACAATCTCGGTGATGGCGATGGCCTCATAGGCGGGAAATTGATTGGGATGACGCGCAAAATAACTTTGCGCCTCTGCTGGGGTTACGTCGATCTGTTCCAGATAATAGCTCAGGAGTACATCCTCGGCGATGGTTCTGAGTCTTGCCTGTAGCTCGGGTTCTTTGTCGATACCACTTTGCCGTGCTGCGGTATAATAGAGATCGGAGATACGGGCACTGTCGGGTCCAACGGACAAGGAATCGAACGTGTGAAAGTCAGATAGATTGTCCATAGCAGTGTCGATGGCGTATTTATCGCTCAGAGAGATCCCGAGCGCCCGCTCCATCTTTGCCCTGATATGGGAGCGCAGACGGCGTTCTATAAGCTGCCGCACGGCGATGAGAGGGACGCGCTTTTCATCGAGAACTTTGAAGGCCACAAAGACTGTATCCGCTTTGATCGGCAGAGGGAAAGCTGGGGAAATGGAGCCCAAGGGTAGGGCGAATAATTCGTCGGCCACTTGCTCATTGACCTGTCCTTTGAGCACATAACCGGGGAGACTCAAAATGGATTTTTCCGCAGCCAAGTCCTCTACCGCGGCGGCTTTTGTCGCTCTTGCAGAATAGATGAACTTGAGACCGCGATTCCAGTTCGCATCATAGTATTCCTGCAGAATATCTTCTGCGGTTACGACGATTTTCGCGTCGATCTGGCGCTCGAGATAAGATTTTATCACCGCATCTCGCCGTCGGCGCTCCAACCGGCGCACAAAAACTGAGTCAGCGGCCATACCGACATTGCGGGCCTCTAGCAGCAGTAGTCTTCTGGCGATGAGCTGTTGCAGCGGATCGCTCGTATCGGGGATTGCAGTGCCGACTCTTATAGCTCTTTTTTCCCTCCGCTCTGCAAAGTCGCGAAGTTCTGTCGTAGTGATCTCTTCGTCCCCGACCAAGGCGATGACCTCCGTCTCGGGCTGGCCGCAGCTAAAAAAGAGCGGGCAAAGGAATGCGATTAAGCGTTTTGATTTTATCATCACAATAAGATCGGCGGAGCGACTCGTCCGGTGAATAAACGGTACATTCCCTAAACCGCATAGGTTGCCATTTTGAGCCGCGGTGCCCACATCTTCCTTCTGGTGCTGTTCTTCCTTTCCGGTGCCTGTACCTTGGTATATCAGGTGGTATGGGTGAGAATGCTCGTTCTCGTATTCGGCACCGGGGCTTTTGCAGTCAGCACGGTCCTGGCGGCTTTTATGGCAGGGTTGGCGCTGGGCAGCTTCTACTTCGGGCGTCTGGCCGACAAGAGCGAAAACAACCTGCGCCTCTACGCCTTCCTCGAGCTGGGCATTGCCGCCTTTGCTTTGGCTTTCCCCTTAATCCTGAGCGGACTGGACGAAATCCACACTTGGCTCTACCTGCAACTGGAGGCGACGCCCTATGTCTTTGCACTCATGCGCTTCCCGCTTTGTTTCCTCGTCCTGCTCATTCCCACTACGCTAATGGGGGGCACCCTGCCGATTCTGATCCGCTTTGCAACTCGGCACATGTCGCAGGTGGGTTGGAATGTGGGGACCTTGTATGCCGCCAATACGTTTGGAGCCGCCTGCGGGGTCGGGACCGCGGCTTATCTGACCATCGAGTATTTGGGTATCAGCGGCACAACTACAGTAGCCGTTATTGGCAATGTTCTCATTGCGGTTTTTTCCCTGGCGTGGTATCGCCGTTTGTCAGACTCAGCCGAGCCACACCGGGTGAGTCCGGGCAAGAGAAACAACGCGCAGCAAGAGAATCCTCCAGCACTGCCGAACTGGCTGGTGCAGTTGACGCTTTTGGTCTTCTGCGCATCGGGTTTCACTGCTCTGGGATACGAAGTGCTGTGGACGCGAGTGCTGACCATGATACTAGGGCTGAGCACGGCCCAAAGTCTCAGCATCATCCTGATCGCCTTCTTGTTCGGGCTGGCGCTCGGAGGGGCCATCGCCTCTCGTTTTGTCGACCGCTGGCCGGATCTGCTCATTGCATTCGGCGCTATTGAGATACTCCTGGGCCTGTTTGGTCATGTCTCCATCGGCGCATTCGGCGTTAGCACTCATTTCATTCCGTATCTCAGTGCGCTTACCTCGTGGACGGGCTATCTTTTCGGCACAGCTACCTTGGTTTTCTCGATCGCGCTCATTCCCACCTGTCTGATGGGATTGCTCTTTCCGCTCGTAGGACAACTCAACACTACGCATTTAAAGACCTTGGGCACAAAAATCGGCAAGGTCTATGCCGTCAATTCACTGGGATCTATTGCTGGCGCTTTTGGCGCTGGTTTTTTATTGATTCCACTACTGGGTACAGAGCGCGCGGTGCAAGCCTTGGCCTGGACCAATATCGCCCTGGGGGCGCTGCTGCTACTGGTCCATCCAAACGCCAGTATCCGTTTTAAGCTGCCAGCCATAGGCCTGCCTGTCGGCGCGGTACTGCTGCTGACTTGGGCCATGCCGAGCAATCTTTTTATCGCGCTGTTTACAAATACAGAAAAAGACAGCGAGCTTGTCTATTATCGCGAGGGTACTGCTGGGACGGTAACGGTCCATCAAATGAGCCACGGCAACCGCATCCTCAAAGTAAATGGCATGGGAGAAGTGCCGACAGACCATGCATCAATCAAAATCTTTCGACTCTTGGGCAATCTGCCGATGATCCTGCACAGCGATCCCCGGCAAGTCTTGGTGATTGCCTTTGGGGGCGGCATTACCCTCAATTCGGTCTTGCTCCACCAACCCGAGCGGGTGGATTGCGTCGAAGTCGTACCCGGTGTGGTCAAGGCCGCGGATTTTTTTGCCCGCTACAACAACTACGTCTTCAACAGGGTAGGCACGGATCGCCTCCGACTAATCCACGGCGACGGCAGAAATCACGTGATGCGGACACCAGAGCGCTACGATATCATTATCGCCGACGCAACCCATCCCGGCACGGCGGATAGCTGGGTGCTGTACACGGAAGAATTCTACCAACTCTGTCGCCAGCGACTCAAGAAAGAAGGCTTCATAGCCCAGTGGATCCCCCTGCACGGGCTAACCGTGGCCGACTACGAGATGCTCTTGCGAACATTTCGCGCGGTTTTCCCCCACGCGACCCTGTGGCTGACCGACAAATACTCCATTGTGCTAGGGGCAAACCAGCCGCAACACATCGACTTTGAACTATTGGCACAACGGCTGTCAGCCGCGGCTGTGCAAGAATCTCTGCAAGAGGTAGATCTGGCCGATCCGGTTTCTTTCGCAGGAACCTTGGCCTTAGACGAACGCACTTTTTCAGACTACGCCGGCCATGGCCCTTTGAACACCGACGATCGACCCTATATAAGCTTTACCGACCGCAGGCGAGGGGATACGGGCGCGGGCCTGCCCGCTTTATCAAGCCTGTTGCCCCACTTGGTGGTGGAGGCAAACGAGTCTCTTTTCGACGTGGACGAAGATAAGAAACAAAACATCGAGCGCCGCTTCCGATCCCGTAAGTACTCGATCCAGGGTGCGGTGTCTCTGCTAAACGACAAAACAGGCGACGCGATTTGGCACTACAGACAGGCCCGCAAAACCGATCCGGCCGAAAGAATGGCCCTGCGGGCCCTGAGAAGGTTAGAAGGGGCCGACTAGCGGTCGATAAAATAGAAAAACTAATTGTCGGCCTGAAATTTCCCGTCTTTGATCATGTTGGGAACATTGGCGGAGAAAATTTCCACGTCGTATTTCTCTCGCAAAGCGCTGACGAACTCCACATAGCCGTGCTTGGCCTTGTTGATCCTGACATAGGCGGTGGCGCGTTTTTTTGAAGCGGCATTAAAAGGTTTGAGCTTGGCCGCTTCCCGGTCGACTATTTTAAATACGGAATACCCTTCCGCGACCTTGATGGGGCCGCCGACTTGGCCTATTTCCATATCTTGGGAGAGATCGTATATATGGGGGTAGTGAAGTCGCTTGTAGGCGTCGAGGCGGACAAATCCTCTCTTTTCCCCATGGACCCCGCGAGTATCGTATTTTGCGATCAATTGCTCTGCATCGGCTCCTGCTTGCAATTGCTCTTTTACTCGCTGAGCTTCCTCCTCGTTGGACAAAAGAATCTCTGCGGCTATGGTGGCTTCGAGATAGCGAAATTTTGCGGGGTTTTTGTCGTAGAAGGCGCGGGCTTCTTCTTCTTCGACTCTGATATAGGCGTCGACATTGATCTTGCGCAGCAGACTCACGAGGAGATTTTCGCGCTCGTTTTCCACGCTGGCTACCAAGGTAGAATCCCGGTCTAAGCCCAGGGCGTAGGATTCTTTGAGTAGCATTTGGGCAGTGAGCAGGCTGCGAACCTTGGCCGCTACCAATGCAGTATCGGCGAGTTGATGCCGGGTCTCTGGACCGGCTTTGTGTAGTACGACGAGAAGAAATTCGCCAATGGTCAGATCGCCGTCTCGATAGGAACCCAATCGCATAGTGCCTTCCGCCTCGGACACATTGATTTGGCCGTCGGCTGACCGCTCGGCCAAAAATTCCACCCCATCGGCATCTACTAAAGGCTTGTACACGCCTGCCAGCGAATCGGTCAAGGCCGCTCTGCGGGCAATTCGTTTGGAGCCGAAAATTTTCTCCTCGAGGACCCCTTGCACCTCGTTTAAGGCAATGGGCATCTCGTCCAGTACTTTGAATACGGCGTAGTGCTTTTTCCCTTTATAGGCGAAGGGGAACGGCTTTGATAGGTCACCTACCTGCAGGGTCAATAATTCCTGCAGGGATTCATCGGCTGTGTCTCTGGACAAATAGCGTCCCGTATCTCCACCCCAGGCTTTGGTCGTCTCATCGACAGAATAGGCATCGACGAGCTGGCGGAACGACTTGCCGCTGTTGAGTTCGGCTACTAGTTCGTCGGCCTTCTCCCGCGTCTCGACCACTATGGCTGCAAGGCGCAGCGCTTTGTTCCAAGCCTCGTTCTGGTAAAGTTCGAACAGTTCCTCTTGTGAAATCGAAATCTGCTGGTCCACTTTGAGATGGTTGTACAACTTCATCATTTCCCGATCTTTGAAGGCGGATAAATCGAGGACAAAGCCCGGATCGCTGTGCAATTGCTGGGCCTCTGCTTCAGCTAGCAGCACTTTTTTGTCGATCAGCGCATTCAAGACCATGGTATTGGCCTCACTGTCGCTTTTGCCTTCGTGGATGCCGTCCGGCAGGCGGGCGGCGAATGCTTGCAGTTCGACCGTGGTGATTTCTTGCTCCGCTATCCTTGCGACCGCATGGCTTTGGGGTTCTGAGCCGCATCCGACCTGCAAAGTTAGAACAAAGCAGACGGACAAAATGGTCCAGGCAGTATCGCACTTGGTGGGGAAATACATTAATAGCCCCTTTTTTATGTCAGCGCTCCATTCGCTGCTCACGGCACGGCTAGGTCGTGGTCTTCGAGATCGGTGACAAAGCCGTGTCCCGACGAATGGGTTATCATGAATGGAATGGCGGAAGCCTGCGCCACTGTCTGGGGCGTAACACTACAGGCCCAAAATAGCGCTACATCGCCGGGGGGAATGCCGTTGGGGGGCGCGGGGCCGATGGTTTGCGCAAGGTCGGTGATACCTATGGCGGCTGGATCGCCAATGTGTATCGGGGCCCCGTGCGTGGCTTGGAATCGCGAAGTCACTTGCACGGCGCGCGCGACCTTTGCCGCCGGCAAGGTTTGCATGGTCACTACCATCGGCCCGGCAAAACGCCCCGCTGGTTTGCACATGATATTGGTTTTATATAACACGACGCCAACCGAACTGACGCACCCGGCGTCGGCCAGAGCTTGCAAAAAAGTCAGGCTCGACCCTAAAAAGAAGGCTACGAAATCATCCTGCCACAACGGCGCAATATCGGTCACTTCTTCCACTAATTCACCGTCGCGCCAGACCGAGTATAGCCCGACCTCATGGCGAATATCCGCATCCGGTGCCAGTGTTTTCGGCGTCGGACAACCCGGGTCCGTCACTTCGAGCAGCGGACACGGCAGCGGGTTGCGCTGGCAGAAGACGAGAAAATCGTAAGCCTCGGCTTTGGGGAGAATGACCAGGCCGGTCTGCACATGACGCCCCGCTCTACCAACGGTCGTACCGCACCACTCGCCGGTACTAATCTGGTGACGAATTGTTTTAGCATTTGGCCTTGTTGAACCTGGTGATTGGGTGGCAGCACTAGTGCCTATGGGCATAAGTAGTTTCCTGGTTTTCGGGGAAGGATTTTCTGTCCAGAGGCGCTAGTAGGCGACCGCCACCGTGCGGGTGAGATCACGCGCGTCCAGGCCAGCTCCCTCAGTATTGGCATCAATTTTGAGCAGGACGACGTACACTCCGGGTGCCACGAGATTTCCAGCATGGTCTCTGCCGTCCCATTCGAGCGCATGGGCACCAGTGACCACTGGACGCCGCGCGGAAATGCTTCTCACCCGGCGACCGCCCAGATCGTGGATATGGATTTCGATGGCACTGCTCTGACGGATCAACACGACGTCGAATGTAAACCTCACCGCATCGTTTATATCGTCCCCATTGGGCGTGAATACCTGCGGCTCGATCGCTAAGTTGCGGAAAATTTCCTTGCGCCTCGGTACCGCGACCAGCGTTAGATCGTTGTCGGTGACTTGCGCGGCCGCGTCTCCCGCGTCCACGCGCTGCCACCAACCGTCGTCTCCCCGCCGCAGGGCGGCTCTCAGCGGTGCACTTACTGTGAAAAGAGACGTGTCGAAATCGAGGCGGAACAGTTCAATATCCGACTCCGACAGTACGGTCGGAAAAGTCAGATGCAGGCTATCCGAGTGATCGCTGCGGATCTCGACATCTGCGATCTTCAGAGAGGCCAGATCGGCGGCCGGCGAAAAATCGCTGCCTTTGCCCCCGTATAGCCCTCGATAGGTCAGACGCATCTGAGGGGGGGCCGCGAGCAAGAGTTGATCGAATCCGTCGGCACTGACGGTATCCGGCCGGATGTACACCGAAAAAGGACGCTGGACGCCGAGGCTATCGACCTGTGTAGGGGTAACTTCGCCCAACAGGTGCCGAGCCACTGGCTCGGCAAAATTGAGCCGGACCTCTTTGAGGGTGGGGTGGACTTCTGGATCGTTGGAGAACAACGTGGCTCGAATGCGGACAAATTGGCGCGGCGAGGGCGAGGTGATGGGGCTGCCGGCGGCGTTTTCGTACGGTGCACTAAAGGATTTTTCCCACTCCGGCCCATCGACCCATATACCTATTTTGTTGCCTCTGTCGCGCCGGTTTTTGCGAGCGTAGTATTCTGCAGCACCTCCTTCGTAGAGTCTTATATTGTCGCCGTGATAGTAGAGCGTATCCGAACTGAAGGTGTCCCCCGTCCGCGTCTGTAGCTCTACCTTGGTGCCGGGAGGCGTATCGGCATCCCATTCGATAGACAGCAAATTTTTGCTGTTTCCCAGGGGGATACGCCCCGACGTCAGCTCGACTTGGGGCTGAAAGCCTGCGCCGAAAAGCTGGAACTCACTCAATGCGGTCAGGATCCTCGCGGCGATGGGTTGGACGTTCCACTGGATCTTGAAAAAACGGCCAACGACGGGATCGAAGTTATTGCCCTCTGTGATCTTGCCGATCAAACCGCCGAGGGTTTCGGTCTGTCTGCGATCTACGGCGATGGACCACTTGAGGCTGCCATCGGGTTCTCTGCTGCCATCCGAGACTTCTAGGGTATAGTTGCCAAAAGTGTGGGCGTCGTTATCGATGAATGTATATGTCATCCTTTGCGCGTCGATCCAGAAAAACGATCCTAGATCTAAAGTCACCGTGCCGATGGGACTCAAATTGAATTTGGGATCTCTGTAGAGGTCGAGAAAATGAGCGGAATCCACATCGCTATCGAGGAGGATCGCTCCATTGCGGGGATCGGGCGAGCTTATGGTCCCACCCCGTCGCAATATCCCGTGGAAGATATCATCTCCTTCGATCCAGACATTGAGTTCGGCTAGGCGCGGGCGCTCGCGGATATAATAGCGGATGTCGCCGCGCTTTTCCTCTGCGAGGCGGTCGAAATAGACTTGCTTCGACACTTGCAACTGGCTGCCGTCTGGCAGTTTTTTGTAGTAATCAACTGCGCCCGTATCGGCCGGGGCGAGTTGCTCGAATTCCGCTTGCGTGATCTGGCGGCCTCGGTTCAGGTCGCTGCCTCTTATGACGACTTGGACAAAACGTCCAACCAGCGTCGCCATGTCTGTTGTCGGACCAGACTCCTCCGCCAAGTCCTCAAATTGGATCTGTTCCGCCAAAAACTCATCCTGCTCGCCGCCCAATTCTCTGCGACCCGTGATGCCGCGCAGGTCCACCTCGACGCTGCGTTGGGTCTTATTGGGCTTGAGCGAGATCAGGACGGGGAAAAATTCGGGTGGGGCGTTTCCCGATTGGGCGGCAATGGGTTTGCGCCCGTCCGATACGAGGACGTCGTACAACAAGAAGGGATCGCCCAGATCTTCATCGACGAATTTCAGTTCGATTTTCTTGAGGAAAACCAGACGTCCCAGATCCACCGTAAACCACCAAAGGGCACCGACATCCACATCCGCCGGATCCACACCCGCCGGCAGTGGCGCTGGTTCCCAAAAGGTATTGGGGTCGCCGTCGAGGACATTGGCTACTCCTGCGGAGTTCGAACCTGCTTCCACGACGGCATCTCGCAGAGAGATTTCAGCGGCCTCCTTGCCCTGCAGGCGCTTGGGAATTTTGAATAGCGTGGGATCGCGCCGTGACGCTTCGATCTGGAAGCGCAGAAAATCGACAATGTCCTCAGTGGCGTCTGTATTGCGATTCCAGCGGCGCGGCCGTACTTCCCCTTGGGGAGCAATCTCAAGAGTGCCGGCGGGAAAGTCCCAATCCTCCCAATGGCTCTGGGCGTTCACAACGATCTGGTTCGGTCGGGTGCGAAACTCGTTGGTGGTCTGGGCGCAGACCGAGGTCCAGCCGATGAGGAGCCACAGAGCACTCGCGCCGGTTACAAGAATTCTGGACGAGATTTTGGGCATATAGCAATTCAGAATGATTTGAACAATTCTAGATGTGACTCGTCTTGTGTATCCTATTCTGCGTCTATCTGCGTCCATCTGCGGATCATCTTGTAAGACAGCTAATACGCCACTGCTACGGAGCGAAACGCCGTGTCTGTATCGCGGTCCGCGTCGACAGATAGACGGAGGATATAGAGACCCGGCGGCAGCACCTGGCCATCGCCATCGGTGCCGGGCCACGAGAAATGAATCCGGCCGCTGGTTATCTGGGTTTGCTGCAATACTCCGATGCGCGCTCCTGTCAGTCCGTAGAGTTCGAGCCGGGCGATGCCAGCACCGGCGTTATCGACGTTGATGAGGTCGTACTCGATCAGCAACTCGTCATTGACCCGATCTCCATTTGGCGTTACCACCCGCGAAGACAGAGCGAAGCGCCCTATGGACTGCTTGCCCGTTTGTTGCAGAGCCACACTGAGCCTGTTGTTATCCACCAGATCGTCGGCATTGCCCGGCGTCACTGGTTGGCGCACTTCGTAGGGGCGTTGGCTGTCCCAGACCGCGCCGGGAAATACCGTGCCAAAACGGAACACCTCGGCCGCGAAAACGACTTCGATCAACTCCCCCGAACGGTCGTCGCCGATGCGGGGAATCCGCACTTCTAGGCCGGTGGCGTCCACCCGCAGGGCCTCCCATTCCACTTCGGCGCCGCTGATGTACACGGATTCGATCCGCGGCTCAATGGGCGTGCGGATCTCAATAGTGTCGAAACCCGGCTCCCCCAGTTGGACCTCGGGCAATACCTTGTAAATAAACCGCGTCGGCTCGCCAGCGCCGACGACCGCGGGTGCTATTTCGGCCACAACTCCTGCTGCCATGGGCGGTTGCGTAACGGCGAATTGGAGATAGTCAAGCTGGCTGTTTTCCTCGCCTGGCGGCGAGTGAAAATCGGCCTTGAACTGGAGGAACTGACGGGGTTTGAGGCGGCTCATCTCGGCGCGACCATCTGCAAAGGAAAAAAAAGGTGGCCACAGTTCCCAATTCTGTTCGTCGGGGGTTATGCCCGCCTTCTCTCCCCCTTCCAACCTAGCATAGGCGGTGCGACTGAGGGGTTGGCCATTGGCAGCGAAACGAGACCTTTCATCCCCTCTGAAGGTAAAACGCCAGTACGTATTGGGATCGGACGTGTCGCCACCGCGGGCAGTTAGGTCGATGCGGCCTGTCGGTGATTGGTTGCCAGACCAGATCAATTCTCCCAGCACGGCCGGGCCGCCCAAATCGATAACACTCGAAACGTAGCTGGCAAAGGGAGCCGACCCCGTGCCAAAAATCTGGAACTCGGCGATTTCCCATTTGCCCTGAGGGGACTCGAACATGAGGATTTGCACAGGCTCGGGAGGCAATTGAAAGTCCAGGACTGCGTCTGTGTTCTCTAGGCGCTCGACAACGACATTCCAGTCGACGAAGGCCTTGCCGCGCCAAGTCAACTTGATCTCCCGCTCTCCGTCTTTGAGCGCATCCCCGTCGTTGGTGCCCAACCGGAAGGACCGCGGGAAAAAGGTATCGCCCCGTCTCGGAGTGCCAAAAAATCGAACCCGGTCGATGATAAACGCCCCGCCCAAATCGAACTTGAAATATCTGCATTGCGCAATGGGATCGCCTCCGAGGGCATCCATGATGCCGCTTCTCCCTGGGGTGCCATTAGCACAGCGCAGACTGCCTCCTATATCTCCTGAAAAGGCCGTGGTTTCGTCGTCGTCAAAGAGGAAATCTAGCTGCGCCTCGTCTTTCCAGCCGTACCCGTCGTTGATC
Organism: Candidatus Latescibacterota bacterium; assembly: GCA_965116675.1. Lineage (GTDB taxonomy): Bacteria > Latescibacterota > UBA2968 > UBA8231 > UBA8231. The sequence continues at coordinate 5,508,509 of OZ220721.1, forward strand.
TTGATGGATCCCCCTCGCTCGCGGATCAACGGCGTGAGATTGACCTCTTTGTCCAGAGTTTGGGGCCGAATATGACCCGGTTCTAGGTCGAGCAGGTTGACGCTGCCAAAGGCGTCGTCTTGGAAAGACATCCAAGATCGCTGCTCGAAGCGGAAAGATTCGGGTGGAACGCCGAAATCGGCTGCCTCGGGCGCGGGCAGGTCTTCGCCGCCGATCCGGTAAACCGTCAATGCCCCGCTGTCTTGGTGCCCCCAAAGGGCGAGACAAAATCCAAAACACAGCAGAGACGCTAGGCGGCCGATTTGGAGCAATGGCATTATTCGTTCCTCTTTTTCAGGGGTGCTACACCACATAATATCATAATAACTGATGTTACGCAGCCTTTGTTATGCCGGTGCAAATTCGCATTCGTAGGGGCGACCGGCCGGTCGCCCCTACTCAGTGCAGACCCACCAGGATGGAGGTGAAGAACAGACCCGAGGCCTTCTGCTGGCGTTTGCCGCCGACCCTTTCTAGGGATCTCCGATCGTAGCGCATGCCCACCTCCGTGGTCAATTTGTAGCCCAAATAGGTAGTTGGATTCGTGAGTTGGAGCGCGAGCACTGTGCCGCGAAAATCACCGCTGAGCTGTCCGGTTTGCAGATTTTCTTCTGAGTCTAGGACATTGTAAAAGAACCGCTGTTCCAAACCACCTTCGATCTTGGTCGTGCGCAGGACGCGAAAGTGGATTTGCAAAAAGAGAAGCGCATCCCAAGTGCGGCGCTTGTCCAGCGTCCGGTCGAAGGGGGTCTGGCTGAGGAACTCGCTTTTCGCTTTGGGAGAGATGGTCAAACCCCGCCACGAATACTGGTATTCCGCCTTGTCGATTAAGCCCAAAAATCCCGAGGACCGGCGACCGTTGCGGCCTTGTGGGCCGAGGGGGTCGGTGTCCACCTGACTGCCCTCGTCAGCGACGAGTAAACGATTGCCCGTATTGCGCTGCCGCCAAGTTTCCCACTTAAACCGGTGAAAGGTACTCCACTGATTTGAACTGGCGTATTTCCAGTCCGCATAGAAGGTGTTGATCCACGTATCTGTGGCCGCTAGGCGATCTGGAACGTGGACATGGCGCCCACTGTCCACTCCCGGATCGCCAAATTCGGGCGTGGATACGATCCACTGCGACAAGGGGTCGGGAATATCGTCTTTGGCCAATCTCAACATATCGAAGAGGCGCAGGCGGCCCTTGCCCGGCAGATCCTCGACCACGGTTAGGAGACCATAGGTCGTTAGATTCTCCTCGCCCGTCTCGCGTTTTTCCTGCCGCAACTGTCCGAGCGTCAGCTTGGCTTGCGGACTGAGTTGGAGGCTACCGTAGGCATTGTAGCCCCAGTGATCTTTTTTGTACGGGTAATCGGGTAAATCGTCGTTCTCGAAGCGATCAACCCAATTGTTGTTGTTCAGATCCATACCAAAGAGAAACTCGGGCCGGTCGGAGTGGTAGCGCAAAAACGGTTCGTCGTAATCGGGCAGCAGATTGCGGCGGATGGGATTGTGGTTTTGGTTGAAATCAGAGATGAAATCTCCGTTTTCGTCATAACCCGGGAAGACCTCTGGGTCGGCGACGCCGGTCTGGTCGATGTTAAAATCGCCTACTTGTGGCGGCACCAGACTACCCTGATTGAGGCGCTTTTGATCGGGTTGGCGATCTTGGTCGTCGTTGTCTTCGACAAAATCGTATAAAAGCTCGGTGGCTTCGGGTGCGTAGTTGGCCACTCCAGATGGGGACACCGGACGAACGCTGGTGGAATAGGAATCGTCCATGCCAAAGCCTTCCAAGAATGCCGACCAAGGGTAGCTTTGCCAAGAGAGATTAGCCAGCCAGCCCAGCGACCTTTTGTCACCGGCAATGCCCGCAATTGCGCGGTGATGCTTTTTGCGCCGATTCGGGTATTTTCGATAGTTGGAATTGATATTTACTTCCCCGTAGAAATCGAAACCGCGCATATTGCGCCATTCGGCGCTGAGGCCGTACAGCAGATTGGCCGTGGGTAGGCCGTAGTCGAAAACCACTTGGCGGCTGTTGGTTTCATTTTTGATGTTGCCTTCGGCTCTGGTGACCGGCAGGAATTGGGGCACGCCAAAGCGGTTGGTCTGCCGATCCGAGCTCATTTCCACGCGGTAGTCGTTGGCCAATACTAGGCGAAAGCGCACATTTTCGATTGCCTGGATTACATCCTGGGCCTCTGCTAGGCTCAGATTTAGTCGCTGTTGCAGCAATAGTCGCAAGGAGCCGTCTTCGCTCTCGCCCTCCGCAGGAGCGAAGACGTAATGCAATACAATGCTCTCGGCCCCGTCGGCCACGAGCAGACCGTTCCGCACCGAACCGCCCTGAATGTGGGTGGCGTCGAAGCCAAAAGAACTGCCGACAAAGAGGGTATCCCGCTCCACTAATACCGTTGGGTCGGCCGGGGAAGGACGTTTGAGCTTGGTTTTTATCTCGATGTCTCTGTCGATGAGGATGGCCCCTGCCTCGCCGTCTTCTGGCGAGTCATCGCTGAGCCGCACTAGGAGCGAGCGCAGTGCGTCCTCGAGCTGGCCGGTCGATAGCTCGCCCTTGAAGGGGTTGCCGGCGAAACTTTCCCGACTGCCATTAGAAGTGTGGGAATTGACCAGATTCAGTCCTATGGTCAAGCCCTTGAACAGATCCACTTCGGTGCGGCCCGCTACCAGATTGGTGGAGTTGACTCTGGGATCGGCCACCCCCACGGTCTCTAGCAGCACTGGTCCCGAGATGCGGGAAAAGAGTCCTGTGAGGCGCAGGCGATTAGTCGCCAAGTTGGCCATGACCCCATTGAAGCCGGCCTTTCTGAACGTCATCGGCGTCAGGGTAGTATTGAGTTCGTCGCCGACGAGGATGGAGAAGCTGTAATCTCCCTTGCTGTCGACGGCCAGCAATTGCCTGTTGAACCATCGCACGTACTGACTCGCCTTGAATATCTGCGAGCTTTCGGCGATGCGCGGCTGCACCTGACGCCAGTCGTAAATGAGCCAGCCGCGCGTGATCAGACTGCCAAAGCCATCGTAGAAGACATCTCCTTCCAAGCTGGGGCTGACGTAGCGCAGAAAGTGATCCCGGGCGTAGTTGGTGTATTCCCATTGGTGGTGGTTTTCGGAGAATAAACTAGCCGGTAAATACCAGCGCTGTACTGTGGGCTCTAGGGCTTCGGTATAAATCGGTACGCCACGGGCGGAATAGACGACGTGGTCGCCGACTCGTTCGCCTAGCCGATAGCCGTACTCCGGCTGGGCAGAGGCGGCACCGGCCAGCCCTACCCAGAGGATCCAGGCGCGCGAATTCATCTTTACTCGACCCCTGCAAAAACTGTGATAAAACTGGTCGTTTCCGAACGCCCTTTACTCCCTTTCTCAAAGACGCCCGGTGCCGCTTCGCGAATGCGCTCGGTGCCGATGCGCCCGACCCGCAAGCCGACCTGGGTGGTGAGGATATACCCGAGGTATCCCGAGGTGATTGACAGTTGGACGGCGACCTGAGTCGAAGTCAGATCGCCGGTCTCTGCCGCAACTCCTCTGGCGAGCATGTCGTCTTCGTCGGCGACCAGATCGCGAAAGCGCAACAACTCGAGTCCCGTTTCGATTTTGGTATTGGGTGTCAGCCGCGTCTGGGCCAACACTTGGGCGATCCCGGCCCAGTGTTTGTGGGGTTCCTCTTCCTGCAAGAATTCGCTCTGCCGGAAGTACTCGCTCTTTAGGCCGGGTCGCAGCAAAAAGGAACCCCATTCCGCGGTATAAGACGCTTTGTTGATCACACCTAAAAAACTGGTGAAATCGCGGAGGGGTCGTTCATTGAGGTCCCTTGGATCGTCTAGCACTTGCTGGTAGAAGTCGTATTTCAGCTTAGAGGTTAATTCGAGGCCCGGCACTCCGAGATGATCGACGGCGATGAACGACGAGTTGACCCAAGTATCCGCGGCCGGCAAAATATCTGGCACCAGCGGTCGGGCCGGGGCCGTTAAGAACGGCGTTGGCGCCCGGCGATCGTCCGGGATGGTGTCTTTCACTCGCTTGAGCATTTCGAAAACCCGCACGCGTCCAAAACCCGCCCAGTTACGGTCAAAGGTGAACAATCCATAGGTGGATTCGTTTGCTCGCTTTTGGGAAAACATGCGCTCGTCCACCCGTCCCAACAAAAGACGCACATCTGGAGCGATGTCGAGCCCCACAAAGGCATTGTACCCGCGGCGATCGGCCTTGTAGAGATAGTCCGGCAGCACATCGTCTTCAAAGCGGTCGATCCAGTCGTTGTTGTTGAGATCGATGCCGAAGAGAAACTCTGGACGGTCCACTGCGAATCTCAGAAAAGGTTCTTCGTAATCGGGCAAGCTATTGGGTATGGTGGCGTTGTCGTTCTGATTGAAGTCGGAGATGAAGTCGTTGTTTTCATCCCAGCCGGGAAAGACAATGTTATCGCCGACTGATTGCCCCCGGCGCACCCAATCGGGTAGACGGTCTTGATCGTCGTTGTCGTCGACGAATTCGTAGAAGGCGGTTGTGGGCGAATCGTAGAGAATGTCACCGGAGTGGTCGACGACGAATGCTGCGGTCGTCGAATAGTCTTCGGCGATGGAATAGCCCTCGAAGAAACCGAACCACGGATATTGCTGTCTAGATAGGTTGAAAAAATAGGCATCAGCGTGCAGCGAAGAGATTTCGTGATTGCCGCTAGCCGAAAAAATGGCGGGATTGGGATACTGAAAAAAGCGCAGATTGCGGTCCCATTCTCCGTTGAAATCAAAGCCGAATACATCTTTGCCCTCGATGGTGAAACCCCCAACCATATTGGCGGTGGGCAAACCGTATTCATACCGCACCCGTTGCAAGTTCGATATATCTCGCACATTGCCCTCCGCCCGCTGCAGCACAATCAGGGCGGGTTCACTTTCCTCGATGATTTGGTTGGTGATGGGCGGTGCTGGGGTGGAGCGCCGACCGGTCTGCTTGTTGGACCACATTTCCACTTTGAAGTCGTTGGCTAATACGTAGTCGAATTCGACCCTGACAATTGAGAGTGGATCAGGACCGACATAAGCCGGGCTCTTGAAATCGTAGTTCAAGACAATGCGCTCGTCGCCGTCGGCGGCCGTGAAGCCCTCCTTGGGAAATCCGCCAAAAATGACCGGCCACTCGAGCCCTTCGCGCACCACTTGCTGGAGTGTGAAGACCGTCTCTAGCTCTGTATCGAAATTGCGGGCGGTGATGCGAATGTCGTGACTGAAAAGGGCGGCTCCGCCGATCCCGTCTGCTGGTGAATCGTCGCTCAGCACCATGGCGATGGCGGTGACCGGTGTTGAAGACTGGCCGGCCGTTAGGCTGCCGGCGATCAGATCGCCGCTGAATACGTCCAATCCGGTATTGGCGTTGCGGGCGTCCACCAAGGTGCCGCCGAGGGTGATGAAGTCGCCCACTTGCACGGTCGCCCGTCCGCCAATGAGACTGGTGGAATTGGAGACTCTAGCCGGCTGTGGGGTCACGCCCGTAGCCGGATCACTTATGCGCGAGGCAATGATGGTGGCTTGGTATTTATCGGCCGCGAAGTCCATCTGTAGCCCATTAAAACGAGGCTTGGAAAATGTCATGGGAGTGAGGGTGGTGCGGATCTCGTTGCCGACTGTGATCGCATAGGAAAACTGGCCCTCGGAATCGCTACTCACCGTGAGATTGTTGAACCAGTCGTTGAAGCGGCCATCCTTAAAGATGCTGCTGCCCAGAGCTTGGGGTTGGTCTTGGTGCCAGTCGTACACCAGCCATCCGCGCGTGACGTAATGGCCGTAGATATCGTAGAAGTAATTGCCTTCGAGGGCGGTATTGACATAGCGCTGGTAGGGCTGACGCGCGTAGTTGGAATATTCCCACTGACGCCACTGATATTCGTTGTACAGTTCCTGCGGCACGTACCATTTGCGCACCGACGGGTCGAGCGCTCCGAATAGGACCCCCGGGCCGCGGGGTTCAAAGCTCACCTCGCCGCCGCGCTGGGTCCCGAGGCGAGATCCGTAGTCTTGGGCCTCTAAGCCGCCAACACCGAGCAAAAGCGACAACAGCAGGAAGAATCCCCTCAGCTCATTTCGGTTTGCCCATAGGCCCAATGTAGATGACATGCTCACCTCGTAGGCTTTTAATAGACAACGCCGACAGCACCGAGCCTTCTGTCAGCGCCGGTATCGGCGTTCAGCGTAACGGTGTATATGTAATGCCCTGGAGTCACGAGCCGACCCTCATCGTCGGAGCCGTCCCAAGCAATGGCAAAACGCCCGCTGGTCTGTTTTTCCACTTGCAGAGACCGGATCGATCGGCCGGCCAAATCAAATAGTTCGATCTCGACGAGAACGGGACTAGCTATGTTGGTGATATCGTAGTGAATAGCAGTGCGGTCGTTGATTTGATCCCCATTAGGTGTAAATACGGCTGGCTCAGCGCGCACATTGGTCAATAGATCGTCGCTTATGGCCACCTCTACGGTCAGATTGGTGGGCACAGGAGCGCCAATGCGGGCTAGATCGGGATCTACTAGTGTCTCTCGTCCTAAATCCGCTGCATTGCCCGCGAGTATATTTTGTCCCACTGCGCCGACTGCGGTATTGAACGCTCGAGCCGAGAATACCGTGCCAAAACGCAAAACCGCTGTTGCGAATTCTACCTTGACGAGCGCATCATTTTCGTTCACTGGTGGCAATTGCAAAAGTAGGCCATGGTCTGAGACGGCCAACACTGCAAAGCCGTTGCCTGCTTCGACGGGGAGATCGTCCAAAGAGCGCGCTGAAAAATCGGCCGATTCGATCTCGCCATTGGGCTTGTGGACCTCTACCATGCCAATGGACTCCACCTTAAGCGGCGTCTCAATTTCCAATTGGTCAAAACCGGCTGTTGTCTGGCCAATCTTCGTTAGGACGGCGTAGGTGAAAACAGTTGCTGCACCGACGTCGGCGTGCCGGGGAAACACTTCTCCGATGAGGGTATCGGCCAGAGCCGGCGTGGACAGCTCAAAGCCCAAGGCTCCCAAGCCGGAGGCCGCGTCAAAGCCCCGGCTGGCAAACTCAACCATAAATTGAAAATAGCGGCGGGGACTCGGAGAGAGGATCGGCGTTCCTGACCCGGGTGTTCCCAAGGCTTGGGCTTCGACTATACCGGCGGCTGAGTACGGGGGAGACCAAGGACTCCAGTTCGTCAGATCATCGCGAATCGGCCCCTTCTCTTTGAGCTTGCCGTACTCAGCTTGCGAAATCTCGAGTTGTGCTCGCAGTTTTAGTGGTAGCTGAGTCCAAGCCAAAAGCGCCTCTTCTCCGCTCAGCAAATCGTCCTCTAGCTCGGTTTCGACCAAAGTTCTAAGTTCATCGTCCTCCACGTCTTGAGGGCGCTTCCAGGGCACTTTGACCCGAATTTCTTCCAGATTCGACACGCCCCCCACCGTGCGGCTCACCTCGGTCAGTCCGATACTCTGGATGCCGACTCGGGTAAACTCGACCGGCTCGGGATCCATACCCGTGCGCGTGCGGATTTGTATATCCGAGAGCACGGAGTCACCGATGGTTTCTTGGATCCAGCGCAAGTGGCCCAGCAAGGCCGGCTCGCCAAAATCGAATACATTGGACAGATAGGTCGCCTGCGGCACAAACCCCTCGGCAAAAACTTGGAACTCGGCAATCTCGAAGTCGGCTGTCGTAAGCGATTTGAAGCGTATCTGGCGCACGAATTGGGTGGGGATGCTCAGATCGACGACCGCTTCCTCGTTCTGGCCTTCGAGGGCGATTGTCGTCCATATCGGCCGATTGTTGAGATAGGATTCGGGCCGGCCGTCATTGATAAAAATCTCGTATCCCTTGATAAAATCGTTCTGAAAGGGAAAGTCAGGTGCCGGTAGTTCGGGAGCGGCATTGCGGGGAAAAAATCGGATGCGATTGACGGCGAATAGGGCGTTGAGATCGAATTCCAGGATCAGACCGAGCGCACCGGCACTGGAGGCGCTGGAAGTAGCTCGCACTTCCAACGCTGTTTGACCGTCGGCGTCGATCAATTTCTTATAATCGTTTTTGAAACTGACTTGGGCGCTGGGGATGGGACTGCTGATGGAGCCGCCGCGCTCTTTGCTGGTGAGGCCGATGAGAATGTTGTCGGTCGTGTCGACTCTTTGCGGAAAAATCCATCCGGGGAAATCAATGGACTCGAAGTCGATCACTCCACCGGGGGTATTGGTCTGATTGACGGTGGACTCATCCAAGATCGCCGTCGCCGCAATGGTCCCACCTCCTTCTTGCCACGGCAGTGATCCACTGCTGCCAACTAGGACGGTTTCTTCGACCGCGCTCCCGATATTTGCCGCGCTCAGACAAGAAATCACGAGCAAGGGGATTCTCTTTTTCATGTCAGTCCCTTTTCAGTGAAACTAACCGAGAACGCGGCCACAAATTCATTGACGGTCGGGAATGTACAGAAACGGCAACTGCCGCTCAACCGCCTTGTTGCGAGGTAATGCTCCCTTTCCATAAAGGTCTCTGAGGCGCTGGGCCTCCGCGGGATGGTATTTAGACGCGATTTCCAACACTCGCTCTGCCTTGGAGGCTTGGTCTTGTTGCAAGTACAGATCGATCAGCTCGCTATAAGAGCCGTAAAAATTAAATGCCGAGGGATTGCGGCGGAGGGCAGTTTCGTAGGCTTTTAGGGCTTGGTCATTTTCCCCGAGTTGGCGGTGGGCCCGAGCCAGGCTGATCCACACCATTACTCTTTGCGGATAGACCCTCAACACCCGTTGAAAAGTGGGGACCGCAGCGCCGGCTTGTCCTTGGGCGGCTTGGACAGATGCCAAATTGTACCACGCCTGCCAGTAGGCCGAATCAAAGTACACGGCTCGCTCGAATGCCGCTTGCGCCCTTTCCAGTTCGCCCTCTTTGGCGTAGGCATTGCCCAGATTGTAGTGGACGGCGGCGGTGCCCTCCATATTCATTGGCGCCAGACCCACATTGGCGAACACCGTGCAAAAGATCACTCCTGCGGCCATAGCGGTAGCACCCGAGAAACGGCGCTGCCGCAGGGCATCCACTGCGCAGTACCCACCATAAGCGGCGTATATCAGCAGCAGGGGAATAACTGGCAGGCGATAACGCGCTGTGACGAAAAAGGCGATGACGGAAAGGGCGTACAGCACGACAAACAAAAGGGGCAAGGAGAAAGCGCGATGGCGAAGGGCCAGTGCGAGGCCCACCAGCGCCAGAGGACCGACCAGACCGAAGGGAAAGGCAATGCCCCATTTCCACATAGTCGCGCTCAGGATGGCTGTATAGCGACGCCAAAAGTACAGGTCCTGATTGCGGCCAATTTCATCGCCCTGCCAGAAAAGGTGGGTCTTTTGGGCCAGTAGGACCAAATAATCAATGGGTTGGGCGACTATGTACTCGCGGGCTTTGTCCATGTAAAAATCGGATTGCTGCACCAGCCGTTCGGCTTGGGCCTCTACCTTGGCCTGGTCCAACAGTTCGTACCATTCCCACCCCGGACGGATATTCACCATGCGCTGGTAATCAGGATTATTGCCAAGGTAGAAATTGATGCCGGCATTGGAAGAGATGAGCACGGCATCGCCACCAATGGCGTAGTTGCGCAGGGTCACTGGGGCGATGGCGACGAGCAAACCCAACAGAAAGGCGCTGGGCAGGCGCAGTTGTTCCTGCAAAGACCGGTTCTGCTTGCGGATTTCGTAGCAGACGTAGATAGCAGCCCCGAGCGCGAAGCTGAGCACGGTAGCCACCGTCAGAACGGCTAGGCCAAACACCAAACCCGCCCCGACAAATCGCAAAAAAGAAGAGCAACGAAGGGCCCTAAGCAGCAGCGCCAATCCCGCCATATTGAGAAAAGTACCCAGCGTGGCCGGAAGTATTTCGCCGTCAAAAAAAATCAGCGGGCCATAGAGGGCGGCAGCGCAGGCCGCTGCTGTGCCGACCGCGGGATTGAAAAGCTGCCGTCCTAGCGACCAAGTCAGGACACAGAGCACAGCGCCGCAGAGTGCCTGAAAAAAGCGCACCGCGTAAAAGAATAGATCGGGAGAGAGAGCGTATAACAGGCCCAGCACATAGGGATATAGAGGCGGTTGCCAGAAGGCTTCCCGACCCTGTCCCAGCCAGTTTCCCGCTGCTAGGTCCTGGGCGTGTTCTACGTAGGTGAGGCCGTCGACGGGAGGGTGGGCAAACAGGGGACTGGTCTCGATCTGGAAAATGTAGGCCACCCGAATGGCCAAAGCTAGGACGAATACGCCCAACGGAATGGAGAAAATGCCAAAAGATTCGGCTTGTATGCGCTTTTTAAACAATTTAACGCCAGCGATATAGGTGTTTTATGAACTACAGATTATACATTTGCTGCGTCCCGATTGGTCATAAGAAAACATTGACTTGTAGTCTATAGATGGTTATCTATACTAAAATAGTTACCAACCAGTCCATAAGCTCTCTTGCCCTTCCACAAGGAGGAACCTATGAGCAAGCTCTTAAAGGGTGTTGTGGCCTTTGCCATAGCGCTCGGCTTTACCACATCCGCTGGTGCCCACGATCCGCCGGGCGTAATCTTCGAAATGTGGCAATGGCCCTCTTCGCACTTACCGGTTCTGGATGCCGATTTGTCTGAGTGGGAGGTCGTGCCAGAGGAGTTGTGGATCACTGAACAGGATCTAAACAACCTCTTGATCACCCAAATTGACGTCACGGATACCGAGCCGGATGCGTCTGATTTAGCCGTGCGTTTTACCTTTGGCTGGAACGACGATACCGAGCGTATCTACTTGGCGTATGACCGCTACGATGACTATTGGAGCCATCAGCGCGACGATATCGAACTGGCCGTCGATGCCGATCATTCAGGCGGGCTCTACTGGAGTTCGGAAGGGCAGAGCGATGAGGAAGCGCAACGTCAGCGCAACCGCCATGCCCAGATTTCCCACTTCTTCTTCCACAGCAAAACGGAAGAGGTTGGAGTACCTTGGAACTGGCACTGGATGACCCAGGCCGATTGGTATCGGGGGGAACCTTATTCCGATGGTGCCTATCAGTGGACCGAGCCCGAACTGGGCCAGGAATACAACTGGCAAATCGAGCTATGGCACGTGTGGTGGGACGATTTTAACTGGCAAGATCCCGAAGGCAGTATCATCCACGATCTGCAAGAAGGGGAGATCATCGGCTTGGCAGCCCGCAACAAGGACGGGGACGTGGGCCTGTGCTGCGGCAATGAAGAGACCGGCGAAGTCTTCTCCGACTGGGCCCTCAACTTCAACGAATCTTCCGAAAACGCCGACTTCCTACCGGACTGGATTCTCTTGCCGGTCAACGAGGAACTGCTAGCGACGGCCGTCGAAGACGATACTTGGGGCCATATCAAGGCATCTTTCAGTCGCTAAAAGCTCCAACCATTTAATTTTTTGCTACAAACTCTCCCGTTGGCTCTGGCTACAGCGGGAGAGTTTGTAGTATTGGTCCCAATTCAATGCCGACCCAACTCATAAGCGAGAGGTGAATGGGTTGACCGAGTGGCAGCAGGCCGAATACGAAGGCCAAGGATATCTCCTCGCCGAAGATGCCCTGAGTGCAGATGAGCTCGACCGCGTCCGCCGCGCTTTTGCCGAGGCCGCGCAGGTAGGCGCTCTGGAAGATCTGCCCAATCAAGACGACTGTTTCATCCACCTAGCAGAACATCCGAATCTGTTCCCAATAATCCATCGGATATTATCCGACGATGTGTCTCTGCGCTCCCTTGCCGCTATCTCAGTCGAGCCTGGAGCAGCCGGCAGGGGTTGGCATCGGAAGGTCGCCGGCATGCTCGGGGTCCAACATGCTGCCTCCAACTTGTGCCTCCAGCTATTCGTTTGCCTAGACGATACCCCACCCGACGGTGGCTGTCTGGCCTTGGTTCCGGCGAGCCACCGTTTCAAAGCTGAAGTCCCGTTTCCCGATATCACCTACATAGAAGAGATGCCCCACTACCTGCCGCTGCGCCTAAAGGCGGGATCGGCCGCAGTGTTGCACGGCAATCTCTGGCAGGCGCGCACGAGCAACCGCGCTGATGTAACCCTGCGACTGCTCGAATACACCTACGTCCATAGCTGGATGCGCCAGGCCTTGCCAGAGCTAGCGCCGCAGGCGCTGGAGACGATCGCTGCCAGAGATAACCTCGCCCACCTCTTCGGCGTTGCCGCCGCGCCCAGTTATTGGACGGGCAAGGTAAAGGGCTATCCGAGCTCGGATGGCCTTCCGCAGAGACGCTACTCGCCGTTGAGCAGCGTCGGCAAGGGCACCGAGCCAAATTATTAAATCGCCGAACCTTATGAAAAACGGGACCTCAATATGACCCCTGAACAAGCTAGGCAACAGTATAACTCGCAGGGATTTGTCTTTATTCGCGGGGCGCTGTCGGGTGCCGAGGTGGAGCGGGTACTCAACGCCTTTGACCAGGCGGCGAAGAATGACTCGCTTTACGACCTGCTCCATCAGGACGAGGTGTTCGTCGATATGGTGGATCACCCCGCCATCTTCCCCGTCGTGCGAGCGGTGATAGGGGAGGATGTGCAATTGCGCTATGCCCATGGAGGCGTCAGGAAAGCCAACACCGAATCGGGCGGCGGCTGGCACTGCGATCTTTGCGACATAAAGGGCGTGTATTTGCCGAATTCGCTGATCATGACCAAAGTCTTCACCTATCTGGTGGACGTCCCTGAAAACGGTGCCACCTTCGCCATCGTTCCCGGCAGCCATCGCTTTGAGATGGGACATCCCTTGCCCGACATTGAGGATCACGAGGATATGCCACATCACGCCAAGCTAACGGCTAAAGCTGGCGACGCAATGCTCTTCAACGGCTACTGCTGGCACGCCCGTTTTCACAACCGCAGCAACAGCGACCGCAAAGTGCTCGAGTACTCGTACGTCCGCTCGTGGATGAAGACGCAGTACGACTACCGGGATTTGCCTGCGTCCATTCAGCAGCGGATTACCCAATCCCACAATCGACGCCAGCTCTTCGGCGTCCCAGAGCCCGGAGTGAGTGATTGGGAGCGACGACTTGAAGGCGGTGAACCCTATCGCCCAATCGAAGTCGGCATTTGACCCATTCACATGTAGGTTATGACATTGCCGCTCCCGCCCAGCAGCGTATCGATGATGGCCCAGAAGGCGGCGACGGAGACTTCGCCTAAGATTAATCCCAAGAAAAAGGGCTTTAAAATGCGGTAGAGTTTGGGACCGCCAAAGTGCAGAATCGTCAATTTGCACAGATAGGCGAGCATGGCGGCAAACCATATCTCGCTGGTGAGCCAGCCAATGGCCAAGGGAAAACCCAAAGGGTGAAACGGCCACCAGTACCAGCGCTTCTGGGCGACCATCAGAAAAGCCTCAAAGGCGGCACCGCCGCCGGTGAAGATCCAACCGCGCACATCCACCTCCCGGGGATTGTGCACTAGCGACAACCACAGATCCCAGTTGCCGCCAAAGCCGGCATAGGACCCTAGGTTGATGCCGCCATAGGTGTACCCTAGGTGCAAATTCATCATCGTTCCGCCGATCATACTGCACACCAGAGCCAGTAGCAGGGCCAGCAAAAGGCGCCTCTTCGAGCCGCGGATCGATTCGGCTAGCTTGAGCGCGTTGGCGCAGGCGAGCATGGGGAAGAGGCGCATTTCCGCCTGCCACACCATAGTGAAGCACAGGGCTACCATGCCTTTGGCACCCAGAATCGAAGTGCCTAGTCCCGAGATGATGAAATAAGGTGCCACTAGTGGGGGCCGAGCCGTGGGCACGCCGCCGGCCGAGACGACCCGGGTGATGAGAATGTAGTAGATCAGGCAAATAAAGAGAAAAACGGGAATGACGACGAGGGGAAGTCCCGAGCGCCACAGCCAGAAACAGACAAAGAGCAAACTGGCGATCAGGCCAAAAAAAGCGAGGCGGTAGGACATCAGCTCCTCGCTGTCATCGACGCCACTGGCCGGCCGCCAAGCCGTGGCTACCACATCCCGCAAGTGGTGCCTGGCCGTCCACAATCCAAAGAGTACAAAGACTACGCTAGCACCCACGGCCTGATGGGTCAGATCTGCCAATTGGGAGTACTCGTACTGACTCAACTGCTCGGTGCTGTGAATGCCCAAGGTGCGGAAGAGTCCATCTTGGAACTTGCCTATTAAAAAAAAGAACCAGATGCTGAGGGAAATATTCAGATCAACCAGGTAGAAAAACCCGAGCCAGGCGTAACTAAGCGCCAAGCCTTCTCCCCAGGTGTTGATATCGCGAAACCAGTGAATCCAGGCGATGTAAAAGGGAAATTCGGGCACGACCGGCAGGTAGTGGTTTAACCCCGAAAAACTGAATAGAATGAAAGGCACGGCAAAGCCGAGCCACATTAATTTTTTTTTAAAAAAGGGTGCTACCTGCCCCGGACTCGTGCCTTCGATCATCTGCAGGGGCAGTTGCGTCATAGGATAACTGAGACGCTCGTGGACCGACCACTGACGATGTAGAATAGTGGCCATGCATATCATCATAAAGCTCAAGCACAAAAAGAACGCAAACCAGTGCGACAGGGGTTCGATCCACGCGGCCCAGGGTATGGATTGGCCGCTTGGCAATCCCTCGTAGAGTGCAAAAATGGCCTGTTCATCTTGGGGTACCATCCAGTCGGGGATATAAGGCAGATAAACTTCGGCGAAATTATTCTCCGGCGAGGCCATGTAGTAGGGGCCAGAAATCATGCCGATCAGATAGTTAAGGAAGTTGTAGGTCGGCAGAGTTACCGCCATCAGCAGCATGGAGTAAACGAGGATGAGGTCGGCCCGGCTTAGGGCAAATTGACGCTTAATCAGCCCGAGGACGACGTTGACGAAGAGGGTGAGGAGAAAAAAGAAAAAGATGGCCCCGGGCGACGAACTGTTGATCCCCATGGAGGAGGCCTGAAGCATAAAGACAACAAAGGGCGCGCAGAGGCTGACCAGCAGTGAGAAGATGGCCCCGACGACGATGCCTTTGAAGGTGAACGGGGATTTAATGGGTTCAGGTGGCATGGGTGAGGTGGACCTAGAGATTGGACAGTATTCAGCGCTGGACGTACTTGTAGGCAGCAACTGCATTCTGCCACCAGAATTTCTGCGCTGCTAATGTCCCTTTGGACTCGAAATAAGCGCCGACAATGGCCTGCACGGTGGCGTGGTCGCTCGATATTTCACACACCGGCCAGTTGGAGCCGTATATGAGCCGGTCCTCACCGAACGCGTCCCACAACACTTCCAGCGTGGGCAGGTAAAATTCGAGATCGGCCGGGGCTGGCTGCACCTGACTGTACTCTACTAGGCCGGAAACCTTGCAAAAAATCTGCGGCCAAGCCGCCGCTGTGCGCACGTATTCGACCCAGTCGGGATCGGGCACTTGGCCGTCTATCTTTGGCTGGCCGCAGTGGTTGAGCACCCAGCGCAGATCGGGCACTTGGCGCGCCACCGCCCATAGCGATTCGGCCTGCTGGGGGGACACGCTGATATCCACTTGTAGATCGCGGTCGGCCATTGTCTTGGCGCGCTCGATGGCACCGCCGTCGTCTGCGACAAATTCAGGGCCAGCGCGAATACCTCTATACAGCGGGTCGGCGGCAAAACGCTCGATGTGGGTACCGAAGCCGGGTCTGGAATCGACGTGTCCGACGACTCCAACGATCCAAGAGTCGTTGGCGGCCAGGTCGAGGAGCCACTGGTTGTCTTCGAGCCAGACACTAGCCGCCGTCACTACGGTGCCGCTGACGCCGGTAGGTTCGGCTACTGCTCTGTGGTGCTCCGGCAGTACGGTCCGGTAAATGGGTCCGTCCTCTTTATTGGGCCAAGGCACTCCCTGCGGGCGATGGGGATCGTAGAAATGGGTATGAGCGTCGATGATCACTAATAACCTCCCAACGCCATCTGATTGTCGATTCGATAGAACAGAGCTATTTTTCGATTTGGCAAGGAGGAGATAAACTCATGAAAGATGGAAAACTGCACGGAAAGAAGATCGAGTATTACGAAAGCGGGAAGATACGCAAAGAAGGCACATACGACAACGGCCATAAGGACGGACAATGGGTCGTTTGTTACGCCGATGATGGGGTAGAATACAAAGGGGAATACAAAAACGGGAAAAAACACGGTAAATGGGTCGGATATTTCGCTAGCGGTGAGCTGCGCTACGAGGGCTGCTTTGAGGATGATAAAAGCGAGGGAAGATGGGTCGAGTATTACAGGGATGGAAAAGTAAAAGAGGAGATAAACTATAAAAATGGGCTATTTGACGGGAAGTGGACTTATGTGGACGAGAACGGACAACTAAGAGGGGAAGGCACTTTTGCCATGGGAAGTGGGAAGTGGATCGAATTTGACCCAGCCGGAAAAAAGACCCAGGAGAGATTCTATAGAAACGGAGCGTATATCAAGGCCGTATCTGCGTAGGTGAGCCCCACAGAAAAACCGTATGAGGAAATTCATCATGTCACAGCCTCCCATTTTCGCTCCCGACAACAAGGAAGACATACTCGCTTTTTTTCAGGAGTATAAGTACGCCGTAGTCACCGACGCCTTACCATCCGACGATATCCGCACCCTTAACGCCTTTGTCGATCGCTCCAAAGGGGAAATCCCCCGCGAATGGGGCCCCGACCGCTTGGGCGTCTTTTCGCATGGGCAAATCTTGGTTCACCATCCCGAGTTGGATCGCTTTATCCAGCCAGCGGTCTCATACGATATAGTGCGGAGCATCATGGCACCCCAACCTCGCTTTGCCCAATTCGATTTCCGCGACGTGCCCGCCGGCAAGGGCGACGGCGAGATGCACTTCCATCGCGACCGGCCCTACCAACCCACCACAGAGACCGAACCTGAGCGCCCCTACGAATGCACCTATGTCTGCGCCATCCACTACTTGAGCGACGTGGAGGCCAGCGATCCCTGTTTTTGTGTCGTGCCCAACAGTGGTCCTTACGAGACTTTGGAGGAGGCCCGAGTCCAACTAGGCGATTCCTATGCGGAAGTGCCCATCCGCGGTCCGGCCGGCACTTTGGTCCTGTACGACATTGCCATTTTTCACACGCGCTTGCCCGGACAACAAGCCCGCGCCCGGCGCACCTTGCACCACTACTACAGCCGCGCCGCCAGCCAGCCCCTGACCAATTGGGTGCTCCTCCCCCAGCGCTTGGCCGAGCATCCCGACCCCGAGCAACGCACCTTTTACAGCCAGTGGTCCGCAGCTACCCAAGCCTACGCCGAGGCTGGTTTTTCTGCGGAGTACTACGATGAACACGTGCTGGAAAAACTCACATAGATAGACGCAAGACCCCATCGCTAAAGTACGTCCTCACGTAACTGTGGAGAATTGATTGTGGACCCACTAGCCCTCGACGAATCGCAGCACCGCGCCGCACTCGACCACTTGCAGGAGCATGGCTATGCGATCTTGCCAAGCGTGCTGGATGGGGAGCGCCTCGCAACACTGCGGGACCAAGTCGACGCTGCTTTGACCGCTGAACGCGCCGCGCCCTTCGATCCCGGGGACGGAGCCCCAATGCCGGACGACGAAGCCATCGAAGCCTTTCTGGCGGCCAACTACGCGGTCAGCTCCGAGGAACAGGCTCGCCTCATGCGGCGCATTCGCCATACGCGGGCTGCCCAACTCGACACTCCTTGGCCGGTTGAGCCGGACCAAGTGCAAAAGCTCTTCCTGCACTTGCCGACCTTGTTTGACGGCGAGCGCTCGCAGCGGCTGTGGAATTTGCTGGACAAGTGCGAGGCCGCTCCGGCCTTAGTTGAACATCCCGCGATTCTGGGTCTGACGCGGGCTGTATTGGGGGCTGATTGTGTGTTGTCCGATTGCAGCGCCACTAGCATCGGCCCTGGCACTGACGACGGCGGGGCTTGGCACGTCGATGTGCCGCTGGGCCAACTTCCCGAGCCTTTGCCCGACTTTCCCCTGACGACCCAAAACGCGTGGATGCTCGACGATTTCACGCCCGACAACGGGGCCACTCGCGTGGTGCCGGGCAGTCACCGCTGGCGGCGCAAACCGCCTTGGGGAGGCGGCCCCTTGGCAGACGAGGTCGCTCTCACTGGACCGGCTGGATCGGTGGCGCTGTGGTTGTCCAACACGTGGCACCGATCCGGTCCCAACCGGACCCGAGCCCCGCGCCGCGCCGTGCTGTGCTACTACTGCCGCTCGTGGGTCAAGCCCTTCAACGATTTCCACAACAGCATTGCGCCGCACAAGGCGCGCCTTGTCGCCTACTGTGCGCTACCTAATTGGCTACGGTGCCCACGAACCCGTGCGTGGCTAAAGCCCTTTTCCACAGGAGCGAACCGTGCAAATACAAGATCTATTCGTCTCCGGCCAAGAAGGCTACCACACCTACCGCATCCCCGCCTTAGCCGTAACGCCAGACGGCGCAGTGCTGGCCTTTTGCGAGGCGCGCCGCCACACTGGCCGCGACGACGATCAAATCGACATTCTCCTGCGTCGCAGCACGGACGGCGGGCACACTTGGGAACCCCGCCAACGGATCGTCGCCGACGGCGAGCGGACTTGCGGCAACCCCTGTCCCGTGGTTGACCACGATCGCCGCACCGTGTTGCTGCCATTTTGCAAAGACAACCAAGAGGTCTTTGTCTGTCGCAGCATGGACAGCGGGTGCACTTGGACCGACCCTGTGGAAATTACCTCCCAGGTGAAGGCTTCTTCGTGGACCTACCTCGGCACCGGACCCGGCCACGGCATTCAACTGCAAAGCGGTCGCTTGCTCGTGCCCTCTTGGGTCGATGAAAGCCCCGGACCGGCCACGTGGCGTCAGCCGCCACCCACTTGGGGCCAAGTGCAGTCATCCATTGCTTTTTACAGTGACGACAGCGGTCACACTTGGCAGGTTGGGGCCAAGTTGACACACGACGCTTCGGACGAATGCGAGGCCGTAGAAATGGCCGATGGCTCTCTGTACATGACGCTGCGCAGTCGCAACGAACGCCGCTGCCGGGGCTGGTCGCGCAGCCGCGATGGCGGCGCAACTTGGTCTGCGGTCGCCTACGAGCCGGCCTTGCCCGAACCCTCTTGCCAGGGCAGTATTGTGCGCCTCGACGATGGACGCATTCTCATGACGCATCCCAGCAAGCCCGACGAGCGCGCTGAGTTGACCTTGCGACTGAGCGAAGACCAAGGGCACAGTTGGCCCACAGCGCGAGTGCTTGAGCCGGGTGCGGCGGCGTACTCCGATTTGGCCGTGGCTCCCGACGGGCAGGTTTTGTGTGTATACGAGGCCGAGCGCTACGGTTGTTTGCGCTTGGCTCGCTTTGAGCCGACGTGGATTGAAGAAAATTATAGCCAAGGAGCACCCAATGGCTGAAGTACTCGATTTTACTAAACCTCATGTATTGAGAGACGAAGGAGAATACGATATCGCTGTCGCCGAAATCGATGCCCTCCTCGACACAGATCCTCAGCCCGGATCGGAGGAGTATGAGCGGCTGGAGTTTCTATCTGTTCTGGTGCAGGCTTATGAAGACACTCATTTCCCGGCTTATGAGAAGCCCACGCCCCAGGAAGTGGTTGATTTTATGCTGGAGCAGAAGGGCCTTTCCCGGGCCGATCTGGCGAAGTGGCTGGGAGGTAGAAGCCGAACATCG
This sequence comes from Candidatus Latescibacterota bacterium, assembly GCA_965116675.1. GTDB lineage: Bacteria > Latescibacterota > UBA2968 > UBA8231 > UBA8231. The sequence continues at coordinate 5,528,214 of OZ220721.1, forward strand.
GAATTTTTTAATGGAATTCGCCCGCTCTCTATTCGGCAGATTGGCGCTTTGAGAACGCATTTGGGCATTCCAGCGGATTTACTGATGGGCTTTTCCCCATAGATCGGCCTCATAGGAATGAAACACGTCGTCATTGTAGGTGGAGGTTTTGCCGGTTTGAATGCGGCTAAGAAGCTTGGCGGCGCTCCTGATGTCCGCGTTACACTTGTCGATCGACAGAACTATCATTTGTTCCAGCCGCTGCTCTACCAGGTGGCAATGGCCGGTTTGTCGCCGGCCGATATTGCCGCACCCATCCGCAGTCTGCTCGCGCGCTACGAGAACGTCTCTGTGCTGCAGGGAAGGATCCAGAGTGTCGATTTGCAGGCTCAGATCGTCTCGGCGGATTTTGGTCAGCTCGAATTCGACTATTTGCTGCTTTGCTGTGGGGCGATTCCGACTTACTTCGGTCATGCGAACTGGGAAGAGTACGCCCCTAGCCTGAAAACTGTGCCGCAAGCAACCGAGATTCGCCGTCGCCTACTCAGCTCTTTCGAAGCGGCGGAACGAGTTGACGATTCCGCAAGACGCCGACAGTTGTTGACGTTTGTCGTCATCGGTGGCGGGCCTACTGGAGTTGAGTTAGCGGGCGCTATCGGCGAAATGAGTCGCTTCACGCTCGCCAGGGACTTTCGCAAGATCGATACCAAACTCACGCGGGTCATTCTCATTGAGTCTGGCCCGCGAATCCTCCCATCGTTCAGCGAGAAACAGGCGAGCCGCGCGACGCGAGACTTGGAAAGACTCGGTGTGCAAGTCTGGCCGAACAGTCTTGTGACCAAGATTGACGAGGACAGCGTTGAAGTGGGTCCGAAGCGAATCCATGCCTCGACCATACTCTGGGCAGCCGGAGTACGCGGAGTTGAATTCGTCCGGCGCGATGGTTTGGAGATAGACGAGCAGGGACGCACAGTTGTCGACAAAGATCTGAGCATTGACGGATACCCAAACGCGTTTGTCGCCGGTGACCAAGCAAGTTTCACCCACCAGACCGGCAAGCCGCTTCCGGGCATAGCACCAGTGGCAATGCAACAAGGTCGTTTTGTGGCTAGGGCGATCCTCCGCGACCTCGCAGGCAAACCGCGCGAAGCCTTTCGCTTTGTCGACAGGGGCCAGATGGCGACAATCGGCCGCAGCCGCGCCATTGTCGAAATCGGCAAGCTGCGATTCTCCGGTTGGTTTGCGTGGCTCACCTGGTTGGTGGTGCACATTTACTTTCTCGTCGGCTTCAAGAACCGGCTATTCGTCGTGCTGAATTGGGCTTGGTCCTATGTGACGTTTCGACGCGGTGCTCGATTGATCGTCGAGCGCGAGTGGAGATTCAACAAGACCGACGCCAACGACCAGACGCCATCAGAGAAATAAAAAAGGCGCTACTTTCAGGAGGCCGTGGTCCTAGCATGGGAACGGTCAGAACATCACCGGAATGACATTGCCTACTGTGCCGGTAAATGAGTCGATGACCAGCCACAGACCTCCGGTGGCGAATTGACCGGCGATCAGGCCGAGAAAAAAGGGGCGGATTTTGTGGTATAGACCAACGCCGCCGTAGCGCAGGATGACGAGTTTGATTAGCCAGGCCAAAAAGACGGAGAACCAGATGTAGCGCATGGTCCACCCGGCGCTGACGGCAAAGCCCAGCGGGTGGAAGGGCCACCACATCAGGCGCTGGCGGGCGATCATGAGGAGGGCCATAACTAGGCCGCCGCTCAAGGTCCAGAGCCAGCCATCGACGCTGACGCCGGAAGGCTCGCTCAATTTGCGCAGGGCGAACTTGGAGGGATAGCTCGGGAAGCCCTGGCCGAAGAACTGGTTGTGGAGATTGACCCCTCCGTAGTCATAGGCTAGGTGGAGGGTGTAGTAGATGGAGACGACTAAGGTGATGAACATGGCTCCGGCAATGCCCCACAGGAGCCGACGCCGGTTGCCCGCGGTCTCGCTGGTCAGGCGCAGGCCGTTGGATAGAGGTGCCATCATAAAGACCAGCAATTCACCGACCCAGATGAGGGAGTAAGCCGCGGCCACCATGCCCTTGGCTCCGAGGGCCGGGACGCCCACCCCGGAAACCACGAAACCGAGGGGTACCATGGCCGGGCTCAATGTGGGGATGCCGGCCTCGACAATGGCGCGCGTTAGGCCGATGAAAATGACGAGAGCCGAAAAGACGAATAGCGGCGCGATCCAAGCGGGAATGCCGCTTTGCCACAGCCAGAGGGTCATGCCCGCGGTGCCGATGAGAAGCCCCAACAGGGCACTGCGGTAGGACATGATCTCATCGGCATCGTCAACCGGGGCCTTCTTGGACAGGGCTTGACGCCACACCTCGGCTAGGTGGTGCCGTCCCACCCACAGGCCCGCCCCTACCATTACGATCAGGGCACCCATCATCTGGTGGCCGGTCACTGGAGTGCTCCAAGGGCCGAGGGTGGCCTGCAGGGTATCGATGCCCAGCAGACCGAGGATGTGTTGTTGCAGCGTGTAGATTAGGAGGAAGAACCACAGGCTGAGCGAGAGGGTGGAATTGATGAGGAAGGAGAAGCCCAGCATGAGGAAATTGAGGTTGACCGGCAGATTGGTGCCGAAGAAGGACACGCTGGTCTTCAGATTGATCTGGACCACGGAGGGGAAATAGTGGTGCAGGGCATTGAGGCTGCCGACCAAGAAGGGGATGGCAAAGCCGATCCACATGAGCCTGCTTTTAAAAAAGGGCTTGAGCAGAGAGGACCGGCCCTCGTCCTCGATCATAGCTAGGGCCACCTGGGCCAGGGGATAGGCTAAACGCTCGTGTTCGACCCACTGGCGGCGCAGGATCACGGCAATGGAGATGAGGGTGAGGTACAGGGCGGCGTAGAACAGCAGCCAGTAGCCCAAGGGAGGCAACCAACTGGCCCAGGGGATGGCCGTGGTGCCGATACTGCCTTCGTAGAAACCGCGCACGGCCTCGGGGTCGCCCATCAGCATCCACTCGGTGAGATGGGGATGGACGACTTCGGCCCATTTGTTCTCGGCCGAGGCGTAGTAGTAGGTCCCGGAGATCATGGGTAGGAGCATGCCGGTCACGCCTCGGGAGGGGATGGCCGCGGCAACCATCATCATAATGGCGATGGTGACCAGTTCGCCCCATTGCAGACCCCATTGCCGCTTGGGCAGGGCGAGTACCACATGGACGGTGATCAGCAGAAAAAAAAGCAGGCAGTACGCCGCTGGGGTTGACGAGGAAAATCCCATGGGCGTGCCCTTGACCAGCATGGTGGTATGGGGCACGCCGAGGGCGATGGCGACGCACAGCAGGGCACCGAGAAACAGGCCGCGGAACGTGATGTGGGCGTTGGGGCGTTCCCGGGCCCGGGGCGCAGCGCGTTCGGCGAGACGAGCCCGCAGACTGGCGGGGATTTTTCTTTTCAAGCTGGATGCCTAGATTGCAGTCGCTCGGTGGGCTGAGCACGGGGATTTTGTAGAGGCCAAGCCCTAACCTATCTTTGTCCCAACCTATGTTTTCCAGCCAAAGCTTGTCAATGCCTTGTCGGACCCGACGAACCAGGGCACACTTGCCAAGGCGCGCCGGCCAACACGAAAAGTCGTGGGAAGTCTTGCACGACGGTTGGGGCCGCGCCGCGCAGAAAAATTCGTCTCATACGTTAAGTGCCATTCCTGCGGATCTAAACCACACGACCACAAACTCTGGAGGTTCATTATGCGCCGCGTTCTCTTTGCAATGTTGTTGGTGGCGGCTCCACACGGAGTCTCTGACTTAACGTGGGATTTCGCCGAGAGCTGGGCGGCACAGGAGAGTTCCGCAACGGCTACCGTGGTGAGTGAAATCACGGCGTCAGGGGTTGCCGCAGAAAGCGCTCAGAACCAGCCATCGGTTGTGTTCATCACCGGCGAAGTCCAGGATCCTCGCTCGCGGAAGATCACATTTAGATACGAATCGCCGTCAGCGCTGGAAAGCTCCGAGCAGCGCGTCGCGCTCGACAGCTTGGATCGCTTCGCCTTCGAGTTGCCTGTCGTCCGAGGGACCTTTGTCAGTGGGTATTTCGAAGGCGGGCAGCCAAGATGGGAATGGGTGCAGTGGTTAGGATCGTTCCTTTTCGATCGCAGATCCCTATCCCTCTTTGTCGAACCTGGCGATAGTCTGCACGTGGCCGTGGAGGAGGGCTTTTTCGCTCCTTCCTATTCGTTCAGTGGCTCCAACGCGGACAATAGCCGCTTCACTTCCGAGTGGCTCCCGCAATTCTACTCCTTACGCCTTGACCGCGACGCATACAAGGGTCTGGGGGTCGAGGATTTCAAGCGCCTAATGGAACAGTGGCGACGGGATCAGTTCGAGTTCTTGGCCGAAGGGCGCGAGCAATACGCGCTGTCTTCAGGGTGCATAGACTATGTGACGGACTACGTCAACTACGAGTGGGCTATTAGGATGGTTGATTACCCGTCGCGTTACCGGTTTGCCAACGGACGCGAGAACAGAGACATCACCCCGGAGTACTACGACTTCCTGCAGGAATTTCCCTTAGTGGACGAAAAGGCCATAGGCATAGGCCAATATCGCTGGTTTCTGGAACGCACCTTGGACCGTGACCGTGACCGTGACCATGACCATGACCCCAAGCTGTCTAAGATACATGATCTATCGGGTTTGGAGTTGTCGGAGGAGATCCAAGCGCAACTCGACTCTCTGTACGAAAAGGAGGGCCGACAGCCCGTGCTATCGAAAATGGTCGCTTTGTCGGCGTTTGGCGTTGCGGCGAGTGCTCAAGCACAACTCGACTCCCTGTACGAAAAGGAGGGCCGATGGCTCAAGCTATCCGAACGGTACGATTTGTCGGCATTTGGCGTTGCGGAAAGTGCCCAGGCGCAACTCGACTCCCTGTACGAAAAGTCCGATAGGTCCCTCAACTTCTACTGGTTCAGTGAGGAAGAAAAGCCTAAGGCGGATACGACGGGCGGGGAGTTGGTGCTCCACATACCTGCTGGAGTACGGTTGGATTCCCTAGCCAAAGAGCCACCCAAGCTGTCGGCGAAGATTGATCTATCGGGCTTGGGTCTGTCGGAAGCCGCCTTGGCTCAACTCGACTCAATGTACGAACATCGTCAACCGCTCAAGCTGTCGGCGAAGATCGATCTATCGGGCTTGGGTCTGTCGGAAGCCGCCTTGGCTCAACTCGACTCGATCTATGCCGGAAAAGGACATTGGTTTGGGTCTAGATACAATCTGGCCAAAGAAAAACTCGAAGGGAGAGTGCTCTACTGGTTTCTAGCCGGAGAGCTGATCAATACGCTCAAGCGCGGTGGCAGTGAAGCCTTTGCGTGGGCCCAGCGCAAGTGGGAAGAGTTCCAACAGATCAACCCGCACCCAGAATACAATGAGGCCGTGCTAGTGGCTCTGGCTGCCGCCCTGAAGCTACAACCCGGACAACCCGCACCCGACTTCACCCTCTACGACCTCGATGGTCAACCCGTATCGCTAAGCCAGTTCAAGGGGCAGGTGGTTCTGCTCGATTTCTGGGCGAGTTGGTGCGGGCCGTGTATCGACGATCTACCCTATCTCCGCCAAGTTAAGGAAAAGACGTCTGACTGGCCGGTCGTCTTCCTCAACATATCGCTGGACGCGGATGAGGCTGCTTGGCGAGAGGCGATTGACAAACACGAGATCAAAGGCGTCCACGTGCGGGCAGACGGCTGGAGCGCGGAGGTAGCCAAAACCTACCAAGTGATGGGCATCCCTTCGTATTACTTGGTGGACTCACAAGGGCTGATCGTAGAGGATCTTGGTTTAAGAGGGAATACAGAGGCGACTGTAGCGGCGATCGAGGAGAGCTTGTGAGAATCCCACTCCTGGTTGCCTTGGCGCTGGCACTCAAAATCCGTTTGTTGTTGGTGGCCCCACACGGGGCGTTTCCCTTCGAGGTAATATGATCGATTATCCGCTCCAGAACGGCTTCGTCCAATAATTCCATCTGAAAGAAAGGACCGGCTATGCCCCGGCAGAATCCCAACATCATCTACATCCTCGCCGACGATATGGGATACGGCGATATGGGATGCAACAATCCCGGCTGCAAAATTCCCACGCCGCACCTCGACCGCCTCGCCGCCGGGGGGATGCGCTTTACCGACGCCCACGCCTCTTCCAGCGTCTGCTCGCCCAGCCGCTACGCCCTGCTCACTGGCCGCTATTGCTGGCGCACTCCGCTTAAAAGCAGCGTGCTGTGGCCTTGGGATCCGCCCTTGATAGAAGCCGACCGCCCCACCGTAGCCAAGCTGCTGCGCCAGCAGGGCTACCGCACCGCCTGCATCGGCAAGTGGCACCTCGGCTGGGAATGGGCGACCAAGGACGGCAAACCAGCCTGCGGCGACCAGCCCATTGGCCACCTCAACCGCGAGCAGCGCCAGGCCCTAGAGCGCAATATCGACTACAGCGAACCCATCGGCGGTGGTCCCCTAGCCTGCGGTTTTGACTACTACTTTGGCGTCGATGTGCCGAACTTCCCGCCCTACACTTGGTTTGAGCAGGACCGGCTGGCCGCGGCCCCGACCGAACAAAAGCCCGAGGAGATGTTCGGCCAGCCCGGAGCCATGATGCCCGGTTGGAAACTGGAGGACATGGTCCCCGAATTCGTCCGCCGCGCCCGCGCGTACATCGCTGAAGCTAACTCTGATCCCTTTTTCCTCTACCTGCCGCTGACCTCGCCGCACACGCCGATTGTCCCCAATCAGCCTTTCATCGGCCGCAGCGGGGCGGGTCTGTACGGCGATTTTGTCTGCGAAGTCGATTGGGTGGTCGGGGAAATTATGGCCGCGCTCGACGAGCAGGGGCTAACCGACGACACGCTGCTCATCTTCACCAGCGACAACGGTCCCGAGTGCAGCCCAGCCGCGGCTGGCGGCTGCTACGAGCACGTGCGCCAATTCGGGCACTACAGCATGGCCCATTTGCGCGGTGCCAAGCGCGACACTTGGGAAGGTGGCCACCGCGTGCCCTTTGTCGCTCGCTGGCCTGGCGTCACTCCGGCCGGATCGGTCTGCGACCAGCTCGCTTTGTTAGGCGATTTTATGGCCACTTGTGCTCAGGTGACCGAGGCCGAGTTGCCCTCGGGGGCGGCCGAAGACAGCATTAGCATCTTGCCCTTGTTGCAGGGACAGGTTGACGCGCCGGTGCGCCGCTCAGCCGTGCACCACAGTTGCGCGGGCCGCTTTGCCCTGCGCCAAGACGACTGGGTTTTTATCGACGCTCCTTCTGGCGACGACAACCGCGAGCCGGATTGGTTTAAGGCAGAGCGGGGCTATAGCGACCACGATTTCCCTGGAGAACTATTCAATCTCAAAGATGATATCGCCGAGCGGCAGAATCTGTACGATCAGCACCCGGATATCGTGCGCAGCATGTCGCGCCGCTTGGAAGAAATCAAGGCCCAGGGTGAAGCGCTGGCCGGGCCTTATGACGAGACGCTGGAGGAATCGGAGTAGAGATCCCAAATCGGCTGATGCTATGGCGTAAAGCGGTACGCAAAGTCGCTGTATGGCGCAGCGAATGTATATGCTCCCGGCCGTGCGGTCCCAATGGGGACGACTTTCATGTTCCACGTATCGATGCCGTCAATTTTATACGGTTGATTGCCCGACAATTCGAGGGTTATCGTCTGTGGGTCGGTGGTGTAAACGAGATAGTATTCCCCGGGTTTGGCAAGGATGTACCGCCCACTGTCGTCGCCAAGCGGTTCGAGCTCGTCAAATACTGGCGCGTCTGCCATAAACGATTTGAGGAATGCTATGCGCTGCGGGCTGTCGCCGCGTAGTACGCCGCCTTTTGCCCACCAGAGTAAGTCTTCGGGGTGTTTGTACGTTTCCCCGTGCCCGACGTAGCAGCCGGAAACAGTCCCGGCCCAAAAGTGTTGCACCATCTGCTGCGCGCTGATATTTCCCCATCCTTGCGGAATGTCTCCCTCGTAGCGGCACTCGTCGTAAATCACGGGCTTTTTGTATTGGCTGCGATAGCGGATGCCGTGTGCCATGTTGGAGGTTTGAATACTGGTGTGCGTTACCCACGGCTTGCTGTGGTCGTACCAGCGCCGCCCATTGTGAATCCCGCGCAGCCGCTGATACGGGTCGTGGTCGCGGATGATTTGGAAAAACCGATCCCAGTCGGATTCTTCTTTGGCTGGCATGAAGTCGTATTCATTGGCCAGCGACCACCACACATTGCGGAAAGCGGCTAACCGCGCGACGGCGTAGCGGATGTAGCGGTCGTCACTGGCCGCGTCCATGTTCTCAAAATCCCAGCGATCGTAGGTGTGAAATAGGATTAAATCTGCTTCAATGCCAAGCTGCAAAAGGTCGAGCACGCGCTGCTCAAAATGACGCCAGAACTCGGGATTGAATCGCGTGAAGTCCCAATTTTTCAGCGGCGTGCCCTCGAACGGATAGTACACCGGCTCGTTTTTGTTGTACACGTAGTCTTTGGGAAAGATGCACATCCGCAGCTTGTTGAACGGTGCATTGGCGAGGGTTTGGAGCGTCTGTTCCTCCATGGCCTCCCCTTGATGCGCCCAAGCGTAACAGGTTGTCCCGAACTGGTGATAGGGTGTTCCGTCGGCATATTGGAAGTAGAAGTCGTTGTGAACGCGCACGGGTCCGTGATTGTTTGCGGATGGTGCAATGCACGTAAACTGGCCGGTCTTGCCGTCGAGGTCTGCGTGGTTGCTTTTCGTGATATACGTCCATTCGCCGACCGCATCAGGCATAAAGCGAATTTTGTACGCGCCGTCTCCATCGTAGAATCCGTGCGGCTCAAAGACGCGACCGTTTAGTGCAAATTCTGCTGTTAACTCGACATCGACGAATGGATTGCCTGTCTCGGGTCCGGCTAGTGTGAGTTCATACACGCCCCAGCGTTCGATCATGTTTATCTCCAAGTCTTGTGTAGATTCAGCGGAAGGTACGCCAAGCGAGAAGATAACCATGAGAATCATCACCTGTAAAACTCGTCGGACTATTGGCACCTTTTACCTCCCTTAAAGGTAAACATTATTGCCAATTTCTTTACAAAATAGGATTTTAGATACTATATTGTAAAGAATGTATATCCAACGTCAGCTCAGCTCCCAGCTCAAAAAGCTGGCCTCGCTCTATCCAATCATCTCGGTCTCTGGTCCGCGTCAGTCGGGTAAGACTACGCTCGTGCGCGAAGTTTTCCCCGACTATACCTACGTCAATCTCGAAAGACTCGACGATCGTTTAGCCGCTGAAGAAGATCCACGGCGCTTTCTGGAGAGGCATGAGGGCCAAGGGCTGATAATCGACGAGGCGCAGAAGGTGCCGGGGTTATTCTCCTATTTGCAGGTTCTGGTGGACGAGCGCGGTGCCATGGGCCAATTCGTCCTTACGGGTTCGCAAAATTTCTTGCTGCTGGAGCAGGTCAACCAATCGCTGGCCGGGCGCGTCGCCCTGCACACGCTGCTGCCCTTTTCTCAGCAGGAGCTTGCGGCTAACGCCGATTTAAGTCTGGACGAGAGCCTGTTCAAAGGCGGCTATCCCGTCCTCTACGATCGCGGCGTCGCTCCGCCCGACTATTATCCGGCCTATATCCAGACCTATGTCGAACGCGACGTGAGGAGCCTGCGCAATATCGGCGATCTGAGCGCCTTCCAGCGCTTTTTGCGGGTCTGTGCCGGTCGCGTCGGACAATTGCTCGACTTGAGCAGCCTCGGTAATGACTTGGGGATCAACTACAAAACGGTGCGCGCTTGGATCTCGGTATTGGAAGCGAGCTATATCGCCTTCCTGCTCTATCCGCATCACGAGAATTTTGCCAAGCGGCTCATCAAGTCGCCCAAGCTCTACTTCTACGACACGGGCCTGCTGTGCTCGCTTTTGGGGCTGGAGGCGGCCGACCAACTCGCCACCCACTATTTACGCGGAGCGATTTTTGAGAATTGGGTCATCGCCGAGATAATCAAGCAGCACGTCAACGCAGGCCGTCGTCCAGACCTCTACTTCTGGCGCGACAATATTGGCAACGAGTTAGACTTGCTCTACGAACGGGGAGGTCGGCGGCAGGTGGTTGAGATCAAGGCGGGTGCGACGCTAGGGACGGACCAGTTCAAGGGTTTGCGCTACTATAAGAAATTGGCGACGGCCTCGCCGGTAGAGCAGGACTACTATCTGATCTACGGTGGGGAGGAGCGCCAGGAACGCGCCTACGGCATTGTCTTGGGATGGCGGGACATTGGGGAAATGATCTAGTATTCGGCGGAGACTAGACGAACTTTCCCCGTTGTGTCGGCATAATGCGATCAGCCAATTCTCGGGTTAAATGCAAGCATCGCGTGCCGACCAATGGCGTCTGATGGTTATTTAATCAATATCGTCCTGTACAATGTCCGCTTGTCCTCCGCCGCTTCTGCGTCGGTTTGCAACCTCCAGAAGTACATGCCATCGCTGAGCTCGCGGCCAGCATCGTCCTGCCCGTCCCAGAGGATGCTATATCTGCCAGGAATCTGATGGCCCAAAGCAAAGGTTCGAACGTGTCCTCCGGCTACATCGTAAATATCTAATTCAGCCGATGTGGTGGTGGTTATATCATACGAGATACCCGGGACAACGGGTTTGAGCGCGCGGAGCTTGGCCTTCAGATCGTCAGGCCATTCGTCTAGATCGGGTACTTCTCGCCAAGGCATGCGCTGACGGACCTCCTCGGCGAATAGAAGTTGGCGTTCCAACTCTTCGGACCATTCTTCTTCGGACCATTCCTCTGGACCGGTTCTCACCGCCTGCCAGATTCTGTTATCCGGACTCGGCTTAGCCGCGCCTTTGGCCTCCGCCGGTTGCGGTTCCGTGGCGATGTAGGCGATGACCTGATCGACGAGTCCTACTTGGCGGGCGATACGCTGGATCTGGTCGATCTGACTTCTCGTGACGCGTCGATAGATGCGCTCGGGCAACTGGATGAAAATCATTGTGGTGCTGTCCAACTGTTGTCTCTTCGCCTGCAATTCCTCTTTGAGGGTTGTAAACGTCACTGATTCGTCGTTCAGCTTCATGTTGCCGTCTTGATCCACGATGAGAAAGATATTCTTCTTACTCGACTCAGCCGCGCCTTTGGACACTTTCGAGATAGTGCCACAAGAGGGTAGCGTTACGACGGCCAAGGGGCATAGCAGTACGACTGCCAACACGCGCGCTCGCATGCCCATCTGGCACGCACTGCCGCCAAGCGTCCTACGGATTCTCAGCGCCAAATCCGATTCTGCTGCAAAGGCGTTCATGGTGGGGATTCTACTTATTAAGGGATTTAAGTGAGCCGCCCGTTCGGCGACGTGGGCAAGGCCGCGCGCATAGGCTTCTGAGCGGCCAGTGGCACATACGACGAGATCGTCGCAGGCTTGTTCGGCTTCCCGCCGCAACATGCGACCGCACAGCCATACGGCGGGGTGAAAGAACAATACAGCGGAGACTAGTCGGTGCAGCAGCATTGTGAAATTGTCCCAGCGGCGCACATGTGCCAGTTCGTGCATGAGGATCAAGGCGAGTTTATCGGCGCTGAGTTTTTCCGCGAGATCGGCGGGAAAGACAATGATTGGTCTCAGGATGCCCAGCGTCATCGGCGAGCCAATAGAAGGGGAGGTCGCCACTTCGACCTTGGAATAGCCGTCGAGGGTTTGACGCGCTTGCCGCAGAGCGTCGCAAAGTGGCCCGTCGTGCTGCACTTGCGCCTGCTGCCGCAAGCACCAGACGATGCCGTAGCCGACCAGAATCCGCCCGATGAGCAGCACCGCGCCTGCTATCCACAGTATCGCTCCCCAGCCGGCAATAGTAAGTTGCACACTACCTGTGGCAATTGTCGGAGAAGACGCTACTTGCATCGTTGGGTGCTCGACGTGCAAGGATGCAAAGGCATCCCGACTGGGTTCCACGAGTGGCACGAACGGTGTGAATAGCGTATAGGGCGAGCTGACCGCGATGGCGACGAGCGGCTTGAGCAACACGATCGCCCACAACAGGTGGCGCAAGGCTGGCGACTTTATTGGCAATAGGCGACTGGCGACTAGGACTAAGACCGCTAGCGCCGCTAGTTCGATACTCAACTGACCAAACCAGCCGAATAGCTGGCTACCTAACTCGTTCAAAGCCGCATTCATCGCTGGTCTCCTTTTGCGGGCGACTCGTCCCACAGGGCGTTCATAATGAGGGTTTCGAACGGGGTCAGTCTTTTGTCGGGTTTGTCTCTGGTCGCCATGATAAGCCCTTTCAATTTTCTGCCAACACCCACTGCAACTGATGCGCCATTGCCGTGCTAAAATCAGTACCTAATCCCTTGCGTTCATAGCGAATCTGGCCGTCCGGATCAATAATACACGTATAGGGAATCTCATTAGAACCAAATGCTTCTCGCATGTCCAAATCGCCCAATACAAATGTTAAACTTGGCGCGCTCTGATAGCGAAAGTTCGCCACCATGTCTCTGCGCCCTGAAGAATCTTGGTCAATATTCACTGCTAAAAACTCAACATTTTGCTCGTAGAATTGCTCCTTGAGTTTTTGCAGATAGGGCAATTCTTCAATGCACGGGCTACACCACCCCGCCCAAAACGTCACGACCACAGCCCTGCCCTGTAAATCTGCTGAAGTGATCTTCTCTCCATCCAGCTTTTGCACTGCAAGGGTCGGTGCAGGTCGTGAGATTCGCTCATTTTCAACGCGCTGGATAATTTTCTCATCCCACTCGGCCTTTGAGGAAGCATAGGCTTTGCTCATCCCTACGCCTGAGCCAAATTTCCCGACATAAGCCTGGCTCCACAATTCCGCAACATCTCGACGCGCGACCGAAGTTAGCAATAATTCTGAGGCGAGTTCATAAGCTTGAGTCCAGGCTTTTTGATCAATATAAATCCGCAGCAAATCGGCCTTTGCTCGATCTACGGCTGCCTGCCGAGATGCGGGTTCTAGGTTGCTTAAATCATTTCGAGTTTGCCAGCCGCGAATCACGGTCTTCATTTCTGCGACAGCTTGATCGTGTTGCCCGACGAGTTGGTAAGCGCGCGCCAATAGATCACGACAGAAGAGTTCTCTTTTTCCGTAATTTTCCCATCTTTCTTGGTTCTGCAATGCTCCTTTTAATGCGTTCTGTGCATATAAAAGTGTTTTATCAGATCGAACCTGCTTGTCCACAAGTACCCGAGCAGCAGCTTCATAAGCACTGTGGGAATACATTCGCAATGCGAGCATTTCTTCTGACAGCTCAATCAACAGATGTGGATCATCGGTGACCTGTTGGTAGTAATTCAACAGTGTAATGGAGATGTCGCCTTTCAGAAAGGTATTGGGATAATCCGCCAGCAATTGCTCAAGTCCCAAAATGCCTTCCCAATACTGCTCTGTGGTTTCGGGACGGTATCCGTTCGCAATTCGGTGAAACCGCTTCATCTCTTCTGCGGAATGAGTTAGCTGCTGCGCAAAACACAGAGAATATGCAATTAGACACATAGCCAAGCTCGCTAGTATTCTGTACTTGTTGAAATACATCTCAAACCTCACTTTCTTGCCGTCCAAATTAGATTCAATGGGCGCGTCTCTTTTTGTGGTTGTGGTAATCGATTTGCGCTTAATCTCACATAGTATATTCCATCGGGTAATTCCCGTTTAGATAAGAACACCGTATAAGAACCCGGCGCGTGTTTTTTACTAACAGGCTGGGCCACCCGCATCCCCTCCATATTGAAGCAATCGAGGTCTATAAAGACGGAGTCTCGATTAACCATTTCTGGAATCCAGTACACAAATTTCACCAGTGAATCCTGTGGCGCACTTTCCACTCTGAGGTCCAGTTTTTCTGTTTGTGGGGCTATATCGCCACTTGTATTGGAAAAAGGATTCTCTTCCCGACTTGGCTCAGCCGCGATTTTGGATACCTTCGAGGTAGCGCCACAAGAGGGCAGCGTCACGGCGGCCAAGGGACATAGCAGTACCGCTGCCAATACGCGCGCCCGCGTGCCCATTCGGCGCGCACTGCCGCCAAGCGTCCTGCGGATTCTCTGCACTAAATTCGATTCTGCTGCTGCAAAGGCGTTCATCGTGGGGATTCTCCTAAAGGGTTTGATGGTTATCTAACCAATATCGTCCGGTACAATGTCCGCTTGTTCGCCTCTCTGTCGGATTTCAACGAATAGTAGTACACGCCGTTGCTGCGCTCGCGGCCGGCATCGTCCCGCCCATCCCAGACGATGCTATGTTTGCCGGGACTCTGATGGCCCAAAAAAAAGGTTCGAACGAGCTCTCCGGCTACATTCCAAATAAATAATTCTTCAGCCGATGAGGCGGTGGTTATTTCATACGAGATATTACCGGGTTTGAGTGCGAGGAACTGGGTTTTGAGTTCGTCAGACCACTCGTCTGAATCGGTCTCTTCCGCCTGCCGCCAAAGCCTTCTCTGACGGACCTTCTCGGCGATTTCCTCGATGGTACTGTCAGGCTCAAGCCCGAAAAGCAGGGTTTTGAGTTCGAGGAGTTGGGTTTTGAGTTCGTCAGACCATTCATCTGGATCAGTGGCCATCGCCTCTTGCCGGATTTTATCCCAGTTCTGACGGACCGCATAGGCTATTTCCTTGATGGTTCTGTTGGGTTTGAGTTCGAGGAGCTGGGTTTTGAGTTCGTCGGACCATCTATCTGGATCAGTGGCCATCGCCTCTTGCCAGATTCTGTCATTCTGACTCGGCGCAACCGCGACGTTGGTCACTTCCGGTTGCGGTTCCGTGGCCACTAGCTGATCGACGAGTCCTACTTGGCGGGCGATGTCCATGATCCCGGCGATCATTCCGTGCGGGGCACGCTCGTCGCTTTGGATGATAATCATCGTAGTGTTGTCCAATAGTCGTCTCCTCGTCCGCAATCTCTCTTTAAGATCCGTAAACGCCACTGACTTGTCGTTCAGCATTATATTGCCGTGCTGGTCCACGACGATAAAGGGATTTTCTGTGGTAAGGTTATCGTCATCCCGACTCAACTCAGCCGCGACGTTGGCCACTTCCGAGGCCGTGTTACGAACGACCAGATCGACGAGTCCTACTTGGCGAGCGACATACATGATCTGGACGATCTGCCCATGCGGGGTGCGCTCGTCGCTTTGGATGACAATCATCGTGTTGTTGTCCAGCAGTCGTCTCTTCGCTTGCAGTTCTTCTTTAAGCGTCGCAAAGGTCACTGGTTTGTCGTTCAGTTTCATGTTGCCGTCTTGATCCACGACGATAAAGAGACGCTCATCCTGACCCGACAGCAGTCGTCTCTTCGCCTGCAATTCTTCTTTGAGGGTCGCAAATGTCACTGGTTTGTCTTGCTTCACGAGGATAAAGGGACGCTCATCCTGACTCGACTCAGCCGAGATTTTGGATACAGAGGGAAGGGTCATGGCGGCTAGGGGGCATAGCAATACCGCCGCCAACACGCACGCCCGCATGCCCATCCGGCGCGCACTACCGCCAAGCGTCCTGCGAATTCTCAGTGCCAAATCCGATTCTGCTCCGAAGGCGTTCATGGTGGGGATTCTACTTATTAAAGGGTTTAAGTGAGCCGCTCGTTCGGCGACGTGAGCCAAGCCGCGTGCATAGGCTTCTGAGCGGCCGGTGGAACATACGACGAGATCGTCGCAGGCCTGTTCGGCTTCCCTCCGCAACATGCGACCGCACAGCCACACAGCGGGATGGAAGAACAATACGGCGGAGACTAGTCGGTGCAGCAGCCTTGTGAGGTTGTCCCAGCGGCGCACGTGTGCTAGCTCGTGCATGAGGATCAGGGTGAGTTCGTCGGTACGCAGTTTCTCTACGAGATCGGCGGGGAAAACAATGATCGGTCTCAGGATACCCAGTGCCATCGGCGAACTGATAGAAGGGGAGGTCGCCACCTCGACCTTGGAATAGCAGTCGAGGGTTAGACGCGCTTGCCGCAGGGCGTCGCAAAGCGGCCCGTCATGCTGTACTTGCGCCTGCTGCCGCAAGCACCAGACGATGCCGTAGCCGACCAGAATCCGCCCGATGAGCAGCACCGCACCTGCTATCCACAGTATCGCTCCCCAGCCGGCTGTAGTAAGCGGCACACTACTTGCGGCAATTACTGGAGGAGCCGCTACTTGCACTGTTGGGTGCTCGACAGGCGAGAATGTGAGGGTATCCGGACTGGGTTCCACGAGTGGCACGAACGGTGTGAATAGCGTATAGGGAGAGCTGACCGCGATGGCGACGAGCGGCTTGAGCAACACGACCGCCCACAACAGGTGGCGCAAGGCTGGCGACTTTATTGGCAATAGGTAACTGGCGACTAGAACTAAGACCGCTAGTGCCGCTAGTTCGATACTTAATTGGCCAAACCAGCCGAATAGCTGGCTGCCTAACTCGTTCAAAGCCGCATTCATCGCTGGTCTCCTTTTCTGCGCTCAAGGGTTTTGTCCAGCTCCGCCCGGATTGCTGTCAATTCTTCGTCGCTGAGCGACTGGCCGTCCAGCAGTTGGCTGACGAGTGCTTCGGCCGAGCCGGCAAAGAACGAGTCGATGACTTCGCCCAGCGAGCGCCGCCCCATGTCCTCGCGCGTGACCACCGGGCGATAGAGATCGGAACGGCCTTCTCGTTCCGAGACCACAAAGCCCTTATCGCGCAGGATGCGCATGATGGTCAGCACGGTATTGTAAGCCATCGGCTTGACGGCTGTTAGCCGTTCTTGCACCTGTTTGACTGCCGCGGGCGACTCGTCCCACAGGACGTTCATAATGAGCGTTTCGAGCGGGGTCAGCTTTTTGTCGGGTTTGTCTCTGGTCGCCATGATAAGCCCTTTCAACTAAGAATTTAGTTGAACATACTCGACGGCATTCGGCTTGTCAACTAAAATTTTAGTTGATATGAAAAAAGTCGGGATAGATCGCATTGACTGTCATTCAGCGATGAAGTTCATTAAAATGATACGGTCGAATACGAGTCCATTTCGCAGAGCGACCGAAAACTGAGAGCCTGCCCTGAGCAGAGCCGAAGGGAGCGCCACCATGTCCGACTACACTTCCTATAAAGCTGATTATGACCGCGACGGCTTCGTCCTCGTGCGCAACTTCCTGCCCGCCGACGAACTCAAAGACCTAACGGCCCAAGTCAACCGCTACGTCCGCGAAGTGGTGCCGACCCTGCCCGATCAGGCCGCCTTCTACCAAGACAAGGCCCGGCCCGAAACCCTGAAACAACTACAGCACATGGGCAACTACGACGCCTTCTTCGCCGAGTACCGCGACCAACCGCGCTGGCAGGCCCTGGCCGAGACCCTCATCGGCGAAGCCGCGCAGGTGAGCCAGCCCGAGTGGTTCAACAAGCCGCCGCAGACCGAACACCCCACGCCGCCGCATCAGGACAATTTCTACTTCAACCTCAAGCCGCCCAACGTCGCCTCCATCTGGCTGGCCCTCGATCCGGTTGACGAGGAGAACGGCTGCCTGCGCTACAGCCCCGGCTCTCATCTCAAGGGCATCCGACCGCACAACCGCACTGCGGTCTTGGGCTTTTCGCAGGGCATTGCCGATTACGGCCCCCAAGACCAAGCCAATGAAGTCGCGGTGCATTTGCAGCCCGGCGACGCAGTAGTCCACCACGGCGAAATCATCCACCGGGCCGACCCCAATCGCTCGTCGCAGCGCCACCGCCGCGCTTTTGCCATGGTCTTCGAAGGCGTCAGTTGCAAGATCGATGAGGAGGGCCGGCGCAGATACCAAGAGGCCCTGCAGAGCCAGCACCAGAAGATGGGGCTGGAGGCCTCTCAGGGTTAGGCGAGGGCGAGGCTCAACTCGGAAGAACGCTGAGAAGTCAGGGTTCCCACAGACGGACCCCAGGCACGTTGCCAAAGTGGTTGTCAAAAGTGATCAAAACCGAGCCGGTTTCAATGGCCTGAGCCGATAGCCAGACATCATTAATAGGTACAGGCGTACCGGCCTTCTTCAGTGCATCCTTGATCTGACCGTAAACCTCGGCTGTCTCAGTGGACAATTCGAGCGTGCGCACGGTGGGTTTGGCTAAAAATCCAGCCAAACGGGCGCGATTCTCTTTCAGCCGCGTCCCCCCGCGAAAACCGGCGAATAATTCGCCGAGCACGATGATGGATATAAAAACGCACTCCGCCTGACCCAAGGTATCGAGTACGCGTTCGTCGCCGTTCCACAGGGCACTTAACGCATTGGTGTCCAGCAGGGCCTTCACTGCCAGTCCTCAGGATCTACTTGGCGGCGAGTCAAGGCGTCGAATTCAGTCCGTTCCTCGGTGCTCCACACGCCGCACTGATCCAAAAAGTCAGCGCGATGATTCGTCGGTTGCAGTCCCAAGGCTTCCTTCAGCACGCCGTTTATAGTCTTGTTTAGACTTTTTCCCTCGGCAGCGGCTTTCTTGCGTATGAGTTGGGCCAAGGCATCGTCCATGTGGATAGTCAGAGATTCCATTTCTTTACCTCATATTTATGATTCATAATAAATCATAAATATAGTTCAAATTGCACGGGTCTTCCAGCACTCTAAGGCCGGCATTCCCGGGCCGAGGTTGAAAGTTCCTTAAGACAGCAATACATTTTTATGCTGTTTAGGAGTAAAGTGAGCGACGAATTGCCGGACCACCAGCAGAGAAAGGAGCCTACATAATGCGCGTGCTGATCACCGGCGGCGCGGGTTTCTTGGGGTCGCATTTGAGCGACCTGCTGCTGGAAAAAGGTTGCGAAATCATCTGCATGGACAACTTTCTCACGGGCCGGCCCGAGAACATCGCCCATTTGCTCGGTCATCCGCGGTTTCAGTTTGTTCAATACGACGTCACCAACTACATCCACGTAGATGGTCCGCTCGACTTTATCTTGCACCTCGCCAGTCCGGCTAGCCCGGCCGACTTTGAGCGGTTGGGCATCAACATCCTCAAGGTCGGCGCGCTGGGCACGCACAAGACCTTGGGGTTGGCCGTGGCCAAGCAGGCCAAGTTTCTGCTGGCCTCTACGTCGGAAGTCTATGGCGACCCCTTGGTGCATCCCCAGTCCGAGGAGTACCTCGGCAACGTCAATCCCATTGGTATCCGCGGCGTGTACGACGAGGCCAAGCGCTTTGCCGAGGCCATGACTATGGCGTACCACCGCATGCACGGCACGGATGTGCGCATTGCGCGCATATTTAATACGTATGGCGAGCGCATGCGCCAAGACGACGGCCGGGCCGTGCCCAACTTTATCATCCAAGCCCTCAAGGGCCGCGACCTGACGGTCTATGGCGACGGCCAGCAAACGCGCAGCATCTGCCATTACAGCGACCTGATCGCCGGCCTCTACAAGCTCATGCTGTCCGACGTGACCACTCCGGTCAATCTCGGCAATCCCAGTGAAATCACCATGCTGGACTTGGCCCACAAGATCATCGCTATGACGGGGTCCGAAAGTCGCATCGCCTTCGGTGAGTTGCCGCAGGACGACCCTCGGGTGCGCCTGCCCGACATTGCCAAGGCCCACTCCCTGCTCGGCTGGACGCCCTGCGTGGGGCCGGACGAGGGGTTGGGCCGGACGATTGCATGGTTCAAGCGAGAATTGGAGAAATAACTATGTGCGCTTTTGAACCCGAAAGGGAATGAATCGCCCCTCGGGGTTGTCTAATGCGAAAATTGGAGAAATAGCTATGTGCGCTTTTGAATTGCGAGAAAACGCCCTCGGCGTTGAAATCCACGCGGGCGATCAACTGCTCGCCCTGTACCGCGCTACGGAGGAACTACCCCGTAGCGAATCCCCCAAACCCTGTTTTGCGCCGCTGTACACGCTTTCCGGCCAGCTTGTGACCGAGTATCGTCCGCCCGACCACGCTTGGCACACCGGGCTGTTCTTCGGCTGGGTCCACGTCAACAACGCGAATTTGTGGGGTGGGCGCTGGTATTTGCCGGAAACCAAAAAGTACGAAGACGTCGCCGATAGCCACGGCGTGCAGCAGCACGATGGCTTTACAGCTTTGGAAGTGGACGGTGTGACTGAGTCGCTTTCTTGGCTCGACGGCCGCGATCAGCTCATGGCGCGGGAGTCGCGCTCTTTTGGCTTTTACAGTACTGAGGGCGGCTACTGCTTGCGGATTTCTACGCGCATTGAGCCAGCCGGCGACCGATTGGTGATGGGGGCCTCGCGGGCGGCGCGCTACTCGGGGCTGGTGCTGCGCATGGGGCCTTCCTTTGCCGAGGCCGATCACTATTGCAGCGAGGGACGGCGGGGCCACGCAAACATCATGCACCAGCACGCCCGTTGGGTGGGAGCGCGCGGAAAAAGCGGCGGCTTTGTCGCGCTCATGGATCACCCGAGCAACCCGCGCCACCCGGTCACTTGGTTTACCCGCGCCAACTTGCTGGGCACGGGTCTGCTGGTAGAAGGTGACTTAGAGTTGGCGGCTGGCGAGTGCTTGGAACTGCACCACGCGTTCTTCGTTCTAGACCAGGACCCCGGTCCCACACAAATAGAATCCCTGTACGCGGACTTTGCTGCTTCTTCTGGAGAATTGCCATGAGGCTGTTGTGCCTCCCGGTGCTGTTCCTGCTCGCCTGTGCTTCAACTCCCAAAGTCGAATACCCGGCCCTCGACTTGGCCCAGCCGGACCAATGGACGGCTGGGGCCTCAGAGGGTACCGTCGCCGATCACTGGTGGCGCGATATGGGGGCCGCGCGCCTCGACAGCCTCGTGGCGTTGGCCTTGGAACACAACTACAATCTCAAGATCGCCGGTGCGCGTCTGGCCCAAGCCCAAGCTCAGGCCCGGGTAGCTGGTGCGCCGCTCTGGCCCCAACTCGGTGCCAATGCCAATGGCTCGAAGCGCAAACAGAATTTCGTCGGCCTGCCCATCCCCGGGAGAGATCCGGGCCAGGTCTTGACCTCCGAGAGCACGTCTTTTGGTGTCGATTTGACGGCGAGTTGGGAAGCTGACCTGTGGGGTCGCCTGCGCGCTGGTGCCCAAGCTGCGCTCGCCGATGCCGATGCCGCAGCCGCTGATTTCCGCGCGGCACGCCTGTCGCTGGCAGCGCAGACGGCGCGGGCTTATTTCGCCGCGGTCGAAGCGGGGCACCAAGTCGAGTTGGCGCGGGCGACCGTTGCAAACTACCGGCTCTCCACCGAGCAGATTGAGGATCGCTATCGTCGCGGCTTGCGCTCGTCGCTCGACGTGCGCTTGGGCCGGTCGAGTTTGGCCGCGGCCGAAGCAACCCTCGCCCAACGCCGCCAGCAACGGGACGCTGCTCTGCGCCAACTTGAATTGATCTTGGGACGCTATCCCAGCGCCCGGATTGAAGTCGGAGACGAGTTGCCCGCAGTCGGCGGTCCGGTTCCAGCCGGTTTACCTGCTCAGCTCGTGGAACGGCGGCCTGACCTCGTGGCCGCTGAGCGCCGCCTCGCCGCGGCCGACCGTCGGCTGGTCCAAGCTCGGCGCGCCCTGTTGCCCCGCATTAGCCTCACGGCCTCTACGGGCCGCTCGTCGAGCGCATTGAGCGACTTGCTCGATGGCGATTTTTCGGTCTGGAACCTCGTGGGCAATATCGCGCAGCCCCTGCTGCAGGGTGGGCGTCTGCGCGCTGGCGTCGATCAGGCCGCTTCTGCGGCCGAGCAAGCCCTCTTTACCTACGCGCAAAGTGCCCTTAGAGCATACGGAGAGGTGGAGGCGGCACTGAACGCCGAGGGTTTGCTCGCCGACCAAGAACGAGCACTAGCCACGGCCGCGGAAGAAGCCGTAGCGGCGCGAGCCTTAGCCGAAGATCGCTACGCCAGAGGGCTCGCCGATCTCATCGCTCTGCTAGAATCTCAGCGCCGGGCTTTTGACGCTGAGAGCCGCCTGCTCGCCGTCCGTCGCCAGCGCCTCGATACACGCATTGACTTGCACCTAGCCCTTGGCGGCGGCTTTACCCTTGCCTCTCAGCACGCGGAGATCCCGCAATGATACGCGTCTTTAAAATAGTTTTGCCGATCCTCATTCTCGCTCTTGGTTTTGGAGCCTTCCAACTGCTGGCCTCGATGCGGGAGCCGCCCCAGCGCGTCTCGCGCTCCTATGCCGGCCCACTCGTCGAGGCCGTCGCCGCCCCGCTGCAACAGGTCCAGGTCGTTGTTGAAGGGCAGGGTACGGTGCGCCCCGACGCCCAGATTGATCTAGTGCCGCAGGTGTCAGGTATTGTGGTGTGGAAGGACGCCGACTTCAAACCCGGCGGCACCTTTGCCAAGGGCGCGTTGCTCTTTCGGATTGACCCACGCGACTACGAGCTCGCCGTCCAACAGGCCGCGGTCCAAGTAGCACAGGCGCGTTACCAACTCGATTTGGCCCGCGAGGAAGCCGCCCTCGCCGAGGAGGAGTGGGAGCGGCTCAACGCCGAGGAAGCTCCCACCGACTTAGTGTTGCGCAAACCCCAGCTACGCGCAGCTGAGGCCAGCCTCCAAGGAGCTGAAGCGCGCCTCGCCGAAGCGCAACTGCGTCTCGATCGCACCAAAGTGTACGCTCCCTTTGCCGGTCGGGTGCGCACCGCCCGCGTCGATGTCGGCCAGCATATCAACGTCGGCCAAGCCATTGCTCAGATATACAGTATCGAAAAGGCCGAGATCGTCGTCCCCGTCCCCGACGAAGACCTCGGGTGGTTCACCCTGCCGCTGCCCATTGACATCGCCGCGGCCAGTACACCTAACATTGGGGTCGTATCCAATCCCAACGCCGAGGGCGGATCCCGCGCTTTTGCTTTTAGCCGAGAGGGAGCTAGCGCTATGGTCAGCGGTGCTTTTGCCGGTCGTCAGCACCAGTGGAGCGGCCGCGTAGTTCGCACCGAAGGGGAGCTCGACCCGCGAAGCCGCATGGTGCGCTTAGTCGTCGAAGTCGAAGCGCCCTACGGGGGCATTGCCGACGGCATCCCGCCGCTGACGGTGGGGATGTTCGTCGAGGTGGCTATTGCCGGCCGCATGGTCGATGGCGTTCGCGTCTTGCCCCGCGCCGCTTTGCGCCAAGGCGACCGCGCGTGGACGGTAGGCCGCGACGGCGTCCTCAGCATCCGTCCAGTGCAAGTGGTGCGCGCCCTTGAAGATGAAGTGCTCGCTTATATAGACATGCCTCCCGAAGAGCGGATCATCGTCTCGCAGCTCAGCGGCGTTACCGACGGGATGCAGGTGCGCCTCGCGGACGGCAACTTGGGAGGTCAACCGTGAAAGCTCCTGTGTCTTGGATGGCGAAGAATCACGTCGCCGCCAATCTGCTGATGGGCTTCATCATGTTGAGCGGCCTATTTGCCATGATGCAGACCAAGAAAGAGACCTTCCCCGAGATGTCGCTCGATCAGGTGCAAATCCAAGTGCCCTACTTGGGTGCGACCCCGGCCGAGGTTGAGGACGCCGTCTGCAAGCGCATTGAGGAGCGAGTGCGCGGCCTAGAGGGGGTGCGTCGCGTGCGCTCCACGGCCTCCGAGGGCATGGGCTCAGTCAGCATCGAGCTAGAGCGCGGTGCCGATATGGACAAGCTCCTCGACGACATCAAAAACGAAATCGACCGCATCGACACCTTTCCCGCCGAGGTCGAAGAGCCGGTTATCAAGGAGTTGACTCGCCGCAATCAAGCCATCGACGTAGTTCTCTACGGGGATGTTGAAGAGAAGGCCCTCAAAGTCGCGGCCGAACGAGTGCGCGACGATCTGCGCAGCAGCGGCGTCATTTCGCAGGTCGAGCTCAATGGCGTGCGCGTCGATGAGATCGCCATCGAAGTCTCCGAAGAGGCTCTGCGGCGCTACGGCCTGACCTTTGCGCAGGTCGCCGACGCGGTCCGCCGCACGAGCATCGACCTGCCCGCCGGCAGCGTCGAGAGCGAGGATGGCGCGATATTGCTCCGCACACAGGGGCTGATGCGCTCGGGGCGCGAATACGAGGAGGTCGTCGTGCTCACCCGCCCCGACGGCACGGCTCTCAAGCTCAAAGACGTGGCCACGGTCGTCGATGGCTTTGAGGATACGGATCTCGTCTCGCGCTTCAACGGCCAGCCAGCGGCCGTGGTGCAGGTCTTTCGCATTGGAGATCAGAACGCCCTCGACATCTCCGATTATGTCCATCAGTACATCGAGGACAAACGCTCAACCCTGCCAGCGGGGATCCACATTGGCTACGCGCGCGACGACGCGCGCATCCTGCGCGGCCGCATCGATTTGCTGATCCGCAACGCCCGCCTCGGTCTGGTGTTGGTCTTTATCTGTCTGAGTTTTTTCCTCGACTTGCGCTTGGCCTTTTGGGTGATGATGGGCATCCCCATCAGCTTTTTGGGGGCCTTTGTGCTGATGGAGCCTTTCGACGCCTCAATCAACATGCTGTCGCTGTTTGCCTTTATTGTGGCCTTGGGCATCGTCGTCGATGACGCGATCATCGTCGGCGAAAACATCTTTTCCCATCGCGTGCAGGGGAAATCCTTTGGTCGCGCCGCCATTGATGGCGCACTCGAAGTGGGGACGCCGGTCGTGTTCTCGATTATGACCTCGATTGCGGCCTTTATGCCGCTGTTTTTCGTCGAGGGCATGATGGGTAAGTTCATGTCAGTCATCCCAGTGATCGTCATCTCAGTGCTCCTGCTGTCGCTGATTGAGAGCCTGTTCATTCTGCCGGCACACCTGTCTTCTAAGGGGGACGGGCCAGTCAGCCGCCTCTTTCGCCGGGTTTTCATCCGCCCGCTCGATTGGCACGCTCGAGTCGTGGTCCTCTTTGACCGCGGCCTCAAATACGTCATCCGCAACGCCTATCAGCCCACGCTGCGCTTGGCGCTGGCCCATCCTATTTCCAGCACTGCCCTAGCTTTATCGCTGATGCTGTGTACGGCCGGACTGGTCGTCGGCGGCCATATCAAGTTCGTATTCATGCCCGAGATCGGGGCCGATTGGGTGACGATATCGGTCAACATGCCCCAGAGTACCACGGCGACCCAGACCGCCAAGGTCGTGCGACATATAGAAGAAAAGGCCATCGTCCTGCGCGATCAGATTGACGCTGAGCGCGAGGGCGGGGATTCAATCTATCGCAGTGTTTTTACCTACATCGGCGACCAACCCTCGGCCCGGCGTTCTTCCTTTTCAAGTGTCCGAGGAGCTGGCGGCCAAGGGCATCTAGCCGAAGTTACCATCGAACTGTTACCTTCCGAGGAACGCGATCTCGACAGTGCGGAGATCGAGTCGCGGCTGCGCCAGTTAGTCGGCGAAGTGCCCGGCCCCGAATCCATTATTTTTTCCTCGTCGCTGTTTTCCGCTGGCAACCCCATTGAGGTCGAGCTGGCCTCGGACAACTTCGACCAGCTCTTGTTGGCCGTCGATCGCCTCAAGGGCAAAATCGCCGAGTACGCGGGCACCGGCGATATCCAAGACAGCTTTGAGGAAGGTAAGCTGGAGATGAAGCTCCAGCTCAAGCCCCAAGCCCGCACCCTCGGCCTCACGCTTGCCGATCTGGCCCGCCAAGTGCGCCAGGGCTTCTACGGCGATCAAGCGTTGAGATTCCCACGCGGCTCGGACGATGTGCGGGTGATGGTGCGCTACCCCAAAGACGAGCGCCGCAACTTAGGTGATGTGCGTTCGATGCGCATCCGCACTCCTTCAGGTGCCGAGGTGCCCTTTGCCGAGGTGGCGACCGTCACCATCGGCCACGCCTATGCCTCTATCCAGCGCACCGATGGCCAGCGCGTCGTGCGGGTGAGTGCCTCGGTAGATGACCAAATCGCCAACGCCGACGAGATCAATCGCGATCTCAAAGCGTTTTTCCTGCCCGCCTTGGTGCAGGACTATCCCGGTCTGCGCTACCGCTTCGGCGGCGAGCAGCAGGAGCGAGATGATTCACTACAGAGCCTGCTGTTCAATTTCCTCATCGCTCTTGCCGCCATCTACGTGTTGCTGGCCGTGCCATTCAAATCGTACACCCAGCCCCTCGTCGTCATGAGCGCGATCCCCTTTGGCATCATTGGCGCGGTTTGGGGGCATCTGCTGATGGGCTTGGACTTGGCGCTTTTGAGCCTGTTTGGGATCGTCGCGCTCTCGGGTGTGGTGGTCAACGATTCGCTGGTGCTGCTGACCTTCTACAACCAGATGCGGCGCGAAGGCTCGTCGCACGAGGAAGCCCTAGTCTCGGCTGGGGCCGCGCGCTTCCGTCCTATTCTGCTGACCTCGCTGACGACTTTCTTTGGGCTGCTGCCGATGATCCTCGAAAAAAGCCTTCAGGCTCAGTTTTTGATCCCAATGGCCGTCAGCTTGGGCTTTGGCATCCTCTTTGCCACCTTCATCATTTTGCTCGGCGTCCCAATAGGAATGCGCCTGCTGGTGGGAGTCCAGGAGTTTTGGGGACGGTTGGTCGAGGAAGAACCCGCCGAGGTCGCGCCGGTTACCGGGTCTTGAAAGGTCATGGCGCGATTGAAGTGGGGAGGGCTTCTGCTGTGCATGGTGGCCTGCGCGCCTGCGGACGGTCCTCCTTTCATCGACAAAGCCAGTGATTGGGGTATAGAGCAATCCCACATCGGCGGTGGCGCGGAAAAGCGCTATATCGTCGAAGCCAAAGGCGGTGGGGCTGCGCTTCTCGACGCGGATGGCGACGGCGATTTGGACATTTACTGGGTCAATGGCGAGGGCGGTGACAATGCCCTTTACCGCAATGACCACCCTCGGGGCTTTGTCGATCGAGCGGCCGCAGCCGGTGCTACGGGGCGCGGCTGGGGCATGGGTGCGTTGAGTGCGGATTACGATGCCGACGGCGATGCCGATCTGTACATTACGTGCCTGCAAGAAAACATCCTCTATCGCAACGACGGATTGGAGCAGTTCGCCGATGCCACGGCCCGCGCCGGGCTGGTGCTGCCGGTGTGGAGCACCAGCCCGGCTATGGGCGACGCGGACTTGGACGGCGACTTGGATTTGTACGTGGCCAATTACGCGGATTTTGATTCGGCTGCGGTGCGGCCCCTGGGGACGCAGTGGAAGGGCCGGGACGTATTCATTGGCCCGTTGGGCTTGCCCGCGTTGCCGGATGCGCTCTACCGCAACGATGGCGCTGGTACTTTTGCCGAGGTGACGGCGGCTAGCGGCCTCGGTCAGCACGATCCGGGCTATGGGTTTGCCGTGCTGTTCATCGACAGCGACGACGACGGGGATTTGGACCTGTACGTCGCCAATGACTCGACGCCCAATTTCCTCTACCGCAACGACGGCGCAGGTACTTTTGCCGAAGTGGGGCTACAGGCCAACGCCGCGCTGGGGGAAACGGGCTTGGCGCAGGCCGGTATGGGCGCGGCTTGGGGTGATTACGACAACGACGGCGATGGCGATTTGCTGGTCACCAACTTTGAGGACGACTACAACACGCTGTATCGCAACGCCGGCGACGGCACGTTTGCGGACGTGAGCTTTGCCGCGGGCTTGGGCCGCATCAGCCTGCCCTACGTGGGGTTCGGCGCGGTCTTTGTCGATTTTGACAACGACGCCGATCAAGACTTGTTCGTGGCCAACGGGCACGTGTATCCGCAGATCGAACGCCCGGGCAGCGGCGCGACCTACGCGCAGGCGAATCACTTGTTCGCCAATGACGGCGGCCATTTTAGCCCCGTCGAGCTAGGCGAGGATCGGGCGGTCAGTCGCGGCGCGGTGGCTGGGGATTTTGATGACGATGGCCGCGTGGATCTGTTCGTCACCAATCTCAACGGCCGGCCCTCTTTGCTGCACAATCAGACGGCTGTAGATCACCATTGGCTCGGCCTGCGTCTTGTGGGCGCGGGAAAAAACCGCGAGGCCGTTGGCGCGAAGGTCGTATTGTGGAGCGGCGGCCAAAGGCAGCGGCGGGACGTGCTCTGCGGCGAGAGCTTCTTGGGTAGCGGCGACCGGCGCGTGCATTTTGGCTTGGGCGCGGTGGGTCGGGTGGATTCGCTGCACATCTATTGGCCGAGTGGGGTGTTGCAACGGCTGACAGACTTGCCGATTGACGCGTATATGAGCGTTGAGGAGGGGGGCTAGTGGCGGTTGCTGTGCTGTGCGCGGCGGCTATATTTGCGGACGCAGGTACCATAAACCGGAGGTCCGATTATGCAGAGCTACCCATATCCTGAGTACGACGGCGTGAGAAGCATTGTCTTGGGAATAATCGTCAGCATTCTGACGTGTGGGATTTACTATTTCTATTGGCAATACAAACAGATGGAAACGCTCAATGCGTGGCTGGGGCGGGAGGAGTACAACTTCTGGCTTTGGCTCGTCCTCTATATCCTGACGTGCAGCATCTTTGAGCTTTACTATGAATACAAGATGGCGAAGGGCATCAATGAGATTCAGGAGAATAATAGTCTGCGCGAAAACAAAGACCTAGCGTTGATATGCGTCTTGGTTTCTATTTTTTCCCTCGGCTTGGCTGCTACTGCCATCCAGCAGTGGGAAATCAACAAGTTCTACGGTGAAAGCGCCGACAGTTAGTTCAGTTCACCTCGCGCGAATTTTCCTCGTCGGGCTGGCGCTCGTCGCGGCATTATTGGCGTGGCTTAGCCCAGTGCTCGCCGAGACGTGGCCGACCCTGTGTCCCTTCCGCTTTCTCACCCAACTGCCCTGCCCAGGCTGCGGCATGGGACGCGCCTGCATCGCCCTTGCCCAAGGCAACCTCGCTGGCGCTTGGCACTACCACCCCTTCGCGTTTTTCCTCGTCCCATTGGCCCTCGGCCTGGCGTGTTCTCCGAGCCGGTTCGGCCGCGCTTGGTTCGCGCTGCCCCCGTCTCTCCGCAATGGCCTCGCCGGGGGCGTGCTGGCCCTTGCGCTAATGCTTTGGCTGTATCGCTTGATGGGTTCCGGGGGCTGTTGACGGAGGTATCATCATCGGACATGTTAAGAAGACAGTGAGAGATGGCCGGATGCAGATACGGAGGACGACGATGCAGGAAGTTACGCAGCAGCAGTTGGACGACGCGAAGCACGTGGTCGAAGCTACGTTGGGCGAGCAGTTCGACGACATTGACTTCGTGATGGTTTCGGTCCAGCCCGATATAGAAGAATGGGACGACGACGGCGACGAATTTATCGAAATCAAGGCGATCTACGACGGAGTCGCTGGGCAACTGCGCGGTGAGCGGATGGTCGGAGTAATTCCCCTGTTGCGCCGACGCCTACAGGAGTCGGGTATCACCGCGTTCCCGATCATGCGCTACATCGCAAAATCCGACTGGGACGAGCATCCAAGTGAGGCCGCATGATCTCGTTTCTGCCGCGCAAGACTTTGAACTTAATTTGCCGTTTGAGGGTTTGAGGATAAGGACATGCAGCCCTATTTTTCAACGTAGTAACAACAGGGAAAAGAAAAATAAAATGCTGAAGAAATTGCGAATCCAAAACTTCAAGTGTTGGGAGGATACCGGTACTATTGATATGGCTCCTATTACTCTTTTCTTTGGTGCCAACAGCTCCGGCAAGTCTAGCATTGGCCAATTCTTGATGATGCTAAAGCAGACGGTTGAAGAACATGATCAGGAAGCAGTGTTTTATCTTGGTGGGGAAAATCCGGTAGTCCAATTGAGCTCGTACGAAGAAATGGTCTTTCAGGGTAATCTGGAAAGTAGTATCATATTTGAGTACCAGTGGTCACCAAACCGTGCCTCTGATCTCAAGTTCCTAAATCCTCTTAATAATCCGCTTAGCGGTAATGGCCTAGCCTTTCAAGCAAAAGTTGATTTTCCGGATTCAAAGAGATCTCCAATTCCGTCAATTAGCGAATTTGAATATGGATTGATCAAGGGTAATGGAGAACTTCAACTTTCATTTGGAATGAAGCGAAAAGAGAATAGATATTCTGATACGAAGGAGTGGTATTATGTGGTCGAAGCTCTTACTCCTAATAGTACTCCTAAATTTAAATTAAAGCAGCGGACATCAAGCGATCCTTATATAATAAATAAAGACATAGCTTTTTATACAAGCCCTATCAAATTTTACCGCTTCCCTAGGAATGTTACAGATACATTTACTAACGCTGAGGGTTTTTCTACAAAATTCCACTATGAGCATGAAGAACTTTTCAGCTCTCTTTTTTATCTTGGCCCACTTCGTACCAATAAGCGTTCGTACAACTATCAGGGCCCTCCAAAAAGTGTGGGTCCTGATGGCCGACATACTGTTGGGGCAATTCTGGCGGCTCAAAACCACAATTACAAAATCGAGCTCGACACGATAGGCCCTGAGCTTTCATTCAAGGCATTCATCGCTCTTAAGCTCAAGTATATGGGACTGATCGAGGAATTTAGGGTCCGACACATTTATCAACAGATGTACGAAGTTCAAGTAAAAACTAAAGGGTCAGAAACTTGGGTGAATCTTTCGGATGTTGGGCTCGGTGTTTCGCAGGTGCTACCATTGCTCGTGCAATGTTTTTATGCACCTGAAGGATCAATCATTCTGATAGATCAGCCGGAAGTTCATCTTCACCCCTATGCACAATCCGCTTTGGCTGATGTGATGATTGATGTCATTGAATCCAAATTGGATTCAGGAAAAGGGTTAAAAGAAAGGAATATCCAGTTGATCATTGAAACTCATTCTGAGCATTTCCTCCGGCGATTGCAAAGACGAATTGCTGAGGGCAAGTTATCTGAAGACAAAATAGCAGCCTACTTCGCTAGCATTAATGACAAGGTGCCATTAGCTAGATTGGCCAAAGAGAAGAAACTCTCAAAAACTGAACTCGCGGCGTTTGAGAATGCAGGTATTTCATCTGCCAATGATCTTGCTACACACTCTATAAAGGAGCTATGTAAAGTGCCTAGCATTGGCGATATAAAAGCGGACAAATGGCAAAAAGCAGCGGAAGAATACGTCGGCGAAGCAAAAGAAAAGGCACAGCTAGAGCGGTTGGAAATAGACGATTACGGCAATATCCAGAACTGGCCTGAGAACTTTTTTGGTGATGAGATGGGAGACATTACCGCACAAGCCAAGGCGGCAATGGAAAAGCGGATGCAGCCACACACTCCTAATGTGGAGAGAAACAAATGAACTTACCGGAGAAATGCCTAGTTGATACTAACGTTCCTAAGATGGCCAATCGCGCTTTACTACCCGATGATATTCCACCAGATGAGCATGCCTGCGTACTGGCCTGTGTAGATGCCGTTGAACATGTTATCAATAATGCTTGTTTGGTTACTGACGACACAGGTGAAATTCTCGCTGAGTATCTCCAAAACCTTAACATGGAAGGACAGCCCGGCGTGGGAGACCGCTTCATGAAATGGGTTTATCAGAATTGTTGGACTCCTCCCAAGGGTGATCGAGTAAAGATTACCAAAAACAACAGTTCCTATGAGGAATTCCCTGATACTACTGAACATCCCGGTCTGGATAGCTTTGATCCTTCAGATCGCAAGTTCATCGCTGTCGCGAATGCTCACCCTGAAAAGCCGCTTATTTTGCAGGCGGCGGATAGCAAGTGGTGGGGATGGAAAGACGATTTAGCTAGAGCAGGAATTACTGTCCATTTTCTCTGTCGAGAATATATCGAGGCAAAGTACGCGGAGAAGATAGGTGCGTGAGAGACAATTTCTTCAAATTTCCCTCAACGCCACACTTGGCGCTTCTTGGTAATGCCGACGTCAGGGATGATAAGGTCATGACGGCATCCGAGCGGAATGAATTTTTGTGCCATGAGTTGGTCGTCGAAGAAAAAATCGATGGGGCGAACCTCGGCATTTCTTTTGATTCCGACGGAAATATTCGCGCGCAAAATCGGGGAGCTTACTTGGAGCTTCCGGGGTCAGGACAATGGAAAAAACTCTCAGAGTGGTTGGCTCCGAAAACAGAAACGTTTTTTGAACATCTGTTTGATCGTTACATCCTTTTTGGGGAATGGTGCTATGCTAGGCACACGGTCTTCTACGACCGGCTACCGGACTGGTTTCTCGGTTTCGACATCTATGATAGGGAAAAGAGCCGATTCCTATCTTGTAGCCGACGCGATGAGTTTTTTCGCACGATTCGCATTTATCCAGTCCCGAATATAAGATGTGGTCACTTCACGCTCTCAGAACTGAGCGAACTGCTATTGCAGTCAATGCTCGGCGATTATCCCGCAGAAGGTATTTATCTCCGGTCTGATCGCGGTGGCTGGTCGTTTCAGAGAGCCAAGTTGGTTTACCCCGCCTTTATCCAGTCAATAGAGCAGCACTGGTCTCGTAAAGGCATTGAACCCAATAGGTTGAAGTAGGCGAGCCGGACATAAGTACATTCCGTCTAGCGGCTCAGCGCCCAGACCGCGATATTGGCACCCATTTTGAGGGCGTCGAGTCGCTTGCCCTCCGGGTCGCTGTGGACGCTGGGGTCCTCCCAGCCGTCGCCTAAATCCGCCTCATACGTGTACAGCACGGCTAGGCGCTCGCCCGCAAAAAGCGCGAGGGCTTGCGGCCTTTTGCCGTCGTGTTCGTGGACTTTGGGCAGGCCGGCTGGCAACTCAAAGTGGCAGTGGAACAGGGGATGCTCGGGCGGCAGTTCCACCCACTCGGCGTTGGGGAAGACTTGGCGCATGGCGCGGCGGAAGCTCTCGTCCATGCCGTAGTTGTCGTCGGCGTGGAGGAAGCCGCCGCTTTCCAAGTAGTGCCGAAGCCGCGCCGCCTCCTCAGCGGAAAAGGCCACATTGCCGTGTCCGGTCATGTAGATGTACGGATAGGAAAACAATTCCTCGTCCATGATCTGCA
The DNA here is from genome assembly GCA_965116675.1 of Candidatus Latescibacterota bacterium. Taxonomy (GTDB): domain Bacteria; phylum Latescibacterota; class UBA2968; order UBA8231; family UBA8231. The sequence goes on from OZ220721.1 coordinate 5,560,950, forward strand.
CGCGCGCTTCGGTTTCGGCCGCGTCGATTTGGGTGTGCTCTCTTAAGAAGCCGAGCAAGTTGGGCAGGGAAGAGGGGTCGCTGTACCAGTCGCCGCCGCCGCCGTATTGCAGCCGCGCAATGGTAAATAGGGGCTGGGCCGGGCCGTCCGCAGCGAGGAGCGCGACGGCGAGCGCGGAGTAGAGGGCAAAGCCACGCATGTCAGCGGCCGTTGATCACGGCGATTTTGCCGCGCACTGCGTCGCCGGTTTCTGCTTGTGCGACAAAGTAGTAAATGCCCGACCCCACCAGAAAGCCCGCCGCGCTTTGGCCGTTCCAAGTGATCGGGCCTTCGCCGGCTGTGCTTTCGAGTTGGCGGATGAGTTCGCCCGCGGCGGTGAAAATGCGCACGCTGGCTCCCAGCGGCAGGTCAGCAAAGGTCAGGGATGCGCCGCGCACGCCGATGTGGAAGGGGTTGGGATACGCGTATGCCTGAGGACCAGCCGCGGTCCCCGAGGTGCCGAGTTGCAGGCGGCTCATCCCGTCAAGCGTGCCAATCCACAGCGCGCCGCTTTCCCGATCGAAGTAGAGCGAGTTGACGCGGTTGTTGACGAGGCCGTCGCTGGTGTCGAGCGCAAACTCGACTTGGCCCTCGGTGTTGATGCGGGCCAAGCCGCCTTCGGTGCCGACCCAAATGCGCCCCCAGTCGTCTTCAGCTAGCGACGTGGTCGCGTTGGACGGCAGGCCGTTGTCGGTGTTGTACACCTTCCAGCTTGTGATCTTAAAATCCTCGTTGGTGCGCGAATACTCGCCGCGCACGGCATTGAGGCCGTTGTTGGTGGCGATCCACACTTGTCCCGAGCGATCGACGTGGATGTCGATGACGGCATTGCTGGTCAGGTCTGGATGACCGACGGTGTCGAAGACTAAGCCGGTCTCATCGCCGATCGCAAAAGGGGTGCCGCCATCGTCGAAGAGGCAGAAGCCGTCGAGTGCCGTCCCAATCCACTTCAGGCCGTCGGGACCAATGGCGATTTTGGTCATGTCGCGGCCTGAGGACATGCCGAAGTTCAACTGGCTGTTGAGCGCGGCCTGTTGGAGCGGCCACCCATCCATGACGACGAGCCCATTTTGGACGTTGGCGATCCACAGAGCACCGTTGGCGTCGCGGTCGATGTCGCTGATGGCGACAAAGGAACCGCCATCGATGCCTTCGAGAGCCGAGTTGTTGGCGGTGAGGTGCTGCCACTGGCCGTTGGCGTCGCGCACGTCAATGCCCCGGCCCCAATGGCCAACCCACAGCAGGCCCTCGCCGTCGGTCTCCAAGGCCGAGACGGTATTGGACGCCAGGTCGGTCTTGGTGGTGTGGGTAGTCCAGCCCTCGCCGTCGAATTCGTACAGACCAAAAGCGGGCAGATTATCCTTGGGCACGGAGGCGACCCACAGGTGGCCGTTGGGAGTCTGCGCTATGTCGAAGAAGAAGTTGGCTTTAGGCTCGCGGGGCGGTGGCGGTGGGTCAGTGCCGAGGACGCGGAGGCCGCTATGGCTGGCGACCCATAGGGGGCCGTCGGTATCGGACAGGTCGGCGGTACTGCTGATGTTCGACGCACTGAGCGGCTGCCAACGGTTGCCTTGGCGCTGGGATAAGGTGCCGTCGGCCGCCCCAGTGACGATGCTCCCCTCGAAGAGGCCGAGGGCGACGCTGCTGGTCGTGGAATAATCGAGTTCGGGGCGGTCGAGCGCGGGATGTACGCGCCAGATGCCGTCCGTGGCCGCGACGAAGAGCGTGTCTTGATAGACCAGCATGTCGCGCACCTCGCCCCTTATTGGCTCAGCCACCCAACTGCTGGGGTCTTGGAGATTGGGCTGGGCCAAATCCGCCCACGCTAGGCCATTGACGGTCCCGGCCCACAGGCGACCGGCAAACATTTCAATGCTGGTCACCTCGGTGTCCTTGGGCAGCTCTCCCAAGCGGCGATAGGTTTCCTTGACCTCTTCCTTGCTGATGACAAACGCGCTGACGCCGCGCTCGCTGCCGACGTAGAGGATGTCCCCATGCGGCTCAAGGGCGTTGATGCGAAGGTTTTGGAAGTCGAGAAAGGGTGGGTCGAAGCGGTTTTGCTCGGGCCGATAGCGGCTCAAACCCTGAGAGTGCGTGCCAAACCACAGGTGGCCGTTGGCATCTACGGATAGGCTCAAGATGAGGTTGCCCGGCAGGCCGTCGCGGCGAGTGAAGCGCGTATAGGCTTGGGTCTGCTGGTCGTAGCGCAGGACGCCGCCGCTGGTGCCGGCCCAGACCGCGTCTTGGTGGACGAGGATCCGGTTGATTTGGCGCATACTGGTATAGGCTTCCCATTGGGTGCCGGATAACTGGGCGCGGACGGGCAGGGCCAAAAGCAGCAGGAGAAAGAGGCGGAGCAAGAGCATGGAAACGGCCTACATCATCGTTAGAGGGTCGATGTTAATGGAAAAGTGAAGGGCGTGCTCTTTGGCGGCCTCGCGCATGGCTGGCAGAGCGCTGAGGGCCGTTGCGCGCAAATGGCGCGCCGAGGAGCCGCGCAAGAGGGCTTGCCAGCGATAGTTACCGCGCAGCCGCGCCAGCGGGGCTGGGGCTGGCCCGAGCACGAGTGCATCTTGGTCGAGGCCCTGCCGCAGGGCGTTCACGCCCTGTTGCGCCCCGGTTTCAACGGCTTGCTCGCAGGGGCCGCGCCAGCGGAAGACGATAAGGCGGCCAAACGGAGGGAATCCGGCCTGCTGCCGCTGGGCCAACTCGTTGTGGGCAAAGGCCGCGTAATTTTGGTTGGCGGCCGCACGCAAGGCTGCGTCGTCGGGCAGGAGCGTCTGGATTACTACTTCACCGGCGGTGTGGCCGCGCCCCGAGCGGCCGGCGACTTGGGTCAGAAGCTGGAAGCTGCGCTCGGCCGCGCGGAAGTCGGGCAGGTGCATACCGGTGTCGGCGGAAATCACGCCGACTAGCGTGACTTCGGGCAGGTCGAGGCCCTTGGCGACCATTTGGGTGCCGAGCAGCACGTCGGCCTCGCCGTTGCGGAAGCGCTCGACGAGCGCGTCGTGCGCGCCTTTCCAAGCGGTGGTGTCCACGTCCATGCGGATGACGCGGATGCCGGGGAATTGGGCCAGCAGGGCGCTTTCGACCTTTTGGGTGCCCACTCCGGCGAAGCGCAATTCCGAGCTGCCGCAGGACGGGCAGACCGGCGGTGGTGGGGCCGCGAAGTCGCAGTAATGACAGCGCGTCTCGGAGGTAGTGGGTCGCCGATGATAAGTCAGCGAGACGCGGCAACTAGGGCACTGAATCGGCTCGCCACAGGCAGTACAGCTAATGAAGGGAGCGAAGCCGCGGCGATTTTGCAACAGGATGATTTTCTCGCCGCGCGCGAGGCGGTCTTGCATCTTGCGCCGCAAGTCGTGCGAGAAGATGGCGCGTTGCTTTCTTTGGAAAGGCTCCTGTTTCATATCGACGACCGTCACTTGCGGCAAGGGGCGATCGTCGATGCGGCGGGGCAAGGTGTGGAGGTGGTACTTGCCGGTGGCGGCATTCCAGTGCGACTCTAAGCTGGGCGTGGCTGAGCCGAGGACGACGACGGCGTTGCAGCGCTGCCCGCGCACTAAGGCGAGGTCGCGGGCGTTGTAGGTAAGGGGGCGACTACTGTCTAGGTCTTCTTGCTTGTACGAGGTGTCGTGCTCTTCGTCCACGACAATCAGCCCTAAATTTTCTACCGGTGCGAGGATGGCCGAGCGAGCGCCGATGAGCACGCGCTGCTCGCGGCGGCGCAAGCGACGCCAAGTGTCGTAGCGCTCCCCAGCCGAAAGCTGGCTGTGGAAGACGGCGACGGCCTCGCCGAAGTGCTCCTTGAAGCGCCGCACCATCTGCCAAGCGAGGGCGATTTCTGGCACCAAGATGATTGCGCCGCGCCCGGCAGCCAACGCTTGCGCCACAAGTTGGATGTACACAAGGGTTTTGCCCGAGCCGGTGACGCCGTGCAGCAAAGCCGGATAGAATGTCCGGGCGTCGAGCGCGGCCGACAGGTTGTTGAGGACCTGTTGTTGGTCGGCTGTAGGGACGAGGTCCGGGGGGGTGCCGCTGGCGATGTGGGCGAGGGGATCGCGAATGACTTCCTCGGCCGTTGGTGAAATCAAGCCGCGGCCTTCGAGCGCCTTGAGTATAGCTGAGGAAAAGCCAGCCGCGCTCAGTTCGCTACGCGCGGCCGTGGGGTGGTCAAGCAAGTAGCGCAGACAGGCCGCCTGGCGCGGCGCGCGCTTTTCGATGGTGGCGATGGCTGTGTGCGCGGCTGGTTCGTTGTTTAGGAGGAAGCAGCGTTGGCTCAGGGCGCGAGGTCGCCGGTCTTCGAGCACGGGCGCGATTTCGATGTGTCCGCGGCGGCTCAGGGCGCGCACGCCCTTTTCCAAGCCCCGACTGCCGAGTCGGCGCTTGAGAGTGCTGACTTTGAGGGAGCCGCTGCGCTGGAGTTCGCCGATGATCTGCGCCTCTATACCTGCGTGGTGGCCAGTGGGCGCATCGCGCAGTTGTACGAGGCGGTTGGAGCTGAGTTTGACGCCTGGTGGCAAAGCAGCCATCAGCGCACTGCCGAGGGGGGCCATGTAGTAGGAAGCCATCCAGCGGCAGAGTGCGACGACCTCTGGACTGAGGAGGGAGGTGTCGAGAATTTGTTCGATAGGGCGGATCTTGCACGGGGGAAGGTCGCCGAGTGTAGCTGGCCCTAAGACGACGCCGGTGAGTCGGCGCTGGACTACCGGCACCAACACTAAGGCCCCAGGCTGCGCTTCTGCGGCGAATTCAGCGGGTACGCCATAGGTCAACTCGCGCGCTACGGGGGGCGGCAGGGAGACCTCTACGTAGCCTTGGATCATGGTTGGGCGTCGGGGGCCTCTCTTGCGGAAGGCTGTGAGTCCAATGTTAGAAACTCGATGCCGTCGGCCGCGGCGCGGAAGTGCAGCACTTGTTCGGGGTCGCCGAGCTGACCGTTGCCAAGCAGTTGGCCATCCAGCCAATAGCTCAGGCCGTGGGGACGAGTTGAGATCACGACAAAATGGTCGCGGGCCTCAAAGCGGTGGCGCTCGCCGGGTGGAACGATGGCCTCAAAGTTTTCTGCTGCGTCATCCCAGCGGACCTGCACCCAGGTAGAGTCGCGGGCCTCCAGTTCGAGGACCACGGGGACGGATTCGGTGGTTTGGGCCGCCGCCCCGGTTGCGGGAGGCTCAACCAGCTCGGTGGATGACTGGACGGACGGGTCGCTTGGAGTGGCTGGCGGCTGAGATTGGGCCACGGCGGCAGTTGTTTGCGCTGGAGTGCTAGGCGTTTGTACTGGGGTGTCAGTCATTTGGGTTGGGGTGTCCGCCGCTTGGGTTGGGGTGTCAGTCATTTGGGTTGGGGTATCAGTCATTTGAGTTGGGGTGTCAGTCATTTGGGTTGGGGTGTCCGCCGCTTGGGTTGGGGTCTGTTTATCGCTGAAAAAGTAGAAGAACGCCACAGCGAGGACGCAGCAGGCACCTATTACCAAGCCGATGATGATCAGCGGCTTACGCGAGCGGCGCGGAGTAGGCTGCGATAGGACGACCACAGGTTGGGAGCGAGCTTTCATTATCCGGCCGTACTGTTGGTCGAAGCGGCTCAGGAATGGTTCGGGGTCGAGGTCGAGGTGTTCGGCATATGCTTTCAGGGCTAAGCGGACGAATATCGGCTCAACTACATCGAGCTCGCCGGCTTCTATGCCCTGTAAGACGGAAAGACTAACGCCGCTTTGTCGCTGTATTTCTTCGAGGTCGAGGCCGCGTGCTTGGCGTGCGGCTGACAATTCTTCGCCGATAGTTTGTTCTTTTTCTTCGCTCATTTTGTGGCCTGATGGTTTAGGTCGCACCCCACCGCGCTCAAAAGGACGCAAAGACGAGCTAAGGGCAGACCTACTACATTATAATAACAACCTGCGATGCGTTCAATAAAGCGCGCCCCTAGCCCCTGTATGCCATAGCCTCCGGCCTTGTCGAGCGGTTCGCCGCTGGCGACGTAAGCGGCGATGTCGGCGGCGGTCAAGGGTCGCATCTCCACTTGGGTACAAACAGCTTCCTGCAGAAGCTGTTCGCCGCTGTGGATGGCTAGTCCGGTATAGACCTGATGAACCTTGCCCGAGAGGCGACTGAGCATGGAGGCTGCGTCGGCTGCGTCGGCGGGTTTGCCCAATATCGCGCCGTTGCTACAGACGATGGTGTCCGCGGCGATGATGATGGCGTCCGCAGCAACTACGCTGGCCACGGCGCGGGCTTTGGCCACGGCCGATTCGAGTGCATAGTCGGCCGGAATGGACGTTGCGGGCACCGGCTCTTGCAGCGGACTGGGGACGACTGTAAAGGGCAAGGCGAGCTGGCGCAACAGCGCGGCGCGCCGGGGCGAGGCCGAGCCGAGGATGAGGGGCTTCACGCGGGCGACTCCACCATTAAGGTGACCGGTCCGTCGTTGTGGATTTCGACCTGCATGTAAGCGCCGAAGACGCCGTGCTGGGGCGGCAGTCCTTGTTCGGCGAGCAGGTCGAGAAAGCGCTCGTAGAGGCGCTCGGCGACCGGGGGTGGAGCGGCTTGCACGAAGCTGGGACGGCGGCCCTTGCGGCAGTCGCCGTACAGGGTAAACTGCGATATGGCGAGCACGCCGCCGCCGATGTCGAGCACCGAGCGATTCATCTTGCCTTGGTCGTCGGCGAAGATGCGCAGGTGGGCGCACTTTTCAGCGCAGAAGCGCAGAGATTGCTCGTCGTCGTCGGGACCGAAGCCGACGAGCAGGACTAGGCCCTGACCGATTTGGCCGTGGAGTTGGCCATCGATGTGGACGCTGGCGTGGCTAACGCGCTGGACGAGGACTTTCACGGGAGGGAGTGGACTGTGATTAGTGTGATTAGTGTGATTACCGTGATGCGGGTTCTCAGAAGTCCAAGCCTTTGAGGCTTGGGAATCGTTGCGTGAGTTTCAAATGTACCCTTCGCCGTACCCCTGTCAACTACCGTAGAAGCGCCGCTGACCGCGCTCGAATTTGAGCTGTGGAATGTCTTTTAGCTGCACCTTAAAAAAGAACGCTTGGTTTTTGTGGAAGGTGCTCGGTTGCACGTTGAGGGTTGCGGTCCAGTCGTGGAATTCCTTTTGCAGGGACAGCAGTTCGGAAGTGATGCGCTCGGTGGCTAAAAGCCGCGTCCCTGGGGCGCGCAGGTTGTAGTTGAGCGAATAATTGCAATGCCAGCTCGCCAAGCTAAAGCCGGCCGCGGCCCGCACCCAAGAGCGGATGAAGCTAGCGGTTGTAATGGTGGCGCGGCGGTGCGAGATGTAGTGGCTGAGTTGTAAGCGGCTGCCGCGTCGGCGGTTGTCGATGTCGCGCATGAGGCCGCTTTCAAAGCCGAAGGATTCCCGGCCGTAGGGGTTGGCGGAGCCGAAGCTGCTCGATCCGTAGGGGTTGGAGGAGCCGAAACTACTCGATCCGTAGGGGTTGGCGGAGCCGAAGCTGCTTGATCCGTAGCGGCTGGAGGAGTCAAAATCACCAGACCTGTCGATCTCCTCGCGCGAAGCTGCCGACTGCCGCGACCAGCTAGCTGAGGTCCGCACTTCGAGTTGCTCGCGGCGCGGTGCCAGCAAGTGCAGTCGGTTTTGCTCGTCGTAGAATTCGTGGCGCAAGGTCAGCCGCGAGTTTAGGTAGCGACCCGCTTCGACGCTTAGGGTTGTGCGCAGGTCGGCTAGTTGGCGCTCCTTTTTCTCAAAATCATAGGTCGTAGAAAAATTGAGCTGGACTAGGCGCACTTTGTGCTCTTCCTCGTCGCGCAAAATTTTGGCCCAGAAGGTGTTGCCGAGGCTCAAGTTCAGGGTCCGCCGGTGTTGGAGCGGGCTGCCGTCGCCGCCAAAGCCCAAGACGCCGCCGGTGTCGGCGCGGGAGGCTTGATAGCTGAACGAGACACTGGGTTTGAGCACGTGGCGCAGGGCTTGGAGTGGGCCGATGGACGGGTTAAAGAGGCCGTAGAAAGTTTGGCTCAGGGCCGCACGGGTGGAGAAGCGGTCGCTGCGCCGGCCGCGGATTGCGCCTTCGCGCAGATCTTGGTCGCTCCAGCCTTGGTTGAGCGCTGGGCTGAGGTTGAGCCAAGAGAAGGGGCGGTACTGCGCGCTGACGCGCCAGTTCACTTGAGCTCTGGTTTGGCTGGTGGTGTCCGTGCGGCTGCCGCGCTGGGTGTTGCGTAGGCTGGCGTTGCCGTCGTAGTAGATGCGGCTGTACCAGGGGAGGTTTTGGCGACTTTGGCGACTTTGGCGACTTTGGCGACCTTGGCGGCTTTGGCCCGCTTGGCCCCAAATCGGTTTGCGGCTCTTGCGCAGGCTGAGCTCGGGTAGGATGGTGGAGAATCTTTCGGTGTCGAGATTTTTGGTCTGGCTCGCTTTTAGGCTCAAGCTATTGCCCGAGCCGCGCCAGCGCCGCGTGTAGCTGAGATTGGAGCGCAGGGTGCGGTTGAGGCGGTCTTGGAGGCTGGTGCTGTTGTCTTGGGCAAAGCTGTTGTTGCTCTGGAAGGTGCCGTTGGCTCGTAGGCTCGCGTCGCGCCCCAACTCTTGGCTGTGCCTGAATTCCAGTCGCCAGTTGCGCGAGGCCGTGCGGCCTTCTTGGCGGTTTTCGAACTGGGTTCTGACATGCCCTCTGAAGCGGTAGCGCGCGGCGTAGTTGAGGCGGGCGCGTCCTAGCCAGCCCGAGCGCTGCCGCAGGTCGGCCGCGAGGGATAGGTCCCAATAGTCGTTGGGCGCGAGATAGTAGCCCAAGTTGCGCAGCTCCCACTCGCTTTGCCGCGCCCCAAATCGAGGGGTGTGTTGCCCAAAACTCGGCGTCAAAATCCCAGACTGGCGGTCTTCGCGCAGCGAGAATATGTAGAAAGGAATCCACAACAGCCGCCGCTCCTTGATGCGGAAATACACGGGGCGCGCCACGGCCATGTCGCCGGCTATGACCTTGATGCGCGGGCTGTAGAAGTCGAAGTGGGGGTGGTCGGCGTCGCAGGTGGTGTACGAGCCTTGGTGGACGTGGAACTCGGTGCTGCTGCGGGTCTGGATCAAGTGTCCGGCGTAAAATCCCTTGTCGCGGTGGATCTTGCCTTCGAGGATGGTTCCTTGTTCGGTGGAGAGGTTGTAGAGGATGCGCTCGCCGCGCAGGGTTTGGTCGCCTTGGCGCAACACCGGGCGGCCGATGACCCGCCCAAGCGAGTCGAGGGTTGCTCGCGCTTCGACTTGGTCGAGGTCGCGACGGAAGACGATTTCCGCGGCCTCTAGCTCAGCGCCCTTGTGCGAGACGCGGGCCTGCCCTTGCAACAGGAGCGAGTCGCCGACCTCGTAGTAGCGCATATAGGTGGCTTGGTATGCAAAGCCTTGGTTTTTGTCCTGGCCCTTAGCTTGGGTCAGCAGGGCGCGGGCTTCTTGCAGTTGGGTGTCGGACGCCTCGCTGCTGCGCGCATGGGCGAGGGCGAGGCAGAGGATTAGCAGGCCGATCATGGCTGGCGCTGGCGGAACACTTCGTACAGGGCGATACCAGCGGCCACCGAGGCGTTGAGCGAGCCGATGGCCTCGCGCTGCATGGGGATGTGCAAGAGCACATCGCAGCGCTTTTGCACCATGCGCCGCAGTCCCTTGCCTTCGCTGCCGATGACTATGGCGCAGGGCTGGGTAAAGTCTGCGGTCGTCAAGGGCTGTTCGCCTTGGGCATCGAGTCCGGCGATGAAAAGCCCACAGGCCGCGGCTTTTTGCAGGGCTTTTTGCAAGTTGTCAACTCGGCAGACGGGTAGGTGTTGGGTTGCACCAGCGGCGGCTTTGAGTGCGGCTGGGGAGAGGCCGGCGGCTTCGCGGGATGGCACGACTACGCCTTGCGCGCCGAGGGCGTGGGCGCTGCGGATGATGGCACCGAGGTTGTGGGGATCTTGCACTTGGTCGAGAAAGATGAGTAGGGCCGGGGCCGACAGGTGGGCGAGCACGTGGTCGAAGTCCGCGTACGTTGCGGCGGCCGCGTAGGCGACGACGCTTTGATGGCGGGGGCCGGCGAGGCGGTCGAGTTGGGCTTTGTCGCGCAGGTCATAGGGGATGTGGGCCTGTCGCGCTCGCGCGAAAATTTCGTCGATGACCGGGCCGTGCGCGCCCTTGGCGATGAGCAGGCGGCGCAGGGGGCGCTCGGCGCGGAGGGCTTCAAGCACGGGATGGCGGCCCCAGATTAGGTCGTCGGGTGTTTGTTTATCGGACATGTGGTGACTGGGTGCAGGTCTAACCAGGCTAATTGTAGATGTTGAGACGTCTAATTGTAAGTTTAGGATTCGGCTAATTGAAAATTTAGAGCTAAAGGAGGGTAGTCTTACTCCACTGCGTCTCAACGTAATTGATTAAAAATACTCGATATGCAGGTTAGATGGTAGGGATGCTGGCAGCAGCGACTCGACGATGCCCTCTGGGCAGCGCGGAGAAAATTGGACAGAACCTCACATTTTTAGCATACTATGTCCACTAATTGTGGACATTGATGTATATTATTGCGGTACAAAATGCTTGAAACGACCCCATTGCGACAGCAGATCGCTCGAGATGTCTTCGATTACCAGCAGCTAGTCGCCTGTTTGTCCCAGTTTAGCAAGCCCCGCGACAAAATCCGCAGATTGTTGGTCAGCGGAGAAATCGTGCGCATTAGGAAGGGCTTGTACGCCTTTGGCGAGTCCCTCCGACGAGCACCTATCAGCCGGGAACTGCTGGCCAATCTGATCTATGGGCCTTCCTACATAAGCCTAGACTACGCCCTGAGCTACCACGGGCTCATACCGGAACGCGTCGAGACAGTCACCTCGGTGGCATTGGGGCGGTCGCGCACCTTCACTACGCCCTACGGAATGTTCTCCTACCGTCGCCTGAGTCAGAGCCGCTACGCCGTTGGGGGCCTGCTAGCAGAGCACGGCGATCTGTCCTTCCTGATCGCTTCCCCAGAAAAGGCACTGGTGGATAAGGTATGGGCCGACAAGCGCTTCGACGGGACTCGCTTGTCGGCCTATGGTTCGTATTTGCTGGACGACCTGCGGCTGGATCCCGCCCAATTGGCCGTCCTCGACCGCGGTCGCCTTGAGGCGATAGCGAGAGCCTACGATTCGCGGAAGCTCTATTGGCTCATGCGCTACCTACAGACGCTGAAGGAGCGAAGCCATGCATGAGGCCATTCGTCCCATGCTCGACCGATACGCACCTGAAACGCGCGACGATTACGTCAATGCGCTGCGGGAGATACTACAGGAACTGGCGTTGCTCGGCCTCTGGCGCAGCAAGTTTTTCGAGCATGCCGCCTTCTACGGAGGCACGGCTCTGCGCGTACTCTACGGCCTAGATCGCTATTCCGAGGACATTGATTTCTCGTTGCTGGCACCCGACCCGGGATTTTCGCTTGGACAATATGGCGAGTCCCTGTTGCGCGAGATCGGCAGTTTTGGCTTTAGCGTCGAGTTTGAGCACAGAGAGCCGACCCAACAGACGGCCATTGAGTCGGCCTTTCTCAAGGCCCATACGCTCAAACAGTTGCTCGTCATCGAAGCAGACGCCGAACGGTTCCCCGGCCTGCATCCCGGATCGGCTCTGCGGATCAAACTCGAAGTGGATACCGACCCACCCGGCGGCTTTGAGACTGAGAGCCGCTATCTGCTGCAACCTATTCCGTTTGCGGTGCGCGTTTATAGCCTGCCCGATCTGTTCGCTGGTAAGCTACACGCCATCCTGTGCCGGAGGTGGCAGACGCGCGTCAAGGGGCGGGACTGGTACGATCTAGTCTGGTACGCCGGCCGTCATCCACAGGTGCGTCTGAGCTATCTAGAGGAGCGCATGAGGCAGTCGGGCGATTATCGGGACGAGATGCCTTTGACACGGGGTCGCCTAATGGAACTCTTGCGCCAAGCGGTTGACCAACTCGATGTTGGGCGCGCCCAAGACGATGTGGGCCGGTTTGTGCGCGACCCGCGAACCATTGATGTTTGGTCGCGGGATTTCTTCCGCGAGGTCATCCAACGCATTGAAATTTTTTCCTAAGCTCGACTTTATCCATTCAGGTAGCGTAACAGACGGTGTGTATCAAGCGGTTCAATAGGGCACGCGGTATTTTTACCATGTCGTCTTACGATTGGGTGGTTGCAAAAGTCGCCCAAATTTGTTTTCGGACTCCAGCCAACGCATCCGCAAAGGTCGGTTTTACTTTTTTATACCACGCGGTGGCGTGGCAGCCGAGTGGTTGTTTTTTGACCCAGCGATGGGCGACCAACGTGACGAGACTAAACAAGGCTAAGAGCACCGGAGTGGTGCGCGCAATGACTCGGTCATTCCACTGGCGTTGGGTTTCCATGCCCAGATGGGCGCGGGCTTGTTCAAAGGTGGTTTCGACCGCCCAGCGCTGCATAAAAAACGTCAGCATCTGCCGGGGCGACAGGCTCCGATGGGTCGACAGCAACGCTTGAGGCGCAAAGGTGTGATGGGAATCTCGGATGAGGAGCCATCGAATCGGCACGGGCGGCAAGCCGGTGTGATACCACACGGCGGTTTGGGAATAGATTTCCACGGTGCGCCGCCGCCGGCCATACCAACGCGGGATGGTTATGGGTTGCCAAGGTGTATCCGGGTCGTCCAGATGGTGTTGAGGGGAGGGTAAACGAGTCCCTTTGCAGCGGGGTCTTCCCACTTGGTGAGCCAACCGCGGCGGGGCCGGAGTATACAGGGCTGCATCTAGTCGCAGGCGCGTCACGACGGTAACATAGGAGGCGACCGCGTTGAGGAAGGCCAGCGCCGCAAAGCTACTATCGGCCACCACCACAATACGCCGTCTTGGCAGCCAACGAGCGACTACATGAAGCATGCTTTGGGCGCGCTGTAACAGGGACACGGCGGGGCGACCCTGCTGGGTATAATAGTGCTGGGAGGGACATAGCACATGGGAAAATCGTCGACAGAATGGCAAAATCCTGTGAAGTCAAGTGTATAATCCCCTAAATCAAGGCCTTCTTCTACGACTCCTACGTATTGGTTCCTCACTATCAACTAAGCGTTCCGGTAACAAGACCTTTCCTGAAGCCTTTTTTTCTTCTATCTCGACATGAGCTTTTGACAGCATCAAGTAGCGATAGGCTGTGGGGGGATGTGTTCCTACTAGGGAATTACTTTCAATAGGCATTTCTCTTGCCATCTTCCGCCAAAAGTCAGCGACTCCTTCTGTGGAGTATCCCGCACGGGCAAGGATGTATAAGCCAACGTAGTCAGCTCCGGCCTCAAATTCTTGGCTAAATGCCTTTTGACCTAGCTGAGTACCCCTATATTCATACCGTCGATAGGTACGAACTCCGAATACTCCTTCTGCAAGTGCATCGAGAGTAGCACCAAAGAGAGAACCAACAAGCCGATTTTCTCTTTTCTTATCTATGTGATTTTCGATTATATGAGCTAGTTCATGTCCTATAATTAAAGCTAGTTCCTCGTCATCGAAAGATGAGAGAAAACCTGTTGTAATCCCGATATTTTTTCCGTCTGTGTATGCGTTTTTACCACCACTGGTTATAACAACTACTCGGTGATCGCATATTTTTTTGGGAGAGATAGACAGCCTAAGGAGGGTGTCTTTGTAGGCTTGCTTGTGGGCTTCACTTGTGCCATCATCGGATAGGTCAGGTATTCTTCTAAGAAGCGTTTTTAAAACTGTTTTTTGTTCGGATTTGACGTTGGCGTACTCACCGAACACCTTCAGGTTTCGACCAAGAACCCTGAACGAAAGGTCTCCGATGAGTACGCTGTATCAATATCCGACCGATATAACAGACGCGCAATGGCAGCGGCTGCGTCCCTTACTACCATCACGTCGATGGCGTTGTGGTGGTCCCGGTCGTCCACCCCGTGATCTGCGTTTAGTCATCAATGGTATTCTCTATCGGGCTAAAACCGGCGGCCAGTGGCCGATGCTGCCGCCGACGTTTGGGCCATGGCAAACGGTGTATGGATACTTCAATCGCTGGCGTCAAGACGGACACTGGCAGCGGATTTTGCAAGCCCTGATCCGCCAACAGCGTATCCGACAAGGCCGCCGGCCAACGCCTTCGGCTGGTGGCATCGACGCGCAGAGTGTTAAGACGGCTACGCAAGGCAGCGCCGTAGGGTATGACCCCGGCAAACGGGTCAAAGGGCGCAAACGCCACGTGTTAGTCGATAGCCAAGGCTCGATCCTGCAATGCAAGGTCACCGCGGCCAACATCTCCGACGCGGACGGCTTAAAGGCGTTGTTGAGCGCTTATTTTTTGCCGGGCGTCCAACGGTTAAAAAGAGTGTGGGTCGATGCTGGCTATCGAGGTCAGGCGCTCAACGCATGGGTCGCCAACTTAAAACGTACCCATAAAATCGTGTTGGACGTCGGCGAAAAACCACGCGATGGCTTTACCCTACTCAAACGCCGATGGGTAGTTGAACGAACCTTTGCTTGGTTGGGCAACTATCGAATCCACGCCAAAGATTATGAAGTCTTAACTTGCAATAGCGAAGCCTTTATACACATCGTTATGATCCATCTGTTGCTCAAGCGATCCGCCCCAACAGAAGAGTTTTAAAAAGGCTTCTAAGAATCTCAACCGGAATCGAGTGCTTCTCTTCCTTTAAGGATGAAGAAACGGCTAATGAAAGAGTCTGGACCCACTCTCGCTTTTGGGCCATATAGCCAAACTTGTTTTTCCCTTGCTCCTGTCCTTTATACGAAGGTTGGGCAGATTCGTTATTGAAACGAACAATTCGGTCTCCTTTTTTCAGCCCTGCGTCCTCGGCTCCTGATCCTTGGCGTATAGCAGAGACAAAAGGAAAAGGGTCCTGCTCGTCAAGCTTGTGGTAATCAAGAATGATTGCCCTGTCTATTGGGGCTAGGCGATCTAAGACCGAGGCATCAATCCAGTAAAAGCCATAGTCCTCTTTCGTTCGACCGCAAAGATCGGCTGAGGCCAACAATAGCCTATCTGCAACACGCTGAACTCTCTCATCCTCTTCGACCTGTTGGCGAAATTCACTACGGACTTGAGCTGTTATTTCTTCTGTAAGCTCCAACGTAGAAATATCTGGCAATCTAGTCGTTGGTTTTTTAAACGAAGCTGTGCAAGAAATAATAGGAGAAGATAGCCAAATAATGACAAAAAAACGTAGCATTGGAAGTTCTTTCTAATAAAGATATAAAGATAGGAGAGCTAGTAGGGCAATATGACGCCTTTTTTAGTGGGGCTTTTTATGCAATTCCTACTAGCTTTCTTACGAGTGATCGGTCGGAACTGTTTACTATCTTGGCGTCCAGATCGCTAGGCAGTCGCCTAGGAAGGTGATTCGACCGTCATTGATCCCGTATAAGACTTGACCCTCAGATGGATTAATACCGATGTAATCCCCAGTATAGTTTGGCTCTATGTTGTATGCAAGTTCTGCTTTTTTGTTTACATAACTCGGGCTAGTTTGAATCTGTCTCTGTTTGGCAAAAATCGAGCCAAACTCGGTAAGATTTTAAACTACCCACTACCCCTTTGCGGATCATCTTGAGTAGTAATGTAGGATTGGTACATCACGCATCCCGCTGGCTCAGGGCCGCCGCTGGATCCAAGCGCGTGGCAGACCAAGCCGGACTTAGAACGTCTGAGATCTTTTTCAAATCGATTCGTAGTGAGCAGGCGCATGCATCAACCATGCTTGGCCTTGAGATCCTCAAGATCGGCGTACTTGGTGAGTTCCTCTCCTGCGCGAGCCTGTCGTAGCGCTTCGATGGTCTCGGCATTGGGAATTCTCACTGAGAAAGGCAAACCTCGATGCAGGGTGACTTGTGTATAAAACAGTGTGATCGCCTCGGTTGCAGACAGCCCAAGTTCCGAGAAAACCGCTTCAGCTTGGGATTTCAAGTCCGGTTCGACGCGGGCACGGATCATTTCGGTCTTGGCCATGGATATATCTCCGTCTTCATTGCGGTGATGCAGTGGTAATGTACCACAAATGGGGAACAGGATCAAGTCGTCCAGAGATACGGTCCTTGCTCTGCCTAACGAACCGCTTGGACCTTGAGATGAAGTCTTTGTTTTTTATGATCCGTTGAAATTCCGCACTTCAAGCTGCATAGAGCAGCGTCCTAGTCTCGTCAACGCGTTGCCGGAAGAAGGGATTCTTGATGGCCGAATCGACGACGAGATCTACCGGGTGTCCAAAGAGCAGTTCCAGAGCCTCCAGCAGCCCGAAGTAGGAGTCGGCGTATTCTCCCGAGGGCAGTCAACCAAGAAGTCCAAGTCGCTTTCGCGCCCATGGTAGTTACCGGCGGCAGCCGAGCCGAACAGGTCAAGCCGCAGAACGCGGCAACGGATGCAGAGTTGCTGTAACTCGCCGAACCGTTCCTCGACAATGGGTATCATCGGATGCGCTCCTGTTGATCTTTCCAAGGTTTATTGTACAGAAACTCAACCTCATTCCTCATTCTTAATTTTCTCTTTCCACTCATTCAGTTTGAGCAACGCCTGAAGCGGCGTAATCTGGCTGAGGTCCATGTCCCGCAGTTCCTCCACCCACGGCGCGTCCGCTGGCGCGGGGAAGAGGTCGAGCTGAGGTCGAGGGGCCGGCGGGGGTGCCTCCGGCTGGTGGATGTCCTTGGTGTCGATCTGGTCCTTTTCGAGGCGGGCGAGAATTTCTTGGGCGCGTGCTACTACTTGGGCCGGCATCCCGGCCATCTGCGCGACGTTGATGCCGTAGCTTTGGTCGGCAGACCCCGGAGCTAGGCGGTGGAGGAACACCACGCGGTCGTCTTCTTCACGCACTTGGACGTTGAAATTGACGACGCGCTCTAGGTGGCTTTCGAGTTCGGTCATCTCGTGGTAGTGCGTGGCAAAAAGGGTGCGCGGGTGAACCTCGCGGTGCTGATGCAAGTATTCGACGATGGCCCAGGCAATGCTCAAGCCGTCGAAGGTGCTCGTGCCGCGGCCGAGCTCGTCGATGAGGAGCAAGCTGCGGCTGGTGGCGTTGTTGAGGATGTTGGCGGCCTCGTGCATCTCTACCATGAAAGTGCTCTCGCCGCCAGCGAGGTTGTCGGACGCGCCCACGCGGGTGAAGATGCGATCGACCACGCCAATGGTGGCTTGGCGCGCGGGGACGAAGCTGCCCATCTGCGCCATCAGTGCGATGAGACCCACTTGGCGGATGATAGTGCTCTTGCCTGCCATATTCGGGCCGGTGATGAGCATGATTTGCGCGCCGTTGGTGTCGAGGCGCATGTCGTTGGGCACGAAGCTGCCCGTGCGGAGCTGGCGTTCGACGACTGGGTGGCGACCGTCGCGGATGTCGATTAGCTGGCCATCGTCAACTTGGGGCCGGATGTAGGATTCGCTCTCGGCGACTTCGGCGAGGGAATACAGCACGTCGATACGCGCGATGGCACGGGCGATCTGTTGGACTTGAGGTGTCCAACGGGCGGCGCGGTCGCGCAGGGCTAGGAATAGCTCGTTCTCCAGCTCTTTGAGGCGGTCTTCAGCCCCTAGGACCTTTTCCTCGTACTCCTTTAACTCGGGCGTGATGAAGCGCTCGGCGTTGGCCAAGGTCTGTTTGCGATGGTACTCGGCGGGGGCTTTGTCGAGGTTGGCCTTGCTGATTTCGATGTAGTAACCAA
Source organism: Candidatus Latescibacterota bacterium (assembly GCA_965116675.1). Classification (GTDB taxonomy): domain Bacteria; phylum Latescibacterota; class UBA2968; order UBA8231; family UBA8231. Next base: position 5,578,617 of record OZ220721.1, read on the forward strand.
AGACTTGGTTGTAGCCGATCTTGAGCGAGGCAATGCCGGTGCGCTCGCGCTCGGTGGACTGCAAGCGGGCGATGTAGTCCTTGCCGCCGCGCGCGATCTGCCGCAGTTGATCGACATCCGGGTGATAGCCGTCGCGGATTAGGCCGCCATCGGTCAGGGTTGCCGGAGGTGCATCGACTAGGGCACCGAGGATCTCGGCGACCAACTCGCTGACGTCGGGCAGCCCCTTGGAGCATAGCTCTTGCAGGAGCGCGCTCTGCGCGGTGGATAGCGCGGTGCCGATGGCGGGCGCGAGGTCGAGCGAGCGGGCGAGGGCCACCATGTCGCGGGCGTTGGCCCGCAGACAGCAAATCCGCGCGATCAGCCGCTCTAGGTCGCCGACCTGCTCTAGGCATTGGCCGAGGGTGCGGCGGATCTCGCGCTGGTTTAGGAGTTCGTCAACGGCCTCTAAGCGGGCGCTGATTAAGGGCGGGGCTTTGAGCGGCTGGGCCACCCATTGGCGCAACAGACGCGCGCCCATGGGGGTGCGGGTGCGGTCGAGGATTTCGAGTAAGGTGTTGGCGCGGCCCCCGTCTTGGCGATTGGCGAGGAGTTCTAGGTTGCGCTGGGCCGTGGCGTCGATGAGGGCAAAGTGCTCGCGGTACTTGCGCTGGAGGCGGTTGATGTGCTCGACTGCACCGCGCTGGTTTTCGCGCAAATAGGCCACTGTCGCCCCACCGGCGCGGATGGCGGCCTCCATGTCCTCGCAGCCAAAGCCCTTCAGCGTCTGGACGCGGAGCTGGCTGGTGAGGGTTTCGTACGCAGTGTCGGCGGCGAAGTGCCAGTCCGCGAGGCGACTGAGCGCCACGTGCGGCAGGGCGTTTTGCAGGGTGGCGACCCACTGTTCGTCGGCTCCTTCGGCGATGAGCAACTCGGCCGGTCCCAAGCTCTCTAGCTCGTCGGCGAGGTCGCTGGCGGGAATCTCGTCGAGCGCGAAGTCCCCGGTTGACAAATCGACGCTGGCCAGCCCGACGCGGCCGGCGTGCGCGCAGAGGCCGACGAGGAAATTGTTGCGCTGCTGGTCGAGCATGGCGTCGGAGAGCGCGGTGCCCGGGGAGACGACTTCGACTACGTCGCGCTTGACCACTCCCTTGGCCTTTTTGGGATCTTCGACCTGCTCGCAGATGGCGACCTTGCGCCCGAGCTGGATGAGTTTGGCCAGATAGCCTTCCATGGCGTGGTGGGGCACGCCGGCGAGGGGCAGGTTACCGGATTTGCCGGCGGGACGCGAGGTTAGGGTAAGGCCCAGCAGGCGCGCGGCCTCTTTGGCGTCGTCGCAGAACATCTCGTAGAAGTCGCCCATGCGGAAGAAGAGGATCGCGTCGGGGTGCTGACGCTTAAAGTGCATGTACTGCTCCATCGCCGGCGTGAGTTTGGTTCTGGGTGGCATAGTTTGGTAGGGGATTGGGGTTGGCAAAAATAAAAACGCGGTGGAACGATTGTTCGTCCCACCGCGCTTGGTTGTTGCTGCGGAGCTTATGACTTGTCTTGCTCGGTGTCTTGCTCGTCACCTTGCTCATCGTCTTGCTCGGTGTCTTGCTCGTCACCTTGCTCGTCGTCGTGGACGTCTCCCCAGCTCTCCATCTCGTCGTCTTTGTCGGCAGCGGCCTCCTCGGCGGCGACTTCTTGGACGGGATGCTCGGCTAAGTAGGCTTCGTACTCGGCTTGGTCCTTGTCCTTGAAGTACTCGCGCACGCTGAGGACGATCTTTTTCTGGTTCTTGTCGAACTCGATGACCTCTAGCGGGAGTTCCTGCCCTTCGGCAAAGCTCTGACGCGGGGTTTGCAATCCGTCGATGGCCAAATGCGATAGCGGCACGAACCCATCGACTTCGTCAACGAGCGAGACGACCACGCCGCGCTCGAGGAGCCGCGAGATTGCGCCCCGCACCTCGACGCCTACGGCGTATTGCTCGGCAAAGCGAGGCCAGGGGTTTTCAAAGGCATCCTTGTGGCTGAGCGAGATGCGACGGCGCTTGATGTCGATTTCGGTGACGACCACGGGGATCACGTCGCCCTTTTTGAACATTTCGCTGGCTTGGCGAATGCGCTTGGTCCAAGACATATCCGAAATGTGGACCAGCCCGTCGATGTTTTCTTCCAACTCGACGAAGGCCCCGAAGTTGGTCAGGCTGCATACCGTGCCTTCGATCTTGGTGCCAGGAGGATACTTGGTGTCGAGGGTATCCCACGGATCGTCCTCGGTTTGCTTCATGCCGAGGGAGATCTTCTGGTTCTCGCTGTCGATCTTGAGCACTTTCACCTCGACGATGTCGCCGATGTTGACCAGCTTGGAAGGATGGCGCACGTGTTGGGTCCAGGACATCTCAGAGATGTGGACTAGGCCCTCAATGCCTTCCTCCAACTCGACGAAGGCCCCGTAGTCGGTGATGGAGACCACCTTGCCGCGCACTTGGCTCTCAATCGGGTACTTATTCTCGATGTTCTCCCACGGATGGGCCGTTAGTTGCTTCAGCCCCAAGGAGATGCGCTCGCGCTTGCGGTCGTAGCTGAGCACTTTGACCTTGATGCGGTCGCCGATGGAGACCAATTCCGAGGGGTGGTTGACGCGCCCCCACGACATGTCGGTGATGTGGAGCAGGCCATCGACGCCGCCCAAGTCGATGAAAGCGCCGAAGTCAGTGATGTTCTTGACGATGCCCTCGCGGATTTGGCCTTCCTCCAACACCTTGACGATCTCCTCGCGCATCCGCGCGCGCTCTTCTTCTAGCACGGCGCGGCGCGAGACGACGATGTTGCGCCGCGCCTTATTGAGTTTGATGATCTTGAAGGGAAATTCGTGGCCGATGAACTGGTCGAAGTTCTTGACTTGGCGGATGTCGATCTGAGAGCCGGGCAGAAAGGCCTCGACGCCAAAGAGGTTGACGACGATGCCGCCCTTGATGCGCCGCGTCAGCCGGCCCTCGACGGTGTTGCCGGTGTCGTGGGCCTCCTTGATCAAATCCCAGACCCGCATGAAGTCGGCCTTCTGCTTGGAGAGCACGACTTGGCCCTCTTGGTCTTCGACGTCCTCTAAGAAGACCTCGATTTCTTGGCCTTGCTCAATGGACTCGGGGGCGGAAAATTCCTTGATCGGCACCGCGCCTTCGGACTTGAAGCCGATATCGACCATCACTTCACTGGGGCCGATGGAGACGACTGTGCCCTTGACGATCTGGCCCTCTTTGATGCCGGAGATGCTCTCCTCGTAGAGGGCCATAAGTTCGTCGTATTGGGCTTGGTCGTACTCGGGCTTTTCCAGCTCTTCGACACTGACGTTGCCGTACACAGGAGCTTCTTGTTGCTCTGCTGTTGCTTCCTGTTGCTCTGCTGTTACTGTGGTTTCCTCGGTCATGTTGCGCAGATCCTTAAAAAGGTTAAAGCGAAGCGCGCACTTCGCTTGATGTGATACTGACGCGGTCTCTCCGCGCCAGCGTTAGGCACCGCGTTGGCGGGCCAATGCGACGACGCAATCGACTTGATCTGCCAAATTCATGCGAGTCGTGTCGATTTCGACGATCTCGTCTGTTGCGCTCGTACCTCCGTAGTCGCGCTCGGCGTCTTCCCGGTCCCGAGTCTGAATGTCGGACCGGACCTGTTCCAATGTGATGCATACTCCTTTGGTAGTCAATTCCCGATGCCGTCGCCGGGTGCGCTCATCGAGGTCGGCCACCAAGGTGATTTTTAGTTCGGCGGCGGGAAAAACCACCGAGGCTATGTCGCGTCCTTCGGCGACTACGCTGCCCTCCTGACCTAACCGCTGCTGCTGAGCGACTAGGAAGTGGCGCACCAAGGGTACGTTTGCGTACGCGCCCGCCCGGCGGGTAATGTCGGGCTGACGAATGGCTTCGCTTATATCTTGTCCGTCGAGCAGGACGCGCCCCCGGCCAGAGTCCAAGTCTATGGTCGAGGTCGCCAATAGGTCCTCCAGCGCGTCCTCGTCCTCGGGTTCCACCCCGCGACGAGTCGCCGCTAAGGCCACGGCTCGGTACATGGCTCCGGTGTCGAGGTGGCGATAGCCCAGCCGCTCGGCCACTCGCCGCGCCGTGGTCGTCTTGCCGGAGCCGATGGTGCCGTCGATGGCGATGACTAGCCCGCGCCGCTTCACAAGCCGACCTCGGCTTTGAGACGGTGAACTTCCCTGGGGCTGAGTCGGCGGTACTGGCCAGCGGCGAGCGGGCCGAGGGTCAGCCCGGCAAATTCGATCCGCGTCAATTGCCGCACCGGGTAGCCGACGGCGCGGAGCATGCGGCGGACTTGGCGCTTGCGTCCCTCGTGAATGCAGAGGGTCAGCCGCGCCCGCTTGTGCCAACCGCTGCTCCAGCGCTCCTCGACTTGGACCTGAGCCGGTGCGGTGGGGCCGTCGCCGAGTGCGATGCCGGCGCGCAGCCGGTCGAGTTGGTCCTCGTGCGGGTCGCCGCTGACGATGGCCTCATAGCGCTTGGCGACGACGAAGCGCGGGTGCAGCAGCCGATGGCCGAGGGCACCGTCGTCGGTCAGCAGCAAAAGCCCGGTGGTGTCGAGGTCGAGACGACCTACGGGCACGGTGCCTGGGTGGAGGTCGGACAAAAGGTCGAAGACCGTGGGTCGGTCGCGTGGGTCGGTGCGGGTGACCAGATATCCAGCCGGCTTGTGCAAAAGCACGTATTCGTACTGGCCGGGCAGGGTGAGGACCCGGCCGCGGCACTCGACCTGATCGGCACTTACTGCGACGACTCGCCCTGGCTCGGCTACTACTTCGCCATTGACGCGCACGGCACCGCTTTGGATTAGCGCATCGCTGTGGCGGCGCGAGGCCACTCCGCAGCGAGCCAAGAAGCGATTGAGGCGCATTTGCGGCTCAGGGGCGTTCATCGTCGCTTTCTTCCTCGGCCTGCTTTTGCAATTCGCCTAGCTCGGAGGCGAGTTGACGGGCGGCAGTCGGCTGCTGGCCCTCGGCGAGCAGCTCTGCTAGTTCCTTGGGCTTGGGCAACTCGCCCAGCCCTCGCAGCCCAAAGTGGAGCAAAAATTCTCGGGTCGTGCCAAAGAGCATGGGCTTGCCAATGCCCTCGGAGCGGCCGGCGAGGCGGACCATGTTGAGTTCCATCAGCGTTTGCAACACGCTGGCCGAGCTAACGCCACGGATGTTGTCGATCTCGACGCGAGTGACCGGCTGTTTGAAGGCGACGATGGCGAGAACTTCGAGGCCCGCTGGGGTGAGGCGCACTTGGCGCGAGGTCTTGTGGTACTTGCGCAGCCAAGGCCCGTGTTCTTGGCGCGAGGCAAGTTGATAGCCGCCGGCCAATTCAACGACTTCGATCCCGTGTCCGGCCGCTTCGTACTGGGCGTTGAGCGCGTCGATGGCCTCGCGGATATCGCGGCCGTTGTACCCGGCGAGCAGATCGACGAGGCGACCCGGAGTTACCGGCTCGGTCGCCGTCAGCAGGATGGCCTCAATGATCGCCCGAGCCTGCGCAGGGTTGACGTCGCGCGAGGCCGCTGTGGGTTCACGGCTCACGGTGCTGCGGTCGGTTGGGGTGGCGATTGCTCGATCCAGATCTCGTCGAAGGGCCGCGCCTGCTGCACGCGGACGCGCTGCGTCTTGAGCAGTTCTAGGATCCCGACGAAGGTGGCGATTAGGGCTTGGCGGTCGCGGCCTTGGAGCAAGTCCATGAAGTTGATGCGCGAGTTGCGCTCGAGCACTGCCAACAGGTAGTTGATGCACTCGGCGACTGAGACTTCTTCTTCGACGATTTGGTGGACCAAGTTTTCGGGCACTGTATCGAGCACGTGCTTGTACACGACCAATAGGTCGAAGAGTGATACGGGCTGGAGCTGGGCTGACTCCTCGACGCTGTCGCCCGGCCCTTGGCGGCGCAGGTACACGTCGCGCCGCTCGTCTTTGCGCACGCCGAGCCAGTCGGCAATGTCCTTAAACTGCTGGTACTCTAGCAGGCGGCGGATCAACTCGGCCTGTGGGTCTTCTTCGCCGTCGCCGTCGAGGTCGAGTTCCTCGCGAGGCAGCATCATCTGCGACTTGATCCGCAGCAGGGTGGCGGCCATGAGGATGAAGTCGCTGGCCTGTTCGATGTCGAGTTGGTGGATGTGTTGCAAGAAGCCCAAGTACTGGGTGGTGATGTGGGCGATGGGAATGTCGTAGATATCCAACTCGTCTTTGCGGATCAGATAGAGCAACAAGTCCATCGGACCTTCAAAGACGTCGAGCTTGACCTCGTAGAGAGCCGTTTCTTCCTGTTCGATTGCGTCGCGTTCCATAAGAGCGCCTGCCTTAGTCGATAAAAAGATACGGTTTCCAGCGCTGATCGTCGATGCCGACGAAATTGCGGATGAAGCTCACGTTATTGGGGCGCTTGGGTTTGCTGCGCAGTATGAGGCCGACCTGCTCGGGCCGGTGTTCGCCTTTCTTGTTGTTGCACAGGGCGCAGGCGCAGACGAGGTTTTCCCAAGTTCCTTGGCCTCCTTTAGTGCGCGGCACAATGTGATCGACCGTTAGCTTGCCTTCTTTGCTGCCGCAGTACTGGCATTGGTGATTGTCGCGCTTGAGGATGTTGCGCTTGGAGAGCACGACCCGTCGGCGCGGCGCGCGGATGTAGCGCCCGAGGCGGACGACGCTGGGTACCGGATACTCTTGGGAGACCGAGTGAATCACCTCGTTCATTTTTTCGACAGCTTCGGCCTTGCCGCGCAAAATCAGCAGTAAGGCCCGGCGCACGCTGCATATGCTTAGAGGCTCGTAGTTTTGATTGAGGACCAGTACGGTTCTTTCCAGCAAGAGTCTATCCACGGCGTAGAGCTAATTAAATTTAAGCTACTTTTGGCATGTTCCAAGCCTTGGGATTGGATTAATTATCCGGTTTCCCAATGATACAATGTGAATTCCTTATAAAAAGCGCATTTATAGTGAACAGATGCAAGGTCAGTGGTTGGCGATCAGGTCGGCGTAGTCTTGGGCGCTGAGCAAGTTCTCCAAGTCCGCAGAGTCGTCGATGCGGATCTTGAGCAGCCAGCCACCGCCGTACGGGTCTTCGTTGATTTGTTCGGCTTCTTCGGCGAGGCTGTCGTTGACTTCTAGCACCTCGCCGGAAGCCGGAGCGATCAGGTCGGCGACGGTCTTAACCGCCTCAAGCGTGCCAAAGGTTTCACCTCGTTCGAGGTGCTCGCCCACCTCGGGCAACTCAGCGAATACGATGTCGCCCAACTCGGTTTGCGCGAAATCCGTAATGCCGATAGCGGCGATGTCGCTTTCTAGCTGAAGCCATTCGTGGCTTTCCGAATAGATCAAGTGCTCAGGGATCTGGGTCTGGCTCATAATTGCCTCTCGTGCTTGCTTAAGACGACCACTTTGAGTTGGCTACGTAGTTGGTGTCGAATTGCCCGGCGATAAAGTCGGGTTCGGTGAGTAGGGTTTGGTGAAAGGGCAAGGTGGTGGCCACGCCTTCTATGGTGCATTCGCCTAAGATGCGCCGCATCCGCGCTATGGCACTTTGGCGATCGGAGCCGTAGGCGATGATTTTGGCCAGCAGGGAATCGTAGTAAGGAGGGATCTCGTAGCCTTGGTAGATGTGGCTGTCGATGCGGACGCCGGGGCCGCCCGGCAGGTGGAGAGCTTCGATGATGCCCGAAGAGGGGATGAAGTTGCGCGCGGGATCTTCGGCGTTGATCCGGCATTCAATGGCGTGCCCGGTGAGTTGGATGTCTTCTTGGCTAAAGCGGAGGGACTCGCCGGCTGCGATGCGAATTTGTTCCCTGACTAAATCGATGCCGGTGACCATCTCAGTAACCGGATGTTCGACTTGGATGCGGGTATTCATCTCCATGAAGTAGAAGTTGTGGTCTGAATCGACGAGGAGTTCAATGGTGCCCGCACTGTAGTAGCCGACCGCGGCCGCGCCGGCGAGGGCGGCCGCGCCCAGCCGCTGGCGCAAGTCGGGGTCAACTATGGGCGAGGGGCTTTCTTCGAGGAGCTTTTGGTGCCGTCGCTGAATGGAGCACTCGCGCTCGCCGAGGTGGACGAGGTTGCCGTGCTGGTCGCCGAGAACTTGGATTTCGATGTGGCGCGCCTCTTCGATGGAGCGCTCCATGTACAAGGCGTCGCTGGTAAAGGCGGTGCGCGCTTCGCGGCGCGCCATCTGATAGGCTTCCTCCAATTCATCCATTGCGCGGACGACTCGCATCCCGCGCCCACCGCCGCCAGCCGAGGCCTTGAGACGCAGCGGGAAGCCGACCTTTTCCGCCCATTGACGGGCGTCGTCTAGCGAGTGGAGTGCGCCCTCGCTGCCCGGCACGACGGGCACACCGGCCTCCTGCATGGTGTGGCGGGCGACGGCCTTGTCGCCCATTTTGCGGATGGCAGCAGTTGGCGGGCCGATGAACTGGATGCCGCAATCGGCGCAGATTTCGGAAAAGTCGGCGTTTTCGGCTAAGGGGCCGTAGCCGGGATGGATCGCGTCGGCGTTGGTTAGCTGGGCGGCGCTGATGATATTGACGATGTTGCGGTAGCTGTCCTTGCTGGCAGCCGGCCCGATACAGACGTCCTCGTCGGCAAAAGATACGTGCAAGGAGCGGGTGTCGGCTTGGGAGTGGACAGCCACCGTCGCGATGCCCATTTCCTTGCAGGCGCGGATGACGCGCAGCGCGATTTCGCCGCGGTCGGCAATGAGGATTTTCTCGAACACAGCCTCTTAGTCAGGGCGAATTTTGAACAGCGCTTGGTTGTATTCAACGGGCTGGGCGTCGCCGACGAGGATTTCGACTACTTCGCCTTGGACATCCGCGGGAATCTCGTTCATGATCTTCATGGCCTCGATGATGCAGAGGGTCTGGCCGCTTTCGATGCGATCTCCCTCGCGCACAAAGGGATCGGCTTCGGGCGAAGCGGCTCGGTAAAACGTACCGACCATGGGCGATAGCACCTCGTGGAGGCCGTCATCGGTCTTTTCGGCGGGTGCTGGGGCCGCAGGCTCAGTGGGCGCGGTGGACACCATGGGCGCAACGGGCATGGAGGCAGCAGGGGCCACAGGGGAGGGCGCACGACTGCGGGTTAAGCGGATGCGCGTGCCGTGCCAGAAGCTGTGTTGGACCTCTAACTCTTCTATGTCGCTATCGTGAAAAAGCTCTAGCAGTTTGCGGAGCTTGTCTTCGTTCACAGGAGGTGTTGTCCTTTCTCAAACGCGCTCTACGTATTCGCCCGTGCGGGTATCGACCTTGAGCCGGTCGCCCTTGTTGATAAAGAGCGGCACTTGCACCACGTAGCCGGTTTCTAGGGTGGCTGGCTTGACTGCGCCGGTGGCGGTGTCGCCCTTGATGCCCGGTTCGGTGTGGGTGACGACAAGGGCGACGAAGTTGGGTAGCTCGACGGAGACGATCTCCTCGCCTGCTATGAGGAGGAAGGCGTTCTCGCTTTCTTTGAGGAGGTTGCTGGCTGTGCCGACGAGCGCTGCGGGCACCGGGATCTGATCGTAGGTGTCCAAGTCCATGAAGTAGTACAGCCCTTGGTCGGAATATAGGTACTGCATCTGGCGCTTTTCGAGCCGGACTTGCTCGACTTTGTCGCCCGAGCGGAAGGTGCGGTCGAGCACGGCACCGGTCTTGGTGTTTTTGAGCTTGGTGCGCACGAAGGCGCTGCCCTTGCCCGGCTTGACGTGCTGAAATTCGACGATGGAGAAGAGCTCACCGTCGAGGGACATGGTAAAGCCGTTTCTAAAATCCGTGGTGTCTGCCATATTGCTCCCGTTAGTGTGCGTTACTGCTTTGTTCTAGCGAAGATAGCTTGCTGCGGATGATGGTGTTGTTCGGCTCCTGTTCGAGAAGCTCGCGATACATTTCGATCGCCTTCTGGGTCAAGCCCTGCGTGGTATAGATCTCGGCCAGCGTCATGGTGGCAATACGCTTGTTTTTCGCTGTGCTTGGCTTGTTGTCGGCTGGGGTGGGTGGCTCTTCTGGTGCGGGCGCTGGCGCTGGTTCGGCGGCTTCCTCCTCTTCGATCTCCTGCAAGAGGCGGAGCAGTTCGCGGTCGTCGGTATCGCCATACAGATCGTCGCGGTCGTCATCGGGCGACTGGTTTGGCGGCAGCGCTTGGGGCTGAGTGGATTCGACCAGAGCCGCGCTAGCGACGGTCGCGACCTCTTCGGGTTCAGATTCGGGTTTGGATTCAGATTCGGGTTTGGGTTCAGATTCGGGCACGGGTGCCTTTTGGTGGGTTTGGCTGGTGAAGCGGTCGATCTGTTCGGCTAGAGAGGTGTCGAAAGGGTCGAAATACGCGGCTTGGCGCAGGCTTTGTAAGGCCAATGGCGCGACGTCGAGTTGCTCAAAAAGGTGGGCGAGGCGCTTGTACCCACTGGGGTTTTCTGGGTCGATCCGCAGAGCTTGTCCTATGGCCTCGCGCGCTTGTTCTAAGTCCCCCCGTTTTTCATAGCACTTGCTGAGGACGATAAAGCCAGTGGCGTAATCGGGAAAACTCGCACAGCCCTTTTGGCATAGCTCGATGGCGCGCTCGATGCGCCCGCGTTTGAGATAGAGATCGGCGAGGAGAGCGAAGCGCGGGGAATCTGGGTCGCGGCGGAGTGCCTTTTCTAGTTTGGCTATGGAGTTGGCCATGGCGCTAGGGGTGGGAGGTGCTAAGGCGACTAAAACGCGAGGCTATTTTAGGCTTTGAACTGAGAAATGTCAAGGATGGGTCAAGGCGCTGGGAAGGCGCAAATTGGGTAGTGGGTTTTTTTGAAATCTGAGTTATCCTTATTGACAGTACTGTTATCAATGTAAGAACTTTCCGATGTCTTGCTGAAGCAGCGCTATGGTCGGCTATTCGACCCCCTTCGCGGGACGGACTACTGGAAGTGTATGTCGTATGTTTGATCGGAACTGGTAATCCAAATAAGAGAACAAAAAATGAACGATGTGCATGAATCTGCGGAGATTCCGAAACGAATAGAGTCTTTGAGTTCTATCTTGGGACACCGGTACACCGTTGCCGACGGACTAGCCGGGATGCAGGTGGAAGATATCTACCAGGACCGGCGAGGGCTGCTGTGGATTGCCACGGCCGACGGCGGGGTCAGCCGGTTCGATGGGACGCATTTCGATACCTTTAACCTAGCGGACGGGCTGCCCCATCCGACGGTAATGGCCATTGCCGAGGATAAAGATGGGCGGCTATGGTTCGGTACGTTCGGCGGCGGACTCGCTGTATTCGATGAGCGGGGGTTTCAGGTGTACACTACCGAACACGGGCTGCCATCCAATGAAATCGTGGGTTTGCAACCACAGGCCGATGGCTCCATACGGGTCCTAACCAGCGCGGGGTTTGGCCTGTTCGCCGAGGGGCAGTGCATAGAAAGCACGACGGCCATTGAGGGCCAGCCCATAGGACGTGTATATGACATGGCCACCGACTCGGCGGGTAGGACATGGCTGGCAACGAAAGACCGGGGGGTCATCAGCTTGGATGGTCGGCACCTGAGCTTAGACGATGGGGGCGGTGCGTTTCAGTGGGCTTGGAAGTTTGCCCAGGACGCCTCCGGCCATCTGTGGATTGCCTTTCGCAGTAGTAGAAGTAGAACCGCGATCGGCCGCTACGATCCGCTACGTCAACAGTTCGACCCGATTGATGTGAAGGCCGAGCTTGAAGGGGCGCAGATCGTGCGGTACAAGGCGCGGCATATGCGCGTGGACAGCAAAGGCTGGCTGTGGGTAGCGGGTCCTCGGTATGTGCTGGTGTACGACGGTCAGGACTGGCATTCTTTTTATGAGCACGTACGGGGTATCGATCCTAGTAATACACGACTGACGTATGAAGACCGCGAAGGGAATATCTGGGTGGGGATGTACGGCGAAGGGCTGGTTTTTTGCGATCTGTTTAGTCTCCAGTTATACACCAAAGCCGACGGGTTGCCCGATCAGACGGTCCATTGTTTGGAAGAAGACGGCTCAGGCCGGCTGTGGATTGGCACGATGGGGGGCTTAGCCTGCCTTGAAGACGACCGGATTCGCTCAACGGAGATGGCACATGATGTCTCGGCGCTGGAGGTAGATTGCCGGGAGACGCTCTGGATTGGGAGCTCCGAGGGCAAGGTGTTCAAGGGGGCTACAGCGCCCGAAGTAATCGTCGTGACTGCAGAGGACAGCTACGAGGATATCATAGGTCTATGCCAGGACCAGATAGGGCGTTTGTGGGTCGGCACTCATCAAGGGACTTTGGGATGGATTGAAGAGGACCGCTTTATAGCACTGGAGAAACGGCTCCCCTACAAATTGAAAACCATAACACAGGATAGCGAAGGTGTCTTGTGGATCGGTGCCTGTGGAGAAATGCCGGCGTTGTACTATAAGGATGGAAATCGTTTGCGTGCGTCTGACCATACCGAGCTAGAGGCCGTTCCTTATGTGACCGCCTTGTGCGAGCATGAGGGCACGCTTTGGGTGGGGACGACCACTGGCCTTTTTGCCGTTGACCTCCACTCCAAACAGGTGCGCCAGTTTACGATGGCTCAAGGTGAGCTTACGAGCGATAACATTCAATCTTTGGCGGTTGATCAGCAAGGGCGGCTGTGGATTGGGACCAGAGGTGTAGGGATGATAACTTACGATGGCGAGACCTTCCACGGTATCCAGCTGGGTCCCTCGTTGCAGGAGAATACGGTCGGGAGCATTCTGTGTGATCGCCGGGGCCGACTGTGGTTTGGGACGCCAGCGGGTCTCTTTAGGTACCGGCCCCGCCATACGCGCCCGGGTATCGTAATTCGTCAGGTCGTGGGGGGGCGTCTGTTGGAGGCACCCCAATCCGTATCTTGTCCAGAGGGCACGCCCGAGATAGTGATTCATTTCCAGGGCATCCGTTTCGGGTTCGGGAGGACACAGCAGATGCACTACAGCCACCGGCTGGTTGGTCACAATCCGGCAGCAGAGTGGAGTGCGTTTACGCTTGACAACAAGGTGTCGTACTATGGCTTGACGGTCGGCGAATATCACTTTGAGGTGCGGACCCAAGATCAGGATGGCTTGGTGTCGGAGGTAGCCCACTTGGAGGTGCGGGTGGTCCCCGCTGGCAAAAGCGCACGCCTCCAGAGTCGGGAGCATAAGCGGCAGGCCGTGCCCGGCCAAAGCCCGACCATAACCAGGCTTCTGTCGCAGGTTGAGCCCGTAGCTAGGACCAATATGACCGTGCTGTTACTGGGCGAGACGGGTACGGGTAAGAACCTGATCGCCCGGGGAATCCACGCTCTGAGCCTACGCCGAGAGCACGCCTTTATCCCGCTCAATTGTGGTGCTCTGCCCACCGAGCTGATCGAAAGCGAACTGTTTGGCCACGAGCGGGGAGCCTTTACCGGCGCTGTGGCGCGGCGGGCAGGCTATATTGAACAGGCGCAGGGCGGCACCTTGTTCCTCGATGAAATCGGCGATTTGGCCTTAGAAACCCAACAGGTATTGCTCCACGTACTGGACGAGGGCTATCTGAGACGAATTGGTAGCAATAAGTCCACCAAGGTGGATATTCGGATCATTGCGGCGACCAACCACGACCTGAACAAGGAAGTTGAGGAGGAGCGGTTCCGGGCCGATCTATTCTACCGCTTGAACGCATCCACTGTGGTGGTGCCGCCCCTGCGGGATCGCCGGAAGGATATTCCGGTGCTGGTGGAGCATTTTGTGCGTCAGTATGCCCAAGAGCTGAAACAGCCGGTGCCGAGCTTGGGCGATGGAGTGCTAGAGCATTTACAGACGCATTCTTGGCCGGGCAATGTGCGCGAGTTGGAGTCTTTGATCCAGCAGGCCGTGGCGCTGTGCCGAGAGCAGGTTATTGAAGTAGCCGATGTGCCGCTGTCGGCTGAAAACGAGGGAGTAGAAGGGGCTCTTGTGCCGCCGGCGTCTGCTCCACCCGTCGAACAGAAGACTGAGGCCAAGGACGAAAAGGAGCAGATCATCGCGGCGCTGGCGACGACCAAGGGACGGATCTATGGAGAGTATGGCGCGGCGCAGTTGTTGGGCATGCATCCAGAGCGGCTGCGTTCCCGTATGCGCGCGCATGGATTGCAGCGACCGAAGAAGGCGTCATAAAGGAGGTGATCGGCGGCTGAGCGAGGTGCTCTTGATACGGAAAAGTCGTATGATTCATACGGAAAAGTCGTATGATTCATACGGAAAAATCGTATGAATGAATTGTTGCAACGCTGGCGACGGCAACAGGCGTAAGAAAGTTCATATTTTCAAGGTCTTGTTTTTCAATCCTTTAGGGTAATCCTAAAGGATTTTTTTGTGCGCATTGTCGTCGCTGGTACGAAATGTGCATAGAAATTATGCTTGGACCGACATAAGACCCGTTTAGCCCAATTGAAGGAAACGTCCTGAATATGTGACACAGAAGCCCGTGGAACTGCTAGCTGCTGCAACGCCCGCGACGCACACGCATGATTCGGGGCTGTAGTGGTTCACTACATTTTCACACGTAGGGCTTTCACCTCTTCAACCGCGCCGGTGTGACCGGCGCACAGAAAGGCACATGTATGAAACGGCATTGCTTCACACTCGTACCCTTTTTCGCGTTAATCGGCCTCTTGCTCTCGCCGCTGGCGGCTCATACTTCATCCTCGTCAACCGGCCAGTCTAACGAACCGATCTCCACGTTTTCCGCTTCCGATGGTAATTCTATTACTTCGGTGGCTTTTTTCCCTGACGGCCGGCTGCTGGCTTTAGAATTCTTACATGATTCTTCAGAGTTTGAGTTGTGGGACGTGTCGGCGGGCAGAGCCATCGCCAACTTTTCTGCGCGAGGTGTTGATTGGTGGAATGCGACACTTTCTCCCGACGGTCAGCGATTGGCTGGCTGGACAGACGATGGCACGATTGAGTTGTGGGACGTGTCAGGCGGGGGGCAGCATCGCACCACGATTTCCGCGTATGGGTTTGAAACAGATGAATTTGAAGATGAAATGGATTTGTCCTTTTCCCTCGACGGTAGGCTCTTGGCTTCAAGCGGTCAGAACTGGTCTGATTTTGGTGGTGCAGAGTTTAAGGTGTGGGACGTGTCGCGCGGGGTGCAGCATGGCACCACGATTGATGATAAAAATAGTAATGAGGGATCTGTAGCATCGCTGGTTTTTTCGCCTGACGGCCGGCTGCTGGCTTCCTTGAATTCTAGCGGGACAGTTCGTCTATGGGATGTGTCGCGCGGAGCGCGTGTCGCCACGATTTCCGCGCATGAACAGGGTTGGATCAACGGTCTGTCCTTTTCCGCCGATGGCCGACTGCTGGCTTCGGCGGGGTCAAGGTGGTTGGGGGCACGGGAAGAGATCGGGGAGGTTAAGGTATGGGACGTATCGACGGGCCAATCCATCGCCACCCTTGCTGCCGGGAGTAACCTTGTGTCCTTTTCTCCTAAGGGCCGGGTGCTGGCTTCGGCTTCGGCGAGTAAGGTTAGATGGGTTTGGAACGAGGATGGTGGTGGAAGTGGGACGTCTTCTGGGGGTCAAAATATTGAGCTATGGGACGTATCGACGGGCCAATCTATCGCCACCCTTCCCTTGTCGGGTGACCTTAAAGCACACAATAATCAGCCTCAGGCGCTGGTTTTTTCTCCTGACGGCCGGCTGTTAGCTTCGCAGTTTTGGAACGCGGTTCAGCTATGGGATGTGTCTGAGTGGATACCCCATGCACGGCTGACGCCCGATCCGGCTGAGGTCACATTCTCTGCCGATGATCCGGCGTGGAAAACCTTTACCGTGCACACCAACCTCGACAGCGTGCTGGTCCGAGCCAACCCGTCCGGCTCCGATCCGGCCCTAGAGGTCGTCGGCGGCCAACAGGTGCCCACCAGAGACTTCTGTCCAGCCGAAGGAAACGACAGACCCACAAGTGGGCGCCGAGATGGCTGGAGCCTGCATGTAAAAGCGTGCCAAGTAGGACAAACAAAGATCCTGCTCATCGACTATGATACCGGCGAAGTCTTGCAGCAATACGAGGTCAACGTCGAAGCATCCACCAGCGCATCCGATGGCGAAGAGGAAGAGGCCGTCGAGCCCCAAGCACGGCTGACGCCCAACCCGGCGGAGGTCCAATTCTCTGCCGACGATCCAGCGTGGAAAACCTTTACCGTGCACACCAACCTCGACAGCGTGCTGGTGAGAGCCAACCCGTCCGGCTCCGATCCGGCCCTAGAGGTCTCTGGCGGCCAACAGGCACCCACCAGAGACTTCTGTCCAGCCGAAGGAAACGATAGACCCACAAGGGGGCGCCGAGATGGCTGGAGCCTGCATGTAAAAGCCTGCCAAGCAGGACAAACAAAGATCCTGCTCATCGACTACCATACAGACGCGGTCTTGCAGCAATATGAGATCAACGTCGAAGGGTCCGGCACATCAGCCCTCACAGCGCTCAACCCGAGCTATCCCAACCCCTTTAACAGCGAGACGACCCTTTCTTATACGTTGCCCACCGCCTCGGATATTCGCCTGGAGGTCTTTACCCTTAGCGGCCAACGCGTGGCGGTTCTGCACGAAGGGTTTCAAGCGGCGGGCTATCACACGATAGCGATGGATGCCTCGGATTTAGCCAGCGGCGTTTATCTGTATCGGTTGACCACCCCTGAAGGCCGTTTTACCCAAAAATTTACCCTGCTAAGGTGAACATAGAGCGGAGGCTCCTTATCGCCGCATAATGGTATGGGTGATCATCGCGGCGCTCCCTAGTGACGCGACAGGGGACCGCTGGCCGGTTTTGCTACCGAATCGGCTTCCGGCTGGCGGTCGCCGCTCAGATGGAGCAACCAATGAACACCTGTATTCGCTCGGCTCTGCGCCATGCGCGGAGAACTTGCCTGATGAGTCTAGTCGGTTCGCAAGTTCCGCTGGCTGCTGCAACACTCGCGGCGCACACGCATGACTCGGTGAGGGCGGACTTTCACCTTTTAACATCGCCGGTGTGACCGGCGCACAGAAAGACACATTGATGAAACGGCATTGCCTCACATCGTACCCCCTTTTCGCGTTGATCGGCCTCATTCTCTCGCCGCTGATGGTGATGGCCCATACACCGTCCTCGTCGGCCGACAGCGTGCATTCTTACGTGCCGTTCGATTACGAGCAGTGGCGGCGCGGTCACCCCCGCCCTGCGGCCAAGCGGCTGGCTGATCGGAACGTAGGCGAGCCGCGCACCGTGCGGATGATCTACTTTTTGCCCAATGACCGGCCGTATGACGCGGCGTTGGTCGATTTGATGAAAACGAGGATGCGCCAAATCCAGGCTTTTTATGCCGAGCAGATGCAGGCGCATGGCTACGGTAACAGAACGTTCCGCTTTGAAACAGATGCTGCGGGCGAGCCACTGGTGCATCGCGTGGATGGTCAACATCCCAATAGCTACTATCAGGTGCTCAGTTATACGGAGCAGGCGGGTTTGGTGCGAGACGAGATTGAACGGACGTTTGATTTAGAAAAAAACATTTACTTCATCGTCGCTGATGCTGTGGTGTCGAACCAAGTGGGAGTCCAAATCGGGAGGAATGGCGGATTCGCATTTATTCCCGGCCGAAGCTTACTGGATGAGCCGATAGCTGAACATGAGCTTGGCCATGCCTTCGGATTGAACCACGATTTTCGCGATGGTAACTATATCATGTCTTACGGCGGCTTCGGTGATTGGGATGAGTTGTCTGTGTGCAGTGCGAGATTTTTGGCCGTGCAGCCCTATTTCAATCCCAATGCGGTAGAGACATCACCGCCAACCATCGAACTCACTTCGTCACTTGTACGTACGGCAGATGCAACAAGCGTCCCTATCCGAATCAAAGTCCGCGATTCAGATGGGTTGCATCAAGTGGTTCTATTCGTAGGACATCCTACTGGCGGAGTTGAATTGAAGGAGTGTCGTGGCTTGGAGGGGGAAAAAGAGGCCGTCGTTGAATTCGATTATGACGGCGTTATTCCATCCCGTAAAGGCTCGGATTTTGACAGTTTTAGGACACAGTGGTTGAGGATAAAGGCGATTGATGCTTTAGGTAATGTTACTTTTTCTGAGAGATTTGAGCTCGTTCTGGCTAGGGAATCCAGGGCACCGATTTCCACGTTTATCGGGCGTGAAAGAAGTCAGTGGTGTGGTTTGTTCTTTTCCCCCGATGGCAGGCCGCTGGCCTTAGAGTCATCGTATGCCCTGAATATAGATGCCACGGTTGAGTTGTGGGACGTGGCGACGGGCGAATCCATCTTCAACCTTCCTCCGCGGGGTTCTGTTGATGCGGCGGCTTTTTCTTCCGACGGCAGGCTGTTGGCTTTAGAGGCATTGGATGGCACGATTGAGCTGTGGGACGTGTCGAGCAGGGAGCTGCATGTCGCCACGGTTCCCGCGCATGATCATGATTTCACTTTAGAGGAACAGAACGAAGAGTTCCCTGATGATTTTGTGATTCTTTTGGTTTCTTCTTTGTCCTTTTCCCCCGATGGCAGGCTGCTGGCTTCGGGGGGGAGGGAGGATGAATTGGTTAAGCTGTGGGACGTGTCGAGCGGGGAGCACGTCGCCACGCTTTCCAATGATAATAGGAGGCGGGGTTCGATAGTATCGGTGATTTTTTCTCCCGACGGCAGACTGTTGGCTTTAAATCCATTGAATGGTACGATTGAGCTGTGGGACGTGTCGAGCGGGGAGCACATCGCCACAGTTGACGTGCATGAACGGGGTGCCCAAGGGGATTTATCCTTTTCCCCCGACGGCAGGCTGTTGGCTTTGGGGTTGAGAGATGGCCCGGTTAAGTTGTGGGACGTGTCGACGGGCGAATCCGTCGCTATCCTTGCCGGGAGTGCGCCGGTGTCGTTTTCCCCCGACGGCAGGCTGTTGGCTTCGGGGTCGGGGTTTGGAGGGCAAGCGGTTAAGTTGTGGGACGTGTCGACGGGCGAATCCATCGCTATCCTTGCCGGGCATGAGGGTTATGTTAACGTGGTGTCGTTTTCCCCCGACGGCAGACTGTTGGCTTCGGGGTCGGGGTTTGGAGGGCAAACTGATCGCGCGATTAGGCTGTGGGACATGGCCGAGTGGACGCCGATACCCCACACGCTGACAAAGTCTTCCGGCGATGGCCAAGAAGGCCGAGCCGGCGCTACGTTGGCTGAGCCATTCGTCGTCTCCGTGTTAGATCAATACGGGTCGGCCCTTGCCGGGACGGTTGTCTCCTTTTCGGTCACTGCTGGTGGAGGGACATTGTCGTCCACCACCGCCACCACCGATGCCAATGGTCGAGCCAGAAGCACATTGACGCTGGGCCCCACCCCGGGGCCCAACACCGTTACGGCTACCGTTGAGGGGCTTGAACCCGAGACCTTTACTGCCATCGGCCAAGCGACGACCGATTCCGACGGCGAAGAGGACGAGGGCGAGATAGCCGAGGACGAGGATCAACAGGAGTCCGAGGAGACGACAACGACCACGGTTGAATTAGAAGGCATCGCCGTAAGCCATGATTCGATCCGCGAAAACGACGAGCAGGCGACGGTTATCACGCTGACCGTGACGTTGGACAAAACCGCGGCGACGGACGAGACGATCACACTCTCCATTGTCTCGCCAACACAAGGCAAGACGGCCAAGCGCAACGAGGACTTCGACGCGACATTGCCAGAAACCCTCACCATTGCAAGAGGCCAGAGAACGGGCACGGCGCAGCTTACCCTAACGCCCAAGGACAACACAACGGCGGACGGCGATAAAGCCTTCGCGGTGCAGGCTACTTCGTCGAGTGGACACGCCGCGCTGATCAATATCAAAATCATCGACAATGATGCGGCCGTCGAGCCTCAAGCACGGCTGACGCCCAACCCGGCGGAGGTCCAATTCTCTGCCGACGATCCAGCGTGGAAAACCTTTACCGTACACACCAACCTCGACAGCGTGCTGGTGAGAGCCAACCCGTCCGGCTCCGATCCGGCCCTAGAGGTCTCTGGCGGCCAACAGGCACCCACCAGAGACTTCTGTCCAGCCGAAGGCAACGATAGACCCACAAGGGGGCGCCGAGATGGCTGGAACCTGCATGTAAAAGCCTGCCAAGTAGGACAAACAAAGATCCTGCTCATCGACTACGATACCGGCGAGGTCTTGCAGCAATATGAGATCAACGTCGAAGCATCCACCAGCGCATCAGCCCTCACAGCGCTCAACCCGAGCTATCCCAACCCCTTTAACAGCGAGACGGTTCTTTCCTATACGTTGCCCACCGCCTCTGATATTCGCCTGGAGGTCTTTACCCTTAGCGGCCAACGCGTGGCGGTTCTGCACGAAGGGTTTCAAGCGGCGGGCTATCACACGATAGCTATGGACGCCTCGGCTTTAGCCAGCGGCGTTTATCTCTATCAGTTGACCACCCCTGAAGGCCGTTTTACCCAAAAATTTACCCTTCTAAGGTGAACATAGAGCGGAGGCTCCTTATCGCCGCATAACGGTGTGGGTAATCATCGCGGCGCCCCTAGTGACGCGCCAGGGGGCCGCTGGCCGGTTTCGCTACCGAATCGGCAGTAGTGGATCAGCTTGAAAATAATTTTTTGACGAGAGCTGTTTTAAAGAAAAACCCCCGTGCCGGGAGATTTGGCACGGGGGTTTTTCGGTTCTCTCAGGTTTCAAAGAGGCTCACGACCGAATAGCGACAACAACTTGAACAGTGTTAGCTGGTGAGATAGTGGTGACACAGCCTTTACGCCGTTGTCGCATATTTGTCGTAAGTCCTTGTTTTTATTGGTGCGCCCGCAGGGGCTCGAACCCTGGACCCGCTGATTAAGAGTCAGCTGCTCTGCCAACTGAGCTACGGGCGCAGAGAAAATATCTGCACAGGTGGACAGATCGTCAATGCCGCGCCAATTCGGGGAAGAGTTCGTCGTGGACTTCGGCGCATTGGCGCAAGTGTACCATGCGCTCCGGGCTGGCGGTATCGAGCATGGTGGGATAGAACATGCCGCCGCCGGTGACGACTTGGTAGCCGCCGGGGGAGTGTCGGCTGAGATAGTCCCTGAGAGTGGCTAGATCGGCGTCGTTGGTGCAGGGGCGGGTGAGGTTCATGGTGAACATGCGCCGCCGCTGGTCGCCGCCGAAGGAGGCGTGATAGAGGTCGTGGTTGAAGATGACGAGGTCGCCGGGAGTGGTTTCGAGCGCGAGGCTGCCGGGAAAGTCGCGCGGCTCGACGCCGAACAGGTCCATGGCGTTGTTGAGGTCAATGCCCTCGGCGCGGACGAAGTGGTTGGGAAGGTGGCTGCCGGAGATTATGCGCAGGCAGCCGGTGTCGCGGGTTAGGTTGTCTAAGTAGAAGGCGATTTTGACCGAGAAAAGCTGGCCCCAATTGCCATCGGGATGCCATCCGGTATCGCCGCTGTAGTAATTTCCGTCGCCGCTGGCGTAGTTGAAGTTTTCGCCGAGGACGCCGTTGCAAATCCCGACGATGCGCTCGTCATCTACGAGGGTACACAGCCGCTCGCGGTGCTCGATGGGGCCGCCGAACATGGTGCGCTTGCTGCCGTCGTGTTGCGCGCCATTGCCGTGGGCTTGGATGGAGTGCTCAAACTCCTCGGTGATCCAGGCAATCTCGTCGGGAGCGAAAAGCTGCGGGAAGTAGAGATAGCCGAAGCTCTTGAAGAAGCGAATCTGCGCGGGCGAAAGTTCCATGGGGGATCGTCTCCGGGTTAGATGCGCCACGGAAAATACCGCTTCTGAGCAGGTCAGCCAAGAGGTTCGATGGAAGCGATCTCCATGGTGCGCAGGTACTCGCAGAGGGCGCGGCCATCTAAGGGGAGGTCGAGCACGTCGGAAAAGGGCCACATGTCCCCTGCGAGGAAGTCGATAGCCGTTTGCCGCTCTTGATTGCAATCTGCGGTCTGCATGTCTTTGACGGCTTGAATGATGACGGCGGCAGCGAGCCGCCGGTGGCCGTCAAACCGGGCGCGATAGGTCGTCTTTCTTGTCTTCATCTGTTTTTCGCTCTAGCTAGAGATAGTATATAACGCCCGAAGTGCCGCTGAGTTTCAGGTTGCAGCAGGATAGCGGCCAGCAGAAGCTGAAGCACTGTGGCTACACCGAGAGTCTTCCAAGGAATGGAGCGGGTGCAGCGACCGATGAGGTAGGCGATGGCGAGAAGAACGAAGTAACCTAAGGCACTGTGGACGATTAACATAACATCCTAAGAAATAAAGGGTAAAACCGAAAAAAGTCAACCGCCCGCACGCCTTCAGGCGAGGGCGTTGAGGGCACGTTGGACGACCGAGTGCAGGGGGCCGTCGGTCGGGATGCGGACGGCCCCGGCCCAGACGGGAAGGTTGCCGAGGGCCTGCGCTAGATGGGCAAAGTAGGAAGCGTCGGCGCGGGAGCCGCGAGCGGCCATGCGGGTGCGCCAAATGTCTAGGGGTGGCGGGTCGAGGTGGAGGACGGAAAGGGTGGCTGGGGCGATGCTTGTGGCTAGTCCTTCCCAGAGGGCGTCCGTGCCCAGTTCGGGGCCAAAGCCGCCGACGACGAGGACTTGGCGGGTGCCGACGAGGTTAGTGCAAGCGGCGGAGAGGGCGCTGGCGTATTCGAGGGGACGGAGCTTTTGCCAGTAGTGCGGAGTGCCGTAAGCCGCGTCGGGCGCGTCGCCCCGCAGCGCGGCCGCTTCGAGGATAAAACCCGCGGCCGTTTGGTCTTTGTCGAGGAGAAAGGTGTTGGGGCAGAGCGCGAGGAGAGTTTGGGCGACGGCGGTTTTGCCGACGCCGGGCGGCCCGCCCAAGATTACGAGGCGGGAAGACGGGCTGCCGGGACGGGCGGCTTGCAGGAGCGCTGCTATGGTGGGGCCGGGGTCGGGTGCGGAGTCTGCGTAGCCGCCGCCCAAGTGGGCCACATCCGTCACGGCGAGGGCGCGCCGCGGTCTTGGGGCTCCCAGCCGACGAGTTCTTTGGCGTTGGCGAGATCCCATTTTTTGTCCGCGCCTAGTGAGACTCCGTAGATGATGCCGAATTGGGGCCGAGGGGCCTCGATGCAGCAGGCGGTCAGCTCGGAGACATCGCGGGCACTGAGCCAGCGGTTTTCGCCGGGAGGGTAGGTGCTGTTGACTTCCTCGGTGTCCGGGTAGTTGGCGATGCGGAGGCAGTAAGAGGAGATGCCGTACTCGTCGTAGTAAAAGCGGCCGAGGGCTTCGCCGAATGCCTTGCTGACGCCGTACATGCTGTCGGGGCGGATCGGCATCTCAGGGGTGGTGTAGATGCCTTCTTGCTCGTAGAAGCCCGTTACGTGGTTGGTGCTGGCGAAGACGACGACCGGGACTTTGTTGATGCGGGCGGCCTCAAAAATGTTGTAGGTGCCCTGGATGTTGGTCTCCATGATCATCTGGTTGTAGCGCGTGCGCGGATACCCTCGCTGGACGATGGCGATGCCGAGGTGGACGATGGTGTCGATGCCTTCGCAGGCCTCGACCATGTTCTCGAAGTTGGCGAGGTCGGAGACTACGATTTCGTCGTTTGGTTCGACCTCGGGGATGTTGCGGTGGAAGAGCAGGCGGAAGTCATAGCGGTCTTTGAGGTGACGGCGCAGGCCGGACCCGACTTTGCCGGCGGCGCCGGTGATGAAAAGTTTTTTCTTCATGTCCCTTTCCCGTGTTTGGCGGCGTCTGCTGAGTCGCGGTCTATACTATTTGCTTGGGCTGCGGGGCGCAAGTCATTGAGGCAGAGCAGACGCTGGATCTGCACGCCTTATCCCTTCGCGCTCCGCTTAGAAAGAAACAGTCGCGGTCATTGAAACCGTCCGCGGCGCGCCGAGCCAAGCCGCGTTCTCGGTGATGGCGGACAGATAGGCCCTGTCGAGCAGATTGTTGGCCACGAGCGAGAACTCCGTCGATCGGAGCAGGGGACCCAGCGCCTCGCCTGAGAAACTGACATACGCGTCCACCAGCCAATAGGCGTCCGTGTACCAGTCGGCCGTCAGGCTGACGCGCCGCGACGATGTGTACTTGGCCGTCAGTCCCGTGCGGACAGGTCCGGTCCGATCGAGCGAGACGACCCATAGCTTGTCCGGTACGCCGGTGACGTCGGTCCCCGCAACGATGTTCTGGCTTTCGTCGACGAGGGGATCGCCGCTTCCGATATACTCTGAGTTGTTGAGTGTGGCGGCCGTGTAGAAGGATATCTGCTGCGGCATCCGCACCGTTGCTGAGAACTCCAAGCCCTTCGTTTGCAGGCCGCCGGCGTTGAAGTAGGCACCGCCGCCCGGGATGAGGTAGTTGGGACCGGCGGCCGTCGTCGGGCCGAGGTAGAAGATGCGGTTCTTGAAGTCGATGGTGTACCACGTGGCGCTCAGCGCCAGCCGTTCCCCTGAGTACTGCAGACCGACGTCGATGTTCGAGGCGGTCTCGGGCTCAAGCAGATCCAGGCTCCGGCCCGGCACCTCGAGGAGCGTAGCGCCGATCGCCCTGAAGTTCTCTGAGTAGCCGGCGAACAGGTCGAGGCCCTCGACCGGCGTCTCGTATGTGATGCCGCCGGAGAAGAGTAGATCCGAATCCGAATCGACTTCGATATCTGGGTCGACGTTGAACTGGTCCTCGCGCGACACGCCGACTAGGAACTGCTTGACGCCGCCGCTCAGGGACAACGGGCCGGCGAAGATCGTCTCCTCGGCGTACCACTTGAAGATATGTTGCGGGAAATCCCACTCGTACTGGTGCCAGTAGGCCTGCTCGTTCCAGTCGAAGCTGAGCGTCGGATCCAGCATCTGATGCCAGTCCCGACCCAGGTGCCGCCGCGAGTCCTCGTACCAGATGCCGGCGCGCAGTGTGCTGCCGGCGGTGCCAATGGTGGTAAACCACTCCTCGTCAAGCGTCACGCCGACGCGGTCCTTCCCGTAGTGGCTGTGGCGGTACGACTGCACCGCAGTAGCATCTGGGTGGCACGCAGGATCGACTTCTGGGCCGCCCGATCCATAGTAGTTGAAGATGTAGGACGACGTACATCCGTCGACCGGTCCAACCGCGACGCCGTCCCGGTTCACGAAGCGGATCAGCCCGAGCTGGGTGCCACCCTGCACTGGTGGCCGGCCCATCAGCTCCGATTCTGGGCCGCCGCTGTCGTCGGTGACGTCGACGATATAGGGGGGCAGCCAATCGCCGCGGCCCCGGTTGCGATGGAAATAGAGTCCGCCGCTCATAGATATGGCGTCGAGCGACCAGTCCGCCTTCAGGTAGGCCAAGGTGTTGTTCCGCCGGGTTTGCCAGCCGGGCCGGTAGAACTGGTTCAGATACGGGACGCCGGGCCAGTCGCCGACTAGACGGTCCCAGCGCGGGTTCGCCCTAAAGTTGGCCTCGCTGTAGAGCCGCTGGTAGGCGTCCTCGTGGATGCTGTCGTATGAGAGGTAGCTCGTAAGGTCAAGGCGTCTGTGCGATGACACGAGCTTGGCGGCGATGTGCTCCCGCTCGTTCCGCGCGGAGCCCTGCATCCAATCGGTCGACTCTTGGTAGACCGCGGCAATCCAGGCACGCGTCTCACTGCCGAATAACGGTCCGGTGTCGAGGCGCATGTAGAGCCGCTGGCCTTCGTTCTCGCCGATGGTAGTTGATGCAGTGTAAGTCTGCTCGGCTGCCGGATCGTCCGTTAGGTAGTTGAAGGTGCCGCCCAGCGCCTCGACCGAGCGGGAGGCGATGTCGGCCGTTCCTTGGGACACCTCGACGCCGCCGAGGTTCATTGGGTCGATGAACCGGTTGGCCTTGGCACCGCTGAAGTAGTCGGATGTACCGTTGGGGAACCCGTCGATGGTCGTGCCGATCTGCGCCTCGCTGATGGTCACCTGGAAGCCGCGCACGGCGACGTTGCTCGACCAGTCGTCGAAGCCGTACGCATCACCCTCTTGGATGGATACCCCGGGCAGGTTATCGACCACCGACGTCACGCTGGTGATGTTTGACTGCTGGAGGATCATTGGCTCGGCGACGACGTTGCTCGCGAAGATCCGGGGCTCCTCGGCAACGACGCTGATTCCCTCGAGTCCGACGACGCTCGGTTGCAAACGAACATCGAGCGTGGTGACGCCTGGACTTATCGTCAGTCGCTTTGTCTGGAATCCGACAAAGGAAAAAATTAGAATGTCCTCCGGCGACCGAAGGTCAATCGAATAGGCCCCGTTTTGGTCTGTCATCGTCCCGATGGATGTGCCCTCAATGACGACTGTTGTGCCCGGTAAGGCATCGCCGGTTTCAGCCGAAACCACGGTCCCTGAAACCGCAATTTGCCCATGGGCATCTTGGGCTAGTTGTACAGCCAGTATGACGGCAATGGTGCGGACGAATTTCATGGGACCTCCTGCGATTAGGTGACAATACCTATAACAAATTTGGAAGGACGTATGAAGTGGTCAAACTAAAAAGCACTGGTCTCTCATTTCGTCGAGTGCTGGGCCGTCAGGGACGCGAGGCTGCCCAGGTTTCTCAGGGAGGGAAAAAGACCCGTCCAAGCGGCGACGACTAGTAACGTGCCGATGCCGCCGCTGACGACGGAGAAGACCGGATTGAAGAGCTGGGCCACCAGCCCGGACTCAAAGCCGCCGATCTCGTTGGATGCACCGACGAAGATGGCGGAGACGGCCTGGACCCGGCCTCGCATCTCGTTGGGCGTGCCCATCTGCGAGATGACGCGGCGGATGACCATGCTGACGTTGTCGAAGGCACCGGTCAGCGCCAGCATTAGCAGCGAGAACCAGAAGTTTTGCGACAGGCCAAAGAGAATGGTCGCCGCACCAAAGCCGGCTACGCACCAGAGTAGGGTCTTGCCAGAGCGGCGGATCGGCGGCAAATGGGCTATGGCCAAGGCAGTGATGCTGGCACCGATGGCCGGGGCTGCGACCAGCCAGCCGAGCGCGGCTTCGGGTGCGAGGCCGACGGAGCTGAGGTCGATGATCTCGCGGGCGAAGATGGGCAGGAGGTACACTGCGCCGCCGAGGAGGACAGCGAACAGATCGAGCGAGATTGCGCCGAGGAGGAGCGGCTGGTCGCGGACGAAGCGCAGCCCAACGGCGATTTGAGCGAACATCTTGCCCCCTTGGATGCGCGGAGCGGGCGGCAAGATCATGGTGCTGAGGAAGAGGATGAAGGCCGCGGAAGAAATGGCGCTGAGGACATAGGCGACTTG
Organism: Candidatus Latescibacterota bacterium; assembly: GCA_965116675.1. Lineage (GTDB taxonomy): Bacteria > Latescibacterota > UBA2968 > UBA8231 > UBA8231. The sequence continues at coordinate 5,605,747 of OZ220721.1, forward strand.
GAGATTGAAGGCGATGACAAAACCGCCGATGGCTGGTCCGGCAATGCCGATGATCTGCTGCAAGCTGGTTGCCCACTTGGCGGCGTTTTCAAAGAGTGCGTCCGGCACTAGCAAGGGCGCGATGGCCCGTTGTGCGGGCCAGCCTAGGCGGAGGAAGGACGAGTCCAAAAAGAGCAGCAAGTACATCCAGTGGATCGGCATCTGGTACCAGCTAAAGACGGCCAAGGCCAGCGAGCAGAGTGTCGCACCGGCTAGACTGAGCATCATCAGCTTGCGGCGGTCGAAGACGTCGGCTAGATACCCGGCGGGTAGGGTCAATAGCAGCATGGGGATGGCTTGGACGAGGCCGACCATGCCGAGGGAGAGTGCTTGACCCGTGCGGTCGTACACTTCCCAACCGATGGCCAGACCTTGAGCAGCCGTACCCATCCGCACCAGCGAGGAGGCGATGAGATAACGCCGGAAGAGCGGGACGCGCAGGCTGGAGTAGGGGTCGTGTCTTTTGTGCAAATCAGTAGCGGTGTATAGTTAGGGGCGGCGAGCGGTGCGAGCTTGATAAATTACTGGTGTGTCTCTGGCTAGCGCCAGTGGCACATTGTCGAGAAAGGAAGTTTGCAATGTTGGCAATGGATGGGGGTACCAAGGTCCGCGAGACGCCATTTCCCAAGCGGCATCTGTTCGGGGCTGAGGAGCATGAAGTCGCGATGCGGCTATTCTCTGAAGCGCAGGAGAGCGGCACGGCAATCGGCTACAGCGGGCCAGAGGAATTGGCTTATGAGCAGGAGTTCGCCGCGTTTATGGGGGGTGGGTACGCCGACTTGGTCAACTCGGGGACCTCGGCGCTCTACGCGGCATTGGGGGCTCTAAAGTTAGAAGCGGCTGGCGAGGTCGTGATCCCGCCGATTACGGATCCGGGTGGGGCGATGCCCGCGGCGCTGTTGTGCCAAGTGCCGGTGGTGGCCGATGCCGCGCCGGGGTCGTTCAACGCCGGTGCGGAGCAAATCGCGGCGGTGCTGACGCCCCACACCCGCGCCATTGTCGTGGCCCATATTGCCGGCGAACCAGCGGATATGACGCCGATTTTGGCGCTGGCCGAGGAGCGCGGCATACCGGTCATCGAGGATTGCGCCCAAGCCCACGGGGCGCGCTACAAGGGGCAACTAGCGGGATCGTTGGGCGCGGTGGCGGCCTTTTCAACCATGAGCGGCAAGCACCACGCGACGGGGCCGCAGGGTGGGGTGGTCTTTACCCGCGACGAAGAACTCTGCTGGGAAGCCAAGCGCTTTGCCGACCGGGGCAAGCCTTTTAACACAGATGCGACCTCTAACCTGCGCGCCGGGCTCAATCTCAACGGTAACGACCTGTCGGCCGCCATTGGGCGGGTGCAACTGAGAAAGCTCGATGCGATGATTGCCAAGCGGCGGCGGGTAGCAGCGCAAATCGCCGAGGCCATTGCCGAGTGCAAGGCGGTGCGGTTGGGATGGCAGGTGGACGAGTCTGAGGGGGTGTACTGGTTTATGCGCTTCCACGTAGATGCTGACAAGCTGCGAGTGGACAAAAACGGCTTTGCCCGGGCCGTGGCTGCCGAGGGCATTCCGGTGACAGCCACATATCGCTATATCCCCTCTGAGACGATCTGGTTTAAGGAGCGGCAGGTCTTCCCCGGCAGTGACTATCCGTGGGGATTGCCGACGTATGGGGGAGACCGCAATGCAGAGTTTCCCTGTCCCAACGCCGTTGATGCAGTTGAAAGCCACTTCATCATGTCGATCCACGAGAATTTTGCTGAGCGGGAAGTGGCGGATATTGCCGAGGCGTTTGCAAAGGTGGAGCAGGCGTATTGGCGGTAGTATACTATTGGCGCAACGCAACCCTTTAGCAAAGTGGGGAATATGAGGAAGAGCAAAGTTTTGGACAAAGTGCGCACGGGGCGGTGCGCCCGCATTTGTGGCTTGGGGCATTATCTGCCGTTCTTTGTGCGCTATGCCGCTCACAACGGCTATGACGGCATCTGGCTCGACTTGGAACACCGGGCGATGGATCAGCGCGAGGTCCAGGGCCTGTTGGCCTTGTGTCGCGCCTGTGATATCGATTGCATGTTGCGGGCTCCGACGCTTGAGCGCACCCGTCTCTACCGCTATCTCGAGGACGGGGCGACTGGTCTGATGATGCCACTGGTTTCCGATGCGGACTTGGCGCGCCAAATCGTCGCCGCGGTGAAGTACCCACCCTTGGGCAATCGCGGTTTGGACGGGGCAGGTTTGGACGGCGATTTCGGTCTCGACGTGTGGCACGAGGGCAGTACCTATATCGACGACGCCAATCGCGAGACCTTCGTCGTCTTGCAGATCGAAACTCCGCAAGCGCTGGCCAATGTCGAGGAGATCGCCGCGGTCGAGGGGGTGGACGGGCTTTTCGTTGGCCCGGCGGATTTGGGGTTGCGGCTCGGTTTGGCTGGGGGGGATGTCGATCTCGATCAGGCCGTCGCCAACGTCGCGGCAGCGGCGCAAAAACACGGCAAAGCATGGGGGATACCTGCTGGCACGCCCGAGTTGCTGGCCAAATATCGCGCGCAAGGGGCGCAGATGCTGGCGTATGGCGGCGATTTTGCTCTAGCGCAGGTTTTGGCCGATTGCCGCCGGGATTTCGACCAAGCGCTTGGAGAATAAGATGACCATGAGATTGCCCTCTGGACGGATTTGGCCGCATCCAGTATGCGATATGCTGGGGTTAAACCTGACCCACCCTCGTTTTGTGATCGACGATATTGACTTGGGCAAAAAAGACGCGAGTACTTGTCGCGGCGACTTTCCTAAGTTTGCCGAATGGGGAGTGGGGATGGTGATGTGCAAGGGGGGAGCGGCCTACTACGATGAGAACTACAAACCGCTGTGGCGGCAGGAGTCGGAATGGCGTCCGGGCCGCGGCAGCGAGGATATGTTCCTGAGTCTGGCGATCAAGAATCCGACTCAACTGGTGCTGGGGGTGCTCGACCGGTTTTTGCTAAACGTCGAATCGTATCCCGAGCAGGTGCTGCTGGTGCGGACGGCTCGAGACTTGGATGCTGCGCGGGCGGCGGGCAAGGTCGCGGTATTGATGGGGGCCAATCGCAGCGATTGGTTCGGCGACAGCCCCGGCATCCTGCGGATGTTTGCCCGCCTCGGGCTGCGGATGATCACTTTAGGCCAAGCGACCCGCGAGTTGGGGTGGGATGCCTCCAATGAGACCCGTTCGGGCGGGCGGATGACTGAGTTGGGGGTGCGGATGATTGCGGAGCTGAACGCGGCTGGGATCCTCATCGACTTGGCCCATAGCAATGACCCCTGTGCCCTCGATATCATCGAAGTATCGACAAAGCCGGTGGTCGACTCGCACTCGCATCCGCGAGCGTTGGTCGATGAGCCTAGGGCGGCACCCGACGAGGTTATGCGGGCGTTGGCCGAGCGCGGCGGCGTATTGGGAATCCCGCCGCCGATCACCCGGCCGCCGGGGGACGCGCCTTATCGGGAGGTTGCGTCCGAACAGTTGGAGCAGACCTTGGTGCAGGTTCGCTACGCCGTTGATGTGATGGGTGTAGAAGGCGTGGGGATCGGCACTCACTTCAACAGTGCGGTATTGCCTTGGGTGGTAGAGGGCTTGCTGGATGCGGGATTTACCGAGGAGGAGACGAGCAAGATATGCGGCGGGAATTACCTGCGGGTCTTGCGCGAGGTCCTGCCCGCTTAACTGGAGACTGAGGTTGACGATGGACGCAACGGAAAAGTATCTCTTTGAAGTACACGGCTATCTGGTGATTGAGGGCGCGATTTCGCCGGAGGAAGTGGCGACGGCCAATGCGGCGATTGACCACCACGCCGATCAAATCGGCATCCGCCCCAATGACCTAGCCCACGAGTCGGAGACGCTCAAGGGCACGCAGGGACGCGGCGATTTGGGCGGGATGCTGACGTGGGACAAACCGCATTGCGATCCGTTCCGGGCGATGATTGCCCATGCGCGGTTCAAGCCGTATCTGGAAGAATTGCTGGGACCGGGTTTTCGCTTGGAGGGCTTGGGGATCATCACCATGGACGAGGGGGCCGAAGGCTTCTGGTTCCACGAGGGCGGCGAGCCGCTCGACCGCTCGCGGGGGTTTCTCTATCGCAATGGCCGGATGTTTTGCGGGATGACCAACATCGCCGTGCAGTTGGCGGATGTGGGGCCGGAGGATGGGGGATTCGCCTGTCTGCCCGGCAGCCACAAGGCCAATTATCCTTGCCCGGATGAGATCCGGCTGTACGAGGCGCACCAGGACCGCATCGCGCAGATCCCGGCCCAAGCGGGCGACGCGATACTTTTCGTCGAGACGCTGATGCACGGGGCTGTGCCGTGGACGGCTAAGCACCAGCGGCGCTCGGTGATTTTGCGCTACAACCACGGCGTCCAGGCCGAATCGCTGATGGGGACTTATACGCCGCCGGATTTCTACGCCGAGTTGACAGAGGAGCAGCAGGCGGTGATTACGCCGCCGCAGTACCGGAGAGAAGACAAGGGGTCGCGGCTTTACAGGCAAAGATGAAAAGATCGAGTTGAAAAGCCATAAACCATAGGAGATGAGACGATGCAATGCTGGATTTTCGTTTTCAATCCGCTCGAACGCTACATGGCCAACTACAAGCACATCTTCGACGCTTGGGAAGAGGGCGGCGTGCGCGGCATTGTGGTAGGGCGCATGTTTTTTATGGAGGACGACGGGAGCCGAATTCCCGCTTTTCCCCAAGATCCCAAAGCATACGCCGACTTAGGGCTAGAAGCGCCTGAGGAGCAGGCCCGAGACTTGGAAAAGGAGCGGGAGCTAAGTGCTATGCTGGACGATGCCGCTGGGCGCGGCTGGCACATCATGGTATTCGACAGCGGCACTACGGCCCACGTGCAGAGCTTGATAAACCGCTATCCCCAGGTCAACGGAGTGATCATCGACGGGCCCGGCGAGAACCACTACGAGTTGGCTTGGCACCACGGCGGCGAGCTCTTTGAATTGCGCGACGGCGAGCGCGTCGAGTTTGCCAACTTGGGCTTTGAGATCGACCGGCTGGAGCGCGGCATTGCCCATATGCGCCAGCGTTTCCACAACCTCACCCCCGATCTCGTGCGCTATTGGGCACCGGGCGGGACTTTGGCCGGCCTGAATCTCTTTGACATTAACGAGGATGCCCTGTACTGGCTACGGGCGCGGGGGGAAAGGTCGCGGCGTTCCTGGGAAAGGGCTCGCGCCGACTTGGATGGAGTGAACCGCTACGTCGAGTTAGGCGGCATTCCGCGCATTACCACTTTCTCCTCGCTGACCGGCCAAGATTACCAGCAGATGCCGCCGTACTTCGACTATATCTTTCCCAAGCACTACTACTGGCATCGCGGCTTCGACGGCATGTACGGCACTATTGCCCGCTGGGTGCAAAAGTTCGCCGAGTGGAACCCCTCGCTGACCGAAGCCGATTGCTTTCTGCTGGTCGAATCGCTGTTCGGCCTGCGCTTGCCCAATGTCGAGTCGCTGCTGGATATGGAGATGGGTTTTCCCGACGAGTTTTTCACCGAAGTCGTGTACAGCGAAACGCGGCGCGCCCTAGAGGCCATCAAAGATGTTGACAAAACCATCTTTTGGGTGTCCACTGGCCGTTCCCCGCACGCTGGCGACGCCATGCCGGCCCGCGATTTAGCTGGCATTCTCAACGCCTCACAGGCCGCCGGTGCCCAGCGCTTTCTCTTCCACCCAGACCCAGACCCCAGTCCGTCCGAGTGGAGCGTGATCAGCGGCTTGTGCGGCACGCAATGGCGTCAATCGCGGGACGGGTACTGGCCGCCCAATGCGGCTAAGCCAGACGAATATCTGCGCGATCAATAGGACCCGGAGCTAGCGCTTATGCGCTGGGAAGACGTTTTGTTAGGGATTATAGAATACAAGGTATAACTCTCTTTGCGACGCGTCTTTCTCTTGTATGCCCTTTCGGGCTTCATCAGCCTCGGCTACCAAGTCGCGTGGTTCCGCATTTTCATCGATTGGTTTGGCTCGACCAACCTCACTTTCGCCTTAGTGGTGTGCAACTTCATAGGGGGCTTGGGCTGCGGCGCGCTTTTGAGTCGGCGAATCACTCGGCTGCTGGCAGGCCGGACCGGCATTGGGGACAAGCTGCGTTTGTACGGGCTGATAGAACTTTTGGTCGGGGTATCGGCCCTTGTGACCGTAGCGGTTGAATATCTGCCACCGGACCTTTGGGGTTCTTTTCCCTATCGCCTGAACGACGGAATCTGGGTCCAGACGATCCACTATCAGATTGCCCAAGGGGCCATCGCCGCGATCAGCCTCTTCCTCCCTTGTCTGTTCATGGGGGTGACCTTCCCCTTGCTCTGCGATATTTTCCGCTCAATATCGAGGAACGGACGCCTCCCCTCTGTCCTGTACGCGTGGAACACTATTGGTGCGTGTAGCGGCGTACTCGCTTGCCAGTTCATTCTGATTCCGGAGATCGGGCACCAGCCAACCTTCTGGCTGATGGCCGGCTTGAACATACTGCTAGGATTATACTTCGTCGCCAGCGGGGGTGCACCTGCTAGCGACGAAGTAGCGGACACTGCCTGCGCAACATTCCCAAGTGCTGGAGTGCCACCTAGGTCGGGAAGTGCCCTCATTGCTTGTGCCGCACTGAGCGGCTTGCTCGCCGGAGCACTCGAAGGCGATATGTTCAAGCGGATCGATTTTATTGTCGTGCTGAGCCCTGGGGCGACCATGTCGTTTATCTCCTTCTGGGCAGTGCTGGGCATTTTTCTGGCCAGCATTATCGTGCGGCACGTCGAGCGTATCCGGCTCGTTCATATCAAGGTCGCGTACGGTCTGGCCGCACTCTGCTACTTCGCGATCTGGCGATTTAGCGACGAGTTGACCTACTTAGTGGGCAACCCGCCGGATGTGCGCGGCGTACATCACTTCCCAGTGAGTCTCTCCCAGCTCTTTGTCTATACAGGTATCTATGTACTGCCTTCGTTCTTGTTGATCTCCCTACTCCTGCCCTACGTCTGCAATCGCCTGCAGGGCATAGGGAAACATTTGGGGCTGGCCTATGGTCTGAATACGGTGGGGTTCTGTCTCGGTCTGATCGCCTTCACTTTGGTGGCCCCTCGCCTGAACATCTTCTACTCGTTGAAGCTCTTTCTGGCCTTCATGGTGATCGCCGCGATCGCCCTAGCGTGCATTTCGGAATTCCGTCCCATAAAAGCGTGGCAGATCGCTGTAGTGGTGGCCTTTGTCGCCATCGCCTGTATTGCCACGCCGAGAAGATTTGACCGAGATTTTTTTACGCCCTTGATGTGGCCCAACGCTGTTGCGGCCCAAGGCATGAGGAGCAATGCCGCCCATACTACGTATTTCCTCGAGCTTCCGAACAACAATATGAAGCTCTTCTTCGGCCGTCTGTCCATGTCGGGTACATCGCCGCGCTCCCAGCAGTACATGCGTCTGATGGCGCACTTTCCCTTGCTCGTTCACCCACAGCCAGAGAAAGCCCTGCTGATCTGTTTTGGCGTTGGCAATACCGCCTCGGCCATCGCCGCCCACGAGAGTATCACGCGAATTGATGCCGTCGATCTCAACGAGAACGTATTCAAGATGGCACCAGCCTTTGCCGAGCACCACGCCTTCGTACATTTGGATCCACGGCTGCGGATGATCAACGACGACGGGCGCAACTTCCTCGCGCTGACCGACGAGACGTACGACCTGATTACCAGTGAGCCGCCGCCGCCCATGGCCGGGGGAGTGTATCGCCTGTATTCGCGGGAGTACTACGAGCAGGTACTTGCGCACCTGAGCCCCGATGGATTGATGAGCCAATGGCTTCCCATAGGGCAGTTGCCCAACGACGCGATTGAACTAGTGACCAGAACTTTTGTCGCGGTGTTTCCCTACAGTTTGTTGTTTGAGGGAGCAGGCCATCACCTGATCTTGTTGGGCAGCCGCTCTCCCATCCGGTTCGAGCAATTGTCCGAACGCTTCTATAAATCCGACCGGGTTAGGACTGATCTCTTGCGGATCGGTGTCTCAACTCCCTCTGCGCTGGTTGCCCGCGTGATCCGCAACTACGCCGAACTGCGCCGCCGCCTCGGACCGGGGCGCGTGCTCAGCGATCAGCACAACGACTTGGAGCATTTGTTTTACGATCCAGAGGAAGTCCAAAGGATTCCTTACTGAGATCTATTTTGGAAGGGAGGGTTCTCTTAGACTTGCGTGAGAAAGCTCCCTATGTGTCCGGTTATATAATCCAGCACTAGCCATCCGCCCGCCGCCACGATCTCGCCCAAAATCAGGCCGAGAAAAAACGGCCGCAAATTCCGGTACAGCTTGGGACCGCCGTAGCGCAAAATTAACAGTTTGAGAAACCAAGCGAGAAAGGCGCTGCCAAAGATATGTCCCGTCTTCCAGTTGGCGCTGATGGTATAGCCGAGGGGATTGAGCGGCCACCAGATGAACTGGTGCCGCGCCCACATCAGCAGGGCCATCACCCCCCCACCGATGCCCATGAACAGCCAAGCGTCTAGTCTAGGGCCGGGTAGCTCTGCGGCGATGCGCGGAGCCATATCCCGAGGACCGAAGGTAGGGGCCTGCCCCACGAAAAAGAGCGGATTGAGATTGATGCCCCCGTACTTGTAGGCCAGCACTAAGGTCATATACGACGAGCCGACCAGACTGACCACAACGGCAATGACTACGGCCCAGAATAGTCGGCGCTTGGAACCGGTGATAATCTCACCCATCTTCAGCCCGTTGGCTACAGACGCCATGACAAAAGAGCGTACTTCGGAATGCCAGCCGTAGGAAAATCCCAAGGCTACCAGACCCGAAGCACCCAAGGCCGAGGCACCGGCTCCCGAAATGACAAAACTCGAAGTCATGATAGGGGGCCGCATGGCCGGGATGCCCCCTTCAGCCACTACCCGAGTTAGCCCTATAAACAGCATCATGGCACCAAAGAGGAATAACAGCGCCGTGGGAAGAGTTAGTCCCATCATGCAAAGGCCGACCACTACTAGGGCAAGTGCCGCTAGCAGGCCGAAAAGGGCCTGTCGGTAGGATAGCATCTCGCCGCTGTCGTCAACCTCTTCGTCGCCGTGGAAGGCTTTGCGGTAAACATTTTGTAGATGGCCGCGTCCGACCCATAATCCCACCAGCACAAAGACTATCATCGAGCCCATACCCTGATGGGCCAAGAAAGGTTCGATCGAGTAGAAATCGATCCGCTGCGTGCTCTGCACGCCGACGATATTGAAGATGCCCCGCTGGACGGTGGTGAGGATGTAGAATATCCAGATCGAAGCCGTGATATCGAGGTTGACGAAGTAGAAAAAGCCCGTCCATGGCGGACTAAACCAGAAATTCAGGCCGACGGTATCGCGGAACAAGGGCAATACGAAGGTCTTGGTGATCTGCGGAAAGTTCGGAAAGTAGGAGTGTAGGCCGTTGACACTGAGTAGGATGAATGATACGGCAAAACCAATCCACATGGCTTTGTTGGTGAAAAACGATCGGCCGATTATTCCCTCCCTTTCTCGGCCGATCATCTCCATAGGCACTTGGACCAGTGGATAAACTAGCTTTTCTCGGTCCATCCACTGGCGGCGTAGGATGACCATGGTGCAGATCATGGCAAAGCTGAGCACTAGGAAAAATCCGTACCAGAAACTCAGCGGTACGACCCAGATATCCCAAGGGATAGCCTCGCCTTCGGGCAGACCTTCAAAGAAAAAACGCGCCGCGTTTTCGCCCCGGGGAATCATCCAGCTAGGGATGTACTGGTTGTAGAGAAAATCCCAGTTGTTCTCGGGCGTGGCATAATAGGTAGAACCCAGCAAACAGGGTATGATGAACTGGGTGAAACCCATGCCGGGAACACAGCAGGCCACCGCTAGCATGATGTAGATGGTTACCAACTCGGCTTGGTCCAAGGCCAAGGGTCGGCGAAGACAGGCGACCAAGGCACTGGCGAGCACGACAAAGAAGAAGAAGAACAGGGCCGCTGGAGTGCTGAAGTTCAGGGTTAGATACGAACCTCGGATGAGGGTCGTAGCATAGGCGTCGAGGAGATTTAGCAGAAAGGCCAGTACCGCTCCAAGTAAGATGGCCCGGGCTGAAATGCCTTTGACGTCTCCATAGCTTGGCTGGCTTCTTTTCAGCCATGTGAGGTGTTGAGGCGGAATTCTCTTTTTCAATACTTGTCTCTATGGGCTATCATATGTCGCATTTCAACTAATGGATAAGTTGTTTGAGCGACAAAGAGAGGCCGTTTATTTTGTCATCACTAGGCGTGCTCCAATAGCACAGTAGCGGAGCGATTGATCAAAGCTGAAGCGTTTGGCTGACCGCACGTTGCGGGCGTGATTGACAAAGCCGCCGCCGCGCATAACGCGAGCAGTTCCCGAAGCAGCTCCTGTAGGGTCCACCTGTTTGGTACTTGAATAGGCGCTGCTGTACCAGTCTTGCACCCACTCCCATACATTGCCGTGCATATCGTATAAACCCCAGGGATTCGGCTGCTTTGAACCCACCGGCTGGGCAAACTTCCCCTCCGCGTCTCCCAGGTTTCCTATGTACCAGGCATAGTCGCCCAACAGGCTTTCGTCGTCCCCAAAGGAACGGCTCGTCGTGGTCCCGGCCCGGCAGGCGTATTCCCATTCGGCTTCGGTGGGTAGGCGGTACAAATCTCTATCGGCGGCTTCGTTCAAGCGGCGGAGGAATTCCTGCATATCGATCCACGAGATATAGACTGCCGGGTGATTCGGCGCGGCTTGGACGTACTTGCGCCGGATCCACGGCGCGGTTCCCATCACCGCGACCCATTGGGCTTGGGTAATCTCAAATTTACCCAAGTAAAATCCCTTGCTAATCGAAACCTCGTGCTGTGGAACTTCGTCTTCGCCCCGTGTAGAGGCTGAAGCTGGCGATCCCATCAGAAAAGTACCTGGCTCGATCCACACGAATTCCATCGTGACCCTGTCGCGGAGTTCTACAACAGTGTTCTCGGATCGTCCCATAGCCGCACACGTGATACCCATTACTAGGGCGGCGAAAATCTGCCTCATTCCGCACCTCCGGATCCATGAATGGCGAGAGCGTGCAACGGATCCTCTGTCCTTGCCGCAGCAAAGGGTAATTTCTATAATTGCGACCATTATCTGCTTAGTTTACTTCTACAGCGATGAGTGTATGGACTTTTTTTATTATCGCCGAGTCCTTGCCTTCGCCCTAGCGTTGGCCGTGCTGCTGCCGGAATCTGTTCTACCCCAATTCACCGACCAAACAAAGGAAGCGCACATCGCCTTCCAACATGTGGCCGGCGGAGCTGAAAAAAAGCACATTGTCGAAACCTCCGGCGGTGGGGCTGCTTTTTTTGACTACGACAACGATGGCGACCTCGATCTATACGCGGTCAATGGCTCTACGGTCAATACCTACCGGCAAAAATCTGGCCCGGGCAATGTTCTCTACCGCAACCAAGGTAACGGCACCTTTGCCGATGTGACTTTACTTGCCGGCGTTGGGGACCGCAGTTGGGGCATGGGCTGTACCGTGGGCGACATCGACGGCGATGGGTACCGCGATCTTTACGTAACCAATTATGGTCCCAATGTTCTCTACCGCAACCAAGGCAATGGCACCTTTGTGGACATTTCTGCTGGGGTAGCAGGGGATGACTATAGCTCCAGCGCCGCTTTTTTTGATTACGATGGCGACGGCGATCTCGATTTATACGTCGCTAATTATCTGATCTACGACTTTGATGCCCCCCCAGATAAGATATGCACCTATGAAGGAATCGAGATTTTCTGTGGTCCCCAGGGCCTACCTAGAGCGGCTGACCTATTCTACCGCAACAATGGGGACAACACCTTTACCGACGTGACCCGTCCTTCGGGTATCTCTTGGGCCAACCACTACTACGGGTTGGGTGTACTGCCCGAAGACTTCGACAACGATGGCGACACCGATCTCTTCGTGGCCAATGACGCAACTCCCAATGTACTCTTCGACAATAACCGCGATGGCACCTTTAGCGAAATTGGCCTCAAAGCAGGCATCGCGTATAACGAATACGGCGAGGAAGAGGCAGGCATGGGAGTCAGTGGTGGAGACTATGACGCCGACGGTGACCTCGACCTCTATATAACCCACTTTTTTCGCGAGAGTAATACCTTCTACCGCAACGAAGGTCAGGGCCATTTCAAAGATATAACGACCCAGATCGGTCTAGAAGAACCCACGCTTGGGATGCTGGGATGGGGCACCCAATTCTTCGACTATGACAGGGACGGCGACTTGGATCTATTCGTCGCTAACGGCCATGTCTATCCGCAGGCGGCTAGCACTATTGCGGGCACTTCCTACCCCCAGCGCAACCAATTGATCCGCAATGACGGCGACAATCGTTTAACCGATATAGGGGATGCGGCTGGTCCGGGAATGGCTCTTAAAAGAGTCAGCCGCGGTGCCAGTTTTGGCGACTACGACAACGATGGCGATATGGACATTTTCGTCGTCAACTTGGACGAGGCGAGTACCCTGCTGCGCAACGATTTTGCCCCCGTCAACAACTGGCTTGTCGTCCAACTTCTGGGTAGTGGCCCCAATCGCGACGCCGTCGGTGCCAAGATCCGTTTATTGGCCGGTGGCCGACCCCAGTGGCGGACGGCTAATGGTGCTTCCAGCTATCTCTCCTATAACGATATGCGTATTTTCTTCGGCTTGGGTAGGGCCGAAGGGGCAGATGAAGTGGAAATCACTTGGCCCGACGGCACTCGTCAGACAGTGCCAGCAGCACCGGCCAATAAGCTGTTGGTAATTCGTCAAAACGGCCCCTACTCCTTTATGGAGATGGGGGCCAACCCCTATGTAGAGTAGGACTACGATTTCTACTACTCTCCGAAAGCGGCTTTGAGATTGTCCTCCCGAATAACCACCTTCGCTGCATATTTATTCCGCACTTCTTCGATAAACTGATTAAAGGCCTTTCTGTTTTTTTCTCTTCTAAGTTGGGACCGGACTCTCCACTCGGCCTCCGCAAAAGTCTCTCGCTTTCGCTCTCTAGAAAGCACCTTAAATATAGAATAACCCTCATCTACCTTGGCCGGACCGGTGATTACTCCTATTTCGGCTTTTTCGGCAACTTCTACAAAACCACCGAGAAAGGCCTGTTCGAAAAGATGGAAGTGGAACCGGCCCTCTTCATCTCGATCCTCTAGCGAGCGGATAGAATACTTCTTGGCCAAATCGCCTAATCGGGCTCCTCTTTGGATCTGCTCCATCAACCTCAGTGCCTCGGCCTCTGTCTCAACCAGAACCTCTTGTACTTCAATTTGCTCGGGGTGCATATATCTTTCCGCATGGGCCTTGTAAAATTGGCGTAGCTCGTTTTCGGCGATGGTCACTTTAGCTCTCAGGAGCCGCGCCCTGAGAGCACTTATCAAGAGTTGATTTGCTTGGTTTTCCAACCACTCGACCGTCTCTGCTTCCTCGTCTATGCCAGCACGCAGGGCCGCTTCCACAAGCATTGCATTGGGTACGACATGGCGCTCGGCAAAAGCGACCACTTGGCTGGAGTCGCTGAGTTGGGCCAAGGCAGTGCCTTTCAAGGGGTGGCCAGCTTCTGTCAAGTCCTGAGCGGTTATTTCTCCGCCGTCGTACCTATAGAGAACTATATTGCGTTCCGTCTCCGAGGCGAAAGATGCACCGCCGCGCACTTTTTCGACAATGAGCGCGAGACCTTCCCGATCCAATTCGAGGTGGTATTTTTCCCCAAGTTCAGCGGCCAAAGCTGATAGCGCCCGCTGCTTTTTTTCCTTTTTCAGTCCCATTTGGATCGCCAATCTCCTCTGAGAACTGAGTTCGATGGTAGAGTCGGCTATGACTGTGAAGATCGAATAGTTTCCACCGATTTTTATAGGCTCTGAGACTTCGCCCAAGGCGAGGGAAAATAGCTTGTCCTGAAGGGGCGTGACCATGTGTTCTCGGGTAGTATAACGGCCTAAGTCTCCGCCTTGGGCCGAGGTTTTTTTGTTTATGGACCATTTTTGGGCGACTTGCCCAAAAGGCACCCCGTTTTTGAGTTCCTGGAGGGCGGCCAAGGCATTTTCTCGGCTGGGAACCATTATATCGGCCAATCTGACCGCTCGGGTGAGCCCCATGCGTTCAGCGTATTCCCGCACTTCGTCCTCCTCCACTTCCTCCTCTACTTCCAGTGATCTGTCTTGGAAAATGCTGATCAACTTTTCTCGCTGGACCTTTTCCAGTCGGTCGCGAAATTCAGGGCTTTTGTCGAGATCGGCCGCCTTCGCCTCCATGATCAGTAGTTGGATATTGATCATGGTGTTCAAATGATTCTGCGCTTCTTCTACCCTAGTGGTCTCCGCCTTGACATCTTCAGGGAGGCCATCGATAAATTTCCGCAACTGGTCAACTGTTATCTCCTCATCACCTATCTGAGCAACGGTTCGGTCTCCCATTTCTACTGTACAACCCATAAGCGCGGTAAAAAGCACAAGTGGTAAAAGCCAATATGTAGTCATTTCTCTTGGCATTTAGCTCAGATCTCCTCTGTATTCCCGTATAGGTAGATTAATCCAAACCGGCAAATACCGTGGCAAAAGCCATTCTGCCCGTTTCGGTTTCGTTATCTATGGCCCTTCTAGTCAGTCTGAGTCCCATCAGGGTCGTCAAATTGTAGCCCAAGTAGTTTGAATTATTGGCGAACTGGGCTGCGCCCACAATTTCACGAAAGTCGTCTAGCAGTCCTTCCTTGACTGCTTCATCCGAATCCCTGAGCTGCTGGAAAACGGTATATTCCACGCCTGCCTGCATAGTGGAGTTATTAAACAATGGCCACCGGGTCAATAAAGTAAAAATCAGGATGTCCTCCTTGCGTTCGGGATCTGATTTAAGCGCTGGAGATTCTATCCTCAATTCGTTTTTAATTTTTGGCTGGATATCGAGATTAATGAATTTGAAAACATAGTCCACTTTATTGATTATACCGATAAAAACAAAGTCCTGTCGCAGATCGGGTTGTCTCTCCCTTTGACGCCAGCGGTCGTATTTCAGCTTGTTGACGATATTTAGATTCTTCAGCTTGGTATAGTCGAAGCTTATATAGGACGAATTTATCCACGTATTTCGGGCCGCCAGCGGATCAATGGTAGGGACGTTTCGCCTCTCGAATTCGTCCCACTGGCGAAGGTCGTTCTCTATATTGTCCTTGGCGAGCCTGAAGTTTTCAAAAATCCTCAGCTTGCCTAGTCCGGGGTAGTCCTTTTCCAGCGTAAAAAGCAAATAGTGGGTGATGTTTTGCCCATCGCCGGCAATGAGACTTTCGTCGGTGCGGCCGATCGTCAATCTCATATCTGGAGTAATGTTGACGCCGGTATAAAGGTTGTATCCACTTAAATCCCTACCATAGGGGAGATCTGCTTCATCGTCGTTTTCGAACCGATCTACCCATATATTGTTGTTCATATCTATGCCGAACAGGTACTCGGGTCGGTCCGTAGAATAGCGCAGAAAGGGCTCGTCGTAGTCGGGTACTAAGTTGGGTAGATCTTCGCTGTCGTTTTGATTGAAGTCGGAGATAAAATCGACGTTTTCATCTAAGCCAGGAAATACGTTCAAGTCGATGCTTTCGTTAATTCTCTGCCAATCGGGATATCGATCTTGATCGTCGTTGTCATCGACGAGTTCGTAGTAGAATCTCGTCCGGTCTTCGTAGTCTATGTTGACCTCACCCCGGGCCAAGATAGCACTTGTATTATAATTGTGAGCCATACTGTAAGCCTCGCCAAAAAAGAACCACGGCTGAACAGTTCTCGACAGATTCACCATCCAGCCATCGCCTTGGTCAAAAGCCGACAGGTGTTTTGTGTGCTGCCTGTTGGGGTATTTTCGGTAACTCCTACTGCGGTCGAATTCGCCGTAGAAATCAAGCCCCGCAATATTGTTCGCCTCCAGAGTCAGACCGAAAATTTCAGTGGCGGTCGGCAAGCCGTACGGGATCTTGAGGACTCTGAGATTGGAGCCATCTTTGACATTTTCTTCGGCTCTGGCCGCCAGCAGAAACACGTTGTTATTTTGCCGATTATTCTGGCGGTTTGAAGACACCTCGATTCTGTAGTCGTTGGCGACCACCAGTTCAAAAGTCACTCTTCTTATCTCCGAGGGGTCGGGACCGGTGTAGGTTCCCTCGGAAAAATCGTATACTAATTCGATCTGCTCAGAGCCGCTAGCTTCCCAGAAACCTAAGCGCTGAAAGCCGCCCTGGGGCGAGGGCTTGAGACCGGCCTCACTGGCCCGGACAACCTCTCGCCTAAGAGTTCGTTCTCCCTCTTCGTCAATACTTTCGACGTCGGCCTCTATGATCATGTCCCAAGCGAAAAGAGTAGCACCACCTTCGTTGTCTTCGGGAGAATCGTCGGTCAGGCGGACGAAGAGCTGGGTGATATTTTCAGCATTTTGACTAGAAGTAATCGAACCACTCCTAGGGGTTCCTTCAAAGGCATCTAATAGCTGGAAGGAATTGTGGGCGCTCACATAGTTGGCCCCGATGCTGATAAAATCGCCTACTTGGGCAACAGCTCGACCACCCATTAGCGTTGTCAGGCTGGTCGTTTGGTTGACTGCAGGGTTGCGAGGACCGGCCCCACCGGGAGAAGAAATCCGCGAGAGAATCGTCGTGACTTGGTATTTGTCGGCTTGGTAGTCTACTTGGATTCCGTCCATGGCTGGCTTTGAGAAGGTCATCGGGGTAAGGGTCGAGCGGATCTCATTGCCTATGGTTATAGCCAAGTTGTGTTGCCCCTTTTGATCAGAGGCAATGACCAAATTGCTGAAAAAGTCTCGGAATCTCTCGGTTTTGAATAAATTGCTACCCCCTTGCTGGGGTTGCGTCTGGGACCAGTCGTATAGCAACCATCCTCTAGTGATGTAGGATCCGTAAATATCATAGAAGTAATCCCCGGCTAAATTGATATCCACATAGCGATTATAGTGGTCCCTAGCGTAGTTGGTGTATTCCCACTGTTTCCAACGGTATTCCAAGAAAAGTTCTTGAGGGACGTACCACTTTTTGACCGCTGGATCCAAGGCTCCGAACAGCACGCCGGATCCGGTTGGTTCAAAGGTGAGTTCGGCCCCTCGGCGCACACCTTTTATGCGCAGCGGATCGACATCTTGGGCTTGCGCGTCGGTGTCGAAAGCTAACATGGACAATAGAAAAGAGTAAATTATGGTAGCTGAACTAATACCACGCATTAGAGGGCTACAAATATGGCAGGTCAGCATGAGAGTTCCATCCTAGCTTTCAGGTAAAATGGGAATAATTAATAGACTATTGGGACAATTTTCGTCTTGCTCTCGGACCCTGAATCTGCATCAATTTCCACTCGCATCATATAGATTCCGGGTAGCACCTTGGCACCGCTCTCGTCCGTTCCATCCCAAGCCCTTTGGTATCTCCTACTCGGATCCAAGCCTGAATAGATCGCCTTTATACGTCTTCCAGAAAGATCGTATACCCCCACCGAAACCAAAGCACCACCCGTCAGGTTGACGATGTCGTAAGTCACCAAGACTTCATCATTTAGGCCATCACCGTTGGGAGTAAAAGGAAGAGGAGCTACTTCCATGGAATGAATGAGGTCTTTGCCCACTGAGATCTCGACCGAAAGATCGTCTCCCTGTGCCTCAAAATCAGAGACTGCGTCCCCCTCGGTGACTACTTGGGGCAGATTGTCCGGTTCTTGGCTATCGGCGACTTTGCCGGCAAAAAAGGTATTGTACTGCAAAGCCACATTCTCAAAGACCACTCGCAAGGTACGGTCTCCCACAATCTGGGGGAAGCTAATTTGGACCCCATCTTCTGTATCCGTCTTTTCCCATTCGACATCGGTTCCGTCTATTTGCACGGATCGTACTACATCTACCGGTGCCATAGTCTTTAGTTCGAGACGGTTAAAGCCGCGGCTGTTGACGGTTCGCACGGCATAGGTAAAGGGGGTGTTCTGCCCGATCAGAGCACGTTGGGGCCAGATTTCGCCCACCAGTGAGTCGGCTAGGGCAGGAGACACCTCAAAGGAGAGGGAATCAACTGTCGCCGCGGCTAGAATATCGCTGGTCTTCAGAAGTAAATGGAACTGAAAAAAGCGACGTGGGGCTGGTGATTCAATGGCCGTGCGGACTCCGGCAGTATAGGGGGAGGACCAAGCGCTCCAAGACAGCGAATCGCTAGGATCCGGTGTGTTGCCACTCCGGGTCACTAGGATGGCATCCGTTTTTGTTGGTTCGCCGATGCTCCCCCTAGCCCATGTTATGTCGCCAAAGACCGCGGGTTGTTCTCGATCAAATACTTTTGAGGTGTACGATGATGTAGAGGCAAAACCCGCACCAAAGACTTGAAACTCGTCAATTTCCCACTCCCCTCGCACCAGTTGCTTCACCTCTATGAAACGAACAAACTGCAGGGGGACGGTCAGATCAACGGTCGGCTTGAGGTTGCGTTCCTCGGTTTTAAAAACCTTGAAATCCGGCGTCCCGGCTAGGGTTTTCTGCTCTTCGCTGCCGTCGTTCAGCAGCAATTCATAGCCTTTCAGAAAAAACTCTTCAAATCCCTTACGCGGAAAAAACTTGATCCGATTGACTCCAAAGCGCTCGCCCAAATCTAGCCTGAATATAACGCCTGTGGGGGAACCGCCCTTCACTTCAAAAGCCTTGGTCGTATCACCGCTGACCATATGCGCTAATTGTTCATTCAAAAGACTCGAGGATATTTCGAGTATTATTTTCGCATTGGGCGACGTTACGGTCCCTCCTCTTTCGAATATTTTCAGGACGATGTTGTCTTCGGGACCTGTCTGAGCAGGCTGAATCTGGCCGGGACTGGTGTCGAAATCAATAACCGAGGTCGCGGAATAATGGTCATCCCACGCTAGGGTACCTGGCCCGCCGCCAATGACGATTGTCTCCCCATAGCTTTGGGTCGGCGTAAGTCCCTGCAATAGACAAGAAAACGCTAGTAGCGCGATCTTGACCAACGGTGGTTTGTCCAATCTGTTCCTCTCGGATCGCAGAAGATCAATAGGAGACGTGTACTAAGCGGTAGTCCGAGGTATTTCTACTCGATTTTGAATCGACCTTAGCGTCGATCCTCAGCACATATATGCCAGGAGGCACCAAAGCTCCGGAGTTATCGACTCCGGTCCAGACCACGGAATGCCGTCCCGTAGTTATGTACTCTTCGCGCAGTTGGTGAACGAGACGCCCACCTAGATCGTATATTTGCACCTGTAACGGCGTTGATGTCTTCACCCGCATGAGTGAAAAACTCACAGCCATATCATCGTTGATGCCGTCGCCGTTAGGGGTGAAAATTTTATTTTTAACTTCGATATCCCCCAGTACTGCACCTCTTTCAAGGGCTAGGATCACGGTTTTTTCGCTATCTGTGATCTCGTTTGCATCGCCCGGATCCACTCTTTGCCACGAATTGGGAATGGCAGAATGGCCGATAGAGCCATTGAAGAATGTGGTAAAATCGAATATGGTCGCCTCAAACTGAAGCTCAACCAACGCAGCCTCGCCCTTAATAGGAGTAGGCAGACGCACCCAAAGCGAATCGGAATCATCGGACACGACCTCAAAGCCTTCGCTTTGGGCGGTATAGGTTTGAGTTGGCTGCCCTGTGAGGCTCAGATGGGCTTGCTTGAATTTCATTTTTACGCTAGGGGGAGCTTCAATGAGAATCTCGTCAAAACCCTCGTTGGTCGGCTCGAAGGTCGTGCGGACGAAATAGGAAAACAGTTGCCCGGTGCCAATCGTCTCGAGTTGAGGGGGCAGCACTTCGCCAACAATTGTTTTAGCCACTGGCGTTACAAAGTTGAGTTTCACCCAGCGCAGCGTAGCGGCCACGAGGGGATTGTCCGTGAGAAAGGTCGCCCGGATGGCGACGAATTTACGCGGACTGGGCGAGGTGATTTTGTTCCCCGAATTGAAATAGCGTTGACTCCAACCGCTCCAATCGCTGCCCGGGTTGGTCTGGGTAACGACGGGTCCAACAGAGGCCTCCCCAAAGAACTTTTTGTCCGTAGCGTGCGCTTCCGCTGCTTCTTCTTCGGTGCCCGGAAACAACTCACCGTTCTTTTTATAGTAGAGCGTAGTAGTTTTGATAGTATTGCCGGTACGGGTTTGGAGAATAATGTCTGTACCCGGCGGTGTATCTGCATCCCATTCTATAGATGCCAAATTTTGGGGAGTGGCCCCCAATTCTATGAACGCCGAAGGCCCGTCAAAGACCGATTCGATCCGGGCCTCGGGCATGTACCCCTCGCCGAAAAACTGAATCTCTGACAAGCCGTGGCGTCCGGCCCTTACATGGAGCTTATAGGTGAAAGAAAAATGCTCGACTTTGGTGAGTGGGAACTTAAAATCGTGGTACGATTCGTTTCCATTGATATTGTCGAGCGATCCTACTGTTTTCCACGCCAGGCTTCCGCCAGCATTGGTGGAACCATCTGAGACTTCGATGCGATAGGCGCGAAAAGGCCCAGGAGGCCGACTGCTGGCTTGGAGCACGCGGACATTGTCCAAGAAGAAGGCCCCTCCCAGATCCACCACTAAGGCACGCTCGACATCCGGTGGCTCCGAAGGCAGCAGCCTATCGGGGTTATATCCTCCTTGAGCGGGCCAGTACAACGCCTTATCTACACTATATATCACCCCGTCAACCACCACACCCTCAGCACCGTTGTTTTCCCAACTCGTCACTTTGCCACCCCGCTCTAGTACGCCAACGCCGATATTATCGCCGATCGACCAGACTTCCACTTCCGCCAATCGAGGCAGCTCGCGGCGATAATAGACGATAGGGCCTTGGCTGTCTGCGCCGGCCAAGGCTTCCCAATCTTCGCGTCCCTCTAACAATCTCAGCCTTCCCGAGGTTTCTCGGCGGAAGTATTCTATATCGCCTTGTTGGTCGGGGTCGAGATTCGCGTAAGCGGACTGGGAAACTTGTCTTGCCTTGCCAAGATCGCTGTCTGTGACGCCGACAGAGACAAATCTGATCACATCGCCGGTAAAATCCCCGCGCACCTGTGTCCATTTGGTGGGCAACTGGTTGGTCAAATCGACTTCAAAGACCCGTTCATTCTTGATGGGCTTGTTCGTTGAGAAGCGTTTCCTGTACACCAGCGGGCCAATGATCGTCTCCCCCTGAGAGGTTAGAACCTTGAATTGGAGAAAGGGATCTCCCAAACCCTCCCCGACAAACTTGAGGACAATCTTATTGGCTGATACGGCCCGTCCTAAATCGATTTGCACCCACCAATCCCTAAGGGGGTGGAAGTATCCGGCTCCCAGTAGGTGTCCATCCTGCCGTCCATGAGGTTTTCTGCGCTCAAGCGATTGGAGCCGGCCTCCCATATCCCGCCGCCGAACTCGGAGGCATTCAAAACCGCGTTAATGCCGGGGACTACCTGTTCAGCGCCATCTACTTCGATCTTGGTGCTTTTGCGTATAAAGGCTGGTTTTACGCCCTCCTCGGTGATCTGGATGGTCTTTGCCACCGACTGCCAACGATCCCAGTGATCCTCGGACTCGATGATAGCCGCGCCGTCTTGGATAGAAAAGCCCTCTTGCCCCCAAGCTGCGTCACCTGGGATTATCCTACCTAGGAGGCAGACCAAGCTAGTGCTTACCAGCTTAAATGTTCTCATGCATTGGTCTCCCGCGTATTCACTCATAGGGGGCGATTAGAAATCAATAGGCCACGGCGATAATGCCGCTCTTGATGCCCTCTTCCGATTGGATGTCTACCGCTATTCGATACAAGTATAATCCCGGAGGGACCAGCCGGTTGGAGTGGTCTGTCCCATCCCAAGAGTGGGAATACTCTCCAATGGGAATGTCCCCGGCGTATATTTGCTTAACTAGTCGGCCGGACAGGTCGAAGATTTCTACGGAGACCGGAACCTGAGACGTTACCCGCAAGAGCTTATAGGAAATATGCGCCACGTCGTTGATGGCATCGCCGTTGGGCGTAAAGGGATTGGGCCCAATCTGTGGTGCAAATACCAGTGAGCTGCTCAGCGATGTTTTCACTGCAATCCCGTCGCTCTCAATCTCGTCGGCGGCGTTGCCCGGATTGATGCGCTGGCGCACCTCATTCGGCTCGGCGCTATTGAACACCTTACCAGTAAACAGCGTGCCCACTTCCCGCAATACCGGCGCGTTGAACACCACCTCGATCAGGGCTCCGCTGTCGGTCGGCTCCAGCTTGCGCGGAAAGTTGAGTTCAAAACCCAAGCCATCTGTGGTTCTCTCCCAAGTAAAGTCGTCGTAGTTGATGCCATCTATGCGCAGCGAATCGACTGAAACCACCCCTGACGGCGTGGAAATCTCTACGCCGTCGAAGCCTGTGTCGCTGGCCCGGATGGTCGGCCGGATGAAATAGGTGAAATGCGTCGCTTGGCCCACTTGGGTATCAACCGGGAAAATTTCTCCCACTAAGCCGTGCACAGCCGGCGGCACGGAGGCCTTGAACTCGACATAATCGATCTTGCCCCCATCCTCGATTGTAGAAAGGAAGTCCACTTTGAGCTGGAGGAATTGGCGGGGACTAGGGGAAACGATGCTGGTCCCCGAATTTTCAAACAGGTAGGGACTGGACCAGAAACTCCAGTTTTCCGTATCGGGGCTCACTCTATCCCGCGGTTTTACCGGCTTGAGAACATCGAGCAGCTTGCTGTAGCGGCGCTTGTATTCGCTCAGGGACAAGTCGCCGCCGCCATCGCGAAATTGCACGCTGTCCCGCTGCTCGGGTCGCAGTTGCCAAAAAATGTCGGGATGTGGATCTGCGCCCGTCCGGGTACGAATATCGACTCGGGCGTCCGCATCCTGTCGGCCCGACCAGCGCATCTCGCCCCAACTGGCCAAGCCGCCTAGATCGACTACTTCGGACTCATACGAGGCGCGGGCTACGAAACCACCGCCGTAGAGTTCAAAATCGGCGAGCCCTATTTCCTTGGGTGTGTCGCGAAAGATGAGTAATTGGACCGTTTGAGTCGATATCGGCGGGTCTAAAATCACGCTGACTTCAGGTTCGGTATTTTCTTTTACTTCGGCTACGGTCGGAAACCAGGACATTCTGTTGCCAATATTGACCAGCCTCTCATCAAGAGAGCCAATGGAGAGCCGCTCTACAAAGTGCTCTGGCTTTTCCGCCAGAGGACGGAATCTCACTTCCCGGATGAGAAATCGCCCGCCTAAATCAAAAGTCAATTGTTCACTGAGGGTCCGCGAAGTGCCCACCTGAAAGCTCTCTGGAGCTACGGCTGGCCACGTGAGGCCCGTAGTCGGATCGCCATCGACCAAGACCTCTCCAATCAGTTTATTTTGATTGGCGAAAAGGCGCACCCGTACCCAGCCACCTCTGCTCAATAGGGTCGCGGCGATGTCTTCGTCCTCATCAAAGTAGTTAGGTTGCAGTGAACCCGCCGGCAAAGAGTCCAGATCGAGGCCATCCTGTAGTTGGGAGACCGACCATTCGATTTCTCTGAAGTCGATGCCGAGACCTGCAAGACTGTCTTTTTCTGTTGTTGAAAAAGGCGTACCAATTCTATAAATAACCACGCCGGAGACATTTGGGGGGCAGAGGCCGACACCTAGTAACGCGAGTAAAAGTACCCCTATTGACTTAGGTGAGAGCATGCCCAATCCTTTGGCAAAATTATTAAAAAAGGGGGCGAAGATGACCTCGCCCCCTAACTGCTCATTTTCTCTTGCTTATTCTCCTTAGCGGGAAAAACTCGCCTTGATGTCTCCCCAGCTATCCGACTCGACGGCGGTACCTACGTCTTCACCCGCTACCCAGATGCTCTCATCAAAGGGGAGCAGGACATAGTCAACCATAGCGGTGGCTTTGAAATAGATTTCCGTGTCGCCGCTATTGGTCCAGTAGCCGTTGTACGAGCCTTCGGCACCGTTGTCATCGTCCTGAACGGCGAAACCAATACCCATGATTTCGCCTGCCTGCATAGTGTGGACGATCACATCTTCGTCATCTATGCCCGTAGAGCTAGTAGGCAAATCGTCGAAGGGAGTGAACCACATCTCCATAAATAGGGTTCCGGCCCCGCCGTTGATATCGCCTTCAAAACTCCACTTGGCACCGGAGTAAGGCTCGACTCCAGCCCACGGAGCTCCGCCCCAGAGCCACATGTGATTTTCTTGGTGTAGCGTGTAGCGGTAGTTCTGGGATAGGGCCCCTTCCCACCTTTCCGGATCCAAATCCGCCGATTGTACATTCTGGAAGATGGCGTCGCCGCTGTGGTCGAAGTCCAGGGTCACCTCAACCGTATCGAAATTGTTCTCGATGGTTCCGTAAAAGAAGTCGTCGAACCGTTCCTCCATGAAATACAGGATGTTGGTCACTGGACTCCAACCAAAAATGATGCGCTCGGCTAGATTGGAAGGGTCGGGATCCCCTTGGGTGCCGGTGACAGTCTCGATCAGATCTTCATGGGTCACCCAGAAGACCGAAGGTACGTTGTCCCATTCGCTGATGTCTCCGTCCATCTGGACATCTCGTATGCCATCGACGCCAATAGGTACTTGAACCGCGGCCCAGTTTCTGTCTGTCCGCAGGTGAGCCGAACTGGCTACGACGGTGAAAAGGACAAAACTCAATGCCAAGAAGCTACAACTCGTTGCTCTACTCATCACCTAAAGTCCTTTCTTGTGTGAGGAAACTGCTTTTTTATTTAGCAGTTGGTTGCTCAAAGGGGTTTTTGTCTCCTCCTTTCAAATATTTTTCGGTAGCAAGGTAAGCGAAGCTACAAAATAACGTATTAATACGTATTAATAAAGAAATAAGACTGGGAAATCAAGCTGATTCTTGTAAAGTATTGTTTTTATGGAATTCGCAATTATAAATCCATAAGTTGTTTATTTATAGACAGTTATATATGAAATATTTCTATAAAATTAGACCGAATTCGCAAAAATTGTACGAACTATTGATCTATGTGGACAACACCCTCGCCCTCTTGCAGCACCACGAGCCTATTGGCGGAGAGATTTTCAAATCGTTCTTGTAGGCCACTTGGCCAGCGCACTACCAGTAAGTCGATGGTCTCTCTCTGCCCCAAGCCGAAATGGGCCCTCAAGTCATTGTGCGAGAGATAGCTGGCACCACTCCGAATTTCGGCGCTTTGCGTGAGCTCCCCACTGTGAACCTCAATCCTCGCTCCTATGCCGTCTCTGTTGCTTTCAGTGCCTATAGTCTTGACCATTAACCAGTTGTTCTCATTGCCTCCGTCGTTGCGCAACAAAGTGGGGCGATCGTTGATATTCAGGACAAATATGTCTAGATCCCCATCATCGTCGTAATCCCCGAAGGAAGCTCCTCTGCTCACTTTTTTAATTTTTAAGCCCTCCCCCGATGCCTGCGATACCTCCGCGAAGGTACCGTCGCCCAAATTTTCAAAGAGTTGGTTGGTCTGGGCATAGCTAGTTCCTAGGTTGGCCCTGTCCAATTGGGGAAAGAGGTGGCCATTGGCGACGAAAAGATCTTTATCGCCGTCGTTGTCATAGTCGAAAAACTCGGTGCCCCAAGCCAAAAACTGGAAACTCTCCTTGCCCACGCCAGCGTCAAAGCTGAGGTCGGAAAAGAATGTGCCGCGGTCGTTGTGGTAAAGCGTGTTGGTCTGCTCCCAGAAGTTGGTGACTAATATGTCTTGATACAGGTCGTTATCGTAATCTCCATAGGCAATGCCCATACAGCCTTGGGCTTCGCCGCTTTCATCATAGGCAGCACCGATCATCCAGCCGATATCGGCAAAAGTCCCGTCGCCTTGGTTCTGATAAAGGAAGTTGGGCCCTGTGTCGTTGGCCACATAGATGTCCACATCGCCGTCCCGGTCGTAATCGCCACCGACCACGCCCATACCGTAGAGCTTATCTTGGTCCACCACCCGCGCCTCCACGGTCACATCCGCAAAAGTCCCGTCGCCTTGGTTGCGATATAGGATATCCCCGCTTCCCTTCATTCCGCGCGGTCCGAAGTGAACCCTTAAACCTTTCCACATATAGGACTTATTGGGAGTAGTCTGCAGAAAGTGCTTGAAATCGACGTAGTTGGCTACGTACAGATCTAGATACCCGTCGCTGTCGTAATCGAAGAAGGCGCATCCTGTGCCGAATCGCTCGTCTCCTACTTGGGCGTACTCGGTCACATCGACAAAAGTCCCGTTGCCTTGGTTAGCGTACAGTGCGTTTCTGCCGTAGTTGGTTATATAAATGTCTAGGTCGCCATCGTTGTCGTAATCGCCGACGGCGCAGCCCATACCCCAGCCTGTGTCGCCCAAGTTCGCTTCGTCGGTAGCATCGACGAATTTACCGTGCTCGTTTCTATAAAAGGTATTGCGCGGGTGCTCTTGGTCTGGAAAGCCAACCACCTTCGACCCGTTCAAGATGTACAAATCCAAATCGCCGTCTTGGTCGTAGTCGAAAAAAGCCGATCCTCCCATCATGCTGTCGACTAAGTACGTCTGCTCGCTATCCCCGGATACGTTCTGCGCCACAACCCCCACTTTCTCTCCTACATCCACGAACTGGACTCGCTTTTCTACTGTCCGTCCTTCGACAGCTAAGAGCCGTGAGGAAATGAGTAGTAGAAAAAAGAAATGCATATAAACCAGCAGTCTCTATGGGGTGGGAGTCTGCTGTCGCTTGGCGTCCAAGCTCTGGATAATCTCCTGTTGCTCTTCCGCTTCCCGGTAGCGCCCTGCTTTGATATAGGCATCTTTGAGCAACCGGCGATACTCGAGATTATGTGGATCGAGACCGATGGCTAGCTTGTACTCATTGATCGCTTTTATATACCTACCCTGTTGAGTATAGTGAGCGGCTAATTCGCCGTGGTATTTTGGATTGTCAGGCACTAAGACGACCCGTTGTTCCATATCCGCTATATTGCCTTCGCGCAGTTTTTTGAAGATTCCCATCTCCTTTGCGCCTTCCTCGCCTTTGCCCTGTTTCAGATAGGCGTTGGCCAGACCGAAATGTGCTTCGGCATTGTAGTAGTCGAGTTCGATGGCTTTTTTGAATTTGCCAATCGCCTCTTCCTCGCTGCCGATCTTGGCATATACGGCCCCCAAGGCGTAGTGGAAAACCGACCGGTCGGGCTCGAGCCGGATGGCATACTGATATTCTTCAATGGCTTCTTGGTATTTTTTGTCTCTTGAGTAAATCATGCCGAGCCGATAACGGGTGTAAGCCATATCGGGATTAACTGCGAGTGCTTTGACGAACTGCTCCGCTGCTTTGTCGTACTGTCGCTGGCGTTCATAGGCCATACCCAGATTGTGCTGGAACCAGCCGTTTTCAGGGGCCAATTCCACGGCCCTGCGATGCTCCTCAACGGCGGCGGCTAGCTTGTCTTGGTCCGCCATGACAGCCCCCAGTAGGGCTAGAGACTGGTCGGTATAGACCAAGCCCAGTTTATCGTGTACCTCGGCCCAACTCGGCTCAAGTTGCAATGTTTTGTGGAATGCTTCTGCGGCCTCTGCAAGCTTGCCTATTGCCATATAGGCGTTCCCCAAGACGAAGTGGATAGATGGTTCGTTGGCGACCAGCTTGGCCGCTTGCCGCAATTCCTCTATGGCTTGAGAATAGGCCCCTTCTTCTAAATATATCGTCCCGAGCCGGTAGCGAGAGGGACCGTAGGTGGGGTTGAGGTCGATAGCTGCTTTGAAATGCTCTGCTGCTTTAGTCCGCTTTTGGGTCTGTATGTAGATGACACCCAAGCCGTGGTGAGCGGGAAAATACTTGGGGTTGGTCTCGATGGCTTTTTGATAAGAATCGAGAGCCTCGTCGTACTCTTGGCGAATAAAAAAGATTTTACCCAACTTGTAGTGTGCTGGTGCGTAGTCCGGATCAATCTGGAGGACCTTGGCAAATTCCTTTTCCGCCTCATCCAATCGGTTTTGCAGGGCGTAGATGAAACCGAGGCCGTCGTGCGGATAGATATTATTGGCGTCTAATTCTATCGCTTGCTTGTACTCCCTCTCCGCGCTTTCATAGTCGCCCTGTTGGGCATGGCGCAGGCCGAGCCTATAATGCTCTTGGCTCCTTGAGGAAGCACTTGCCTCACCATCCTGCCCATGCGCGGCCCCAACGTGGTACAGGATACATATAAATGAAATTGCATGGCCGATTCGGCAAAGAGTATGCAATGTCTTCCGTAGCTTTGAAAAATACATAGAGAAATCATCCTCTCCCAAAGGGCGCTACGAGTCTTGCCGGGCGCGCAGGGGAGACTAGTGGTTGTGTGTCATCCCGTCCGATTCATTGCGCGGAGCGATGGCGAAAGATTTAAACTGTCGGCGAGTCGGACGCGAATCACCTTCGCGGATATATAGACTTTGGTCCATCTCGACATCGTTGAAAATCTGCACTTCTCCACTGGTGGGCCAGACGATTTCGATCGCCTGGATAGACTCAGCCTGTCCTAGACCTATTTCGCATTGCAGGCTGGAGGCACCAAAACTGCCTCCACTGGTCACCGCGGAATAAATGTCGCGGCTGCCACGTGCGGTGTTCACGCTCACCTTTACGCGCACTCCAATGGCGGCCCGATTGGTACGCCTGCCCTCGAGCCGGAGCTTGATCCAATGATTGCCGTGGCCTGGATTGGCAAAGAGGACGTTCTGATAGACATCGCCGGTAAAAGCTCCGCCAATGACCGAAAAAACATCTTGATCGCCATCGTGGTCAATATCGCCAAAAGCCACCCCGTGGCCCTTTTGCAAATGCCCAAAGCCACCCGAGGTGGTGACATCTTGGAAGGAATTGCCGTCGGTATTGCGGAACATGCGGTTGGGGACTAGCGTAGCCATATATGGGTCGCCGGTGCCGATGTAACAATCTTGGTACCCGTCGTTGTCTAGGTCGCCGAAATTGCTGCCCATGGCTATGAGAGGCTCGTCGAGCCCTACCTTGCGCGTGACATCGGTGAAAGTCCCGTCGCCGTTGTTGCGGTACAGACGGGGCTCTTCAGCGCGGTGGGGCAAGCCCAAATAAGCGGCCGCCACGTCTGCTACCTCACCTTTGAAACCAGCGACGAATAGATCCTGCCACCCATCGTTGTCGTAATCCCAGAACCAAGTCGGAAAACTATAGGGTGGCCCGGCTACGCCTGCCGTGGCCGTCACATCGGCGAAACGTCCGCTCCCCTGATTGCGAAAGAGCAGATTAGACTCTGCGGGTTTCAAGCGCGAGATATATAGGTCCAGTTGTCCATCGTTGTCGTAGTCGCCCCATACCACTCCTTTGACCCAGCCGACCACATCGAGTCCCGCTGCCTCGGCCACATCGACGAATTGTACCGCCGATACTCCGCGTCCAGAATCTTCGCCTTGGTTGCGGAACAACTCGCACGGATGAATGGCGCTATCCTGAGATTCGTTGCCGACAAATAGGTCAATCCAACCGTCGTTGTCGAAATCGCCCCAGGCCGCTGTCTGGGTTGGGTGGAAAGTGAGCAAGCCGGCTGCCTCGGTTGCATCGAAAAAGCGCCCATTCCCTCGATTGGCCAACAGCGAGTTGGGGTAGCGTCCCTCGTCGAGCCAAGCGCCGCGCAGCACCAGTACATCCGCATAGCCGTTATTATCGTAGTCGGCTTGGCAGATATTCAAACCACCCACAATACCCTCTAAGCCTGCCGCTTGGGTGCGATCGGCGAAGGTGCCGTCTCCTTGGTTGCGGAAGTAGCGGAGCGGGTCGCGTAGTCCCCAAGATGAAGCCACGATATCGAGGTAGCCGTCGCCGTCAAAGTCCTCCATAATGGCCCCCCCTGAGAGTCCCACCACATCCAATCCCAGTTGGGGAGCGACATCGCGAAAAACCCCAATGTCGTAGTCAGAGGTGAAAATTTCAGGTGGAATCAGCAAGTTCGGCGGCACCTCTTCCGGGTACTGACCCAGCGTCATATAGGCGATATTGAGTAGCCAACGAGCCGACAAATTGCTTGGATCTCTGCTCAGAACCCCCAAAAATTCCTCGACAGCGGCACTCGATCCGCGCTTGATTTGATGCACTCCAGTGCCGCGGACCGGCATTAGACAGGAGTCGATATTGTGTTGCACAACACAGTTTTCTTGTTCGCCCAAACGGAGATAGGCCAAGCCCACTAGCAGTTGGAGAGAATGCCGAAACCGAGGATGGTGGACCACAGTCTGCAATTGCCGGTACTCCTGTACTGCTTGCTCTGATTGGCCGGCTTGTAGCAGTTCGTTGGCAAGAGAAAAGCGGGCTTGCAAGATTTGTTCTCGCATCTGGGGATTGGTGGCTGTACTGGACTGGCGTAGGCGGTCCAACCGAGCGCGGAAATATGCAACTCGGTCCAGATTCACATACGGATGCGTGGCGGGATCGACGTTGGCGGCTATGTCTTCTAGGAGTTCAGCCATGCGCTGGGTGCTGGCCGCCTGCTCTCGCTCGGTACAGGCTACCAAGACGAGAAACCATCCTACAATAATTGGGACCCGCATAGAGCGATCTGCCTTGTTATTGTCATTATTGCCTACCCGAAAAACCCGTTGGGATACGGATCGGGATTGAGCAGAGGAGCGGTCCAGTCGCCAACTTCGTCCAGCCCTACCGGGGCACCGCCGCACTCCACGTGCGATTTGAAGCCGGCGAGAAACATCTGCACCTTCTCGTAGATGGCTTCGTGGGGCTCGGGCATTTTTCGGGTTTCGAACATCTCCTGCATTTCCAGCAGCAGGGGAACCCAAAAGTGGATACCGCTGTGCACGAACTGCTCAAAGGTGCGTTCCCCGAACACTCTGATCCAGCCCCACGTCCCCCTTATTTCCTGCAGCGATCCGTAAAAGGTTTTCCCGTCTTCTCCTCTGGGTTCGTATTCAAAGGTGAGGTGACCATTGGGGACATGCCAGTCGGGCGTCTGGTAGGCCACGCTCTTAACGCCGCCGCCGATACATGCGTAGATCATGTACAGGCCGTGAATGCCGTGGGT
Source organism: Candidatus Latescibacterota bacterium (assembly GCA_965116675.1). GTDB lineage: Bacteria > Latescibacterota > UBA2968 > UBA8231 > UBA8231. The sequence goes on from OZ220721.1 coordinate 5,636,841, forward strand.
GGCGTAATCGGACATGGAGTTGGCCGCGGCAAAACCCCTGATCGGTTCAATGGCTGCCACTTCGCGTTTAATGTGTTCAATTTCCGGTGCCGAGCCGAAGGATGAACCCGACATGATGGGCGTGTCGTGCTTTTTGGACAAATCGATTATTTCCTGCGCGTCTTGGAGGTTGAGGGCAAAAGGGCGGTTGATGAAGATGGGGATGCCGGCCTCCAAATAGGGTCTGGCCAATTCTTTGAAATGCAGGGTCGAATCAAAATCGGAGAGGATGACGCCGTCTACCTTGCCGACCATATCCCAATAGTTTTCCACTGCTTCGACCCCTTTGTAGGTGTCGCAGAAGTCCTTGACGCCTTCTTTGTCCATATCCCAGACGTGGGTCATGACCATGCCCGTCATACGCGTCGTGCAGCCCTGAAATTGGCGCTGGCAGGTGGGGTCAATGATCGGACCCCATATACCTGAGATGTGCACGTACCGGGCGCAGGTTAGAACGCCCACTCTGACGAGAGATACATTCGACATTATCTTTCTCCTTTTTCTATTTAGCGGGAGGTCTATTGCGGCTAAGTGCCTCTAAGGATACGGACGCGGTATTGGGTCAACAAGATGAAATGTCGAGATAGGTAGCCCGTCGGCACTGAGGCTTTGGTGGGCTGCTGCCGTTGCATCAGTGCGCGATTGCGTACATAGTTCCTTGTAGGTAGATCAAACGAGTAAGGAGGTGTCAATGCCTGTTATCGACGCTCATGTTCACGTGCTGTCCAACTTTGCTCCTATGGCCCCCTGGGAAGATCTAGGGCGGGTAGATCGGCTTCTTCACCACATGGATGAATGCGATGTCGATAAAGCCGTCGTGCTGCCGGTGGTGGCGGAGTACTCGCCGGGCAACAATCAGGAGTGCGCCCAGTGGGGGCGAGAGCACCCCGACCGGCTGGCCGTATTGACGGATGTACCCATGCATCAGCAAGACGCTGCCGAGCGGGTCTTGCGGGCGGGCGAGGAGTTTGGTGCCGTGGGCACCAGTTACTACCCTCCCAAGCTCGATGAGAAAATGCAGTGGATGTTGGAAGAGGCTTGCGACGCGCTCTGGCAGGCGTACAAAGACACTGGCTTAGTCTGCAATCTGCAAATTGGGCCGGCCAATTACGGAGTCTTGCTGGAGTTGGTACAGAGACATCCAGAGATCCGCTTTGTCGCCAATCATCTAGCCCTGCCCTCGTTAGGTGGTCTTGATGCCCAAGACGAGACGTACGGGGGACTGCTGCAGGCTGCGGCTTGTCCCAATTTGTCGATCAAAGCGTCGGGCTTCTACGCGGCGGCGGCGACTGCTTGGGATTTCCGCTGCCCCCAGGCGCTGGGATTTTTCAGTCGCCTGCTCAAGGGCTTGGGTGCCGACCGCCTGCTATGGGGGTCGGATTGGCCGCCGGTTGGCCGCCATGTCACGTACCGACAGAGTTTGGAAATAATCCGTACTTTTGCCGCGGAGTTGGACGAAGGGGATCGGGCCAAAGTTCTGGGGGAGAACGCCGCCCGGGTTTACGGGATTTGAGCGACGCCTAATTGAAAGGGACTTATTGTGCTGAATACCGACGTCGAGTGCTTTGACTCAGAAGGCTATTGCTTTTTTCCCGATGTTTTCGGGCCGGACGAAGTCGACGCCATGCAGTATTCGCTGGACGTGGGCGTGCGCGCGGGTTTTCTCGACCGGGATCAATACTACGGCGAGCCGCACACCAAGGAAGTGTTCTGGCTGGAGGTTTGCCGCTATCCTTATCTACTCGATGCGGTGGAAGCCGTCTTGGGTCCCAACCTGATCTTGGTCTATTCGAGTATGTTCATCAAGCTGCCGGGCGATGGAACCAGCGTGGGTTGGCACCAGGACAACAACTACTGGCCGAGTGTGCACGGCACCGATGTGGCCACAGTGTGGCTGGCGCTCGACGACGCGGACGCTGAAAACGCCGCCATGCGCATCATACCCGGTTCACACTGGGACTACCGGGAGATGGAAACCGTGCCTGCGGAGGAGACCGAGATGTTGAGAAAGAAGGTGCAGGTCGCCCCCGAAATGGAGGCCCAGGCCGTGATGATGGAGATGAAGGCCGGTAGTCTATCCATTCACGATTCCTACATTCTGCACGGCAGCGAGGCCAATGAAAGTGGCCGCCGCCGCGCCGGTTATACGATTCGCTACTGCAGCACAGATACCGCTTGGGTGGACATGGACCAACATCCGATTCCGGTGTTTCTAGTGCGCGGGGAAGGAGGGCCACTGGGAGAGCGGTATACGGATTTGCGACCTGAATAATTCGCTTCTTGTACACTAGGAGGAATCCCAAATGGCTTACGTATCTATCGCCGCTAAGACCCGCAAAAACCCGCCCCATTGGGCCGTGCGCCAACGCGACTTGATCGCTCTGATGGACCGCGCTGCCCACCCCTTTGTCGAGCACAGTACCCGTCCGGACGGCACCCTGATCCAGCGCACGGAGTGGACCAGCATGGACGGCACGGACAATGGCTACGAGGCCTTCCTATCGTTCCCTCTGTTTTACCTGCTGGGCGGTGGCGAGCACATCTACCAGATTGCCTGCAAAGAGTGGGACGCCATCACGTGGCAGTACGCCAATTACGGCACGGTCGAGCGCGAGTTCGTCACTGGCTTTGACTGGTTCCACCACTCCGAGAGTTATACCTACATCTACTACTTGGCGCTGGCCGACCCCACCCACCACATCAACCGCACCCGCGCCCTGCGCTACGCCGCCATGTACACCGGTGATGACCCGCTGGCACCCAATTGGGACGCCCAGCGCAAAATGATTCGCTCGCCGCTCAACGGCAGCAAGGGCCCGCGCTTTGTCACTACTCAAGTTGATTGGGATTACCACCGGCCCATCTTGGCCGATTATCTGGCACCCTTTGAGGACGTTCTAGGTGCTGACAGCTCCGACCCGCTCTTCAAGGTCGATTGGACGGATGACGAAGTATTCGCCCAGGTCCTCGACTTGATCAACCGGCGCATGACTCGCTGCGATGTGCCTCTCAACCTGAGTGTCGCCAGCTTGATAACCAACGCTTATCTCTACACTGGCGATGACCAATACAAAACCTGGGTGCTCGATTATTTGCAGGCGTGGGAGGAGCGCTGCGCGGCCAACGGCGGCATTATGCCCGACAATATTGGACCCGAGGGAACCACTGGCGAGTTGATGGACGGCAAGTGGTGGGGTGGGTACTACGGCTGGCGCTGGCCGCACGGAGCGCGCAATATCGTCGAGCCGGCCCTAGTGGCCGGCAGTTGTGCCCTGCTGATGACCGGCGATGATTCCCATTTGGACTTGGCTCGCTCGCAACTCGACATGCTGTGGGAACTGCGGCGCGAGGAGGACGGTCGCGTCAAGGTGCCAGCCCGCCACGGCGACCAAGGCTGGTTCGATTTTCGGCCACCCGACCCGTACTTGTACATTCATTTGTACTACTTGAGCCAAAGCGAGCGGGATTTGGCCCGCCTCGACGCAGCCTTTCCCGACCGCGCCGCTTTTGCCGGTCTGCCCCCCGACTGGGGCGCGGCCAAAGCCGGCATCTGTCCGCCGATGGCTTGGTTCGCCTTTACCGAAGGCAAAAACTTAGGCTACGTCGATCAGGTGATCGACTCGACCTACTCCAGCATCTGCCACAGTCTGAATCGCCTAGAAAGCGACGACAGCGATCCCGAGACGCGCGAGTGCTACCACTTCCAGCGGCTCAATCCCGTGTTGCCCGAAGCCTTGATCCAGATGACCTTGGGCACGCCAGCGGCGATTTACAACGGCGGGCTGCTCCAAACCCACATGCACTATTTCGATCCGCAGCGCCGTCGCCCCGGTCTGCCCGAGTACGTCGCGGCCCTAGTTGATCGGGTCAGCGCCGACGGGGTTAGCCTGACGCTGGTGAATACGGATCCAGTGGAAGGCCGCGACGTCTTGTTGCAGGCCGGTTCCTTTGGCGAGCACCAATTCACGGGTGCTCGATTAGAGAACGAAGACGGCCAAGATCAGTCTGTTGAGGTGGAGGATCGGTATCTCCAGGTGCATTTGGGACCGGCGGCTCAGGCTCGATTACACCTTGGGCTGAAGCGCTTTGTCCGTGCGCCCTCCTACAGTTCCCCTCTTTTTGACTGAGACAGCGATACCACGGCCCAAAAGCCTGATCTTTAGTTCGTCAGTCCCGATGTCGCCGACACAAAGGCGAGCGCTAGGCAAATACGAGCGGCTGATAAAAGTCCGGCTGGTGAAAGCTGGGATTGGGTGTACCCACGGGTGCCCACGAACCCCAGTGGGGGTGGGAGGTGCGGTCGCCGCACTTGTAGAAGTTGCCCTTCCACTGGGTGCCGGGTACTGGCGTCTGGGTACCGAAGTACTGGGTGAAGAGGGCGAAAGGGACGCGGTACTCGACCGCCCAAGTCGTGGGAGAGGTGAGTTCTGGCTCGACGATCTTGGGGAGGGTTGTGGCGATGCGGATGGTGGCACCGTCGGTGTCGCTGACGTTTTCAGTTTCTCGGCCTTGGGCGCGCTCGGCGGCTGACGGGCAGCGGTGCAAGAGCATGGTGCCGCCACAGTTGATCTCGAAATTGAAGTAAGCCTGCGAATCGGGCAGGGGTGCGACGAAGAACTCGACGCAGGAATCGGTGCAGACGGAATCTTGGAAGCGCTTGGCCACGGCGCGGACGTAGCGGTCCTCGACGCGGAATATAATGGACAGTGCCCGCTCGTCGTAGAGCAGGCGCGCCTGAGTGCGGGGACGGTGGCCGGAATCCTCCCAAGAAAAGTGGGTGATCTCTAAGGTCTCGGCCGCCTGCCACTGGGGACGCTCCCAATCGGCGTCGGGCAGGTCGAGGACATTGATGCGATGAATGGTGTATTGCATGGAGATATAATAGTTAACGGCGAAGCCGCGTGAAAGTGGCTCCGAGCCGTTTGACGGAGAGTACGGCCTCCAGTATTTTCCTATACAACTTATGGAGCGATCGGCAATAGCTGCTGATCGCCTTTTTGCGAAAGGGATACACGTTGCGCCGAGCGATTTTTTCCGCCATTGCCGCGCTGTTCCTCACCGGAGCGGCCCAGGCCCAGATAAAAACCATCGTCACCGATCACTTCCGGGTCCATTACATGCTTGGAGCCGAGGGTACCGCGCGCCGAGTAGCCGAAACCTGCGAGGAAGTCTTTCCCACTCTCGCGGCGGCCTACGATTACTACGACGACTTCCGCACCATCCACGTCATCGTCCTCGACAACTCCGATGTGCTGGGCAACGGCTGGGCCAACTACTACAGCAATACCATGGCCATTTGGGCCACTAGCCTCGACTTTGAACTGCGCGGCAGTCACGATTGGATCAAAAACGTGGTCACGCACGAGTTGACGCACATTATGACGCTCAACAAGGCGCGCAAGAAGTGGCCCTTCCAGTTCGCACTGCTGTCGGTCTCGCGCTTCGATTCCAATCCAGACATTACGTTTCAGTTTCCGCTGTACCATCTCAATGCCCCGCGCGGCTGGACCGAGGGCATCGCCCAGTACGGAGCGCAAAAATTCGGCTACGATACTTGGGATTCGCACCGCGACATGTTGCTGCGGATGGCGGTGCTCGAAGACGATCTGCTCTCGTGGGAGGAAATGGGGACGGTCTGGGACCGCATGGGCAAGTTCTACGGCGAGTTCGTGTACAATCAGGGCTACGCGATGATGGTGTACATCCACGAGCAGTACGGTGCCGAGAAGGTCGATGAACTGACGCATCAGATCGGCTCGATGAGCTTCGATCCGGCCATCCGCCGGGTGTTGGGCGTTTCCGCGGATCAGTTTTACGCGAATTGGGTCGCCTTTTTGGCCGAGAATTACGGCCGCCTCGAATCCGAGATCCGCGCGCAGGGCTTCTTTCAAGGCGAGTCGCTGGACGAGGTCAACGAGGGCGTACTCGAGTATCATCCCGCGCTGTCGCCGGACGGCAAAAAACTGGCGTACCTGACCAGCGAGAAGCAGGACTATGGGCTCACGGTGCTCAAAATCTACGATTTCGAGACGCGAAAAAAGACCGAACTCAAAAACTGGATAGATACGCGGATTGGCTGGTCACCCGACGGGGAGGAGATCGTTTTTGTTCGCAACAAGGGCGGCTTTAACGACCTCTATATCTACAACTTGGCCGAGGACAAGGAGCGCCGCATCAGTGCTAGGCTGCGCGCTAAAGACCCCTCGTTTTCCCCCGATGGCCAGCGCATTGCCTTCGTACACAATGAGGACGGGACCAACAACCTCGGCCTCATAGATCGCGACGGCACGGACTTGGTCTATCTGACGAACAACAACGACGCCACCCAATACATGGGGCCGCGCTTCTCGCCCGACGGCGAGTGGTTACTCTTCAGCTTGTTCCGCGGCGAAGACCGCGACATTGCGATGATCCGCGCCGATAGCCCGCCGCGGCCCAAGGTCTTTGAGAAGGCGAAAAACAAAAAGAAGAGCGAAGACGACGAAGAGGGCGAAGAAGGCGAGGAGGAAACCATAGAAGTCTTTCCCGATACCGTTGCCTTCGCCCATCCCGACTCGTCGGGGTTCCGTGCGGTCGTTGCCTCGCCGGCCGACGAGCGCGATCCGCACTGGCTGCCCGATGGCTCGGGTTTTGTGTTTTCGTCGGACCAGAGCGGCATTTTCAACATCTACCGCTACCGCTTGGAAAACGACGAAGTCGAACAGCTAACCAACGTCATTGGCGGGGCTTTTGTGCCGACTGTAGCCGCCGACGAGCGCGTGGTGTACAGTGGCTACCACTCCAACGACTATAGCCTCTATAGCTTTGAGATGGGAGAATTCGAGCGCGATGCGCACTTCGAGCCGGTGGTGATGCGCGACTATCGCTCCATCTTCGACGGCCCCAAGCTCGCCGATCAATTCCAGACCGCGACGTACAGGGGGCGCAACGTCTTGCGCTACATCCCGATTCTACAGGTCGGCCCCACGTATGTCGGCAACACTTTTGGCCTCAACCAAGCCAGCGGCGGCTTGCAGTTTTCCACCGGCGACATGTTCGGCGGTCAGGAGCTGACAGCTTGGGGCATTGCCGGCAAGAACATGCGAAGTGCCACAGATCTCAATACGGATGTCGGCTTCTTCTACGAGCGCCGGCTCCGGCCACAAGTGGGCAACAACCGGACCTTCAACCCCTCGTTTTACATAGCGGGCCGGCGGCGCGAGATCGACAACTTGATCAAGGGTAGCCAGATTGATACGCTTGAGATCGAGGCGACCGATCTCTATCCGGTGCCGGTCGATTCGGTCACCAGTCTGCTAATCCCGGACGTCCGTCAATACGTCTATCAGGGCACGAGCCGCGCAGACCTGTTCAAGACATCTTTGGGGCAACTGGCCGTGGGCGTCGATGTGCCGCTGACTCGGCGAACCGAGTTGAACGCCCTCTACATATGGCGCGACTACGCCGAAGGCTGGACCTTGCGCCGCTTCCGCAGCCAGAACCAGATCTATTTGGCACAAGACGGCGTCGATATATCGGCCTCCTTAGATCCGTCGCTTTTGGCACAAGATACCTTGTTGGTGAACAACGAGGATCCGCTGGATTTCTACGAAGACCTCAGCTTTTTTCGCACGCATATGTTGAGCATGGCTTGGCGCTACCGGAAAATCAACCCCACGGCTGATCGCTTGATCAGTCCATCGGGTCGCGCCATGGCTTTAGTCTATCGCTATTTGATGCCGACGGTAGCTGATTCGCTGACCGAGCAAATACCTACCGATGGAGTTCCCCGCGATCAGTTCGTCGGCGTCGAGCGCCGCATGCGGGTCAATGAATACATAGCCGCGTACAACGAGCGGATCAGGTTGCCGTTCGACAATTCGCTCAACATTGAGCTAATTGGCGCGTATAAGAACGTCCGTCTCAAGCCTCGCTTTATCGAAGGCGGCGGGTTTTTGGAGGGCCGATACTACTGGCCGCTACGCTACTATATCGGCGGGCGCAACTTCCTCAGCGGCTACCCTTATTTCACCGACTGGGGAACCAAATTGCTCTACGCCCGCGTCGGCTATGAGTTTCCTCTCTTGAAGCGCATCAGCAGTCGCTTTATCAACTTCAACTTTTCCAAGCTCTACGCCGAGCTATTTGCCGAAGCCGGGGTGGTGGGCAATTTCTCGCGCTTTGAGGACATCGACTTCTGGTCCGGTGAGCGATGGCGGTCTTTGCCCAACACCGACAAATTTCTGACCGACGTGGGCGGCGAGTTGCGGCTACAGCTTTTTACTTTCTACCGCATCCCGATGTTCGTCTATTTCCAAGTAGCGCATCCACTCAATCGCGAGCGGGTTTCCAGCGACGAGGACGACCCCCTAATCGACAAGTGGCGCTACTACTTTGGGTTCGGGCTGTGAAACGCGCAGAGCGTAAGGTGGGCAAAGTCGATCTACACAAGTTGGCCTTGCGGCTCAAAGTGATAGAAATGATCGGCATATACGCCCACCGCCGTCGCCTTGACGAGGCCTATTTGCGCTGGTATCGCTTGATCCAGCCCAACTGACCTTCAAGTTCGGTCTCGTTGCAAGAGACTGAGCGCGAGCTGCGCGTAGCTCAAGCTGGAGACGACGACCAAGGTGGTTGCCGCCATGACTAGTCCTGTGCGCAAGCTGGCCGGGGTCTCGATGACGTAGCTGAGGGCCGTAAGTACCATGCAGAAGGTTGTGTATTTGCCCCAGCGGTTGGCGGCAATGACCATCCCCTGTGAACGTAAGAACAATCCCCCCACCAACACGATTGCCACATCGCGGGCAAAGAGTATCCCCAAAAGCCACAGCGGCAAATCGCGCCAGAAGACTAGCCCGCCGAGCAGACAAGCGAGGAAAATTTTATCGGCCAGCGGGTCGAGTATCTTGCCGAGGCGGGAGACTTGGTTGTAGCGCCGTGCCACCCAGCCGTCGCCGATATCCGTGGCACCGGCAATGAGTAGTAGGAACACGGCTTGGTACTGGGCCACCGGTCCTTGGGCAATGAAGTAGAGTAGGAAGGGGATGAGTAGAACCCGCAGGACGCTGAGGAAATTGGCCAGCATTGCCGGGCTATTGCAGCATTTCGCGAGCGTGTTGGCGCGCTGTATCCGAAATGGTCTCGCCGGCCAACAGATAGGCAATTTCCTCGGCGCGAGCCGTTGCGTTGAGTAGCACAACTTCGGTGGTAGTCCGCTGTTGCTCCTGCTGCTTGCGCACTGAAAAGTGCTGGTCGGCGAGGCTGGCGATCTGCGGCAGGTGGGTGATGACGATAGTTTGGTGCGCCGCGGAGAGGGACTGTAGTTTGCGACCGACGGCCGCGGCGATGCGCCCCGAAATCCCAGCGTCGATTTCGTCGAAGACCAAGGTCGAAACGAGGTCGCGCCCGGCGACCGCTTCCTTGAGGGCCAGCATCACGCGCGAAATTTCCCCGCCCGAGGCAATGCGCGCTAAGGGTCGCGGTGGTTGGCCGGTATTGGCGGAAATGTGGAAGGCGACGTACTCCATGCCGTGCTCGCCCGCCGTGTAGTGACGTCCGTCGCGCTGAACTATCCCCTCCGGATCTTCGGCGGTTGCCAACTCGATGTAAAACTGGGCCTTGGCCATGCCCAACTCCCCGAGGGTGGCGACTAGCGCCCGCGACAAGGTGGCACTGGCCTGCTGGCGCGCCGCAGAAAGGGCGAGGCAACAGGCGGCAAACTCAGCGAGTGTTTGATCGCGGTGTTCAGCCGCTTGGGCCAGCTCGTCGCGGAGGCGGTCAGCGCGGTCTTCGCGCGCCGCAAGCTCGCGGGCGCGTTCTAACACGGCGTCGAGGGTGCCGCCGTATTTCTTTTTTAAGGCGCGCAGGCCATCGCGGCGCTCGCGTAGTTCGTCGGCTCGCCTAGGGTGCATTTCGATTCCGCGGGCGTAGTCGCGCAGTTGGCCGGCTAGGTCTTCGACCTCGTAGATCAGTTCCTCTAAAGCCGCGGCTTGGGGGCCGAGCGCAGGGTCGATTTCGCGCAGCCGGTCGAGTTGACGGCGAACTTGGCCGAGTGCCTCGTAAACCGCACCTTCGCGCTGATAGAGCAAGTCGTAGAGCTGGAGACCGCCTTGGGATAGAGTCTCGGCGTTGTCGAGGACTTGCAACTCGCGTTCTAGTTCGGACTCCTCGCCCGGTCGGGGTGCGAGACGGCGGATCTCTTCTAACTGGAAGGCGCACAACTCGTCTTCGGCTGCGAGTGCGTCGCGCTCTGCGCGCAGCCGGTCGAGGTGGGCCACGCTATCGCGGTAAGCGCGCCAGTGCTGTCCCACGAGGCGGCGCTGGTCGTCGATCCCGGCAAACGCATCGAGAAAGCGGGCGTGGAGCTTAGGGTCGAGCAGCGATTGGTGTTCGTGTTGGCCATGCAGGTCAACCAAGATTGAGCCGATTTGCTTTAGCTGCTTGATGGGCTGACCTTGACCGTTGACAAAGGCGCGCGAGCGGCCCTGGCCGCGAATCTCGCGGCGGAGGATGAGTTGGCCATCCTCCAAGAGAACGCCTAGATCGGCCAAGCGCGCGATTTGACCTTGGTCGTCGAGTTCAAAAAAGCCCTCCACTGCGCACGAGCTAGCCTCTTTGCGCACTAAATCGGCGTTGACAGGGCCGCCGAGGATGGAGTTGAGGGCACCGATGAGGATGGACTTGCCAGCCCCGGTCTCGCCGGTGATGACGTTGAGGCCGGGGCCAAATTCGATCACCGCTTCTTCGATAAGGGCAAAGTCCTTGATGTAGAGGCGAGTCAACATCGAGCCGAGGCCGAGGGGGCTATTGGTCGTCTTCGTCGTCCAGAAAAGAGAGGCGGAATTGGCCCTCGGCGTCGGCGGTGAGGACTTGGACGCGCTCGCGGGTCTGGTCGAGCCACTGGCCGCAGGCGCGCGAGGCGGCGACGCCTTTTTCAAATACTTCGAGGGCCTCTTCGAGCTTGAGATCGCCTGCTTCGAGGCGCTGAACGCTCTCTTCTAGCGCGGCTAGGGCTTCTTCAAAAGTTTCACTCATTGAGTTTCTCCTCCACACGGCAGATAGCGCCTCCGCGGCGAAAGCGCAGTTGCAGTTTATCGCCCGGCTGAAGCTCGTTGCCGTCGCGGACGAGGCGTTTATTGGCGACGCGTTCCACTAGGGCAAAACCGCGCGCTAGGCTCGTGAGCGGGCTGAGGTCGTCGAGGCGGGTGGTGGCGGTGGCTAGGGCCTCGACTCGAGTGCGCAAAAACCAATCGAAAGCAGTAGAAAGGGCTTGGCACCGTTCGTCGAGGTATAGGCTTTGTTGCTGCAAGTGGTCGTCGAGGCGTGCGCGCAGGCGGTCCGGGTCGCAGTGGCGCAACCGCTCCTCTAAGGAACTGAGATAGCGCTCCATTTCCGCTAGCAAGCGGCCTTGTTGTTCGGCGACTCGTTCGCGCAGAGTACTGCGTTCACGAGCGACTATTTCGGCTGCGGCCGAGGGAGTTGGAGCGCGGCAGTCGGCCACGTAGTCGGCGATGGTATAGTCGATCTCGTGGCCGACGGCAGAGATGACGGGCTGGGGTGCTTGGTAGATAGCCCGGGCGACGGATTCGTCGTTGAAGGGCCAGAGGTCTTCGGGCGCACCACCACCGCGGCCGACAATCAACACGTCGATGTCGTCTAGTTGATTTAAACTGGCGATGGCAGCGGCGATCTCAGCGGCGGCTCCTTCGCCTTGAACCCGAGCAGGGCAGAGGACGATCTCGATGTCCGGGGCGCGGCGGTCGAGGATTTGGATGATGTCGCGGATGGCCGCGCCAGTCGGCGAGGTTACCACGCCGATTTTGCGGGGATACGGGGGCAAGGGTCGCTTGCGGCTTTCGTCGAAAAGCCCTTCAGCCGCTAGGCGATTTTTGAGTTGCTCGAAGGCGATAGCCAACTCGCCGACGCCAGCGGGTTTGATCTGCTCGGCGTAGAGTTGGTACTTCCCGGCGCGCTCGAAGACGGAGATATGTCCGTACACCTGCACCTGCATGCCCTGTTGGGGGCTGAAGGAGAGCGAGCCGGCCTGCCATTTGAACATCACCGCGCTTAGTTGGCTTGCGTTGTCTTTGAGCGTGAAATAGCGGTGGCCGGAGCTGTGGTGGGTGTACTGAGAGATCTCACCCTCAACCCAGCACTTGGGCAGATTCTCCTCAAGCAACTCCTTGACTTGGCTGGTGATTTCGGAGACCGAGTAAGGCCGGTGGGTTGCGTCTTCGGCATCGGTCCAGAGGAGCGGCTCTTGAAAGGACATAGGTGCTCCGGGTAATCAATTGGGAATTAGGAATTGAGAATTGGCGTAATCCTCGCGCCCAGTTTCTAATTTTTAATTCCTAATTCACACGAGGTCAAGGCTCGGCTAGCTGCAACCGCTCAATTCGAGTGGCCCGGCCGCTTGTCTCGTCAGCTTCGACCAGCGCGCCGCAGAGGACCGCCTTGCCGTCGGCGGGCTTGAAACGGGTGGGCATCTGGGTGAGGAAGCGTTGGATGGCTATTTCGGGACGCACGCCAATTACGGATTCGCGGACGCCGGTCATGCCAGCGTCGGTTAGGTACGCCGTGCCTTTGGGCAAGATGCGCTCATCCGCGGTTTGCACGTGGGTGTGGGTGCCGATGACTGCGGTGGCCAAGCCGTCGAGGTGGAAGCCCATAGCCATTTTCTCCGCGGTGGCTTCGGCGTGGAAATCTACAAAGACTAAAGGTGTCTCTGCGCGTAGGCGCTCGACTTCGGCGCGGCCTGTGCGGAAGGGGCAGTCGATGGTGGGCATCCCGGTGCGCCCTTGGAGGCAGAGCACGGCCACTGGGGGACCGCCGCGTGCAGCGACGACGGTCGCACCAATGCCGGGGGCATCTTTGGGGTAGTTGAAGGGGCGCAGGACGCGGTCGGATTGGTCTAGGTACGGGATGAACTCGCGGCGGTCCCAGACGTGGTTGCCGCTGGTGATGACGTCGGTGCCATAGCTGTGCAGCTTGCGCACGATGCGGTCGGTGAGACCAAATCCTCCGGCGGCGTTTTCGCCGTTGGCGATTACCAGAGAGACTTCGCGCTGTTTTACTAGTTCGGGAATTACGGCTGCGGCAACCCGGCGGCCCGGCTGGGCAAAGATATCGGCGACGAAGAGAATGTTCACCGCGCGTGAGACTCGGCACGCATCTCGCGGATGATGCAGACGCGCAATTGCCCAGGGTACTCGAGTTGTTGTTCGAGCTTGGTGGTGATGTCGTCGGCGAGTTGTTCGGCATACGTGTCATCTACCACTCCGCTGTCGACCAAGACCCGAACCTCCTTGCCGTTTTGCAGGGCAAAAGCCTGTTGCACGCCCACGTAGTCGGCTGCGAGTTCCTCAATGTGGTGCAAGCGGCGGATGTACTCCTCGACTTTTTCTTTGCGGGCCCCTGGGCGGTGGGTGGAGATTTCGTTGGCGGCTTCGACTAGGACGGCGATGGCTGAGCGCGAGGGCGTGTGCTTGCTATGGGTTTCGATAATCTGCACAACTTCAGGGCTTTCGCCGCCCTTGCGAGCCAGTACGGCACCGCTTTGCGCTGGGTCGTTGCCCAACTCAAAGTCCTGTGCCTTGCCGATGTCGTGCAAGAGACCAGCGCGGCGAGCCAGCACGATGTCAAGGTCGAGCATCTCGGCCATCATGCCGGCCAAAAACCCGACTTCCTTGCTGTGGACCAACAAGTTTTGTCCATAGCTGGTGCGGAAGCGGAGCTTGCCCAGCGTTTCCAGTAGCGGCTCGGATAAGTCGTGAATGCCGAGGTCAAAAGCGGCTTTGGAACCGGACTCGCGGATCATTTCCTCAACGGTGCTGCGGGCCTTGTCATACACTTCTTCAATGCGTCCAGGGTGGATGCGCCCGTCGCGGATGAGCGTTTCAAGAGTATGTCTGGCCACTTCGCGGCGCAGTGGGTCAAAGCCCGAGAGCATGACCATACCAGGGGTATCATCAACGATGACTTCGACGCCGGTGATCATTTCAAAGGAGCGGATATTGCGCCCGTCGCGACCGATGATGCGCCCCTTCATGTCGTCGAAGGGGATGGGCACGACCGAAAGCGTACTCTCGACGGTCAGTTCTCCGGCGAAGCGCTGGATGGCGCGGGTGATAATTTCCTTGGCCTCTAGGTTGGCCGTGGCAACCGCGGTGTCCTTGATCTCGCGGACCTTGCGGGCGGCAACTCGGCGCGCGCCACCCTCTAGCTGATCAACGAGTATGCGCCGGGCTTCTTGCTGACTGATGCCAGCCAATTCTTCCAGCCGCCGACTCTGCTCTCGGACGAGGTCCTGGGCTTGGACCTCGTCCGCAGCTATGGCCGCCTCGCGGCGGTCGAGGTCCTGCTCGTTCTTAAGTTGTTCGCGCTCCTTGCTCGTGAGCAGGTCTATTTTGCGCTCTAGTTGCTGTTCGCGCTCTAGCAGCTTGGCCGCCAGATCGCGCAACGAGCGTCTCTGTACCTCTTGCTCCTTTTCCAGTGGGGTCCGCTCGCGGTGCCATTCATCCCTTGCTTCGAGCAGGGCATTTTTTTTCAAGACCTCGGCTTCTTGGCGGGCGCGGTCGACGATCTGATCGGCGGTGGCTTGGGTGCTGTGCAGTTTGCTGTTGCGCAGCCGCTCACTGCCAAGCCAGCCGAGGAGACAGCCACCGGCGAAAAAGGCTAAGGCAGAACAGATTAGGACTATGTAGTCAAACCCATTAAACAAGGGTATCTCTTTCTTATCCTTATCGGTCTCGACGCCTTTGGGCATCGGGCCAGAGCACGGGATGGAACCCGGCTCGGGATACTTCAGCTATCGGAACGGGGAACTTCTACTTCGGCGAAAAGGTGCCCAAGCGAGGTAGCGAGCTGAGAAGTCCGCTGGGCTATATCGGCTTCAGCGGAAGCGTAGTCCTTCCGCAGGGAGAGGAGTTCCTCCACTAAGCTCAGACTGGCCAAGATGGCCACTTGGAGTGGGGAGCCGCCTTGGAGCTCGTGCTTGACTTCGTGCATGCGCTCGTCCACCATCTCGGCGAGCTTTTGCACGTGTTCGGCAGAGTGATCTTCGTCAACTCCTAGGGTATAGTGCTTGTCGAATATTTTGACCACTACTTGGGACGACATACTAGACCCCTTTCTCAGATCAGATGTCTTTGTCTTATTCGGCCTCTGTGTGGGCTACTTCGACCTGCTCAAGCTGTTCGTTTTTGCTGCTGAAGGTACCGTCCAAGCGACTGAGGAGCTGTTCGATGCGTCCCTTTACCACTTCTTTGTCCTTTTTGATCTGTTCGTTTTCACTGCTGACGACGCTGATTTTTGTTTCGAGGCTCTGGAGGTCTGCCTGCAGGGTGTCATTTTTTTCTTTGAGGCTCTGGAGCTGCCCATTCAATTCGTCGTTTTCCTTGCGCAGCGTTTCGAGTGTTCCTGTCAGACGGTTAATGTACTGCTCAAGTCGCTCAAAATTTTCGTTTACATCCATTGGGGACGACTGTACTCCTGATTGAGGTTGGAATTAGCGCAAGCGAGCGCCGAACCGCGCTTTGAGACTCTTGAGCATCGCGGAGATCGCCGCGTCGGCCTGAGCGTCCTGCAATGTCTGTTCACGGTCGCGCAGACGGATGGCGAACGCCACGCTCTTGTGGCCTGCTTCTATTTGATCCCCTTGATAGAGGTCAAAAACCTCGATGGATTCGACGAGGTGAGGCGCACTATCTCGCATGGTGGCGATAAGTTCGGCGGTTGCAGTGTCTGCGCGTACGACTATGGCCAAGTCGCGCTCGATCGGTGGAAACTTGGGAAGCGCGGTAAACGAGCGCTCCCGACCGTGCCAATGGCGTACTAGCGCGGTAAACGATATTTCAAAAATATGTACTTGGCGCTCTAAATCAAATGCCGCGCATAAGTCGGTCGAAACTTGGCCTAGCCAGCCGAGAGGCTCGCCACCGAGGGAAATACAGGCTGCGTGTCCCGAGCGGCATTCGGGGCGGTCGGCGGGCGCAAAGCGCAAATTCTCCTCGCCCACCAGCGCTTCGAGCAAGCCCTTGAGATCGAAAAAGTCGGCCTCGCGGGTGTCGGCCTGATAGGGAGAGGCTGATACGCGGCCTGACCACAGGGCTGCGAGGTGCCAGTTTTCCTCGGGTCTTACGCCTTTTTCGGCTGCGGCGACAAAGCACTTGCCCAGTTCGAAAATGGCCACTCCTGCGGCCCGCTGATTGAAGTTGCGACGCGCGACGTCTAATAAGCTCGGCACCAAGGTGGTGCGCAAGGCGTCTTGGGTTTCGGTCGGCGGGTTGGCCAAGCGGGCGGCACGATCTGCGGTACCGACTAATTCGAGCCAGCGGGATTCGACGATCGTATTGCTGACGACTTCGTCTAAACCCAAGCCCAAGAGCCGTTGCCGCGCGACCTGCCTAAAGGTGAGTTCGGGATTGCGCTGGGTGATCCAAGGGCCAGATGCCTCTTGGCGGCCCTCAATGCGGTCAAAGCCGTAGATGCGGCCAACTTCCTCGATGAGGTCGGCTGGGCGCGTTAGGTCGGGGCGGAAGCTCGGGACCGTTACCACGAGGGGCCGGCTCGATTCGACCCGGCAGCCGAGGCGTTCGAGGATCTGGACGATGGCAGCGGAGTCTAACTCCGTAGCCAAAAGTTGGTTGGTGCGGTCAACGCAGAGCGGGATTTGGCGGCGTTGGCCGGGGCGAGGGTATACGTCTAAAGGAGTTGGGGCGACTGTACCGCCGGTCAGTTTGGTGATTAGGAGGGCGGCGCGATCAAGCGCCTGCACCGGGGCGTCCCAATCGGCACCGCGCTCAAAGCGCGTGGCTGCCTCAGTGAAAATCCCTAGTCGAGACCGGGCTAGCCGCACCTGCGATGGTGCGAAATACGCGCTTTCGAGCAGGATGTCCGTGGTGTCCGCCGATACTTGGGAATGGGCCCCGCCCATAACTCCGGCTAGCGCTTGGGGCCGCGTTCCATCGGCGATGACCAGCATCTCTTCGTCGAGCTGGCACTGGGTGCCGTCGAGCATCTCCAAGGTTTCGCCAGCGCGCGCCCGGCGGACGACGATGCGCCGCTGGTCCAGTGCATGTAGGTCGAAAGCGTGCAGGGGATGCCCCAATTCCAGCAGCACGTAGTTGGTTATATCGACGATGTTGTTGATCGGGCGCTGACCCACGGCTTGGAGTCGGCGCTGGAGCCACTCGGGCGAGGGGCCAACCTCGACGCCGCGCACGATGCGGCCGACATAGCGCGGGCAATCGTCTGGTGTCTCGATGTCGATCCGCACGTCTTCTGCGGTGGCCGCTCCGCTTTCGGGCACCTGTATGTTGGGAAAACGGAGGGGATTGCCAGTGAGTGCGTGGACCTCGCGGGCAATGCCTAAAAGGCTCAGGCAGTCCGGGCGATTGGGCGTAACTTCGAAGTCGATGACCACGTCGCCCAGCCCAGTGGCCGCGGCAAAGGGGGTGCCGACCGAGAGGTCCTCGTTGAGCACCACAATGCCGTCGTGGTTATCGCCTAGCCCGAGTTCGTCTTCGGCACAGAGCATGCCCTCGGATGCGACGCCGCGGATTTTGGCTCTTTTGATCTGCATGCCTCCGGGCAGCGTAGTGCCGGGCAGGGCGACGGCGACGGTTTGCCCGGCCGCGACATTGGGTGCCCCACAGACGATGGTGTTGACCCTGGTCCCCACATCGACTTGGCAGACGGTCAGGCGGTCGGCGTTTTCGTGTGGGCAACAGGAATCGACGCGACCGATGACAACGCCCTCGTAGCGCGCGCCGAGATCCTCGACGCCCTCGAACTCCAAGCCCGCCATAGTTAGGCGCTCGACTAGCTCGGGCCAATCCCAGGCGAAGTCCACGTATTCCTTGAGCCAGTTATAAGTAATTTTCATAGGGCGTTGCCGGAAACCTTAGAACTGGCGGACGAACCGCAAGTCGTTTTCGAGGAAGCGCCGCACGTCGTCAATGCCGTGCCGGATCATGGCGATCCGCTCCATCCCCATGCCGAAGGCGAAGCCCGTATATTCGTCTGGGTCGTAGCCCACCGCGGTAAAGACGGCCGGATCGACCATGCCAGCGCCGGCGATTTCGATCCAACCCGTTCCCTTGCAAATAGAGCAGTTGGCGCGTTGTCTCTTGCAGATGCAGGTGAAATCGTACTCCACGCTGGGCTCAGTGAAGGGAAAGAAGTGAGGTCGAAAACGCACTTGAGTCTCCGCACCCATAAGCTGGCGTCCCATAGCCTCAATAGTGCCCTTCAAGTCGGCGAAAGAGACCCCGCGATCGACGTATAGGCCCTCGATCTGGTGGAAGGCGAAGTGGTGGGTTGCATCGACTGTCTCCTTGCGGTAGCAGCGCCCCAAGGAGATGATCCGCACCGGTGGCGGCGTTTGCTCCATGACGCGAATCTGCACCGTGGAGGTGTGGGTGCGCATGAGTCCACCGCCCTCTAGATAGAAGGTGTCGTGCAAGTCGCGTGCGGGGTGATCGGCCGGCGTGTTGAGGGCGTCGAAGTTGTGGTACTCGTCTTCGGCTTCTGGCCCGTCGGCCACGTCAAAACCCATGCTTTGGAAGATGCTGATCAATTCGTCGGTTAGCTGAGACAGGAGGTGGGCACAGCCCAAGAGGGGCCGTCGGCCCGGGAGCGTTACGTCGAGGTCAGAAGCCGATTCGGCCATCTGCCGGAGGGCTAGGGCCTTGTCGTCTAGCGCTTGCTGAATGGCCTGTTGAGCGCGACCGGTGGCTTCCCCTAGCGCCGGTCGTTGGGCAGCGGGCAGGTGGCCGATCTGTCGCGCGATCTGGCGCAAGCGGCTCTTGCGCCCGAGGTGGTGAACTCGCAGTGCCTCCAGTGTCTTAGCGTCTTGGGCCGCCGCGATTTCCGCTACGACTACTGACGCCAATTGTCGCACTTCTTCTAACATATAGACCTACATAGAACAAAAAGGGCCCAGCGCGTATCGCCGGCCCCTTTCTGTCAGATGGGTGTAAATTTAGACGTGGGGCCGGGCTTGTTCGACTACCGCAGTAAAGGCGGCCGGATCGCGCACGGCTAGATCGGCCAATATCTTGCGGTTGATTGCAATGCCGGCTTGGTCTAGCCCGTGGACGAGCTGGCTATAAGACATGCCGTTGCGGCGGGCGGCGGCATTGATGCGGACAATCCAGAGACGGCGGAAGTCCCGCTTGCGTTGACGCCTGTCGCGGTAGGCGTAGGCTTGAGCGCGGTCAACGGCTTCCCTAGCGGTGCGGAAGAGGCGGCTGCGCGCGCCCCAATAACCCTTGGATTGTTTGAGTACCTTCTTTTTGCGCTTCTTGGTGGCTACGGCATGACTTACCCGTGGCATGAATTATTCTCCGTTAAACTCGCTTACTTGAGGTTCAGGGCCCGGCGCACATTGGTTAGGTCTGCGGACGAGACCGGACTGTTTTTGCGAAAAGCCCGTTTGCGCTTGGTCGAGCGGCGGCCCAAAAGGTGCGTGGCATAGGCGTTGCGCCGCTTCAGGCTGCCCGACCCGCGCTGCTTGATGCGCTTGGCCGAGGATTTATGCGTCTTGATTTTGGGCATGGTAATCCCTTTGTCTTAATAGGCAGAGAAAAACAAAAATAGACCATGACATAGGGGCTGTCAAGGAAGCGCAGTCCGCCCTTCAGGCGGTAAATTTCGGCGGGAAAATTCGCTGTCTCGTCTAAATGCTGGAATGCGGTCAGTGGGAGTGTAGGCGATTAGGCAGCGGCCTGCGATCTACACTTTTCAATCCGTTCCCGTACTTGGGGACGGATAAAGACTGCATCGAGAGACAGCCGCGCAAGAGCACGGCATAACACATGCACCCGACCTTCGGTATCGAGTTCGCGATTGACGATCAAGTAGGCTTTGCCGCCATAGCGACAAAGCCCGCCTTGCCCCTCGAAATCGTCGTAGCGAACCTCAATGTCCAGTCCCTCGGCGAGGGTTTCAAGCTCCTGTAGGAAAATAGAATCATCCATGGGAAAATAATAGGACCGCAGGTCGCAGCTAAGCAAGGAAATTGTTGGGAGCCGAATGGCGGATTGTTATTATATGACGCCATCTCAGAGCGCCTCCATAGCAAAGGGGAAATCGACTGTGACCGCTGCAAAATCCCAAGTATTGGTGACAAACGACGACGGCGCTGATTCGCCTCTTTTGGTGCCTTTGCTGAGGGAGCTATCCAAGTTGACCGAGCTATGCGTGGTCGTACCGGCGGCGGAATGCAGTTGGACCAGCAAGAGTATGAGCCGTTTTGAGCCATTGGTGCTGGCCGAGATTGAATGCGACGGCTTTCCCGTCCAGACGTTGACCGGCAAGCCCGCCGACTGTGCCCATATCGGCATCCACAATCTCTGTCTCCAAAAGCCGACTCTAGTCATTTCTGGCATCAATATGGGCGTCAACTCCGGTCTCGCTTTCACGCTGAGTTCCGGCACCATAGGGGCGGCTGTAGAAGGCTTTCTCGCCGGGGTGCCATCCGCAGCCTTTTCGCTGGAGTTGCCCGAACCGGCTTTTGCGCTCTGGCGGCGATGTCGGCAGCTCGATCCCGCGCTCGATGCGCTGGTCGCGGCGGCGGCGGCCGTCACCGTGGACATCGCTGCCGAGATTTTGCGCGGGGGGTTGCCGGCTGGTGCCGACATGATCGCAGTGAACATGCCCGCTAGTACCAAGCGCGAATCCCCGAGGTGCCTGACGGGTTTGGCGAAGACGAGCTATGGTCCGCTATTCGCTAGGCGTGAAGATGAGTCGCACTTTGCATATCATAGCTGTCAGTTGCAGTTGATTGGCGATGGGGCTAACAGCGATGTGGAAGCCTTGGCGCGCGGAGCAGTCGCGATTACGCCACTCCGCTATGCGCTTGATGCTCCGATAAACTCGCTTGATCGACAGCGTTTTGAGTGCGGTATTTTCACACCTGAAAGTGTAGGCAAGCAAGGTGATCGTGGTTAAGCGGCTTCTCGCAAACGGCAGTTGCATCGGCGTCCTATTGTTCGCAGAGAGCGCATGGGGTGAAGGCGAGGTCCGCGTCGATTCCACTCAAAGCCAGCCTTCGTCCCCGCTGCTGACCAAAGTCTCGCAGGCGGCGACCGAGCAGACCGTGGAAGCCGTGCGCTGGATGGCAAAGCGACGCCAGTTTACTCTGCGGGGCATCCCCTACGGCGTCACCGGCCTGCCGTTTGCTTATCTCAGTCCTAACACAGGCTGGAATTGGGGCGCGCGCGTCCACTGGGCTGACTACCGGCGGCAGCCCTATCTCTACAAGCTGACGTTGCACGTCCAGCAGTCTTCTGAGGGCAAGGTAAAAAATCGCGTGCGACTGAGAGTGCCCCGGATTTCGGGGACGGGTTTCGGCCTGAGACTGGAGTTGTTCCACGAGCGCAATATACGCACGCGTTACTATGGGTTGGGCAACAATAGCACATTTAATCGCGACTTCATCGAGCCTAAGAGTGCTGATTTCAAAGATGAGAACTACTACTATTACATTCTAGAAAGAAACCCGCGGATTTTAGTGCGCCTTTTTCGCCAGCTATACGGTCCGGTATCTATGTCGGTCGGTTTTGGGCTGGAGCGCGTTGATGTGGACCAGCGGGGGACGCAGGCGTTCTATTTGGAGCGAGGCACCCCAGATGGAGTGATAGATGGGTTTTCGGGGTTTATCAGTGCGACTCTCCAGTGGGATACCCGCGACGACGAGGTGGTGCCGCGGCGCGGCTTCTTTCAGGAGTGGTCGTACGAGTCGGCACGCAACTCCCTGCTAGCGCTGTTTTTTGAACCTATTGACTTTAGTCGCGTAACCCTGACCAACGCCTACTACATCCCACTGTCACCTCGGTTGAATTTCTCTCATCGTCTCGTTCTAGAAGTGCTTAGTGGCGAAGTACCGCTCTATGCCTATGGCGAAATAGGAGGCAGTCGCCGGGTCAAGGGGCTGGGCGGCAGCGATTCACTGCGCGGTTTCGATACCCAGCGGTTTACAGACGATGTGCGCTTTTTGTCCAATGTCGAATTGCGCTACCAACTGTATGACATCTGGTTTTACGGACAATACATAGAGTGGCAGGGGGTAACTTTTTTCGATGCGGGCCGAGTATGGCCCGACTTGGATAAAATTGGGTGGTCGGGCATGCACATCAGCGGCGGCGCAGGAGTGCGCATGGTCTGGGACGCCGATCTGGTGATCCGCATGGGTACGGGCGTCGCCGACGAGCAACTGGATGTCTGGCTGAGCCTAGGACACAACTTCTAGACGTGGTCAGCAGTCTGCGGGGTCAACAGAGAGATCAAGCGCGCCAATTCCGCCGCCATGCGGTCGCGCGGGACGATGCGGTCGATAAAGCCGTGTTCGAGGACGGTCTCGGCTAGTTGAAAGCCTTCGGGCAGGGGGGCGTCTGTGCCGAGGAACTGCTGGATGACGGTTTGGCCCGCAAACCCGATGCGCGCACCGGGTTCGGCCAAGGCGATATCGCCGAGCATGGCAAAGCTGGCGGTGACGCCGCCATACGTAGGATCGGTAAGAATAGCAATATAGAGCAAGCCGTTTTGCGAGAGTTGGTTGAGCTTGGCGCTAATCCGCGCCATCTGCATCAGCGAATAGGCGCTTTCCTGCATCCTAGCACCACCCGACTGGCAGACGATGACTAGCGTGCATCGTTCGGCCATGGCGCGGTCGATGAGTCGGCAGAGCTTCTCGCCGGTCGCGCCGCCTAAGGTGCCCGTGAGATAACGCGAGTCCATGATCGCCAAGGCGACGGAATGGCCGCCGATTTGGCCGATGCCGGTGTACACCGATTCTTTTAGGCTGCTCTGGCGGCGACTGGTCTTGATTTTGTCCTTGTAGCCTTTGAACTTGAGCGGATCGACAGGTGCTACGTTGGCGTCAATTTCGGTGAATGTACCGTCGTCAATGAGGAGGTCGATGTACTGCTGATGGCCGATGGGATAGTGGCAAGCGCACTCCGGGCAGATCCAGTGCCGGCGTCGCAGGGCCATTTCGTAGTTGGAGTGGCCGCACTTTTTGCACCTGATCCAGATGCCTTGGGGAATTTCGCGCTTTATTAGGGACTTGATCCCCGTTTTCATTCTTTCAAACCAGTTCACGACTTCTTCTCTCAGATTAGCTCCGCCGCTCGATTGCGGCGAAGTGAATGTAGCGGTAGCTCGGATAAACGCGCTCGTCGCCATATTGTTTAAAATGGATAAAGTGCATTAAAAATAAACACTTGTCAATCTGCAGATACGAGTTGAGTCGCGAAAATGTAACGCAGGCGCTATAAAGATGTAATGACGGGGGTTGTTATATTTAGTACTTAAGTGGACTTTGAAGTTGCATCCCAAACAGTAAATCCATATCTTGACGACTTTGCGAAGGCTGCATTAAGGAATGACCAATGAACCCGCGGCTTGTCGCGGCTCGGAGACCGTAGCCATATTGAGGATTGTTCACCGTGAAATGTAATCTGATGCGTACACTATGGCTAGCGATTTGTGCTTTAGTTTTGGGTGCCGACGCCAGAGCCAATGAGAATGAAGTTGCGATAGCCGATTCAATCCGCAAGTACAAATACTACGCTAAAACTGCCCGCCAAAACAAAGAGTACGATAGAGCCATAGGCTATTACACGACTGTTTTGCAATATAGTCCCCAAGAGTTGACAGCCGCCTACTTCTTGGGGCAGCTCTACTATGAAAAAAAGGATTCCACCGGTGCCCGTATCGCACTGCCCCAAGCCCGCATCGCACTGCGCCAAGCAATCAGCATCGACTCGCTGCATCTGAATTCCAATCGGCTACTCTACACGATCTACCAAGCCGTCGGCGAGGCCGATTCGGCTGCTTTGAGCTTGGAGCGCGTACTGCGCAAAAAGCCGGATGCTGCTAACCGTCGCAAGTTGGCCGACCTCTATCGTCGCGGAGGCCACAACGAGCGGGCTATCGTCCACTACAAGGAGTTAGTTGAGGCTGAGCGTGAAGACACGACTGGAGTCAAAGACGCTGAACTCATTGAAATACTTGCAGTGTTACACCAAGAGCTAGGGCAGGTGGATCAGGCTCTTAAGTGGCGTAAACGCCAAGTCGAAGGTGGGACAGGTGGTGTTGATCAACTAGAGAGTATCGTCGAACTGAAGCTAAAGGTGGGCGATGTCGAAGGGGCCTACGACACGCTATTGGAACTGGCGAAGGTAGATTCGCAGAACGCCTATTCCTATTACAACCGAATCGCATCAATCGCTTCTGAGGAGGGCGACGACTCTAGGCACATCGAGGGCCTCAAAGGCATGGTCGAGGCCGATCCCAAGGATTCGGAGAGCATCGCTGAGCTAGTGGAGTGGCACCAAGGCCGTGGCGAGTTTGCTTCAGCAAAAGAGTGGCTGGGGCTGGGGCTGAAGGTAAATTCCAAGGACGCACACCTGCTGCTGCTCAAGGGCGACAATCTGGTGAAGGAGGGCGACGAGGAAGGGGCCATTGCCGCTTTTGAGAAGGCCAAAGCCGATCCGGCTTGGGAAAAGGTGGCCCAACAGCGCATCTGGCAGCTCCGGCCGCCCGAGACCGAAGAGGAAAAGCTCAAGCGACAGTTCTTCGGTGGCGAAGAGGCGCAAGAGGAGCAAAACTAATCATTGCTCCGGTCTGTTGGACCGGGACTAACAATAATAGCGAGGAGAAAAAATGGTAGAGCTTTTTCAAGACGGCGGATGGGCCATGTGGCCCCTACTCATTCTGCTCATCGTCGGCGTTGCCGTAGCGATTGAGCGCCTGTACAATTTGTCGCGGTCGTCGATTGACGCGGCGAGTTTCTTTGCGAGCCTCGAAGAGGCGCTCAAAAGTGGGGGGGCCGATGCCGCGGCTGAGCTTTGTTCACAGACGCGCGGTCCGGTTGCCTCGGTTATCCACGCTGGACTCTTGCGCTTGGAGCGCGGCATCGACCACGTCGAGAAAGCCATTGACAATTCTGGAGCGGTGGAGATGGCCTTTCTCGAGCGCGGTATGGTTTGGCTCTCGACAGTGGCTAACTTGGCACCAATGATAGGCTTCTTAGGCACGGTCAGCGGTATGATCAACGCCTTTCAGGCAATTAAGGAAGCCGGCGATGTCGAGCCTTCCATGGTCGCAGGTGGTATTTCCGAGGCCCTAATCACTACGGCCTCGGGTTTGATCGTGGGCATCTTGATCCAGTTTTGCTACAATTTCTGCGCCAATCGCATCGATAAGATCATTGCCGATATGACCGAGCAGACGGCCAACTTTATCGACTTGTTAGGCGCGCGCGAGCACCAAGGAGCCTAGACGTGATCGGGAAGCGCCAGAGTCGGGTTGCCCCAGAAATTCCCACGGCTTCGATGGCGGATATCGCCTTTTTGTTGATCGTGTTCTTCCTCGTCACGACCACCATGAACCAAGACAAGGGCCTCTCGTTGCACTTGCCGCCGGTGGGAGAGACCAAGGAGGTACAAGAAAAGAATATTCTCAACGTGTGGATCAACGCCCGCGATCAGCTCGCCTTTTTTGAGAATGAGCAGCTAACGCCGGTGCCGTTTGCTGAACTCAAGGCGCGAATTGAAGGGCGTCTGCAGGAAAACGAGAATCTGATCGTCTCGCTCAAGACCGAGCGCGGGGCTACCTATCGGACCTTCGTCGATGTGCTAGACGAGCTCAAACTGGCTGGGGCCACCAAAATTTCGATTGCCAACCCGGAAGAATAACCGATGAAATTCGCACGCAAAGCCAAAGTAGTTAGCGTCATTCCCACGGCTTCCATGGCCGATATATCCTTTTTGCTCCTCGTGTTTTTCATGGTCTCGACGGTTTTCGTGCGTTATAGGGGCGTGCCGGTGGAGTTGCCACAGGCTGAAAAAATTGAGAAGCTCGAAAGCCGCCGCAACGTATTGCAGGTTTGGGTCAGTAGCGAAGGGGTCGTCAACATTGAAGACCGGAACATACCGCTTTCCGAGGTGGGCGCGCTGGTGCATAAGTACCTGACGGCCAACCCTCGGTTGATCATCTCATTGCGAGGCGATAAGGACTCTGAGTTCGGGGTAATTTCCGATGTCATGGAGGAGTTGCGCAAGGTCGAGGCTCTGCGGGTCAACTTCTCCACCAAACGGGAGTTGGACGAATGATTCGCGGCAAACAGCCTGAAGCCAACCTGCGATTGACGTACCGGAAGACGTTGTGGGCCTGCACGGGTTTTTCTACCCTCTTGCACGCGGCCCTCTTTGTCCTCTTCCCCAACTTCGAGCCCGAAGCCTACGCTAAACCCGAACAGCCGATTATCATTCAACTCGAAGAAATCCCCGAGACTAAACAGGAACGCCGACCCCCACCGCCAGCCCGACCGGTCGTGCCCGTGCCCACCGACAACCCGGATGTCCCGGATGACGTGACCATTGAGGACACCGATCTCGATCTCGATCTCGACGATCTGGCACCGCCGCCGCCATTAGAGGAGGAGGTGGTTGAGGAAGTTGAGTTGGAAGAGGAAGAAGAGATAGTCGAGTTGTGGCGGGTCGAGAAGAAGCCCAAGCTCACCAAGAGAGTAGAGCCGAAGTATCCGCCTACTGCCCAGAAGGCCAACATCACGGGCAAGGTGTTTGTCACGGCGCTAGTCGGCAAAGACGGCAAAGTCGAGCAGATCGGCAAGATCACGGGTCCCAAGGTATTCCACGAGGTCGCCAAAGCCGCCGCTCTCCAGTCGGAGTTTACGCCGGCGATGCAAAACGATAGGCCCGTCAAGGTCTGGGTTAGCCTGCCCTTCACCTTCAGGCTCAACTGACGGTTGCTAATATCTTCCTATTTTTATTATATTTAGTATTACTTTCCTTCCCTTTCTTCCCCACTCTTCCCCACCCAAACGCCGTCCACCGTACGCTAGGAGGATTAGTCTATGCGGTGTCCCTATTGCAATTGTGCAGAAGATCGGGTGGTGGATTCGCGGTCGTGCCGCGAAGGTATGGCGATTCGCCGTCGCCGCGAGTGCACAAGCTGTGACAAGCGCTTCACAACCTATGAATACATCGAAAACGTGCCCCTATCCGTCATTAAGGCCGACGGTCGGCGCGAGCCTTTTGATCGCAGCAAACTGCTCGATAAGATACAGGTAGCCTGTTATAAGACGACCGTTTCGGCCGAGGAGATCGAGCAGCTCGTCGATCAGGTCGAGGCCGAAGTGGGCAGTCTCAAAGTGAAGGAAATTCCCTCCAAGCAGATCGGCGAGCGCGTTATAGAGCATCTGCGCCAGCTCAACGACGTGGCGTATGTGCGCTTTGCTTCGGTCTATCGCCAGTTCAAGGACAAGAGCGATTTCATGCGCGAACTGGAGCAATTGGCCAATAATTAAGGCCGATTCTGTTTTTTTTAGCGCATCCTTGTTTTTCGCTTGACAAGCCCTCCATTGTTGCTTTTTTTGGACAAACACAACATCTTGTGTAGAGCAAGTGCAAGATTCTAAAGATAGTGTAGTTACAAGATCTGCACTTTTGTTCACTCCCCACTTTCAGTACATTCTAACAATTCTTGGTCAACGCAAACCTCCGCGACGGTCTCCCTCCTCGCGGCGCGGACAAGGTCTTGTTTTGCTTCAAAAGGAGGGCCGTAATGGCATCTAAAATTGAGAAAGATCCTGTGGTTGCCCACCGCTTTGAAGAGCTATTAGTCCAGCTCGAAAATCACGGGCTCAAACGCAACGGCTACGATGCTCTCTTGGCCCGCGCCGCTGATGCTGAGACCTATTACGGCGACAACGACCTCGCCATCGACGTTTTGCGCAACAAGTACTTGGCACCCGGCGAAACCGGCCCGCTGCACATCTGGGACCGCATCGCTCGGGCTATGGCCTCGGTGGAGAAGGATCCCCAATACTGGTACGACCGCTTCTTTTCGCTATTGATGGACTTCAAGTTCATCCCCGGCGGGCGCGTCATGCACGGTGCTGGCCGCGATGAGGCTAGGCGCAAGCCGACGCTGTCCAACTGCTATGTCATTCCCATTGAAGAAGATAGCTTAGAAGGCATCTATCGTTGTTTGAGCGAGTCGGCCATGGTGTACCGCACGGGCGGTGGCGTCGGCACGGATCTGTCGATTCTCAGGCCGCAAGGAGCTCCGGTCAACGCCACGGTGGATGCCTCGCCGGGTTGCACCGCCTTTATGAATCTGCTCTCCGAGAGCACCAATGCCGTCTCCCAAGCCGGCCGACGCGGTGCCCTGATGCTGACCTTGCGGGTCGATCACCCCGATATCGAAGATTTCATCACCATCAAAAACGACGCCAATCGCACCAAAGTGCAGTACGCCAACATCAGCGTGCTGATTACCCACGAGTTCATGCAGGCTGTGTTGGCCGACTCGGACTTTGACTTACGCTGGGGTGGCAAGGTGTTCCGCACGGTCAAGGCGCGCCAATTGTGGGACAAGATCATCGCTAATGCCCACGCCAGTGCCGAGCCGGGGATTATTTTTTGGGACACGATGCGCGAGTATCACAATGTCGAATACGTCAATCCGCTCACTAGCACCAATCCCTGCGGCGAGCAGCCGCTGGCCTCGTACACGGCCTGTAACCTAGGCAATCTCAATCTGGTGAACTTCGTTAGTGCCGACGGCGAGTTCGACTACGAGGCGCTGGGGGAGGCTGCACGCGTGGCGACCCGCTTTTTGGACAATGTCATTGAGTACAACATGGACAATCATGCCTTGCCCAAAATTCGCGAAGCCGTAGCCTCTGACCGGCGGGTGGGTTTGGGCATCACCGGCATGGCCGACGCGCTGGTCTTGATGCAGGGTAAGTACGATTCGGACGAGGCCTTGGAAATTATAGACCGCGTTATGGCCACCATCTGCCACAACGCCTATGAAATGTCCGTCGAATTGGCGCAGGAGAAGGGGGCCTTTCCGCTTTTCGACTGGGAGGGCATCGAGCAGAGCAAATTCATCCAGAGCCTACCCCAAGCGCTGCAAAAGAAAATCGCCGAGCACGGCCTGCGTAATTGTACCTTGATCACGATGCCGCCGGTGGGCACAGGTTCGATTGTGGCGCAGACGAGTTCGGGGATTGAGCCGATTTTTTGCACTAGCTACACCCGCCGGGTAAAACAGGACGACGGCGAGAGTTTTCGCGAGTACAAGGTCTATCACCCGCTCATCCAGCGCGTCTTCGGCGACGACGAGGACCTGCCCGATTACGTGGTGACGGCCCACGAAATCGACCCCTACTTCCGCGTCAAGATGCAGGGCGTGATCCAGAAGTATACCGATAGTAGTATTTCTTCGACGATCAACCTGCCCGAAGACATCACGCTAGAGACGGTCGCCGACATCTACATCACCGCGTACAAGGAAGGTCTCAAGGGCGTGACGGTGTACCGCGAGGGCAGCCGCGAGGGCATTCTGCAGACCGAGGGCCAAGCCGACAAGAAGGAAGCTTCGGCTGTGGAGGTCCCTAACTACATGGGGCCAGATGGCTTTCTCCACCGTCGCCGTCGCCCGGCCGTCACCGCGGGCATTACCGAGCGGATCAACACCGGCGAGGGCAAGATCTACGTAACGATCAACGAAGACGAATACGGGATATGCGAAGTCTTCAGTACCATCGGCAAGTCTGGCGGCAACGCCGCCGCCCAGTCTGAGGCCATCAGCCGGCTAATTTCACTGGTGCTGAGCTCGGGGGTTGATCCTCAGGAAGTTATCAGCGAGTTGAAGGGCATTTCAGGACCAAACCCAGTATGGGAAAACGGCGAGTTGATCTTGTCTACGCCGGATGCCATTGGCAAGGCGATGGAGCGCTATTTGCAGCGGAAGGCAGGCAAGCAGCCCGATACTGTCGCCCCTGAGGACATGCCGCCCAGTTTCGTCGAGGGCAGTGAGCCAAAGACGCTGACGACCTGTCCAGAGTGCGGGTCGACGGTATCGTATGAGAGTAGCTGTCTAATGTGCAAGCACTGCGGATGGTCCAAGTGTTGAACTAAAACCGGAGTGCTTTTGATCGAGGCGAGGATGTCGTCGGGAGACCGGCGGCATCCTTGTTTTTTCTTACAACTCCAACACCAATCCGTCGTAGGCTAGTTCCACGCTTGGGGGGAGTTCGGCATTGGTCTGATGGTGGTCGAGGTCGTGGGCTATATGCGTGAAGTACGTGCGAGTAGGCTGGAGTTCGGCGACAATGGCCAACGCCTGCTCGACGTTGAAATGGGTGGGATGTTCTTTGTAGCGTAGTGCGTCGAGGACCAAGACCTCTAGACCATGCAGTCGCGCCATGGCCGCCTCTGGGATGTAATTAGTGTCCGTGGCGTAGGCGAAGTTGCCGATGCGGAAGGCCAGAACCGGGGAGTGGCCGTGATAGATGGTGAGCGGCTCGATGGCGAGTCCACAAGCTGTGAACGGTCCGGCAATCGGACGCAGGGCTAGCTGCGGCGTTGCGCTTGGAGCGTCTTTGTCAAAGGCGTAGTCGAAGACTCGTTCGATGCGTGCAATGGTGTGCGAATCCGCATAGCAGGGCAGCGGCTGATCGCGGTCAAAGCAATAAGATCGCACATCGTCGAGGCCGTGCAGATGATCGGCGTGGCCGTGAGTCAACAGCACGCAATCGACGCGGTTGATCTGATAGCGCAGGGCTTGAGTTCTGAGATCTGGGCCGGCATCTACGAGGATTGATCGGCCTTGATGTGCCAAGTGTAAGGCACAGCGCAAGCGCTTGTTTTTGGGGTCGTCCGAGGCACAAACTGGGCAGTAACAGCCGATGCGCGGTACTCCGATGGAGGTGCCAGTGCCGAGGAAGGTGACCTTCATGCTGGCACAGCGGGCAGGGTCAGAATCCGCGGCCCGTCCTCAGTAATGGCGACGGTATGTTCGGCGTGAGCGGCGAGCGAGCGGTCAGAGGTGAGGGTGGTCCAGTCGTCGAAATGGTCGATTTGAGGGTTGCCTAGGCAGAGAATCGGCTCGATGCAGAATACGTGTCCAGGCTTGAGCAGCGGGCCTTTGCCGGGCGAACCATAGTTTTCGATGTAGGGTGACTCGTGCAACTCGCGGCCAATGCCGTGGCCCCCGTACTCGCGCACTACGGCCAGTCCTTGGCTTTCGGCGTGGCGCTGGATGGCGTGCGAAATGTCGGAGAGCCGCCCACCGGGCCGCGCTTGGTCAATGCCTCGTGCGAGGCAGTCGAGGGTGCCATTGATGAGGTGCTGTGCCTGCGCGCTGATCGCGCCGACGGCGACGGTAAAGGCCCCGTCGCCATAGTAGCCGTCGAGACAGGCACCCACGTCAATGCTGACGATGTCGCCCTCTTGCAGTGGAGTTTCGTCGGGGAACCCATGCACGATTGCAGCGTTTACTGAAGCGCAAATCGAGTAGGGGAAGCCGTGGTATCCCTTGAAGGCGGGTACCGCTCCCAAGACGCGGATTTCGGTCTCGGCGACTTGATCCAGTTCGAGGGTGCTAACGCCAGGCGCGATGAGCGCTTCGAGCTTCTGCTGGACGGCGAAGACGATCTCGCAACTCGCGGCAATGTGCTCTATTTCGCTTGATTTTTTGCGATGGATCAAGGTACAAATCCCAGAGAATGCAGCGCGCAAAACTAAATGCGTTACAAAAAGGCGGCGGCTTTAGTTTGTCAAGAGGGCGTCTTGCGATTGTCTTAGGGCGTCTATATATTCAGGAAATTACGCAACTTACGTCTTAAGGGCTATCAACCGAGGGAGCAGATGGGCAAGTCATTGGTGGTTGTCGAGTCGCCAGCCAAGGCCAAGACAATCAACAAAATTTTAGGCAAAAATTTTGTGGTCAAACCCTGTATGGGGCACGTGCGGGATCTGCCGCCGAAAGAGCTGGGCATCGACGTTGAAGGCGGCTTCAAGCCGCGCTACGTGACCATTCGCGGCAAGGGCAAGATCCTCAGCGGCCTCCGCAAAGCAGCCCAAGCCGCCGATACCACCTACTTGGCTACCGACCCCGACCGCGAGGGCGAAGCCATTGCTTGGCACGTGGCTCAAGCCATCTCCCACAAGAATGACAACGTCAAGCGAATTCTCTTCAACGAGATTACGCCCAAAGCGGTACACGAGTCGCTAGAACACTCGGGCGTGCTGGATCTCCACAAGGTCGATGCCCAACAGGCGCGGCGCGTACTCGACCGCTTAGTCGGCTACGAGATCAGCCCGCTCTTGTGGAAGGTCATACACTCCGGGCTCTCAGCCGGTCGCGTGCAGTCCGTAGCCGTGCGGTTAATCTGCGATCGCGATCGCGAGATCAAGGCATTTGAGCCTAAAGAGTACTGGTCGATCGAGGCCCTTTTGGGCCGCGAGAGCCAGGGTTTGTTCTGGGCGCGCCTTTTGTCCAAAGACGGCGATAAGCTCGACATCGGCAATCAGGAGGAGGCCGATCGCATCGCCGCTGAGCTGGCCGCGCAAGATATAGCGGTCAAAGAAGTCAAGGAACGCGACCAAGTGCGCCGTCCAGCCCCGCCCTTCACGACCAGCACCTTGCAGCAGGAATGTGCTCGGCGGATGCGCTTTTCGGTCAAGCGCACCATGGCTGTGGCTCAGCAGCTATACGAAGGCATTGAGGTCGAGGGCGAAACCCGTGGCCTGATTACCTATATGCGCACGGATTCGGTGCGCGTCGCAGCCGATGCCATCGCCGAAGTGCGTGAGCAGATTGACGCCCTCTACGGCCGCGATTACGTACCCGAGGCGCCCAATCACTACCGGACCAAAAACAGCGCTCAAGACGCCCACGAGGCCATACGCCCCACCTCCGTAGCCCTGCATCCAGACAAAGTCAAGCACTTGCTTACGCCAGATCAAGCGCGAGTGTACTCCCTGATCTGGAAGCGATTCGTGACCTCCCAGATGAAGCCGCAGGTTCTCAACATCACGACGGCCAATGTCGAGGCCGGACCCTACTTGCTTCGCGCTGCAGGGAGCGTTGTCAAGTTTCCGGGCTTTACCCTGCTCTATAGCGAAAGCAAGGAAGAAGAGGATAAGTCGGAGGCCGTGTCTAATGGCATGGCCGGGAGAGAAGAGGACATATCGCGGGCCATGCCCGCTGATATCGCCGAAGGCGAGATACTAAAGTTAGAGAAGATCGCTCCTGAGCAGCACTTCACTAAGCCACCGCCGCGCTTTACTGAAGCGTCGCTCGTAAAGCAACTGGAATCCGAGGGCATTGGCCGCCCCTCGACCTACGCGCAAATCATTACTACCATCCTCGACCGCAAGTATGTCGAAAAGGTCGATAACCGCTACTTCGTGGCCACTGAGCGCGGTCAGACCGTCAACAAACTACTCGTCGATACCTTTCCGCACCTCTTCAACGTAGCTTTCACGGCCAACATGGAGGACAAGCTCGATCAGATTGAAGATGGGGATACTAACTGGGTGAAGATCGTGCAGCAGTTCTACGACTCGTGGAAGGGCGACTTAGACACGGCCAATAGCCAACGCAAAGAGCTAAAGCGCGCGCTGCAAGAGGTGTCGGACGAGGACTGCGAGGACTGCGGGGCCGACATGGTAGTCAAGTGGGGTCGCAACGGTCGCTTCCTCGCTTGCTCTGGTTATCCCAAGTGCAAAAACACCAAACCTCTCGAAGAGCAAAGTGAAGAGGAGACCGACGAGATCTGCGATCAATGCAGTGCGCCCATGGTCGTCAAGACGGGTCGCTATGGCCGTTTCTTGGCTTGTAGCAGCTATCCAGATTGCAAAAACGTCAAGCCCTATGTCCTTGGGATCCAGTGTCCAGAGGACGGTTGCGATGGCCAGATCGTGGAGAAGCGGTCGCGCAAGGGCAAGGTCTTCTTTGGTTGCAGTACCTATCCCCAGTGCAAATTCGCTAGCTGGGACCGTCCCATAGACCGCAAGTGCATCCACTGTGACGCTGCCTTGCTCTACGAAAAGGGGAGCCGCTCAGGTGCCCCTGCTATGTACTGCCGGATTTGCGGCACCGAGTACGAAAGCGAAGAGGGCGAAAAAGACAAAAGCGCCCAAGCTGCCTGAGTATTCATTCCTCCTTGGCTCATTACTGCCATGGCCGATGCATCGCAGAGCGCTCTACACGCCGGATCTAGCCTCGAAGAGGGCATTGTCCGCTTCTTGGAATACTTGCACAAAGAGCGCAATTGTGCCGAGTACACCCTCAGTTCATATCGCTGTGACTTGCAGCAATTCGCCCGCTTTCTCTATCCGCGAGTCGATAATTTGCAACTGCCGCTGCGAGTGGTGCAGCGCGAGCAGGTGCGGGCCTTTGTCGCCGACCTAGAAGAAAAGGGCCTCAAGGCCAGCACTGTTGCCCGCAAATTGGCCGCCCTGCGCTCGCTCTTCCGCTATCTCTGTCGCGAGGGCGCGCTCGTCGCCAATCCGGCTGGTGCGGTGGCATCACCCTTGGTCGAGCGCGCATTGCCACGACACCTGCCCGTAGAACAGGTCGCTGAGGCCATGGAGGCTCCTGCGACCGAGCGGTTTAGCGGCGTGCGGGATAGGGCCATTCTAGAAGTGTTCTACGGAGGGGGCATTCGCCTCGGCGAACTGGTGGGGCTCAACCTTTCGTCGCTGGATCTGGCCGAAGGCACCATCAAAGTCATGGGCAAGGGCCGCAAGGAGCGCATCGCTCCCATTGGCGCAAAGGCACAAGAGGCACTCGAAGCGTATTTGCAACGCCGCGCCGAGGTCCTGCTCGAATGCGACATGTCGCAAGTAGAAGCCGGTGCCCTCTTCCTCAACGGGCGCGGCAAGCGCTTGAGTCGCCGCACCGTGCAGCGCATCGTCGAGCGCCATTTGCGCGCCGTGTCAGAAGACGATTCGCTCAGCCCGCATCGCTTGCGCCACTCCTTTGCCGCCCATCTGCTCGACGCTGGTGCCGATTTAGTGGCCGTCAAAGAACTCCTCGGCCACGCGACCTTGGCCGCGACTCAGAGCTATACTGAAGTGAGCTTGGAGTACCTGCAAGCCATCTACGCCGAGGCCCATCCGCACGGTGCTGATTAGCATCTTGGTCGCCCTGTTGTTGGGCTGTGCCAAAGTCGGGCCGCCCACCGGAGGGCCAGTGGACAAAGAGGCGCCTCGCATTCTGTCTCACTACCCAGAGAGCGATGCCTTGAAAGTGGCGCGGGATACCGAAGTAGAGATCGTCTTTAGCGAATCCATGAACCGCGAACAGACTGAGGCCGCTCTTTTTGTCTCTCCGGTCGGGCCGCTGCAACTGTCGTGGCACGGTCCACGACTGCGCATTGCTATGCCTTTGGCCGAGGAGCGAACTTATGTGTTGACAGTGGGTACTGGGGCACGGGATCTGCGGGGCAATGCCTTGACAAAATCCTTTACTTTAGCTTTTGCCACCGGCTCGCAGCTTGACCAAGGTTTAGTGCGGGGCCGGGTGTACCAAGACCATCAACCCATGGCCGGTGCCCATGTTTGGGCCTATGATTTGGAAACCTTTAGCGGGGAGGTAGGATTGGACGAACCATCCTATCAGACGCAGAGCGGTGCTGACGGGGGCTACGAGTTTGTTCGCCTTGCCCCGGGTCACTATCGAGTGCTGGCCTTTAGGGATGCGAATCGCAACGCCCTGCCAGATACCGACGAGTGGTTGGCCCTGCCGTCGTCCTCGGTGGAAGTGGGGGAGGAAGAGGTGATGGCTGGCGATTTAGTGCTCGCGCGCCAGCAGACGCCTGCGCCCGTGCTCAAGCGGGTCCAGGCCATACACGCCGAACGGCTGATGTTGCTTTTTGCCGAGGCTGTGGATCTACAAGAGTTAGAGTTGGAAGTCGTCGGGCTGACGGTGGAGTCGCTGTATGCGGCCCCAGGTGCAGAGGAGAAAATTTACGTTGAGACGGCAGCGCAAGAGCCAGACCGGCGCTATGCTGTACAGCTTGCGTTCGCTGGTGCGCCCGTGCAGTGGGATGCGCCCGTTCGCGGCAGCGCGCGGTCCGACCGCAAGCCGCCCTCTTTCGTCGGGCTGACGCGGAATCGACTGGCCCCAAGCGACGCGCTGGATTTGCTTTTTTCCGAAGCCATGCAGCCGGTCTCGTTGGCAGGGTTTTGGACGGAGAGCGATTCGACGCAAGCATTAGCGGGGGATTGGCTGTGGCCGGCATCCAACCGCGCCCGCTTCGCGCCTGCCGAACCGCTGGTACCGGGTGCGTATCGGCTCGCAGGGTCGGCTGCCCAGCTAGTGGACCGGATCGGCAATAGCCTCGCCGACAGTCTGCTGACGCTTTCTTTTACCGTTGGCGCGGAGACTGCGGCGATTCGAGGGCAGGTGCAGGCCGGGGAAGAAGGTCGCGTCCGAATCGCGGCCATCAACGAGGACGGGCGGACGTACGCCGAGTGGGCGGACGAAGAGGGGCGATTTGATCTAAATGGTCTGCTGGCCGGTACCTACTCGCTGTGGGCGTTTGTAGATCGCGATGGCGACAGCGAGTACAGCAGCGGTTCGCTCAGCCCCTTTCGCTATTCCGAGCCTTATGGACGCTATTCCGGGCCGATTGACTTAGATGCGGACCAAATCGTCGAAGAGGTAGATATCCCATGCCGCTGAGAGTGATCGAGTTGACGTTTTTGGTGCTGGTGCTCATAGGCTTAGGGGTTGTGCATTTTTCTCGCTTGACCCCACATGAGCGGGCCCTGATCCAAATGGAGGCGTGCTTGGAGCAGCTCTACCTGTTCGAAAAAGCCTATTTTGCCAAGCATGGTCATTACTTCGACCCGAATGACAAGGGAATTCGGCGCGCTTGGTGGCAGATAGAGGGTTATACTTGGGAGTTCTGGCCTATGAGCACAGGATTCTGGTTGGTGGTGCGGGCCGACTTAGACGGGGACGGTCAGCTTGGGGCTTGGACTATAGATGATGCACACACGCAGGTGAAGGTCTTAAACCAAGACTGAGAAAGTTGTATCCGCGACCGCTTCACCGTGCCCAACCGGCACGATAAGGTCGGTACAATAGACCTGTCAGACAGCGATTGCCATGGGGATGGAGGGGTGAGGGTGGTAGTTGAGCAGTTTGAAGTCGTCGTAGCGGAAGTCGGAAATCGACTGGCCGCGATTTTTAATCGTCATCACCGGTAGTGACCGGGGAGTGCGGCAGAGTTGTTGCCGCAGCGCGGCGACGTGGTTCTGATAGATGTGGACGTCGCCGCCGGTCCAGACGAATTCCCCGGACTGCAAGCCGCAGACTTGGGCCATCATCATGGTCAGCAGGCTGTAGCTGGCGATGTTGAACGGCACGCCAAGCCCCACGTCGCAAGAGCGTTGATAAAGCTGGCAGGAAAGCCGACCGCGCGTGACGAAAAACTGGAACAGGCAGTGGCAGGGCATGAGGGCCATTTGCTCCAACTCGCTGACGTTCCACGCGCTGACGAGGATGCGGCGCGAATCGGGATTGGTCTTAATTAGCTCAATGGCGCCTTGTATTTGGTCGATGGGGCCGTCTGGGGTTGGCCACTCGCGCCACTGCTTGCCGTAGATCGGGCCGAGATCGCCGTTTTCATCGGCCCATTCGTCCCAGATGCTGACCTTTTCCTTTTGCAAATAGGCCGTGTTGGTGTCGCCATTGAGAAACCACAGGAGTTCGTGGATGATGGAGCGCAAATGCAGCTTTTTGGTGGTCAGGCAGGGGAACCCGTCGGCTAGATCAAAACGCATCTGATAGCCGAAGATGGCGAGGGTGCCGACGCCCGTGCGGTCGGCTTTGGCCTCGCCGTGGTCGAGGCAATGACTCACTAGGTCGAGATATTGTCGCATTGTGAAAGCTCTTTTTTAGTTTATAGGTTTTGTGCGCCGTGTCAAAGGGATTTTGCGGTCGGTTTTGTCCACGCCGTATCGCATCTTTAACCCATTCTCGACGTTGGAAGGCATGGGGCAATCAGATAGCAGGCAGGTTGACAGGAACACGCCTGCCGCGTACTTTCAAACCCCTGTTTTGAGGCGACGTGGCCAAGTGGTAAGGCAGGGGCCTGCAAAGCCCTTATCCCCGGTTCGATTCCGGGCGTCGCCTCCATTTTTTTATCTGTGCGCCGGGGTGGCGGAATTGGTAGACGCGGTGGACTTAAAATCCACTGTCCGCTTAGGACGTGCCGGTTCGAGTCCGGCCCTCGGCACCACGACTTCCCGCTAATCCAGCAATTCTAGCGCCTGCATTCCGGCGCGAATGTACCCTAGGGCGAAAGCGCGGCCCCGATGTCCGTACGGCTCGTCGCCGATTACGCGGGGCGTGTGGTCGGGCGTGATGACTCCGTCGTAGCCCGCGTCGCGATAGGCTTTGAGCGCGGCGATCATGTTGACGTCGCCCTCGTCGATAAAGACCTCGTCGAACTTGGGGAAACCGCCGCGCACATTGCGGAAATGCACGTAGAATATCTTGCCCTGTGCGGCGAAGCGGCGCACGGCTGCAATCGTCTCGTCCGGCCCCATCTCGGCCACCGTTCCCTGGCAAAACTCCAGCCCATTGCTCGGGCTAGGCACGAGGTCAATCAACCGCTGCATGGCGTCGTGATTGGTCAAGAGCCGGCCCGTGCCGAAGAGGGTTTCAGCCGGGGGGTCGTCTTGGTGGGCGGCGAGTTTGACGCCGGCGTTTTCGGCAACGGGCACTACCCGCTCGAGAAAATAGGCCAATCGCTCCCACATCTCGGTGACTGAGACCGGTTCATCGACGATCGGCGGCGCGTCTTGGACTAAGCTGTAGTCGAAGCTCTTGAGGCCGGCCCCACCGCGTCCGCCGCCGCTTTCGTACGCGCGCCAGTGGCCGGAGACACCGGCCAAACTGAAGTAGTAGCCGAGGATCGGGATGCCGATTTTCCCCATGTTTTCAATGGAGGTGCACACTTTCGCCAACTGGGCGTCGCGCTCTGGCGTCGCGTGGGTGATGGGGTGCATGTGGTCGCCGGGCAAGTTCTCGATGGCGCACAGTTCCAAGCCGAACGAGTCGATGAATTTTTTCATCCGCAGCAACTCGAAGTAATCGAGCACGCCCTCGTTGCCGAGGGGGGGCTGTGGACGACGATGTGCGTGACGCCCATCTGCTGGGCGAATTGCAGGTTTTCTTTGCTGAGTGTGTCGAGGCCGAACTTGAGACCGAGTTTCACGGTAGGTCTCCTTTCTAATGAGAATGGTGCTTGCACAGTACGCACAACGCCTGCGGCAGGCAAATCTCGCCGCGGTCAGCCCTTTCCCTTGACGCGCCGTACTGTGGCCGCTACTATCCGCTGCATGAGAGCCTTTTACCTACATGGTGCCCGCGATCTGCGAGCCGCGGAAATCGAGCGTCCGCAGATCGCCGCGGACGAGATCTTAGTGCAGATTCGCGCCACCGGCATCTGCGGTTCGGACCTACACTACTACGTCCACGGCAGAAACGGCGATTTTGTCCCAGAGCGCCCCTTTGTCCTTGGGCACGAGTCGGCCGGGGAAGTCGTTGATGCGGGCGCGTTCGCAGACGTGCTGCCGACGGGCAGCCGAGTGGCGATTGACCCGTCCCACCCCTGTCGCAGATGCGCCCACTGCCGCCAAGGCCGCTACAATCTCTGCCCGCAGATGCGCTACTTTGGCTCTGCTGCCTGTAGCCCGCCCCAAGACGGCTCGTTCCGCGAATACGTGCAAGTCCATGCGCACAACTGCCATCTGCTTCCCGCGGCGATGGACTATCGCCAAGCGGCCCTACTCGAACCGCTATCCATCGCCGTCCACGGTGTCGGCCAAGCGGGGGGCATCGCTGGCAAGCGCGTGCTGGTGACGGGTGCCGGTCCCATCGGCCAGCTCATCGGCCTAGTTGCCCGGCACTACGGAGCGGCTCACCTTGTCGTCAGCGATATTCGCCAAAGTGCGCTCGACTTGGCGGCGTCGCTGTGGGCCGATCAGCCCGTGCGCGCTGACGATTCGGCGGCCGTGGCGCGGGCGGCGAGCGAGGGATTTGATGTCGTCATGGAAGCCTCCGGTGCTCCGGCTGCCCTGCAAGCCGCGTACGCGCACTGCAAGGCCGGTGGCACCATCGTGCAGTTGGGCGTCCAAGGCGGCCCGATTGAACTGCCGGTCAACTTGGTCATGCAAAAGGAATTGACCGTCCGCGGCTCCTTCCGCTTCGCCCACGTATTTCCCCAGGCCCTTGACCTGTTGGCACGGCGGCAATTAGACGTGACTCCCCTCATCTCGCAGTGCGTCCCTTTTCCCGACTTAGTCGCTGGTTTCGACGCAGCGCTCCAGCCCCAAACCGTCAAGGTGGTGGTTGATTACTAGGTGTATCGCTGGTTGTTGACCACGCGAAAAGGGGGCGCTTTCTTATGTGGCCGACGCCATAGGGAGCCGATATGCACGAAGCTGTAAAAGACTGGTTGGCACAATGCCGAGACAAGCTCCGCACCGAGGCGATTACCGCTGCGGATCTCGACCGCCTCGATGACTTGCTCGCCAAACCCCGCCAGCAGATTCTCTACCTCTATGCCAAATCGACCAATATGCGCTCGCCGCTGGCTAGCTGGGCCTTGTACGACGCCACCCAGCCTCAGAAGCCGACCCTGCCCAGCGATGACCCGCCCTACGAATCGGTGCTCGCGGCCGTGGCCGATGGCTGGCGCGTGGTGCAGTTTCCCATCGCCAAGCTCTACGCGTACGAAGGCCAGGACAACGACT
Organism: Candidatus Latescibacterota bacterium; assembly: GCA_965116675.1. Lineage (GTDB taxonomy): Bacteria > Latescibacterota > UBA2968 > UBA8231 > UBA8231. The sequence goes on from OZ220721.1 coordinate 5,677,463, forward strand.
ACCTCGGCTATGAGTTCGTGCTCGAAAAATTCGCTTAGGAGGAACGGATGTCGCCAATTAAACCGACGCTAGACGACGATGGCGTCATGGATTTTGTCGCCTCCGGTTTGGTCGTCCTCGAAAGCGTCATTGACGAGGGCTTCAATCGCTGCTGCGACGACCTCGCTCCCGGCAATTGCGACGCCTTTATCGCCTCGGACGACTACACCCAGCAGGTGCTCCTGCATCCCCAAGTCGCCGGAGTCGCGCGCTCGCTGTTGGGCGAGGATTTCTTGGTGCCCCGAGGCGGCCACCACCACTTTTTCAGGGAGCCGCACCTCGGCCAGACTTGGCATTCGGACGGGCTTTCGGGCAGTGGCTACGATGTCTTTGAACTCCAGTGCTATTATTACCCTCACAGCGTCGCGCTCGCCGATGGGCCAACTATGGTCCTGCCCGGCTCGCATTGCCGCGCTGTCGATCGCGAGGCCATAGCTCACTACGGCGACATCCTCGGCCAAGTCTCGTTGGCGGTGCCGGCTGGTACCGTGGTGCTAACTCGCTACGGCATCTGGCACAAGGCCGGTCCTAAAACCAACGACCGCGCCCGCAGCATGATCAAGTTTTCCTACCACCGCACGGCTGCACCACAGCGAGACTGGCTCTGCGATGCGGCGGAGATTCCCGCCTACCGCGACCGCCCGCGCCTGCCGTACGCAACCGAAGTCGAATCTTACCGCGACCGGGTGCGGCGCATCCGCACTTGGAACTGGCTTTGTGGCATTGACCAAGAAGTCGCGCTGCGCTGGGAAAGGTCGCAGCCGGTTTCCGAACTGATAAAGGAAGGTACTCCATGACCGCCAACAGACCCTACGCACTGCGCGCCGTCCCCGGTTTGTACGCCAGCAAACCGGGAATCCAAGTCGCCGTTCAGACCTCGCACAAGGCCAGCGACGAGGATCTGCAATTCTTTCAACAACTCGGTGTCGAGTGGGTCATGCTCGGCATTGACGACCCGGCGTTGCACAGCGTCGAACACTACAAGCAGTTTGCCGCGCGCTTTGCCGCCTATGGCCTACAGATATATCGCATCGCCAATCACGCGGTCCACAACGTCCCGGAGATTACGCTCAATCTGCCCGGCCGCGACGAGAAAGTCGCAGAGCTAATCCAATTCATCCGCGACCTCGGTGCCGCTGGCATCCGCTACCACACGTACGCCCACATGGGCAATGGCATCTGGAGCACCGGCCGCACCACTCGCCGCGGCGGCATGAGCGCGCGCACCCTCGACATCAAAAACGCCACAGGGCGCTGGGGCAGCGAGACGTTTACCGGCGACTTGACCCATGGACGCGCCTATACGGAAGATGAACTGTGGGAAAATTACGAGTACATGATCCGCAAGGTCGCGCCGGTCGCCGAGGAAGCCGGAGTCTATATCGGCATCCATCCCGATGATCCGCCGGTCTATGCCCTAGGCGGAGTACCGCGCTGCATCTTCGGTAACTTTGCCGGGTACAAGCGGGCGATGGACATCGCCGACAGTCCCAATATCGGCGTCTGTCTGTGCGTCGGCTGCTGGCTGGAGGGCGGCAAGCAGGGCATGGGGGCGTCGGTCGAAGAGGCGGTACACTACTTTGGCGCGCGCAACAAGCTCTTCAAAATTCACTTCCGCAATGTCTCCAACCCCATGCCCGACCCGTGGACCGAAACTCTAATGGACGATGGCTATCAGGACATGCACTGCGTGATGCAGGCTTTGCGCGCCGTTGAGTTCGATGGGGCGATCATTCCCGACCACATCCCCGATATGCTCGGGGGAGGCCGCGTGGGCGTCGCGTACTCCATCGCCTATATGCGGGCGTTGGTGCAGGCCGTCAACAACGAAAGCGGCGGCCCGGCCTAGCCGCGCTTTGAAAACTTCAGTCCCTGGTAAAGGGACAAAACATCCAAGAACTTTCAAACTCTACCTCTTTTTTCCCTCGTCGGCCCGATCTGACTATCTTGAGTTGTTCGCCCATATTACATATATAGAACAGCAAAACGTCCGTAATTAGCCTGACCGGTGCAGACGATGGCGCGCGCAACTGCCGCCGGCGTCTTTGTTTTGCTCGTTGCAGACAGTCAAGGGCTTACGGTCTTGCGCGGAGGTGTTCGATGATCAGGTTGTTGGTAGCGGTAGTCGGCGTCGCAGTTGTATTCAGTAATGGCTATGCCGAAGTCAAGCGGTGGCGGATCGGCGACGAGGTGCATCCCTGGATTCTGCGCCCGGTCACCGGTCGCCTCGACTTGGGTCGCAGTTGGGCCGTTGAGTTGATCGCCGACGACGATGGCGACGGACTCATCGACGAAGACCCCGTCGAACTGATTGACAACGACGGAGACGCGCTGATCAATGAGGATCATGTCGACGAGCAAGTGGACAATGACGGAGACGGTCAACTCAACGAAGATCCAGTTAACAGAAGGGACGACGATGGCGACGGACTCATCGACGAAGACCCGCTGGAACTTTTCGATCTCGATCTCGATGGGCTCATCGACGAGGACGGACCGGATCCTCAGTTCGACAATGATGGCGATGGCCGACTCAATGAGGACGGATTGTACACGCTCTTTGACGACGATTGGGACGGCCAACTCAACGAAGACCCAATCAACGGAATCGACGATGATGGCGACGGACTCATCGACGAAGATCCGTCGCTTCCTGAGCACGGCCAAGGTGTGACCACCTGGCTTCGGCCCGTGCGTCTCGACAGCCTGCGCAACCTCGCCTACTTGCTCAACCAGCGCTTCAAGGCTGGCGAGTTCGGCGGCATCATCCCCGGCAAGGATCCCCAGCGTCCCTTTATGGTGGTGCCGAGCGAATATGGCTTTCGTCGTGAGATCGCCGACCCGATCTCGGCCGACTACTGGGCGACCATGCAGGTAATCGGTCGCGTGGACGCGGAAAAGGCGGTTGACGGCAACCTCAGCACGGAATACGGCTCCGCCCTTTACGGCCGCGGCGGTGTTGGCATCAACCTGATGGGTTACTACTATCTCAATCGCATCGTTTTTCGCCCTCGGCCGACCTTGCCCGCCAGCACTATTGCCAATTACTTCATCCGCTACGGCAACCATACCAACATCGACACCCGTTCCGAGACCATCCAAGCGCGCAGAACACTCGTCCCCGTTACCAACGGTCAGTTTAACCCGGTAGTCAAAGATCTCCGATTCGATCCGCCCTTTGTCGCCGGTCGTCTCGACGTAGTCTCGATTGATCCCAGAGGTACCTATGTCGAGACGGCCGAAGCGGGCTATTTCGGCGACGGCTATGTCATCGACGGGCGGTACACCTCGGCCATTATCGACGTGGGCACACCCACCCCGCGCATCCGTCGCTACGACCGCGAGATCGAGCAGTTTGCCGGCTCGGAGCGCGAGGCGTATGAAAATCAGTTTCCCCTCGATGTGGCCGGCGGCCAAGTCAACTGGGGCAAGGTGCGCTGGCGCGGCAACCGCGACGGCCGCGACGGCGATGTCCGCATCCAGTTTCGCGTGGGCAACACCCTCGACACCCACATCTACGCCCGCCGCTTGGGGCCGGGACTCACGGACACTCAAGACGAAAACGGCAATCCTCTTGACCTGTTTTCCTGGATCAAGCTCCCCGAAGGCCGCGTTCCCGAACGCGAGCTCCAGTACAATGAACTTGGCGTTGATCTAGGCGATGACGGCCTTCTAGGCTGGAGCTTCTGGTCGGCACCTTTCAAGCTCGAAGACGCCCTCATCGACGAGAGCTTGCCCGAATCCGAGTGGAAAAACACAGGCGTCCAACTACCCCTGCCCGGCGGCACTCGCTACATCCAGTTCCGCATCCTCTTCGACTCTGCTCAGCACAGCGCGGCCCTATTGGACTTCATTGAGTTCGACTACGACGCGCCGCTGGTCTCGGGGGGGATCGTCGCCGAGATTTTCCCCCCCCGCGTCACCTTGGGCGAGGAGACGGCTTTCCGCTACTTTGTCCGGCCATTCTTTAAAACGGATGAGGCCACCGCCTTCAACCGGATCGAGATCGCCGTGCCTAGCGCGGATACGCGCATCGACACCTTGCGCTTCGACGGCCAAGACTGGACTGAAATTGCCCCTGGTACGGGGGCCGACCCGCTGCGCGACATCCACCCCATTCGCCTCGCTCCTATAGAGGGCCGCACTGACAGCTTGGGACAGTTTGCCCAGCGCGTAGTTACCAATCCGCGCACCGGCTCGTCCAAACTGCATATCAAGCTGCCCCTGATGGGTGCCGAGCACTTCCAATTCGACCAGAACATCGAGATCGTCTTCCGCTCCAAGCTCTTCCGTGGCTCAGAGGAGTTCACCAGTTCGGTGTGGAATGACCAAGGCGATCCCAGTGTCGAATCCATTCCACAACCGGCTGAGGATGGGGACGCTACCCCTGACATCGCCACCAATGCCCTCCTCGTGGTTGCCGACGAGATTGACCAAATTGTGAAGGCTCCCCACATCGCCCCCAATCCCTTTACCCCCAACGGCGATGGCATTAACGACGAGGTCACTTTTTCCTTCGACCTTTTCCTCGTCCTCGATCCGGTCGAGGTCCAACTCGAAATCTACGATCTGTCCGGTCGCCGCATCGCCCAGATCCAGCCAGGGGGTTCGACGGCGGGCAGTCTCCAAGTCGAGTGGGATGGCCGCGACAGCCAGGGCCAAGTTGCCCCTCCGGGCATCTACCTCTACCGGCTCGCCATCGACTTGGACAACGTCTCTACGGAGCGCGCGGGCATCCTATCGCTGGTCTATTGACCAAAATGGTCGCGTTGACTTTGCACAGGATAGGCCCTAATATCTTTGAATGCTTTGCACCGCTTATGGCGATGTGCCCATAGCTCAGCTGGATAGAGCATCTGCCTTCTAAGCAGACGGTCGTAGGTTCGAGTCCTACTGGGCACGCCATGCAAGCCCTCAAGACCTAGTGGTGGGTGTAGCTCAGTTGGTTAGAGCGCCAGGTTGTGGCCCTGGAGGGCGCGGGTTCAACTCCCGTCATCCACCCCATCTTTCGCCATGCAGTCGCCCTTGGCCGATCCCGCCAAAATCATTACGTGTGACCAGTTACTCACCGTTCGTAGCCAATTGAAAAAAGCGCGGCAGACCTTCGTCTTCACCAATGGATGCTTTGACCTGCTGCACCGTGGTCACGTCGAGTACCTGCGTGCGGCGCGCGCCTTGGGCGATTGTCTCGCGGTGGGGTTAAATGACGACGACGGGGTCCGTGCTCTCAAGGGACGAGGTCGGCCCCTGTGCCCGCAAGATGACCGCGCCGCTGTGCTGGCGGCCTTAGAAAGCGTTTCGCATGTGTGCATCTTTTCAGGTGAGAGCGTCGAAAGCCTCGTGGCTGCGCTCGCGCCCGATGTCTTGGTCAAGGGTGGCGATTACGCCCCAGCCGCCATTGTCGGCCGCGAACACGTCGAAGCGCGCGGCGGCCAAGTTCGCGCCCTGCCGCTGTGGCCAGACTTTTCTACCACCCAATTAATCGAGCGCATCAAGGCGCTACCCAGCGCGTAACGCCCCTTGCTCCCATTTGGTTTGGGAGGGGGATTATGCTATATTTTTCGTCAAAGATGGTTCATTTGTGTTTCCGATTAAAAATGCGATGAAAAGCGCGAAAAGCGCATTGGCGTTGGTCTTGGTTCTTGGGGCTTGCGCTGCGCCGCCTGTGCCGCCACCTGCCGAAAAACCTCTCGTCCAGCGGGAGGAAGTCCAGCCAGAGGAAAATGACGCATTTCAGTCCCTCGAACGCGCTGTTGCGGCCGCGTACGAGCGCGAGCAAGCCATGGCTGAGCGAGTGCGCCAGCTAGAGGCATCCAACGCCCAGTTGCGGCAAGCACTCAGAGCCTTCCAAGGCCAGAGCCGCGTCCTAAGTGCGCGGCTGGATTCTTTGCTACGCCGTGCCCCGCTGCGCCCCGCCGCCAGCACCAGCCGCCGCGCCCCGCAGGCTGCGGTGACGTCCGACAGCGGCAAAAGCGATGCGTTCAACATGTACCAAGGTGCGCTCTACTACTATCGCCACAAACAATACGACCGCGCCTTGGCAGAGTTTGATCGCTTGCTGCAGAAAGCACCCATGAGTGAATGGTCCGATAACGCCCAGTATTGGAAAGGCGAGTGCTATTACGGGCTACGCCAATACCAGCAGGCGCTTATCGAATTCACCAAGGTGTTTGCCTTCAGCAACACGGATAAAGCCGACGACTCCCAGCTAAAAATTGCCCGCTGTCACCTTGCTTTGGACGAGCGCGACCGGGCGCTTGCGGCTTTGCGCAAACTGGTCGATGAGTATCCAGAGAGCGAATACGTGTCCACGGCCCGCGAACAGATAAAACACCTCGGCGGTTGATGAGAACGATCTTGCTGCGAATTTGTTATTGTCTTTTGGCCGCGCTGATGATTTGTGCCACCGCGTCGGTCGCCATTCCTTTTCCCACCAATATGGACTTGTTAGTCGAGACGGTGGCAAGTGCGGTCAATGAGAGTTTGGGGCGCATTGAAATGCCGGCGGATGCCGCGTCGGCTCCCTTGTTGATCGTGGCGCAGAGCAAGCACGACGCCAATTGGATGGTCGAACACCTGCTGGCCAATCGGTTGCTGATGCGCGGCTTTAGCGTGACCTTGGATTCGACCGCAGCCCAATCGGCGAGTATGCGCCTGTCCTACCGAGTGCTCGACCTCGGAGTCTCCGCGTACTCGGGACTGCGCGGCAGCGAGGTCAGCCGCCAAGGCCGGGTAACGCTCGCCCTGCGCTTGAGCGACGAGCGCGACGACGTGGTCCACTGGCAGGACGAAATCACTCGCACGCAGCGCGATCGGATCCCCAAAAAGCAGCTAGACATACTCCAGCACGACCAGTTCAAATTCGCCCAGACCGAGTTAGAGGAACAAACGTGGAGCAAGTTCGTCGAACCTGTGATCGTCTCCACCGTGCTCGGTGGGCTTATCTATTTGTTTTTTTCTAACCGCTAGCTATGAAATACCTTGCCTTCCCGCTCGCCCTGTGCGTCGCCGCCTGCGCCAGCACGCCGCCAGAGAAACTCCAAGGCGCGGATTACTACTTTGAAGAAGGCCAAAAGGCCATGGAAAAAAACCGCTGCCTAGAGGCCTCCGAGCACTTTAAACGCCTAGTCAGCAACTTTCCCGGCTCGCGCCGGGTGGCCGAGGCGCAGTTTCTCCTCGCCGAAGCGCACTTTTGCAATCGCGATTGGGTCAACGCCGCCTTTGAGTATCAGCGCATCGTCGATATTTACCCGTCTAGCGAGTGGGCGGTTGAGGCGCAGTTCAAGGTAGGTGAGTCGCACTTCAAGCAATTGCGCCGCCCAGAGCTGGACCAAAAGGAGACCTTTGAGGCGCTGACGGCTTTCCGCAACTTTATTGAGGACCAGCCCGACTCGCCCTTGGCGGACCAGGCGCGCGAGCGCATCGCCGAGTGCCGGAGCCGCCTAGCGCAAAAGCTTTACCTAAGTGGCCGCTTGTACCACAAACAGGGCCATCTCGATGCAGCCAAAATGACCTACGAGGAAATTTTGCGCGAGTACCCGGATGTCGGCGAGTGGTATTACACCGCGCTTTTCCGCATGGGCGAAATCGCCCACGAGCAAGGCGATGTGGATCTAGCGGTGCAATATTGGAAAGAAGTACTGCAAGACAGCGGCGATCCGGAGCTGGTGGAGGGCGTGCAAAAGCACCTGTCCGGGCTGAGCCAATCGCCGGGCTAAACATGCGGCGCATCGGCGTCATCGGCGGCAGTTTTGACCCCATCCACCACGGCCACCTGCTCTTGGCCCGCTTCGCCTTAGAGCAAATTCCCCTCGACGAAGTGCTCTTCATTCCGGCGGCCGATCAGCCGCTCAAGCAGGGTGCGTACGCGCCGGCCGAGGAGCGCTGGACCATGGTTGAACTAGCCGTGGCTGGCTGTGCCGATTTTGCGGCCTCGCGCTTGGAGCTAGACCGCCCGGGTAAGTCCTATACCGTCGAAACCCTGCGTCTGCTGCACCAGCTCCATCCTCATGCCGCGCTGTTTTTTATTATCGGCGCGGACAATATCGGTCAGCTATACGAGTGGCATGATCTTGAGGGCATTTTGGCCCAGTGTACAGTGGTGGTGGGCGCGCGCCTAGGCGAGGTGGCAGGCGGCGATCCGAAGCTGCTAGCGCGCCTGCGCTTCATAGATACTCCACTCATTGAGCTATCCTCGACCGAGATTAGGACGCGCCGGGCCGCTGGTCTGCCGATCCGCTACATGGTGCCCGAAGCGGTCGAGGCCCACATACTTGCGAAAGGATTGTACGCCGCCCCGTGTTCATGACGCATTTAGAGTGCTCCCGTACGGGCGCACATTACGACGCCGACGTGTTGCAGAACCTGTCGGAGGTCGGTGCGCCCCTTCTCGCCCGCTACGACTTGGACCGGGCCGGACGCGAGTTGACCCGCGCCGCGCTCAGTACTCGCCCGCCGACGATGTGGCGCTACCGGGAAGTCATGCCCATCCGCACGCCCGAGGAAATCGTCTCTCTCGGCGAGGGTTTCACCCCGCTGCTCCGTCCGGAGCGTTTGGGTTGCTGGGCGGGCTTTTCCCAGCTCTACATCAAAGACGAATCGCCCAATCCCACTGGTTCCTTCAAGGCTCGCGGTCTCTCGGCTGCCGTCACCTGCGCCCGCGCGCGGGGTGCGCAAAAGCTGGCCATCCCCACGGCGGGCAATGCCGGTGGCGCGATGGCAGCTTACGCGGCTGCCTGTGGTCTGCCGGCGATTGTCTTTATGCCTCGCGATACGCCTCAAGCCTTTGTCACCGAGTGTCGGTACTGCGGCGCGGAGGTCGAACTGGTTGACGGGCTAATCAGCGATTGCGGCCGCATCGTCGGCGAGCGCAAGGAAGCCGAGGGGTGGTTCGAGGTATCGACCCTGAAGGAGCCGTACCGCATTGAGGGCAAGAAGACTTTGGGCTACGAGTTGGCCGAGCAGATGGATTGGTCTCTACCCGACGTGGTGATCTATCCCACGGGTGGAGGCACGGGGCTGATTGGGATGTGGAAGGCATTTGCCGAGATGGAGCAACTCGGCTGGATTGGCCAGCACCGGCCGCGGATGATCTCGGTGCAGGCCGAGGGCTGTGCGCCGATTGTGCGAGCCTTTGCACGCGGCGATGAATCCGCTCAGGCGTGGGAAGGTGCCCACACTGCGGCTTCGGGCCTGCGCGTTCCCAGCGCGGTCGGCGACTTTCTGATGTTGCAGGTACTGCGGGAAAGCGGCGGCACTGCCATTGCCGTCAGCGACGAGGAGTTGATCGCGCATTCGCACAGCATGGCGGCGCACGCGGGCATTTTCCCCGCGCCTGAAGGTGGGGCAACGCTAGCGGCTCTAATCAAGCTCAAGGAGCAGGGACTCGTGGCCTCGGACGAGCGCGTGGTGCTCTTCAATACGGGGTCGGGCTATAAGTATTTGGAGGCGCTGTCCGAGGGGCTCGCACCTTGACGAGCGTGAGGGCGGCGTCTATTTTATAAGACTGCTTTGCACCCATAGCTCAATTGGATAGAGCACCTGACTACGGATCAGAAGGTTCGGGGTTCGAGTCCCTGTGGGTGCGCCATTAAAAACAACGGGTTACGTCAAGAGACGTAGCCCGTTTCGCTTTGGTGGGGAAGAGGCTTTTATGGCCCTAATTGACATTGGCACCACCCGCCAACTCTTCATTGACGACTATCTGATCGAAAGCCTCCTGCACGCCCGACGGGTGCTGAATTCGGCGCGAAAGTCGTCCCACAACCCCATCTTGCCCGTCGATCGGCCTTGGGAGGGCACGTACAATCAGGTGAACTACGTCTATTATGACGAAGCCCAACACCACTTCAAGATGTGGTACACCACGTGCCGCTACGTCACCCGCTTTATCACCGATCCGGCCTCCAAAAGCTACAACCGCGTCAAGCCTCTGCTAGCCGAGGGTAGTATGCGCCCGTGTCTGGCCACGTCGCAAGACGGCATCCATTGGGAGAAGCCCGCGCTCGGCTTGGTGGAGTTTGCCGGATCGCGCGCCAACAACCTCCTCCCATCTGCGGACGCGGTCAAATACATCTTCCGCGACCCGCACGACCAAGACCCGGCCCGGCGTTTCAAGGGGCTAGTGCGCCACGGCGACAGCGATCCCGCCCGCGTGCGCCAAGTCGAAGAAGCATCGGATATTTACTACACGAAAGCGCCCCACTGGATCGACGATCTCAAAAGGCGAGGGGTCGCGAGCACCACTATATGGGACCTCTACTATTCTCCCGACGGCATCACTTGGACGCCCTGCTCGCAAAACCCCGTCATCGCCAGCCCACCGCGAGCGCCGCTGCTGGCCGGGCCGACCCGCTTTATGTGGGATCCCATCCGCGCAACGTATGCGGCCTACACCGAGCCAAGCCAGCACTCGCGCAGTACCGATATGGAGCGCCACGGCCGCACCGTCGGTCGCGCCGAGAGTGCCGACATGATTCACTGGGACTTGCCCGAGACCATCATCGTCCCCGATGACCACGACCCGCCCGACGCACAGTTTTACTTCGCCACCTTTAGCGCATACCAAGGCAACTACCTCGGTCTGCTCGATGTGTATCGGTTGAATTCCGGCGCGATCTACCCGACTCTAGTCTTCAGCCGTGACGGCATCCACTACCAGCGCGATTTCCGCGCACCTATTATCGAACTAGGGACCGCAGACGCTTTTGACGCCAAGGAAATCTACCCGCTCTCTCCGATCGTCCACGGGGACCAAGTGTTGCTGTATTATTATGGCTGTAGTTCTGGGCACGAGATGGGGCCGATCTACGACGAGCCACAAGGGGGAGAGGAGATGCGCGCTGCGATTGGCCTAGCCACCCTGCCCATTGACCGCTTCGTCTCTATTGACGGAGGCAAACAGCCTGCGGGCGAGCTGACCACCCGCAGCTTTACCTTTGCCGGCAAGCAGCTACATCTCAACGTATCCGGCCGGGTTCACGAAATGGTGGTGAAGGTGCAGGTTCTCGGCCCGACCAGCCACATCATCCCCGGCCATACCTATGAGGACGCGGACCCGATTACCACAGATGGGCTAGATCACATTGCGACTTGGAACGGCAGCGCGGACCTGAGTCATCTGGAGGGCAAGGCGATCAAACTGCGCATCTTGCTCGAAAAGGCGCGGCTCTATTCCTTTTGGTTCAACTAGTGGGCTGGGCCGCGTTACCCGGTGCTCAGGATCCACAGAAAAGGAGCTATCTATGGCGAATATACCTGTTGGATTAATTGGCTGCGGCGGTCGCGGTCGCGGCCACGTGCGCGCCCTGCATGAGTTGGCGGATGTCGAGTTGGTCGCCGTCTGCGATCCCGTTGCGGCAAGCCGCGAACAGGCGGGCGACGAGTGGGGCGTCGAGCGCCGCTACGCGGATGTAGAGGCCATGCTAGACGCCGAGGAATTGACCGCGGCGATCGTCGCTACCCCGGCTCATCTCAACGCCGAGGCGGCTCTGCCGTGCTTGGAGCGAGGCATCGATACTCTGCTGGAGAAGCCGCCGGGGATGAGTTTGGACCAGACCCGCGCTCTCAAAGAGGCCGCTGAGGCCAGTGGTGCCCGTGGCATGGTTGGCTGGAATCGCCGCTTTGATCCGCTGGTCTTGCAGGTGCGCGAGGAGATTGAGTCCCGCGGCCCGATCTACCAGCTAGTCGGCGAGTTCCACAAGAGCATGAGCGGTTTTATCGCTGGTGGCCGCTTTCCCGAGATCGTCATGGACAATATGCTGCTCGAAAGCCCGATCCACGCGATTGATCTGGTGCGTCACCTAGGTGGATCCCCGGTCGCCGAAGTCCACAGCTTCGTCCGGCGCGCATCCGCCTACAAGGACGTCCACGCCGCCTTGGTCGTCTTTGAAAACGACTGCGTCGCCCAGATCTGTGCCAACTACACAACCGACGCCCGCCTAGAGCGCTACGAGATCCACGGCCGCGACATCTCGGCCTATTTAGAGGGGATTTCCACCTGCGAGTTGGTCTGCGACGGGGAGCGCAAGCACTTGCAAAAGGAGGGTGTGGACAGCACCCTAGCCCAAGCGGCTCACTTTTTTGACTGCATCAAAGCCGGTCGTCCCATCGGCCCACCGGCTGCGGACTTGGACGAGGCCATCGCGACGATGGAGCTTGCGACGGCTATTTTGGCGGGCCTGCGAGACGGCGCTTAATCGCCCCCCAAGATACCTCTGCCACAGCCGTGGCTAACCGCACGGCCTCAACGGTGAAACTACAGGCGATATCGTAGAAGAGCTGGTCGCCCTCGACGCGCACATTGGTCCACACCGCTGGCAATCCAACGACCCCGGCCTCATCGGCGGTGGTCGGCCAGTGGACTACGCCCGACCCCGCTCGCGACCACACCCCGCTGTGACCGGTGCCGCCCAATTCCAGCTCATAGGTCCCATCGGCCCGAAAGACCACGTGTCCGGCCAGCGTCCCATCGGCAAAATTGACGATGCCCCACCGACCCAATAGTTCGTCGCCTAGCTCCTGCGCTCGCGCCAAGGCAATTGCGGGTTCGGCTCCCCAATACAGGGTATCGTCTTCTAGCCGGAAGGGCACAGTCTCGCTTTGTTCGGCTAGCACCCCGCTGACGTTGGTGGTATAGCGCAGGGTGACAACGCCGTCAGCGGCTTCGTACTGGCCTTGATCTTCTGTTACCGGCCGCTCGGAATCGTCTCGGAGCGCGACGCGGCGGAAGCGCCCATTGCTATTGAACTCGATATAGAAATGCTCTACAAAGGAGCCAAACTCGCTCTGGCAGCTCTCCCAAGAACCTACCAGATTCGCTTGCGCTCCAGCACTGCCGAACAGCAGGACAGCCGCTAAGATGCTTGCGCGTACCATAATCATCAGACAATCTCCACGCCCCAAAAGCCCAACATGGGCAAGAATCGCTCCATATCCGCTGGCACGGTCGCTGGGGCTTTGCCGTAGCCGCCGTGGACTTTAGCCGCCCCTTGCAGGGGCCGTTCCAAAACCAGCTCGACGCAATGGTCCTGGGGATAGACCACTGCTGCGACTGGCACCTCGCCAGCTTCATCTTCGACCCGGAAGCTATTGGCCTCTAGGTCGATGCTGTCCATCCGACTCTCGACGGCAGCAAACTCCAATTCGACGCGGTCTCCCCGCTGCCGGGCTGCCGCCAGATCCGGTGCTTGCCAAGCTACCGCCTGACCATAGACCAGCCCCAAAGCCGCCTGCGCCAACCGCTCGCCCAAGAGCATGTTGCCAGCGGGACTGGTGTGGATCTGATCCGCAAGCGGCAAGTCGAGTGCGGGCACCACGCCTATGCCCGGCCCTTGCCGCGCCACCTGCCGCTGAGCCTCGCGCACTTGGCTCCAGCGCCGGTCAACATCCGGGTCGGCGGGTTGGTACACGCGGTTTAGCTGCACGGTGAGCACCGGCAACTCTGCGTCGGCAAGGGCCTCCCGCCAGATAGCGACTGCTTGCTGGAATCGCTGTGCGTAACTGGTGGCGTCCGCGTCGGTTCCGGTATCGCTTTCCCCTTGATACCACACAATCCCCCGGACCTTTCCCCCGACCTTGTCCACGCACTGCACCATATTGTCAAATAAATCCGCCGCCCCAGGCTCGCCGGGATTCCACCGAGTGAGAGGAGAGCCTCCCAATGCCGTTTGCACCAAACCCACCGGGTGCGCGAGCACCCTTTTGAGCGTGCGGCCAAATTGCAGGTAGGGCGAGTGTCCTGGGTTGGCGGCCTCGCGGTTCACTGCGTGTTGGGTATCGGTTGATTCGTTCATTGGGTGCGTCGCTAGTGCCCAGTGCTCGCTGTTCCTAAACAGGTGTACTCCCAGTTCCACTGGATCTTCGTAAGGCCCGCGCCCGTATCCGGCCGAATTGCTCTGTCCGGCGATCACCCACAAATCGCCTACCCCCAAAAAGTGCCGCATATCCCCGCGCGGCGACCATTCCCCAGCCGGATTGTCCGCCGTCCGCAACCGCGTCTCCAGCCGATAAAGTCCCCCTGCGGGTATGTGTTCCAAAGCACCTTTCCAAGTACCATCCGCCGCTGTCGGTACCGCCTGCCAGTCCAAACCGGCCGCAACAGCCACCCCTGTATCCTCCCACACCAAGCGCACTTCCACTTGTCCGGGAGTCTCAAACTTCCATCGACCCTCTAGCTCAATTCTTCCTTCCCCACGTTCGTCCTGCTGTACGATCTGCCAGTCCTCTGGCCCCTGTTCAATGATTGCACCGATTTGCTCTGCCATTCGACCGCTTTCCGTTAGGTAACGCACATTCGTCAGCACCTAATTTGCCAAACGCTCCTCTTGTCATGCAAGTTTTCTCCAATTCTCCCTCGTGGTTGCTGACGATTGATGTGGTGTCCTAATTATTGAAAAAGGAGATTTTCGATGTCGCTCGAAGGCAAGGTAGCGCTCATTACTGGTGGCGCACGCGGCTTGGGCCGCGCTTACGTCCTCCATCTGGCCCGCTTGGGCGCGGACGTTATCATCGCCGACATAGACCTACAGGCCGCCCGCGAATACGGCGAAGAACTCACGGCTGAGACCGTGGAAGCCGAAGTAGTAAACCTCGGTCGCCGCGGCGTGGGCATTGCCGTGGATGTCACTGATCGCCAAGCCGTAGATGCCTTGGTCGCTGAGGGACTCGATACTTTTGGCCGCATCGACATGCTCGTCAACAACGCCGGCGGCAACTTGCGCTCGCACGAGGAGCAAGCCGCGTCCTTGGCTGGGGAAGACCACTACCGCTACATAATGGATATCAACCTCACCGCCACTATCCACTGCTGTCAAGCGGTCAGCGCGGCGATGAAGGAGGCCCAGTCCGGCAAAATCATCAATGTGGCCTCACAAGCGGGCTTGTGGAGCGGGCGCGATGGCGGCGGGATGCCCTACAAGGTGGCCAAGGCCGGCATCGTCCACTACACGCGGGTGCTCGCCGCCGAGCTAGGCCCTTATGGCATCCACGTCAACTGTATTGCTCCGGGCCTAATTTTGTCGTCTCGCGCCGTGGCCCAGGGCCGCAACAGCGAGGAATCGCGCGAGCGCTTAGAGCCGCAGATTCCTCTCCGCCGCTTGGGCACGCCCGAGGATTGCGCTAAGGTGGTAGAGTTTTTGGCGTCCGATCTGTCGGATTACGTCACCGGCCAGTGCATTCCCGTGTGCGGGGGCTTTGTGGCGTTTTGATTGCTCCTACTCCTCGGGTCGTCTGATGCGCGCCACGAGCCTCATCAGGGCGAGCCGGTCAAAATCGCGCGGATCGTCGGTGCGAATTAGAAAATCTCCTTCCACGCGGCGCGTTTCCCCGGCGTTGAGGACGACCGGCTGTCCAATGGGTATAAACGCGTCGATTAGAAACTCCTCTTGATCGAAAAACCGCAAGTCGTAGCGCACCCACACGGTTGCTTCGCCAACATTGCGGAATACGGCCACAAAGATCCCCGCGAATTCCGCTGTTCCCCCGAATCCCGGCTCTGGAAAAAACGGCAACCAAGTCAAGCTGTCGATCGACACGCTGCCCTCCAATCCCGCGTCCTCGACAAACTCCACCTCACTGCGGAGGGCTTCTACTGCGCCGCTTGGTCCGTCTTCTGCGGCAAAGCATCCGCCTAGCAACAGCATTAGGGCGATCCCGATGCTCATGGCTTGGTCCTGACTCTCGGTTTGCGTCTGTATTTCTTCGTGGTGTTCTTTAAATGCTATGAAAAAAACCAAGTTAATCCAGTGTCTAGCGCTAATCCTAATCGTCGGAACTGCCCGCGCCGACGATCCTGAGCCCCTCTACCAAATGCCCCCCATAGAAGTCACGGCGACGCGCGCGCCCCGCGAGGGATTTGACCTGCCGCTCGCCACGGCCGTGGTCGCGGAGGTCGGGCGCGCCCGACCCGGGCTCTCGCTGGCCGAGTCGCTGCGTCCGGTGCCCGGGCTGTTTATCGCCAACCGCCACAACCTCTCCCAAGGCGACCGACTCAGCGTGCGCGGCTTGGGTGCGCGCGCGGCCTTTGGCGTTCGCGGGATCAAGGTCTTGCTCGACGGAATCCCCCTGACTATGCCCGACGGCCAGAGCCAGCTCAACAACCTCGACTTGGGGTCAACCGGCCGCATTGAGGTCTTGCGCGGCCCCAGTTCTTCGCTGTACGGCAATGCGGGTGGCGGCGTACTCGCGGCTCACACCCAAGCTCCGGCCGAGGTTGCTTGGCGCGTGGAGCCGCGCTTGATCGCCGGTAGCAATGGCCTATTCCGCGCACAGACGAGTCTTGCGGGACGAACTGCTAATACTCATGCGTTCGCCAGCGTGTACGACCTGCGCAGTGAGGGCTACCGCGACCACGCCGATGCCCGCGCTCGCGGCCTCAACGCACTCGTCGGCCACACCTTCACTCCCCATACGGAGTTGACGCTTCTGCTGCATTTATACGATGCTCCGTACTTGTTTAATCCGAGTTCGCTCGCTGCGGACGCTGCCCGAGATGCTCCGCGCAGCGCGCGTGGGTTTGTGGTGGGGCAGGGGGCATCCAAGCAGGTGCGCCAGGGCCAAGGCGGCATTCGCCTCGAATATCGCCCGCCGGACGCTGCGTACCACCGCGCATCGAGTCTCGTGCTATACGGCGTTGGCCGCGCGCTTAAAAACCCCATTCCGGGCCGCATTGTCGAACTCGACCGCCGCGCTGGCGGCTTGCGTACTGAGCACCAATTCGCCTGGACTAGTACGCGCCTCGTGACTGGCCTCGACTTGGACTTCCAGCGCGACGACCGCCGCGAGTTCGCCAACGAGGGTTTGCCCGAAGGCGAGCGCGTGGACGACGAGCGCGTATTTGAACTCGTGCAATACGGCGCGGAGCAGGTGGATCAAGAGGAACAGGTGCAGAGCTTCGGGCCGTTTGTCTCTTTGGAACAGGACTTGGGTGATGCGCTGACTGCGACCGTAGGGGGCCGCTACGACCGCTATCGCTTTGCCGTTGATGGCCAATCGCGCGACATGGATCAGTTCAGTCCGATGGCGGGCGTGGTGTATCGTCTTGATCCCTTCTCGCGCTGGTACGCCCATGTTGCCACGGCCTTCCAGACGCCCACCACCTCTGAGTTGGGCAACCGGCCCAGCGGCGAGGGGGGCTTTAACCCGGAGCTAGGCCCTGAGCGCGTCCTCGGGTTGGAGACGGGATTGCGCCGCCACGTGCGCCGGGGGCGCTTGGACTTGGAGGTGGCCCTGTACCAACTCCAGATCGCCGACGCGCTGATTCCCTTTCAGGTCGAGAGCGAAGACAGCGAAGAGATTTACTTTCGCAACGCCGGTCAGGCGCGCAATCGGGGGTTGGAATTGTCGCTGTCGGCGGTGCCACATCCTGGGCTGCGGACCACCCTCGCATACACTTTTGGCGACTATGTGTTTGAGGACTACGAGGTCGAGGACGGAGACGGACTTGTTCAGCTTGCTGGCAACGAGGTGCCGGGCGTGCCGCGCCATCGGCTCTTCGCCGCGCTGAGCTACGACAGTCCGCAGGGCTTGTTTGCCGAGGTCGAATTAGAGCGGGTTGGCCGCTACTGGGCTAACGACTTTAACGGCCCGCCGCCTGGAAGCGATGCCGCACCTGATGAGTTTTTCAACAGTGCGTATCTGAGGGTTGATCTGCGCTTGGGAATCGACTATCGCGCAGCGAGGCCGTTTGTCGCGGTCGATAACCTGTTTGATGTCCAGTACAACGGCTCAGTGGTTCCCAACGCCTTTGGAGGGCGCTTCTTTGAACCCGCCCCGGGCCGCACTTGGCGCTTTGGGATTGGTGGATGGATTGGGGGTTGAATTTCTGTCTGTGGATTGACTCAGACGAAGTAAATAGCTTGATTCTATAAATACTCCGAGAACAAAATTCAGCCGTATGTGTCAGTTCAATCTGTTGACCTAAGCAGGTGGCATCGTGATCGAGGTTTACCTCGACTACAACGGCTCCTCCCCGCTTGATCCCCGCGTGAGCAAGGCCATGTGGCCCGCTCTCGCTGAGTGGTACGGCAACGCTTCATCTACGCATCGGTTTGGTCGGCGGCAAGCTGCTGCGGTCGAAGATGCTCGCGCTCGCGTCGCGTCACTCGTCGGGGGTCGGCCAACACATGTTATTTTTACAGCCGGGGCTACCGAAGCCAACAATCTCGCTCTTAGCGGCATTGTTGCTAGCCGGCCAACGGATCGGAGCCGGATTCTTGTATCTGCAGTAGAACACGCCTCGGTCCGGGAGACGGCTCGGTGGTTGAGCGATCAGTCGCTTGCCGAAGTCGATGCGATCCCGGTGACTAGCGGCGGGGTCGTCGATCTCGACTCGCTTGAGGCTTTGCTCAGCGACGATGTCCTGCTCGTGTCGGTCATGGCTGCTAATAGTGAGACCGGCGTACTGAATCCGGTGGTAGAGATCGCGGAACGCGCTCATGCTGCCGGTGCTCTGTTTCACTGCGACGCGACCCAATACGCGGGTCGACTCCCCTTCGATCTCTCCGACATAGGTGCTGATTTGGTGTCACTTAGTAGCCACAAAATCTGTGGTCCTGGCGGCGTCGGTGCCCTCGTCGCCGCGAAATCCAGCGGGCGGCTGCGCCCCATCATTCACGGCGGCGGTCACGAAAGGGGCTTGCGCTCTGGATCGCTGAACGTCGTCGGTATAGTTGGGTTTGGGGCCGCTGCTGAGATTGCCGTCGAAGAGCGCATACAGGAAGCGGATCGGATACGCCCTCTCCGCGACCGCCTTGTCGCCGAGTTGAAGCGTGGGCTATCTGGGGTCGAGGAAAATGGAGATATTGACTGCCGTCTTCCCAACACGGCGAACCTCCGCTTCGCAGGAACGGACGCCGAGGCAGTAGTCGCCAACATGGACCCGGTGGCGGTCTCGACCGGCAGTGCGTGTAGTGCCGGTGCGATTGAACCCTCAGCGGTGTTGCTAGCGATGGGGCTATCGCGGGAAGCGGCCTTTGAGTCTGTGCGGTTTAGCTTGGGCCGGTTTACCACGGATGAGGAAATCGAGATCGCAGCCCAGAAAACCGTTGCCGCAGTCGAGTACGTGCGGGCTATGAATGAAGGAGAAGCGTAATGCGATTGGTCGAGGCGGCCAAGCCGACTTTTGCTCGGCACGAGACGTTCCATCCCCGCTATGGCTGGTTTCGCAAGGCGTATGCTGTGACGAAGCGCGATCCTCAGATATTTACCGATGTAGAGGCCCCAGTCTTGATTGGGGTTGGCAAAAACATGGTCCGGTCCATTCGGTTTTGGGGCCTCGCCGCCAAGCTGATCGGCGAGGATCGGCAAGGACCGGGGTTGATCCCGACGGAGTTCGGTCGCGCATTGTTCGGGGAGTCGGGCTGGGATTCATATATGGAGGATCCGGGTACGCTCTGGTTGCTACATTGGCAGCTATTGGCACCGCCGTCGCTCCTGCCGGTGTGGTGGATCGCATTCAATGAGTTCCATCCGGTTGAGTTCACTGACGAAACGCTTGACCACGCCGTCGCCGTGGGGTTGGAATCGGTAGGGGAGTGGGGGAAGCAGCCTCATCCTTCATCCGTAAAGAAGGACGTCAATGCCCTGTTGCGGACTTATGCACCAGCCGAGCGCTCGAAACGCTCGGGGAACAGCATTGACGACCTTCTCGATTGCCCTCTACGCGAACTGGGCTTGATTAGACGATCCCAAGCCACCGGGAGTTATCGATTCGTCCTCGGGGAGAAGCCAACGCTGCCGCCAGAAATTGTGAGCTATGCCGCACTCGACTACCTAGCTCGCACTGAAACCGGGGGAAACACTGCTACCCTCAGCCGCCTAACACACGAACCAGGGGCACCGGGCCATGCTTTCAAGCTGACAGAAGTGGATATGTTTGATGCGCTTCAACAGACGGCGACGATCACTAATGCGCTGGAACTTGCCTCGCCGACTGGCGCGCCTCAGCTATCTTGGACCGGCGATCCAGCGACTGTGGCTAACGAGGTGCTTTCATCTTACTACGACATCACCCCGGATACCGAGGTTAGCGAAGGCGACCAACTTGGGTTGTTTGATCTAGAGGAAAGCGCTGTCACTGTGGGGCCAAGCTGATGGCAGTACTAGCAGACTACATTGCCGTTGTCGGGCGATTTGCTCGCTCGGCTAGCCTAGAGCGCGACATTGCTCGGCGCGAGCCACTTGATGGCTATGTGGTTACCGCTAGGGCACTCGATGTAGTGGAGCGCATCGCCGCTACGGCCGCTAACGGTGCAGCAGGCGGAGCTTGGTCGTTGACTGGTCCTTACGGTTCGGGGAAATCATCGCTTGCGCTGCTTCTCGACGCCGCATTCGGCGAGCGCGGTGCCACGCGAACTGACGCGACCGGACTGATCGAGGCGGCATCGCCTGCTGTAGCCGATCTTCTCTGCCGCGCACATCAAGCCCGTGGAACCGCCGAGCGAGGGTTTCATCGAGCTGTAGTCACCGCGAGCCGCGAGCCGCTGCACTACACCGTCTTGCGAGCGCTTCAGTTCGCTGTCACCCGAGCCTATGGAGACAGCCCCTCGACGAGGAAATTCCGAGCAGCTAAAACGCTCAAGACCGCACTCGCCGACGCTGCATCCGATGACCCTCGGCGAATCGGCCCCTCACCGGCGGATCTGCTCGAAGTGGCCCGCTGCTTGGCCGAAGACGCCCCGTTGCTACTCGTCATCGACGAATTCGGCAAGAATCTTGAAGCGATCAGTGATGGCTCGGATGCTGATCCCTATCTCCTGCAACAACTCGCCGAGGCTGGACAAGGAGCGGGCCTTCCGATTTTTGCACTGACATTGCAACACCTGTCCTTTGAGGATTACCTCACCAGTACCGACGGTCCGCAGCGGCGGGAGTGGGCGAAAGTCCAGGGTCGGTTTGAAGATGTCGCGTACATCGAGTCCGCCGCTCAGACCCGCGCCTTGATCGGAACGGTTTTTGCAATAGACAACAGTTTGCAATCCCGCATCAGGCGGTGGGCTGAGACCCAAGCCAAAGAGATGCGTGCACTCGGAGTTGCCGACCTCGCCAATGCTGATGTAGTCGAGGAGTGCTATCCACTGCATCCGCTTGTCGCTTTAGTACTTCCGGAGCTTTGCAGTCGCTACGGACAACATGAGCGCACCCTCTTCTCGTTCCTGACTGGTGCTGATTCGGCCACTGCCGCTTCGTTTTTGTCCTCTACCCCCTTGCCGGCTCGGGGCGCGTTACCATCGCTTGGCTTGGATGCCGTCTATGACTACTTCGTCGCGGGCGGAGCAGGTGCGGTTGGCTACTCGCAGCGGTGGTCGGAGATCGCCACCCGGCTGCGCGACGCCCATGGCCTGACGGAGGAACAGACGAGGCTGGCCAAGTCGATCGCCATCCTCAATCTCGTGTCCTCCGGTGGGGCCGCTCGTGCTTCCGCCAAAGTGCTCGGTATTGCTAACAACGGCGCAGCAACAGCCCTGACGAACCTCCAAGACGCCGGTATCGTCACCTATCGCGATTTTGCCGACGAGTTCCGAATCTGGCATGGCACAGATGTTGACATTCGAGGGCTTATCAAGGCCGCGCACGCCAAGGTGCAGCGGCAACCGCTCGTGGAAATCCTCGCTGCAATCCACAATCCTGAACCCGTGGTCGCGGCTCGGCACAGCGCCGAACACGACATTCTGCGCGTATTTGCCCGTCGCTACGTTGACGGCACCGAGCCGGTAGCCCCGCTGGACCCGTTCTCACCCTACGACGGGGAAGTTCTGCTGACGGTCGCGCCGGACGCCATGCCAACGCTCGCCCAAGCTGGCGAGAATGCAAAACCCGTCGTCGCGGCCATCCCGGACGATCTTGCTCGCCTCGACGATACGGCCCGCGAGGTTGCAGCCGTTGCCGATGTCCTCGACCACGATAGTGTAAAAGATGACTGGGTTGCGCGTCGCGAAATCGGCGAACGACTCGCCCAAGCTGAGACTGCACTGAGTAATGCCATAGAAGTCACTTTTAACGCCAAGGTTTGTCGTTGGGTTCTGCTCGGCTCCGATGGGCCAATTGATCTTCCGGCAGGACGGGGCAGTGCCGCGCTCTCAGCGGCAGCCGACCGAGCCTACTCAAAGACGCCGACCGTAAGTAACGAGATGCTCAACCGCACGGCCGTCACCTCACAGGGAGCCAAGGCCCGGCGCATATTGCTTGAAGCGATGATCGAATTCGGCAACCATGTTGACCTCAGTCTCGCAGGACATGGCCCTGAAGTGGCTATGTACCATGCTTTCATTAAAGGAACGGGAATGCACGGCTGGGATCAGCGCAATGAGATTATGGTCTTCCGCTCGCCGACTGATAAGAAACTGAAACCAGCATGGGATCTTCTTGATTCAGAATTCGACCGCGCCAGTACCCGTCGGATCAATCTTGCGGACATCTACGCAGCCCTGCTGTCGCCTCCGATTGGGATGAAGGCCGAGGTGATTCCCGTCTTCGTCACAGTTGGGTTGCTAGCGTATAGCGACGAAGTCGCAATCTACGAGCACGGCACGTTTAGACCGCTTCTCACCGCTGATCTCTCCGAGCGGATGGTTCGCAACCCTAAGCACTTCGACATTAAGCATTTCGCCAACACGTCCGGTGCGCGACGCCAAGTTATTGAAGCACTCGCTACCCGGCTTGAGGTCCGCCCGCGCTTCCGCAAGCATCGCGTCTCCAATGTTCTCTCTGTCGTCGGTGAACTCGTGTCACAGGTAAGACAGCTCGACAACTACACGCGGCGTACTCGCAATCTTTCGGACACCGCTGTCGCTCTCCGCGAGGCCCTCACCGCCGCCGTAGAACCCGACGAATTGCTCTTCGCCGCGATCCCCGAGGCCCTTGGCTATCGCCCCATTCCGACCGCGACCAAGACTTATAGCAAGGCGAGCGAATATGCGGACTCCGTCTCCGATGCGCTCGAAGAATTGACTGGCTCTTACCAGCGCCTTGTGGATGAGATGCTCAATGAATTGTTTTCTGTCAGTGGAGAGACCTCCCGTCTCGCCATTACGGAGCAAGCTGCTGCACTCGATGGCGAGGTGCTCGATTCTGAGGTGCGTGCATTCGTCCTTGCACTCGCCAACGATGGCATTGATTCCGATATTGATTGGATTCAGACCATTGCGACTGTTGTCGCCAAAAAAGCCCCGGCCGAGTGGACGGACGCCGACTGCGACCGCTTCCGCACAGAGCTATCTCAGCAAGTCGCGTCTTTCCTTCGGCTCGTCGCTCTCCACGCTCACCGCCGCGTTGCCGGAATTGACCCAGATGCCGTGCGGCTTATCTTCACTCGCGCCGACGGAACTGAGTACGTCCGTCTCGTCGGGGTTGACCAAGACCAGCGAGATGCCTGCGAGGGGGCTCTCGACACTGCGCTTGCGCGCCTTACTGACCTTACCGGCTCCCCAGCCCGTGCCCAGCAAACACTCCTCGCATTGCTCGGCGAAAGGCTCCTACCCGCGCCCGAACAGGACGCGCCTACTGAAGAGAGGAGACAACATGGCTGATAATACGCGCCACATTTGTGGCATTTCAGGGGGCAAGGACTCCAGCGCCCTCGCTGTGTACATGCGCCGCGAGGTTCCGGACATGGAGTACTTTTTCTGCGACACCGGGGCCGAGCTTCCCGAGACTTACGAGTACTTGACCCGACTTGAGGTCATACTCGGCAAGCCGATAGCTAGGCTCAATGCCTCACGTGGCTTTGAACACTGGTTTGAGGTGTTCCGAGGTGCGCTGCCGTCTCCGCAGATGCGGTGGTGTACCAGAAACATGAAGATCAAACCGATTGAGGAGTGGGTCGGCGATGAGCCGGTTATTTCGTACGTCGCCATTCGCGCCGACGAGTCCAACCGCAAAGGCTATATTTCCACCAAGCCCAACATCAAGACTCGCTTTCCGTTCGTCGAAGATGGCGTGACGCACGATGATGTCCTCCGCATCCTCGAAGATGCTGGCATTGGCCTCCCCGAATACTACGAGTGGCGGACTCGATCCGGGTGCTATTTCTGTTTTTACCAGCGCAAAGCTGAGTGGATCGGCCTTGCCGAGCGCCATCCCGAACTCTTCGAGCGCGCCATTGCGATAGAACAGAAAGTGCTGCGTGACGCTGGTGTTGATGGCGACGCCGACTTCTCCGACCGGGCTATGCGTGGTCGCCAATACACATGGTCGGGTGGCGAGACCCTCGTCCAACTGCTCAAGCGCCGCGAGGAGATTCTTGCACGGCACAAAGATGCTATGGACCGTGCCGGTAAGAAGAAGACCAATGTCCCGTTGGTTGAAGCGCTTGCTGAAGCTCTCGACGATGAGGATGATACTGAGGCTTGTACAGTATGTTCGCTGTGAGGGATTGTTGACGCCGATCTTGGTAAGGGACTGGAGGAGAGATGCCGCTAAACGAAAGAAAGATAATCGAGATCATCTCTGAAGAATGTGCCGGAATAGACGAACGTTACAACGGCTACAGGGAAGATATTGGCGATGTGATTACCGACATTCTTATGTATGAACATGGCCATCGCGTCTCGAAAACGAATATCCAAAAGGATATAAACAAAAGATTCGATAACGCTGCTCAGATCCTTGTAAAAAAACGCGGTTCCCATACGGGTTCGGAGGAATCGGACTCATGAAGCTGATTCGTGCGAAATTCCAGAACTTTCGGTTGCTCCGGGATTTGGAGCTTGAGTTTGCTAGCGATCCTGACAAAAATCTGACGGTCATCCGAGCGGCAAACGAGTCGGGTAAAACGACGATTCTCCATGCCTTAAAATGGGCACTCTACGGAGACGATGCATTGCCTAACAATGGCAACGGATTCCGCCTATATCCCATTGACTGGGATACAAGATATGATACGCGCGTTCCAATCACCGCGACAGTAGAATTTAAGGTCTCAACCTATAGGAGGGTGGGTAGTGAAACACGTGAGACTCAGCGGCATTACAGGCTTGAGCGATCCGCGTTTGAGGTTGTGGACAGTCAGTCCCCCCGTCCAAGCTCAACCGTGAAACTGTTCGAGCTAGATGAGAGTGGGGCGCATTCCTTTGAAGAGCCTGAAGCGATTATTAACGAGGAGATGCCATCTGAATTGCGCGATGTCTTTTTCACGGACGGCGATAGGGCACTAAGCTTTATTGAAGCTCATGGTAGCCAAGCAATCAAGCGTGAGCGTGTGGCAAACGCCATTCGCTCCCTTCTCGGTTTAGGTATCATTGAGGACGCGATCGGCCATGTCAGAAAGTCGGAAGCCTCAGCAACAAAGGAATCGAAAAAGGTCAGTAGCAGTGATGAGTTGACAGCTACCGCCTTGCAGCTTGAAAAGCTCGAAGAATACACGAACAAACTGGAATGCAGACTCAAAGGCGCTAAACAGCAGTTCAATGCGAATAGCGAGAAGGTGAACGAAATCGAGAGCAAGATCATGGTAGCACTTCAGAAAGGCGATGAGGAAAAGCTAAAAAAAGATATTGAAAACACGCGAAACGAAATCAAAGAACTCGATAATAAGTTAGTTGATGCGAAAAAAGAGCATTCGGAATTGTTCCGTAGCCATGCTATTGCGAGAAACCTGCTAGCCTCCCTTCTCAGCCGAGCTCATGAGAAACTTGAGGAGTATGACCAAGTTAAGATTACGGATACGACGATTCCTATGCTTCAGGAGCGGCTCTCGGAAGAGATCTGCATTTGCGGCGAGGCATTGAAATCCGATAATCCGGACGGAAAGAGGCGTCGTGAACATATTCAGCATCTTATCGAAAGTAGCATGTGTGCTGATGAAACCCAAAAGACCATCACGAGCCTCTTCCGCTATTCGCAGATGACAAATACTGAGAGTAACACTTGGCTAGAAGACTACAAGATAGTCTTAGAAAAACGGAACAATCTGGAAGACCAGCGCGACCAAGCGGGTCGCAGATTCCGTACGCTAGAACAGCAACTAGACAAACTGTCCGACACGGACATCCGGGAGCTACGGGTAAAGCTCTCTATGTATAGGGAGCAGCGCGATAAAGACTTAAGAGCTACCACGGAAATCGAAACGAAGCTTACCGACTTGCAGAAAGAAATCAAAGAAGTTCAAGGCAAACACGAGCGGCTGCTACAAAAAGAAAAAAAGGCCATACATATCCTGTCAGGACTGGATGTCAAAAGGGATGTAATCAAGGTATTAAAGAGCGCTTATGAGCGAATTACGAACGAGGAACTCATCAAAGTCAGCGAGCGGATGAACGACAATTTTCTCGAAATGATCGGGGCGGATCCAGATCAGGGCGCGATTATTCGGCGGGCGGAGATCAGCGAAGATTTCGATATTATCGTCTACGGTCCCGAAAAGAGGAAGCTCAACCCGGACCGCGACCTGAACGGTGCGTCACGCCGCGCCTTGACGCTTGCTTTCATCTTGGCGTTGACGGAGGTCAGCCAAGCCAAAGCACCGAATGTTATTGATACGCCACTCGGCATGACGAGCGGCTATGTCAAAAATTCTATTTTGAGAACAGCGGTGCGGAAGAGCGCGCAACTCGTGCTGTTTCTGACTCACGATGAAATCGCCGGATGTGAAGAGATTATAGACGAAGCCGCAGGCAAAATCGTCACGCTGACTAACCCGGCTCATTATCCAAAGGTACTTGTCAACGATCCTGGTGATGTCGAACGCAAGGTCCTGCGCTGCGACTGCGATCATAGGAGCGAATGCCAACTATGCCAGCGTCGCACGGATGTAAATGTCGAACCAGAAATAGTGTTATAGGAGGCAAAGATGGTGGTGGATCGCTACTTCAATCCGTTCCAATCTACTGACATCAATGTGCCGGTCGGCCACCACGAAGCGTTCGTTCGGTACTGCCAAGGGACGAGTGATAGTAGTAGGAGTATTGATGATAAGCCGTCTACGCGAATTGATGATAAGCCGTTTCCACGCATGATTGATCTCTGGTTTTTTTCTGTCTGCGTTGCTGCGAGTCTTGGGCTAAAACCGGCTGATGTTAGCAAGTACGATACGCGGAAAATCATCGACGGCTCTATTTTCGGCAGCGATCCGTGGCGTGTCCAAACACTGATGTTAATTGCAGTTGGCATGACAGGCGATGTGCAGATTGTATCGGAACCGCGAAAGATGATGGCGCTCGCTAGCGGTCTTGCCGTGTCCGGGCTACCAAAGGTTATTGAAATGCTGAAGGATGGGAATGCGGAGCCGATCTGGAATCTGTCCGATGCTGTTGACACTCTTTTAAAAAAGGAAGAGGCAGCGTAGGGACAGTAAAGTCGTTCTTCCCTGCGAAAGTTGAGAAGATAGGCAATACCCATGGATCTTCTAAATGTTTTCAGTAATCTTACGAATACCGACAGCAGGCTCGGTTTCTATACGAAAGAAACCAAGGAAAGGATTCCTGAACAACCAGGCTGCTATGCTTGGTTTCTACCGCTGTGGTTCTATCGCTCCGACCTGAATGATTTGATGCAAGTCGTTGGCGATGTGTTCGATTACGATAAGAGACTGGAGAAGGAAGCAAACGCTCGGTTTACTTGGGAATCCGTGAAGCTACGAGTACGACGCGTCACCGAGACCCAGACCACGGAAACAATACGTTCGACTTGGGAACGCGTATGTGCTGACACGCAGGCGAAAAGGGAGCTACAGCAGACCATGTTGGAAGCAAGTTTGCTGATGCCCCCTCTCTATGTTGGCAAAACCAAAAATCTCAGACAGCGTTATCTGAAACACGTGGAAGGAAATAGTGACGATAGGAACGATTTCCACACCCGCTTCACCGAACATGTCTCGAATTTAAATCTCACAATCGGCATTAGTGATCTACTCTTCGTTTGCATCAAGACTGAACAGAAAGCACCTCAAGTTCCTCATGGGGTCGCTGAAGATGATCTTGAAAGATTGGTCGAGCAGATCCTGATGCGGTTCTGTCGACCACCATTCAGTCTGAAATAGGAGCAAAGAATGTCAATTGGGCCACCACCTACTAAACAGCAGTATAATCACCAATTACCAGGTGTCTATGGGCAATTCGGAACCGGTGCGGGAGTCCATGCCTTTTATCTTCAATCTGCGTTGACGCCTTCTCAGTTGGACTGGGTATCGCTGATCAGTGATCTCCGTGGCTCCGAACGCTGGCCGGTGCGCGATCTTTTTCAACGTGATGTCGATAACGAGAGAATTACAGAATCACTGCTCCCCTATCTCCAAGACGGAGAGAAGATCAAATTTTTCAACCCACTCACGCTAACACTATTGCCGATTAGAGAAAACGATGACTCCGTGTTGTCGCAGATGCCTATGGAAGAAGCCGAGGACACCATGAAGGAGGGCGGCTACGAATGGGACTTTTTTGAGAGAAAGAATTACCACCGCCTGCGCTGGGTGAAGGACAGTCCGGAATACGCCTTGCTGGAATGGAGCGATACCCGAACCAAGCTCGTCGCCATTGATGGTCAACACCGGTTGTCAGCACTCAAGCGATTCTGGGCCGACCACGAAGCAACAGTCCATAGAGACTTTAGTACGTGGCGCATACCGGTGGTAATTATCTCCTTTAGAGTGGGAACTGGATGGACCACACCGCCTAGCGTACTGGAGGTCGTACGCAACATCTTCGTCTATATCAATACCGAGGCTAGAATCGTCAACCGTGCTCGACAGATACTGCTCTCGGACGAAAGCGTGAACGCAGTTTGTGCCCAAGAGCTCATCCAGCTTTCTCACGATAATGACCTGTTACAACCGGATAAACGCATTTCGGACCGTTTGCCGTTACTGTTCTACGATTGGCGCGGTGAAGAAAGCGAAAAGCAGCGTATTCACGCTCCAGCGTCGGTCAAGGGTGTTGAGGAGATCTACGACTGGTTCGAGAAGTATGTGATAGGAGAGGACTTCACCGACGATCAGGAAACCGCTCTTGGTATCACTCCGGTCCATTCTTTGAAGGGAGCATTTCATCACCGGAAACTCAACCATATGGATTCTAGGTCGTTGCGTGAATTGGTGCGGGAGGAACTACTGCCTGCTGTTTCTCATCTGTTGGAGCACTTCATACCGTATCGTTCGTACGTAGCAGAATTGCGTGAACTTGAGCACAAATACGAGCGCGAGTCACAAAGCGATTTGGCTCACCACGCTTTTTACGAGTTGCGCTTCGGTTCAAATCTCGCCCCGGAGTCCATCAAACCGGACGTGGAAGCTGTACTTGCCAACATAAAGAGTGAAATCGAGAACCTAAAGAAAGAGCGGCTTCCTACTCTCATCAGCCTCGATATTGGGATGCGTGGGGTCGTCTGTGCATTCGGGAGCCTACGTCACTGCTTTGGCAATCCGGAGTGGCTGGAGTTTGCAAAGTGGTTTACACAGGCACTGAACCGGTTGTACGAGAACGGGTGGTTCGATTTCCGCTCTTCGAAACGCCGTAAGTTCCTGCTCCACGTTGTGGAGGACCATAATGAAACCATCGTCAACTATCGGTTGGAGGACGCTGAACATGCCCTCGGTGCCTACTTACAACTCCTTGTGGCCGCTTATGGCCAGCCGATCCCGGAAGCATGGACCGTCAGTTGGCTCGCGTCGAAAGACGAGCTTCTTGACCGGCTATGGTCAAGGATACTCCGCGGGTATAAGAAAGAGTGTCGGCCGCGACTTAGACCAGAATACCCGGAGGGTGGCAAACCACTGACAGATGCAGTGAACAGGGAAGCAGAAAGACTGACAGGGAATCAACTCCGCCGATTCGAACGGGAGTTGGAAAAAATCGAGGACGCGTCGAAGGCCGACTGAGTTCACGGACAACGGGAGACAAGGAGACGATGCAACTCTATCCGGCAATCAAGTCACGCATGGGGGACTGGGACTATTATATAGTTCGCATGACCATGCGCGAAGTAGCACGCGAGGTACAACTCGCGAGCGATTTGTGGGAGGACAAGACGTTGAGCGACGCTATTCAGCGGGTGCTCGACGAGTCACGAGTCAAACAACAGATTGTGAATTTCCTGTCGCGCCGAAGCGATCGCTTTTTTTCTTCTTTAGTTGTGGCAGCTATCGGCGGTAATCCGACTTGGACACCTAGCCAGTCCCGATTTCGGGACACTTTTGGAGAATTGTCTTTCGAGACTGATCCCCGATACTTTGCTCTCGATGGGCAGCATCGCCTGAAAGCCATCAAGGAGTTGATGGAGGATCCGGCGGGTGCACCACCGGGCTTTGCAGATGAACAGTTATCGGTGATCGTCGTGGTACGTGAAGATCAGGATATAGACGACGGGTTGTGGCTGCAACGCTACCGGCGGCTCTTCTCAAGCTTGAACCGATATGCGAAACCGACTGACGCAGACACGAACATTATCATGGATGAAGATGATGTCTTCGCTATCGTCACGCGGCGGCTGATTACTGATCATGAGTTTTTCCGTTCACCGCATCCAGAACAGAAATCCTTCCGAGTTCAAACTAAGGGAAAGAATCTGAGGCCGGGCGCTCCCCACTTCATCAGCCTCCAAACACTCTATGAAGTTAATAAAACCCTACTGATGACAACCGAACGTCGCCGACAGTGGGGCAGGGCAAAGGACCTCAAGGTTTTCTTGCAGTTCAGACCGGATGAGAACGAGATTGATCGCTACTATCAGTCGCTTTCCAATTACTGGGACGCGCTACTGCTCTCGCTTCCGGTCCTACGTGAAGACCCGGAGATCATGCGTACGCATGATCTACCCGACCCCAATCCGGACGGCTACCAGGACCACTTGCTGTTCTGGCCAATTGGACAGGAACTGTTTGCTGAAATCGCCCGCTCTCTGCTTGACGGAGCGGAGCTCGGCGACGATGCGGAGATTTTCGTAATGGAGGCCGCCCTACGGCCATTGGCTGAAGTGCCATGGAACCTCCACGGAGCCCCTTGGCTCTATCTTCTGCTCGTACCGGCGTCACCCGAGGACAGCTCTTGGCGTATGCGCAATGAGGATCGAAAATCGGCCCTAGAGATCGCGGGGCGTTTGCTCCGTTGGACCGTGGGGCTCGATGCTCTTGATGAGGACGATACGAAGGCTCTGCGTACGGATTGGCAAGGCCGGCTGTACCCCGAACCTCCGGAAGAGCACCGGGTTGGGGAGATGTGGCAGGAGATCGTGGATTCCCGTACGCGCATTGTGACCCGTGCTTGAGTGACGTGAGTGCCGGGCTATGCCTCAACTCGCGCTTGATTGCTCGATACGCTTCGAGAATGAGGAAGACGCCGATTCCGGTGCTTTGATACTACGTCTCCGGCCGAGTCCGGAATGCGAAAACGAAACTGACGGTTCGGTCGCTGACCGGCTCGCACGTGCGGCCGATTGGGCACTAGATCTCGATGCACAGTATCAAAAACTGATCCGAGCGGGCGGTAGTCCACAGGTGACCGTCCCCGCCGGACGAAGGATTGTTGCCGGGCGCGTCGAGCGCGAGACTCCTGCCAATTACCGAAAACTTCAGCTCAGTGTTGGCGCACTGATCCGCCCTCTGCTGCTAGATACGCCGAAGCTAGAGCGGCTATACCCATTCCAGCACCAAGGCGTAGAGTGGCTCATCAACCGAAGCGGCGGTATTCTGGCTGATGATATGGGGTTGGGGAAGACAGTGCAGGTGATCTCAGCTATGCGCCTGCTTTTCAACCGAGCAAAACTCCGAACTGCCTTGGTTATATGCCCTAAAGGTTTGATTGCAACCTGGGAGCGTGAGTTTAGCCGCTGGGCTCCCGAACTGGGTGTGGCGGTACTAGTCCCTCCAGCACGTCTCCGCGAAGATGCTTGGAAAATTGTGGCCGGACGGCGGCATGTTCTATTGACCAATTATGAACAACTCCGCACTCCTCCAGAAATCTTGCGAAGGACGCCGCCGGATTTAATCGTCACGGACGAAGCTCACCGACTTCGCAGACCTGGATCACAAGTGACTTCGGGGATTTTTGAACTGCGACCAAAGCGTTTCTGGGCACTCTCTGGTACTCCATTGGAACGCGATCTTGAGGATATGGCCACGTTATTGTCTCTAGTCGTCCCTAATCGCTTCGCGCCCACGGACGCGAAGCTTCATCCGTCATCGTTACGCAGCCGGGCGAAACCATACGTATTGCGGCGTCGCAAGAAGGAAGTCCTGCAGGAATTACCTCCCGTACTCGATACCATCGAGACGCTAGAGCTATCGGAGGCACAGGGACGGTCCTATCGAGCGGCAATGAATGAGTACCGCCGGTCGAATGAAAAGGGGATGGAGCTAGCGCTCCTGACCAAGTTGCAAATGCTGTGCGACATCGATCTCGATAGCCGAGAGAGCTGCAAAGTGGACCGCATCCTCTACCTGCTCGGGCGCATTCTTGAACAGGGTGAGAAATCAGTCGTGTTTTCGTATCGGCTTGAACCACTGCGAGAATTGCAGACTAGGATTGCCAAACGTTGGGGGCAGGAATCAGCAGAGCTCTTGTTGGGAGAAATGGATAGCGATGAACGGAGTCACGCCGTGACCCGTTTTCGGGATGACAAGCGAGTGCTTGCGCTACTTGCTTCAAGCCGTGTTGGGGGCGAAGGGCTTACGCTAGTGGAGGCTAACCACGTCTTTCTGTTCAACCAATGGTGGAATCCCTCGGCCAACGACCAAGCTCGCGACCGCGTGGTACGGATCGGTCAGCGTCGCAAGGTGCGTATTTACCGATTCTGTTGTCGTGGGACGATCGAAGAAGTACTAGAGCGAATCTTAGAAACCAAGCGAGAGCTTTTCAATAACGTCGTGGAGCATCTAGCACACAGCGAAGATGCTATATGGCATCAAGTACTGAGCGAGGTAGGAATCCGTCGTCTGTTATCAGGTCAGGTGCCTGACTAGCATAGCTTCTTGTGGCAAGTTAATGCCAAAGTAGAAAACGTCAGGAGAAATCCCCATGAGCAACGTCGCGGATGATCTGTTTTCGACGCCCCCGGATGTTCGGATAGAGGTGAAAAACTTCGGTCCCATCGCGCAGTGTTCCGTTGATTTGCGGCCTCTGACCGTGTTCGTTGGCAAGAGCAACACGGGCAAGACCTATTTAGCCACCCTAATCTACGCTCTACGCCGGATAACGGATGGGTTTTCGCGGTTTCCTTTCTTTGTTTTTAACCACATCTTCCCTCTTGCCTACAATACAGACAATTCTCTGTCGGAGGATGTGATAGAAGAGGAACTCCGCAAGGTTATAGACAAACTAGAAGATGTTGATAGGGAATTTAGGTTCTCGGACCTGCCCAAAAGTATGCACGACGCATCGCAGACGATTCTTGAGGACGCTGAGGAAGTAGGTTGGAAAGATGAACTCGTTCGTTGTTTTGATCTTGAATCGGTCTCTGATATAGTTTCGCTATTTGGAGATTCCAACCGGGCGGAAGTCTTAGTGAGCGTCAGTGAGAACGGTGGGGAGCTCTGGCGTTTGACGCTGGAAATTGTGGAATCGGATGTTAAGATGTGTGTGCTTATTGAAGACATGGTTCTTCTGCCCGCAGGTCGGAAAAGAAAAAATCTAAGTCGGCGATTTAGCCAGTTGCCGAGTTTGGAGAGGGATGAATCAAGATTCAAGAATCGCCGTTCTTCCTTAAATATGTTCTTTGTTGATATACTCCAATATACCCTTTTTCAAGCTCGTGCCGTCAGTCCAAATCTGCCGGCAGAAACACATTACTTACCGGCTGCCCGCAGCGGCATCATGCAAAGCCACCGAATTATTGCGAGTTCTCTTGTGAGACGATCTACTCGTGCAGGGGTAGATCGCTTTCCCGAACTGCCGACTTTTTCGGGCGTGGTGGCTGATTTCATGCAGTGGCTTATTCTGTACGAAGAGCAGCGAAAGCCTAGCAGGCTGCTGGATGAGATTGCCAACTCTTTGGAACAAGATACCCTTGCAGGAAAGATACGGACGAAAAGATCGGCATCGGGTGGGTATCCAGAATTTGTGTATCGACCAAACAAAACGAAACAGGACATGAGCTTGAACCGCACCTCGTCGATGGTGTCCGAGCTTTCTCCCGTCGTGTTGATTTTACGTAGTGGAATTCCGCAGAGCGCGACAATCGTCATTGAGGAGCCAGAAGCACATCTGCATCCGGCCGCGCAAACCCAAGTAGCCTCCACCCTCGCCCGCATGGTGCGTGCGGGTTTGCGCGTGATGGTCACGACGCATAGCGATTGGTTGCTGCAAGAATTCGGCAATCTCCTGCGAGAAGGGGAACTGAGAGAACGAGCCGGTGAGAGCGAAAGCGAGGAGCGTTTGCCAAGTTTTCTGCGGCCAAGCGATGTAGGAGTTTGGCTATTCCGCAGCGAAACCGAGGTAGGTTCGGCTGTTGAGGAAATCCCGTTTGACCGCATTGAAGGCGTAGCACCGCCGGATTATGAGGATGTCGCCGAAGAGCTGTACAACCGATCGGCGCACCTACAGAATCGCCTTGAAGAAGAGACAGAAGATGAATGAGGTGCTAGCCGCTCTCCGTTCACCCATCAATGCCCAATACCTCAGCAACTCTTGCAGCCGAGATGGCTGCCGAGTGTCAATGGAGGGCGTACCATCACAGCGGATCGTCATAGACGCGGATAAAGCGTTTTCAGCACACGGCTTCCAAGGTAAGAAGTGCGATTATGTGCTTTTCTTTTTTCATGATACCGGGCAACAACTTGTCACTGCGCCGATAGAGCTAAAAAGTGGCCATGTCGATGCGTCAACGGCGGCTGACCAGTTGCAACAAGGTGCTAATTTTGCGGCGCATTTCGCGGCAAGAGATGCCCATTGCCATCCGATTCTAATCCACGGCAAGGGGCTGCACGATGTTCAACGTAGGATCCTCAACCGTGCTAAGGTGCGATTTCGCGGCAAGAACTTGACCATCAAAACCGCGCGATGTGATCGGCCCAAAAATCTGTCAGATGCTTTACGCGCTAGGTGATATTCCGCAAAATTGTTCAAACGGTACTCGCCGTCTTCCGCAATCGACACACGAAAAATCCCTCCATTCCTCCCAGCGGCAAAATCCGCTTGGCTCGCTGCACTTGGGCATCAAATGCCTTTTTCCCTCGCCACTGGCTCAAGCCTGACGCCACATTGTCAAAAGGCAGCGCGATGTCCTCGACGGTTAGGGCACCGGCGAACTGCCGCAGCACTCGGTTGATGATGGTCTCGTTTTCTTCGGGCGCGAAGGTGCAGGTCGAATAGACCAACACTCCGCCCGGCTTGAGGCATTGTATGGCTGAGTAGCAGAGCCGCCGCTGTTTGCGGCTGGCCTCGGCGATCTTTTTCTCGCTCCAATAGGCATAGGTTTTGGGCACATCGGCGCGGAACCGTCCCTCGGATGAGCACGGCGCGTCGAGGAGTACGCGGTCGAAGTGCTCTGGGTGCCGACGCCAGATGCGGGTTCCGTCGGCGAGGTGGGTTTGCACGCTTTCGGCTCCGTGCCGCGCTAGGTTGTCCCGCAGGCGAAAGAAGCGGCCGCGCACGGACTCCACTGCCCAGATGCTCCCTTGATTGCCCATCAGTTCGGCGAGTTGCAAGGTTTTGCTGCCGGGGGCAGCCCCGAGGTCGAGAATGCACTCTTCGCGTTGCGGTGCCAAGAGGATCGGCGGCACCATGCTGGAGGGGTTTTGGATGTAGAGCCGGCCTTCGCGGTAGGCCGCGCATTCGGTGAGGGCGCGGCGTTGGGCAGCCGGGACGACAAAGGCGTCGGGCTTCCAGGCGAGTGGAGTCAGGGCAAAGCCCTCCGCCGTTAGCTCGGCGACGAGTGCGTCAGGCGTGCCCTTGAGTGCGTTGGCGCGGAAGGCGGTAGGCTGCTCGGCGGCTAAGCTCTGCCAGCAGGCGGCAAAGTGTTCGGCTGGGAGGATGGCCTGCAAGCGGGCGCGAAAGGCTTCCGGTAGAGGCACGGCAGCTACCTCGGGGGCATCTTGTCGCCGGTCGGCACGGGGTGGTTGATCCAGTAGCCGCTCGGGTCGGTGCCGCGGCAGATATAGCCGTGGGCGCGCTTCTCCTCGCGGGTGCGCACCTCGGGCGGCATGTAGCGCAGCGTCAGGCCGCAGCGGCGGCGCGTGGAGCGGTTGGGGGCCGAGCCGTGCAAGAGCAGGTCAGTGTGCAGGGACATCTGGCCGGCGCGCATGGTAAAGGCCACTGGCTCGCCGCCCCATTGGAGCGGATCGTGCACGCTCTGTCCCAAGACGTTTTGTTCCTCAGTGGTGCTGTGCTCGAAGGGAATCTGGCCGTGTACATGCGAGCCGGGGACGACGGTCATTGGCCCGTTTTCCTCGTCCACATCGTCGATGGCCAGCCAAGCGGTCACTACCTTGCTCGGGGTCAGCGGCCAGTACGAGGCGTCTTGGTGCCAGACGACCTGTTTTTGGTCGCCCGGCTCCTTGCAAAAGTAGTGGGTCATAACGCTGACGAGGTTGGGGCCGAGGAGGTCTTCGACGTAGTCGAGAATGCGCGGCTCGTGCAACAAGTCGTAGATGCCTCGGCAGTGGCGATGCCAGCCGTTGATCGAGTAGCTGTTGTGCCCGTTGGCCTTAGCCTCGGCCATGAGCGCGTCGAAATAGCGGCGATTGGCCGCGGCTTCCTCTGGCGTGAATACGTCCAAGGGGCAGATGTAGCCCTGTTCGTTGAACTGGCGGATCTGGGCGCGGGTGAGCTTTTGCGGGTTGTCGTTGGTCGCGCTGAAAAATTTGAGTTCGCGCTCCATGTCGGGGAGGGCGTCGGTGATGGGCATGGCAGTCTCCTGTTGAGTTTTGGCGAGGCGATGGAAGCTCTATTTTACAACGCGCAAATTTTACACAAACGAACAAGGAGCACAAAATGACTCAGTAAAGTCGGCGTGATCGGCTGTGGAAATCGCGGTTGCCGCCACGCCGAAGGCTACCAAGCCTCCACCCAAGTTGCAATTGTCGCCTGTGCCGATCCGGTGGAAGCGTCCCGCGAGTCCTTTGCCGAGGACTTTGCCGTAGCATCTTCGTACGAAGATTACCGCGCCATGTTAGAAAGCGAAGCCCTCGATGTAGTGAGCATTTGCACGTGGACCGGCCAGCACCGGGAAATGGTCGAAGCCGCTGCCGCTGCCGGCGTCAAAGCCATCCACTGCGAAAAGCCCATGGCCAGCACGTGGGGCGACGCCAAGGCGCTGGCTCGGGCCTGCGCCGACCGCGGCGTGCTCCTCACCTTCTGCCATCAACGCCGTTTTGGTGCTGTGTTTGTCAAGGCCAAGCAATTGCTCGACGCAGGAGCCATAGGCACACTCCAGCGGCTCGAAGGCGCGTGTTCCAACCTGTTTGATTGGGGCACGCACTGGTTTGACATGTTCTTTTTTTACAACGACGAAGTACCTGCCGAATGGGTTATGGGCCAGATTGCCGTCGAATCCGAGAGCTCGGTGTTTGGCGTGCCCCTAGATACCAGCGGGCTGTCGTGGATCCGCTGGCAAAACGGCGTCGAGGGTCTGCTTGGCACGGGGGCTGCGCATGTGCAAGGCCCGCGCAACCGGCTCATCGGCAGCGAGGGCATCATTGAAGTCGGCGGCGCGGAGCGCGCACCCCTGCGGCTATTGCGCGCGGGTGCGGCGTGGCAGGACTTTGCGGATGAAGAGATTGCCGATGTCGTGCCGCCGGGTGACGACACTGTGCTGTCGGTGCTCGATTTGATCGACTGTCTCGCAAGCGGTGCGGAGCCGCGCTTGTCGGCGCGCAAGGCCCTGCAAGCGACCGAACTGATTTTTGCCACCTATGAGTCGAGCCGCCGCCGCAGCCGGGTGTTGCTCCCCCTCGACGCGGAGGACTCGGCCCTGATTACCATGCTAAGAGAGGGACAGATCGGGCCGGGCTAGTCGGTCCCATGCCGGATGGCCGAGGCCGCAAAGCGAATCTGAAAGCGATAGACGCGCTTTTGTCGGCAGATGATTTCGTGCGTGTGGGGGTCGATGCGGTGGGGGACCTCGATGTGGTTGACATCGGCGAGGGCCTGATAGCCGCGCTCGGAAAAGATGTCGATCAACATGGCTAAGGCCAGAGGATTGTCAAAGAGTTCGTCCTCAGAGTTGACGAGCGTCATGCCGGTAATGGCATAGCGGGTGACAATGGGCATGAACTTGGAGTTGACTTTGTCGATGACCCGCTGGAACAGCTCGGGATGATCCTCGTTGTAGATCTCCAGCCGCTTGACCAGCTCTTGGCGGGCGTAGAGCACGAGGCGGCTGGCCGGCGTGATGGTGCGGACGCGGTCGAAGGTCTTGTGCGAAAGCTCTAGCGAGCTCTGGTAGGAAAACTCCTCCTCAATCTCCTGTTGCACCTTGGCGAGTGGTTGGCTGGCGTCGATGAAGCGAAAGTGGAAAATGGCGCGCAGCGAGCGCAATGCCTCGAAGGTGGTCTCCTTGAAAACTTGGTAGCGCTTGCGCGCGGCTGCTGGGTCGAGGTCGGTGGCGCGGATCTCGGCGAGTTGGCCGACGCCTGACTCTGTGGCCTTGCGATTGCGCTCTTGGGCCTCTCGGCCGCGGTGGAGTTGGCGCTCGACGCTGACCTCTTCATCGACGAAGAGCAACACCGTGCGGAAGAGGGGGCGCGGGAAGTTGTGATTGCGGAATTCCTCGCGCATTTCGGTCATCTTGTCGTAGAACAGCTTGAGGCACTCGACTTGCACTTGGGTGCGCGGGAAGCCATCTACGATCACGCCGCGCTCGTAGATTGGGTCGAGCAGCTTGTGCAAGAGCAGGTAGGTGACCTCCTCGTCGCCGACTAAGCCGCCGGCGTCCTTGATCTGTTGGGCGCGGGGGCTGTCGAGCAAGTCGCTGATCACCACGGCTGCGGCCGTAATGCCCCGCGCTTCGAGGATGAAGGGGGTATTGGTGCCCTTGCCAGCGCCGGGCGCGCCGCCGAGCCAGATAATTTCCCCGGGAAAGCAGAGCTTGGCGCGACCGAACTCTTGCTCTAGGTCACTCCAGACGCGATCGAAGATCAGGCTGGCGTCCTTGATCTCGAGGTCGATGTGTTTGGATTTGGATTTCGCCATGCGCTTTTGTGGCTAGCTGCTATAGGCTGCGGAACGGTTCCTTATTGACCAGTTCTTCTACGACTTGCCCGCCGATTAAGTGCCCTTGGATGATGCGCTCTAGCTTTTCGATGGTCATGGAGTGGTACCAGACGCCCTCGGGATACACCACGACTGTCGGCCCGGACTCGCAGACGCGCAGGCAGTCGGCTTTGGTGCGGTGAATGCCGCCCTTGCCCGGATGGCCGTAGCCCAATTCGGACAATCGCTTTTTTAGGTACTCCCAGCAGTCGGCCCCGGTGCTGTCGCTGTGGCACTTGGGCTTGGTGGGCGTGGCGCAGAGAAAGATGTGGCGCTCTACAGGAGTGTAGGTCGGATCTGTGGTGTGCTCGCTCATGTTAGGCCTGCCAGTGTTGGTCGAGGGGGCGATGGGTGAAGGGGCGCTGCTGCTGGCCGTCGTACATATCGACGATGTGGCCGTCCCCTTGGAGAATGTACTTGTAGATGACGAGGCCCTCTAGGCCCACCGGACCGCGGCTGTGCAGGCGGTTGGTGCTGATGCCGACCTCGGCCCCTAGCCCGTACTTGAAGCCATCGGCAAAGCGCGTCGAAGCATTGTGGATCACCGAGGCTGAATCCACCTCGCGCAAAAAGGTGTGCGCAGCCTCTGGGTCTTCGGTCACGATCGCGTCGGTGTGATGGCTGCCGTACGCGTTGATGTGCTCGATGGCCTCGGCCGTACTATCGACGACTTTTACCGCTAGCATCAAGTCCAAGTATTCGGTGGACCAGTCGGATTCAGTGGCTGGTTTGACTTGCCCGTTGGCGTTGGCGAGGGCGAGGGCGCGCTCGTCGCCGCGCAGTTCCACGTCCTTTGCGAGCAGCGCCGGCACGGCCCTTTGCAAAAAGGCCGGGGCAATGTCACTGTGGACGAGCAGGGTCTCGGCTGCGTTGCACACGGCCACGTATTGGGTCTTGGCATCGACGGCGATCTGCACGGCCTTGTCCAGATTCGCGCTGGCATCGACGTACACGTGGCAGATCCCGTCGGCGTGGCCCATGACCGGGATCTTGGTGTTGTGCATGATGTATTGCACAAACTCGTTGCTGCCGCGCGGGATGATGAGGTCGATCAGTTCTTCCTCGCCGAGGAGGGCGCGGACTTCCTCGCGACCGGGCAGGAGCGTCATCCACCCCTCTGGCAAGATGCCTTGCGTGGCTTGGCACATTATCTCGGTGAGGGTCTGATTGGTTACGGTGGCCTCGCGTCCGCCCTTGAGCAGGGCGGCATTGCCGGACTTGAGGCACAGGGAGGCGATCTGTACCAAGGCGTCGGGCCGGGATTCAAAGATCACGCCGATCACGCCAATGGGCACGGTCACGCGGTAGAGATGGAGCTGGTCGTCTAGCTCGGTCGCGCTCTGGGTCTGGCCGAGGGGATCGGGCTGGGCACAGACGTCGCGCACCATCTCCACCGTACTGGCGAATTTGTGCCCGCTCAGGTCGAGCCGCTTGAGCAAGGGCGAGGCCAGCCCATCTTGCTCACCGGCTTTTAGGTCTTCGGCGTTAGCTGCCAAGATGCGCTCGCGATTTGCTTCGAGGGCCGCGGCAATGGCTTCGAGGGCTTGGTTGCGTTCTTCCTCGGAAGTCGCGGCGAGCACGCGCGACGCTGCGCGGGCCGCTAGGGCTTGTTGGCGCACTTGATCGGACATGTCTAATTCTCCTTCGGCTGAGCTCAGGTCGAAGCCTCGGTCGCGTGTTCTGTGGCCGCGCCCATGATGGACTGCAAGCTCTGGCTCAGCCGCTGT
Organism: Candidatus Latescibacterota bacterium; assembly: GCA_965116675.1. Taxonomy (GTDB): domain Bacteria; phylum Latescibacterota; class UBA2968; order UBA8231; family UBA8231. The sequence goes on from OZ220721.1 coordinate 5,718,339, forward strand.
GGATCCTCGACCGTGCCCTCGCCTAGCAATACGAAATCAACTAGAAAATGCGCCCAGCTCTCCAATTGCTCGGAGTCGCGGTCGCGTTTGAGCACGGCGGCCATGTTGCGGATGATGGGGTGTTGGCGATTGATTTCTAGCGTGCGCAGCGAGCCTTTGAACTCTTGATCGGTCATTTTCATTAGCCGCTCCATGTTGCGGCTCAAGCCGCCTTGACTGGCGACTAGCAGGCAAGGGCTGTCGGTCAGCCGCTTGGACTCGACCACGTCTTCGACTCGGCCGGCGAGCTTTTGCTTGAGAAAGGAGATCAGCTCGATGGTCTCGGCTTTCTGCTCATCGACGCCCTCCAACTCAACTGCATCCTCTTCCAAGTCCAGTTCGGCCGCATCCACGCCAGCGAATTCCTTGTCGGCGAACTTTTGTAGCCCCTGGACGACCCATTCATCGACCGGCTCGTCGAAGTAGAGCACCTCTAGGCCGCGCTTGCGGAAGGTCTCCAACAAGGGGCTTTGGGCGATGGCCTCTTTGCTCTCGCCGGCGAGGTAGTAGATCTTGTCCTGCTCGCTCTGCATCCGATCGACGTAGTTCTGCAGCGATATGTAGGACGTGTCGTCGTCGGCCAGCGAAGAGCGGTAGCGCAGGAGCTTGGCGAGCTGGGCTTGATGAGCGGCATCGGTGGCTACGCCCTCTTTGAGGATGGTGCCGCAGGCGTGCCAAAAGGTCATGTACTGGTCCTCATCCTTCTTGGCCATGCCCTCTAACATGCCGATGATGCGCCGCACCAAGGTGGCGCGGATTTTGCCGATGATGGGGTTTTGCTGGAGGGTTTCGCGCGAGACGTTGAGCGGCAAGTCGTCGCAGTCAACCACTCCGCGCACAAAGCGCAGCCACAGCGGCAAAAGCTCCTTGCAGTCGTCTTGGATGAAGACCCGCGCGACGTGCAGGTTGAGCGAGATCGTTGGCTCTGTGTGCAGCCATTGAATTGGGGCGCCCTTGGGGATGTAGAGCACGGCGTAGAATTGGATCGGCACATCCACGACGATGTGCTCGCGCGCGAGCGGCTCTTCGGGATCGCCGGTCAGGTGCGTGTAAAATTCGTTGTACTGCTCGGGGGTGATTTCGTTGCGCGGTCGGGTCCACAGCGCGGCCGTGTCGTTGACTTGTTTGTTGGCGACCTTGATGGGATAGGCGACAAAATCCGAGTGCTTGCGGATGATGGCCTCTAGCCGGTGGGCGTCGAGAAATTCTTCGCAGTCCGAGCGGATGTAGATCTTGATCTCAGTGCCTCGGTCGGCTTTGTCGGCGTGGGATAGAGTGTAGGCTCCGTCGCCGGTGGATTCCCACAGCACGCCGTCGGCGTCTGGGTCAGCCGCGCGCGTGGTGATCACTACTCGGTCGGAGACCATGAAGACCGAGTAGAAGCCCACTCCGAACTGGCCGATCAGTTTGAGCTTTTCTTGCTCGTCGTCGGCTTCGGCTAGCTTGGCGGCAAACTCGGCCGAGCCGGAGCGAGCGATGGTGCCGATATTTTCATTGACCTCGTCGCGGGTCATGCCGATCCCCCGGTCGCGGATCGTCAGGGTCTTGTTACTGCTCGACACCTCGAGCTCAATGTCCAGTTCGGCGTCTGGGTCGAGGATGTTGCGGTCGGTCAGCGAGCGGTGGTGGATTTTGTCTAGGGCATCCGAGGCGTTGGAGATCAGCTCGCGCAAGAAAATTTCTTTTTGCGTGTACAGCGAGTGGACCAACAGATGGAGTAGCTGTTGGACCTCGGTTTGAAAAGCCCGTTTTTCGACCTGTGGATCTTCGGTTTGGACATCTTCGGACATCTTGTTGCAACTCCTTTGGCGCTTGCGTTGACGAAACCAAAAAGGTAAGGAAGATCACCTGCAAAGCAAGTTCGGCCTGCGCCCTTGTAGCGAGGGCTGGACGGGCTATGTTCTGGCTACATGCAAACTTACGACCTAATCATCGTCGGCGGCGGTCCGGCCGGTGCCACGGCTGCGCTGTATGCGCAGCGCCACGGGTTGGCGGCTCTGCTGCTGGATAAGCAGTGCTTCCCCCGCGACAAGATCTGCGGTGACGCCCTCTCTGGCAAGACGGTGGCCATCCTCCACGAGCTGGGGCTGTTTGAGGAGGTGTGCGACCTGCCTGGGGCGGCTGTTGCCCGCATTGTCTTCGGCAGCCCAGACGAGACCGCCGCGTCTATCGACCTGAGTCGTTATGAACTGCACAACGCTCTGACTGGTCGGGTGCTGCCGATGGAGGGCTTTGTCATCCGCCGCGAGGTTTTCGATGACTTTCTCTTTGCCAAAGCGCGGGCCGCAGCCGCTCACACCTTAGAGGGTTTTGCCGTGCGAGAGCTTCTGAAAGAGGGCGGGCAGGTCTGTGGGGTGGAGGGGCGTACAGCCGACGGCACGAGCCTGGAATTTCGCGCGCCCTTGGTGTTGGGGTGCGATGGCTTCAACTCTATCGTCGCCCGCAAGAGCGGGTTGTACCGCCACGAGAGCCGCGATTGGATGGTGGCCTTGCGGCAGTACTTCGAGGGCGTGACGGGCCTGAGCGATCAGATCGAATTGCACTTTATAGACGAGGTGCGGCCTGGGTATTTTTGGATCTTTCCTCTAGAAGGCGACCGCGCCAATGTCGGCATCGGCATGGATCATCGAGACATCAAGGCGCGCGGCATCGATCTCAAGGACGCGCTCGCAGCCGCGGTGGCGAGCACGACTTTTGGCGCGCGCTTCCGCAACGCCCGCCCTCTGGAAGACCCGGTCGGCTGGAATTTGCCGGTTGGCTCGCGGCGGCGACTAGCGCACGGCAATGGCTTTTTGCTCTTGGGCGACGCGGCCGGCCTGATCGACCCGTTCACGGGCGAAGGCATTGGCAATGCCTTGTATTCGGCTCGCTTTGCCGTGGAGACTGCGGTTCAAGCTCGGGAGGCCGGAGATTATTCGGCTGGTTTTTTGCGACGCTATGAGGATCGGCTGTGGGATGCGCTGGGCAGCGAGCTGAAGCTGAGCACCAAGCTGCACAATCTGGGCCGCTGGCCCTACCTAATGAACTTGGTCATTCGCAAGGCCGCCAAAAATGCTGAAGTTAGCGATATGATCTGCGGCATGATGGCCGATGCTGTGCCGCGCAAGATGCTGACGAATCCGCTGTTTTATCTCCGGCTGCTGTGGAAGTAGCGTTAGACTGTCGTCGCCAAGAACCTGTACTGAGCATGGGCATCCGTGTCCGGAAATTTGCACTCCTCAGGAAATGATAGGAGACTTACTCTAATGAAGGATGAAGTCATAGCCGCCTTATGGAAGATCAAGGAGGATATTGCTCGCGAACACGACTATGACGTGGATCGCTTAGGTGCCATGATCCGCGAAAGGGAGCGTGAGTATGCCCACAGAGTTGTGGATTGGGCCGATTCTACAAGGCGGGCGGCTAGCGAAGAGCCAGAAGTTTCTTAATCCCCCTCCGCTAGCGACCGTTATCGAACCAACTGCTCGGGTACAAGCAGTTATGTGTAATTGCATCAGGAATGCAGAAAATAATGTGATATGTCGCTGGGAAAGGTCACTTGTTTTATAACGCGTAGCTTGGACGGTCGAAAGCACGTTCTCCTACTAAAGCACCCCTACGCCGGAAATCAAATACCTGCCGGGACGGTGGAAAAGGGAGAGTCCTTTGTCGCCGCGGCACTCCGGGAGGCCCGAGAAGAAACGGGGCTAGCCGCATTGGATGTTGTCGCGGAACTGTTGTCGGAACGGGAGAAGCTACCTCCCAACACAGCCGTCATCCAGCAGACTTCCACTGTATACTCCCGACCAGACATTAGCAGTTTCGATTGGGTCACGATTCGCAGAGGTATTCGCGTTGATACCCGAGAAACTGAAAACGGTTTTGTGCAAATCGATTATGTGGAAAAAGAATTGCTCGGTTCGGATAGGATCTCGTTTCAAATAACTGGCTGGATACCACAAGATGCTCTGACGACCAATGTTGTGCGCAAGCACTATCACTTAAGTTGCGCAGCAAGTGATGAGCTTGAGTGGGAAGTCTTTTCTGATCACCACAAGTTTGTCCTAATGTGGCATCCGTTGACCGAAGATCCCCAATTGCAAGAACCATTTGGGGAGTGGTTCGACTCCATCAAGGGGCATCTCGTTCATGACCTCAGGTGAAGCCGCAACCTCTCTCGGCACGTTCGCTTGGTTCGGCTATCAACTGCCTCTTGCTAAACGCTTGAAGCTGATCAAGCAGAGTGGTTTCAGTCACACCTTTCTGTGGATGGGAAGTTCGGAACCCTTGGTGGAATTGGGTCGTGCTCACGAAATGCCGGGAATGGCTGCAGATGTCGGGCTTGCCGTCGATCACGCCCATGCGGTATACGAAAACGCAAATGCTTTCTGGTCTGATAAGCCCAGCGAACGCGACGCGTTAGCTAATGAGAATCTCGAGTTAATAGAGTACTGCAATCGGCATTCGATTTCCTGCATTGTGCTTCATGTAACCAAGGGATCAACACCGCCTCCACCGCACGCGCAAGGCTTGGAGATTTTTCGCCGGTTGGGCGAGGAGGCAGCAGACGCCGGGGTCGTGTTGGCTCTTGAGAATACAAGGGGAACCAATCACTTAGACCTCATTCTAAATGAAATTCCTTTGGACAGCCTGGGCTTGTGTTACGATAGCTCCCACGACTACTTGCATTCCAGCACTCCTAGTGCTGTGCTTGACAAATGGGCGCATCGTCTCATCACGACGCACTTTTCAGACACCGACGGACAGGGCGACGTTCACTGGTTGCCGATGAAAGGAATCGTAGATTGGGATGCCGTTTCGAGAGCATATCCCACATCGCACCAAGGTCCCGTCATGATTGAGGCCGTGCCTCAGGATCGCGCGCAACCGCCCACTGAATTTCTTGCAGATGCGTACGCAACAGCGATCAAACTGAGGGAGAAGCTGGTATCTCTCCCCAATTGCCGAGAATGAGACGATGCCGCTGGAGGTACTGATTGGCATAGGATTTGTCGCTGGGTAAAACGTTATGTGAAATCACTATAAGGGGGAACCATAATGATCGAACAGAACCACCTAGACCTCTTGCTCGACCTGAACACGGATGAAAATCCTCACAGCGGCGGAGATCTTTTGGATCATCTCCGGGGAACACACGACTTCCTCCAGGATTGGGGCAACGACCAAGCCGTGTGTCTTGGAGGTTTGTTTCATAGCATCTACGGCACGCAATCTTACAAGACAGAGTCCGCGTCCCTTGAAGATCGTCAACGCATTCGGGAAGTGATTGGCGAGAGGGCCGAGCGATTGGCTTTTCTCTTCAGCGTTTCGATCCGCAGTGGGTTCTTCGAAGGGATAGAAAAGGAGAAAGCAACTGTGTGGGACCGTATTCACGAGGAGAACATACCTGTCACCCAAGCTGATCTTCGCGACCTTATTGAAATGGAAGTGGCCAACTATCTAGAATTCATGCCGAGAACCCATTTCACGATTGAGGAACTTGACGAATTTGAGGCTAAGGTTGAGCGAGGGAAGCCCTTACTCTCACCCTTGGCCTACGAATCGATCAAGGCAGGAATCAGATCGAAACGCATTACCATAGCCTCGTAGAGAGGATTCCAAGATAGTGGCTATCGCCGCTTGGCCTTAATAGGCAACCACTTCGGAGTTCATCAACCCGCACAACGTTAGACGACATAAAGATGCAACGAGAGGTCAGACATGAACGGTAGCCCGGAGCGATACATCCTTGCGCCGCCTAAACCCAAATCATGGGAATTCTAATGCCCCGCCCAGATCTCAAAACCACTTTCAATACCGTTGCCTCGCTTTATGACGAAGTGAGGCCCGGATACCCTGATGAGCTTGTCAGGGATGTCTTGGAACTCTCCGAAATGGATAGAAGTGGAAAAATCCTAGAAGTTGGATGTGGAACCGGACAAGCTTCGAGATTATTTGCCGCCCTCGGTTGCGAAATGACCTGTTTGGATATTGGCCAAGATTTGATCGGATTGCGAGAGCGAGACTCAACAACTACAAGAACGTTCGCTTCGTCCTGTGTCCTTTCGAAGATTGGGACTCGGCTAGCAAGTTTGACCTTGTGATCTCCGCGACGGCATTCCGCTGGGTGAGTCCAAGAGTCAGATTCATTAGAGCCCGTGACGCCCTGAAGGCTAGGGGATCATTGGCCGTCTTCTCTAACCAACACGTGGGAAAAGACGAAGGTTTCTTTGCGGAAGTCCAGGAAGTTTACAGCGAGCATTATGTAGTTTCAGATTCCCCTCGGGATCCCAGTAATCCGACGACATCGGAGTCCCCGGAACCCGGAACTACCGCTTTTGCCGATCCTATCCACCGAGTGTACGCGTGGACAGCGAACTATTCTGCGGAACAGTACATCAAACTCATTGGCACCTATTCTGACCACATCGCGCTGCCCGAATTCAATCGCCTGCACCTATTTGACGGTATCGCTGACCTGATAAACAAGAACTACGGAGGATTGATCACCAAGCACTACGAAACTGCTTTAGCATTTCGCAGGAAGAAAGCCTGATTGAAGGAACATGAAACCATAGAGCACAGATGCTTATCAGGAACGGAAACAGTCATAAGGAAGGGCGGCAACGGGGTATTTATAGATACATAGTTTCAATAATATCTATTTTGTGCTTCACCAGCGGCGTTATGTCCGATGCTCCCAAGATTAGCTTTTGGGAACAGCAGCGTAAGGGAGCTAATCAGCAAAACGAGCGACATCGTCCTGAGTGGTACAGGGCGGCAGGTGAACTGGGACTGGATTACGTTCGGATTTTACCCGATGCATGGCCCGCCGATAATAGAGACTTCCTAATCGGCAACGCAGATAATTTCGCAGCAATCAATGAGACCGATCTAGCCCTGTTGATAGAAGCACTCAATGAAGCCGAGAGCAATGGTATCAAAGTTGTCCTTGCGATGGCCAGCTTGCCCGGTGTACGCTGGAAGCAGCTAAATGAGAACCAAGATGATGGCCGGCTCTGGCGCGACGAAAGCTACCATGAGCAAGCCTTCAATTTCTGGCGTCAGTTAGCAATGCGTTTGGAAAAGCATCCTGCAATCGTAGCTTACAACCCTCTTAATGAACCACATCCAGAGAGGGCATTCGGTTTTGAAAAACCGGACGAGAATTTCAGCCAATGGTTTCAGGGTATCCAGAATACGTCTGCTGACCTCAACCGATTTAACCAGCGGATGGTCGAATCCATCCGTTCAGTAGATGCAGATACGCCCATCATGCTCGATGGCTGGTTCTATGCCGCTCCTCAAGCGTTCGACTTCAATCGCCCTGTAGATGATGACAAAGTATTGTACGCTTTTCACAACCCCGGGCCGTGGCAGATGGTAACTTATCGAGTCAATAAGGGCCGGTACGCCTATCCAGACCGAGTTCCGAAGTGGTGGAACGGTCCTGTAGAGTCGTGGACTATCGATCGTCTTGCGGAGGAGATCAATGCGGTGCAGCGGTTTGCTGAGCGATATGAGATACCTTCTCACCGAATCATAGCTTCAGAATTCTGGTACGACCGTCGGCTCGAAGGCGCTGCGGCCTACCTAAGCGACCTAATAGAAATCTATAACAGCCGAGGTTGGCATTGGGCGTTTTACGCCTTTCGCGGTGGTGGGTCATGGACGGGGTTAGATTATGAGATTGCACCGGATCACAAGATGGGTCGGCATTATTGGCAAGCTGTCGAACAGGGCAAAGATCCCGAGCAATTCAAGCCACGAGGAATGAACCCTTTGTGGAAAATACTACAACGTCAGTTTCGCAAAAACAGTAAGAGTCATGACTTCATTTCCCCGTGATCGAGAATCTACGTCACCGATGGTGACGACTGAGGAAGCTGCAGACATTCTCTGGAAGCACTGGGGTATCGCAGCCGTTCAAGTGGAAACGCCTACTTCGAGGAACGTCCATTTTGTGCGCAGTGCGCAAGGAGATTCTGTTCTGCGGACTAATCCGGGGTGGGATGGTCCCTCGCCGCCAGAGTTGATCGTTCGATTTGTGGACCACCTTTCATCTGCGGGAGCACCAGTCCCCAAGATTGTACCAACTCTTAACGGCGAATTCTCAGTTCCATATCGGGACTATACAGTTTCCTTGGAGAGCCTACTTTTAGGTCAGCCGTTAGATTCTCGCCATCTCGACTATCTGAAGAAGGCGGGCAAGGTTCTTGCGAGCATTCACAATGCGGCCGAATTATTTCAGGAACAACCAGTGCGCGAGCGGCCTGTCTGTCACTGGGTGCAAGATCGGCTTTCCAGCGCGCTCGGTCGGCTTGATGCAGAAATCGCACGGCCAGTGCGCGAGTTAGCGCAACTACTGGAAAGCAGCCATGCAGCGGCTCTTGACGCAAGCGTCCCTTGGATCTTTTGCCATCGGGATGTTCGTGCGGGTAATGTGATCGGGGCTGGCACTGGCAGTGTCGCGTTCACGGATTTCAGCGGCGGGGAGTTTTCTCCAGCTTTAGTGGATCTTGTCATGACGCGTCACCAGTGGTTAATGGGGGACTTTATGGGTAAGTCTAGACCGCTGAATGTTGCGGAAGCGAGGGAGATATTGCTTGGCTATCACGAGCGGAGAGCTCTATCTCCGTCGGAAATAAGAGCGTTTCCGGTGGTTTGGGCAGCCTACTATGCAGATAGACTCAGCTTTCTCTACCGAAAGTGGGGTTCTAAAGTCACAGATCCTCCATTCTCGAATTTTGATATCCACGGTGAGTTGATGCGCCTACCACATCGAGGAATCGAGATGGGAGACGAATTGCTGGACAGTGCTGGGATTTCCCACAGCCTATAACACCGTATGAGGTGCTGATTGGATCGAATAGCGACCTATTACAACAGAAAGAACGAGACCCAACGTCTCTTCAGTGGCCGGGGCGAGCTAGAATTTCTCCGAACTAAACAGATCATAGAGCAGTTTCTCCCCGATGAAACTGGTTTGTCGATAGTAGATGTTGGTGGAGGATCTGGACCTTACGCGTTCTGGCTTGCCGAGAAGGGGCACAAGGTCGCCTTGTTTGATTTGATGCCTAACCACGTTGCAGAGGCCGTGTCGATCAACAAAAAAGCGCCAAATCCGCTCACTCGGATCGAAACTGCCGATGTACGATCTCTCGAACTTGAGTCTCAGCAGTATGATGCAGTCCTGCTTTTGGGACCTATGTACCATCTCACCGATGCAAACGAGCGCAGCCTAGCGCTACGGAAGGTCGCCGATTGGCTTTCCCCCAACGGTGTCGGGTATGTGGCATATATCTCGAGGTTTGGGTCGATGTTCGATGGTTTCATAAGTGGCTTATTTGAAGATCCGGAATATCTGGATATTGTGCGGCAAGACTTAGAAACAGGTGTCCACCGTCCCAACAAGGACAATACCAAATACTTTACTGATGCCTATCTCCACCACCCGAATGAGATCGAACGGGAAGCTGAGGAGGCAAATTTACAGATCGCGGACCATGTCGCCGTCGAGGGGGTGGGATGGCTTTGGCAGAATTTTGATCAAATTTGGTCGGACCTGCGACAACGGACTATCATGCTCGAGATGATAAGCCGAACCGATCGAGATCGCTCTCTCTTGAGTGCGAGTGGCCACATTCTTCTCGTTGTGAAGAGGCGAGACAGCGAATAACAGCACGGTTTGCGCTGCGGTGTCTGTGGAAGTGGTCTCAGATTGTCGGCGTCAAAAACCCCCCGTCGACGCGGATGTCTGTGCCGGTGAATCTGGCCGCTCGTTGCGATTGCGACTATGCACCCAAAGACGTACCTTCGTTTCGTATAAATAGCATAAAGGAGCAATTTAGGTGTTTGCATGAATTTGCCAAATTGGTGGGAATGGGAGTTAGGTTTTACAGCGCATGTGGAAGGACGAATGGAGGAACGTGGCTTCTCTGAAATTGAACTACGGACAATGCTTGATAATGCCACAAAATTGGTACTGGCCCACCATCCAGGGCGTTGGGTTATCCATACTCGCCATGCAGGACAACCTTGGCGTGTGGTTGTCGAGCCAGATTCGGACGACCAAATCCTAATGATCGTAACTGCATATCCTGAAGAGGTACGACCATGAAAACCGTTTCTCTGCAAATCACATATCGGAAGGGTAAGCCTTTTGCTGCCTATATTTACCTGTCCCGACGGAACGGGCAAAAAAGTGTCCGGACTGAAGCCATATCAGAAGATCTCCTGATTGACTATGCTCAGGATGAGACACCTCTTGGAATTGAAATAGTCTCTCCTGGAATGGTGAGCATAGACGAAATACAGGCCGTCTTTGACCGCTTGAGGCTTGATAGACCACCACTTATAGACCTAGAGCCACTTAAAGCAGCGTAGCTATCTTGCCCACCATGACTGACGAAAGGACGCGCGTCAGATAACAACGCCCTCCTAGCTGCGGTGCCTTCGCGTTTACACCCAACCGCTCTGCGTGTGGCGTTTTTTCTTTACTGTAAATCGTGTCGTCTCGTCGCTCTTTAAATCGTCGTCGCCAGAAATCCCCCGTCAACGCGGATGTCCGTGCCGGTGACGAAGCCGCTGGCCTCCGTCCGACGCGGGGAACACCGCCGGACTAGCTCCTCGGGGCGGCCAAAGCGGTCCATGGGCGCGTGGGAGAGGATTTGTTGGCCGCGTTCGGTTGGGGTGCCGCCTCCTTCAAAGAGCAAGCGGCGGTTTTGCTCGGCGGGGAAAAAGCCTAGGGTGATGGAGTTGACCCGCACGCCTGACGTTATGTGAAATGAATTTTAGGCAATTCTCGAAAGCAGGTTGACGTTGATAGTCCAAGATCTACCAGATCCGGTCCAAGCCCATCTGAAGGGTTTTGCCTCAAATGGCGACAACCTCAGGACTGAATCATGCGCCGATGTATTCTCATTTACTCACCCGAGCAAGCAGGGTTTGTTCCTCAAGATCAGAGATGCGTTCGCAGCACCACAAGAATCTGATCTTCGCGCCGAAAAAGCGGCCATGTCTTGGTTGCACGACAAACTGAGTGTGCCTAGCGTGGTCTGCTTCCACGAGGAAAACAATACTCAGTATCTGCTGATGACCCGAATCGCTGGCGTCCCTGGTGTCCACGAAGACGCTAGGACAGATTCCCCAGGTCTGATTCGTATGTTCGCTCATGGACTTCGCAAGATTCACGCAATTCCGGTTGATTCGTGCCCATTGGATTGGCGCTTTGAACGCTATTTTGCGTGGGCGACAGACCTGATTGATTCAGGAGTGCTGGATGGTCAAATCACCAAAGGCGGCACTAGAAATGTCCTGCGGGATGAACTGGCAAGCATACGAGCCGATCTGCCGCCAGAAGATGTAGTGTTCACCCACGGGGATTATTGCCTCCCCAACGTCATGATCCTCAATAGTCACCTGAGTGGCTACATTGATTGGGGCTATGCAGGAATAGGAGATCGATATCTCGACTTTGTTGCCGCGTACAACACCATTCGCAGAAATCTAGGTGATGAGTGGGTTCCATTGTTTTTTTGGGAGTATGGGCAAGAGTTAGATCAGGCCAAGTTGAGCGTGTATCAAAGGATCCATGACTTCGTAGACTAAGAGGGAAATAATGGAGACTGAACTTACGGCCGAAGATCGGCGACTCCTACAGCGCCTGGAAGAAGAACTGTGGCGAGAGGAAACGCGTTTCGACTTATCGAGAATGGAGGAAATCATCGCCGAGGACTTTTTTGAGTTTGGCAGGTCTGGGCGTATCTACCAGCGCGCCGACACGCTTGCGGTACCTTCAACGCCCATAGAAGCGGTGATTCCACTTCCAGCCTTTGAGGCGCGTCTTCTTTGTGAAGGTGTCGCCCAGGTAACGTACAATAGTGTCGTCACCTACGGCGAAAATATCGAGGAGGCACGAAGGAGCTCAATCTGGACGCGGTCGTCTGGTGGTTGGAAGCTGAGGTTCCATCAAGGGACACCATTTTCGAGAGACGATTGAGCGGGATTCTCAATTGAAAGAGAATCGGGTGTAGAACTAATGGAACGCATCAATTTCGAACGAGTAGTTTCAACTGACCAGAACCGATTTCGTCCACTCGTTGAAGCATACTGGCTGGAGATCATGCCACATGCAGATACGGTATGTACATCTGATAGTCGGGATGAGTATTTCGCAGAGCGATTTCCCCTTTCCAACACTGAACCAAGGATATTTTGGGGGCTAAGCGAAGGATCCCCAGTGGGATTTATTTCATTCGCCATCTCTGGCACTAGCGCAAAGATAAACGACTTCTACGTTGTTCCTTCTAGGCGCAGGAAGGGCATTGGGACGTTCTTGGTAAAATCAGTCATAGAAATTACCGACAGCATGGGAGTTGACCGGATCGATTTAAATGTCCGGCGGGACAATCCAGCAGCCTTGAAGTTCTGGGAAGCACAAGGATTTATGATTGGGCACTACGAAATGATTCAATACCGAGATCCGGAAAAGCGAATTGGATTTCGAGGAGCTCTTTCCTCTGATTTCGTGTAGGATGGCCAATCGAAACAATTATGCTTTTGGAGCCGCTTCATTTAACTCTTGTAAAAGCGATCAGCATCAAATGCGTAATCTTCGCCACTTTCGTCCACCATGCGGATGTACCTGTGAGCAGCCGCCGCTCGATCGGGAATTACGCGATACACTTTTCCGACTTCGAGGGAAGCCTCATAGCCTTCGTTGTTGAGACAAATCGCAAATTGTGACGTTTTTTTCTTCACTGTAAAGCGTGGCGTCTCGTCGCTCTTTAGATCGTCGTCGACAAAAATCCCCCGTCAACGCGGATGTCCGTGCCGGTGACGAAGCCGCTGGCCGCGTCCGACGCGAGGAACACCGCTGCGCCGACTAGTTCCTCGGGGCGGCCAAAGCGGTCCATGGGCGTGTGGGAGAGGATTTGTTGGCCGCGTTCGGTTGGGGTGCCGTCGTCTTCAAAGAGCAAGCGACGGTTTTGCTCGGCCGGGAAAAAGCCTGGGGTGATGGAGTTGACCCGCACGCCTTTGTCGGCCCACTCTCGCGCGAGGAACTGGGTTAGGTTTAATACGGCCGCTTTGGCCGCGGAGTACGCCACCACCCGCGAAACCGGCAGGTGGGCGGCGATTGAGGCGATGTTGATGATGCTGCCCCGGCCCCGTGCGGCCATGGCCGAGCCGAATTCTTGGCAGGGCAACAGCGCGCCAGCCCCCAAGTTCAGGTCGAAACAACGCTGCCAATCGTCGGTTGCTATCGCGGCAAAGTCTAGGTCGTCGTTCAAGGTCACCTGTGGCTGATTGCCGCCGGCTGCGTTGAGTAGCACGTTGACGGGACCCAACGCTGCGACGACCGCTTCATGGGCGGCCTTGAGCGACACCTTGTCCGTGGCGTCGCAGGCAGCGAAAACGCCCGTGCCTCCTGCGGCCTCTATCGCCGCTACTCGCTTATTTCCCCGGTCGTGGTCTCGTCCCAACACTGCTACGGAGGCTCCGGCCTCGGCCAATCCCTGGGCCATTGCTCCGCCCAAGACGCCGGTGCCGCCGATGACTACTGCTACTTCGTCCTGCAAATTCCATTGACTCATTTTCAATACCCCAGTGCTTTAGATAAAAGTCCAATAGTGCCGCCGAACACATTGCCCCAGACGATTAGCCAGCCCAAGTGCTCGCGGATTACTTCCTCCATCATCTCCTTGACTCGATCGGGCGTCAGCTCCTCTAGCTTGGTCTCCAGCAGCTCGTCAACCTGTGTCCGCATGGCGCTGACGTCAGGGCCTGCTTCGCCGGCCAAAAGCGGCGCAATCTCGCTTCCGAACCCGATCACGAACTGCTTGACCAGCGGCTTGACCGTCTGCGTCCCGACCAACTGGAGCATCATTCCCTGCGGCGATTCCGCCAACTCTTCGAGCTTGCGGTCGATGATCGCGTCAACTTCATCGGACGCCAGCACCTTTTGGACCTTTTCTCCCACATCGTCTCCGGCCATCCGCTCGGCGAAGAATCGCTCTAAGTACTCTTCGTCGAAGAAGTAGCGCATGATGGCGTCTTTGACCGCTTCCCGGATGGCGCGGAACCGCGCTGGAATCACCCCCGATCCGTACAGCAGGGGCACGCGGTCAAAGAGCATTTTTACGGCTAACCAGTTGGTCGTGCCGCCGGCAAAGCCAAACAACCCAACCGCCAGCACCCATTCGCTGCCATTGACTCCCTCGACGCGCCCCCAGAGGCCCGCTACCAGCAGGGTGAGCGAAATCAGGTTGCTGACGTTGCCCTTTTCCCAGCGCGTTTTCTTCATCGAGACTACCGGGCCGTCTTCGTCTTCTGCTTGTCTTCGTGCCGCTCGATCCCCAACTGGACCAAGCGGTCAATCAAGTCACCGTAGCTCACGCCGCTCGCCTCCCACAGCTTGGGATACATGCTGATGGGCGTAAACCCCGGCATGGTGTTGATCTCGTTGACGAAAATCGCCTCGTCGCTTTCGCGCACGAAGAAATCTACCCGCGCCAACCCCCAAGCTTCTATGGCCTGAAAGGCCCGGATGCCCAACTCGCGCACGGCCTCTTGGGTGGCTGGCGAGATGCGCGCTGGAATGATCAGGTCGGAGTTGTCGTCGATGTATTTGGCGTTGTAGTCGTAAAAGTCGTTGCCCGGCACGATCTCGCCGGTTATGGATGCTTCTGGCGATTCGTTGCCCAAGATCGCCACTTCGACTTCGCGGCAGCCGCTCGCTTCGGCCTCGACCACGATCTTGTAGTCGTATTGCGCTGCGTCGTCGATGGCCTGTTCTAGCTCGGCACCATTGCGGGCTTTGCTCACTCCGACGCTCGAACCAAGGTTTACCGGCTTGACGAAGACGGGGTAGGCTAAAGCGGCTTCGACCTCGGCGCGCACCCTGGCGCGGTCCTTTTCCCAACGGCTGCGCCGCACTACTTGGTAGTCCACCTGCGGCAATCCCTCAGCCTTGAAGACTCGCTTCATCAGCTCCTTGTCCATGCCCACGGCCGAGCCGACGACTCCAGCCCCCACATACGCTACATTGGCCAGTTCCATCAGGCCCTGCACGGTGCCGTCCTCTCCGTAGGGGCCGTGCAGAAGGGGGAAGATTACGTCGAGGGCTTGGTCCTGCACATCGCCCCGCTGCGCCACCAGCGTGCGCGTCCCCAGATAGTCCAGCGCCACCGGCGTTAGCCCATCCTCGTGGACCTGACTGGACGCCAGGAGCTGCTGCGTGTCCGCGGCGGACAGCCAGCGCCCTTCCTTGGAGATGCCGATCATCACCAGTTCGTACTTGTCCTTGTCGATGGCTTCCAACATCGAGCGCGCCGAAATCACCGAGACTTCGTGCTCGGCCGAGCGCCCGCCGCAGAGCACACCAAGGCGTATTTTGCGACCCATGTATTGCTGTTCCTTCGGTTAAGTTGCGAGTACAGTTGCCTCTTATTGAAATATAGAAGGGATGCCGAAAGCTGTCGAGGAACCACAACTTGCCCCTGCTGCGCGAATTGTGTATTTCTTCCCGCGTTCTCGTGCGCTGACTCTACTACTCCAAGGAGCGAACCGCTGTGAAATACCGCTACGCTGAAATGATTTGGAACGAGACCCGGGACGCCGCTGCTGCGGGGCGCGTGGCCGTGCTGCCCGTTGCCACTCACGAAGACCACGGCCCTCATCTGCCGGTGGATACGGACGTGGTGCTGTGCCACGGCATTTGCGAGCGCGCCGTGGCTCGCATCCCGGAAGAAGCCGTGCTCGCTCCGCCCGTCACCCACGGCTACAGCCCGCACCACATGGATTTCCACGGCACTCTGACCATTACGTGGGACACTTTTATCCGCTACGTCAAGGACGTGTGTTGCAGCTTGGCCCACCACGGTTTTAAGCGCATCCTCATCGTCAATGGCCACGGCTCCAATACCTCGCCGCTCGACTTAGCGGCCCGCCTCACCGTCCTCGAATACGAGGGCCAGATCCTCTGCGCCTCGGTCAATCACTGGGATATACGCCGCGCCAAGACCGTGGGCAACGAACTGCGCGACTCGGACTACGGCGGCACTTCGCACGCCGGCGAATACGAGACCTCGCTTTACTTGGCGCTCAAGCCGGAACTCGTCGAAATGGACAAGGCCGTTGACGAGCGCTCGCCGCTGTCGCCGAGCTTCCGCACTGACCTGTTGGGTGGTACGCATCCCGAGGGATCGGGTGCGCGGCTGATACCGTACTGGAGCCAGCAGACGGGTAGTGGGGTTATGGGGGACGCGACTAAAGCGACCAAAGAAAAGGGCGAAAAGTTTTTAGCAGCGGCGACCGAGGGACTGGTAGAGCTAATCCGCGAACTGAAGAATCAGCCGATCTTGCCGCGGCGTGATCAGCATTGACGTGAAACGATTCTTTCCCATTACCCAATCAGGAGCCTGTAATGACTGAACAAGAAATGCTCGCCGAGCTGAAGAACTTCGACACGCCTTCAATCACCAATGTCGTCGCCACCTATCCAGGTGACCCCTTGTGTTTGGGGCTATACAATCCTTGGAGCGAAAACTGGTACACGGATCAGTCGCTGCGCTGCATGTATCCCGAGCTCGGCCCTACGGTCGGCTACGCGGTCACTTGCACCTACGGCCTGCCCGATCCCAATTACAGCGGCGTTAGCTTCATGGACGTTCTCGACGCCCTCGACGCCTCGCCCAAGCCGACGATCTTGGTCTTCCAGCAGAAGTTTCCGCCTGAAATCCAAGGCAAGGTCGGCCTAGCTGGTGGCAACATGACTACTGCCATGCAGGCCATTGGCTGTGTCGGCGCGATTTCCAACGGGCCCTCGCGCGACATCGACGAGATCCGTCCGATGAAGTTCCAGTACTTGCTCAGCGGCGTCACCGCTGGCCACGGTGCCCAAGCCATTCACGCGGTCAATGTGCCGGTCTCGGTCGCCGGTATGGACGTGGCTCCTGGCGAGATTATCCACATGGATGAAAACGGCGCGGTAAAATTCCCTGCCGACAAGCTCAGCGCTGTGTTGGAAAACGTCCGCGCCCTGCAAAAACACGAGGCCGAGCGCATGGCCCAGATGCGCCAAGCCACGTCCGCGGCCGAACTGCGGGCCATTTTCGGTGGGCACTCGTACGGCGACGAAGAAGAGGAAGCGTGAGTCGAGGTAAGAATGAGCGAAGCCCCTCATAAAATCGCCTTCGCTGGCTTGCGTCATGGCCACATCTTCGACCTCTACGCACTCGCCTGCGCCTCGCCTGCACTCGAAGTGGTAGCTGCGTGCGAGGAACACGCGGAGACGCGCGCTGAAATTCAAGCAAAAGGCACTGCCGCAATCACCCACGAGCGGATCGAGCAGATGCTCGACGAGGTGGACTGCGATATCGTCGCCACTGGCACCTATTTTGCCGGTCGTGGCCCGGTGCTAATCGAAGCTCTCACGCGCGGCAAACACGTCATCAGCGACAAGCCTCTGTGTACCAAAATGGCCGATCTCGACCGCATTGCGGCGTTGGCGCACGAGAAAAATCTCAAGGTTGGCTGCATGTTGACCATGCGCGATGCGGCTGCGTTTATCGGCGCGCGCAACCTGATCCAAGCTGGCCGCATCGGCGAAGTTCACGCCATTGCCTTTGGCGGCCAACACCCGCTGCTTTTGGGCTCGCGGCCCGGCTGGTATTTTGAACAGGGCAAGCACGGCGGTACCATCACCGATATTGGCATCCACGCCATCGACTCTTTGCCTTGGGTCACGGGCCGCCAGTGGTCGAAAATCAACGCCGCTCGCTGCTGGCGGGCCTTTGTTCCCCAGAACCTTCACATGCAGGACGCCGGGCAGATGATGCTGGAGATGGACAATGGCTGCGGGGTCTTGGGCGATGTGTCGTACTTTGCACCTGATAGGGCGGGATATGCGATGCCCTACTACTGGCGGACTACGTTTTGGGGGCGGGATGGAGTGATCGAGACTGCGACTACGGCTAAGGATATTCAGGTGCTCGGCAGGGGAGACGCCACCGTGCAGATTGAGCCGCTACCCCCGGCCCAACGGGGCGGCTACCTTCGCTCCTTCCTCGACGACATCGCCGGCGAAGTGTCCGCCAACGGCCTCGACACCGCTGCGGTACTGCGCTCGACGCGCAACGTCATTCGCATTCAGGAGGCGGCCGACAGGGGGGAGCGCGAGGTTGGGTTCAGTAGTTAAGTTGCTGATTCCGAATTTACCAAGGGATTGAAATTTTCGACCTGACGCACTACCCTTAGAGGGTGCTCCCTAAAGGTTTCATGTATGGGTTGTGCCCGATACAGTCTGACCCGCACGGCCCCGTCTTCCCCACTGCACTGCCGCCGTGGCATGAATTTTGCGAATATCTGATGCGAGGGTTTTGCGCTGTTCACGTTTTAACACCGAGGAGATCGGATCGTGAGTGAGCACCATCCGTCGCCAGAGCGTCCGTATCCTTTAGATCACGAGGGGCGCATCGCCCGGCTAGAGGGCATTGTCGAGCAAATCGACGTGCGGCTAGGTCGCATCGAAGCCAAAATTGACGCCACCCGTGCGGAGTTAGACGGCAAAATTGACACCACCCGTGCGGAGTTAGACGGCAAAATTGACACCAATCGGGAGTCGCTGGAAGCCAAAATTGATGCCACCCGCGAGGCGCTGGAAACCAAGATTGACGCCACCCGCGAGGCGCTCGACGGCAAAATCGATGCCACCCGCGAGTCGCTGGAAGCCAAAATTGACCGATTATACCGCTGGGTTGTACCGCTTCAGATAACGACGATTTTAGCGATTGCCGGGCTGGCGTTCAAGGCGTTTAGCGATTAGCACTTTTAGTAAATTTGGTTCCCATTCACCCGCACGTGAACGTCTGCGCTCCCTAGCTCATACAAACAGTTCTTCCACCAGCGTCCGGGCCTGCTCGACGACCGTTTCGAGGCTGCCGGGGGCGAGCTTGGCCCAGTAGGTAACGTCTTCGTTGGCCTCGTGCCCACCTCGGGCGTAGGCTGCCCGCGTCGGCAGGTAGCCGACGTAGTGCGTGGTGAGGTGTGCTGGAAAGAGAAAAGGGGCTGCTGAGTTCGTTTTGAGCGCGAGTTGTCCTTCGACAAAAGGTTCTCCAGGTAGGCCGATTACGCCGAGGTCGCCGATGCGGAAAGCTTGGATCTCATAGGGGAACTCGGCGTCCCGTTGTCGGCATAGTTCGACGCTGCGGGTTGATGCGGCGCGGAACCAGTGCGGGTCCACTTCGCCGTTGGCTCCGCGCGGCGGTTGCGGATTCTCAGTGAGGATCGCGTTGACCTCGCGCAAGCGCTCGGCCGGAATATCGCGCAAGGGCAGGCCGACTTTCTCGACTCTACAATCCAGCGCAGCGTCGTTGGCAAACGTCATATTGTGGACGATGCGTTCGCTCATCTGAGCCAGTTCGCGCCCCATCCGCTGGTGATCCGGCCGGCAATCTGGATCGAAGGGATGCCAGGGGTTGATGTTGCCGCAACAGCCGTTGACGACCAACGGCACGGCGTCGGAACCGAATAGCCGTTGCATCTGTCGCGTCCAAGCACCAGGCCAATCCGCCGACACGGCCCGGTAGGTCTCGGGATACCCGAACGCATTGACCGGGTGACAAGTGTAGTGCAGGAGAAAGGCCAGCGGCTGCATATCCATATCTTGGATGCAGCACACGCCGACTTCCGGGTCCATCGGCCCTTCGAGATAGCAGATATCCGCGATCCCGAACGGCTGCTGCTCCCGACCCAGCGGTTTGGGCATGGCGATGGTGCCGTCCCGGCGTATGCCGCGGCGGTTGAAGGCCAAATCCCCTAACACGCCGCGCCCCAAACCGATGCGCACAGGTTGTAGCTTGTCCGCCGCTGCGACTGCGGCCTCCACTGCGGCAGCAGCGGCCCGGTCGCCGTAGGCGCGCTCGGCCCCGCGCAGATACTCGGTCTCCTCGGTGGTCTCTAATGGAAAATCTGGGTCCAGCATGAAGTAGCCGAGACTTGGGGCGGAGTGCGTTTGGGTCGCCTGGACCATGATCGCCTCTGGTGCGATGCCCGTTTGCTCGCTGATGGCGGCGCGGATTTGGTCCGTGTAGGAGCCGGTGACGATGGTGAGATCCAAGATTACCATGCAGACGCGCCGCTCACCGGCTTCAAAGACGATGGCCTTGGCAAAGAGCGGGTCCATCACGGCTTGGGCCGGGCGGTGTTCGCCAGCTCCGCTGCCTGATAAATGCGTCCCTGCCGGTGGAGTGATGTCGATCATCGCCGCTCCGGCTCTTAATAGGTTGGTCTCGTGCATGACTTTTCCTTTTGGCGCAGCTAATAGCGCAATTCGGCGTTGTCCCAGCGCGACAACGCATCTTGTGCCCGCCATTGGGGATGTGCTTCATCGGTGGCGGCGACGTGCTTAAACCACTCGGCACAAAGCGCATCCAAAGGACGCATACTCATCAGCGCGCCGAGGGCATTAAAGCGGACAAAAGGCTCGGCGTCGGTCAGTGCCGTTACTACCCGCTCCTCTGCACCGCGCGCCTCCCGGCCCCATAATGCCAGCGCTTGTAGCGCATTGTGCCGCACCCAGACATCTACGTCGTCTAGAGCGCGCTCCATATCGGGCACTAGCGCTAGACTTTCGCGCCCCAGATCACCCGCGATCTCTGCGGCCATTGCCCGCAGCCACGGATCGGGAGCCGCCAGCGTCTCGCGCAGCGCATCCACGGCGACGCGGCCCGCCGCACTCAGCGCCACCGCTGCCATCTCGCGCTCTTGCTCGTCCCCGTGGCGCATCCGGGCGACTAAAGCCTGCGCTCCGTCAGTATCTACTTGTCCGCCCAGACCATAGGCCGCTTCTAGGGCCTCGTGTTCCTGGGCCGACGCTAAATTTTGGAATAGCGGCGGCAGCGATGCCGTGCCGCCGAGCCGTTCGGCCCCGCGGCCGCTAAGCCAGTTCCACATCGTCTGCCAAGTCTTGGGCAGGCACAACAAGCGCCCGTCGGGGAGTGCTGACCATTGGCGTGCGGTTGTAGCAAATCGGGATTGTAGTCCGCTGCGGCCTTCCAGCTAGGCCCGCGTGGCTCGCCCCGGCGGTCGAAGACAAATTTGAGCATAATCCGCTCGGTGTCGCTCGTATTAGCTCCGGCCCGGTGCCAGGACGAGAAGTGGCAGATGGCCATTATCCCGGCGTCGCCCTCGACCCCGCATTCCAAGGCTTCCATTGCCTCGGGCCGTTGCCGATAGTACTGCGATCCGGGTACTAGGGTCGTCGGTCCCAACTCTTTGGGGACCGCATGGGGGAAGTACACCAGCAACACCTTGCGCGGCCGGTGTCCATAGCGCCAGGGGCGGGTCCAGCCTCGCAGCACTCGGGGCGTCCCGTCTTGATGAAAACCACCGGCTGCTTGGCCGGGTTGGGTCAGGTGGGCATGGCGGTGGCAGAGCATGTGATAATCCGCGCCCAAGATGCTCGTCAGCGCCCCCACCACCTGCGGATGCGACAATACTTGCGCAAGTGCTGGGACCCGTTCGTAGATGGCGTTGCCGGGATTTTTGCCTTGGACAAAGGCGGCGCGGGTCTGTGCGCAAACTGCTTGGTGTATGTCCGCGTCGATCGCGGGGTGGAAGATATGGTACCCCCGTGCGATAAAGGCGAGTATCTCGTCGTCGTTGAGTCGAAAGTCCACAGGCCGTCCTCCTCGTCGGTTGTCTAGGGTCGTGGCGTACTAGCCGCTCTTCATCCGCGCCGCTTCTAATGCGGCCTGAAAGTCCTCCGGCAGCGGCGCGGCAAACTCCATCATCTCTCCGGTAGTCGGATGCGCGAAGCGCAGTTTTTTGGCGTGCAGGGCTTGGCGTTTGATCAAGCTCAGCATCCAATTGGCTTGGCGGCGGTACTCGGGGCGAACTCCTCTGGCTTGGTCGCGGCCTCCATACACGGGGTCGCCGAAGACTGGATGGCCGATATGGGCCAGATGCACGCGGATTTGGTGTGTGCGTCCCGTCTCTAGCTGGCACTTGACCAAGGTTGTAAAAGGACAGCGTTCGGCGACGCTGAAATGGGTCGTCGCAGTACGCCCGTCCTCGACCACAGCCATTTTCTTGCGGTTTTTGGGATGGCGGCCAATCGGGGCTTCGATCCGCCCATTTTCCTCGCGCAAGACGCCCCACACTAAGGCGGCGTACCGGCGTTCGATCTGGTGCGCTTGGAGGCTTGCGGCCAGCGTCCGGTGGGCGTCGTCGCGCTTGGCCACTAGCATCAAGCCGCTGGTTTCCTTGTCGAGCCGGTGGACGATTCCCGGCCGGAGCGGGTCATTTATGCCCGACAGGTCGCGGCAGTGGTGCAACAGTGCGTTGACGAGGGTGCCCTCGGTTGCGCCTGGGGCCGGATGCACGGTCATGCCGGCCGCCTTGTTCACGACGAGCAGGTCGTCGTCTTCGTACGCGACGGACAGGGGCAGTGGCTCGGGACGCGCGGCTAGGGGTTCGGGCTCAGGTAGTTCGACGGTGATCGCGTCTCCGGGCTGGACCAAGTACGCCGGGCGCGTCTTTTGGCCGTTGACGCGGATTGCTCCGGCCTTGATGAGTGCTTGGATGCTGCTACGCGAATGTTGGGGACAGTGTGTGCGGAGGAAAAGATCGAGCCGCTCGGCGGCTGATTCGACGGGGACGGCGAGGTCCATGGGAATTTACTCCCGGACGATTTCCTCTTCGGACTCAGGGGAGGACGGCTGCTCTGGGGAGGAGTCCGTCTTTTCGCGGCGCGAGTAGCCCAGGGCCAAGAGCAAGACGCCGACGGTGACGAAGGAATCGGCAAAGTTGAAGATCGGCCAGCGCAAATCCCCGAGGCCGAAGTCGAAAAAATCCACCACTTCCCCCAAATACAGGCGGTCGATGATGTTGCCCACGGCACCGCCTAATACTAGGCACAGGGCTAAGCGCAAAAGTTGCTCGTTTGCGGCGAGCGAGCGATAGAGGTACACGAGGATGCCGAGGGCGAGGAACGAGAAAGCCGTGTGCAGCAATGGGCTGCCCATATTTAGCCCGAAGGCCGCGCCGGGGTTGTGGATGTAGGTCAGGCGGAAAAAGTTGCCCAATACAGGCTCGGACTGGTACAGTGCCATGGAGCCGCGGACGATGAATTTGCTTGCTTGATCAATGGCCACGGCCAGTGGTATGATCCACAAGAACCTCACTCTAAGTCCGACGCCTCTTCGCGTTTGGACTTGCAGTTAATGCACTGGGTGGCGGTGGGGACGGCCTCTAGGCGGCCGCGGCCGATGGGACCCTTGCAAGAGCGGCAGATACCAAAGGTGCCGTCCTCGATGCGTTGTAGGGCCTCGTTTAGGTAGATGATGTAATCGCCCCCGCGCTGGGCGAGGAGCAGGGATTTTTCGCGCTCCATGGCGTCGGTTCCGTGGTCGGCCATGTGCAGCGAGTAGGTCGAGCGGTCCTCAGAGGCCGTTTCCCGGGCGTCGTTGCGCGAGGTGTTTTCGATGGCTTCGACGTCGTCTGAGGTCTGAGCGATTTTTTCGAGGAGCAATTTTTTGAAAAAATCGAGGTCTTTTTGGTCCATCTGCTTGGGTTTGTTGGCCATTTTACTTTTACCTCCCTTCACTAGTACTAGGCCTTAGCGATGGCAATAGTGCCGTCGTGGCCGTTGACCTGTCGCTCCTGCTGCAAGAGCGCGGCTTGGGGCAGTTCTCCGGCATGGAGGGCTAGCGCTAGGATCTCAGCGGCGATGTACGAGCTGTGCTGCTGAACCGCTTCCTCCAGAGCGGACGCGCCTTGTACCCAGACGTGGATGCGGTCGGCGACATCCAGCCCGGCGTCTTTGCGCATGTTCTGTACGCGGTTGACGAATTCGCGCGCAGTGCATTCGGCCATTAACTCGTCGTCGAGTTGGACATCTAACCCCACCCCAAGGTTGTTGTCGAGGGCTACCACCACGCCTTCTTTCTCCCGGCGCTGCACGACGATGTCGGCTAGCCCGATCTCGCCGCCAGCCACCGAAATCTGGCCACCGCTTTCGAGGAGGTGGACATCCTCAGCCGTCAGAGCTTGAACGCGCGCGGCGACTTCTGGCATCTGCTTGCCGAAGCGCGGTCCCAAGGCGCGGAAGTCGGGCCGGTAAGAGACCTCGCTGAACTCGGTCTCGTCCTCCACCAGCACCACCTTCTTGACGTTGAGTTCGTCGGCTAGCAGGTCGGTCATCTGCTCTAGCCCGTGATGGCTGTGTCCGTTGGGGGGCAGGAGATAGAGGTGCCGCAGCGGCTGGCGCACTTTGAGCGCGTGCTTGCTGCGCAGCGAGCGGCCCAAGACCACGGCTCGCGTGGCTAGTTCCATTTGTTGCTCTAAGGCGGCGTCGCGCAAGTGTTCGTCGGCTTGGGGCATGTCGCACAGGTGGATGCTTTCGGGTGCCTCGGGGGCGACGCGGCGCACCAAGTTTTGGTAGATAATATCGGTGATAAAGGGCAAGACCGGCGCGAGGGCTTTGATGAAAGTCACTAGCACTCGGTAGAGGGTGTCGTACGCCGCTGCCTTGTCTTGGTCGTCTTCGGACTTCCAGAAGCGGCGGCGGCTGCGGCGGATGTACCAGTTGGTCAGCTTCTCGATAAAGGCCACCATTGCCGGCACCGTGCGATAGAGCCGGTAGGCTTCCATTTCGGCGTTGAGGTCGTGGAGCAAGGTCTGCAACTCCGAAAGAATCCAGCGGTCGAGGCGGTGGTCGAGTGGCTGCGCGCGGCTTGCGTCTGGCGTCCAACCATCAATGGTCGCGTAGGTGACGAAGAAGCTATAGGCATTCCACAAGGGAAAGATGACATCGCGCAGGCTTTGCTTGATGCCCTCTTCGGTAAGGCGCATCTCCTCGGCCTTCATGGCCGGCGAGTTGAGCAGATAGAGGCGCAGAGCGTCGGCACCGTAGGTATCGAGCATCTCAGCCGGATCGGGATAGTTCTTCAAGCGCTTGCTCAGCTTGCGTCCATCGGAGGCGAGCAACATGCCACCGACGATGCAGTTGTGGAAAGCCGGCTTGTCGAACAGGGCCGCGGCCAGGATCGTCAGGGTGTAGAACCACCCTCGGGTCTGGTCGAGGTTTTCGGAGATAAAGTTGGCTGGGAAAGAAGCTTCAAAGTCCTCGCGCCGCCCAAAGGGGTAGTGGTTCTGCGCGTACGGCATGGACCCAGACTCGAACCAGCAGTCGAGGACTTCGGGCACGCGCTGCAGCGAGCCGTTTCCAGACGGCGCTGGGATCTCGAGATCGTCGATGAAGTGCTTGTGCAAGTCATCGACTTCGCGTCCGGTGAGTTGGCACAACTCCTGGCGGCTGCCGACGCACACGGCTTCGCCCGTTTCCTCGTTGCGCCAAATCGGCAGCGGCGTTCCCCAGTAGCGGTTGCGGCTGACGGCCCAGTCCGGTGCTGACTCAATGCCCTTGCCGAAGCGGCCATCGCGGATGTGTTCGGGGATCCACCAGATCTGCTGATTGGCGGCGAGCATCTTCTCCTTTACCTCGCCTTCGATTTTTACGAACCAAGTGGAGATCGTGCGGTAGATGAGGGGCGAGTCGCAGCGCCAGCAGAATGGGTACGAGTGCTCAATGGAGCCTTCGGAGAATAGCTGGCCCGAGGCGCGCAAGCGGCGGATGATGGGCGTATCGGTGTCCTTCACGAAAGTGCCCACAAAGTCTGGGATTTCGTCGGTGAAGCAGCAGTCGGCGTCGATGGGACAGACCACGGGCAAGCCCTCGGCCAGACCGAGTTGGTAGTCGTCCTCGCCAAACCCTGGGGCAATGTGGACGATGCCGGTGCCGTCTTCGGTGGATACAAAGTCGGCCATCACGACGCGGAAAGCGCCCTCTTCAGCATGGCCAGCGAAGTAGGAGAACAGGGGCTCGTAGCGCAATCCGACGAGGTCTTCGACGGCAACCGGCGCTATCTCGGTGATTTCGCTGTCGTGTCGGCGGAAGAGATCTTCGACGAGGGAAGCGGCGAGGATCAATTGCTCCCCGTCGCGGGTGGTGACGCGCACGTAGTCGATGTCGCGGCCGACGGCCAAGCCCATGTTGGAGGTCAAAGTCCACGGGGTCGTCGTCCAAGCGAGTAGGGACAGGCGCGGCTCGCCAGCGACGCGGAAGCGCACCGTGATCGACGGGTCCTGAGTGTCTTGGTAGCCTTGGTTGACCTCGAAGTTTGACAGCGGTGTTGCGCAGCGAGGACAGTAGGCTAGGGACTTGTAGCCCTCATAGACAAGGCCCTTGTCCCACAGCGACTTGAATACCCACCACACAGACTCCATGAAATCCGAGTCCATCGTCCGGTACTGATGCTCCCAGTCCACCCAGCGCCCCAGTCGTTCGATCAGCCGCTGCCACTCGACTGTGTAGCGCAGCACCAAATCGCGGCAGGCCTCGTTGAACTGGGTTACGCCGTACTCGAGAATGTCGCGTCGCGACTTGAGCCCGAGCTGCTGTTCAGCTTCGTTTTCGACGGGCAGGCCGTGGCAGTCCCAGCCCCAGCGGCGCTCGACCCGGTAGCCGCGCATCGTCCAGTAGCGGGGTACCACGTCCTTGGTGATGGACGCCAAAAGGTGCCCGTAGTGGGGCAGTCCGGTCGCAAAGGGCGGCCCGTCGTAGAACCGAAAGGGCCGATCGACGGAGCGGGTATCGACGGACTTGCGATACAGGTTGCCGTCGCGCCAGAACTCGAGGATTTCGCGCTCCTGAGCGGGAAAATCGACTTGGGGCGGGACCGGGGCAAAAGGGGTTTGGGGTGCCATGCTCATTCGGCTGCGGGGAAGATATTGTGGAGGAAGACGACGACGAGTCTGAGCAGGAAAAACAGGACTATCGGCGTAAAGTCTATTCCGGTTGACCAGAAAAACCTCGGCAAGAAGGAGCGCACTGTATCGAGGGCCGGATCGGTGACGCCACGCAGAAATTGGACGAGGGGGTTGTGGGGGCTGGGATTAAACCACGAGATCAGTACCCGGATGAGGACCACATAGCTGTAGATCGTGATGAGACCAATGAGGAGGCCCTTGACGTCTGTAAAAAAACCGCCGAAATCGAACACGATTATCTCCTGTGCATCAGGTCGGCCGCGGGCCGAAGATGGCCGTGCCGAGGCGCAACAAATTGGCTCCTTCGGCTATGGCGAGTTCAAAGTCGCCGCTCATGCCCATAGACAGGTAGTCCACGGACACACCCGCAAATTCGCACTCGGCGACTTTTTCGCCGAGCTCGCGCAAGGTCCGAAAGCAGCCCCGGACTGTGGACTCATCCTCGCTGTGGGCGGCAATGGTCATTAGGCCACGAATTCGCAAGTGCGGCAGCGGCGCGAGGGCTGCGACTAGATTGACGAGCTGGTCGGGTGCCACTCCGCCTTGGCTCAGGCTGCCGGCCGTGTTTACCTGCAAGAGCACCTCGATGGTGCGACCGGCCTGCTCGGCGCGGCGACTGAGTGCCCGCGCTAACCGGGCGGAATCGACCGATTGCACGAGATCGAAAAGCTCGACGGCTCGCCCGGCTTTATTCGTCTGCAAGTGGCCGACAAAGTGCCAAGCGAGGGGCGCGGCGACCTGCGGGCGCTTGACCGCTGCTTCTTGGATGCGATTTTCGCCCACGAGGCGCAAGCCGCAGGCGTAAGCGGCCTCGATTTCGCGGGCGCTGCGCGTTTTGCTGACGGCGACGACCTCAATCGCGCTCGCTGCGCGCCCGCTGCGCTCGGCCGCCCGCTCGATGCGGCCTCGCAGCAATTCCCAGTTGTCGCAGATGTGGTCCATACAAAATATCTAGACCACCAAAGATACGAATCAGCCTAGTTGGACACAAACCAACAGCGGCTTGGCTCAGGCCGCCATGTCTTCTTCTGAGGGGTGGGCCTTTTCCGCGGGGACAAGGCTCGCATCTACCAGCAATGACAAGGAGGAGAAAAGCAGGGTCGAAACGAGAATGTCCAAGAGCACGGCCTGCGCCAACAGGCCTTCGGCCCCTACGTAGGGAGCCAGCCCGTGCGGGCCGCAGAACAACTCGAACAGCAACGCGCCACGCGGCAGGAGCCGCCAGCCAATGCGCCTCCCTGGATAAGGGCCGGGTAGCGGGTAGTACGCTATGGGAGCCAGTCCCCGCAAAAGCAGCGGCACGGCCACTAGGACGAGCGCGGCCTCGTACAGCCCGTCCGCGAGCGGCCACAGTGCGCCGAGATCGAGCGCGGTCCCCAAGAGTGCGAAAAAGAGCACGAACGCCACCGGCGCGCCTCGGTGCAGGAGCAACCGCACGCGACGGCTTTGCTGCTTGTCCTGTACGAGTCCCGCCACCAACCCGCAGGGCAAAGCCATCAGCCCGAGAGTATCTAGCGCGAGAGCTGTTAAGAAAAAAGCCCCGACTAGGCCGGAGACTATGGTCGCGCTTGGCGTGGCGAATCGCCTTAAAAGGCGCAGCCCCAGCCCCAGCCCGCCGCCAGCTACAAGCGAAAGGCCGACGCGCCCGACCCATCCTGCGGCTCCAGTTTCCAACAGAACCAGTGTTCCAGCCAACGTTCCAAGGGCGCAGCCCGTCCCTAGCACGGCCAGCACTAGCGCGCCGCGCCGGCCAAATTCCGGTACACCGGTGAAAGGCCCCCACAAGCCGGCCAATGCGCCGAGGAGTACGGCTTGTTCCCAAGGCAGCCCGAGCAATGCGGTGGCCGCAGTCACTGCGGCAAAGACCAGCGCGGTCGCTGCCGCTACCAACCCAAGCGTGCGCCAAGCGTGCGTTGGCCATACTACGTGCAGCCCTACTTGGAAGCCGACCCCGAGGCCCGCCGTGAGCAAGAGCAATTGGTGCAGGAAAAATGTGCCTAGATCGACGAGTTGCAAGCCGCCGGTGCCCAGCAACATCCCGGCCCCGATCCATCCCACCAGTGCTGGTAGGCGGATCGCCTGCGCCAATTGGCCTCCAGCCGCGGCCAAGAGGGCCAGCGCACCCAGCATCCACGCGGCATCAAAGGGGCTGGAGCGATCCTGCGGCGGTCCGTAGTAGATCAACAGCAGGACAAAGGCGGCTACTACTATCGTTTTCATGGCGAGAGGCGGTCCCGCCCAGTTGGCTTTAGTCAGCCTCTTTGGCGGCGGCCCGCTGTTGGCCTAGATAGAGCACTGGGCTGGCGACGAATACAGACGAATAGGTGCCGACCACGACGCCGATCATCAAGGTGATGGTAAAGTCGCGGTTGACTTCGCCGCCAAAGATCATCAGCACCAGCACTGCCATAAGGGTCGTCGCCGAGGTGATCAGCGTGCGGCTCAGGCACTCGTTGATGCTCTGGTTGACCGTGCCGTCAAAGCCCTGCCGGCGGGCTGTGTGCAGGTTTTCGCGGATGCGGTCGAAGACCACGATCGTGTCGTTGAGCGAGTAGCCGACAATGGCCAGCAAGGCAGCGACCACCGCGAGGGTAATCTCAATGTTGAGGAGCGAGAGCAGCCCGAGGGTGATGAGCACATCGTGGAAGAGCGCGACGACCGCGGCGATGCCGTAGAGAAAGCGGTGGAAGCGCCAAGCCATGTAGATCAGAATCAGCGCCAGTGCCACTAGCACCGCGCGCACGGCCGCGTTGCTCAGTTCGCTGCCGATTTTGGGGCCGACCTTTTCTTGGCGTCGGATCCACTCCATTTCTTCGATACTGTTGGTAAATCCGGCCTTGAGCACTCCCATGATGCCGTCGGCCACCTCGGTGCCTGCTCCGCTTTCGCTGACGCGGATGAGAATGTCGTTTTCCGATCCGAACTGCTTGATCTCGCTCTTGCTCAGGTCGATTTCGGCATCGCCCACGGGGACGCGGCCGAGCTGGCTGCGGATGTCCTCGACTTTTACGGCTGGATCGAAGTGCAACTCCAGCAAGGTGCCGCCGGCGAAGTCGATGCCCTGCCGGATGCCATTGATGCCCAAAATGGAGACGATGCCGATGAGCAGCACGGCCGCCGAGGTGCCGAAACCAATGTTGCGCAATGAGAGGAAGCGGATATTCAGGTTGGAGAAGAGCGCAACTGGCCCGATGCTCAAGCCCGATTGCTCCGATTTCCGGGTAATCAGTTCGAAGATCGTGCGGGTTACAAAGAAGGCCGTAAAGAGGCTGGAGATGATGCCGATGCACAAGGTCAAGGCAAAGCCACGGATCGGCCCAGTGCCGAACTGATAGAGCACGATGCCGACTAGGAACGTGGTCACGTTGGCGTCGATGATGGCTGAGAGCGCGTGGCCATAGCCGGAATCTATGGCCGCACGGACGGTCTTGCCCGAGCGCAGCTCTTCGCGGATGCGCTCAAAGATCAGCACATTGGCGTCAACGGCCATGCCGATGGTCAGGATGATGCCGGCAATGCCGGGCAAGGTCAGCGTGGCGTGAAAACCGGCCAGTACCGCCATGATGAAGAGCATGTTGAGCAGGAGAGCGCAGTCGGCGATCAGCCCGGCGGCGCGGTAGTAGAGGACCATGAAGATTACGACCAGTACCATACTGTAGATGGCCGCGGTCTTGCCTTGCTCGATGGAGTCGCGCCCCAGCGAGGGGCCGACCGTGCGGTCTTCGATGATCTCGACCTCGGCTGGTAGGGCACCGGCCCGCAGCACGATGGCGAGGTCTTTGGCCTCTTCTTGGGTGCCGCTGCCGGTGATGATGCCGCGTCCCTCGCTGATTTTGTTCTGGATGGTCGGGGCCGAGTACACGGATTCGTCGAGGACGATGGCCATGCGGTCACCGATGTGCGAACCCGTGATGCGGCTAAAGAGCCGCACTCCTTCGTCGGTGGTCGAGAAATTGACGATGGGCTGGCCCATGTACTCTACTATTTGGCCGATGGAGACAAAGGCGTCCTGAATCATATGCCCGGTCATCTCCGGTCTCTTGCGCACCAAGTAGAGGAAGTAGAACTCATTGCCCTCGGCTCCGGCGGGCTTGCTCGAAAAGAGGAATTCCACGTCTGCGGGGATGAGTTCTTGAGCTTCTGGAGTGTTGAGCAAGTTCTTGACGCGCTGTAAGTCGCGGCCCGCGACAGTGAGGTCTTCTCCTGCACCGCTGAGCATGGAGGAGAGGGGGGCGCTTTCTGTGGTGGAGGAAAGGAGGAGGTCTTCTTCCTCTTCTTCCTCTTCTTGGGGGGCCAGCACTTGGTCGATGCGCTGGATCAGGCGCGTGCGATCTTCAGCGGGTTCGAGGAGCTGGAATTCGAGCAGCGCGGTTTGGCCTACTAGATCTTTGGCGCGCTGCACGTCTTGGACGCCGGGCAACTCGATGATGATGCGGTTTTCGCCTTGGCGCTGAATAGTCGGCTCGGCCACCCCAAATTGATCGACGCGGTTGCGGATGACCTCCTGGGCTTGGGCGACCGCATCTTGGGCTTCCTGCTGTTCCATCCCCTCGGTCTTGACCTCTAGGACGAGGTGGATGCCGCCCTGCAAGTCCAGCCCCAAATTGAGCGAGCGCTTTTTCAGATCGACGAGTTGCCCAGGAGATTTTAGCTCCATGGCCTCTCGCTCGTCGTCCGCCATACTGTAAAATTCCACGCTCGGCAGCAGGTAGTACACTGCCGCGGCGATCAGTGCCACGATCAGCACGAGTTTTCGATTGCGTTTCATAAATTGGTCTTTACTCCGCTAGTGCCGAGCACAGCCCGGCGAAGGTTTGTTGCTGTTGCAAAAGCGAAAGCGGTCGCGCAGCCCGGTTGACGCCCGGTGCATGAGCTGCCCGTCTCGCGCAAAGAAAATAAAGCCCTCGACATCCGGTAGGCCCTCGACGAGCGCGAGCCCTTGCTCAGGTCCTAAGACGAAGACCGCGGTTGACAGAATGTCGGCGTCCAGAGCGGTCGCGGCCCACACGGTGGCGCTTATGCTAGCCCGCGCTGGATAGCCGGTCTTGGGGTCGAGCAGGTGGTGATAGCGCTCGCCCTCCCAATCAAAGTACTGCTCGTAGTCGCCGGAGGTCGCGATCGCCGCTAGCTCGAGGTCTTCCACTGCTAGGTATTGCTCTGGGTCGCGCGGGTGCTGCACCCCAAAGAGCCAAGGCCGCCCGTCCGGCTTTTCGCCCCAATAGCGAATATCGCCTCCAGCCTCAATAATCCCGGCTTCTACTTGCAACTCCTGCATCGCCGCCACTGCTTGGTCAACCGCATAACCTTTGGCCGCTGCTCCCAAATCCAATCGCAGCCCCGGCTTGTTGATCCGAAACGACTGGGCCGCAACCTCCAACCCTTTGTAGCCCACCAGCGCCAGCGCCGAATCAATCTGCGTCGGAGCAGGCGGCGCTGCCGCAGCGGGGAAGTTCCACAGGCTCGTCAACGCCCCCACCGTGCAGTCAAAAGCTCCATCGGTCAACGCGGCGAAGTGCTGGCTGCGCGTCAAGACCGCAATCAGCCCGGTCGGGCCGCGCGTTGGGGCGAGCCGCGCCTGCTGCTCTAGCCGCCGCAAGGCTCCGTCCGCGCGGTAGTGACTCATTGCCGAATCGACGCGGGCGATCTCCGCGTACGCCGCCTCGATATGCGGGCGAACCACTGCTTCGTCTCCGTAGAGCTTGACCGTGACGAGAGTTCCCAACAAGAAGCGGTCGGCGCGCACCGGCGCGGCGGGCCGGGGCGACGGCAGAAAGTACAGGACCACGGCCAAACCGCCGACGGCTAGCAGACTGCGTTTGAGCATGGGCTAGTCGCGTCAATTGTTGCGTTCGACGACGAGCTGTACGGCTCGTTCTAGCGCGGCGCGGGCCGGGGAAGGGGCCAGTACTTTTAGGCATTGCTGAGCTTGGGCGGCGCATTCGTGCGCAGTCTCGGTGGCGGCGGCGACTCCTCGGTACTCTTCGACAAAGGCTACGATCTGCGCCCATTCGGCTTCGTCTTTGTCGGGCCGGGCCAAAAGGGCCTCCATCTCGGACCGGGCAGCTAAAGGGGCTTGCTGTAAGGCGCGTATCAATGGCAAGGTGATCTTGCCTTCGCGCAGGTCGTGCCCGACGGGCTTGCCCATGGTTGCTTGATCGCTGGTGAGGTCGAGGATGTCGTCGGCGACTTGAAAAGCGCGGCCAAGCGATTCTCCGTAGCGGCCCATGGATTGCACGATCTCGTCTGATGCGCCGGCGAGAATAGCGCCAATCCGCGCTGCGGCCGAGATTAGGGAAGCCGTTTTGTCGCTGACCATGGCAAAGTACGACTCTTCGCGCGTATCGCACTGAGTGCCGATCTGGATTTCAAAAATTTCGCCTATGCTCAGCCGCTCGGTGGCGTGCGCGACTGCGCTCAGGACCTGCAGATTGCCGATCTCGATCAGCAGGCGCAGGGCGCGCGCGAGCAGAAAGTCGCCCATGAGCACGGCGGTCTGCCCGGTCCAGCGCTCGTTGACCGTCTCGCGGCCCCGGCGCATGGTTGCTGAGTCCACTACGTCGTCGTGGGCCATGGTGGCGGCGTGAATCATTTCGACGGCCACGGCCGTGTCGATTAGCTGTTCGTTCCAGCGGCCAGACGCTTTGGCCACGAGCAGGATGAGGGCTGGCCGAAGGCGCTTGCCCTTGAGGGTGGCCATGTAGCGGGCAATGATGTGGACCAGCTCGACATCGGCATTGAGCTCGGCGTTGAGCCGCTTTTCAAACCGGGCCAGTTCTTGATCGATCAGACCTATGCAGGGATCCATGAGAAAGGCATCTGTCGAAGTTAAATCACTAAATAAATAGAAAATTTAGAAGCTAAGTATTGGAAATATGCCTGTCAATCTATGCACAGAGTGCTGCCAATGGATTGATTCCGCTCTATGAATTATACTTGTCGCTTCATTGCAACACGGGGAGATCGCTATGAAAATTACTCAGATCAAGACCTATTTGATGCAGTGTGCGCCGCCGCAGGCGAGTGGTTGGTCGGCGCGCAACTGGCTCTTCGTCAAGGTCGAAACCGACGCTGGCATCTACGGCGTGGGCGAAGCCTCGGGCTGGCCGCGCGTGGTCGAAACGGCTATCCACGATCTAACACCTTTGATGATCGGCGAAGACCCGTTTCACATCGAGCGGCTGTGGGGCAAGATGCAGGTGGCGATGATGGGCCACGGCATGACCGGCATCGTCGGCTCTGGTGCCATGACCGGCATTGAGATGGCCTTGTGGGACATCAAGGGCAAAGCCCTCGGGCAGCCGGTGTGGAATCTCTTGGGCGGCAAAATGCGCGACCGGGTGCGGGTCTATGCCCATGCGCATGAAACAGAGCGGGCGCGCGCCTTGGTCGATCAAGGCTATACGGCAATCAAGACTGGGGGCATCAACAACTGCATCGAAACGGTCGCCGCCATCCGCAAGGAAGTCGGCGACGAGGTAGATCTCATGGTCGATGTCCACGGCCCTCCTTGGCTGACGACGCGCGACGCCATTGCCTTGGGCCGAGCACTCGAAGACTACGACCTGCTGTTTTACGAGGATCCAGTAGCTCCTGAAAACATCGACGCCCTCGCTCGGGTTGCCGACGCAGTAGATATTCCCATTGCCGCGGGCGAACGCCACGCCACCATTTGGGGGGTAAAGGAACTGATTGAGCGCGAAATCATCGATGTGGTACAGCCGGATACGGGCCGCGCTGGGGGGCTGTCGCAGATGAAGAAGATCGCCGCTATGGCCGAGGCGCACTACTGCACGATGGCTCCGCACGACGGCTCGTTGGGGCCGGTGGCCGAAATGGCGGCCGTACACCTAATGGCCACGCTGCCCAACTTCCTAATTTTGGAGCACCTAGCCGACGATGTGCCGCAGCGCTACGAAGTAATGACCGGTCAGCCCGAAGTCGTCGATAGCCATATCGCGGTGCCGGATGCGCCCGGACTCGGCGTGGACTTGGTCGAGGAGGCGATTGCCCAATACCCGTCGCAGGGCAACATCGCTGCTCCAGATACGAGCTATGACTATCAATACGTCCAGGCGCGGGTTGGGCGGGCGCTGTGGCTCAGCGAACGGGAAATGCCGCCGCCGGGCTATCGTCCAGGCGAGATATATTAGGCGTACATCTTACCGGGGTTGAAGATGCCTTGTGGATCGAGGGCGCGCTTGAGCATCTGGTTCATGCGCGCTGCGCCAGCGCTGAGCGGAGTAAAGGCGCCTTCGTTGTGTTCGTCGGCGGCAAAGCGCCAGCCGATGGCTTGGTAGTGCGCGGCGGTGCGATGCAAACGCGCGGCTTGGGCGGCCACTGGCAACAATGCCCACAGCAAGCCGCCGGCCCAGTCCAGTCCCCAGCGGCTCAGGCCCTCGGCCTCTAGTGCTTTCATTAATTGCGCCATCTTGGTCGGCGGTCCAGAAAAGCGCCAGCGCTGTTGGCCCTCGGCTGGAACCAGCCATTCAAGCTCGCGCCAGTGTCGCCAGAAGGCTTGCGATTCGGCCTCTTCTATTGTCTCCGACTCGGCTGATTCTTCTTCGCGCAGCGTTGCTAGCTGTTTCCGCACTGCTGGTGCTGGGCCTTCGACGCGGGCGGCTAACCGGTCGGCGTCGCAGACTAGGCCTGTGATTTGGAGGGGCCGCGCCGCCCAAACGAGAATTCGCGCTAGTGCCGCTGTGGGCGTCAGCCCGTGAATGAACAGGGTTGCTTGGGTTTCAGGGCACGGCCAGACCTTGAGGCAGACTTCGGTGAGTACTCCCAGCGTTCCAAAGGAGCCTGCCAACACTTTGGACAGATCGTAGCCCGTGACGTTTTTGACGACTTTGCCGCCGGTGCGAATGCGCTCGCCACGGCCGTCGATCAACTCGGCGCCGAGCAAGTGATCGCGCAGTGCGCCCATCTTGAAGCGCCGCGGCCCCGAGAGGTTGCAAGCCACGGTGCCGCCGATGGTCGCGGCCGCACCCCAAGCGGGCGGCTCAAAAGCGAAGTACTGGTTTTCGCCGCGGCACAGGGCTTCTATTTCGCTCAGCTTGGTGCCTGGGCGAGCGACTAGGACCAACTCATTCGGCTCGTAGCTGATGATGCCGGTCAGAGCGGAGAGGTCGAGTGGGATTCCTTCGTGGTGGCGTCCGAGAAAGGATTTGGTGCGGCCAGCAAAAATTTTTAGGGCCGCGTTTTCGGCTAGGGCGTGGCGAACTCGCTCTTGGATGGCGTCGGCTGCGTCGTCGCCTTGATTCATGTGCGCGGAGGCTAGGGCTTTTGCCCGCTCAGACCTTGATCCCGTTTTCTTTCAGGAACTGATGGATGCCTTTTTTGTTTAAAGTGCGTAGGGCACGGGCGGTCAGGCGGAGGGTGACGGTGCGGTTTTCCTCGGGAATGAAGATGCGCTTTTTGATGAGATTAGGCTGTTGGACGCGCTTGGTTTTGCGCTGCGAGTGACTGACGCTGTTGCCAACTAGGCCCTTAACTTTGGTCAGGCTGCATTGTCTGGCCATGAGTGCCTCCCTGTAAGAAACCATAAAACATAGCGGCACTGAGCCGATAAGTCAAGGTGAGATGCTCTTGACAAAAAGAGGGCTTGGAATGACCTTAAAAGTGCCAATCACCACGATCTAATGACCAATCCCGCCTATACCACTTTATGAGATTCAAATGCTGTTTTTGGGCGCTCGCGCTTTTTTGCGGGAGTGCGGCCATGGCGGAATTGCGCGTAAGCGAACAGACGCCACAGCGCCTGCGGTTGGTTTGGACCCCCGAGGGCCGAGAATTGGAGCAGGGGCGCGGTGCCTTAATCGGCGTCCCAACCGACGGACAGGTTCGCTTGGAGTTGGTCGAAGCCCGCGTAGCGCGGACGGACCGCGCCGCTGAAGACGACGCGACGACGCCCGGTCCGGTATTTCTCGGCGAAAGCGGTTTTGTGCGTCGCCAGCGCGTCGTTCCGGTGGCGTTTGCCCCGCGCGTCGAAGCGGACGGGACGCGGACTCTGTACGATCGCATCGTCGTTGACCTGCACGTGAGCGGCAGCAGCGGCTCTCGCGTTGCCGACCCTTGGGGCGAAGCATTCTACCGAGGGCTGCTCGTCAATCCCGAGCAAGCCAAGAACTGGCGATTGCCACGCAAGCAGCGGCCGGCGCGCAAAGCCGCGTTGCAGGAAGGCACTTGGCTGCGAATCTCCGTCGCGGAAGAGGGGATTTACAGGATATCGGGAGCCGACTTAGAGGCCGCTGGGGTGGCAATCGGCGACGTCGATCCAGCGAGTTTGCGCCTGCACTACGGCGGCGGCAACGCCTTGCCCATCGACGAGATAAACCCGCCCCAAGCCCTGCGGGAAGTGGGCTTGGTCGTAGAAGATGGGGGCGATGGCCGCTTGGACGCGGACGACTTCGTCTTGTTTTGGGCCGAGCCGGTCAGCCGTTGGGAATACGTTCCGGCCAGCCGCTCGTTTCAGTATCGGCACAATCTTTACACGCGCGAGAATGCGTACTGGCTGGGTTTTGGCGGAGGCGAGGGGCGGCGGGCCGAGCAAAGGGGCGGTGCTCTAGTGGAGTCCGACCCACAGCAGCCCACGAGTTATCGGGAGCGAATCCACGAGGAAGCCGAGCAGTTCATTCTCAACCAACTCGTAGGAATTAAGTCTGGCTACACTTGGTACTGGGAGGATTTTCGCGGCAATGCGCGCAATTTTCCGATAGTGGTGCGGCAGGCCGCCTCCGAGCCGGTGGCCGTGCGTTTGGGCTTTATCGGGGTGCGTGGGACGCGGCCGCGGTTTGAGGTGCGCTGGAACGAAGAGACCATTGGAACAGCGGCTTTTGCGATCCCAGAGGAATCGGGCCAGAGGTATGTTACATCCGATACGCTGTGGGCGACGCGAGGAGCGCAGGAGGGGCTGAACCACTTGGGGATCTTTCACTCCGGCAATCCGTCTCGCTTCGACTGGTACGAGGTGGAGTACAGCCGGGGCTTTGTCGCCGAGCGCGGCGAATTGTTCTTCCGTTATCCGCTGACGGGCACCACGCAATTCCGCCTCGCGGGTTTTGCCGACGAGCAGCCGCGCGTCTTTGAGGTGTCTGCGGGTTTGGCCGAGATCGTGGACTTCGCGTACGATGCGCAGGCCGGGACAGTAATTTTTCAGGATCGGCCCGGGGATGTGCCGCGTCATTACGCAGTAGGCGGCCCGGCGACTTGGAAGCGACCGCTGCGCATTGAACTCGACTGGCCCGGCGATTTGACGACTAGGAGCCGGGGGGCCGATTGGGTGGCGATTTACCACCGCGATTTTCGCGCTGCGGCCGAGCGCTTGGCACAATGGCGGGCTGAAGACGACCGCTTCGGGCCGCCCCTGCGGACCATGGCTATCGACGTCCAAGACATCTACGACGAATTTTCCGGCGGTCTTTTAGACCCGGCGGCAATCCGCAATTTTCTCGCGTACGCGGCCGAACACTGGGATCCCGCGCCGCTATTTGTGGCCTTGATCGGCGATGGCTCGTACGATTACAAAAACAACTCAGCCCTCAGTCAGGGCAATTGGATCCCGCCGTTCCAAGACGGCGACAGCACGTACGACGAGTGGTACACGCGCGTGGTGGGCGACGATTTGTACCCCGACATGGCCGTTGGGCGGCTGACGGTGCAGACTGCGGCCGAGGCCGACGTGGTCGTCGATAAAATTATCGCTTACGACCGCGCACCCGAAGTGGGGCCTTGGCAGAGCCGACAGGCATTAGTCTCGGACGACTTGCTCAATCGAGACGAGCCGGGTAAAGTCGAGTCGTTCTTCATCAACGATAGCGAATACATGGCCCGCAACATCCTGCCCAATTCGCTGGACTTGATCAAACTCTACATCGCCCAATTCCCCTTAGAGGGTCGGGAAAAACCGCGGGCACGCGACGAGTTTATCCGGCTCTTCAATACGGGCGCGCTCACTGTGACTTATTTGGGACACGGCAGTTTTAACGTGCTGGCTCACGAGAGCATGTTTTTGCTTGCCCGCGATTTGGACAAACTCAAAAACGGCGCTCGCCTGCCCTTGTTCTACACGGCTGCGAGTCAAGTTGGGGTGTTCGACGATCCAGTGCGCATCTCCATGCCCGAAGCGCTCCTGAAGAAGGAAGACGGGGGCGTGATCGGCATGATTTGCGCGACCCGGGTGGGGTGGCACGGCACCAATGTCCAGTTGGCCAATCAGTTCTACTGGCAGATGTACCACACCGGACGGGAGCACGTGCCGATTGGGCTAGCCCTTTTCGAAGCCAAGCTAGTGCTGCTGCCGCGGTATAGCCCCAACGCTGCCAATGCCTACAGTACATTCCGCAACATTCAGCGCTACTCGCTCTTCGGCGACCCGGCGACGCGCTTGGCCATGCCGCGCTTTCAGGTGCAGATTGATGTGGCCGATTCGCTCCGTGCCCTCGGCGAAGTAGCCATCGCCGGCCAAGTGCTCGACGCCGCGGGTGCGCCGGCCACTGCCTATGCGGGCCAAGTGTGGTTGCAGGCCTTTGATTCGAGTGAAGAGAGCGACTTGGAGGGCTATACTTATCAGCAGACTGGTGCCCCCATGTTTCGCGGCCGCTTTCCAGTAGCCGAGGGCCGCTTCCGCGCTGCGTTTCGAGTTCCTAAAGACATTACTTATGGTGGACAAAACGGCCGCATCAGTGCCTATGTCTGGAGCGATGATCGCCCGGCGGCCTTTGGCGCGGCGGGTGGACTGGTGCTGGCAGGCACGGCTGAAGGGGTGGAAGCGGATGTGGAAGGGCCGGAAATTTCCCTGCGCTTCGAGGGAGCCAAGGGCAGCACGATTCCGCGGCAGACGGTGTTGTTGGCCTCGATTGCGGATCCCAGCGGCATCAACATCACCGGAGAGACCGGGCACGAAATCGAGCTGGCCATCGACGGCGAGCTGTTCACCTTGACGGAGCTGTACAGCGTGCAGGGCGGGGATTATCGGCAGGGCGTCATCGAATTTCCCCTGCCCGAATTGGAA
Organism: Candidatus Latescibacterota bacterium; assembly: GCA_965116675.1. Classification (GTDB taxonomy): domain Bacteria; phylum Latescibacterota; class UBA2968; order UBA8231; family UBA8231. Next base: position 5,758,198 of record OZ220721.1, read on the forward strand.
ATCGGCAAACACGAAATTCGCCTGAAGGCTTGGGACAACTTCAACAATTCGTCGCGTGAGACCGTGGTCATCACGGTTGGAGACGACGAAGGTGATACGAGCCTTGCCAATGTCCTATTTTACCCGAATCCCATGCGCGATAGCGGCTACTTCACGTATGAGTTAGCAGACGACATGCGCGCGGTACAGATAGAGGTCTTTTCGCTGGCCGGGCGGCTGATAGAGCGGCTAGATGGGCAAACGCGCGCTGGCTACAACCAAGTGCCTTGGACGCCGCCGCCGGGTTTGGCCAACGGCGCGTATATTTATCGAATAGAAGCCGCGCGGGAAAGCGGTGCTGCGGTCGCGCGCCGCGCCGTCTTGCAGGTCGCCAAGTGAGCATGGCGAGAGGAGTGCCTTTGCAGCAGTGAGATCGCCTTAGTATGTAGGAGGCATCATTTTTATATTTTATTCCGAGCTGAGGAGGACTCCGCTATGAGGAAACTGACGACCCTGCTGTTGGCTGGCCTTTGCGTCGGCGCATTGCCCGATGGGGTCCGGGCCACGCCCGAGAGCCGCAGTGCTCCGCTGCTGTTGTTGATCGAGCCGGGTTCCCGCGCTATTGCCATGGGCGAATCGTACGTGGCGGTGGCCGATGACGCCACGGCGAGCTACTTCAACCCAGCCGCGCTGGTCGGGCAGAGCAAGAAAAAGCTCCACCTTTCGCACACCAAGTGGCTGCCGAAGCTGGCCGACGACTTGTCCTACGAGTTTCTGGCCTACTCCCAGCCCGTGGAGGGATGGGGCAATTTTGGCTTCAACGTCGCGCTGCTAAACTTGGGTGAGCAGATCCGCACGGACGAGCGCGGCAACCAACAAGGCACCTTTCGCAGCTATGACGTGGCCATGTCTGCGGCCTACGGGGCACATATCGGCGATAATACGTCCGCTGGCATCGGCCTGAAGTTCATCCGCAGCAACTTGGCTGATGCGGGGGCCGGCATTGAACGGGGCCGAGGTGTGGGCAACAGCTTTGCCGCGGATTTGGGTTTTTTATGGAAACCCGTTCCCAGCCTCAGCTTTGGCGCGGCCCTGCGCAACCTAGGCCCCAAGATCGCCTATATCGATGCCGATCAGGCCGATCCGCTGCCCCAGCACATCGTCGTCGGAGTGGCCTACGACGTGATGGATACCCAATACAACGACTTGATGCTCTCCTTTGACCTGTACAAACCGCTGATTGCCGATGGGTCTTTTATCAGCAACTTGGCCAAGGCATGGGCCGACGAGGGCATGAGCAACGAGTTCAAGGAGATGGATCTGCACGTGGGCGGCGAATACCAATACGGGCTTTCCGCGCGCGAAGGAGAGGCGTTTATCGCGTTGCGGGCGGGTCTTTCTCAGGATACCGATGGCGAGGTGAGTACCAAGACCTTTGGTGTTGGGCTAAAATACAATCGCTTCCAGTTTGACGTGGCGTATATAATCGGCAGTGAAGAGACGGTAGTGGGAGACAATACGCCCATTTCGCTGAACATCATTTTCTGAGGGTGTTCCCATCGGACGCTGGTTTTGTTGCCGCGTCGAGCGGCGACGCTGCGATTTAGCTCCCTTGCTCCTCTTAGGCTTCTGCTGCTCACTGCTGTTGTTCGCGACCACCGAGGCTGACGCCGAGTGGCGAATTTTGGCCTTGCGCGTGGATTTTCCGCGCGAAAATCCCGACGAATTGACGACCACTGGCATCGGCGCGTTTGATCTGCGCTCGGCAGAGCAAGCGGCTGAGGATTACGCGCTGCCCTACGACCTGCCGCCGCACGACCGCGCTTATTTCGAGCGGCATCTAAGCGCACTGGCGCGCTATTACGAGGTCGTTTCCGCAGGTCGGGTGGCGATTTCTTCCGAGGTATTTCCCCGCGTCGCACAGCAGGCGTACACCCTTCCCCAATCTATGCTCCACTATGGCAATGGACGCACGACCGAGGAGATCGGCGCGAAGTGGATCGAATTGGTGCGCGATGCCCTGCACGCTGCGCTGGCCGATCCCGACGGCCCGCGCTTGGATGAATTCAACAGCTTCCTCGTGTTCCACGCCGGGGTCGGTTATGAGACCGGCGAACTGAACGACATTCGCTCGGTCTTCCTCGACGAGAGTGATTTTGTGCGCTTTAACGGCGGTCCGCTGACCGTGGGCGGTGCGGAAATCGAGCAGGCGTGGATCCTGCCAGAATCGCCCAGCCTCAACGGTCGGGCCGGGCTCAATGGCTTGCTGGCCAAATTCTTTGGCCACCAGTTGGGCCTGCCCGGGTTGTCTAATTTCGCCGCCGGGTTGCCGGCCTTAGGAGGCTGGAGCTTGATGGACGTGGGAGCCAATGCTTCGGGCTACGTGCGGACCGACAGCCTCTCGTGGGTGACTGGGTTTGCGCCGCCGCATCCCATGGCTTGGAGCAAGATGCAGTTGGGATGGATCGAGCCGGTGGTGGTGCGGCGCGACACCGTACTCTCGCTGCTGGCGACGGACCGCAACGGCGATCTCCCCAAGGCTGTGCGCATACCCATTGACGCACGCGAATACTTCTTGCTGGAGAATAGGCAACAGCGCGGGCAGCGCGGCGTTGTGGAGGACGAAGACGAGGAGAAGGTGTGGATTGACCCCGATCAGGTCACCATAGAAGAAAGCGTGTGGGTGGCGATGGAGGAGTACGACGCCTTTGTCCCGGGGTCGGGAGTGCTGATATGGCACGTAGATGAGGGCGTGATGGCGCGTGCTGAGGATCCTAATGCTGCGAATAATCAGCTCCATTGGAAGGGGATTGCCTTGGAGGAAGCCGACGGGTACCGCGACATTGGCGATCCGCGCCGGGCGTGGGAGTTGCAAGTTGATGGATGGCCCGACGACCCCTTCTTCGTCGGCGGACAAACGCTGTTCGGCCCGGCGACGCGACCCGATTCGCGCAGCAATCGGGAGTGGGAGACCGGCATTGAGATCGAAGTGCTTTCTGCGCCCGGCGATACCATGCAGGTGGCTATACGCTTTGGGCGCGCCCGTCCGAGTTGGCCGCGAGATTTGCCGGGCGATGGTCGGCTGCAAGCCGCGGATTTGGACGGCGACGGGATAGCAGAGTTGCTCTTTGAGGCCGGGGGTGGGGTCGGCTATGCGACCGGAGATGGCGTGGCGGCATGGCAAGTATCAGAGGCGCGGTTGCTGGCGGCTGGAGACGGCGATGGCGATGGCCGGCCTGAGGTTTTTTTGCGGCGCGACGCAGAAGTCAGCGCGTGGGACGTTGGGGCCAACCAATTGCTATGGCAACTCGCGCTAGACGAGATGCCGTTGGACGTGCGTTTCAGCGCGGGCGCGGAGGCCGAGTTGCTGCTTGCCGGAGCGGAACAGATCTACTCGATAGATGCCATAAGTGGTGAATTAAAGGAACAAAGGCTGCCGATGATGCCCTCGGCTGTAGGCGATTTGGATAGCGATGGCCAGGTCGAGCGGATCTTTGCTGCGGTTGACGGACAGGTTGAGATCGGGGCACAGGTCGTCGAGTTGGGCGATTCGCTCGTCGCGCCGCCGGTCTTGGGCGATTTGGATGGCGATGGCTTGTTGGAGGTGATTTTGCTTGCGCGCGGTGGAGCGATACACGCCCTGCGGGCCGACGGATTGCGGCAAGCCGATTTTCCCACGGCCTTGCCGCGCTTTGCCGAGGTCGGCGATCTCGTCTTTGAGCCGGTGCTTTGCGACGTGGATGCCGACGGCAAGCAGGAGATATTCGTCGCTGGCCACAGCGGAATTTTTGGCGTAGATGACGATGGACGGCTCTTGTCGGGCTTTCCTCTGCTGATGGCCGCTCCCCCGATGGGGTCGCCGGTGGTATTAGACTTAGACGGCGATGGCCGGTTGGCGCTAGCGGCCTTGGATAGCACGGCTGTGTATGCGTGGGATTTGCAGCGGGTGGCGGCGCAGTACACCGGAGGACCGGCCCATTGGCCGCAGGCCGGTGCCGATGCGGCTGGATCGCGGACCGCGCTGGTGGCTGGTCGGCCCGTTGTAAGGTCCGAGGGACCCTTGCTAGGCTGGGTTTATTGCTATCCCAATCCAGTCGGCCCGAATGAAGAAGCACATTTGCGCTTTGCGCTGAGCACGGCCGGACGCATTGAATTGGAGGTGTTCGATGCGTTGGGCGGGCGCGTTGGCAAGCTCCGCAGCGATGGTTTGGAAGCTGGTGAGCGCGAAATCACGTGGTCGGTGGAAGACTATGCGAGCGGCCTGTATCTGTGCCGATTGATCGCGCACGGCGACGATGGACGGCGCGGAGAAGCCGTGGTTAAAATGGCGGTGAGTCAGTGAATTGGGAATTAGGAATTGGGAGAGGAGTGCCTTTGCAGTAGTGAGATCGCCTTAGTACTAGAAGCATCATTGTATTGTGAGTTGAGGAGGACTCTTTGATGAGGAAACTGGCGACCCTGCTGCTGGCTGGCCTAGTACTCGGCTGGGCGGGTGCGTCCTTGGCCCAAAACCACCCAGAGTTAGCTTGGCAGGTGGTGGAGACCGAGCACTTCCGCATTTTCTACCACGAGGGGTTGGAAGGGGCGGCAGCGCGGGCGGCGCGCATTGCCGAAGCGGCGTATGCACCCCTTACCGAGCTATATGGGTACGAGCCTGACGGGCGCGTGCGGATCGTGCTCAAGGACCACGACGATTACGCCAATGGCGCGGCTTTTTTCTATCAAGACACTATTGAGATCTGGGCCACGTCGCTGGACCACGACTTCGATTTGCGCGGTAGTTCGGACTGGCTGCGCAACGTAATTACCCACGAGTTTGCCCACATCATTTCGCTGGGGGCAGCGCGCAAAGGCGTGCAGCGCGTCCCCGCGCTCTACTTGCAGTACTTTGGCTATCAGCGGGAGAAAAATCGGCCGGACATTCTCATCGGCTACCCAGATGTCATCGCCTCCTATCCGGTAATGGGCACGGTGATGCCGATGTGGCTGGCCGAGGGGGCGGCCCAATATGGTACTGCGACTACGGGGCACGACCGCTGGGATGCCAATCGCGACATGGTGCTGCGTTCCTTGGTGCTGGCGGACGAGCAGCTATCCTTCGAGCAGATGGGCGTCTTTGGCAAGCAGGGCTTTGGCAACGAATACGTGTACGATCACGGCTTTGGCTTGGTGCGCTACATTGCCGAGACGTACGGGGAAGAAAAAGTCGCCGAACTGTACCGGGCCGCGTCGCAGTGGCACACACTGGCCATTGACGGGGCGTGCAAAAAGGTCTTGGGCAAGAGCGCGGACGAGCTGTACGGCGAGTGGATCGCGTCCATGCGGCAGGGCTATCGGGCCCAGGTAGCGGCGTTGGGGCCGCTGCGCGAAGGCGAGCGGATCGTGGATGTCGGCTTTTCCAATTTGCGGCCGCGGTTGTCACCCAATGGCGAGAAACTGGCGTATCTGTCAACGCGCAAGCGGCACCACTACCCACATGGCTTGATCGTGCGCGACCTCGCTACCGGCGAGGAGGAAATCGCCGCGTTCCCGGCGGCGGCTTCGACTGTGGATTGGTCGCCGGACGGGCGCAAGCTGCTCTTTTCGCGCATCGACCGGGCGGACAAATACGGGTCGCGGCAGGCGGATATTTACGAGTGGGATTCTGCGGCCGCTGGTCCTAGTTTTTGGCGCAATATGGTGTGGTTTGTACCGGCTATGGTCAGTGGCACGGGACCGGAGCCGCCGAGCGTTAGGCGGTTGACGCGGGGGATGCGCGCGCTGTATCCGACCTATTCGCCCGATGGCGAGTGGATCGTCTTCGTGCAGAATAAGGACACTAACAACAATTTGGCGATGATACGGGTTGATGGCACGGACCTGCGCTATCTAACCCACTTTGCGGACGGCACCCAGATCTATACGCCGCGCTTTTCGCCGGACGGAAGCAAGCTGGCGTTTGCAATCGCGCGCGAAGGGCAGCGCGACATCGCTGTAGTGGAATTGGACGCGGAGGGAGATTTGCTCGCCGAAGGAGCATTCGACCTTGCTATTGCCACGCCGGGTACGGATCGCGACCCAGCGTGGAGTGCGGACGGCGCGGAGATCGTGTTTGCATCGGATTTTAGCGGCATTTTCAATATCTATGCTCTGAACTTAGAGACGCGTGCGCTGCGGCAGATAACGAATACTGTTGGCGGCGCGTTTAGCCCATCGGTCGGCGCGGACGGCGAGGTCGTCTTTGCGGCTTATACGGCGGCTGGCTTTGAGATTCGCCGGTTGCGCGACGAGGGGACGCCGGTGGCGGCTGAAGAGGCGTGGTTTTCTCAAGATGTGTCGCTGGATTGGGACGGTACGCCCGTGGCCGCGTTGCCGAGCGCGCCGCAAGCGTATGGCATTGACTTTCTCAAGACCGGGATCCTGCCGAGGCTGTTCATTGACGAGGGGCATTTCAAGGCAGGTGCATATCTCAGTGCTGGCGATGTGCTCAATCGCCAGAGCGTATTCGCCGGGGGTGCCATAGCGCCGACCAATGCCGACCGCGATTTGTTCGCCATATACGAGTTTAAGGGATTCCGTCCCACTTTCTTTTTACAGCTATTCAATCAGCGCCGACACTCGGCTCGCGGCGATAGCTCGGAGGCGCGGACGATCATTGTCAACGCCGTCAACTACAGCTTGAGCCAGTTCAGCGTGGGGGTGCGCGGCAAATTGGGGCGCTATGGGGAGTTGACGGCCTCGGCCACGTACGACCGCTACGACGCCAGCGTCGAGAGCGACTGCCTCGTCTGCAAAGGCGACGGACAGGTCGGATTTGAGCGCACTGCCCAGCGGCCCTTTGGCTATACCTATCTCAATGGCTTTGGGCTGGGGCTGACTTATCGGCTGGAGATGATTGCGCGGCGGCGGGACCGCGATATAAGCCCTGTGGGCCGCCAGTTATACGCGCGCTACGACCGGATGTTCAACTATTTCATCGACGGCTTTAACGAGCAGGCATCTTTTATCGACGAGAACTATATCAAGCTGTTCTACAATCAGTTTACCGTCGATTGGCGAGAGCACATGAGTATGCCCGGCAATAGTCGCTTGGGCCTGCGGCTATACGGCGGCTGGATCGACAGCGACGCGGTCACTGACACGTCGCGGGTCGGCGGTTTCTTTGACTATCGCCTCGGCGGTCTCAACTTTATGAAGGGCTATACGTTTTACAGCATTGAGGGGCGCAAGGCCCTGATGGGCACGGCGACGCTGCGCTTTCCCCTGCTGCCAGATATGGGCAAGCGCGTTGCGCAGTTGTATTTCGACAAAGTCTATGGCGCGGTGTACGGTAGCATGGGCAAGGCTTGGGACCGAAATATAGGCGAGTGGAACGAACGGTATGGACGCGACGGTCCGCTGCGGGATGTAGGAGGACAACTGCGTTTTGATTTGATTTCATATTACAGCATACCGACGCGAGTGCAGGTGGATGTGGCTTATGGGATTGATGAGGTGCCAGATAAGGGGCGGTGGAAGTCTTATTTTACGGTGTTGTTTGGGTATTTGTAGGGGAGATAGAGACAGTGAAGCGCCGATCGCGCTTTTGGGTGCTGCCGCAATGGAAAGGAGCAAGCATGACGAGGATAGGAATCGCGTTGGTAGTTGCGGTGCTAACTGCTAGCGGCGTTTGGGCCGAGGGATTGCCGAGTATTTTGAGCGAGGAGGGGCAGGCGTTCTTGGTGGGATTGCGGGCGGTGGAAGGCGATGCTGATCCTGAGCCAGCGCCGCACCCAGAGACGCGCAAGGGCAAGTCGTCGAAGCGGGCGTTTTTGTTTTCCGCGCTGGTGCCGGGGTTGGGGGAGTGGTATGCGGGGTCGAAGAAGCGGGGGCTAGCGTTCTTAGGGGCCGAAGCCGCGCTGTGGGGCATGTGGGCGGTTTGGACGGGCAAGGGCAACGACCTAGAGGAAGAGTTCCGGGCGGTGGCCGACGAGCACTGGGATCCGATCAACTACTTGGCTTGGCGCGGCTCGACGATCTCGAACAACTCGTCGATCACGCACGCGTTGCCTTGTAGTAGCGAGGTTGTCGAAGTGTACATTCCGGCAATGCAGCAGTCGGGGAGTGCGGATTTTGGCGGGTGCGCGCCGAGCCAGATTCAGCAATACTACGAGTTGATTGGCAAATACGATCAATATGTAGCCGGTTGGACTGATGTAGTGAGGCGCAGTACGGGCAATGCCGCTGTGCCGACTGAAGTCGATTCGGTCGAAAATTTCCATTCCGAGCGCCGACTCCGCTACGAAGACGACCGTGACGAGAGCAATCGCTTCCTCAAGCGGGCTTCCACTATAAGCGGGGTCATTTTGATCAATCACGTTATCAGCGCCATTGACGCGGCTCGAGTGGCGCGCGCGCGCGCTGCAGGGGCGGACGAAGCGGCCCTGCGGGGGCGAACGCGCTTGGCGTTGGTCATGCAGCCGTGGGTGCGGGGGCGCGTGCCCATGCTCGTGGCGTATAAGCCGTTGGATTGAGCTTATGTGGCGTTGGATCGCATTGATTTTGTTGCTGCCCGGCGTGGCTGAGGCCGGGAAGGCCCAAGGGGCGTTTTGGCGCTCTTTGCTGGTGCCCGGTTGGGGGCAGAAATACGCCCAAGGTGGCGGTGGTGGATTCTTGGCCGCTGAACTGGCGCTTTGGGGCGGCTATTGGGGATTTGAGTGGCTGGGTCAGGTGCGCCGCGATCGGTACCAGGCGTATGCGGCCGAACGCGCGGGTGCGCGGCCCGAGGACAAGGGGGACGACTATTTCGACGACTTGGGGTTTTATGCGAGCCGGTTGCAGCATAACCAATTCGCCCGCTACGAAGACGGCCCAGACGCCGAGCTCTATCCGGTAGAAGCGAATTTTTTCTGGGAATGGGATCGCGACGAGTCGCGTCAACGCTACCGCGAGTTGCGCAATGCGAGCCAGCACGCGCAGCGGCAGGCACTCTATGTAACGGGATTGGTGGTCGTCAATCACCTCGCGGCTGCCATCCATGCGGCGCGAGTGGCCAGCGCGGAGCAAGCTCAGACCGGCTTCGCGCCCAAGGTGGCAGTGGGGCCTAGGGGAGCGGCGTTTTTCCTCGTGCGGCATTTCTACTGATGGCCTGCTTTTTCCCACGAGTGGTCTTGGCTGCGTGGATGCTCTTGCTGCCGCTGGAGGTCGCAGCCGAGGAGCGGATATGCGGGACGCGCTGGCTTGAGCAGCACCGCGCGTCTTTCCCCGCGCCAGCCCCCAAGGCAGTAGGCGCAAGGCAAGAAGCAGGTCCCATTGAGGTGGGGACCCAACTCGCTTTTTACGCACCGCTTGAACCCGTGCTCAAGTTGGCTACTTGCCGCTACAAGGGGACGCACTGCTATATCTTCGTCGAAGAGAGCCAGTGGGACATTATCGCGGCCCAGCCGGATGTAGATAAGCTGGGTGCGCTTTTCGACTCGGCAACTCCGGCTGATCCCGAGCGCGGAGTATTTGAAATAGCGGTCGATGCTTTTGGCGAGCCTGCCGATGAGGACGGCGATCCCCGCATCTTCATCCTGATCTTGGATCTTCCCGGCAACATAGTCGGCTATTTTGACAATAAGGTGTATGAAACACTGCCGCCCGAACTGCGACGCGATACGGTCTATCTCGACGCGAACAAGCTGGCCTTCAGCGCCTATCTCGCCCACGCGACCCTAGCGCATGAATTCCAGCATCTAATCCATTGGGGTCACGATTCCAATGAGGAGGCATGGATTGACGAAGGGCTTGCTGGGTACGCTGAGGAGCTGGTGGGTTTTCCCGAAGCTGACCCGAGCATGGTGCCGAGTTTTCTCGCGGATCCCAGTATCAATCTAACGCACTTTGTGTTTGATTCGGCGAGTTACGGCAAGGCTTACCTGTTCGCCTCGTTTTTGGCTGAGCGCTATGGCCCGGGGCTGATTCGCCAAATTGTCGCCGAGCCGCGCAATGGCATTTTGGGCATTGACGACGCTTTTAAGAGCCAAAACTGGGTTGAGGACTACGCGGGTGCTTGGCGTTTGTGGGTCGCGGCCAACTACGCGGGTGGGTACGAGGCCCTGCGCGGTCGCCGCGCGGCCGCAGTTTCAGCGCCCGAGGTGCCTTTTGCGGAACTGGCTGGCGAGGTTGGCAGCCAATGGGGTGCAGCCAATGTGGTCATTCGTTCAGAGGGGGATGTAGCGGTTGATTTTGCTGGCGCGGCCGAGGGGGACTATGCCGCGTGGGTGTACGCCATGCGCGATCAGCGCGGCGAGCTGATCGCGATGGAACTTGGCGCGGACAATGCTGGGCAGGTGCAGGTCGCGGATGTGGATAGCGCGGCGGTCATCGTCGGCAGGGCTTCGCCGACGGGTGGAGAGTTTGCCCTCGCGGCCCGGTATTTTACGCCTACGGTCGTAGCGATGCAGGCAGAGGAAAGAGCCGGGAGCAGCGACTTGGCTCCGGCTTATCCGAACCCGGCCAACAGCGCGGTGAGCCTGCCCTTTCGCCTGGCAAGGGAAGCGGATGTCGAACTGACGATATACAATACCTTGGGCCAGCGCGCGGCCCTTTTGGTGGCCGAGCGGCTCGGGGCTGGGCAGCACTTGGCGCGCTGGAATGATGAACGCGCGGCCAGTGGGGCGTATTGGGCTGTGTTGAAGGTCGGTGGGGAAACGCGGACGCGTCGGTTGATGCTGGTCCGGTGAAGGTTGGACTAGCCAACGCATAGGATCCCTATGTACATGCGCCAACTCCGGTGAGCCTGACGACCTACGATGTCTAACGGTTTCAGTCCTCCAACACGAGGGTGCCGATGTCGCGGGTGTGGGCGTCGCAGTACCACAAGACGCCTTGGTGCGCGGTCAAGCCGTGTACCTCGTCCGGGGCAGCCACCCGAATGACGTCATAGACGCGTCCGTCCTTGGTGTCGAGCAGACTGACAGTGCCAGCCGAAGTGTCGGCCACCCACAGCCTGTTATCCGGTCCCCAAGCGATGCCGTGGTTGCGAAAGCCGGGAGTGCGAAATTGGTGTTCCTCTTCCCAAGTGTCGGGGTTCACGACGTGGACCATTTGGGAAGGCGGCGTGGCCACGTATAGCTTGCCGTCTTTCCACTCCAAGCCGTGAGAACCGGTGGTGCGCGCGTCTGCAATACCCTCTCGGGGCGCTGTGATACCGGCACCGGGCGAGTCGTATTTGGCGATGGTGCGGCCAGTTTCCAGTTCTAGTTTGGCGATCTTGAGTTCATAGGTAGAGGCGATCCACAGGTATCCGTCCCCCACGGTAATGCCGCTGGAGTGAACCGTATCGGTCTGGGCTGCGAACAAGGTCTCGCCGGTTTCATAATCCAACTTGTACACTTTGTGATCGACTTGGTCGATGACCCACAGGCCGTCGGGCGCGGCTTGGATGCCGTTCGGCTGCGGTCCAGGGCACAAGAATCGCTTGTTCACCTTGGCGATGTTTGAAGCCATTGTGTTTTGTCCTCCATTAAGGAAAGTGCGTACTAACGGTCGAGCGGCGCGGCGATGATGTTGTCAATCAGCCGGACGTTGGACAGGCGCACGGCGAGGGCGATGACGACCGGGCCGGTGATATGAGCCACTTCTTCGAGCGTGTCCGGGTGCGCGATGGAAATGTAGTCAATGGACGCGTCGAGTGCGCGCTCGACGTGCGCCTGCATCGCGGCGACGATCCGACTGGCGTCGCGTTCGCCCTGTTCGATTTTTTCCCGGCCCATTGTGAGTGCCTCGTAGAGGGCCGATGCGCGCTGTCGCTCTTCTGCGCTGAGAAGGACGTTGCGCGAACTCATGGCCAGGCCATCTGCTTCGCGCACGGTGGGAGCAACCTCGACGCGCAAATCCAAGTTCAAATCGCGCACTAGTCGACGAATGACAGCCGCCTGCTGGTAGTCTTTTTGGCCGAAGACGGCTAGGTGCGGTTTGACGGCGGTGAATAGCTTGGTCACTACGGTGGTGACGCCGCGGAAATGCCCGGGGCGGAAGGGGCCGCACAGACCCTTGGTTAGCTTTTCGACCTCGACGGAGGTCGAAAAGTCGGGGGGATAGAATTCCACTGTCTGTGGGTGAAAGACTGCATCGACTCCACGGCGAGACAGCAGATCGAGGTCGCGTTCCATGTCGCGCGGATAGATAGCGTAGTCTTCTTTCGGACCGAATTGCAGTGGATTGACGAAAATGCTGACGACCGTGCGGTCCGCGGCTTCGAGGCTGTGATCGACCAAGCTGAGGTGTCCCTCGTGCAAAAACCCCATCGTCGGCACCAGCCCGACGCATAGGCCCGCGCCGCGCCAAGCGTCGGATTGAGCCTGCATTTCCACGACCGTGTGTATGCGTTTCATGGGATGGCGGGAAGGGTGAGAGGGCCGACATCCTTAGCTTCGCGACCGTTGAGTGCGGCGAGGTATGCAGCAAATGGCCGGCCGGTGACTGGATGGCGAAGGCGCGGGGCGATTTCGCAGAGAGGCACTAACACGAAGCTGCGCTCGTTCATGTGCGGATGCGGCAGGGTCAGATCTGCGCTTTCGATGACGCGCTTACCGTAGAGCAGCAGGTCGAGGTCGAGGGTGCGCGGTCCCCAGTGAATACGGCGTTGTCGCTGGTGTTTTTTTTCGGCGGCGAGCAGGGCGGCTAATAGCGACTCGGGAGCGAGCGAGGTTTCTATGGCAAAGACGGCGTTGAGGAAATCCGGTTGCTCAATCGGTCCCAGCGGCGGGGTTTCGTAGGCGTGGGAGACCTCCGCAAGGCGCGTGTTGGGGAGTGCGGCGACTTCTCTGAGTCCGGCTTCGAGGTACGCGCGGCGATCGCCGAGGTTGCTGCCGATGGCTATATAGGCTCGTTCAGGCATAGGAACGACGTATTTCGACTTCGATGCCGTCAAAGTGCGCGGCGACCGGGGGATTGGGTTTGCGCACGCGGACGACGAGTTCGACCGGAGCGCAGTGAGTGCCCACCTTCTCAGCGATGCGCTCGGCGAGGGCTTCGACCAATTTGCAAGGCTCGCCGGTGACTATATCGGCCACCAGCGCGTACACCTCTGGATAGTTGATCGCCGCGTCTATGTCGTCGTTGCGCCCTGCCTGGCGGAAGTCGCCGTAGAGTTCGACATCGACCTCGTAGCGCTGGCCGAGTGCGGTCTCTTCGGGGAAAAGCCCGTGGTAGGCAAAAAAGCGCATGTTGCGCAGGCGCAGTGCGTCTTTGGACATGGCAAGAGCTTCAGGCGCGACCCAATGCCCGATAGGCGATGTCGCGGCGACAATAGGCGTTGTCAAAGACGATCTGATCTACTGCTGAGTAGGCTTTGGCGACGGCGGCTTGGAGATCGGCGTCCGTGGCCGTCACGCAGAGCACCCGGCCGCCATCCGTAATGACGCGACCATCGCGCTGGGCTGTGCCGGCGTGAAAGACGACGAGGTCGTCGCGGTCGGCAAAAGCCTTCAAGCCGCGGATCTCAAAGCCCTTCTCATAAGATTGTGGATAGCCGTCCGAGGCGATGACCACGCAGACGGCCGCTCCGGGCGCGCATTCGACTTGCACTTGGTCTAGGCGACCGTCGCAGGCGGCAGTGAGCACATCGACGAGATCGGTTTTGAGCAAGGGCATGAGGATCTGGCATTCGGGATCGCCGAAGCGGGCGTTGAACTCTACGACTTTGACGCCGGAGTCAGTGCACATCAGCCCGCAGTAAAGTACTCCTTGGTACGGAGTGCCCAGCCGGCGCATTTCGGCCAGCACGGGCCGGATGACGCGCTCTTCGGCCTCGCGCACTAGGGCCGGCGTCATCACTGGTGCCGGAGCGTAGGCCCCCATGCCGCCGGTGTTGGGACCTTTGTCGCCGTCGTAGATGGGTTTGTGGTCTTGGGCGGGTGTCAGGGTGATAAAGTGTTCGCCGTCGCAGATTGCAAAGAGCGAGGCTTCCTCACCGGTCATGTATTCCTCGACGACGATGTGATGGCCAGCCCCGCCCAAAACGTCTTCGTCGAGCATTTCGCGCGCTGCTGCGAGGGCTTGATCTACGCTGTGACAGACGACCGCGCCCTTGCCCGCGGCTAGGCCGCTGGCTTTGACCACGATCGGGGCACCCTGCGCGCGGATATAGGCGCTGGCGGCTTGGCTATCGGTGAAGCTCTGGTGCTGGGCGGTGGGGACGCCGATGCGCTCCATCAGGTCTTTGGCGAAGACTTTGCTGCTTTCGATGCGGGCGGCGGCTTCCGTGGGGCCGAAGATCGTCAGGCCGCTGGCGCGGAAGCGATCGACGATGCCGCCGGCTAGGGCGTCGTCTGGGCCGACGACGGTCAGCCCGATTTGCTGCTCGTGGGCAAAGGCGACTAGGCGCTCGATTTCGCCGACGAGTTTTTCGCGTTCGGCCACGGGGGTATCGACGCGGATATCGACGCATTCAGCGAGGGCAGCCATGCCGGGATTGCCGGGGGCGACGTAGAGTTGGTCGATGCGCTGGCTCTGCGCCAGCTTCCACACGAGGGCGTGTTCGCGTCCCCCTTTGCCGACGACTAGGACGTTCATTGATGCTCCTTTCTAAGAGGCTGTTTTAACATTTCGGAGTACCCCAAACCGCATCATCTCACATCTGCGTTCATCTGCGTTCATCTGCGGATATGTTGTTAAACCGCATCTGCGGATCAGAGATAACCAAATTCCCGCAAATCGCGCTCTTTGTCGCGCCAGTCTGAGCGGACTTTTACCCACAGTTCTACATAGACAGGCTCGTCGAGTAGTTCCTCCAAGGCGGCGCGAGCTTTGCGTCCGATTGATCGCAGGCGCATTCCCTTTTTGCCGATGACGATGCCCTTTTGGCTCTCGCGCCCGACGTAGATAATGGCGCGAATGTAGGTTTTGTGGCCGGGGCGCTGGCGGAATTCCTCGATGTGGATGTTGATGGCGTAAGGTAGCTCGTCCTCAAGGTGCTCAAAAGCCACCTCGCGGATGCGCTCGGCGGCAAAAAACCGCTCGGGCTGTTCGGCCACCATATCGTCCGGGTAGAGCTTGGGGCCGCAAGGTAGCTGGGCCTCTAAGTGCGACAGCAATTTGCCGAGTCCGTCGCCGCGCAAGGCAGAGACCGGGATGGGGCTGGCGATGCCGAACTCGTCGGCGATGCTTTTTTGCAGGCCGTCTAGCTGGGTGGGTTGTACTAGATCGACCTTGTTGAGTACGGCTAAGACTGGTACTCGCGCACGCGCTAGAAAGTGCTTCACCAGTGCGCTGCGGTCTTTGGGACGGGAGGCGTCAAACAGCAGCAAGACGAGGTCGGCTTGGCGGGCGGCTTGGTCGATCTGGTGGGCCATGGTCTCGTGCAGCTTGTAGGAGGACTCTAACAGGCCCGGCGTGTCCAAGAAAATTATCTGACTCTGTGGACGAGTGAGGATGCCGAGGATGCGGCTGCGAGTCGTCTGTGGTTTGGCGGTGACGATGGAGAGCCGCTGGCCCAAGAAGGCGTTGAAGAGGGTGGATTTACCCGCATTGGGGCGACCGGCTAGGGCTACGTAGCCGACGCGAGGTTGCTCAGAAGCGGAAGCTGGCGGACAACTGGTAGGTTGCTTCGAGCGCATCGTGCTGCAAATAGGCGAGGTCGAGGTCGAGGTTGCTGTATGGGGTGAGCCCTAGCCCAAAGGACTGGCGGCCTTCTTCTAGCCCAGCCCGCAGGGTGATGTAATGGTGGCGGTATTCTACGCCAGCGTTGAGCGGGACGTCGGCGGTTGCCGTGTCGCCGCCGGAGCGGGTGGATAGGAGGGCGGTGGTCTGGCCCCCGGCAATGGGTATGGCGTACGCTACGCCCAAAAGCAGCGAAGGTTGGATGCGGTCGCTGATGTCCGTATTCCAGACGATGGGCGTGGTGGTAATGTCGCGCACGTTAGCCGCCAGCGCGATTTGGGGACTCAATTGGTAGCGCACGCCTAGGTCGAGGCCGAAGCCATAGGCGTTAAAGGAAGCGACGTGGCGGTAAATGGCCTTGGCGCTTAGCCCGAGGGATAGGCGTGCACCGAGACGGCGACTGCCCGACAGATACAGGGCGTAGTCCACGCTTTGTTCGGTAGAGGCGATGCGAGGACGATTGTCGATGCTGGGAGACTGAAGGGGATCCGGCAGTTCGGTAAAGTGGATGGCGTCGATGCCCATGCGCACCACGCTTAGGGCCATGCCGTGCAAAAGGCGACCCGGTCGGGCGACGGCGACAAAATCGCGCTGGATGAGGCCGGAGAAGTGTTCGGAATGCGTCAGGTGAACTTGGCGACTGCTGAGGGCGGATAGGCCAGCCGCATTCCAATAGCCCGCAGTGGCGTCGTCCGCGAGGGCCACATAGGCACTGCCCAAGGCCGCAGAGCGGGCACCCGCGCCCAAGCCGAGAAACTCGCCGGCGTAGCGCGAGGCGGCGTGTGCAGTCCCAGTCAGCAACAGGGCTAATGCAAGCGGAAGAAGACTCTTGGACATGGATTTAAAAAGCTAGCGGAAGGGTGGCAGAGTGTCAAATCGGCTCACTGCATCACCTCCCGCAGGGGTGGGCGATTTTCAGGCTATGAGGATGATTTGCAGATCCATGACGTTGGTGCCCGTAGGACCCGTGATGACGAGGTCGTCCAACGCCGCGAAGAAGGGATAGGAATCGTGGCGGTCGAGAAAGGCGTGGGCGTCGAGACCTTGGGCGCGGGCGCGGCTCAAGGTTTGGCCGTCGGCTAGGGCACCGGCGGCATCGGTGGGGCCATCGGTGCCGTCGGTGCCGCCGGAGAGCAGGGTGATGGCGGACCAACCGTCGAGCTGGAGGGATGCGGCTAAGGCTAATTCTTGGTTGCGCCCGCCCTTGCCGTCGCTGCGCAGGGTGACGGTCGTCTCGCCGCCGGCGATGAGACAGGCGGGCCGGGAGATGGGACGGTTGGTCTCTGCGGTTTCTTGGGCGATGGAGACCAACGCGGTGGCGGCGTGGCGCGCCTCGCCTTGTAAGCGGCTGGTGAGGACGCACACCTCGTAGCCGAGCGCGCTAGCTTGGTTTGCGGCCGCGTCGATGGCCAAGCGGCTGTTGCCAATGACCAAGCTCTGGGCGCGAGTAAAGCAAGGGTCCCCGGGTTTGGGGGTTTCCGGTTGCTCCCCTCGGGCACCGGCTTCGAGGTGCTGCCGGACTGGAGTGGGGAGTTGGTGGCGCAGGCCATAGCGATCGACGATCGCTAGGCAATCGCCAAAGGTCGTGGCGTCTGGGTGGGTGGGACCGGAGGCAATGGTGTCGAGGGGATCGCCGATGACGTCCGAGAGCATTAAGGCGACGACGCGGGCAGGTGCAGCTACCCGAGCGAGCAGTCCTCCCTTGATGGCCGAGAGGTGTTTGCGCAGGGCGTTGATTTCGTCGATGGTCGCGCCGCAGGCGAGTAGAAGGCGGGTGGTTTCTTGCTTTTCTGCGAGGGTTAGGCCCTCGGCTGGGGCGGGTAGCAAGGCCGAGCCGCCGCCGGAGAACAGGCCGAGGACCAGAGCGTCGGGATCCAAGCCTACTAGCAATTCGAGCTGGCGGCGTGCACCGGCCACGCCGGCTTCGTCTGGGACCGGATGCCCGGCTTCAAAGGTCTCGACCCGCGCCAACGGCAGCGCGTGGCCGTACTTGGTATTGATGGCCCCGCAGTCAATGTGGTCACCGAGGATCGCTTCGGTGGCTGCGGCCATGGCCGCGGTGGCCTTGCCGGCACCGACTAGGCGCAGGCTGGAAATGGTATCGAGGGAGAATCGGAGCGAGCCACAGTGCAACTCATCGCCTGTGACCACGAGGGTTTGGTGGATACAACGGCCGGGATCGGCGGCAGCGACCCCGGCGTCAAAAATGGCGCGCGCATGGACGCGCCGCAAAGCAGCATCCAACTAAGCGCACCTTAGAAGCGGCGCATGAGGCCCACAACTTTGCCAGCGATGCTGAACTCGTCGGCGTCGGGCGGGACGACGATGGGGTCGAACGCCTCGTTTTCAGGCAGGAGCCGGATGCCGTCGGGATCGGGAGCATAGCGCTTGACCGTGGCCTCGTCGCCGAGCAGTGCGACGACGATATCGCCGCGCTCGGCGCGGTCTTGCTGGCGGGCGATGACGATGTCGCCATCGAGAATCCCGGCGTTGCACATGCTCTCGCCGTGGATGCGCAGCGCGAAGACATCGCCCGAAGCGGGGACGAGCGATGGATCGACATTGAGTGTGTTCTCGATGTTTTCGGTGGCGAGGATGGGGGTGCCCGCAGCGACCCGGCCAACGAGGGGCACTTCGCGCAGGTCGGCGGAAAGGGATGCGGGCTTGACGAAATCGACGAGTTCTATGCCCCGGGAGCGCCGCGCCCGGCGGCGGATGTAGCCTTTTTTCTCCAAGGTCTCTAGGGTGGTGCGCACGCCATTGGTGGAGTTGATGCCAAAGACGTCCATGATCTCGCGGATCGTGGGGGGACCCCCGGAGCGAATTGCATCGGCGATGAAGTCGTAAATTGCTTGTTGGCGCTCGGTTAGGGGTTTGGGCATGAGTGTGCCTCCATTGGGGAGGAAAGATGAACAGCAACCTGAACTTATATATACTTACTGCACATTAGTTCATTTGTCAAGGGGCACCTCTTCGTCTAATTTGCCCTTCCTATTACTTATTCAGGAGAATTTTCTGTTTTTGCGCGATGGGAACGCAGGCTATGGAAGCCATAGTCGCCAGTGTGCGGCAAGTGCTACAGGAAGCGGGATTGGAGACCGATGCTAGCTTAGTCGTCGCTGCGTCGGGCGGCGTCGATTCGACCGTGCTGCTCGATGTCTTGGATGGCCTAGGGTACCGGTTGCACGTGGCGCACTTGGACCACGCGCTGCGGTCGAATTCGGCGGACGACAGCCGCTTTGTCGCCAACGAGGCGAAGCGGCGCGGGCTGTCCTGCTCGATAGAGCGGCTCGACGTGGGGGCTTACTCCCGAACCGAGGGCCTGTCGCTGGAGGAAGCGGGTCGGCGGCTGCGCTACGCCTTTCTCGACCAAGTCGCCGACCGAGTCGGGACCGAGTTCATCGCCTTGGGGCACCACGCCGACGATCAAGCCGAGACCGTGATCTTGCGCCTGTTGCGCGGCAGCGGTGCCACCGGTTTAGGGGGCATGGAGATTGCGCGCGAGGGCCGCTATTTGCGGCCGCTGCTTGGCGTGCGGCGCGCTGAGATCGAAGAATACGCGAGCCAGCGGGGCTTGCGCTACCGAGAGGATCCCTCCAACCGCGACTGGCGATTTTTGCGCAATCGAGTGCGCGGGGAACTATTGCCCTTGCTCAAGAGCTATAATTCTAACATCACCGAGGTTCTAAATCGCACCGCCGCGTTGCTCAAAGCCGAGGACGACTTGCTCGGCGAGCTAACCCAAGAGGCTTTAGATACAGTAATTTGCGAGTGTTGCAACGACAAGGTGACTCTTGATAGTAATAGGCTTCTCGCTTATCATATAGCCATACAAAGGCGCGTGTTGCGCACCGTGCTTCAGGGCCTTGCCGCCGCAGAAGGCCCTTTTGATTTTGCCCGCGTCGAGCAAGTGCGGGGCTGGATTAAGGCCGATGACAAGCGCTTGCGGGTGTTGGGTGCTGGGCTGAGGGGGCAGGGTTGTGGCACGCGCTATATCTTGCGTCGCGGTCAGCGGTCAGCGGTCGCGTGCTGTTTTGAGATTCCCGGCGTACTCGTGCTAAGAGAGCACGGCGTGAAAATCCGCGTCCAAGTCGTCTCTCCAGATCGCTTCGACAAGGACCGGCTAGGAGGCGCGCAGGTGGCTTTAGATGCAGACCGACTCGGCACACGGGTGCAAGTGCGCAGCCTGCGGCCGGGTGATCGCTTCCAGCCGCAGGGCATGAAAGGACACAAAAAACTGAGCGACTTTCTCATCGACGCCAAATGGCCGAAAATCTCGCGCGACGAAGTGCTGGTGCTGGCCCGAGGAGAGGAAATAGCTTGGGTCGCGCCCCTGCGTTCTAGTCATGCTTTCAGAGTAAAATCCACTACGCGCCGCATCGCCTTGTGCACACTGGGGCGTTGGGACGGCGATTGACCTAGAGCATCTGTCATGGAGGGACCAAAAAAGCAGGGCCAAGAAGAGCGACCTACGCGTCTTAGGGACGACCGCGGGCAGGGCGATGGCGAAGACAAGCCGCGCCGCTGGCGCCGCCCCTCGCGGACCCAGGCGTTTTGGCTGTTCTTCGTATTGGTAATGATCTTCACCGCCAAATTCTTTGGCAGTAAACCCTCCGATCCTCAACTCGTCTCCTACAAGCAATACCGCCAATACTTGGAAGAGGACCGCATCGCCGAGGCCGTCATCGTAGGCGAGCGCGAGTTCAAGGGCGTCTTGCACGAAGGAATCCGCTTTGTGGTCAACTTGGGGCCAATAGACGCGGCGACTAAGCGCGAGTGGGAGGAACGAGGAGTCGATTTTCGCTTTGAGGAAGAACCCTTCCGCTGGTACAATTTCCTCTTCAGCTTTTTGCCGTGGCTGCTGTTTATCGCCTTCTGGATATTCATGCTGCGGCAGATGCAGGGCGGCGCGCGCGGGCTGTTTTCCTTTGGCAAAAGTCGGGCTAAGCTCCTGATGGAAGACAAGCACAAGGCGACCTTTGCCGATGTGGCTGGGGCCGACGAGGCCAAGAAGGAGTTGGAGGAGATCATTGAGTTTCTCAAGGATCCCCATCGGTTCCAGCGCCTCGGCGGGCGGATTCCCAAGGGCGTCTTGATGGTCGGGCCGCCGGGCACGGGCAAGACGCACTTGGCGCGCGCCGTGGCTGGCGAAGCGGGGGTGCCCTTCTTTTCGATTAGCGGCTCGGATTTCGTCGAGATGTTTGTCGGCGTTGGAGCTTCGCGCGTGCGCGACCTTTTTGAGCAGGGCAAGGCCAGTGCTCCGTGCCTGATTTTCGTCGATGAGATCGACGCGGTGGGCCGCCATCGAGGCGCGGGCATTGGCGGCGGCCACGACGAGCGCGAGCAAACCCTCAACCAGCTTCTAGTGGAAATGGACGGCTTTGAGTCCAACGACGGCGTCATTCTCATTGCCGCGACCAACCGCCCCGATGTGCTCGACCCGGCGCTGTTGCGGCCCGGTCGCTTCGACCGCCGGGTGGTGGTTGACTTGCCCGACGTCAGGGGTCGGGAGGGCGTACTCAAAGTACACGTGCGCAAGGTGCCGCTGGACCCAGATGTCGATTTGCAAAAGGTGGCACAGGGCACGCCCGGACTTTCTGGAGCCGACTTGGAGAACTTGGTCAACGAAGCGGCTTTGCTGGCCTCGCGGCGCGATCGCAAGACCGTTGACATGGGCGACTTTGAGGCGGCCAAAGACAAGGTGATGCTCGGGGCCGAGCGCCGCAGCATGGTCCTGACCGAGGAAGATCAGCGGCTTTCGGCGTACCACGAAGCGGGCCACGCCTTGGTCGCCAAGAGCCTCAAGGGTGGCCCGGCCATTGGCAAGGCGACCATCATTCCGCGCGGGCAGGCCATGGGCATGGTTTCCTTTCTGGCTGACGAGCGGCGTTCGCTTACCGAGACGCGGCTCAAGGCGCACTTGGCCACGGCGCTGGGCGGTTGCGCCGCTGAGAAATTGATCTTTGCCGAGCGCTCGACAGGAGCCCAAGGCGACTACCAGCAGGTGACGCGCTTGGCCCGTTCGATGGTCTGCGATTGGGGTATGAACGAAGAGCTTGGCCCTCTCTCACTGGGCGGCGGCGACGACGAGGTCTTCCTCGGCAAGGAATTCACCCGCAGCCGCCACTTGAGCGAGGAGACGGCCCAAGCCGTTGATCGCGAGATCCGCAAGCTGGTGGTGGAGGCCGAGAAAACGGCGCTGCGCATCCTCGGGGAAAAGGAGGACAAGCTGCACTCCTTGGCCCGCGCCCTCCTCGCGTACGAGGTCCTCGACGACGCGGAGATCGACCAAGTCTTGGCCGGAGAGCCTCTCGCCCGCAAACCAGTGCGCATCTTGGGCGACGAGGACGAGGCGTGATCTGGGAGTTGAGAGGTCGCACCCTCCACTTTGGCGACCAAGTACAGATCATGGGCGTCCTCAATGCGACGCCCGATTCGTTTTACGACGGTGGCCGCTACTGCGATCCGAGGGTCGCGGTGGAGCGCGGCTTAGAGATGGTGGAGGAAGGGGCGGCGATTGTCGATATTGGCGGTGAATCGTCGCGACCGCCGATGTACGGGGTCGCCGAGGAGGTCTCGGTCGCCGAGGAGTGCGCCCGGGTTCTTCCGGTTGTCGCGGGCCTTCGCCGCCAGAGCGCGGTGCCCATCTCGGTTGACACGGTCAAGGCCGAAGTGGCACGCCGGGCCCTTGAGGCGGGGGCCGACATCATCAACGACATTAGCGCCCTGCGGCACGATCCGGCTATGGCCGAGGTCGCCGCACAGGCCAAGGCTCCCGTGGTACTAATGCACCGCCGGGGCACGGCGGCTACCATGCAGCAGAATACCCACTACGATGACTTGCTCGGGACGGTGTACGCCTTTCTACAAGAGCGCGTACGCGTCGCCCATGCTCAAGGCGTCGAGCGCGTGGCCGTGGATCCGGGCTTGGGGTTTGGCAAGTCGCCGGAGGGCAACCTCGCCTTGTTGGGGATGTTAGAGCGCTTCTTGGACTTAGAGTACCCATTGGTAGTGGGTGCCTCGCGCAAATCCTTTATCTGGAAGCCGCTTGGGCTCTCGGCTGCCGAGAGCTTGGAGGGCAGCTTGGCGGCGGCGTCTCTAGCGGCTAGAGCGGGTGTCCATATGCTGCGAGTCCACGACGTGGCCGCGACGCTGCGGGCCGTCCGCTTAGTCGAGGCCGTGCGGAGCCAAGCACTGTGGTGAAAGACCCGGTCCTGTTCCACCTCTTCGGTTTTCTGCCGGTCTCCCTGACCTCTGTGGTGGATATCCTACTGGTGAGCTTTATCTTTTTTCGCTTGCTTTCCCTGATCAAAGAAACCCGAGCTGCGCACATGGTCGCCGGGCTGCTGCTCATGGTGATCGTGGCCTTGGCCGCACCTTGGCTCAAGATGAACGCCCTGTCTTGGCTTTTGGAGCAGGCGCGCTCCATCTTGCTGATCCTGCTGGTCATCCTCTTCCAGCCCGAGTTGCGACGGCTCCTCCAAGTCTTGGGTCAGACCCCGGCGTTTCGCTGGTTTTACAAGGCCGAGACGTCACGAGTCATCGACGAGGTCGTCAGCGGAGTCGGGCGTTTGGCCGACCTGGGGTACGGGGCGCTGATTGTGCTGGTGCGCCAAGTCCAGATTAGACCAGTCATTGAAACTGGCGTGCCCCTGAATTCGGAGGTGTCGGACGATTTGCTAACCACGATCTTCAGCCCGCGCGCTCCGCTGCACGACCGAGCCGTCGTCATCCAAGGCGAGCGCTTGGTGGCGGCCCGCTGCACCTTGCCGTTGGCTGAAGAGGTCGAAGACCAGCGGCTGGGAACCCGCCATCGGGCGGCATTGGGGTTATCGCAGGAATCGGACGCGGTAGTTATCGTCGTCTCCGAGGAAAACAGCACTATTTCGCTGGCCGTTGGTGGGGTCTTTTGGCGGGGGTTGGACCGCCGGCAACTCAAGCTGCGCCTACAGGAACAGATGACCTCGGGCTGAGCGTAGCGCGGCGGCGTTTTGCTTGACAGGGTCTCGGCAGTACTCTACTTTGAAAATTTTTATTTCAATTAAATAATAAAAATTATGAAAAATAAACAGATGCGGCAGACCCGCATACGGGAACTGCTCTACAGAAGATCCATTGATACGCACGAAAAATTGGCCGAAGTCCTCCAACAACAGGGTATCGAGGTCAGCCAGTCAACCTTGTCGAAGGATTTGCGCGAAATAGGCGTGGTGCGAGTGCCTCAGGCCGATGGAGGATTTCGCTATACGCTGCCCGAAGCCGGAGCTACGTTGCGCGACCAGCACATCCTAGAGCGAGAGTTGCAGGACTTCTTAGTCCAAGCCGAACAGGTAATCAACATGGTGCTGGTGCGGACCGCGTCGGGGCACGCCCAAAGCGTTTGCGAGGCCATTGATCGCATGAGTTGGGCTGAGGTCGCGGGCACGCTGGCCGGCGAAAACACGATCTTTATCGTCACTCGTTCCGAGCAAGATGCGGCGAAGTTAGTCGATAAGATCGACGTAGTGTGCGGCGAGGAGGATTGATGAACGCCGAGGTCTTGCAGGACTTGCAGGTCCAGATCGTCAAAGCTGAGACCCTGATCGAGGCCCTGCCTTATTTACAGGAATTCCGCGGCAAAGTAATGGTTGTCAAATACGGCGGCAGCACCATGGGCTGTGGGGACACCGTATATAAGGATATCGTCTTCATGCAGGCAGTCGGCATCTGTCCGGTCGTGGTCCACGGCGGCGGCCCGGCCATCACCCGCCGCCTGCAAGAGTTGGGTATTGATAGTCAGCGCGTAAATGGGCTGCGGGTAACGGATGCAGCGACGATGAAGGTGGTCGAGGATGTGCTCTTTGGCGAGGTCAACGCTCGGATCGTCCGCGAAATTGGCACACTAGACGGGCGGGCCGTGGGCGTCTCGGCCAAGGACGCCGGGATCATGCAGGTGCACAAGCACTGGGTTCAGACCGATAGCGGCGTTCTAGATATCGGTTATGTCGGCGATGTCGAGCACGTGGATACCGCGCCTTTGTTGGACTTGATAGGCAAGGGCATGATCCCGGTGGTTGCGCCGATTGGCCGCGGCCCGGAGGGCGAGAGCTTCAACGTCAACGCCGATACGGCGGCCGGGGAAATCGCCGCGGCCCTGCACGCCGAGAAATTAGTTTTTTTAACGGATGTACAGGGCATTATGCGCGATCTCGCAGACGATGCGTCCCTGCTATCAACCGTGCACGTCTCTGAGGTGGGCGAGTTAATTGACCAAGGCGTGATCAGCGGCGGAATGATTCCCAAGGTCGAAGCCTGTATCAAGTCCGTCAAAGCTGGCGTGCGCAAAACCCACGTCATCGACGGGCGCGTGCCGCATGCGATGTTGCTCGAGTTTTACACCCCGCAGGGCATTGGCACCCAAATTGTCCAGTAGGACGACGGAGAAACCATGAAAACCCAAGACATTATCAAGGGTGAGGCGCAATACATTTTACAGACTTACGGCCGGCCCGAGTTCGTACTAGAGCGGGGCAATGGGGTCTATCTCTTCGATACGGACGGCAACCGCTACCTCGATTTTGTCAGCGGCTTAGCGGTCAACGCGTTGGGCTACGGCGACTACGAGGTGCTCAAGGCCATTGAGACCCAGGCCGCCAAGCTGATGCACGTGTCGAACCTGTACCACACGATCCCTTCGGTCGAGGTGGCAAAGCGGCTGGTTGAGCACTCGTTTGCCGACCGGGTGTTCTTCTGCAACAGCGGCACCGAGGCGTGGGAGGCGTCGCTCAAGTTCTGCCGCAAGTGGGGCAACACCACCCACGACTCGCCCAAAAATCGCCTCATCGCCTTTGAAAACTCCTTTCACGGGCGGACGTACGGATCCATCTCGACGACCGGCCAGCCCAAGTACCACAAGGGGTTTGAGCCATTGCTGCCGGGCATCGACTTTGCCCAATTCAACGATTTGGCCTCGGTGGAGGCGCTGGTTTCGGATCAGACCTGCGCGATTTTGGTCGAGCCGGTGCAGGCCGAGGGTGGGATCCACGCCGCGACGGCGGAATTTCTCACCGGGCTGCGGCACCTGTGCGACGAGCGGGAGATGCTGCTGGTCTTTGACGAAATCCAAGTGGGCTGCGGGCGCTTAGGTTCGCTGTGGGCCTATCAACAATACGAGGTTGAGCCGGATATTATGACCCTGGCCAAGGCCCTTGGCGGCGGTTTGCCAATCGGCGTCGCGCTCTTGCGGCAGAAGGTCGCCGACGCCATTGAGGCTGGCGACCACGCCGCGACGTTTGGTGCCAATCCCGTGGCCTGCGCTGCGGCAACCGCGGTTTTGGACAAGCTGTTGGAGCCGGGTTTTATCGCCGGGGTGCGCGAAAAGGGCGAACACTTGATCGATCGCCTACAAAAGTTGCAACAGCGCTGGCCTGAGCACATCACCGAAGTGCGCGGCAGAGGGCTGATCGCTGGCGCGGTCACCAGCCAGCCGGCGGCCGACTATCTGGCTGCCTTCCGCCAGCGCGACATCTTGGTCGCCACGGCTGGAGCCGATGTGGTGCGCTTTCTGCCGCCGCTGGTCGTCGAGCGGGATCGCATCGACGAAGCAGTAGATGTATTCGACGAGATTCTGCGCCAAGGTGTCTAATGGCTGCGGTACAAACGCCTTGGGGCGGGCGGTTTCAGTCTGCGCCGGCCGAGCTGATGGAGCGCTTCAACGCCTCTATTGGCTTCGACCGCAAGCTATTGGAGGCCGATATTGCGGGCAGCGTGGCCTACGCCCGCGCCCTGCAGCGGGCCGGCGTCCTCAGTGCTGGGGAGTTGGAGCAGATCGAAGCGGGGCTAAAGCAGGTGCAGGAAGAATTTTCAGCCCCGGACTGCGCGCTTCCCGACGCGCTTGAAGACATCCACATGGCCGTGGAGCAGCGGCTGACCGAGCTGATCGGGCCGGTCGGAGGTAAGCTGCACACCGGGCGCAGTCGCAACGACCAAGTCAACTTAGACGAACGGCTCTACCTGCGGGACGCGATTGCGTCGCTTCAGGCGCAGATTCGCCACCTGCAAGGTGTGCTGCTGGCGTCGGGTGAGCGGCACAGCGGCGTGGTGCTGCCCGGCTATACCCACTTACAACAGGCTCAACCGATTCTTTTTCCCCACTATGCGCTGTCGTTGTTCTGGATGCTGGAGCGCGATCACGGGCGGCTGGGGGACGCTTGGCGTCGGGCCGATTTTCTGCCGTTGGGTTCCGGAGCGTTGGCCGGGAGCGCGTTTCCGCTCGACCGGGCCTTTCTCGCCCGCGAACTCGGTTTCTCGCAGGTGACCCCCAATAGCCTCGACACGGTTAGCGACCGCGATTTTCTGCTTGAGACCCTATCCGCACTGGCGATTCTAATGATGCACTTGAGTCGCTTCTGCGAGGATTTGATTCTCTGGTCGGCGGCGGAGTTTGGTTTTGTCGAACTCGACGATCACTTTGCGACCGGCTCTAGCATGATGCCGCAAAAGAAAAACCCAGACGCACTGGAGTTGGTGCGCGGCAAGACTGGCCGGGTGTACGGCAGTCTGATGGCGTTGTTGACGACGATGAAGGCCGTGCCGTTGACGTACGCCAAGGATCTGCAGGAAGACAAGGAGCCGCTCTTCGACGCGCTGGAAACGGCGGCTATCTGCCTAGAGGTTTTCGCCGGTGTTTGGGAGAGCATGGAAGTGCGCGCCGAGCGGATGGAGTCCGCGGTGGATTCCACGGCTTTGGCAACGGATTTGGCCGACTATTTGGTGGGCCACGGCGTGCCTTTCCGCGAGGCTCATCGCGTCGTTGGCCGCTTGGTGCGGGCCGCGCTAGAGCAAGGCCGTGCCCTTACCGACCTTAGTTTGGAAGATCTGCGTTCACACAGCGCGGATTTCGGCGAGGACGCGCTTGGCCTGCTCGACGTGCGCCACAGCTTGGCGCGCCGTAATATAGAAGGTGGCACCGGCCCGCAGGCCGTGGCCGAACAGATGGAGAAGGCGCAGCAGGCATGGGCCGGGAGTTGACAGAATGTTAGTAGCGATTAAAGACATCGAATTTTACGTGCGCGAGATGCGGATGCGGATGCCGTTTAAGTTTGGCAACGTAGTCGCTGACAGCCTGACCGCGTTGCACGTGGCCATGGACCTAGAGCTGGACAATGGCCGTCGAGCGCGGGGTTGGGCTTCGGATATGCTGTCGCCTAGGTGGTTCGACAAAAATCCAAGCAAGTCGATGGCCGATGGCATCCGGGACTTGGTGGATGGAGTGCGAGTGGCCGCCACCGCTTATCGGGAGTCGGGTCGAACCGGCGCGACTCCATTCGTCATATGGGAGGCAGGCTACGAGGCGGGTCGAGCGTGGGGTCGGGCGCGAGGCGTCAACGACCTGCTGGCGTCCAACGGCGCGGCCCTGATGGAGCGGGCGCTCATCGATGGCTTGGGGGTCGCGCTGGGGCAGCCCTATTTTGCGCTGTTACAGGACAATGCTCTCGGGTTGGCGCTGGAGAGGATTCACCCGGAGCTAGAGGGACTGGAGCTTGCGGCGGTGTTGCCGGCGGCACCAGTGCGCTCGCTGTACATTCGCCATACGGTCGGCTTGGTCGATCCCATCCGCACGGCCGCAATTGCGCCCGAAGAGCGGTTGAACGACGGCTTGCCACAGTCCTTGGAGGAATGCATTCAGGGGCAGGGTCTGCGTTATTTCAAGATCAAGATCGGCGGCGACCCCGAGGCTGATTTCGAGCGCTTGGCGGAAATCGCCTCGCTCTTGGATGAAAGTGGCGCCGAGTACCACATCACGCTCGACGGCAACGAACAGTACGGCGACGCGGCCGATTTGCTGGGTTTGTTGGAGCGGATTGAAAAGGAATTGGGGGTATTTTATCATCGCATCCTCTACGTCGAGCAGCCCATGGACCGCGCCCTTTCTCTCGATCCCGCGCTAAAGAGCGATCTCGGGGTTTTGGCGGCAAAGCGCCCCTTGCTGATCGACGAGTCGGACGAATCCTTGGATTGCTTCCGCCGTGCGTTGGACTTGGGATACAGCGGCGTCTCGTCCAAGTCTTGTAAAGGGTTGGTCAAGGCGCTGGCCAACAGCGCACTCGCCTGGCAGCGCACGACCGCGGGCCATCCCTGTTTTGTCTCGGCCGAAGATTTGACCGTGGTGCCGGTGGTGTCGCTGCACCAAGATTTGGTGCATGTGGCGGCGTTGGGGATCGATCACGTCGAGCGCAACGGGCACCACTACGTGCGGGGGCTGGATCACTTGTCGGATGCGGAGCGGGCGTGGTGCTTTGAGCGGCACGGCGATCTGTACCGCGCCGA
Source organism: Candidatus Latescibacterota bacterium (assembly GCA_965116675.1). GTDB lineage: Bacteria > Latescibacterota > UBA2968 > UBA8231 > UBA8231. The sequence goes on from OZ220721.1 coordinate 5,787,091, forward strand.
GGGCCAGAGCGGCTTTCTCGACATTCGCGACGGCCAGATCGCGGGCGGTTCCCTGCAGCGGCCTGGACTCGGGGTTGACGGCGCGGTCGATATTGAGGCCATGCAGCCGCTGGCGGAGGCGCAACTCTCGTGAGTGCCGTAGAAATAAGGCTTGAGGACGTGCGGTTTTACATGCGGAATGTGCATACCCGCATGCCCTTCAAATACGGCGCGGCCGTGCTGACCGCGGTGCCGATCCTCCATGTGGTGGCTCAGGGAGCGCTGAAAAACGGCACTCCGGTACAAGGGGTCGCAGCCGACATCCTCCCGCCTAAATGGTTCGACAAGGACCCGGCCAAAAGCTACGAAGACAATGTCGCCGACTTGCTGTGGGCAGCGCGTGCGGCGCGGTCGGCGTATTTGGATGCGGCGCGCGCGTCTAAATCGTTCTTTGCTATATGGCAGGCCGGTTATGCGCAGACGGTATCTGCTGGCGACGCGCACGGCCTGAATCGGTTGACGGCTATCCACGGCAGTACGCTGATGGAGCGCGCCCTGATCGACGCGGTGGGATGCGGTGTGGGCGCGAGTTACTTCGAATTGCTCAAGGCCAATTTCCTCGGCTTGGATCTGGGGGCGATTCACCCCGAGCTGCAAGGGGTGGAACCCGGCCAAGTGATCGGGGACGCGCCGCTGACGCAGTTGCACGTGCGGCACACGGTGGGATTGGTCGATCCGATTGTCCCAAGCGACATTGCGCCCGAGGAGCGGTTGGACGATGGGTTGCCGCAGTCGCTGGCCGATTGCGTCGAGAGTCAAGGGCTGACGTATTTCAAAGTCAAGGTGAACGGCGATTTGGAGACAGACTTGGCGCGTTTGGCCGCGATTGCCGAGTTGTTGGACGGGCGCGACGCCGAGTACAAGGTCACGCTCGATGGCAACGAGCAATACCGTGAAATGGATTCGCTCATTGGCTTGATCGATGCCCTTGCAGCCGAGCACCCGCGGTTGTACGAGCGCATCCTCTACGTCGAGCAGCCCCTAGAGCGGAGCGTGGCTTTGGATGCTGCACTGGAACCGGGTATCCGCGCCGCGGCTGCGCGTCGTCCCTTGCTCATTGACGAGTCGGACGATGCGCAGGACACCTTCCGTCAGGCTTTGGCGCTGGGATACGAGGGCGTTTCGTCCAAGGCGTGCAAAGGGCTGGTCAAGGCGCTGGCGAATCTAGCGTTGGCGCGGCGACGGGAGGGTTGCTTTCTCTCGGGCGAGGACCTGATGAATCTGCCGGTGGTGCCTCTGCATCAAGATTTGGCGCACGTGGCGGCGCTGGGGATCGGGCACGTCGAGCGCAACGGGCACCACTACGTGCGGGGGTTGGATCACTTGACCGCGGATGAGCAGGCAGCCTGTTTGGCAACGCATGGGAAGCTCTATCGGGAAGTGGACAGCGGGTTGGTGGCCTTGGATGTGCGGGAGGGAAAGATCGAGGTGGGATCGCTGCAAGTGGCGGGTTTGGGCGTGGGTATGCCGGTGGCCGTGGATGAGATGGTGGAATTGGAGGAATGGGAATTTGCGTCGTTGGCTTGAGCTAGGAGATGGCTATGCTGGACGATTTTTCTCTAGAAGCGATCATCGCCTATGCGGAGGCGCACCCGCTCATTGCCACCTTGTTGCTGTTGGTGGCGGTGGTATTGCTAGGCAGCTTGCTGCGCAAAATTTTCAAGGTCGCGGTGGTGTGCGCGATTGTCTTGCTGGTCGGCCTGTACTTCACCCAAGGGGACGACTCAGACTGGTGGAAACGGGTCGAAGCTATCGGTAGCGAGGTTGTGATGTGGGGCGAGGCGTTGCTGGAAAAGGCCGACGAGATTTTTGAGAAAGGGAAGCAGCAACTAGAAGGGAATTAGGCCACCCCGGCCTCTTTTAGTTGCGCGATAAAGGCCGCTTCGTCGAGCACTTCGACGTCGAGGGCCTCTGCTTTTGCCAGTTTGGATCCCGCTTTTTCGCCTGCTATGAGCAGGTCGGTGTTCTTGCTGACGCTGGACGTGGTCTTGCCGCCCAAGCGCTCGATCAGCGCGGCGGCTTCGTCGCGGCTGTAATTCGACAGGGTGCCGGTGATGACTACGGTCTTGCCGTTAAAAGGTGACGTCGGCGCGGCGGCTTCTTCCGCTTTCATCTTGAACTTTAATCCATGTAATCCAGCTTGACGGAGCTTGTAGAGTACGCGATCGAGCGCGGGGAGATCGGGGAGGCTGGCGTACAGGCTGCGGGCGATGGTCGGGCCGATCTCGTGAGTGTCTTCCAGCTCTTTGACGCTGGCCTTGCATAGATCGTCAAGACTGTCAAATTCCCGCGCTAAAGTGCGGGCTACGGTCGCGCCCACGTGGCGGATGCCGAGGGCGAAGAGCACCCGGTCGAAGGGCTGCTCCTTGCTGCGGTCGAGGCCGTCGAGGAGGTTTTGCGCCGACTTTTCGCCCATCCGCTCTAGGGCACCAAGGGATTCTACGTCGAGTTCGTAGAGATCACTCAAGTCCTTTACCAACCCCTGTTCTACCAATTGTTCGACCACGGCTGGCCCCAAGCCCTCGATGTCCATGGCGTTGCGCGAGGCGAAGTGTTCGAGGCGGCGGCGGAGTTGGGCCGGGCAGGTGGGATTATCGCAGCGCGTGACGGCTTCTTCGGCATCGCGAGTGAGTGGTCCTCTGCACGAGGGGCATTGGTTGGGGAAGGCATATTCTGCGGAGTCGTCGGGCCGTGCGTTGAGATCTACATCTACGACTTTGGGGATCACGTCGCCGCCCTTTTCGATGAGCAGGGTGTCGCCGATGCGAATATCCTTGCGGTGTATTTCGTCCGCGTTGTGGAGACTGGCCCGAGCGATGGTCGAGCCAGCCAAAGGCACGGGTTCTAAAACGGCCACCGGAGTCACGGCACCCGTGCGTCCGACTTGTAGATGGATATCGAGAAGCCGAGTGCGGGCTTGATAGGCCGGAAACTTGTAGGCCATGGCCGAGCGCGGACTTTTGGCGGTATAGCCCAGCCGTTCCTGCTGGCTGAGGATATTGACCTTGATGACCACTCCGTCGATTTCGTAGGGGAGATCAGCGCGGGCGGCGGCGTAGCGGTCGTAGTGGTCGAACACGTCTGTCAGCGAGGCGCAGCGCCGATGCTCAGGGACCATTAGGCCCCAATTGCGGAGTGTTTCGAGACACTCGCTGTGGCGCGTCTGGCTGCCACTTTCGGCGTGTATCCAATAGGCGAAAAAGCGCAGGTTGCGCTTGGCCACTAGGTTAGGGTCTTGCAGCTTGAGCGACCCGGCCGTGGAGTTGCGCGGATTGGCGAAGAGCGGCTCGCCGTTGGCCGCGCGCTGGGCGTTGAGTTGGGCGAAGTCGCTGCTTTCCATATAGACTTCGCCGCGGATTTCGCAATCGATTCCCGGTTGCCGCAGCCGGAGGGGGATGGTGGGGATGGTGCGGGCGTTGGCGGTGATTTCGTCGCCTTGGACTCCGTCGCCGCGAGTGACGGCGCGCACGAGTAGGCTGTCTTGGTAGATGAGGCTGAGGGCCACGCCGTCGATTTTTAGTTCGAAGACGTATTCGACCGCTTCGTCGGGCAGGCTCTGGCGCACCCGTCGGTCGAAGTCTTCCACATCTTGGCGCGAGTAGCTATTGTCGAGGCTGAGCATGGGCCGCGCGTGGCGCACGGTGGGAAAGTCGCTGCTGGGCGTGCCGCCGACGCGCTGAGTGGGAGAGTCGGGCTGCTTGAGTGCGGGGTGGGCCTCTTCGAGGGCTTGCAGCTCTGCGAGGAGGCGGTCGAATTCTCGGTCGGAGATGGTGGGGGCGTCGAGGACGTGATAGCGGTAGAGGTGCTCTTCTAATTCGTCCGCGAGCGCGGCGATGCGTTGGGCAATGTCTTGAGTCATGGTACAAAGTACGATAGGTGGGGTGCCGAACCGCGTCAACTCGCCTCGTCTTATTGTCCGTTAATAGATCCAGACTTATATTTTTGTCGCGGAACGAGATAGATATGACTGCTACTTGGCGCGACTACTGGGAACTGACTAAACCGAGAATTGCCTTTTTGGTGCTGGTTACGGCCGCCTTCGGATTTTTCTTGGGCGGGCAAGGAATCCACGCGCCGCTGCTTTTTTGCTGTCTGCTCGTCGGCACGGGCCTGACCACGAGTGGCTCGTCGGTGCTCAACCACTATCTGGAGCGCGATGTTGATGGGTTGATGAAGCGCACGCGCAATCGGCCCTTGCCGGCCGGGCGCGTCAAGCCGGGTACGGCTCTATCGATGGGGTTTGTGCTGGTTCTGAGCGGCGTGTTTTTTCTGCTTTTTACAGCAGGGTTGTTGACGGCGTTTTTGGCGCTTCTCTCCGCGTTTCTCTACGTGGTGGTGTACACTCCGATGAAGCGGCAAAACTGGCTCAATACCTCGCTGGGGGCCGTGCCAGGTGCCCTGCCGCCCGTAGGGGGCTGGACGGCGGCGACCGGCGCGATTGACCCGGGAGCTGTGGTACTCTTTCTCATTCTCTTTGCTTGGCAACACCCGCACTTCTACGCCATTGCTTGGATTTTCCGCGACGACTATCGGCGCGGTGGTTTCAAGATGTTGCCTGTCGTCGAGCCGGATGGGAACAGCACCTGCTGGCAGGTGATGGGCTACTTAGTGCTGCTGCTGATCTTTTCGGTGCTGCCTTCGTTTATGGGGCTCACCGGCCCGTTCTACCTAGCCGGGGCGGTAGTGTTGGGCGTGCTGTTTTTGGCCTCCGGTCTCGCGCTTAGCTTCTCGCGTTCAGTGACCAGTGCGCGGCGGCTGCTCAAGGCTTCGGTTCTCTATCTGCCGCTATTGTTGATGTTGAGCGTGGTGGATGCCGGATTTTAGGAGTGCGGCTTGCGCCCGCTCGTACTCTTCGGGCGCGTTGAGATTGGCAAAAAGCAAGCCGTGCTCGTCGTAGGGCCGCCAATCCTTTTCCCTTACCAGATCTAAACTCAGATTGCTCAGTAGGTTGCGCATGCCGAGCTGATCGGCCTGTATGGCGGCTTCTATAGCTGTTAAGCAGGACGGCTCGTAGAGCGCGCAGAGCGGTTGCAGTCCTGCAGTCGTGTGGGGCACGACCGCTTGATGTGGCTCGCGCCGGTTGACGAGGTGGCGGAGGAAGTCCTGAGTGAGAAAGGGCAAGTCGCAGGCGAGGAGGAGCACGGGCGTGCCGGTTGTGCTGAGCGCGGTGTACAGGCCGCCCAGTGGCCCAAGCCCAGGGTGGCGGTCGGGATGGACGGGTAGTCCGAGATGAGCATAGGCGGCGGGGTCGCCGATGATGAGGCGGGGGTAGCCGAGGGGGTGTGCCGCGGCGAGGACGCGCTCAATCAGAGTTTGATCGCCTAATTGCAAGAGGGCCTTATCGCGGCCCATGCGTCGGCTCTGGCCGCCGGCTAGCACGGCGACGTGGATCATGTGGGGCGGCGGTTGATCTGGGCGGCTGCGTACCCCGCGCCAAAGCCGTTGTCGATGTTGACGACAACCACGCCGGCCGCACAGGAGTTGAGCATGGCCAAGAGAGCGGCGAGGCCGTGGAAACTCGCGCCGTAACCCACGCTAGTTGGCACGGCCACGACGGGAATATCCACCAGCCCGCCGACGACGCTGGCGAGCGCGCCCTCCATCCCGGCGACTACGACGATGACCCGCGCCTGCTGCAAGAGCTCGCGGTATGCTAGGAGCCGGTGCAGGCCAGCGACGCCGACATCGCAAACCTCCTCGACATGCGCGCCCATGGCGCGGGCCGTGACGACGGCTTCGCGGGCCACGGGCAAGTCCGAGGTGCCGGCGGCGACTACGGCGACTAGGCCTTCAGGTGCGGGCTGTTCGGCTCCTGGTACTAGGACCGTACGGGCGAGGGGGTCGTGCTCGGCGCGGTCAAAGCGCTCGACGAGTGCTTGGGCCGTGGCCGCTTCGACGCGGGTGGCCAGCATCTGCGCGCCGTGCTCGGTTATGCGTTCGGCGATGGCCAGCACCTGCTCGCAGGTCTTGCCTTGGGCGAAAATAACTTCCGGGAATCCCGTACGCAGGGCGCGATGGTGATCGACGTGGGCAAACCCGAGGTTTTCGAAAGGCAGATTTCTAAGTCGTTCTAAGGCTTCGCTCGGCGCGAGATCACCGGTGGCGACGCGCTCTAATAGGTGGCGGAGTTGTTCTTGGTCCATGGCTGAAAACTTGGGATCAACGGCAGCAGCGGAAGCCAAGGAGGGGCTGCTCGTAGTCTTGCAAGGGCCAGTCGGCGACGATTTCCGCTAAGACCTCTAGATCATACGGATCTTGGCCCCCCATGGACAGGGTGCCCAGACGGGTCGCGCCGTCGCAGGCACCACTCTCAGATACGCTGCTTGCTGCGATGTACACTGCTAGGTCACCGGCGTCGTCGATGCCGGCGGTCCACTCATCTATGTTGCCCGTCAAGTCAAAGACGCCGGTCGCGCTGCCGCAGTTGGGAAATGAGCCGGAAGGCGCGAGTTGTGCGGTTGGGTCGCCGCTGAATTGAGAAAAGACCGAACCCGGCACATTGCAGAAGCGCACGCCAAAATGGTCGCGGCTGTCGTAGGCAGCTAAATCATCGATCGAAGAAAAGCGCCGCGTTTGGCCAGCTTGGCAAGCGGCGCGCCACTCGTCCGGACTACACAGGCGCTTGCCCTCGGCCGCGCACAGGCGTGCTGCTTGGAAAAACGAAGCGGACTGCGGTCGCTCTCCTTTGGCGTTGGGATACTCGTACGCGTCTATCTCGTATTCTTGACCCGTTGGCAGGACTAGATGCACTGTGCCGCCGGCCGGCAGAGGTGGCTCAACGGAGACGTGGAGGACGATTTCGCGCTCGGTGTTTGCGGCACCGTCACTTGCGGAAACGCGCAGTTTGTGGTTGCCGGGAAAAAAGGCGACGACGGTAGCGCGCGAGCCGATTTGCCGACCGTTTTCCTCGTCGTGGATGGCCTCTGACCAAATGCCGAGGCTGTCCCCGGCCACCGGCTCCCAATGGTATTCAAGCCGGTCGCCGTCTGGATCGGTGCCAAATGCGTCGATAACTATCTGCGGCGCGCTAAACGCGCTGGTCGCGTCGGAGGTTACTTCCAGCAGGGGGTCGCGTTGGACGACTTCCACGAGGAAGTTTTCGATCAGCACTCGTGCGTCTTCGGCGCAGCGCTGGCGGTCGGCTAGATCGGGTATGACGTCGCAGTTGCGGTCGATTACGAGGACCTGCACGACAAATTGTTCGCTGGAGCCGACGATGGTTTGGGGGGCGAACCAAGAGTTGGTCTCTTGGGCCTGTGCATCGCGGAAACTGCCTCCGGATGGGGCTCGCCACTCGTAGAACACAGGATCGTCGTCCTCGTCGGCCGCGCGGATTTCAAAGCGAACCTCGCCGCCGCGCTGGACCCGGCAGACAGTATCCGCGCTATTGATCAGGGTGTCTAGGGAAGCTGTGCCCGGCGACTGGCAGGTCATCCGCGCCAAGTGTACGGTCGGGGGATCGTTGGGGAGGTTGTCGTGGAGCAAGCTACAGGCACCGAGGGCGAGAAACGGGACTAGGAGGCACCAACCGAGGTTCATTCGCCTTCAATCATTAGGTCGAGTAACCGCTCTAGATCCCCATCGTTGTAGAATGCGATCTGGATTGCTCCCTTGTTCGCCGCGGTGCGGCGGATGTTGACTGCGGTGCCGAAGCGGTGCTGCAACCGCTCCTCGTAGTCGCGGATGTGGGGGTCGCTGGAAATTTCTTTGGGAGCCTTCTTTTTTTTGCGACCCACGCGCTGATTGGCAACGGCCTTTTCGACCTCGCGGACGGCCATTTTCTCCTCGACTGCGCGGTGGGCCAGCGCGAGCCGGTCTTCGTCTTCTTCGAGACCGAGCAGGGCGCGGGCGTGCCCCATCTGCAGTTGACCGTGGCGCAAGAAGTCTTGGACTTCGTGCGGCAATTGCAACAGCCTGAGGAGATTGGTCACGGTTGAGCGATTTTTCCCCACCTTGCGGGCGACTTCCTCTTGCGTGAGGAAGCACTTGTCGGTCAGCGAGCGGTAGCCTTCGGCTTCTTCGATGGGGGTCAGGTTTTCGCGCTGGATGTTCTCGATCAGCGACAGTTCCATCAAGTCTTGCTGGGACTCGATTTCGTGGACGATCGCTGGTATTTCTTGGATCCCCGCCTTCTTGGTAGCCCGCCAGCGGCGCTCGCCAGCGATGATCTGGTAGCTCTGGCCGATGCGGTTGACGGTGATGGGCTGGATGACGCCTTTCTCTTGGATCGAGTGCATCAGCTCGTCGATGCTCTCTTCGCCGAACTCAGTGCGAGCTTGATAGGGATTGGGTTCGATCTCATCGACGTTGATATAGACGATCTGGCGCGAGGCGTCGCCTTGGCCGCTAGGTTCGGCATATTCCGGGATGAGGGCGCTGATGCCCTTGCCGAGGACCGGCTTCTTACCCATGGTCGATCACTTCTCCTGCAAGGCTCATGTAATCCTGAGATCCCTGCGACAAGATGTCGTAGAGCACGATGGGTTGGCCGTGGCTAGGGGCCTCGGCCAGACGCACGTTGCGGCTGATGGAGGTCTTGTAAACCTTGTTGCCGAAATAGGACTTGACCTCTGAAGATACTTGGCGCGATAGGTTCAAGCGTCCGTCGAACATGGTGAGTAGGACGCCAGCGATCTGGAGCTTGGGATTGAGATGGCGTTGGATCTGGCGCACGGTGTTGAGCAGCCGACCAAGACCCTCTAGCGCGTAGTACTCACACTGAATGGGTATCATCACCGAGTCGGCCGCGGTCAGGGCGTTGATAGTCAACAGCCCCAAAGAGGGCGGACAATCGAGAATGATATAGGCGTATTGGTCGCGGACTTGGTTGAGCAGCCCGTCTAACTTCTGCTCGCGAGCAATCATGTTGACCATCTCGACCTCGGCTCCCGTCAGGTTGATGTGCGAGGGAATCAAGGACAGGAAGGATATTTTGGTATCGTAGGTAACGTCAGAGGTCTCTTTTTGCCCGATCAGCGCGTGGTAGATATTGGCCGGTTCAATCTCCTCGCTGTTTTGAAAGCCGCAGCCCGAAGTGGCGTTGGCCTGCGGATCCATGTCGATAAGCAGGGTCTTTTGTTCAGCTACGGCCAGACTAGCCGCCAAGTTGACGGCCGTGGTGGTCTTGCCGACCCCTCCTTTTTGATTGGATATGGCGATGACCCGGCCCATGGCAAAATCTTACTCAGCAAGGGCGGCTTGGGCAGCCGCCAAACGGGCGATAGGCACCCGGTAAGGGGAACAGGAGACGTAATCGAGACCTACTTCGTGGCAAAAACCCACTGAGCTAGGGTCGCCGCCGTGCTCGCCGCAGATGCCCACCTTGAGCTGGGGACGAGTGCTGCGGCCCCGCTCGGTGCCGAGGCGCACGAGCTGGCCGGTGCCCTCTTGATCGAGGCTTTGGAACGGATCGTCGGCGAGAATGCCTTGGGCTACGTATTCGGGCAGGAACTTGCCAGCGTCGTCGCGGCTGTAGCCGAAGGTGAGTTGAGTCAGGTCGTTGGTCCCGAAGCTAAAGAACTCGGCTTGCTCGGCGATTTGGTCGGCGAGAAGCGCGGCGCGGGGAATTTCGATCATGGTGCCTACTAGATACTCGATAGTGCCCCCGACGGCAACGGCGACGCGATCAATCATAGCTTTTAGGTCACTAAACTCGCGCTCGGTTCCCACGAGGGGAATCATAATTTCGGGCAGGGGACTGACGCCCTTGGCGCGCACATTGACCGCGGCCTCAAAAATGGCCTCGACTTGCATCTCGTAGATTTCCGGGTAGGTGATTCCCAAGCGACAGCCGCGATGCCCCAGCATGGGATTGAACTCGTGCAGGGAGACTATTTTGGCCTCGATCTGGCTCAAGGGGACGCCCATTTCCTCGGCCATTTGTTGTTGTTGGGCTGGCTCGTGAGGCAAGAACTCGTGCAGCGGCGGGTCTAGCAGGCGGATAGTTACGGGCAAGCCGTCCATGGCGGTGAAGATGCCCTCAAAATCGAGCCGCTGTATGGGCTTGAGCTTGCCTAGGGCTTGGCGTCGCCCGGCCTCGTCGGCGGCGAGGATCATCTCGCGCACGGCCACGATGCGGTCGCCTTCGAAGAACATGTGCTCGGTGCGGCACAGGCCAATGCCCTCGGCACCGAAATTGCGGGCCACTTCGGAATCGTGCGGCGTGTCGGCGTTGGTGCGCACGGCCAGTCGGCGCTTGTCGTCGGCCCAACCCATCATGGTGTCAAATGACGACGAGAAACTCGGCTCCACAGTGGGCACTTGGCCCAGCATGACTTGGCCGGACGAGCCATCGATGGATATCCAGTCGCCCTTTTTGACGGTCTTGCCGTTGGCGGTAAACAATTCTTGGTGATAATCGATTGCTATGGACTCGCAGCCGGCGACGCAGCACTTGCCCATGCCGCGCGCGACTAGGGCGGCATGAGAGGACGCGCCCCCCCGCGCCGTGAGAATGCCTTGGGCGGCATCCATGCCCCCGATGTCTTCGGGCGAAGTCTCTTGGCGCACCAAGATGACTTGCTGACCTTCAGCCGCTTGCGTTTCGGCCTCTCCGGAGTTGAAGACCACTTGGCCGGTCGCCGCCCCAGGTGAAGCGGGCAGTCCCTCGGCAATGACGTCTTTGGGACTCGCTTCGTCGAATGTGGGGTGTAGGAGCTGGTCGAGCTGGTCGGGAGTGACGCGCAGGAGGGCTTCCTCTTGTGAGATCAGCCCCTCGGCGGCCATATCTACGGCAATTTGGACCGCCGCCGCCCCAGTGCGCTTGCCGTTGCGGGTTTGCAGCATCCACAACTTACCCTTCTGGACCGTGAACTCCACGTCCTGCATGTCGCGGTAGTGCGGCTCTAGCTGGTCGCAGATCGCTTGGAACTGATTGTACACCTGCGGCATTTGGCTGCTGAGTTCGGACAGGGGTTGGGGTGTGCGGGTACCGGCGACTACATCTTCGCCTTGGGCGTTGATGAGGAACTCGCCGTATAGGTGCTTTTCCCCGGTGGAGGGGTTGCGCGTGAAGGCCACGCCGGTGGCGCAATCGTCGCCCATGTTGCCGTACACCATGGACTGGACGTTGACGGCCGTGCCCCAGTCGTGGGGGATGCCTTCGATTTCGCGGTAGCGGATGGCGCGTTGGCCCTGCCAAGAGCCGAATACCGCACCGATGGCATTCCACAACTGCTCGTGGGGATCTTCGGGGAACTCGCGGTCGAGCCGCTTGGCGATCTCGGCCTTGAACTCGGCGACCAATTCGCGTAGGTCTTCGGCGCTCAGTTCGCTGTCGAGCGCGACTCCGCGGGCGTGCTTTTTCGCGTCGAGCAGGGCCTCAAAAGGGTCTGTTTCCTTTTCGTCTTCGGGCCGCAGACCCATGACCACGTCGCCGTACATTTGCACGAAGCGGCGGTACACGTCGTAGCAAAAGCGCGGGTCGCCCGATTGTTCGATCAGCCCTTGGACGATTTCGTCGTTGAGGCCGAGGTTGAGCACGGTCTCCATCATGCCGGGCATGGACACTCTGGCCCCAGAGCGCACGGAGAGCAAGAGCGGGTTGGCCGCGTCGCCAAAGCGCATGTCCATGGTCTTTTCGACTTCGGCAATGGCGCGTTCCACTTGGTCTTTGAGTTCGCTGGGATACGTTTGATCGTGGTTGTAGTAATAGGTGCAAACTTCGGTGGTGATGGTAAAACCGGCTGGGACGGGCAGGCCGAGCTGGGCCATTTCGGCGAGGTTGGCGCCTTTGCCGCCGAGCAGGTTGCGCATTTCCTTGTCGCCTTCGGATTGAGAAGTGCCAAACAGATATACGTACTTTTCCGTCATTGCTTTCCTATTCTATAAGGTAATGCGTTTTGAATTGAGAGGGCATCTCGGCCTTGACAGCCTTTGCCGCTGAGCTTGAAAAGGGTGCGAAAATTGAGGTGGAACATGATCGGTGCTTCGAGGAACGGCCTCACAGGGCTAAAAAGGCTGAATATATCCCAAAGGAGAGGTTCGTGCAAGCATTACACCCACACCTGTTCCCACCGCTGGCTGACGGCCGAGCGATAGAGGGCCAAGGCCGTGCGCAACTCGCCGAGAGCGTGTTCCGCTGGCGCGGCTGGGGCCTTGCCGTCGAGGACGGCGGCGGCAAAATCGGCTAACTCTGGTCCAAAGGACTCGGTGTACCCTGGACTGGCAAAGAGCCGCTTGCCGTCGGGATGGTCTGCGTCCCACAGATAGAGTTCGGCGCCGTCGAGAGCGGCGTTGATGGTCAGTTCGCCCTTGGTGCCGGTAATTCGCCACCAAGGGTCCGGGGCAAAGACTGTGTCGATCATCATGGCGTCGAAGATGGCGGTCTTGCCCGAGTCAAAGCGGAAGAGCGCGCGGGCGAGGGACTCGCCCTCCATCTGCGCGAGCGGGTGCCCCAGCACGCCGACCACTTCTTTGATTTCGCCCATCCACATGCGCAAGGGCCGAATCCAGTGCGAGCCGCCGTCGATGGCGATGCCGCCGCCGGTGCGTCCCCTTTCATAGCGCCAGGGCCGCTCTTCTTTGAACCAGTAGGAGTCAAAAGGATAGACAAAGGCCGCGCGGGCGGTAATGATCTCGCCGATGGCTCCGGCGGCAAGATGCTTTTGGGCCTCGACGATTTCGGGCCAGTACTGGCTGTTTTCCGCGACCATGAAGACGCCCGGGGCCGCGCTGGCCGCGGCGAGAATGCGGTCGCAGGCGTCGAGGGTGGGGGCCATGGGCTTTTCCAAGAGGACGTGCTTGCCGGCGGCGAAGCACTGGAGGGCGATGGGTTCGTGTAGGTCGTGGGGCAGCATGATGTCAACGGCATCGAAGTCGCCTTTGGCGAGTGCTTCGTCGAGCGAGGTAAATGCCTGCCCGCCGGTTTCAGCGGCGTAAGTTTGGGCTTTGGATTCGTCGAGATCGACTAACGCGGTGACGTCGATGCGGGGAGCGTGCTCTTTGATGCCATCGAGGTGAAAGCGAGCGATGGCACCGCAGCCGATAAAGGCGAGCTTGAGTTTGTCCGGCATGAAATAAGTCTCCGATAGCATAGGTGAATTAGGGCAGGGAAAATACGCAATGGAGACGCAGAAAATCAATAGAGTGTAGGGGCGACCGGCCGGTCGCCCCTACGTGGCGTTGCATCGGACGGCCATGCAGGCCCCCTTAGATACCTGTTAGATGTTAGACGCCGACAGTAGGGACGACGCGCGGGGTAGCGGGATCGGGTGCTTGGGGATAGATTTGGGGACTAAAACAAGGAGCTAGCCATGAAGTACAAATTATTTTTATATGCTTTGGTGCTGTGGGCGGGCGTCGCCTTCGGCGCAGAGGGGACGCTTTCCGGCATCGTGACCGGGTCGGAGGGCGAAGCTATCCCCGGTGCCAATGTCGTCCTCGTCAGCGACCTGCTGCCGGGCGGCAAGATCGGCACGGCCACCGACGAAGACGGTCGCTTCCACTTGGAAGGGCTGCCGGCCGGCGAGTATCAGCTCAACGTCACGCATATCGGCTATCGGTCCCTAACGCGGGAAGGGGTTGGCATCGTTGCCGGCGAGCAGGAGCTGATGCTGACGCTGGAGACGGGGATCATCTTCCTCGACCAGAACGTAGTCTCGGCCTCGCGGCGGCAGGAAAAAGTCCTCGAAGCCCCAGCCTCAGTGGCGATAGTTGAGGCCGCGGAAATCCGCAATCGGCCGGCGCTCAGCGTGGCTGAGCACATCCGCGATCTGCCGGGGGTGGATTTTTCTCAGACCGGCTTGGCGCAGAGCAATGTGGTCGTGCGGGGCTTCAACAATGTCTTTTCGGGGGCCTTGCTGACGCTGACCGACAATCGCATCGCCCGCGTCCCCTCGCTGCGGTTGAATGCCTACAACTTCATTCCGGTGACCAACGACGACATCGAGCGCATCGAGGTGGTGTTGGGGCCGGGGGCGGCACTCTACGGGCCGAATAGCGCCAACGGCGTGATGCACATTATCACTCACTCGCCGTTTACTTCGGCGGGGACCAATGTCAACGTTGGCCTAGGCGAGCGGAGTGTGCGCAAGGTGGGTATGCGCCACGCCGGGGCTGCTAGCGACCGCCTCGGCTACAAGGTCTCGGCCCAGTACTATACGGGAGTGGACTGGGAATACGAAGACCCGGTAGAGGTGCAGGCTAGGGCCGCCAATCCAGACATCCCACCGCGCAGTTTTGACATTGAGCGTCAGAGCGCTGAAGCGCGCTTGGATTACAAGGCCTCGGACGACTTGACGGCTATTTTGGCAGCCGGATACAACAAGGGCGACCAGATCGAGTTGACCGGCTTGGGGGCCGGCCAAGCCCAAGACTGGGCGTACAACTACGTCCAGTTTCGTCTGCTGTACAAGAATTGGTTCGCCCAGGTCTTCCAGAACGGGAGCGACGCCGGCGAGACTTTTACTCTGCGCGATGGGAATCCGATCGTCGATAAATCTAAGCTGACCGCCTTCCAAATTCAGCACTCCGCGGCGCTGGGAGTGCGGCAGCGCTTCACCTACGGTGCCGATGTGCTGCTGACGCGGCCCGATACCGAGGGGACCATCACTGGCGGGAACGAAGACTATGATCAGACCAATGAATTCGGGGCTTACGTGCAGAGTGAGACGGCCCTGAGTGAGATGCTGGACTTGGTGGTGGCCCTGCGCTACGACGACCACAACCGCATTCCCGAAGGCGAAATCTCGCCGCGCGCCGGGCTAGTTTTTAAGCCGAAGGAGACTCAGATTCTGCGACTGACGTACAACCACGCCTTTGCAACTCCGTCGAGTAACAACCTCTATTTGGACATCCGCTCGTCCCAAGATCCCTTTGGTATTGGCGCGGCTTTTGCGCCGGTGCTGGGTTTTGCGCCGGCGATAGATATCCGGGCGCAGGGGACCTATCGCGAGGGGTTTGCCGATGGCTGGACTTTCGCTCGCTCGGGCAATGGCCGGCCGCAGTTTCGCTCGTCTTTTGCGCCGGTGGCGGGCATGGCTCCGGCCGACTACATCGACTTGGGGGATCCGGTCTTTACCAATGTGATGTGGGGCTTGGGACGCAGCGGGGTGTTGAGCGCACTCAATACAGAGCTTTTTCTGGGGCTAGCGACGACCCAAATAGGAATACTGCAAGGGCTGGACCGAGCAGCGGGGGAGGTGGCCGCCCAACAGCTATTAGGCGGGTTAGATGCGCTGGTGCCCGCCCAACTGACGGGATTGGACAACGCCCTACTCATGCTCAACCTCGAGAAGGTGGCGGCTGGCGATCCGGCTCCCTTTGATCCGGTCGCCGATGTGATCGACGTGCCGCTGACTCGCTCTACTACTACCGAGACCTTTGAACTGGGCTACAAGGGGGTGGTCGGCGAGAAGCTGGTGGTGGCGGCCGACTTGTATCACACTCGGATAAAAGATTTTGTCTCTCCGATTCAAGTTCAGACGCCCAATGTCTTCCTCGACCCGGCTAGTCTCGGGGCGGCGCTAGGTACCAGCGTTGGGGCGGCACTGGCCGAAAATGCAGAGTTGGCCGCGGCGGTCGCCCCGCTCGACAATATGCAGGTTCCAGGCCTCTTGTCTGGCAACGGCAATGGCTCGCCAGCCGATGAAATTGTCGCGTTGTTTGCCGGTGGGGCCGCGGGCATCCCGTTTGGCACGGTTACGCCGGAGCAAGCCTTTGACCCGACAGCGGTGATATTGACCTATCGCAACTTTGGCGAGATCAACCTGAACGGCTTAGACGTGAACTTAGTCTATTTCCCGAGAGACCAATGGTCGCTAACGGGCAGTTACTCTTATGTCGATAAGACTTTATTTGAGAACGTCGATGGCATCGCCGACATAGCGCTCAATGCGCCGGGTAACAAGTTCAAGGTGGGAACGTCCTACACGTTCGACCAAGAGCAATTAACCATTGGGGCGCAGTGGCGCTACGTGGGGGCGTTTCGCCAGGAGTCGGGGGTGTTCATCGGGGATGTGGACGCGTACTCGCTGCTCGATTTGAACGCGAGTTATTTGCTGCCGTTCGGAGATAACTTGCGGCTCGGGGTGGATGTTTCCAACGCGCTCGATAACAAGCACCGGACCTTTATTGGGGCACCGGAGATCGGCCGTTTGGTCTTTGGGCAATTGGGCGTGGCGTTTTAAGGGAGGATACAGTAGGCAAAAGGGGGGACGGGTGATGCCCGTCCCCCCTTTTTTATGTCGGCTCGTTGCCTCGGGCCATGACCACCTTGCCGGTGCGAACCATTTCCTTGAGGTCGAATTTGCTCAAGAGCGATTCGAGGGCGTCCATCTTCTCGGTGGTGCCAGTGGCCTCGATGGTGATGGTGGCCTCTGAGATATCGACCGTCTTGCCGCGAAAAACCTCGGTAATCTGCAAGACCTCAGTGCGCTCTTCGACTGAGCAGCCGACCTTGAAGAGAGCCAACTCGCGGGTGATGGCATCGTCGGTCGAGTGGTCTTTGGCGTGGATGACATCGACTAGCTTGTTGAGTTGAAGAATGATCTGATGCAGCTCGGCGGCAGGGCCAATGCTGGTGATGGTCATGCGCGAACACTGGGGGATATGGGCCGGCGAGACGACTAGGTTTTCGATGTTGTAGGCCCGACGGGCAAAACACTGGGCGATTCTCACTAGGACGCCGGGGCGGTCGTTGACCAATAGGCCGATGGTGGTCTTCTGCTGGGGTTCGATCGGCCTGAGTTGTGGCGCGTCCACCGCCTCTTGGCGGGCGTTGAGGTCGGCGGCGGCAAAGTCAATGGCAGTTGTAGGCATTAGGTGCTTCCTTTGGGTTGGGCTAGTTTCTGCTTGGGAGCCTCGATCAGCATATCGGTGAGCGCGGCTCCGGCGGGAATCATCGGGAAGACGTTGTCTTCTTTTTCGCACTCGGCGTGAATGACGCAGGGGCCTTCGTCGTGATCGAGGGCTTGCTTGAGGACTTTGTCAATGTCGGCGGTGCGCCGGATGCGGAAGCCCTTAGCCCCGTAGGCTTCGGCCAGTTTGACGAAGTCGGGATTGCCTTCCAGATCGACGCCAGAGAGGCGATTATCGAAGAACAGATTCTGCCACTGGCGGACCATCCCCAAGTACTTGTTGTCGAGGACTACGATCTTAATCGGCAGCCGATGGACGACGGCGGTGGCCAGTTCGCACAGGGTCATCTGGAAGCCGCCGTCCCCGCAGATGGCGACCACGGTCTCTTCGGGACGACCAAACTGAGCACCGACGGCCGCGGGAAAACCAAAGCCCATGGTGCCAGCGCCACCGGAGGAAAGCCACTGGCGGTGGTGCGCTGTCTTGTAAAACTGGGCTGCCCACATCTGGTGCTGGCCGACGTCCGTGGTCACCACGGCGCGGCCAGCGGTCAGTTCGTATAGGCGGTCAATGATAGTCTGCATCTTGAGGCCGCCGCGCTTGCCGTATTTGAGCGGGTATTTTGTCTTCCACTCGTCGATTTGGGCCAGCCAAGCTGCCGTGTCCAGTGGCTCTACGTAGTTGATTAGCTCTTCGAGCACTTGGCGCGCATCGCCCTCGATAAAAACGTCGGGCATGACCACTTTGCCGTATTCGGCTGGGTCGATGTCGATGTGGATCTTTTTCGCGTCTGGGCAGAATTCCGAGAGCTTGCCAGTGATCCGGTCGTCCCAGCGTCCGCCTACCGACATAATTAGGTCGCAGCCAACGACGGCTTTGTTGGCGTAGGCTGTGCCGTGCATGCCGAGCATACCCACCGAGAGCGCGTGCTGCTCGGGGAACGCCCCCTTGCCGAGCAGGGTGTTGGTCACCGGCATCCGCGTCTTTTCGGCAAAGGCTTTGGCCGCCTCGTGACCGCCCGAGGCGATGCAGCCGCCGCCCAAGTAGAGCAGGGGGCGCTTGCTGCGGCGCAGGAGAGTGGCGGCGGCTTCGAGCAACTCGGGCGCGGGCTTGGTCTGCCAAGTGTAACCCGGCAAGTACACCTTCTCGGGAAAGTCGGTGGTGCATCCGGGGAAGGGGTCGCCTTGGGTGACGTCCTTGGGCAAATCGACGAGCACTGGCCCCTGTCGGCCGGTGGTGGCGATGTGGAAAGCCTCGGTCATCACGCGGGGGATATCGTTGGGGTCCCTGACCAAATAGGAGTGCTTGACGACGGGCATGGAGATGCCGAAGACATCGGCCTCCTGAAAGGCGTCTTTGCCGAGCATAGGGGTGACGGTTTGGCCGGTGAGGGCGATGACGGGCGCGGAATCCATCAGCGCGGTTAGCAGGCCGGTGATGGTGTTGGTTGCGCCCGGGCCGGAGGTTACGAGGACGACGCCGGGCTTGCCGGTGGCGCGGGCGTAGCCGTCGGCCATGTGGGTCGCGCCTTGCTCGTGCCGGGTGAGGACGAAGCGGATCTGCTTGGAGTTGAGCAGTGCGTCGAAGATGGGCATGGCCGCGCCGCCCGGATGGCCGAAGACATACTCGACGCCGAAGCGGTCGAGTGCTTCGATGACTTTGTCAGCCCCTCTCGTCATGTCAATTTCTCCCTAAAAATGGATAGTTTGAGAATTATTATGTAATTAACTTGAGCAAAGTATAGGAAAAAATGGCGATAATGACAAGAAGGAGAGAAAAATTTGAACGATTTGTAACGAAAAGGAAGAAAACGTAGGGCTAGGCTCAGAGGCTGTTACAGGGCGGTAAAGGTATCCGCAGATGAACGCAGATGTCCAGATAACTTCTAGGAGCGGCTCCACACGTCCTTGAAGAGCCGGATCCAGTTGCCAGAGAAGATACCTGAGATGTCTGCTGGCGAGTAGCCTCGGTGCGCGAGGATGGGCTGGAGTTTTTGCAGATCGGCGATGGTGTTGAGGTCGCGCGGGGCTTGCTCGGCGCCGAAGCCGCCGTCGAGATCGGTGCCAATGCCACAGTGACGCGAGGTGCCCAAAAGCTGACAGATGTGGTCGATGTGGTCGACGACGGTTTCCAAAGTCGCTTTGGTAAGCTGTTCAAAGGCGGGGATTTTGCGCTGCCAGCCCGGGTCGAGCATCCATGCATCGAAGGCCGTGCCGATGACGCCGTCGCGCTCGGCGATGGAGCGGATCATTTCGTCGGTGAGCTGGCGCTGGCCGGGAACCAAAGTGCGGCAATTGTGGTGCGAAGCGCAGACCGGGCCGTCGTACAATTCCAAGAGCTCCCAGTGGGCTTGGTCGGTCAAATGGGTCAAGTCGATGATGATGCCGGCCGCTTTGAGCGCGTCGAGCAGGGGTTTGGCCGGCGGCAGCAGTCCGCCTTCGGTGCCGGTGCCGTGCGAATAGGTGCTGGTGCCGTAATGCGAGATCGACACTAGGCGCAAGCCGAGTTCGCGCCATTCGGGCACTTGGTCCGGGCCTAAGATGGGATCGGCGCTCTCCATAGCGAGGATCAGGCCGAAGGGGGTGGCTGGGTCGGGGTTTTGCCAAGCGGCGATGGTTTCGTCTAAATCCGCGATGCTTTTGACGAAGCGGAGCAAACCCGCGCGTTCGAGTGCTTGATAGTAGGCCCAATGCCCGCGGCCGACGCCGTGGCATTGGGCTTGGCAGTACATGCCGGTGCGGGTCCATCGGTCGCCTGGATCTAAGCGCGACATCACCGTGCCGCAGAAGAGGCCGACCTTGCCGCGGCGCAGTTCGGGCAAGGTCACCGTACAGGAGCCAAAGCCCTCCATGGTCTGCACGGAGTCGTGGACGCGCACGGTGGTCGCCTTTTGCGTTAGGTCGCGGTTGATTTGCAAGGCGGAGAAGGAGAGGTCGAGGTGGCTGTCGAGGATCAGCGGACGCGCGTCGGTCATTGTATGGCAATCCTGTTGGTGGGGCGTGAGTTATCCGCAGATGGGCGCAGATGGGCGCAGAGTGGTTGGTTCAAGGCTATTGTTCCCAGGCTTGGCGGAGGAAGCGTGCGAGGTTGCCGTGAGCTATGGCCGCAATGTCGTTGGTCGAGTAGCCCCGCCGCTCGAGGATGGCGAGGAAGCGCTGTAGGTCGGCAATGGTGTCGTAGTCGATGGGGGCCATTTCGCGCCCGAAGCCGCCGTCGAGGTCGGAGCCGATGGCGACGTGGTCGCAGTTGCCGACGAGCTGGCAGATGTGGTCGATGTGATCGACGACGGCCGACATGGAGCGACGAGCGGTTTGCGGATAGGTCGCTGGGTCGTCGAAGTTGATCTCGGGATTGAGCATGAACTCGGCGAAGACCGCGCCAATAACGCCGCCGCGCTCGGCGATGGCTTGGATCATCTCGTCGCTGAGGTGGCGCTGGCCCGGGACCAAGGCGCGGCAGTTGCAGTGGCTGGCGTGGACCGGTCCCGACCAGTAGTCCAAAAGCTGCCAGAAGACTAAGTCTGAGGCGTGGGTAAGGTCGAGGGCGATGTTCGTTGCAGCGAGCGCGTCGAGCAGGGGATAGGCATCGGCGTATAGCCCGCCGCGAGTGCCGGTGCCGTGGCCCCAAGTATTGGCACCAAAATGCGTCAGCCCCACCGAGCGCAGGCCCTGCTCCCACCACCAGCTTACTTGCTCAGGGGCTAAGATGGGATCGGCGCTTTCCATGCTCAGTATCAGGCCGATCGGAGTCGTTGGGTCGGGGTTTTGCCAAGCGGCGATGGCCGCGTCGAGATCGTTTGTGTCGCGGATGAAGCGCAGTTGGCCCTCGCGCGCTAGCGCTTTGTAATAGTGAAGATGCGATTGGCCCATGGCGTGGGCCGCTTCTTGGGTTCTCATGCCATCGTCGAGGAGGCCGGTGGGCATTTGCACTCGGCACATGACGGTCGAGAGCGCGATGCCGACGCAGCCTTGGCGCATCTGCGGCAGGGATACGGTGGCCGTGCCGCGCGAGGTGCTTTCGGGGCGCTTTCTGTCGCGCAGCGAATCGGGATGCGAAGGGCCGGGAGGTTTGGGGTCTTCGCGCTCGCGCAGGACGTGGACGTCTTGGGTGAGGTCGCGGCGGTGGTGCAGGGCGTTGAAGGCCAAGTCGAGGTGGCCGTCTATGATGAGCATGGGTTGCTCGGGCATGATGGGGAACCCTTTGGGTTAATTCGCTAGGTATTTTTCTACTATCTCTTCATTGATCGTCGCGCTTAGCCACCAAGTCCTGGGTCAGGCGCTGAGCCAAGGAGCCTTCTTGGGCCAACGCATAGACCATTACATTGATGGCGAGCATCAACTCGTCTTTATCATCATCCCAACGCGAAGATTCCAAGGGATTTACATAGACGAGCCGATTCTTTATAAAATGTCCTTTTAGGCCCTTAGTAATGTAACATGCTATAGACGGGTCTGGATGACGTTCCAAGAAGTATGATTGGAGACCGATATTAAAAAAAGCGTTGTAAATGGGGTGATCCTCTGGCAATATATCCGACCGGAAGTCTTTCCTTTCCACCAAGCCTCCGTTCACCAATATCTGGGAAAGAAGTTCTTCCGCATCACCAATGCCTCCCATAATGAATCCCCCCTGAATTAGGTACTGGAACTGGTTGGCTTCTTCAAGCTCATTCAGGCCTAAGCCACTGTATATAGAACCGATGAGTAAGGGAAATTTAAATATGCGATCGTCATCAAACGTGATCGGTCCGAAGACTTCTGCCCGCAAATTAGTGTATTCATTAATCCCATCGGCCAACGCCTCAATACGCCTACTTAGAGCTGGTCCTCGCATCTCCAGCAGATCTCTCGGTACCACAAAGGGCAACTTGATAAATCCCTTAATTGATTTCGGATCGTCGGGGTCTTGGATGACGACGGCCTGATGCTGGCCAGTGTCTAGACTGTTTACGTCTAGCATCTCCAAGGCGAGATCAATTTTGTTTTCGGATTGGCGGGTGATTCCTATTGCGCGTTCCCCGAAGAGGTTATCGGCTCCTAATTGCCGCTCGGCATCTAGGGGCCGCGGTGTACTGCTATGGGGTAGGCTGACAAGAGACAGGGCACCCGGTATAGAGCCCTGCTTCATGGGAGCTTCTGTAGTGACGTTTGTAGTCAAATGGGCGGGGTCTTTGCGGATCGGCGTGGGTTGCCGCTTGCGGATCATTGGCTGTTGATTAGGCTGTGAAATTTTACGCACAGATAACGGCTTAGTTGGGCGCGGCTGACGCTTGATGTACTTGACGGTCGGCGGATGAGGCGCGCTCGGCACAGCGCGTCCAAACGGATCAAGCAGCACTAGTGCCGCAAGCAAGACCGCTGACAAAGCCACACTGTACCACAAACTCCGACGCTGGGGACGCAACAAAGCATCGAGGTCGAAGGAGGTCGAAAATGATGCAAACCGACGGGAGTCTTTCATGGAGTGGCTCCTTACGGAACTAGGTATCGTTCCACTATCTCTTCGTTGATGGTCACGCCCAACCCCGGTCCCTCCGGCACGTGAACGTAGCCATCGACGACTGTGAATTTTTCGTGCGTCAGGTCGTGGCGCAAGGGTGAGTCGGCCATGCAGTATTCAAAGACCTCGCCGTGGGGAACTGCCGCAAGTCCGTGCAGGGAAGCAGCGATGGTGATGCCGCTTTTGAACGAGTGGTTTACTACCTTGCGGTGTAGGCGGTGAGCGAGGCGGCCGACCTCGACCATGGTCGAAAGCCCGCAGCGGCCCGGATCCGGCTGCACCCAGTCGATGCGGCCATTGACGAGTAGTCGCTCAAAGTCCTGATAGCGCGATTCAGCCTCGCCCGTGGCGATGGGCACCGGGCTGCGCTCGCAGAGATGCGCATAGCCCGCGACATCTTCGGGATGCAAAGGTTCTTCGAGCCAGAATATGTCGTACTCGGCGAACTGCTCGGCGCGCTTGAGGCCGGTTTTCCAGTCCCACACCTGCCCAGCATCTACCAAAATGTCCACATCCGGCCCGGCCCCCTTCCTTGCTTCGTGCACCAAGGCGATGTCGTTTGCCTCGTCCTGTCCCATCGGACCCCAGCCGAACTTGATGGCTGTGAACCCCTCACCGGCAAAGTGGCGGGCCAATTCGCCGGTCTCTTGCGGCGTGTCGCCGAAGAGGATGGAGCAATACGCGCGGAATTTGGTTTGATAGGGGCCGCCGAGTAGCTCGTAGGCCGGGCAATTGCGCGCTTTGCCGGCAATGTCCCACAGCGCGAGGTTGACGCCGGCCATGGCGTGCGTGCCCACGCCGACGCGACCGTAGTAATTGGCCGCTTCGAGCATGCGATCTCCGCATACGTCGATGGCTAGCGGGTCTAGACCCTCTAGTGCATTGGCGAGGCCGTTGCTAATCTGGTGGGAGAGCGGAGCCTCGACGACGGCCTTGACCACGGTGGGGGCCGAATCAACTTCGCCCCAGCCGGTGATGCCGGCGTCGGTTTCTATTTGGATTAGACAGGTGTCCTGCGTGCCGTCGCAGCGAGTGGTGACGTCGGGCAGGCGCAAATAATGGGCTGATACGCGAGTGATTTTCATATTAAAAGTCGAATACGGTTTCGAGGGTCATGACTTTGTGTCGCTGCAAGCGCCTATTGGCGGTGCGTTCGAAGAGGAAGCGAGTATCCCAGCGCACGGATGCGCCTTCTTTTATGTTCAGTCCAACGTCAAAGCCGTAGAAGGTGTCCTGGGTCGGCTCGAAGAAGTCGTCTTGGCCGGTGCCTTCCTCGTTGAGGCTGCGGCCGATGTTGTTCTTGTGAAAATAAGCGTACGCGCGCTTGAGATGGGGAAAGTATTTGAGCAGTTTGCGCGACAGGGATGCGCTGGCGATGAGCTGCTGTTTTGGGTCGCCGGTGCCCGTCAAATACTGATAGGAGATAGAGGCGTACGCGTACGAGCCGAGTTCCGTACCCAAGTGACCGAAGAAGCCGGAGAGATCGTTGCTGTGGCCGAGCCGCGCGTCCTTGGACTGGGCCTGTCCGGTAGTGAGGTCGAGGTGAGCGCGGTCGAGTTCGTACAGTTCGTCGAAGTAGCGCGAGTCGAAATCGCGGCGGAAGTGGCGGAAGTCCAATTGGCCGTTGAGCGGGCCTAAAGACAGCCACAGGCCTGGGGCGGCGATCCCGAACCCGGCCGCTTGGCGATTGCCGGGGGAGACGCCCTGCTGTTGCGCCTCAAAGCTGGAGAGGGCGTCGTCGTCGTCGATCAGCAGGGCGAATTGGCCGTAGAGCTTGAGCTCCAAGCCTAGGTCGCGGATGAGCGGGTAGGCTAAGTCCACGCCCAAGATCGAAAAGAAGTCTTGGCCAACGCGGTTTTTGTTGAAGGGCTTGTGGCGGTCCACGTCTTGGTCTATTGGGAAGGCGTTGCCGTAATTGGCGTTGAGTCCCAACAAGGCGGAGGCGAGATCGGCGGAGAGGCCGCTGCCGGCGTCGGCGTCGATGATGCCGTCGTTGTCGTCGTCGCTGTCGATGTGGTCGGGTACGCCGTCGGAGTCGTTGTCGAGGGCGTAGTTGCCGTCTTCTGGGAAGGCGTCAATGGGGTCGGGCACGCCGTCGGAATCGCTGTCGCGTAGGCCGCTGTACTGGTCGAGATCGGCGACAAAGGTCACGCCCACCTCGAGATCGGCGGCGTAGCCGATGGTCCGCAGCCCGATGAGGGCACCGCCCTCTTGGAAGTCTTGGAGGTTGTTGATCACTCCTTCGAGTCCGATATTAGTGCCAGCGAAATTGGCGATGCGGAACTGGAATCCGGTTTTCTTGATGCCGGGATAGTGCAGGGTGTTGCGGTAGTTGTCCATGATGAGGCCGTATCCCAACGTCACGTTGTCGAGCGCGCCGATTTTGATGTAAACCGCGTCGTTGGGACGGCCATAGCGCACGTAGTAGATCTTGCGCAAGATCGAGTCGAAAGTTTGAGTTGACGAGCCGGCCTTCCAGCCGCGTGACCCGAGGTCGCCGTTGCGCTCGACAAACAGCTCTAAGTCGAGGCCAATGCCCAAGCGGCCTAGGGGGAAGTCGGGCCGGAGGCTGAGGCGATATAGCTGCTCTTGATCAACGGTGACACTGCCCATGCTGAGCGAGTAGCCGAACATAGCCACCGAGGGCTGAGCCGAGGAAGCGGCCGGATAGAGCAAGAGTAGCAAGATAAAGGCGCGATTGCAGCGAAAATTCATAAAGGGAAGATGCGGTCGCCGAGCCGCTGGTGCAATGCTAAACGGTCCTTTTTGTGCGCCGCAAACGACAACGATATAACTCATCAGAAAGAGGCTTGCGATGGGACGAACGCTGAGAGATTTGCTCAACCATAGCTTCGCAACCTGTGCCGAACAGACGGCCATTCGAGAGCTCAAGCCCGTAGAGGGCAGCCGCACATTGAGCTACCAGCCCGTGACCTACGCCGAGCTCAAAAGTCGCCGAGATCAGCTCGCGGCTGGCCTTGCGGCGCAGGGTTTGGCCAAGGGCCAGCGCGTGGGCATTCTCACCGATGGCGGCAGCGAGCCGCTCTTGATCTTTTTGGCGACCGACTGCATTGGGGTCAGTGCAGTGCCGCTGTGCATCCAATCGCCTGACGAGGCGCTCGCCCACAGCATCGCGCACTCTGCGGTTGAATTGCTGGTCGTAGATCGCAAAGGCTACGAGCGGTTTGGTGCCGTCCGAGAGCGACTGGATAAGACGCCGCGGATTGCGTTGACCGAGGGCGAGGCCGAGGACGCGATTCCTTGGGAAGAGCTGGCGGAAAGCAGCGCGGCCGTGCCCGAGGTCGAGGTGATGCCGGAAGATGAATCGAAAATCCTCTATACCTCGGGTTCAACCGGCCTGCCCAAGGGCGTGATCCAAACCCACGCCAACATCGTCGCCAACGTCGAAGAAGTTTGGGACGTGATCAGCAAGCGCGAACCTCTGCGCATGTTCAAGTCTGCGCCCGACTATCACTCTATGGGGATTCTCAATATCTATTATCCCTTGGCCAAGGGGTGGATTTTGGATTTGGCGCGCTCGCCCGACCGCGTCCTCAGCGATATCCGTCTCTCAGAGCCGGAGGGCTTTCTCACCGTGCCGCTGATACTCGACAAAGTGTACGGCAATGTGCGCAAGGAAATCGACGCCGGTGGCCTCAAGGGGGGCTTGATTCAGCGCTCGGTTGCGGCCAAGGAGCGATTGGCGCGCGGCGGAGCCGGGCTGGGCGACAAGCTCTTTTTGGCTGCCATAGGTCGTTCAATAGTTGGCAAAATTCGCGCCCAGCTCGCCACGCGAGTCGGGCCTCATCTAGAGCTTTTGATCGTCGGCTCGGCCAAGGCCGATCCC
Organism: Candidatus Latescibacterota bacterium; assembly: GCA_965116675.1. GTDB lineage: Bacteria > Latescibacterota > UBA2968 > UBA8231 > UBA8231. The sequence continues at coordinate 5,813,273 of OZ220721.1, forward strand.
AAGGCGTTGGACTTCTTTCACCACGTGCTCGATATCACCACGTACGAGGGCTACGGCACGACCGAGTGCGCGCCGCTGATTGCCGCCAACCATCTCGAAGGGCGCAAAAGCGGTACGGTGGGGAGGCCGTTGCAGGCAGTGAAGATCGTGGCCGAAGACGGTTCGGAAATTGGGTACAACGATCCAGCGCAGGACGAATTCCGGCCCAGCGGCGATCAAGTTGGAGAGCTGTGGACTAGCGGCCCCAACGTCATGCGCGGGTATTTGCACGACCCCGAGCAGACCGAACAGGTGCTAGTAGAGGAAGGCGGCCAGATCTGGTATCGGACCGGCGACTTGTTCAGCATGGATGACGAGGGTTTTCTTTCGTTCCACGGGCGAGTTGGCCGACAGTTCAAGCTGCGCAACGGCGAGTTTGTCAATCCCGAAGCCTTGGAGCGGATTTTCGCCCGGGTGCCCCTAGTCGAGCACGTGATTGTGTACGGCGACCAGCAGCGCGACTACCCACTGCCGTTGGTGACGGTGGATGTGGAGGAGGCAAAAAACAGCGGCATTGACGGGTTGCCGCTAGAGGACGAGGACGCCCTGCGCACGCATCCGAGCTTGGGCGAGCGAATCCGCGAAGGGTTCCTCGCCGAGGCCACGGCCGCCGGCCTGCCGAGCTACCAGCGGCCGCAGCGCGTCGCGCTCTTGCCCGAGCCGCTAAGCGAGGACGCCGGGACCTTGACCAAGGGGTTGAAGAAGATCGTGCCCAAGGCGATCGTCGAGCGGTATCGCACGGTCGTTGAAGAGACCTACGCATCTTAGCTGCGCCGCAACTGGTGCAAGCGGCGGTTTAGTTCGGTTGGCGAGGCTGTGCCGGTCGTGCCAACCTGCTGAGCGGTAATTGATGCGGCCAAGCAGGCTACCGAGGCCGCTTCCGTCAGTTCGGCACCTGCTGCCAAAGCCGCACTGAGGGCGGCCGCACAAGTGTCTCCGGTGCCGACCGGGTCAACGGGTGTGGTGAGGTCCATAGCTGGTACGTGCTCGACCGTGCTGCCGTCGGCTACGAGTATTCCCCTATTGCCAAGCGTTAGAAACACCGGGCGACCAGTCTGGTTGCTGAGTACGCGGGCGTGGTTTCGCGCTGTCTTGAGCGACAAGCGCCCTTGGCCGCCGAGCGCGGCCCAAGCCTCGCGTTGGTTGGGTTTGAGGATGGCGCGCGTAAAGAGCCCAATACGGGTGCGCGAATCGGCGAGGGCCACGAGCTTGGGTTGGGAGCTGTGCGCGGCGGCAATGGCGCGGCGCACGCGCGTGGTGAGGACGCCGCAATTGGCTTCGGCGACTTGGTCGATGAGTACGAGCCCATCCCACTGATTCAGGCGCTGGCGGACGTAGGCGATGAGGTCGTTCTGGAGGCTGGCAGGGGTCGGACGGCGGTTTTTGGTATCGAGCCGCTCCAGTTCCTCGATTACGGATCGGCCACGCTGGCTGCTATCGACGTAGCAGGGTTTGTCATAGGTCGGAGTCAGGCGATCCGGAGCAGTGAAAAAGCCAGTCAAATCTAGGCCTAGCTGACGCATGGCCCGCCGCAACTCGTAGCCTTCGCCATCGTCGCCGCAATAACCTACGGCCTCGACCTCTCCTACGCCGAGGGCGCGCAAGTTGGCGGCAACATTGCCGGCAGCTCCGGGTTGGCGGCGGTAGCCGATCACCTGATAACAGGTCTTGCCGGTCTCCAACGACTTTTCGTCGAGGGCTGGGTCGCATTCGCGGTAGGAGTCGAGAAAGAAGTCGCCAACTACGCCGATGCGTAGCACGGGAAATGCTTCCACGAGGGCGCGCAGGCGAGTTGGGGCCAATTCGAACATGGGGTTGGCGGCGCACGAGCGGACAGGTCGGGCTTGATTTAGCACCTGTAGCTTCCTATTTTCACTAGGTGCTATTTTTAGTTATGTCATTGATTCTCTTAAACTTAAAATAAAAAGAAAACGTGCCGATTCGCAAAGCCGTATTCCCCGTAGCAGGTTTGGGTACTCGCCTGCTGCCGGCGACCAAGTCCCAACCCAAGGAGATGCTGCCCGTTGGTTGCAAGCCAGTCGTGCAGTACGTGGTCGAGGAGATGATAGAGCAAGGATTAGACAAGTTCCTCTTTGTAACGGGACGCAAAAAGCGCTCGATTGAGGATCACTTCGACGACGATCCAGAGCTTGCGGCGCGCTTGGGCGATAGCGAGATCGGCGAAGTGGACTACGCGGCCGAGGGCATTGAATTCTACTATGTGCGGCAGCGGCGTCCTTCTGGCAATGCCGATGCTGTGCGTCAGGCGCGGGAATTCGTCGGCGACGAGTCGTTCGTGGTGGGATTCGGCGACACGATCGTCACCTCGCCGCGGGTGCCAGGCGTGGTCGGTCGGATGATGCAATCGCATGTCCAGCGGGGTGCGGCCGCCACTATTGCCGTATGGGAAGTGCCGCGCGAAGAGACCTACAAGTACGGGGTCGTCACACCACAAGGAGAGGCCGACGACGACTTTGCCATCGCCGATATCGTTGAAAAGCCGGCGGTGGAAGCCGCGCCGAGTTGTCTTGCGGTTGCGGCCCGCTATATTTTTTCACCGGAGATTTTCGCCGCCATTGATGAGATTGAGCCTGGGGTTGGCGGCGAGTTGTGGTTGACCGATGCCATCCGTGTCCTGATCCGGCGCGGGGCCGAGGTCCGCTGCATGCGCCTTGCGAGCGACGAGGCGCGCTACGATATAGGAACGCCGCTTACGTACTATCGGGCCTTCGCGGATTTCGCCTTGGCCGACCAAGAGTTCGGCGCGGAGTTTCGCACGTATCTAGAGGACAAATTGGCCTAGGCATACGCAATGAAAGTAAAGCTCGACTATGGCCGCGACGGCCTCGAAATCGAAGTGCCCAACTCGGCCGCGGTATTGCAGATGGCTCCAAGTGAGGGGCTCGACCGGATCGAGGAGCGAATCGATCACGCGTTGGCCCGCCCGATAGGGACTCCGTCCTTGCGACGGCTGGCGCAGGGACGCAAAAACGTCTGCATAGTCATTGCCGATATTACCCGCCCGGTCCCCAACGCGGTCATTTTGCCACCGATGCTGCGGATTCTCGAAGAGGAGGGTATCGCTCGCGAGGATATCACTCTGTTGGTCGGCACTGGCCTGCACCGGCCCAACGAAGGCGAGGAATTGGTGCAGCTCGTCGGGGCCGACATCGCCCGCAACTATCGCATCGTCAACCACACCGCCCGCCGCCGCGAGACCTTGATGTATCTGGGGGAAACCTCGGGCGGTGCCCCAATATGGATCACTGCGCTCTACATGGAGGCCGACCTGAAAATCGCTACCTCGCTAATCGAGCCACACTTAATGGCCGGGTACTCGGGGGGTCGCAAGGCCATCTGCCCGGGATTGATGGGCATTGAGACGATGCGCGTCCTGCACGGCCCCGAGCTGTTGCGCCATCCCCGGGCGTGCGAAGGTTCCATTGAGGGCAATCCCTTCCACCGCCAAGCCCTCGAAGTGGCGCAGCGCGCTGGCGTTGATTTTACATTCAATGTGGCTATGAACGACCAGCGGCAGATCACCGGCCTGTTTTGCGGAGATCTAGAAAAGTCCCATGCCGAAGGGGCCCGCTTTGTCGAGCAGCAAAACGGCGTCTTGGTTGACGAGTCGGTTGACATTGCGATTACTAGCAGCGCTGGCTGGCCGCTCGACTTGACGTTTTATCAAGCTGTCAAGGGCCTGACGGCGGTGTTGCCCATCGTCAAAGAGGGCGGGACGATCCTCATTGCCGCTCGCTGCGCCGAGGGTTTGGGTAGTGCGGAATTTGTAGAGATGCTACTCGATGCATCCGATGCTGCCGATTTTTCGGACCGCCTTGCGGACCCCGATTTTTTCGCCATTGACCAATGGCAGTTGCAGGAGTTGTGCAAGGTACTCGATAAGGCCGAGGTCATGTTCTACTCGGAGGGCATTGATCCTCAGTACCGCGACAAGGTATGGGTAGAGGTAATTTCCTCTGTGGAACACGGGCTAGCCAAGGCGCTGGCGCGGCACGGTGCCGGGGCGCGCATCGCGGTCGTGCCCCAAGGCCCTTACGTACTCACGCAAACCAAAGGAGAGCACTGATGTCCGCTAGACACAGGTGGTTTTTGCGAGGGGGACTTGCTTTGTTGGCTGCGCTGTACTGGGAGGCAGATGGAGGGGCGAGTGTGGTGCCGATTATGGGGTTGGGCGACCAAAAGGAAGCGGAGGAAGCTCCAAAAGATTCAGTAGTCAGCGACAGCACCATCGCGGAGGGTCTGAAGCAGCGGCTGCTCTTCATGCCCTTTCGCGACAAGTCGAAATACAAAGGCGAGTGGGACATATACTCAGCCGTCCCCCGTGGCTTGGCTGATTCGCTGCGCGGCAGTGCCTTTTTCAGCACCGTGTCTATTGATTCGGCACTCGTGCGGCTACAAAAGAAAGAGTTGCAAGGCAAGCTCGATGTCGAGCGCGCCTTGGCCATTGGTCGCGAGGTAGATGCCGACTATGTCGTCTTGGGACAGATCGACGAGATGAGCATGAAGCGCTTCCGCGCCACCGTGCCCATCGGCGGTTATCGCAGCTATCAGGGCCTGACCACGGCGCGACTGTATCCCTATAAGGTCATCGATGGGGAAGCAGCCGGCGAGGTGATACGAGAAATAGCTGAGGATAGCAAGCGCTATGGGATTACCAACCCGGCGGCGTACGTGCCGCTGGAAAAGGAATACTTCCTGCTAGGCCAGATGGAGTGGGGCAGCGAGGAATTCCACAACACCTTGCTGGGCAAGTCGGTGAGTCGGTGTCTGGACCACTTGGCCGCTGGGCTAGACAGCCTTATCCAACCCCCGGCCGCACTCAAGGTTTCCGAGCCGAAAATCATCGAGGTGGTAGCTGATACAGTGCGGGCCGATACAGGGGAGAACGGCCAATCTGTGCTAGTGCGGTTGAGTGCTTATATTAACGTGGGATTAGCCGATTCAGTGCAGAAAGGCAACAAGTACGGCGTGTGGGACAAAGGGCGGGAACTAAAAGACCCGGATACTGGCGAGGTATTGGGAACGTCCCTGCCGCGCCGGGTCGGCGTCGTGCAAGTCGAACAGGTGCTCAGCCGACACCTGTCGCTGGTGAGGATTCTGCAAGGGGAAGACGCCGTGCAAAAGGACTACGGAATTCGCGCCGAATAAGGTCGATATGAACGCACTACGAACGACATGGACGATGGGCTTGGTCCTGCTGCTGGTCGCAGCGAGTGAAGCTAACAGCGGCGATATTCAGGTCCTGCCGGAAGACAGCCGCATATTCTACGTCTTCTCGCACGATAGGGCCCCGCAGCGCCAGCGGGTCTTGCAGCTATGGCAGCAGTTTAGCGCCCAAGATGCTGAGCAGCGGTTTATCGCCATAGCCCGTGACGGGCAGATGCTAACGGAGGTTGAGGGCCTGACCCTATGGTCGACCGCCATGGCCGCGCAGTCGCCGGAGGTTCCCGCGTACATCAAGGCGCGGCTAGACGCCGACGGGGATTATTTCGCAGCCGTAGATTCCGAAGGCACTTTGCATTTGGTCGGCCTAGGCCAGAACCTACTGCGACCTTTATCTACGGAAGTGGACGAAAGCACTTGGGGCAAGGTAAAGGACTTGTTCAAATAGGACTATGTCCGCAGCGCCTGAGCACAGAGACTTTTCCCTCAAGCGCATTGATGCCTTTGCCTGCGGTGCTCGCTTGCTCGCGGCAGGAGCCATGCGCTATCACCGCTTGGCGGTCGAGGGCGGTAGCAATCTGCCGCGGGAGGGGCCGGCCCTGATTTTACCCAAGCATTGCGCATACCGCGACATTCTGCTCGAAGGAGTCTTGTTGTATAGGTTCACCCGGCGCTATGCCAACTACATTATGAAGGTTGGTCTATGGGGGGTCCTAGAGTTGATGGGGGGGGTCAAAGTGGTGCGACCGAAAGATATCAGGCGGATCGCAGATCGGGAGCAACGCCGCGCTGAGATTCGGCGCGCCCGCGCGGCCAACCAACAGATGCAAGCCTATCTAGATGGGCTATATCAGAGTGGAGAATTGGTCGTCTCGCACCCGGAAGGCATGCGTTATCAGGACAAGTTGGGGCCGCTGCAAAAGGAAGTAGTCGAACATCTTATACAGGCCGAAGAGCGGTTGGGGATGCGCGTGCCGTTGATTCCCATTGGACTGGAGTACGATAGCTACGCTCGGCCTGGGGCGCGGGTGCACTTTCGGGTTGACGAACCGCTCTACTCGGATTCCTTCGCCAATATCAACGAACTAATGGATCATCTCGGCAATCGCTTGCGAGACCTCAGCGGTTTAGCCTGATGGGCCGGGTGTGCAATAACCCAGCAAGGAGACTACATGTTCAAACTATTTGCATTGGTTTTAGCTGTCGCGATCGCAGGATGCGGCTCGAATCAAGTTAAAATCGAAATCAAGGGCGGGGACGGCCAACTCGTGCGCTTAGATGCCAATGACGTCCAATACAAATTCAACCACTTGGTCAAAGCCGGAACCTACATTCTGCCTGAGCCGGACAGCAAAATCGAATTGGGCGGGGGCTCTTACGCAGTCAATGTCGCCGCGGGGGATTATCTGGGAAACGAGGTTTTGCAAGTGGAATCGCCGCCACTATGGGGCGTGCGGACCTACGAGGCGATATTTGATATTCCCGCTCGCAGCAATGCTCCTTTCAAACGCGAGGGCACGATCCTCTATGCCTCGACTAAGAAAAACGTCCGCAACTGGGACTTGTTTACCATTAAGGCCGATGGCAACGATCGCCAGCAACTAACCCACACTCCTGAACCCGAGCAGCATCCCTCTTGGTCGCCCGACGGCAAGAAGATCCTTTTCACTCGCGGCGACGTGATGAGCAACATTGACCTCTACGTCATGGATGCCGACAGCTCTAATGTCGTGCGCTTAACCGAACATCCCGAGCGCGACCAGCGCGGCGTTTTTTCGCCCGACGGCGAGACGATCGCCTTCGTCAGTCAGCGCGACGGCGATGTAGCCGTCTGGCTCATGGACGCCGACGGGTCTAACCCGCGCAAGTTGGTTCAAGGCGACCAGCCTTCGTTTTCGCCCGATGGCCGCCGCATCGCCTTTACTTCTGCAGCCTTCGACGACAACGCCGAGATCTACCTCATCGATCTCGACGGATCGAATCGGACTCGCCTCACCGAGAATCGGCGCAAGCTCGACTTGTTCGCGTCGTTTTCCCCCAAAGGTGATCGCTTGGTTTACAACTCAGAGGAGTTTGGCGGCCAGGAGCTAATGCTCATGCGGGCCGACGGGCAAGGGCAGACTCGTATCTCCATTGCCGAGAAGACCTATGAGCAAGAGCCCGTCTGGTCACCCGATGGCAAGGGGATAGCTTATGCGGGCAGGATGGGCGACGACGAATACGACATCTACTTGGTCGGCACGGCTGGATTCGACTTAGACGAGATGGACGCGCCGCCGCTGATGCCTATCAACCTGACCGATAACGACGACCGCGACGATATGTCGCCGAGCTGGCGTCCCTACTGATCCGACATGCAAACGAAGGGGGCTAAGGGCGCTTTTTATCTTTATATCGTCCTCGCCCTGGGGCTGGCCCTACGGCTTGTAAACCTGCAAGATCCCCTGATCGACAAGCAGGCTTGGCGTCAGACGGATACTGCCTCTATAGCCCGCAATTTTTACGAGGAAGGGCATTCGCTCTTCTATCCACGCGTCGATTGGCGCGGCACCACCCCTGGGTACGTGGAGACGAATTTTCCGCTGTACCCCTTCGTCGTTGCCCTGCTTTACGCCGCTGTCGAGGGTTCCTATGAGTGGCTCGGGCGGCTCGTGGCGGCGCTGTGCTCGACGGCGGCGGCGGCGCTGCTCTATTGGCTGGGCTTGCGATTGGGCCTAGGGCGGCTGGGCGCGCTACTAGCGGCGTTGTTCTATTTGCTTTTTCCCATGAGCATCTACTACGGGCGCACCTTTATGCCCGAGGCGCTGATGATCCTTTTGAGCGTGGGGTCGCTTTGGGCTTTTGCGCGGTGGATTGATAGCAGTCGCCGATGGGACTTCGCGCTGGCTGTCCTGTTGGCTGCCCTGTGTTTTCTCGTCAAAATACCTACCCTCTATCTCGGTTTCCCGCTGGTCGCCTTAGCTTGGCTGCGCTGGGGGTGGCGCTTCATCCTCAAGCCCGTGCTTTGGCTCTACCTCGTGCTGGTCATAGTGCCCTCTGTACTCTGGTACTGGCATGCCAGCCTGCTCTTTGAGGAGACCGGCCTGACGTTTGGTATCTGGAATCGCTACGGCTATGACAAATGGGATCGCAGCCTACTTTTTACGGTTGATTTCTATCAGACGCTGTCGGAGCGCTTCTGGCACAGCGTCTATACGCCTGCGGGGGCGATCCTAGTTTTGGCTGGACTCGCCCTAGCGCCTAGCCAGCGGCGCGAGTGGACGCTCTGGGTTTGGATGGGAGGGCTGGTGCTCTACGTCTTTGTCGTCCCTGAGGGCAATCGCAGGCTGCATTACTACCAACTACCCTTTGCTCCAGTCGGGGCCCTTCTAGCTGGACGGGTGCTCGAGGCCATTATTGGGGCAGATGCCGCAGCGGCGGGATGGTGTCGATTCGCACGGAACTGGTCGCACTACTGGCGCGTCGTGTTAATATGCACTCTGATCGTCGGGGTCGCTGCCTACAGTGCTTGGGCGGTTAGGCCGTATTACGCGCAGCCCAACAATTGGCACAACTACTACCAAAGCTGCCACTTGGTGGGGCGGATACTCGACGCCAAGTTGCCGCAGAATGCGCTGTTGGTCATCGGCGACGAGGACGAAAACACCGGGGTACCGCACCGGTCGCAAAGCCCGACCTTGCTCTACTACTGCCATCGCAAGGGATGGCAAATAACCCCGGACGAGTTTGCGTCCGATCAGCTCGACAGTCTCGCGGCCGAGGGCGCAGACTATTTCCTCGTAGCGGCTGGTTTTGTTGTGGGAAACGAGTCTTTTTGGCAAGATCTATTGCGCCGAGGCGTGACGATTCCTTCGGCGCACCCGCGCCAGTGGCACGACGAAGCAGAGTTCAGGCGCTTCGTCAGTCGGCAGCCAAGACAGGATCGGCACTTCATCCTCGTATCTCTCGCGAGTCGCGGCGAGTAGTTGACAGCGGCCAAGAGCCTATATATCTATATATTGTATTCAAAAATGTTTAAATCTTGGCTCTTAGGTAGTTGTCCGTTTCCTACAGCTCGTCCCAAGGAGGGAAAGATGGCGTCGAAAATCGAATACACACAGGTGCGAAAGTGGTTTCTGGTTGGTATAGCAGCCGTTGTGGCTGGCTGTGCCACCACCGGAGGCAGCGGGGGAGGCGGTTATGGTCTGCCGCCCATTCCCGAGGGCAAGGGTCGGCTCATGTTGGAGACGGGTGGGATCAACGAAGTCAATTACTATGTCCTCGACGGGGAGACTGGCGAGGAAGTTCACTCGGAATCGCCGCGCATGGCTGCGAGTTCGCCCATAGGATATGAGACCGGCTACCGCTCTCTGCCGCAATTCGTCGACCTCGACCCTGGCAGATATACCGTTGTGGTCAATACGGATATTGACGACAGCGTTGAGAAGGAAGTCGATGTCCTGATGGGACAGGAAATGTACGCGACCATACCCATCGGTCGGTTTCAGGTCATTTTTTCTGATGCGCAGGGCCGCAGTCAGGTACCGTTCCTAATTTTTGACTACAATTTGCGGACTATGCTGGGTCGAGGCATGACCTCGACAGAAGTGCGCTACTTTATCATGCCAGTGGGCGAGTACAAAGTGCGGATTGAAAATTCTCCCACTGGTTTGGACGAAATCAGGCCCGTACAGATCAGCATGGGACAGACCCAGAACATTCTCATCGGACCGCCTCCCTCGCCGGCACAACCGGGTGAAAGCGGGGGCGAAGGGGACGCACAGCCTTAGGCTGATCGCTTATCGTGGAGTAATGCCATGAAGCGCAAAGTACTATGGGGTGGAATTGCACTCTTGGCCGCGCTATGGGTATCGGCCAGTGGAGCTGCTACTTCCGCACTCAAGGCGACCGTCATCGATCGCTACGGAAATCAGCACCAAGTAGATAAGTTCACCTTTCAGGGGCGTCAGGATTTGGAAATCTACGTCCAAGGGCAGCGTCGGTTGGTGGAACTGGTTAAGGTAGATCGGTTGCGATTTGAAGGGGAACGCAGCGACGAGGAGCAGCGCGTCGTGCTTGTGTTCCGCAGCGGTGTTCAAGAAGCGGGCTTGATGGTGACGGGTGGCTCTGCTTCGCCTCACCAAGATGCGGTTGGCGGTGGGAGTAGTGGGCGTCGCTTCTCTGGGGTGACCGAACTGGGGCCGTTTTTCATTCTTGCTAGCGATGTGCAAGAGATTGTCTTGCGCCATCCCGTCGGCGAGGAGCCACCCGAGGAAAAAATTCTCAAGGCCACGATCATCACTATGGACGGCAGGCGCTTTGAGGTAGAAAATTTGCGCTATCACGGCAAGCAGCGGCTCGACTTTTTCAGGGGCCGCAACAAGCGCTTTATTCCCTTAGACAAGGTGTCGCGGATTGACTTTGAAGACGGCGGGACGGGTGACGAGTTCAGGCCGATAACGGCGACCTATTGGTCGGGAAAAGCCGTTATGGGCACGGTCGAGGCGAGCCTAGTGCGCCTTTCGGGTGAGACCGACAAAAGCTATTTCGAGCGCGTCAACCGGGCCTTTACGGGCGTCGTGGGTTCGAGTCCATTTGCGATTGGTATGCACGATGTGAAGCATATTCGCTTTCGGCAAGATAAGGACGAAGAAAGCGCTGAAGGTGGTGCTGACGACACTGCCGATAGCGCCAGCGATAGTGCTGACGATGATACTGGTGCCGGAGATTCTCAATAAGTGTGCCTTGGTACGGACCGATGATTTCTCTATCGGAGGTATGACGACGGGTTAGACAAGGCAATAAACACTTGCAGCACAGAGAAAAATTTCCTATATTGCGCTGATCTAAAAGCCCTCTACAGCAGCTTCCGGTTGGTCAGGAGAGATCGGATCGGATGTTGATTGTCAGGGGGCATAATTTTCTACGCGGGGAAAGCAGACCTATGGAGGCAACAAGCTATAGTCCGTGGCTACGATGGAGATCGAGCCGAAAAGGTCTCTGCCCCAAACACCACACTCCCGAAAGAGGGAAGGAGTTGCAGCTTATGAAACGTCTATATGGCCTTTTGGCTATGGGCCTGATTTTGGGCCTGACGAGCGGTGCCAGTGCGCATATTGGCGAACAGGTTTACCTGCTCTTTGAGCTCCCCGAAGCTGATCTGGCCGATATCGATCTGCGCGACGCCAGCATAGCCGACTGGGAAGATGTAGTTGGTGATGCACAGTTGGTCACCACTGATTTCTTTCAGGACCCGACTGTGGGCGACGGTGCCCAGTACGATCCGGCGGACCTAGACTATCGCATTTGGCTGGCTTGGAATGGCAATGCCGGTACCATCTGGATGGGCATGGAGCGCATCGACAACATCTACATCAACGAGTACGCTGGCGGTGACTTGGGTAGCTTGTGGAGACAAGATGCCATTGAGTTCATGCTTGATGGCGACCACACTGGTGGCGATTACACTGGTTCGGCCGATGAGAATTGGACCGACGAAGAGAAGGACCTGAATAACAACCGCACGGCTCAGCAGTACGTGGCTATCGGTGATACTCCTGACGGCCGCCACGTCGGCTATCTGGGCAAAGGCACCGAGTGGGTCAACGCGCTGCCCTACGCTGATGGCGGCGGCGGTTCGACCGGCGACGGGCCGACGACCACAATCATTGAGTTCTTCGTCACGCCTTTCGACGACCTAATCTGGAACAGCCCAGACGACAGCGTAGCTTCGCCGTTGTTCGATGGCAAGATCATTGGTTTCCAGATTTCGGCTCAGGACATGGATGAGGGTCCGAGCGATTACCGCGCCTTTCACACCTTGTCTGGTCAGGCTGCGACTTGGCGCTTTGCCGAGCGCTTCGTCGATGGTCGCTTGGTCGGCGTAGGTGGCGAAACGGCGGTCGAAGAAGACTCTTGGGGCCGCATCAAGGCCTCGCTTAAGTAAACAGTAGCGTCCCGCTGTTTTCCTAAATTGTTAAGGAGAGGGGGAATATTTCCTCCTCTCCTTAACAATTATCTTACTCGTACATATCTCTTAATCTTATGGCTATCGCATAACATTAGGTAGCCACCTTCCTCGCGTCATAATACCTCGCTCTTGGTTTGCCATGCTAAGACCTAGGCAGCGCAAATTCTACCGGGGAGTAACGGAATGAGAATTGGGATTTGTGTCGCCGCGTTGGTTTTGGGCGGTTGGGTAAATGCTGCTGCGGAGTTGCGGCTGTTCGCTATTCCGGGCAATACAACTTGGATTGATGCCAAGCAGGGGCCGCTTTCAGAAAATCGCTTCATTGAAGTAATAGACCTTGAAAGCTATGAAAATGGCATTGGGCCTATTATCCCATCGCGTGTAGTTCCCGTTCCCGAAGTTCCTCTCGCATTAAGCGCCGCCGAAGTGGATGCAGCGACCGATTCCAGCCTCTTTGCCTTCTCGCTTAATGTAACCAGAGCCGATGTAGTAGCACCGACTGATATCGAACTTGAAGATGGTACGACCGTAAAGGCGGGCACGGTCTTGGTTCCTCGTTGGAGTTCCTTCCCGCGTAGCTTAGAGGCCGTCCAGTTATTGCGTCGGGCTGGCATTACCGAGATTGAGGCCATGATCAACGTGGCCGAGTCCTTCCCCCGCCCTCCCAGCGGCGACAAGTACAATAAGGGACTAAACCTCACGCCTCTCGGCATTTTTGAAAGGGCTTTGACTGACCAGCGACTCCAGGAGGGCTTATGGCACGTTTTCGATGGCGATCCACTGACCCATTTTGAGCGCATAGACCGAGTTGGGCAGGATGTCAAACAGCAATGGATTCTCTATATCGACTTAGGACGCTACTTTCCAATCCGCTTGTTCCGCCTCTATCCCAGTCTTGAAGAGCCTTCGCGCGTTTCCGCTTATACCTTCTATAGGGGCCTGCCTGGGACTGAGAAAGTGATCGCCGGTCTTAGTCTCGACGATCCGAGTGTTGGGCAGTTGGCGTTCCCTAGGTTTACTAAGATAGCCTCGACTTTTCCGACCTTCGTTCCCGAGGCGAGCGCACCAGTCAATCTGGAAGACACCATTGCCGTGGCCTTTGAGCCGCAGGCTTACATGCGCTATGCTCGCTTTGATTTTCAGACTCCGCTGGATTACGATTTAGCTGAAATGGAGTTTTTAGCCGACGGCTTTGTGCCTGAAGCGGTTTATACTTCTAATGCACTACCGCTGCCCCCAGCGACCTTGGGGAGGATTTTCTGGGACGAGCAAAAAATTGGCGATCCCAACGGTTCGCGCGCTATCGTGCGTGTACAGACAGGCGTCAATCCCGAGCCAGAGGTGCTTTTTCGCGTCAACAAATTCGAGCGCTCGGTGGAGTGGAAAGAGGAAGGGGCGAGCATCACCGACCAACGGCTTGGCTCCAAGACCTTCGGCCAGGAAGTGGACCTAAACGATGAGGCTTTCAATCTGGAGGCCCGTGAGATCTTCAGTGCTGCCTTGCCCGAAGACCGCGCGCGAGTCCGCCTGACTCGCGCCGAGTACAAATCCCTGCCGGGCAATGAGCGGCGCCACGTTGAGCCCGATCTCGAGTTCTGGAGTGGTGTTCAGTTGGCCAACAATGGCCAGTTGATCAATGCGCCGAGTGGTCGGCCCTTCATTCAGATTGAGGTTGAGTTTCTGAGTGAAAATCCTGCGGCAGCTACGATTATTAGCAATTTGCGTTTTGAATACTCTGCTCCACAGATCACGGATCAGGTCTTCGGCGAGATTGCTCCGGCCGTGGATGTGATTGCTGGCCGCGATACCTCCTTTGTGCTGGTCCTCAACGCTGGACTAGGGGCTGAGAACAATGGATTCAACCGCTTGCAGGTTTTTACGCCGGCTCGTGCGGAAGCCATTGAGGGGGTGGAAGTGGATCTAGGCGACGGAGAGTTCCTGAACTTGGAACGAGTTGATGACGGAGGCGAGATAGGCGAGGGACAGTTTCGCGAATTGTACGTTGCCGATGATCAGTTCGTCGTTGGTTTTCCAACCATAGGCCCAGCTGAGGAAGACCAAGTCCGCAACGCATTGGTAAAGGTCCGCTTTCAGGGCCGGGTCATCGATTTCCGCACCAACTTCGCTGCCAATGTATTCTTAGACACTTTAGGTGCAGAAGCAGAGCGACGCTTTACCAGTAGCGGCATTTTGGCGCTTGGGGGTAATGAGAGTACGCTCGATACGCTGGCCATTTTCTTGCCACAGCGGGTGGAGGACAATGACGTAGTGGATTTCGCGGCGACGGACCAGCTCTCAGATCGCAATTCCCTAGCGGTGATCGCCGATATTTCAGCGCAGAGTGAGAACCTAGTGACCAATTTCAAGGTCGTGCCCAATCCTTTTACGCCCAATGGCGACGACGTCAACGACGAAGTAGTCGTGACTTTTGACGTCCAGCGATTGCTAACGCCGAAGCCAGTATATCTGGAGATATTCGATTTGGACGGTCGGCGCAGGCGTCTCATTGAGCGCCAGCTATCGTCGGGGGGATATTCGCAGCAGTGGGATGGCCGCGACGATGCTGGACAGGTCGTGCCTCCGGGACTATACCTATTGCGCATTTCGACCGACGCTGATCATGCAGGTGAGGCCCAGACGCGCATCATTTCCGTAGCGTATTAGCTTTAGGCTATAAAGCGCGGAAAGAAAGGAAATGCTATGAAACGGCTGCTAAAGCGGAAGATGGCTCTCTTCGCAGCACTATTTCTGCCTAGTTTCTGTCTGGCTCAAACGGATGCCTATCGGCTTTTCGGCAGCTCGATCCGCGTGGATCGAGCTTCGCACTGGGAAAACTGGATTTATCAGAATGACTTGGTCTCCCAATTGAATGTGCCAATCCGCGATGCGGACATTTTCCGAGTTGATGCCGATGGGCTACGGCCGACGTTCTTTCGCCGCAATATCAACGCAGCCCCGACGGCTGTCGATTTCACCTATCCCGATTTGGTCCGTGCTAATGGCGATCTCGTCTCTGGGGGGGCGACGGCCAAATCCAATGACGCCTTGGCCAATAATATCATCGATGGCGATTTGAGCACCTTCTGGGAACCGGACACGCCAGCCGATTTTGGGAGCCGCCTGACTCGCCCTGGAGATTTCCATCTCGACGGTCTGCGCGACTGGGAAATTGAAGTCGATCTGGGGCGGCTGGTTTTTGCCGATAGCCTGACGATCATTTTTCCCGCTGGCCAGTTCGAGGACGAGTTCCTCGGCGAGCCGGTTAAGGCCTTTGTGCTTTTCGCCTCGATGGGCGAGCGCTTCCCATTTCCCCTGGGTAACAACCTCAAGTTTTCCGTCATAGGTCAAGTCTCTACCGGCTTCGTCGCCGGTAAATTGGCCCAGTGTGTACGCGATGAAAGCGCGGGCTACGCTGGCGAGACCCGCTGTGCAGAAGAGGAAGGAGGTGAAACAGGTGC
This sequence comes from Candidatus Latescibacterota bacterium, assembly GCA_965116675.1. Taxonomy (GTDB): domain Bacteria; phylum Latescibacterota; class UBA2968; order UBA8231; family UBA8231. The sequence goes on from OZ220721.1 coordinate 5,828,903, forward strand.
AGTGGCGCTGGTGCCGATGCCTGGGACTGAGGGACGCTATGTGCAGATGACCTTCCCCCTCTTGCCGCTAGATCGAGCCGACTGGGACTTGGATGGCCGCCCCGATATTAATGGCGCTTTCATCCATTACGTCCGCATTAAAATTACGGATTCAGACCTCTGGCGCGATGCCTTTTTGGGCACGGGCGAAGAGGCACGCCTCGCCTATGAAGCATTGCCCCAAGAACAGCGCGGTGCGATCATCTATCAGCGCCAGACAGCCGGTGGCCTACTCGTGGAACTCCAAAACGACGACAATCTGACGGCCGCAGAAAAGTATCAAGTCCTGCCCGAAGAAAAACGCGGACCGATCCTCTATTATAGCAAGGAGGTTCCCCGGATTGCCGAGGTTCAGGTCTGGGCTAAGGGCGACAACTACGCGCTACAACCCGAAAAGCGCGGCGGGGCCTCGTTTGAAAACGGCGGCTTAGGTGCGCCCAATTTGTCCACGGATGGGCTATACGACTCGGAGTGGGTGGCCAATACGTGGTCGCCCGTGTACCTCAAGGGCACGGCTTGGTACGACTTAGGGGCTGTGTTTTGGGTCGATAATGTCTCAGTAGTCAATAAGCGCATTAATCAGAGTCACAAAGGTGCCTTTTTGGGGCCGGATATCTTGGTTTCCGATGGTACGCTGCTCAAACCCGTGAGTATGGACGACCGCGAGGACTTTCCTCAGCTCGAAGAATCGCTCAAGTGGGACAACATCATCAGTGAGGAGCACGTCGATAACCGCGGTCCGGTAGTGCGCATTTTCCGCGAGACTTTCCCCTATCGCAAGATCCGCTTTCTACAGATTCGCGACATCGACGTCACCGGGCATCAATCCGGTCGCTATGGTGCACTGGCGACTTTAGCTGAGATCCAGCTTTACGGCGAGGGGTATCCGGTGAGCGTGTGGGCGTACTCGCCGCCGGTCACGCTGACGGATTCGCGTGGCAACTTCATCCGCAAAACCCTACCGCGTATCGCTTGGGAAGGCGATGTCATCGTCCGCGAGACCGATCCACTCACCGGCCAAGTGAGCGAGCGGATCGAGCCGTTGGATCTCCATCCGGATGTTCGCTTACAGGTACAGACCCGCACCTCGGATCAGACCGACACCAACTTCACGTACTATCAGGTCGTTACTGTTGCTGGCAACGAAGAGCGCGAGGAAGTGACGAAAGAGGTGTACGACGAGATTGCCTTGGAGTGGACGGCTTGGGAGATCTGGCAGACCTTACCCGCCAGCCAGAAACACGCCTCGCGCACCGATGACGATGGCGATGGGGTCACTGACGAGGATCCGATTGATCTGATTGACAACGATGGCGACGGTCTGGTGGATGAGGACGGTAGAAAGCTGCGCCGGGCACCGCGCTCCAGCTTTGACAAGGACGGCGAACTGGCGTTTGTCGGCTGGAGCGAGTGGAGCGATAGCTATTTGCCGACCAATGGCGTCAACGAAGCGACGATCACCTCACCCAATCCGCGCAAGTTCGTTCAGGTGCGGGTCAATCTCTCTTCAGAGGATCCCTTTAAAACGGCGCGCATCCGCAGTTTGCGCATTGAGTTAGCACCGCCGCTATCGCTGGAACTGGCCGGCGAGTTGGCACTTCTCACCGACGAGGGAGCAACGCGCGTTCCGACCGACTTGAGTGTGCAGACCTCAGACTACACGCCGCCGCGCAATATCGACCCGCTCGCGTCGCAGCAGTTTGCTTACTTCATCCGCGCTGCCGAGCCCGACCCGACCGATGCAACCGTACGCGACGGCTTTAACGAAGTGCTGGTCGTCGCGCCGCGCGATGCGCACTTGACCGGTGTGCGCTTGGGGCAGGTCGCTATCGCTCAGACGTCCTCGCTACTAAACCCACAAGAAGTGCTGACCTCGGTGACAACAACGAAGTTTGACCGCGCCTTTGTCCTCGACGACGACGGAGTCTTGCGCGATGCAGATGGCGAGATATTGGAACGGATGGCGACCGGCGCGGATTCGATCTGGGTGCGGTTCCCCTTTTCGCTCAATACCGATCTGTCGGCTGGCCAACACGCTCTCATTGAGGTGCAATTTGAGTCTCAGAGCTTCCGCGAGGGCATTGAATTCGCCTCGTTCGTGCGGTCTTCAGACTCAGAGGAGGGCGTATTTCAACGGGTAGATACCGCCGATAAGGATGCGACCGAATTGGTGGATTCTTCGACGGCGCAGGTCAGCTTGATGGCGCTGCCGGGGTCTTTGATCCAAGACGTAGTGTTGTCTCCGGTTTTCACGCCCAACGGCGATGGGATCAACGATGAGCTCTTAGTGCATTTCGTTTTGCTGAAGGTACAGGAGGAGCGTCCGTTAGACGTTGCATTTTACGATTTGGGAGGACGCTTGGTAGGTCAAGGACAAGGCTCGGCGGTTGGTGGTAAGGTAGGGACGCAGGCGTTTGTGTGGGATGGGCGGAATATGGCTGGACAGCTCGTGCCGCCGGGGATCTATCTCTGTCAGATCAAGCTAGAAGCCGACGAGCAAGCCAACAAATTGACGCGCCTTGTACACGTGGCGTATTGATATTGATAAAACAGCAGTTCGGACCGGAATTCGACAACAAGGGAGGGATTTGTGTATATAGTTAGGAGTTTCCGCACTGGTGCGGTGGCAATCCTGATGTTAGGAGCGATGGTGGAAAACCTCCCCGCACAGGAAGATTTCGGCTCGCGTCTGGGCGTGCGCCGTGGCGGGGAGGTTTTTTACGATCCTACCGGGCCAGGGGTACTTTTCGACGCGCTAGATCCAGCGGTGAAGAAGTGGTACGTGCCGCAGGAACTCTTCAACGAGTACCAATGGCGACAACAGGACTATACCAATTATGCTCGTCGGCACTATTCGCGCTATGTGAACACCAGCCAAGAAGGCGATTATTTCTACGATCTCTACGGGAATTACATCACTCGGGGTTCACTCGTTTACGACTGGAGTATTGCGGCACCGCAGACGTCGGGCAGCAGCCTGTTTAAGACTCCCAACTTCGCTTCTTGGTTTTCAAATTTGGTCGTCGCCTCGGACCAAAAGGGTCAATACGCCTATGCCCTGACCATTGGCGACCGCATCCGCACGACGCTGACGCCGATGACCTTTTCCAAGCCGACCTTTGCCGGTATTCAATTCGACCTAGCCACGGATAAATACGAGGCGACCTTTCTCGCCTCGCGTCCTAGTTCGCCTGGTCGTGTCGAAACCTCAGCAACGGCTAGTACTGGTCGTTTCCGCTCGAATGACACCAACTTGATCGGCGGCCGTGGTACCATGCAGGTTGGCGACTTTGTCAAGTTAGGTGCGACTTACATCAATGCTTTCAACTCCTCAACCAAGGGGCAGGCATTTCAGGGTAACCCCTTCAAGGGCACACTCACCGAGGGCCAGAACAACGCCGACGTTTCGCGTATTGAAGTGCGCTTGAGCGACGATTCGCCCGAGGACGGTAGGGCGGGCGCGGCCTTCTTTCAGGAGGAGATGATCATTACGACCATCGATGGCGACCGCATCAGCAACCGTCGCCGCATCGGCAATAGCAACATCCTCGCCTTCGCCCCATCGGTGCAGGGCGGTTTCCGCCGCGAAGGGTTCCTTGCGGCCGACGGCAACGAGGTCATCACGCTCGTGTACGATCTAGAAGGCCCCCAGTACCGCAACTCCTTCGGCCCCCAGCCCGAGCAGATCAAGAGCATTGAGTTTTTGTTGCTCTTGGCCAACGACTACCGGATCGACGTTACCTCTAACCGCCAGCTCAACGCCAACGGCCAGCCGGTCTTGCTCTCCGAGGGCATTCCCGAGCGTACGATGCGCGCTGATGGCAACGTGCAGGATGGCTCGAACCAGGGGTTTGTGAGCGTCAAATACGGGTTGCCGGTGGCCAATGAAATATTCGGCTTTACGCTCGATATTACGGATGTCAGTGGGTTTTACTTATCGGGGGAATACGACCGCAACCGCCAACACTTTCGCTATCCACGGCGATCAGAAACCGACGTGACCCAGCACACAGCGCACAACACCTCGGCCGACGCATGGTTTGTCAATGTGTATAAGCGCGCTTATCCCTACTACGGCTTCGGCGAAGTCTATAACGTTGATCCCAGCTACAGCACCAGTTCTTTTTTAGCCGGGACCCAAAATGATGCAGCGGACATCAACTACGACGACGACCTCCGTTTCGTGTACGAATTTGTCGACGACAACGACGATCAAGACCGCAATCCCGACTGGCAGCGGGCCAACTTCTCGCTGGATAGGGAGGTTTTCCCAGGGTTCGACGAAAACAACGACTTCATCAATGATTTTAATCAGAATGACTCCGAATTGCGCTCGAACACGGTGCCGGACTACGAGGAGCCGTTCTTGCGCTACGCATCCGATCGTCCCGAGTTTCTCTTTGGCGTCGATATGAACAACAACGGCATTATCGATCGCTTTGAAAACGATGTGTTGCCCGACTACCTGTACAAACGAGATCGGCGTGGGTACAACGTTTACGTGGGGTCCCATTTGGGGCCGGAGGCGCGGCTGACCGTCGGTCGCCTCGACGAGCGTCAGCTAGCCGACGCCCGCGAGAACGCTACCAATTATACCTTGCTGACCTTTGACAAAGACTATGCCAGCAAGGGGCGCGTGCAAGTATACAATAACTATCGACAGGTCCGCGACGATATCCGCGACAACGTGATAGAATGGGTTGTGCGCGAGGGATCGCGCGGTGACTTAGTGCCCTATACCGACCCGCTGCCCCTGCGCGATGGCTGGGCCAATACGTTGTATTTGGGCTATCAGTACCAGAGCGATCATATTCAGTTTAAGAACCGCCTCAAGTGGGAGGTTTTCAAACAGGTCAATTTCGACGAGCGACCGCTTAATGAACAGGACATCCGCGAGACGGCTTCCTTCTTCGGTGTTCTCAACAAAATTGATTACACGTTCAACCTCGGAGTCGTCAAGTTCCAGCCGCGCTGGAAGAGCGAGTTTCAGCGCCAGCGGCCATCGCGTCGCCAAGATACGCAGGTGCGGGTGGCGACTACTGAGTTGCGCGAGTTGTGGTCGCTGGTTGTGCACGTGCCAATTCTGTCGCGCACCCAATTGCAGACCGGTCTAGAATACCTGCTCGTCGAGCAGTTTCGCGAGGAGTTGGAAACCCACTTACTGCGCTCGGACCGCAACGAGATGGTCTATGCCTTGCAGTTTACCAACAACGCTGAATACCTAGGCTACAACCTGTGGACCCAGACTGGATTCCGCGTGTCGCGAATCGATCGCGCTTCAGCCGAAAAGGCGCGCACTGAAACGGCCATATTCGTCACCGTGTACGCCGGTCTTGAGTAGGAGGTTTCCCATGCTGAAATGTTTCACACCACTGCTTTTGGTTGGGCTACTTTTTCTCGGCTGCTCCTATCGCTACTATGCCGAAGACCTCAAGCCGATGAGTGAGGCCGAGCAAGGAGCTAATAAGACGGTGGCCGACGATGGAACCGTGTCCTATACACAGGCTCGTCTTGAGATCAGCCTGCGACCGATGACCGACGAGGAGTTAAACCGTCAGTTCAGCGCGTACTCCAACGAGGGCCCTAACTCACAGAACCCCTACACGTTTGGCAACTCGACGTACTTTCGCACTGGAGACACCCCGCAGCGCTTCACTGTTTTTCGCATATATGTTTCCAATTACGAATATCCCAAGGTCTATCTCGATCCCAAAAAGGTCTATATAACCACCTCCAACGGGCGCAAGTACTACGCTCTGCAACGTGAACAGCTCTCAATATACTATCGTCGATACGTCGGTAGTGGAAGCGGCGGTAATGCTCCTGGGATGCCCGGCAATGCCATGTTCACCTGGAAAGAGCGCGAAGGCATCTTGCGGCGCACGATGTTCCCCGACGAGGAGGTGTTCAGTGCTCAGGAGAATGAAGGGTACGTCGTCTTCAAGCCGCTGGCCCCCGATGTGGAGGCGTTGACCGTCCACATCCCCGATGTGGTGGTGCGTTTCGATTACAAGGGCGATCCTATAGAGAATGTAGACATCGCAATGTACTTTGAGCGCGAGATTGGCCGCATCTATCCCGATGGGCGCAAAGTGGCGACCAGCCAATAGCGCAGCACAGAACTCACAATTGAATTTAAACTAGCTGCGCGGTGCCGAAGTGGCACCGCGCAGTTTTGTAATGGGTGAAAAAGTTATGTATTGGCGATTTTTCGTCTGCAGCATCTTCTTAGCTGTTACAGGTTGCACGTCGGAGAACGAACCGGCCACTGCGGAGACGGTCTTAGCCACGGTGGGTGGGGAGGCGATCACGGCCTTGGACCTCCACCGCTACGAACAAGCACTGCCCGACTATCTGAGCTCAAAGAAAGAAGGGGTAGCCGCCCGCGGCGAAAATCTACAGACCCTGGTCGACAAGGAGCTCATGCTGCGCGAGGCCTACAAGCGGGGATTGGACCAGTTGCCTGGGCTTTCCCATACGCTGTCTGACATGGTCAATAAGCGCTTGGCCGAGGAACTATCGCGCGAGTGGATCGACGCCCGGCTCAAGGTGACCGAAGAGGAACTGCGCACCGCGTACGAGGAGCATTTGCTTGGTTGGGAAATCTGGCCAGCGCACATTCTCTCAGCCACCGAAAAAGAAGCCCAGGCCATCATTCGCCAATTGGAAGCCGGGGCCAACTTCTCCGAATTGGCGCGCCAGCATTCTCTCGCTGACGACGCCGACAAAGGCGGTAATCTTGGTGCTTTCTTCGACCAATCTGGTGCTGTACCCAGCCTGCGCGATGGCACCTTTCACTTAGAGGAAGGCCAAGTCAGCGAACCGATTCGCACGATTGACGGATACGAGGTCGTCAAGGTCCTCAAAAAGCGACGCATCCCCTTTGAGAAATTGCGCGCTGACATCGCCGAGCAGGTCGGGCAACGCAAGTGGGCACAGCGGCGACAGGTGGTAATCGACTCGCTCAAGGAGGTGCGCGATTTGCGCTATCACCGCGACCGCATTCACGCCGTGCTTGCCGCGTTGCAGGGTCGTGCGCTGGACCAACCCCACGTACCGCTGATTGAATATGAAGGAGGGGGCATTGGTGTCGGCGATGCCGTGCGGGGGCTCCGTTCGCTTAAGAAGGGAGCACTGCCGCCTGACAGTTCGGCTGCGGTTTTGGCTATTGAACGGTGGATTCTACCAGATTCCCTGTTGGCTCTCGAAGCCCGTATGCAGGAGCGACACCAATGGCCCGCTATGGTTGCCTGGGCCGAGAGCCAGAAGCAGTCGCTGCTCGTGTCGCAATTGCGCTTAGACGCAGTGGCGGGGAAGGTCTCAGTGACGGAAGCAGAGGTTCAGGATTACTACGAGCAGAACTTGGAGAACTATCGCTCTCTGCCCGGCGTCATCGAGATGACCGAGGTGCTGGTCGATACGCACGCCGAGGCCGAAGAAATTCTCGCACGAGCGCGTGCCGGGGAGCGGCTGGCGGAGTTGGCGCAGCACCACTCTGTGCGGCCTAGTATGAAGCCGGTGGGGGGCCACACTTTTGCCGATAGTGGCCGGGTCACTATCGAGTCACTCTATCAGTCGCCGTACCGCACCTTCTTCGGCGACAGCAATTCCAAAGAAGTCGGGGTGCTGCAAGGCCCGATGGAGGTCCAGGAGAAATACAGCGTTTTTCTCCTGGACCAGCCTTATGAGATGGCGTTGCTGCCCTTTAAGCAGGTGCAGCGGCCCATTCGCGTCAATATCCGCAAGCGTCGCGAAGGGGTGCTCTTCGACGCGTTCCTCGACTCGCTGCGCCAAGCGTACGCGGGTGAGGTGCACATCAGCCAAGACGCCCTCTCCCGCTACACGACCGCCTTTTAAAAAATGCGCGGTCGGCTCGCGGCACTGCTGCTCGGCTTAGTCTTAGTCGCGCTCATCGAAGGGGGGTTGCGGCTGATTCCGGCGTTGGATCCGCCGGCGTTTGCCCTCCAACTAGCGCACATCGAAGGCCGAGCGCTCCACGCGGTAAACCCGGACTATGCCCGTCGCTTCTTCGCCGACATGGCCGAGCCTATCCGGCGCGGCATCCGCATGACCCCGAGGCCCTATATCGAACCCGCACCCGAGGGCGCATTGCGCGTGCTTTTTGCCGGGGGTTCGACAGTACAGGGCTACCCCCATCCCAAGCGTTTATCGGCTCCTTCTTATCTTCAAGAAATGCTCGGCGACCTCTTTCCAGAACGCCAGATCGAGGTTTTTAACGCCGGGATTACTGCTGCTGCGAGCTTTGCCGTGGCCCGCGCCGTAGAAGACGGCACCGCCGCGCTCGGGGCGGACTTGGTCGTAGTTTATACCGGACACAACGAGTTATACGGGGTTTATGGAGCGGCCTCATTGGCTCAAGGAGGTCAAGAAGTGTGGATGAAGCGGGTTCACTACGCGCTGGTGCAGTGGCGGCTGAGGCCCTTGGTTGGTAAGCTGATAGGACCGTTGGGCAAAGAGTGGGCAGATGGTCCCTTAATCGAGGTAATGTCTAAGGCCGGCGCGATCCCAGCGGCCGACCCGCGACGGGCGCAAGCAGCGGCCAACTTGGAAACCAATCTCCGCGACGTGGCGGCCTTTTGCCGAGCGCGGCATATCCCGCTGGTGCTCTGTACGGTGACCAGCAACGAACGTGGTTTCGCGCCAGCGCACATAGAGCCTCCTCTGCCAGATGAGGAACGCGCGCGCTATGTGGATTTTTTGGCGCAGGGCCATAAGGAGCAAGCGTCACCGGCAGCGCTGGCGGCTTTGGAGCAGGCCGAGGAACTCTATGCGGACGACGCCTATTTGCACTTCTTGCGCGGTCATCACTTAGAGCAGTTGGGCCGTGGGGCTGAAGCACGAGCGGCTTATATGCAGGCACGCGAGTTGGATCCGCGGCCTTGGCGGGCGACGACAGCCCTAAACGAGGTCGTGCGCCGAGTCGCGGCGGCAGAAGGAGTGTTGTTAGCCGATGTGGAGGAGCGCTTCCGCGCCCATAGCCCGGAGGCCGGCGTGGGTTGGGAACTGATGGTCGATCACTTGCATCCGGTGGCGGCCGGTCAGGTGCTCTTGACTCGAGCCATTGTCGCTGCGTTGGAAGGAGCATCGGCCCCTTGGCAGATTGCGCCCGGTGCTGCGGATCGATTAGCGACAGCCGACGAATACCGCCGTAGGCTCGGCGACTTGCCCGTCGAGCGGCTGGCCGTGTTGCGGGCCATGGCCGTGCTCTTAGCCGCGCCTCCCTTGGATGCGGGGAACGAGGGTCAGGTACAGACCTTGCGTCAGCAGGCCGTAGCCCTGTGGGACGAACTAAGCGCTGGAGAGCAGAGTGGAGTCGAGCGATGGCGAACGGGAGAAGGGCCGGAGCTATTGGCTCTGAATGTGGCTGACGCGTGTTATGCCGCTCGGGAGTACGAGCGTGCGCGGGCCTATTATCGCGCAGCCCGTTTGGAGGAGCCTTATACGATATGGGGCGATTTGTGGAGCACGTTGCGCTATGTCCGTTGCGGACAACTCGTGGGGGATTCCATTGGATCGGCTGAGCGCTCCACGCTCCACGCTCTGCTAGACCGCTTGCGCTTCTTGAGCGAAGCTCCAGACTTTTCTCTAGGACTCCAGGATTTTATCCGCGGCTATACCTACCATTTACTCGGGGAGCATGTTAAGGCGTTGGCAGCCTTAGAGAGCGCAGTGCAAGACGCGAATATCCGCAAGACGTTTACGACGGACTTGCTAGAGCTGCTCGTCGCCGAGTTGATAATTTCGGGCCGTTCAGCTGACGCTGAGCGATATGCGGTAGAAATAGCCGCTGAACAGGGCCAAGAGGCGTTCGGTCGTGCCCTTGTCGAACAGATCAGGGCGGGTCAGAAGCCGCGCTGATGCCCTCGCCTTCGACGAGCGCGATGGCTTGGTTGGCTGCAAAGGGGCCGAATCGCTCCACGCGGCCCGAAGGCCAGCGCACTACTAGCGAGTCGAGTTGCGGCCGTTTGCCCAGTCCCAAACAGATGCGGAGTTGGCTCTGTGATAGGTACGAGCGGCTGCCACGCAGTTCCCTAGTCTGGACTAGGTCGCCGCTAGTCGCCGTCAGTCGAGCGCCGATGCCGTTTGGGTTGCCGTTGGCTCCCGCTAGCTGAATGGTGATCCAGTGATTGGCGTCGCCGTGGTCGTTGCGCAGTAAGCTGAGCGGTTGTCCTGAATTGAAAACTAGTAGATCGGGATCGCCGTCGCTGTCGTAGTCGCCGGTGGCACTGCCGCGGCTGACGCTTTCTAGGGCGAAGCCGGGGCCGGCTGTCGCGGAAACCTCGGCTAAGCGGCCGCTGTCATTGCGGAAGAGCAAATTGCGCTGTCCATAGCTGGTGGATTGGTCGATGTCGAGGACGTTGTCGAGGACATGGCCGTTGGCGGCAAATAGATCGAGATCGCCGTCGAGGTCGGGGTCGAAAAACTGGGTGCCAAACCCGAGAAAGGGCAGCGACGGCAAGCCTACTCCGGCGGCAAAGGTCGCAACCGAGAAGAAGCCGCCTTCGCCCCGATAGAGCGCGTTAGGCTCGGCTTGGAAGTTGGTCACCGTTAAATCGAGCACGCCGTCGCCGTTGTAGTCGCCCCAATCTACCCCCATGCCCGCCTCCATTTGTCCGTCTTGGCCATAAGCCACGCCCGCTAGTCCTGCCCTTTCGGTAAAAGTCCCGTCTTGGTTGTTGTGGTAGAGGAAGTTGCGCACGGCGTCGTTGGCCACGTAGATGTCGGGCCAACCGTCGCTGTCGTAGTCGCCAAAAACTACCCCCAGCCCCTTGCCGCTCGCATCGGCGATGCCGGCCTCTGCCGAGACATCAACAAAGTGTCCCGCGCCATCGTTGCGGTAGAGCAGATCGGCTTGGCCTTGGAAGTTGTCTGGATGCGGATAGCCGAAAGGTGCTTGGTCGCTATAGCTTTCGTAGTCGGCCATATAGGGCACTTGGTCGGCGCGAGCTGCGGCCGGATCGTAGGATACGTAATTGGCGACATAGAGGTCGAGATCGCCGTCGCGGTCGTAATCGGCAAAGGCACAGCTCGTGCCCCAGCGCGCATCGGCAACGCCGGCCTGCCTTCCCATTTCGGCAAAGTGTCCGTCGTCGTTGCGAAAGAGTGCGTTGGGGCCAAAGTTGGTCAGGTAGAGGTCGAGGTCGCCGTCGCTGTCGTAGTCGGCTGCGGCAACCCCCATGCCAACGCCTGGGTGGGCGATCCCGGCTGCGACTGAGACAAAGCGGTGGTCGTCGTTGCGAAAAAGACTATTAACAGGGACCGCATCGCGTGGGTCGGGGGCAATAAAAGCGCCGTTTACGGCGTAAATATCCAAATCGCCATCGCCATCGTAGTCAAAGAAGGCACCCCCGCCGCCCATGGTTTCGGGGAAATAGCGCTGGAGACTGCGACCGTTTTCGTGCTGCCATGTCAGGCCGACGGCAGATGCTACTTCGACAAAGTGGAGAGACGAAGCTGTGGGTGCGGCGTGCGGCAACGGTGCAGGTGGTGTGGTCTCTTCGGTGGCGCTGCAGGCCAGACAGAGCAAGCAGATGAGAAAAACTAGCATGGACATATCAGGGACTCGGCAGTTGGGCGAGCCGCTCGCGGGCTTGGCGCAGGAAGTCCGGGTCGCCTTGCCACTTGTCGATAAAAGCTTGGTAGCAACGGCGTGCCTCCGAGATCGCGCCTTGGGCTTGGTACACGGTTGCTAGCGCGTAATAAGTCCGCGCAAAAGTCGAATCAGCGGCAATGGCCGCCTGATAGGCTCGTTGCGCTTGAGCTAGCTGCCCTTTTTGCAAGAATAGGCTACCGAGATTATAGTGGGCATCGGCCAGTGTTGAATCGGCGGCAATGGCCGATGCCAGCGCCCGTTGCGCCGCAGCTTCCTCGCCTAAACTTAGTTGTACGTGGCCGAGGTTATTCCAAGCTGTAGCCGAAGACGAATCCAGCGCAAGAGCGTGCTCGAAGGCCATGCGGGCTTCTTGATACTGGTTGCGCCGCATATGGACATAGCCGCGGGCGAAATGGAGCTTGCTGGTGCGTACATCCTCTGGGTGCAGGGAAATGCCTCGGCGGCATAATTCGAGCACTTCTTGGTCGTCTCTTCGCGCCAACAAAAGCCCGCTTAGCGAAATTAGGGCCTCTAAGTCGTCTGAGTCAGCCAGCAGTATGGCCCGATAGTGGGTAAGGGCGTCGTCGTCTCGACCCAGTTGCCGATAGTGATGGGCTAGCTGCAAACGAGTCTCGCGATCGTCGGGGTTGGCGTCGAGCTGACGGCGCAAATGTGCGACTTGGGCTGCATCAGCGGCGAGGGTCTCAAAGCGCGCCAGTGCTGCCTGCGCTTGGGTTGGCTGCCCCAGTTCCAAAAACGCCGAAGAAAGGTTGTAGTGTGCTTCGATCAGGTGCGGTTTGAGCGCGAGCGCATGGCGAAAGGCGGCCAACGCTTCTGGGTAACACCGCTCGGCTAGGTGCAGCAAGCCCAGCAGACGGTGGATTTCTGCTTGGGTCGAGTCTTGGGCGAGGGCTAGGTCGAGCGCGGCTCGGGCCTCGTCATAACGGCCTTGACGCAGGTAGAGCCGACCGAGTTGCTGCCGCACTTCAAGGTCTTCCCCGCCCACCGCTAGTGCCGTGTGCAGTCCTTTTTCGGCTAGGTCATAGCGCCCCTGTTTGGCGTAGAAGAGAGGTAGGGTACGGAGGGCGGGGACGTAGGTCGGAATGTGTTCGAGCAACTCGATAGCCAGCGGCAGGTGCCCTCGGTCGGCCTCGATTACCGCGAGGTTGTGCCGGGCGCGATGATAGGTGGAGTCGGCTGCGAGCGCGGCTTTGTAGGCCTGGACGGCCCGCTCCATGTGCCCGAGCCGGGCGTCGAGATCGCCCAATGCACAGTGCGCTGCGGCGTCGAGTGAGTCCAGGGTTAGCGCTTTTTCAAAGGCGTGCCTTGCCTCGGCGTAGCGGTGTTCTTCGACAAAGGCGAGTCCGGTCTGCACCAAGTGATCGCTTTCTTCTTTTAGGCCAGAATCTACCCCGCAACTACTTAACATCGCCCATAGTGCGACGAATGGGATAGCCAAGCTCATCGCGGTGCGTGCTCTTGCGCGGATAGTTGTCGTCGGGCCTCGGCGATTTTGGCCTGTAAAGATTCACTGGCCGCTCCACCAGACGGAATGTTCTCCCAGAGCGCAATGGCCCGGGCGAATTCGCCGCGGCGGGCGTGAATATCACCGAGCAGTATGTGAGCACTATAGAGTTTTGCATCTAGTTCGATGGCCTGCTCGACGGCGGCCTGCGCTTGGTCGAGTTGATCCATTTCGAGGTAGGCATTGCCGATATTGGAGTGGTAAAAACCCGTAGATGGGGAAAATCGCACGGCCCGCTCGTATTGTTTGAGGGCCTTTTCTAGTTCCCCTCGCTTGTGCAAGATCAAGCCCAGATTGTTGTGGCTTTCGGCCAAGGTCGAGTCGTGGCTCAGGGCTTCGAGATAGTAGCGCGCTGCCAAATCGTCCTTGCCCCGGCGCTGGAGCAGGGTACCCAATCCTTGGTACCCTAGGCCATAGGTCGAATCGATGAGGATGGACTGGCGGTAGTGCTCGACGGCCAATTTGAGACGCCCAAAGCGACTGTAGAGGGCGGCGAGATTGGAGTGGGCTTGGGGTTGATCGGGGTACTGGCGCACCGCGTCTTGGTGGGGTTTGAGTTGGGCGTTTTGTTCGTCCAAGACGCGAGCGCGCTCGAGGGCACGCTGCCCCTCTGCGGCGCGACCCATGCGCAACAGAGCTTGCCCGATTCCGAGAAACGCGGCCGGCTCGTGCGGGCTGAGGTGCGCGATTTGGCGCAGTTGGCGCTCGGCCTCTTGGTAGTTGCCCAACTTTAGGTCTGCTAGACCTAGCTGTAGCCGAGCTTGGAGGTGGGTGGAGTCGGCAGTGGCGATGGCGGCGAAAACTTCGCGGGCTTCTTGTAGCTGGCCTTCGCGTTGGTGGATCACGCCTAGGATATACCGTGCTTCGACAGCGTTGGGGGCTAGTTCCAGTGCCTCGGTGAGGAGTTGGAGAGCCTCCTCTACTTTTCCGTGTACATCATAGAACATTTTGCCCAAGGCGATGCGGGGACCGGCGTAGTCGGGTTTTAGTTCAAGTGCTTTCCCAAACTGAGTCTGCGCCTCGGCAAAACGACTCTGGGCGTGCAATACAACGCCGAGATAGTAATGGTATTGGGGGTTGTCCGGGGCTTGTTGCAGTGCTTGGCGATAGGCTTGCTCGGCTTGGGAGAAGAGGCCGCGGGCTTGGAGTGCGCGACCAGCGGCAAAGGTCTGAGCCGCCGAGTCGGCAAGTGGGGCGGGAGCTTGTGGTGGATCGGGTGTTTCGCGGGCACAGGCAGCAAATATAAACAAGAAAAGTAGGATAAAGCGCATGGTTCTACTCCGATATGAGGCGATTGACGCCTCGATGAATGACGTAATGATGGTCGGTCAGCACGGCGCGGAAAACCTGACGCTCGCCACTTGGCCAAGTAATTTCAATGTTGACTGTAGTGGCTGACTCCAAGCCGAAGTGCAAACGCGTATCGTTCTGGGCACAAGGAACCTCCTATTGTGATTCGAGGCGGCGATAGGCTTCGGCGAGCAGGCGCTGCGCATGGGGAGAAGGACCTCGCGCCAGTACTTGCCGCAGCCGGTCAATGGCCGCGGCATGGTTTCCATTTTCAAGTTCGATAAGCGCGAGGTTGACGTGGACATCTGGGTTGGCTGGAGCCAGTTCTAGGGCTTGGAGAAAATGCATTCGCGCCGCTTGGGTGCGCCCAGCAAGCAGGTGCAGGGCACCGATGGCGTTTAGGGCCTCGGGCCGTCTTGCGAGAGATAGGGCTTGGTGATACTGGTCCAGTGCGGCTTCGGCTTGCCCGGCCTGCTGCAAGGCTCTTCCCAACTCGTAGTGCAGCCAGAAATCCTGTGGCTGCCAAGAAAGCGCCTGTTGCAAGTGGGTTGCGGCCTCGGCATAGTGCCCTTGGCGGTAGAGCAGGCGACCGTAGTAGTAGTGGGCCATGCCGGACTCTGGATCTCGTTCGAGGACGTGACGCAAATGTTCTGCGGCTTGCTGTGATTTATTGGTCGCTAGGTAAATCCGGCCTAGGAGGACGCGAGTGTCGGTGCGCCGGGGATTTTCCGCCAGGGTCTGGAGGGCCTCGCGTTCGCTTGCCCCATAGTGCTCTTGGTGAAAGTACGCCACGGCTAGATTGTGCCGGGCGTAATTGTACTCCGGGGCCAATTCCAGTGCCCGGCGCGAGTAACGCGCAGACAGGGCGTAGTCTTGCTTGCGCAGATGCACCTCGCCAAGGTCGAAGTAGAGCTGAGCGTCTTCTTCAGTCGGCGCGGCCTCGGCGAGATTGCACAGGACTAATAGGCCCCCGAGAGGTAGGGCAAGCACTGTGGTGCGGATATAGGCTCTGCGGCGCACACCTAGATAGAACTGAAAAATGGCAAAAGCAGCAAAAGCGATCAGCACCAGCACGACTGGCATGCGGTAGCGGGCTGCCGGAAAAAAGAGTACGACTGAAGCCATGTACACGAAAGCGTAGAGCCGCAGCAAGGCAATCGGCGGCGTCCACTTTCCCCTCATGCTCAGCCCCAAGCCGAGCAAGCTCAGTGGGCCGATCAGGCCAAAGGGTATCGACACGTGCCAATCCCAGAGCAAGAGACTTAAAATTCGCGAGTGTTGGCGGGCGTAGTAGATGTCTTGATTGCGCTTGGTCTCTGGGCCACTCCAAAAGTGGAATACCTTTTTGCCGAGCAGACCGAGATAATCGAGGGGCTGCGTGATTATATAATTGAGGGATTTGCCCAAGAAAAAGGCCGATTGGGCGGCTGCGGTCTTATGCCCAGAGTTTTCCGCCTCGGCGATCATGGTCTCCCACTGCACACCCGGACGCAGCGAGACCGTGCGCTCGTAGTCGGCGTTGTTGCCAATGTAGAAATTAACCCCAGCATTGGAGGAGATAAAGACGAGGTCCGATTCAATAGTCCAGTTGCGATAGGTAACGGGCAGGATAACCAAGGCTATGGGAACGATAAAAGAGAACAGGGAGCCATAGGCAGATGTGCGTCGGTGCCATAGTGTCCAGGCGCAAAAGGCCGCGATAAAGAGCAAGATATTGGGGCGAGTGAGGGCCGCAAGGCCCGCGAGGAGGCCGGTTAGTACCCAATAGCGCCTATGATCGCGTCTCCACGCCAGCAACAGGCCGTACAGGAGTAGGAGATTGAGGAAGACTTCCAACGGTACGGCCAATAGCTCGCCCTCAAAGTAGAGCAAGGAACCGCATAAAGCTGCCATGATGCCAGCGATGCGCCCGACCTGCTCGCCAAAGGCGTGCCGGGCCAATGCGTACACCAATAGGCAGGAAAGAACGCCGAGTCCCATGTGTACGAGCCGGATGCCGACGAAGTACGAGGCTGGTAGGAGCCAGCAAACGAGTGTCAGCAGGTAGATGTAGAGAGGGGGTTGCCAATACGGTTCGTCCCCTTCCCAGAATGGACCGCTGGCAAGAAGGGTCTGTGCCTGTTTGAGAAAGGTCTGGGCGTCAACTACGGGCGCGTCGAAGAAGGGACTGGCGCGGTGTTCCCACAGATATCCCAGCCGCAGTGCAAGAGCGGCTAGCAGGAGCGCGCCCAGAAAGAAACGGGTGCTGCGCGCCATGGCGTTAGAATGGTGACGAAGAAGGGAAATTCTGCAAGCGTTTTACGGTGCGACGTTGCCTATTCCTGCGGAACCGGGCAGCGTCGCGCATTTTGGTTAATAGGCCAGCGATAGGGTGCCCGAACGCTCCGTAGAGACGTTGTCCAAGTCGATGGCAAGCCGGTAGAGATAGATGCCCGGCGCGGCGACTTGGCCCTGGCTGTCGCGGCCATCCCACTCGACTTGGAGACTGCCCGCCGTGGAGCCACCCGGCTGGATCTGGGCGATGCGACGACCCGACAGATCGTAGATTTCGAGTTGGACCTCGACCGGATCGAGCACGAGAAAAAGGTCGAAGGAAAAAGTGACCTCGTCGTTAATGCCATCGCCGTTGGGGGTAAAGGGATTGGGGGCGATGTGGGGCGTCCTGACGATTTGGTCGATCTCGTCGGCGACTACGAGGAGGGCATTGGTGGCGATGTCAGGGGTGGCGTCGCCATCCTCGGCCGGTTGTGGAATGGATTCGACCTCGGAGTCGCCTTGGTCGTTCCACACCGAGCTGGTGAACTCCTCTGAGCCGCGGAAGAGCTTGGAGCGGAAGATGATCTCGATGTTCTGGTCGAATTGAAAGTGCTCAGCACCCATCAGGGGTAGCTTGATATGCAGTTTGGACGAGCCGGTGCGCGGATTGGTGACTACGCGCTGGGCAAACTGTCCCAAGCTGTCAGTGCGGCCCTCTGCTGGGGCGAGGCGGATGGGGTGGATGTCGCGCAGCGGGTCGGCCCCCGTGCCAGCGACAATTTCAGTCCAGTCTTGGCCGTCGAAGCGCAAGGTGTCGATGCGCGTATCCGCGCTAGGCACGGCGATCTCGATCCGGTTGAAGGCGGTGGCCTCATCCGTTTTAAAGAATGGCCGGACAAAGTAGCGGAAAGCCGTCTCCTCGCCCAAGGTGACGCGGGGGGGGAAAATCTCGGCGACGATCCCCCCTGAGACCAGCGGCGCGTCGTAGTCGAACTCGATGAAGTCCAATAGGGCTGCGCTGTGCTGGGCGGAATCGAAGAAGATACGAAACTGGATGTAGCGAGTCCCCCCAGGCAAGGGTAGTTGGACGCCTGTGTTTTTCCACTCGGCTTCGGGCAAGCTCTCGTCAATGAGGGCGTCTTCGAGCTTGAAAGGTGCCGACCAGAAGCTCCAGCCCAAGAGGCCGTCATCGCCTAGATCAACGCCAAGTTCATTGTACTGGAGCTCGCGTTCGGGAACGCGGCCTTCGGGGATCTTGATCCAGGAAAACAGATTGAGGAGATTGCCATTCTCGTCTTGGGTGTCCGTGAGTCCCGGCCCCAAGCGGCGGGCGTAGATGTGGGTGTCGAGGGTGTTGCCCACGCGAAACTGGATGCGGACGTCGCCGTCGCGGCCGTCGCGGTTGCCGCGCCAGCGCACTTTGCCCCAGTTGACTTGATCGCCGGCCACATCGAGGGGAAACTGGTTTTCATACGCCTCGCGCTCCGAGCCGGCGAATTGCTCAATCTCGCGGTCGTAGCGACGGATGCGCGGAGTGGGTGTGCCCACGTCGATAATGGCTGAGATATACTGCCCGTCGATGGCGTAGCCGTCGCCGAAATAGCCCGCTTCGGCGGTCTCGACATAGGTGCCTTTGGGATCCGTCGAGACTATGTCGACGCGGCCAGCTACAAAGGGGGTAGCGAATTGGAAATCCTTGACTACCGGGTTAAACTGACCGTTGGTAACGGGAACTAGCGTTCTACTCGCTTGGATGGTTTCGGAACGGCTGCTGATCGTGGTACGATCTCCGTAGCGGATATAGTAATTGGCAATGGTGCTGGCGGGCAAGGTCGGCCGTGGGCGAAAGACGATGCGATTGAGATAGTAGTAACCCATCAGGTTGATGCCAACACCGCCGCGGTTGTAAATGGCGGAGCCGTATCCCGTGCTAAGGTCTCCATCGACGATCAGTTCTGCGTCGACTCGACCGATTACTTGGGCCGTCGCCCAGTGATCGGCCGAGATCGGGTCGGCTATCTCACGACGAAAGCCATATTCGCTCGGCACCACCATAAAGGGACGCTGGGGATCCTTGCCGGGGATGATGCCGCCGAACTCGCCGGCCTTGAAGCGCTGGTTGAGCAGATAGGCGAGGTTACGCAGGCTGTCCAGACGCACGGGCCGCAGCCAGGTGGTCACGCCTTGGCCGTGCTCAGGAAGCGACGGATCTTCGTCGATGAGTCCGTCGCCATCATCGTCGATTCCGTTGATTGGGTCTTCGTTGAGTTGGCCGTCCCAATCGTCGTCAAAGAGCGTGTACAATCCGTCCTCATTGAGTCGGCCATCGCCATCATTGTCGAACTGAGGATCCGGCCCATCTTCGTCGATGAGTCCGTCGAGATCGTTGTCGACTAGTTCGACGGGGTCTTCGTCGATGAGTCCGTCGCCATCATCGTCGATTCTATTGGCTGGATCTTCGTTGAGTTGACCGTCTCCGTCATTGTCCACTTGCTCGTCGATGGGGTCTTCGTTGATCAGCGCGTCGCCGTCGTTGTCAATCAGTTCGACGGGGTCTTCGTCGATGAGTCCGTCGCCATCGTCGTCGGCGATCAACTCAACGGCCCAACTGCGACCCAAGTCGAGGCGCCCGGTGACCGGTTGTAGAGTCCAAGGATGGACATCGTCGCCGATCCGCCACCGCTTGACTTCGGCATAGCCGTTGCCGAGCATAAACACGACGCCGACTACCGCTACCAACAACCTGATCATCGAATACCTCCGCGCAAGAATGTAAGCCCTTGGCTACCTGCAACGAGTAGAACAAGAGTGCCGACAGCAGTTGGGCGCTCCAACCCAGTCCCATCGGCTGGTCTAATCACGCATTTTGGACGTTTTGCTATTCTATTATATAGTATATAGGTAAACATCTCAAGATAATCCAATCGGGCCGACGAGCGCCCAAAAAGAGAGGATTTTGTCGTCAATCGCTCAGATAATCACTGAGGTTGAGGTATAGATGAAGTAATTTGCAACGATTTATACGGGGTCTAAATAACCCTAACCCACTGTTATTTATTGGGCTTATCCATTATAAACCCAATGTCTCTATGGCTACCTCTAATATATCTTGACACGTCTTAGGCCATTGATTATCATACAACCCTATATATTGAAAGACATCCAAAAACGAATAAAAAGGTTATTGGCCGAGGTGCTGTGGTCGCGTCTATTTTTTTTAACGCTAGTGCTACAGATAACAGTAGGCTCGGCTAAACCGGTTTTGGGTCATTATCCCGAAGGAGTGGGCTATAGAGCCTTTCAATTTCCCGATCATTTAACTCCCGTCATTGACGGCGATTTGAAAGATTGGGAAGTTGTAGGCGACTCTTACACTATATTAACGGGTCAATTTCACGACCTGATTAATCCAGAAGTTGAGACGAGTGATTCGGATGATTTTACTGCTCGTCTTATGGCAGGGTGGAATAAAGCAGAAAACAAGCTCTACATCGCCGCTCAGGTTCGCGATGATATACACCAGATTGATCGTCCCGCCGGTAGTGCTACGGTGCTTTTTCAAGACGACGCGATGGAATTATTTATTGACGCGGACCACTCAGGTGGACAATTTGCCAATTTCACCGAGTTGAGCCAAGAAGAGCAACGGCGGCGCAATGGAGTTGAAGCTAACCACTTCGTTGTGGCTGGCCCGCCGCCTGACGAGGATTTTTTCGTCAATTTTTCTGCTGCTTCTTGGTACGCGCTATCCGATGGTCCTTATACTGAGGCGGCGGTTGAGTTTATAGGTGTCTTGGGAGGAGAGGGAGTGACAAATTATGAAGTCATGCTTGTGCCCTTTGACCGCGTCAATATTAATGCGGCCTTTCAAAGCGAAGAGCATATCTTGCGGGAAAACGAAATCCTTGGTTTTAACGTAGAACTCAACGATTTTGACGTGCATTCAGAACTCTTTGATGCTAAGTGGTCGCTTTCAGGTCAACACAATTCGTATCGTTTTTCTGATCGCTTTGCTGACTTGATCCTGATGCCTCTAGAGGGTACATTTACGGTCGTGGAGTCGATATCTTGGGGGCGCTTAAAAGCCTCTTTGCACACAGAGCTATACCACTGAGGAGTGTCAGAATGATGGATTTTATGCGAGTATTATCCTTGGCCTTGATTATCGGCTCGGGTGTGTTGGGCTGTGGGTATAGCTATTACACGGGGCCATTGCAGCCTGGCCAAGATCAGGCCTCGTCTATCAGTGTGGCGGATGACGGGACGTTGACCTTTGCCCAAGATCGATTTGAAGTGCGGCTCAAGCCCATGACTGACGAGGAGTTGAACCGCCAGTTTTTCAACAATTCCCAAGCGGGTCCTAAGTCCACAAACCCCTATACCTTTGGTAATACGGTATTTTGGGGGACCGACGAAGAAAAGCAGCGCTTTACTGTCTTCCGCCTCGGCGTTAAGAATTACGCCTACCCTAAAGTCAAGATTGATCCGAGCAAAATCGTTGTCAAAGCGAGCAATAAACGCGAGTATTGGAGCCTCAACTTCGAACAGCTCGACACGTATTATCGTGCCTATGCCATAGGCTATAGAGGCAACGAATATGCTCGCTATCAAGAGCGCCGCGACTTGCTGCGGCGGACGATGCTCAAAGACGAGGAGATATTCAGCGGTCAAGAGGCGGAAGGCTTCGTCATTTTTCCCGTGCTCCACCCCGACGTGCGTGATATCGAAGTCCAAGTGCTCGATGTAATCCTGAGATTTGACTTTCGCAATGAGCCGGTGGAGACCACCAATATTTCCTATAAATTTGTCCGAGATATCGGCAAGATCTACAAGGACGGCACGGTCGTTCCTAAAGTCGCTAAGGCAAACTAGCCTTTAAGCGAGACCACCAAGGAGGAGTTGCATTATGAAATCTCTGAAAATACTTAGTATTTTAGTAGGCGTGCTGTGCGTCGCCCAATCAAGCGAGGGTGTTGTGAACATTCAGAATGTAGGCTCTGGTGCGCGTGCGCAGGGGTTGGGCAACAGCTTTGTGGCGGTGGCCGACAACGCCGATGCGGTGTTTGCCAATCCGGCCGGGTTGGGACAAGTGACCCAGCGTCAGGTGGCCTACACCAATGTGTCGCTTTTGTATGCTGGCATAGAAGGCGACGATTTGGGTCAGCACGTGGTGTCCTATGCCCAGCCGTTGGGCGATAAGATGGGCTTGGGTTTGGGTTATGAGCGGATCGGCTCGTCGCTGATGAGTGAAAACGGGGCGTTTGTGTCGCTGTCGTATCAGGTGGAGCGTCGGCTGCAGGTGGGCTTGTCGGCCAAGTATTTGTTTTGGAGTGTGGGGGCCATTCCTGACGATGAGGGTCGCGCCGATCCGCTGTCGAATCAGAGTGCGGGCAACGTCGGGGTTGATTTGGGTTTGCTGTGGCAGAGTCCGGTGCAAGGGGCGCAGGTGGGGGTGCTGTTGAAGAATATCAATCAGCCGAATGTGGCCTATGGCGAGGTGGCGGGTGATCCGGATGCGGGTGCGTTGCCGATGGACGTGCACGTGGGGGTGGGGTATCGTCTGAGCGGTCAGTCGTTGGTTTCGGTTCAGTATGTGCGTCGTGATTTGACGGGTGAGGGTTCGGATCACGGGTTGGTGGTTGGTGGGGAGACGCAGTTAGTGGAGGGGTTGTTGTTGCGGGCGGGGGGGCGTCGTTTGTTGTCGGAGGACGCTGGAGGTGGTTTGAATGCGGGGTTGGGCTATCAGTGGAACCAGTTGGTGTTCGACTATGCGTATGACATTGGTTTAGATTTGACGGAGACCAATGGTGCCCATCGGTTCTCATTCGCATACCAATTATAACAAAAATAAAACCCTGATAAACCCTGATAAACCCTGAATAAACTCCAAACTATAAATTAGGGTAACAAGGAGATACACAAATGACGGTCTGGGCCGGACTTATCGCGCTGGGATTGGGGCTAGGAGCTAGCCTTTTTCTACCGGTGCCGCAAAATCTGAAGACCAGTTTTGACGCCGGACAATCTCTCTACGCCCTTGGCGAGTTTGAAGGGGCGATCATCGAGTATTCAAAGATCGTCAAGTTTGACAGCAAGGCCGTGCGTACCGACAGTGTGCGGGTAGTGTTTGGCAACGACTTGGAATTGCCTGTAGTCGCGGCGGCTTGGTATCAGCTAGGCAACGCCTACAAAAAGAGCGGACAACACGAAAAAGCGGTAGAAGCCTATCGCCGAGTTCTCGACGTAGGAAGCGTAGCCGAGGATTTCAAGTCACTGGTGCAGTTCCAAGTTGCCGAGACTCGTTTCCTTGCCAAAGAGTATGGCGAGGCAGCAAAGGAATACAAGCGCTATGTCGAGTTGTTCCCCGAGACGCCGGAAGCTGGCAAGGCGTATTTTTACGCGGGCTGGAGCGAGTTTAATACAAAAGAATACGACCAATCCATCGAAACGCTCAACGGCATGTTGGCGGCTTATCCGCAGGACCGCTATGCGCCAGATTCGCAGTTCCGCATCGCCAGTTCCTTTTATGAGAAGGGCGAGTATGCCAAAGCCGTTGAGATGGCCCAGGTAGTCCTCGATGAGTACCCCAATAGTCCAGTTATTGCCCAAGCCCTTTATCTGGAGGCCAACGCCTACGACCAGATGGGGCGCGACGAAGAGGCAATTAAAGCCTACCGCGATGTGCGCAATCTCTACGACCGGATGTTTGAACTCTTGCGCGGTTCGTTTCGCGAGGGGAAGAATGTCGATTTTGAAAACTATCGACAGCTTTTTGAGACTTCCTCGTTGCGCGTTGCTGAGATCTTCCGCAAAACAGACCAATTTGAGAAAGCCTACCAAGAGTTAATCGCCGCCCAAGAAACTGCCGAGGAACGCTTTTATAAAGCCAAGGTGCAGATGAGAATCGGCGATAACTACATGGAGTGGGAGAAGTTCGACGAGGCGTGGACTGCTTACAACCAAGTGATTGAACTCTACGGGGATACGCCTTATCCACCGAATGCTCAGTATCAGAAAGGCGAAGCCAAGTACTTCGCCGGAGACTACGCCGCTGCCCGCGAAGACTACCTACAACTGCTAGTGGACTACCCGGATAGCGAGACGGGTTTGCGCTCCGCAGCGCTCTATAGCGCAGGCTGGTCTGCTGAGAAACTCGGCGTGGTGGATCAGGCTATCTCAAGCTATACGCAGGCAGTGGACAACTTTCCCCGCTCCGACCAAGCGCCGCTGTGCTTGTTGCGCATCGCTCGGCTCAACTACGAGCAGCAGAAAGTCCAAGAGGCCATTGAAGCCTACAAGGTTATAACGGAAAGCTATCAGGATACGCGACATACGGCTGATGCTTACTATGGCCTTGGTATTCTCTACCGCGACGAAGATCGGAAAGACGAGGCTATCGCTGCTTTTTCCAAGGTTGATCGCGATGCCCGCGAGACGTACATCGCCGCGTTGATTGAGGCAGCCAATCTCTATATTTCCCAAGATCGCATAGCCGAGGGGCGTGCGCTGCTCAATCAATTGCTAGAAGGCGTGACCGGCGACCGCGATTTGGAGGCTAGGGCCCATTTCCAGATGGCCCAACTCGACCTCAACAATAAAAACTACGTCGATGCAGTCGAGCGCTACACCATGGTGCTTGAAGAGTACCCAGAAAGCGATGTCATTCGCGACACCCGCTACGGCCGTGCATTGGCCTACCACTATTCGGGCCGTTACGACCGTGCGCTGATCGATTACAAGTGGCTGTTGGACACCAAGATTCCCAAGGCGATGCAACTAAAGGTCTCGTTCTCGATGGCCCTCTCGTACTCGGCGGAAGGCAATGACGACGAAGCGGAGAAGCTGCTGAATGAGGTCATTGCTTCTGGAGACGAGAGCTTGGTGCGTTCGGCGCGACTGCAGTTGATCTCAATGGCCGAAAAGAAGGGTAATCCAGAGGAAGCGGTGCGCATCTACGAGGAGATGTTGGCTGCCACTACCTCTAGCGAGGACCGGGAGCGCTTGCTCATTCGCTTGGCTAATGCTTACTTCAAACTAGATAAGTTCCAGCAGAGTATTGAAGCGGCTCAGGAGCTAATCGACTTGGCCGTCAATGTCGAGAGCATTGCTAATGCGCTCTTCGTCCAAGGCAACTGTTTCTACAGGTCGGAGCAGTTCGTCCAAGCGATTGCTACGTATAACACTATCATCGAAAACTACCCACAGATTGCTTGGGCCAAAAATGCCCAATTCCAAATAGGCGTAGCTTATAACAAACTATCGGCTAACGGCAATATTGACGTGCTGCCAGCGATGTCCCAAGCGTTCAATACCTACTACACCCAATATCCTGATGACGAGCGCGCTGTGCATGCCTATTACTACGATGCTTGGGCGCACTATCGGATGGGTAAATGGCGCGACGCCAGCGATATTTTTGCTAGCCTAGCAGATAAGTATCCGCAGTCTCGCTATGCATCTGAGGCGCTTTTTCGTGCTGGGGACGCTCTGTTTAACATGACCAATAGAAGCGGCGTGGAGGACAAAAACCAGCACTACCTAGATGCTATGGTCTACTACGATCGAATCATTAGACGCTATTCTCAGTCGGGCCATATGGATGATGCACTCTACAATAAGGCTTGGTGCCTGATCAACCTCGACCGCAAGGAAGAAGCAGTGCCAGTTTTTGAGCGGATCGTTGCTGAACATCCCAATGGCACTTATGGGGCACGCAGCCAATTTACGCTCGGAGATTACTATTACGGCCTCAAGGATTACGAGAAGGCCACCGAAAGCTACCAGACTTTCTTAGACCGCTTTCCCGTTGACAAGTTGACTGCCCAAGATCGAGCGCTGCCGAACAAGGCAAGGACTCTGCTCGGACATTTGGCTGAGATCGATGCCTACAATCTTTATGCAACGGGCGAACAGCTTTTGGCTGAGAAAAATTACGATGAAGCAATGGTAGTCTTCAAGGAAGTGCAGCAGAAGTATCCCAAGAGCGATCAGGCTGTCAATTCATTAGTCAACATCGGTGCCGCCTATATGGCCCAAGAGGAATTCCGTCAGGCTGGTGCCGTCTTTCAGGAGGTCGTCGACAACTATGGCGACAACCCCAAATACGTGACGCAGGTGGACTATGCCAGAGAGCAGCTACAGGTAATGCAGGAAGCTCGCGTCCTATAACCTTGATTTCTTTGCGTCCTAACTTAAGGAGGGATAAAGAAGATGATTGAACTTTTTCGCGAAGGCGGACCTTTCATGTATCCTTTGATGCTCTGGTCTATGCTGTCTATTGCGTTCTTTCTCGAGCGCATTTGGACGTATGCACGGCTGCGCTCTGAGGACGAATTGGCCGAAACCACCAACGATATCAACTCGCGTATTGACTCGGGTGCCTCCCTTGATCAGCTCAGAGAGTACTGCGCCGAAGTCGGTAAGCTCGAAGGCGAGGTGTACGGCGAAGGGATTGAGCGCTTTGAGCACTTGTCGCGCGAGCAACGCACTATGGAGGAGATGCGCGAGGAAATGAACGGCACGGTTGAACGCGCCGCCTTGGGGTATCTCGAACGGTATCTGGCCGTTATTGACTTCGTGTCCAAATCCGTGGTGTTGCTCGGCCTGCTGGGCACGGTTAACGGTATGATCAACGCTTTTGAAGGTATTGCGGAAAAGGGCCTCGGCGAGCCAACAATCGTCGCCGCAGGTATTTCCGAAGCACTAATCACTACAGTTACCGGTCTGGTGATCGCCGTGCCTTCAATCGCCATCTTCACGTACTTTAGCAATCGCGCCACAGGCAAGGCCGTTGAGTTTGAAGCATACGGCCACGGTTTTGTGGACGCTCTGCTGCGCCGCTGGCAAGGCACCCAAGCTGCCTAAGGCAGCCCTTTTTTAGGAGGCATGAGATAGATGGCTGATAGAGTAGAAAAAAAAGAACTGACCATGCCCGATCTGACGCCGATGATTGACGTGGTCTTTCAGCTACTCATCTTCTTCATGGTGACTGCTGTGTTCGCCATTACTCCGGGTTTGGACATCAAGTTGCCCGAAGCCGAAGAGGCTCAGGCTCCGGAGAAGGAAAACCTCTTTATCGTCGTGGATCAGGACGGCAACATGAAACTGAACCACAAGTCGGTGACTTTTGCGACCCTCAAAGAGGAGTTGCAGGCGAAGAGACAGCTACTGGACAACACCACGATGATTATCATCCAAGGAGATGAGCGTTCCACGCACGGGCAAATCGTCCAGATCATGGATATTGCTCGCCAAGTGGGCGTCATTGATCAGGTCATTGCCACGGAACCGCAGCGCAACTAAGTGAGGGTTCTAGGCCCTTCCAAGAGGGGGAAGAACTGTGGTAGACGAGTATAGAGTAGACGAATATAAAAAAGCAGTACAGGCACAGCGCCAAAAAACGGCCTATATAGCGGTCGGCGCGGCCCTTCTCATTCACGTACTTTTCATCCTGTCCAAGTGGGTGGTAATCGCCGCCGGCTTGGCGGGTGCCGGGGTGCTGATATACGCCCTATATTCGGCTACCACCGGCCGTCGGCTGAACATGGGCGTGGCCTTTATGCTCTCGGTAGCTATTCACGCTGGCGTTTTCGTTTACGATCATCTCTTTGGCATTGGCGAAGAAGAGACAAAGGAGGCGCTAATCATTTTCCGCGCTCCTCCGCCAATTCTCGAAAAGAACTTCGACTTAGCCAAACGTCCCGAGATATCCGAAGTGCAGATGGAGATGCTGCAGTCGATGGCACCGCCGGATTTGCCGCAGGATATATCGGCGATAGCCGATGTTAGCGCGGTAGGTAGCGACTTGCTGAGTTCGGTTCTACCCGGTACGCAGGTCTTGGGTGCCTTTTCAGGTGCTAAGGCCGAAGAGTTGGCCTTCGACGAGGTCGCGATGATCGAACTGGCGGAAACGTCGGCACCAGTGCAAGAGGCTCTGAGCCTGAGGCACGAGTTGCTCAATGTTGGCGACTTAGACATTGGCCGCTATCAAGCGGTCTTGATTCATGATCCCGACAACAAACGCAATATCCGCGGCTTTTTTAACATGACAGTCATTGACTACGATATCGCAGACAAGAATCGCGATCGGTTCCCAACTGCGGTAGAGGAGTTGATGCGCTATATGCGCGACCATACTCAAATTAATGCCCGAATTGAGGGCACGACCTTGGAATTTTCGGATCCGCGTATCATGGACGCCCCCATGATTTATGTGACGGGCAACGATGCTGTCTTGCAAATCAGCGATACAGAGAAAACCAACCTAGGCGACTATCTCAAGAATGGTGGTTTTCTCTATGCCGAGGAAATCCGCCAAAGCGATGCTGAGAACGGACTTGACGGCAAAGAAGCCGGGGTTTCAGGTACGCCGTTTGATCGCCAGTTCAAGGCCCTGATGAAAGATCCGTTGGTGTTGGGTAGCGACGGCTCCAAGTGGCAGAAAGTGCCTAAGAGCCACGATCTCTACTATAGCTTCTGGGATTTTCCCGATGGTCCGCCTATGGGCGGCGCACCGGCTGGCAATGTGTTCGATTTGGAGATGCTGGAACTGCGCGGTCGGGTTGCGGTGGTCTTCAGCGACCTAAATATTAGCTGGTACTGGGGAGATCCGCTGGCTGATGCACGAGAGCGCGGGTTGCAGTTCGGGGTCAACCTAATCGTCTATGCGTTGACTCAGCCGGGCGGCATCGCCAACGTGACCCAGTTTACTCAATAAGCACCCTTCAAGCAGCAAGCAGTTCGGATGCCCTACCGGTAAACCACCGGTAGGGCATCCTTGTTTCGATCATTCCCTTCCGTTCACGCCGATCCTCTTATCTGATCCCAGACATCGAAGTATGTCGGAAAAGTTTTGCCGACGCATCCTGGGTCGTTGATGCGGATTCCGGGCACTCGCAATCCGACTAGAGCAAAACTCATAGCTACTCGGTGATCCTTATAGGTATCGATGCTACTGCTTTTGGGTTTGGAAGGCGCGATAGTAACGCCATCTCTGTGCTCTTCTACCGCCACTCCGAGTCGACGCAGTTGGGCGACCATAGCGGCAATCCGGTCGGTCTCCTGCCAGCGCGTGTGCTCGATGTTGCGGAGCCGCACAGGATTCTTGGCAAAGGGAGCGATCGCAGCTAGCGTCAGCGAGGTATCTGATATGGCCTTCATATCGATGTCTATACCTCTGAGTTGATCCGGCCCGATCACCTCAACTCCGCTGGCGTAACGGTTGACTGTGCATCCCATTTTCTCAAGCACATTGACGAAGTGGATATCACCTTGGGCTGAGTCGGCGGCAATGTCGGCTACGCGTACCCGACCACCGGTGAGCGCAGCGGCAGCAAAGAAGTACGAGGCGTTGGAAGCATCCGGCTCAATGGCGTAGGTACGGGGCGTATAGCATTGGCCGCCAGCGATGCGAAAGCGCCGGTACTCGTTGTGCTTGACCTCAATCCCAAATGCCTGCATTACCGCCATAGTGATGTCGATATATTCGGTCTTGAACTCGCCGACCATTTCGATTTCCAAGCCGTTGTCGGCGTAGGGAGCGACGAGCAGCAGTGAGGTGAGAAACTGGCTACTCTTGCTGGCGTCGAGCCGGGTTTTTCCTCCTCTGAACCCCTTGGCCTGTACCTCTATGGGTAGGCATCCGTTGGCAAAGCGCGAACGAGCGTCGATCCCGAGTTGGCCGAGTGCGTCGAGCAGATCGGCCATCGGTCGGCTCTGGCGCATGGGTGCGTCGCCGTCGATGATGAAGGTGCCATTGCCGAGCGCGACATAGCTTGTGATCGACCGAGAAGTAGTGCCCGAATTGCCGATGTACAGCTCGGCACCATCGACGGGGATCCGTCCCCCATTACCTGCGACCACAAAGCTGGCCGCCTTTGGATCGGCCTCTATAGAGACGCCGAGTTTGCGCAGCGCCTGGACCATGTAGTCGGTGTCGTCGCTAAAGAGTGCGCCTATAAGGTGTGATTCTCCGTTGGCTAATGCCGCGATCAGCAGCGCCCGGTTGGTGTAACTTTTGGACCCGGGAACGGAGACTTCGGCGTCGAGAGGTTTTTGCAGAGGTTGTATTTCGAGCGAATCAGCGTTCATGTTTAGTTAAACGTTGGGTGGCATGATGCGAGCGGCACGAGGCTATGCATAATCTGGTATCTCGCGGTGTTCTGAGCAATGCCTGCTTGGGAGGTCTTAGGCTGGAGGGCGCTGGTGTTTTCTTCTACATTTATCCACGAAAGGAATGCGTCAATGCCATCAGTCAAGAAGCCGGACGAGATCAGAAATTTACTCGAAGGTCCAGTCAACTCCATCCCCACTACATTTTTGCCCAACGGCCAACTAGATTGGGAGGGCATCGGTCGCATAATCGACGTGGGCATCGCCAGCGGCAGCAAGGTCAGCTTGCTGACCTACGGGGACAGCCAGTTTGAGTTCCTCAGCGATGAAGAAGTCGCCCAGCTTACCCGCTTCTTGGTCGACCGGGTCGCCGGACGGGCATTGACGGTGGCGGCTACTCGGCGCTGGCCAGACGACCGGGCGGTCCAGTTCGCCGAGTATTGCCGCAGTTGGGGAGCCGACCTGCTGATGGTGCTGCCACCGGAACAAGCCCAACCGCAGGGTAAGGTCGTCCAATACCGCAAAGTAGCCCAAGTAATGCCTCTGATGTTGGTGGGGTGTCCTCCCTATGAAATTCTCGACGAACTACTCGACGCGCCCAACATCTGCACCTTCAAAGAAGACGGCACACTTGAATACGCAAAAGCAACTATGCACCGCTATGGTGATCGGTGGAAGTTCATGACCGGCGGGGGCCTATGGCGCAATTTCGCACAATGGCCCTGCGGCATTCGCGCTTTCTTTTGCTATCCATCTTCGTTTGCTCCCCACATAGCACAAAGCTACTGGCGGGCCTTCCAAGATGGCGACGCCAAAACGGCCCAGACCATCATTACCCAAATCGAGGAACCTTTCTGGGGAGTGGCCACAGATGTGGTAGGCGGCGGTCAGGCTGTGTGGCGCACCGCGCTTGAACTCAATGGCATTGCCTCGCGCTGGTTGCGTCCGCCTATGGTCACAGCCACAGATGAGGAGGTGGAGAAGATCGGTGCCGTCTTGGATGCCATTGGGCTGATAAATCCCCTCTGAGACGAGAAGCCCTTCTGCCAAGAACTGCTCGCGGTTCAACTGCACAGTTTATCTCTTTCGCTCTAAGACGGATCAGATATCCACACAGTGTATCACCGCCACCTCGCCGAACCCTAGCGTCAGCTCAAAGGCTCCGTCGCAGAGTGCGAGGTTTTGTTCTCCTAGCAGGTCACGGGCTGAGCCTATCTGCCAGCGCGGTTGCACCCGCGTCCGCGCAGTGCGCCGTTCTACGTTGAGCGCGAAGATCAGCGACCCGCCCTGCCGAGAGTGGCGGCGAAAGGCGACGACGCGGTCTCCGGTAAGTGTAAACCACGACTCGACGCCCGCAGTTGCCAGCAACGCGGTTGCTACCTCATCGTGGACCAGTCCCGCAGGTGCTGGTGCCCTAGGTTGCCCGGTCACTTGCGACGAAGCTGTAGCCGAAAGCGCAAACCCGTACCAGGCGAAGCGCCCGTCGGCCGAGCGCCCCCCAACCACTTCATCGCCTATGGTGGCGATGGGCGCAGTGTCACCTTGGGTTTCTAGGATTGAGTAGGTCGTTCCCGCCGGCAGGGCAAAGGTGCCACACTCCATCTGCACGACGTTTTTGCCAGCCCCAACATCGAAATCAGCGATAACATCAAAATCGGCGATCCGACAGTCGATGAGATCGCTAAGTCCCTCGGGCGGCTTAAAGCTCCAGTGGCCCTTGCCAGCAAAGGTGCCAAAGTAGCCATCGGCTACGAGGTGGGGGCCGTCGGACGCTTGCAGCTGACCTCGCAGGCGGGCGAGGGCCACCTCGTCGAGGACCGCGAAGTGCGGCAGGTAAACCAGCGAGTACTCGGACCAATCCATCGCTGGGGTCACCAAGTCCATTGCCACGCTTTGTGTCCACAGGGTGCGGTAGAGCGCACGGTGGTGCTGGATGAATTGGACGCCTTGGTCGTTAAAATCAAATGCGTCGTCGCTTGGGCCGCTGTAGGCAATGGCTACAGCGGCGCGCGGAATGGCCAGCGGCAGATGGTCTGCAATGCGGTCGATCTGGGCAATGGTCGCTGTTGCCGCCTGGAGCCGCTCGGTCGGCTCTCCATCGAGTGCGGCGATGTTGAGTCCGGGTGCTTCGTAGGTCATGTACTCGGGCCGATACTGCCAAAACATGGCCCCGGCACCGCCCTCGATTAGGGTCAGCCAGATATAGAGGGACGACTCTTGCCCCAAGGTCTTCTTCTCGGTAGGATGTAGCCCGCCGACGAAGCTGCCGTAGATCTCTTCGTTCCACCACCGATTGTTGCGACCCATGGCGCGACACCACTGGAAGCCGTAGGCTTCGCAGGCGATGCTGTACGGTTCATCGGTGGTCAGTCGGTTGGACGAGTGGTGCGAAAGGCCCCAACTGTCGATTTGCGGACTGACCGTCTCGTGGTGAGGTGCTGGGTACGAGCCACCGTGTGAGCGCTGCTCATGCGTCCCATCGAGCCGGTCGATTAAGTCGGCCATCCAGCCTAGGTGGTCGGCCATGTTCTCGCGGTGGAACTGCAAATACAGCCTCATTTCCACTGGCGCGGCTTTATTGCGCGGCGCATCGACGTCCTCCCACGAGCGGTAGCGGCGCAGCAGCCACTCGTTGAGCGCGTCGAGCGTGTAGTTGCGGTAGAGCCAGTCCTTGTACTTGGCAATGGTGTAGTCGTTGTAGGGGGGATATGGCTCAGGGGCCGTCCACGCGCCGGCGTAGCCAATGCCGTCCCAAGTGCCCCAGACGCCCAAGGCTTGGTGATCTTTGTAGCGCGGCACGAATTGGTATAGATAGCGTTCGACATAGACTCGCCACATTGGGTGGTCAAAGTTGTGGGTCATCGCCCCGTGTGCGGCAAACGCGCCGGTCGTATTTTGTTGCACACTGCCGTCGCGGTGGACAACCCGCATGTCCGGGTGGGAGCGCAGCATCCAAGCCGGGCAGGCCATGTGAGTGCCCAGCGGGGTATCGACCCAGACTTTTAGACCGTGTTGGGCAGCGAGGTCGAAGAGCCGGTCCAGATCGTCGAACTCGTAGTGGTTGGGCAAGGTCTCGACCCAGTCCCAGGAATACCAGGCGCGGACGATGCTCATACCAGCAGCGCTAATCCGGCGAAAGTCCTCGTCCCAGTACTCCGGCGGCGGCACGGGCGGGCGGTAGTATTCGACGCCGACCGGAAAGGGCCGGTCGAATGCCTGATCGAGGGTTTTGTCGCGACTGCGCAACTGCATCCATTGGTCGCCGATGTGCATGGTGATCTCCTAGTGGTCCGCTACGCTAATTCTCAGCCAGCGGATGTTGTGAATGTGGTCCTCGCGGCACCAGAAGGCCGCTAGCACGTCGCCATCGGGTAGGCGCAAGAGGTTGGGAAAGCCAAAGTGCAGTTCGGCCAGTTCGGTAGCTGCGT
This sequence comes from Candidatus Latescibacterota bacterium, assembly GCA_965116675.1. Lineage (GTDB taxonomy): Bacteria > Latescibacterota > UBA2968 > UBA8231 > UBA8231. The sequence goes on from OZ220721.1 coordinate 5,862,165, forward strand.
CTCGCTCGCCAAGCATCCGCGATGCCGCGCCCTGCCACAGGGGAGCCTCTGCTAGATGGACCCACTCGTCGCCTTGTATCTGAGCGAGCACCGCCCACAGGCCAGCCGCATCGGTGCGGCGCGTCAGGCACAGGACCCGGTCGCCGCCCAAGTGCAGCAACTTGGTCGTCTCGCCGGCGATTTCGGTCGAGCCACGGACGCTGAACGTCCTGCCGTCTGGCGCTATCGCGTAAGGTACCTTCATCAGGGTCTGACCTACTACCGAGTTGAAAGGCCAGGCCACCGCGAGGAGCCGCCCGCCTTCCAATTCCACGAGACTGACTTCGTGGTAGATCACTGCGCCTTGGGGATCGACGAACAGCTCGATATATTCGGGCCAGGTCTGGCCTTGGTCGCCAGAGGCCAACGCTAGGGTCTTGAGTCCGTTAGGCGCGTCCCCTTCCCAAGTCCGCAACAGGCCCGTGGGCAGGAGCAATCGACCGTCGCCGGTCTCGACAAAGGCGTGGCAGACCTCGTAGGGACCGGCCAGCGGGGGCTTGATCTCCTGCGGCCCTTGCCAGTGAGTCCCGTCGCGGCTGCGGAGTACGAACCAGTCGCCTTGCTCTACGCCGTACGTTTGGGGATTCCAGCCGCTGGTCTCGGGGTGGTGGCAATAGCTGCGCCGTCCCGTGCCGATCAAGGTTCCGTCGGATAGGGTACTGATGCGGACAGTGCGGCGGGCGGGCGCGGCAACGGGGTCGGCGAAAAAGGCCATTGGCTCAGTCCACGAACGGCCGCCATCGGTCGAGCGCGCAAGATAGGTACAGTAATCAAGGGCACCGATGGTCTCGCCCAAGTCGTAGGCGGCCAGTAGGTCGCCGTTGGGCAATAGCGCTAGGGTTGGATGCCAGGCGTGAAGCGTAGAATCGCGGTAGATGAGGCCAGTGGCGCGGAGTTCGATCATGGGGATTCCTAGGGTGGGGTGATTGACCGGGGGAATAATACGGTTTTAGGTTTTTCGCACCAAATTTTAATACGCGGAGGACACACTCATGCCCAAACCCCGCCTGATGTTTGAAAACGACTCGCGCCACACCTTGCTCTACATGTGCGAGCCACCCGTCGCGCGAGAGGGGTGCGAGGCTGCGGTCGATGAGCTGTTGGGAACGCCGATTGAGGCACTGGTCTTTAACCTCGGCTTCGGCAATGCCTTTTTGCACGACACCCAAGTGGCCGATCACTGGGGGCCAGAGACGGCGGCTACCGCTCAGTTTCGGCCGGAGGACGACCACCTGTGGGATCACCTCGTCTTCCAGCGCGCCTATCGCAACGCCCAGCAGCTCATCGCCGAGGACCGCGATCTGCTGCACATTGTCTGCGACCGCGCACGGGCCAAGGGGCTGCTGATCTATCCCTCGCTCCAGGTGCAGGCCGACTTAGGCGAGGGCTTGCGGATCGGCGATACCCAATTGGCCGATTTTGCGCGACCAGAAGTCCGCGAGATGCGCTTTGCCTTGATTGAGGAAACCCTGCAAAACTATCCGGTGGATGGCTTTGAACTCAACCTCAATCACTACGCTGGCGGTGCCTTCTTCCATCCAGACGACATGGAGCGCGGCCGGAGCATCTTTACCGACTGGCTCCAACGCGTACGCGAGGCCGTCAAGCAAAGCGGCCCGGACCGCGAGCTGGCCCTGCGCATTCCTACTAGTATCGCCGGTTGCCGGTCTATCGGACTGGACCCAGAAACGTGGATCCGCGAGGGGATTGCCGATGTTTTGGTCGCGGAAAACTTCGCGTCCATGTCTCTGATTGATGCGACCGCGGATTTTCGGTCCCTGATCGCGGTGGCTCAAGACGCGGAGTGCCGAATTCACGGCGTCATCCGCAACAACGTGGATTCGGACCGGCTGGGCGCGGCCCCCATTGCCATGGTGCGCGCCGCTGCGACCAACTACTGGGCACAGGGAGTCGATGGGCTGAATTTGGTACACTGGGCCGGCAATTGGCCTTACGGCCCGTCTTTCTACGAGCAACTCCGCGAACTGCCGCACCCGGACGTGATGGCGGTCAAAGACAAAATCTACGCGATCCCCACGCCCACGGGGCGTTCAGCCGCACAGCCGAAGACCGAGCCGGGACTCGTCATGCAGCTACCGGCCCCGCTGTCGCTAGAGCAGCCCGTAGCACTAGAACTACCGACCAGCGACGATCTGCCGCGCTGGGGGGCGTCGGGCCGGGTTCACGAGGTGATCTTGCGGATACGACTGATGCGCGCTACCGACCGCGACCACCTCGGCTTCAAGTTGAACGGCGACGAACTACCAGCGCATATCATGCGCAAGATCGACCACATCTATCAGATGACTGCGCCGCGCTACCGCTCGCATTCGAGTTACTGGTTTGTCTTCCGACTGGACGAGGCCCACTGGCCGGTGCAGGGAACCAACGTCGTAGAGGTCACCTTGAACGAGCGCGATCCAGAGGCTACGCCGCTCATCTATGTGCGGGACGTGGAATTGGAGGTGCGCTATCTGCGGGGTAAGAGCACTTATCGCGGCGTGCACAACACCGACCCGGACTTGGGGCCTTATGAATGCGGCGTTACTTGAAAGCTCCGACGTCGGCGATGGAAATTCTTTGTTCCGAAAGGTAGAGTATATAGATTGTACCTATACCATTTCCTACCTAAGAGGAAACCTACCTGTCATATTGCGCGGTACAGTTATCTTATGCTACTGCCGTGACCACGCCAGTTGGGGGACGCTGAAGGCCAACCGGTAAACACATCGGCCAATTAATGCGGAGGGAATCATGGCCAGCCATCTTGAAGACGTCGAGTACAAAAACGGCAAAAAACACGGCCCTTGGGTGCTGTACTACGCCGACGGCGGCAAGCGGCGCGAAGGCACTTTCGACATGGGCAAAAAGACGGGCAAATGGGTCGAGTATCACCGAAACGGCCAGCCCGCTAGTGTCAACCACTATAAAGAAAATCAGCTTACCGGCGACCACGTAGCCTACTATGAAAACGGCAAACGGAAACAGGCCGGGCAGTTCAACGAATACCGCAGCAAGAGCACGGACGGGCGCAAGAAGGGCACGTGGACTTTTTACGCCACGGATGGCGAGACGGTCTGGCGCCGCATTACCTACAAAGACGGTCGCCGCTGCCGCGAGGACGAGCATCCTCTCGGCTTGTGTCCGGATTGCGACAAGCCGGTGGAATCGCCCGAGTGGGAACACTGTCCCCGCTGCGACGCCGAGTTGATCTAAACCGTTTGTTTGCAGAATCGACCAGAAGAAGCCCAAGACCTACCTATAGGAGAACGCCATGAGCGAGCATAGTGCCGCGCCCGTGCCCATGACCGAAGAGCAGAAGTTTTTTTTCGACCTCCAAGGCTGGATTTTGTTGCCCTCGGTGCTGTCCGAGGCGGAAATCGAAGCGATGAAGACCGAAGTGTACGACGGCGCTAAACAGGGCTACCAAGGCGCTTTGCAGGAACTTTTGGACCATCCGGCGGTGGTCGGCATTCTCACCGAAATTCTCGCTGAAGAGCCGTACCTCGGGGACGATTATTACAGCTTCCGCTGCGAAAATTCCTTTATCACAGTGCGACACGCCGGCTGGAAAAGCACCGACAACGGCACCGGCTTGCCGCATGTGGTGCGACCCCCGCAACAAGCCAATGCCATGCGCTACCAAGTGGCGGGCAACAAGATATTTTCCGGGCTGACGCGGGTGGTGTGGGAGCTTGAAGAAGTGAAAGCCGGCCAAGGGGGCACCACGTTTCTCTCCGGTTCGCACAAAGCCCATTTCAACTACGGTGGCCCCGACTCCAACCGGCCCAATATAGGCGAATCGCCCTGGGAGGAACGCATGCGGGCAGCCATGGCCCAATATAGCTGCCCGCCCGGCTCGGCCATTGTCTTCACCGAAAGTCTGCTACACGCGGCCAACGATTGGCGCAACACAGACAATCCGCGCTGCGCTGTTTTCAATTGCTACAATTCACTGTGGGCGCAATGGCACCGGCTCAATCTCGGCCACGAGGTCATCGAGGCCATGCCGCCCAAGCGTCGCTCATTGTTTCGCGGCACGTGGCAAATAGGTGGTGATAACCGCGCCTATTCGCTAGATAATCGTTCGGTTTAAATTCGCAGTAGCGCGAGAATGTAGAGAGGGGAAATAGACTATGCCCAAACCTGTCGGCGACAAACCGCTCAATGCGTACCTCTATCCCGAAGGAGGCCCTGGACGTCAGCTCAAGGCTCGTTTGCGGGCCGGGGAGGTATTGGTGGGCGGTATGATTGCCGAGTACGTGCGGCCGTCGCTGGTCAAGTGCTTCCAGCAGGCCGGCTGCGATTTTATCTACATCGAATTTGAGCACGGCTATTTCGATTTGACCGCGCTAGCCGATACCGTGCAGGCCGCGCGCGACAATGGCCTGCCGGTCATTGCCAAAACCCCACAGCTAGAGCGAGCCGCAGTAGCCAAGCTGTTGGAGTGCGGCGTGGTGGGGCTACAACTGCCGCGCACGGAATCGAGGGAGGACATCGAGACCTTGCGCAGCTATATCAAGTTCCCGCCCTTGGGCACCCGAGCGGCAGCGCCGGGATACGGCAATAGCGACTACTGCAAAGTCACAGATCACCGGGCGTGGATGGCGGCACAGGATGAGGAAACGTCCCTCGTGGTGCACATAGAGACGCGACGGGCTTACGAGCGGGCCGAGGAAATCGTCTCGACGCCGGGGGTGGACATGGTCTATGTCGGGCCGGGCGATTTTTCCGTGGAGATGGGACAGCCGGGGCAGCCGGATCACCCGGATGTGCGCGGCCCGATGGAAGAGATCCTACAACTGTGCAGAAAGCACGGAATCCCATTCGGCACTACGGCTTCGGGGCCAGAGGCGGCTCGGCGCTGGGTGGAACAGGGAGCCTTGTTCTTTGAGGCCGAGGACGAGCGCAACCTGATCTTGGAGGGGGCGACCAAGCTGGTGGAAGCGTACCGGGCTTTCTGCTAGCACTGGTTCAGAATTCGTGACGCCTGTAGATCCCCATAGCAAGTCGGGCGCTCGGGAGCGAATGGCCGAGACCTTTATCAGACAGACCAACTTGGGTGAGACTCCTGCCGGAGAGAGCCAGTCTCTTTCCTTCCGGGCCTTTTTGCTGGGATCTCTGTTGTGCCTTCTCATTGGCGTAGGCACCATCTACGCCAACGCCATTATCCAGGGCACCTTCATGGCTTGGTGCTTTAGCAATCCCGTTGCTCTCTTCCTGTTCTTCTACCTAGTGTTGGGCAATATCTTGGTGGGAACCTTAGCTCGCAATTTGGCGCTGAGGCGGGAAGAGTTGGTGCTGATCTACGCCATGATGATGGTGTCGGCCTCGATTCCCACCTTTGGCTTGGTCGAGCATCTGCTGCCCATGATCACGGGCGTCTTTTACTATGCTACCCCCGAAAACAATTGGGGTGAACTGATCCAGCCCTATGTTCCCGCTTGGATCGCCCCCAGCGATGAGCAGTTGATCCAAGGTTTCTACGAGGGCCTGCCCAAGGGAATGCCGGTGCCTTGGGAAGGCTGGTTGGAAACGTTGAGCTATTGGTCTGTTTTCCTCCTCGCCCTCTATTTAGTGTCGATTGGCCTGATGGTACTTTTGCGCCGGCCGTGGATGGAAGGGGAACGCCTGCTCTATCCGATGATGCAGGTCCCCATTGAGATGATCAATGGACGCGAGGGGACATCCTTGGTGAGCGCGGTCTTTCGCCAGCCGCAGATGTGGATCGGTTTTGCTCTGCCCGTTATAGTGGGCTGCTGCAATGCCCTGCACAATTACTATCCGCAATGGCCGGGGCTGTACTTTCGCTCCAGTATGTACTTGTTCCGCGATACCATCAATCTGCCCTTTGAGTTTTCGTTTTCTCTGGTGGGTTTTTCCTATTTCATCAACCGAAACCTAGCCTTGGGAATCTGGTTTTTCTATTTGCTGGCCCTCGTCGAGCAGGGCTGTTTCAATATTCTCGGCGTCCACAGTACAGAAAAATTGGGTTGGTTTAGTAATCCTAGTTCCCCTTATCTGACCCACCAAGCTCTGGGGGCCATGCTGGTATTCGCTCTATATACTTTGTGGAAGGCGCGCTCCCATTTGCTGGCAGTAGCGCGCCGGGCTTGGAGTTGGGGCGGCGACGCTGGCGACCAGAACGAGATTATGTCGTACCGGGTGGCCTTGTGGACGGTACTGGTAGGATTGGTCGTCATGGTGGTGTGGCTCGAGGCCACGGGCATCCCCTTGGTAGCGGTATTGCTCTTAGTCGCGGTGGCGATGCTGATCTTCATCGCCTTGTCGCGCATTGTCGCCGAGGCTGGGGTGGCGCTGGTGCGAGCGCCGCTCATTGCGCCCGATTTTGTCATGGCCAGCATGGGCACCTCCTTCCTCGGGCCGAAGGGCTTGACTGGACTGGCCTACACCTATCCGTGGACTGCGGATATCGTCACCTTCCCCATGGCTGCCTGCGCCAATAGCCTGAAGATGATCCACGAGGTGGTACGAGGGAGAAAGCGGGCCTTTTTTTGGGGCATGGTGCTGGCCTTGGTGGTTACGTTGGCCGGCGCGTTCTGGATTGTGCTGTACCTGTCCTATCGGCACGGCGGAATCAATCTCAATAGCTGGTTCTGGCTCACCTCTTCCTCCGTTCCCCTCTCCTATATCTCGATGATGATGCGCAGTCCCTCGACTACAGATCTAGGCGGCTGGCTGTTCACGGGCTTAGGGGCGGGGCTGATGTGGCTGCTGATCGGAGTGCATCAGCGGGTCATGTGGTGGCCCATTCATCCGCTGGGCTTGGCCATGACCGGGACGGTTTTCACCTCGGGGGTGATGTGGTTCAACGTCTTTTTGGCTTGGGCCATAAAGGGCTTAGTGCTCAAATACGGCGGCGGCGTTTTGTACCGTCAGACCCGGTACTTTTTTGTCGGCATGATCTTGGGTGCCTTTGTCGTGGCCGGCACTTGGCTGGTCATCGATTTCATTACTGGGAAGCAGGGCAATTTCGTGTTGATATGGTGATTTCAATTAGGAATTGAGAATTAGGAATTACGAATTGAGCAATTGAGCAACGTACCAATTCCTAATTTCTAATTCCTAATTCTTAATTGATTCAATACGCCACACTGATCGCGCCGGTGTGTTCTTCCCGTGCTTTGTCCGTGTCCACTCGCACCTGATACAGATACGTCCCGGGTGCCACGGCGCTGCCGTCATCGCTGTGGCCGTCCCACAAGTGGACGTGACGACCGCTGCGCTGGTGGCCCCGGTAGAGCGACCGGACTGGACGGCCCGCGAGGTCGAATATATCCACTGCCACTTGACCGGTCCCCACCAATTCCAGCAACGAGTACTCGACACCGACCGCGTCGTTGATCCCGTCCCCGTTAGGCGTGACCACGGGCGGCTGCGCCCGCACCTCGCTCACGAGGCGGCCGCGCAGGCGTATGCCGGCCCACACTTGGTTGCTGTCCAGTGCAAAGGTGGCGTCTCCACCCTGTACCTGCTGACCCACTTCGAGGGGACGTTCAGAGTCGAACACCTGACCTGCAAAAGTCGTGCCAAAGTGAAAAACTTGGGCGCGGAAGAAGACTTCGATCAACTTCTGACTATCGGTGGCGTCCATGCGCGGCAGCGATAGCGCCAAGCGTTTGTGCGCGAGGTCTGCAGTCCAGTCCACCCCATCTCCATTGACGTGTACAGAATCGATGCCGACAAATCGTCCAGAGGTCTGCAGCACTAATTGGTCGAAACCACTGTTGTCCGGCACGATGAGCGGTTTAAAGGCATAGGTAAACGGCGTCACTTGGCCTGGTTCGGCTTCCACCGGCCAGATCTCGGCAACCACTTGGTCGGTTATGGGCGGCTGCGAGGTGGTGAACTCGACAAAGTTGAGGCCGGCCCCTTGAAAACCCTTCGGCAAGAGCAGGATCTGGAATTGCAGGTACTGCCGGGCGTTTGGCGCAATAATGGGCGTTCCAGTGCTGTCGGCAAAATCGTAGGTCCCGGACCAGGGGTTCCAATGGTCTAGATCGGTAGTAATGCCGGCTTTATTGCCCTTCAGCTTGTCGTAAGCCGCGCGCGTGAGGGGCTGGCCGGTCGCGTCGCGAAAGGTCTGCTCGTCGCCGCGGCCCGTAAAGCGCCAGTAGCGATTGGGGTCAGCCGCGGTGCCATTGCGCGTGCGGATTTTGACGCGGGCGTCTCGTTCCTTGAAACCGGACCAGCGCAGGTCGCCCACGGTGGCGGGGCCGCCCAAGTCGAAGATCTGAGTTTGGTAGAAGCCCTCCAAGACGTAGCCTTCTCCGTATGCTTCGAATTCAGCGACTTCCCAATCGCGTTGGCGGAAAGCCATAGTCAGTACTAGCCGGTCGGCAGCTTGGGGCGGAAAGAGGAGATCGACAGTGCTAGAGCGATTGTTCGTTTCTGAGACGATGACCTCGTCGCGGTCGTCGTCGTAGGCTGTGAGGATGAATTGTTCAATGAAGCGCAGGGGAAATTGAGGCGAGGGATAGAACCGCACGCGGTTGATCGAGAAACGCCCCCCCAAGTCGAGAATGAGTACGACGCGCGCACCGACGTGCTCCGAATCGGTATTCTTGAACACTGTCGTCGAATCGCCGTCGGCGATTCCGGCGCTCACTTCGTTCTCCGTTTCCAGAAAGCCGCCCACGCCAAAGCGAGCGCTCTTGGGTCCGCCGTCTCGGTCCTTAGCGGTGAGTGCCAAGTTATCGTCTGCTGTGACCAGAAAGGGCGTTGCTTGGCCACCTTCAAACAGCAGCCCCTCGGCCCGCCCGTCAAAACCCGCAAAGGCTTCCTCCCAGGCCAGATGGACGATGTCCACTCCTTCCATCTGTGTAGGTGGGGGACCGCCAATTCGGTACAGGGTCAAGCCCCAGTTTTCACACGGCCACAGGGCAATAGCGGCCCATATCGCTAAAATGGACGCTCTCATGTCGCTTCACCCCTTTGGAGATGGCTCCATTATAAAGAGGCTCGGGTAGCGAGACAACTGCGCGGTGTGTGGCTGTTGGAGCTAGTCGTTGCTTGACCTATCTTTTTCGGCATAAGTCTAACTGCAACGAGTCCATCAGGAGGAGCACATGGGAGTGTGGATCGAAAAAGCACCGATGCCGACCAATCGGCACGATCTCCAGGCGATTGCTGTGGACGGCGAGATCTATGCCATTTCCGGGGCCGGAGACCATACGGTGCACGTAGTTGAGATCTACGACGTGGCCAGTGACACTTGGCGACCGGGACCGCCCATTCCCACGCAGCGGGGGTGGTTCGGTGCGGCGCGAGTCGGCGACGAGATTTACGCCTGTGGCGGTAAGCGGGTGCGCACGGAGGAGGAAAAGCAGCAAACCGGCGACGACTATCACTTTGAAATCCGCGACAGTGTCGAGGTTCTGAATCTAAAGACGCAGACTTGGTCCGCCGCCGCGCCCTTGAGCAAACCGCGGGCTGGTCTGGTGGCCGTTGTCTGCAAGGGGAAGATCTACGCAGTCGGCGGCAACAGCATGAATGCCGAACCAGAGATCGGCCAGCGGCACCTAGACCGCGTCGAGGTCTTCGACCCGGCCACGGCCCGCTGGACCTTAGGAGTGCCCCTGCCCAAAGCAGTCCAAGGGCCTGGAGTCGCCGTGGTGGACGACAAAATCTACGTCGCGACCGGGATCGGCGGCGATGGACCCCGGTGCGACTTCAATGTCTTCGACCCAGATACTGGCCATTGGTCGCCGCTGCCGCCCATTCCCACGCCGCGCTGCGATCCGGGCTGTTTGGCCGTGGGGCGCAAGATCTACGTCTTTGGCGGCTGGGGCGGATCAGCGCCCTATCACACAGAGGTCGAAGTGTACGATATCGACGCCGGCACTTGGTCGAGCGAGACCCCCATGCCAGTGAAAAAAGCCTGGATGGCCACTGCGAATGTAGGCGAGCGAATTTTCGTCATGGGTGGGGCCCACAAGTGGGAGGACCGAGAGGGGTACAACTGGATCGCGGATCTGCACGAGTACGTGCCCTAGGCCGGCGCTCATGTCCACAGGGGTCTCCCTGGTCCTAGCGGTCATTTTGCTAGGTTGCCAAGCGCAATCTGGACGGGAACAGAGCGAACCGTCAAAGGTCCCCTTTCACTTTGTCGATGCCAGCCGAGAAGCGGGGCTGGACTTTCTAAACGTCTCCGGTAGCCCCCAACAGAATTACGTCCTTGAGTCCATGTCCACCGGGGCGGCTTTTCTCGACTACGACAACGACGGTTTTCAGGATCTTTTCGTCGTCAACGGGACGCGGTTGGAATACCAGCCAGAGGAGGCGCGCAACCGGCTTTTCCACAATGAACTGGGTGCCGGAGGTGCGCGGGTTTTCCGTCAAGTGGAAGCCGATCTAGGCGTTGGGGGCTGGGGCATGGGATGCGCTGCGGGCGACTACGACAACGACGGCGATGTCGATCTGTACGTCACGTATTGGGGTCCCAACCAACTCTGGCGCAATGACGGGGCGGGCCGCTTTGCCGAAGTTGCCACTGCTGCCGGAGTGGATGACGGGCGCTGGGGCTCTAGCGCCGCCTTTGGCGATGTCGATGGCGATGGGTGGCTCGATCTGTACGTGACCAACTACCTCGAATTCGACTTGTACAATCCGCCGGCGGGCGGCTCTAAATGTCACTACAAAGGTCTGTACGTGTACTGCGGACCCGAATACGCTGGTCGGCAGGCGGACCGAATCTACCGCAATCGGGGCGACGGAACGTTTCGGGACATGAGCGATTCCACCGGAGTCGGCACCCTGCGCTACCCGGCGATGGGGGTCGTCTTCAACGACTTGGACCGCGACGGTGATCTCGATCTGTACGTGGCCAACGATACCGAACCCAACCTGCTATGGCGCAACGACGGCGACTGGCGCTTGGTCCAGGTGGCCGTCCAGGCCGGGGCCGCGTACAGCGGCGACGGTTTACCGCAAGCTAGCATGGGATTGCACGCTGGCGATTTTGACCGCGACGGCGATCTCGATCTCTTTGCAACGCACTTTTCAGAAGAGTTCAATACCCTGTACTGCAACGAGGGAGCTTGGCGCTTCCGGGATTGTACTCGCGAGGTCGGCTTGAGCCAAATTGAGGGCCCCTACTTGGGATGGGGAACGGCCTTTGTCGATTTCGACCGGGACGGCTGGCTCGACTTATTTGTCGCCAACGGGCACGTCTATCCGCAGCTAGACCAAAGCTACGCCGATTTGCGCTACGCGCAGCGCAATTTGCTCTACCGCAACGAGGGCGGGCGGTTCAGGGAGGTGGGAGAGCAAAGCGGGGCCGTGTGGAAGTTGCAGAAGGTGAGCCGCGCCGCGGCAGTGGGCGATTACGACAACGACGGCGATGTCGATCTTTTCATTATGAACTTGAACGATACACCGACTCTGCTGCGCAACGACAGCGAGGCGGAGCACCGCTGGTTGGGTCTGCGGTTGGTGGGGGCCGAAGGGCGGATAGCCATCGGTGCTGAGGTGCGAGTGCGAGCTGGCGGCAGCGAGCAAGTGCGAGAGGTCCATCGGGGGTACAGTTTCCAGGCCCAAAACGATCCGCGCTTGTTGTTCGGCCTAGGGCCGGCAGCGGTGGAACAGGTGGAAATCCGCTGGCCTTCTGGGCGGCGGCAGGTCTTGTCGAGTCTGCCGACCGGGCGCTATGTGGAGGTGGTTGAGCAGCCCTGATTCCCGATCTCAACTCGAGGGCGCGGGCGGATCGAGTTGAATTTGGGGAATTGCTTCTGCAAAGATGCGCACCTGATCGGCGTATTCCTCTCTGTAGTGGACGACCAATTCATTGAAACGCCGTTCTTGCTCTATGACGCGCAAGATCGCCGCTATGCGCTTGTGCACTGCTTTTAAGGGGGGAATTTTCCCGCCACTGCGCTCTTTGAGGCGGAAAATGGAATATCCGTCGGTCACTGGTACCGGGCCGACCAAGACGCCGATTTCGGCTGCCATAGCATGATCCACCAGCGCGCCGTAGATCGCCTTCTGATACGAGTGGAGGTGAATTTTTCCACGGCCTTCTGGACCGCCGTGGCGCTGACTCAGGGAGGCCAGATCGGCTATGGTTTCACCGCTATCTAGACGCTGGCGCAGGGCCTTGGCTTGATTGTGGTCGTCAACTAATAGTTCGTCTAGCCATAATTCCACCGGGGTGCGAAATTGTTCCCGATGGTCTTGGTAGTACTGGGACACGGCCGCATCGGTTATGGTTATTTTGTCGCCGATCTCGCTTTGGCGCAGGGCGAGGATGAGCATTTCCTCGGTCTTGCGCTGCTTCCAGTAGCGCATGGCAGGGCTTTCGGTGTAGCCGGCTTCTTTGGCCGCGTGCCAGACTAGGGACTTGGGAATGGGCAATTTCCAGGCCGCGCGGATTATCTGCAAGCTGTCGCCTAGGGCCGGCACCTGGCGGCTGCGACGAAAAGATTCAATGTAGTGAGTCGCGGTTATGCGGCCGCCGTCAAAAATGAACAGTGGTGCCGCGCCTTCTTTGGGGGCGAGTTTGGGATAGGGCTCGACTGCGGGGTCTTGGGCCATGAGGACCGCCAGACCAGCGGAGTGCAGGCGCAGATTTAAGGAAGTCGCCAATTCCTCGATCAGAGCCTGATGCTCGGCGACGAAGCGCTCTTTCCACACATTTTTGTACAGGTCTTGGCGATACCGGGCGAAATCGGCACGGCGTTCAGCGGTGCAGAAAATTAGCTGGTAGTTTTTGCTCAGGGGCAGGATTTCGGACAGGGAACCTGGCTCTAGGCTGGCAAAGACTTGAACGGGAATACCGTGATTGGCGGCGCCGACGCGGTTGACATAGCCCAAATCGCCGCCATGATCGGCGGATTGCAGGTCGAGTGAATAGGCCCGGGCCAAGGCGGCGAAGTCGTCGGCAGTGGCTATCTGCTGGCGCAATTTCACTGCTTCGTCGCGGGTGTTGACCAAGAGGCGGAGCAAGCGCTTTTCGCGCTGGAAGTCGCCGGCGACAAAGAGTTCTTCGAGTTCTTCGTCGGAAATCTCGATCTGGGCACTTACTTTGACGCTTTGGTAGGTGTTGATGACCTTTTCGCGAAATTTCCAGGCGAGTTTGTTCTTGAAGGTCAGCACCGTGTCCAAACCGTGGGTGCGGGCCGCGTGGGCCAGCAGTTTCTGGTCTATGAGCGATTGTAGATAGTCGCGGCGCGCGGCATCGCCGCTCTCTTTGGATTTTAGGCCTGGACCTAACGAGGCAATAAGACGCTCTACTTCAACCACGAAAATAGAATCGCTGCCGACTTGGGCGACGGCGATTTGAGGGATGGCTTGCTCCGGCGCGGAGGGTGGTTGTATAGCAGCGGGAGGTTGGTCTTGTGGTGTACAGGCAGACAGAGCCCAACTGAGCGCTAAATACGGTATTAAAACAATGGTGCGATACATGACGGTTCCTTTGCAGACTCAAGTGGGTGACAGTCGAGCGATCCGAGCCGTGGTTGAGCAAACTATAACCAATCGAAGGCGGCAGCAAACGGGCGTTTTAGTCACGCCTTTTATTTTTCTTGATTTTTAATTTTCAAATTTCGTACCTTGAAGTTAGAGTAGTAAAGATTGGGAAATCCCAGTAAAATCGGCTTTTGTCCAACTCGATTGCGGAAAGGAGGAGAATGCATTAGGTGCAGAGAAGTATTCTAGTTAGAACGCAAATTTTATCGTTTTACGAGAAAGGAACTAACATGACTCGTCGCATCACAACGGCTGCTGTGGCTCTTACGTTGGGCCTAGCGGTCAATATTTCGGCGCACTCGCCCGAGGGTGCCATTTTTCCGGCCTTCCAGTGGCCAGCCGGCCTCGAACCCGTACTGGACGGCGTCGGCAGTGAATACGATATCGTCCCCGAAGCGTACTGGCAGACTACCGAGCAGTTTCCCGATACCCAAGGTGGACGGGAAATAGACGCGTCCAATTTCGACGCCAAAGCCACGGTGACCTACAGCTTGGGGACCAATCGGCTCTATTTTTACAGCCAAGTATTCGACGACATCAACCGACCGGGCGATACCTGGCAAATCCTCCTCGACGCCGATCATAGCGGTGGTGAGTGCTATCCAGGTGATGAGCGCTTGGACGGCTCTCAGTGCTATCAGACCGAGACCTACAACAATATCGGCGACACGCTGTTGGGATCGGAAATTGTCCACTTCTTCTGGGGCGCAGCGACTTGGCTGCCCGAGGAGGGTTGGTACAATGCGGTGGCCACCTTTGAGGGCGACCACTACGGTCCGGGGACGACTTGGCTGGAAATCCGCTTGGCTCCCACCGACGACATCAATCCCGCCGGTCCTGGAGAGTCGATCCTGCACGAGATGCAAGAGAACAATATAATCGGCATCCACTACAACTGGATGGATTACGATGTCGGCTGCCGCCAAGCACGCGAAGGCGAAGAGTGCGGCGGTTGGGACGCTTTCTACAACCTGAGCCAAAGCGATATTGGCTTTAGGAACGCCGATGGCTGCAGCGACTTCTTCTTGTCGCCCATTGATGAGAGCGTTGACTTCGGCGCTATTCCCTCTGCAGTTGAAGCCACGACTTGGGGCCGGCTCAAGGCGGGTTTCGTCAATTAAGCTATCCTCCATATCCGGTGTTGTTTTCGCTGCCTGGTGTACCGAGACGGTGCGCCAGGCAGCACATTTTAACCCAATAAGTATGGAAGCTGCGATGCTCCGCCTAGCGCTGCTGTCTCTGCTGATCCCGAACTTGTCTTGGGGGCTGACCATTTATCGAGTTGGTGGCTACGAGCTCCCCCAGCCCGAATTGGCGGACAATTCGGATGTGGAGTTTGTCCAGTTGAGTTGGGAGGACTTCGCCACGGGAGCCGAGGGCGTGATGGTCGGCTTGGAGGTCGGCAATGAGGGACGGCTCGCCCCTGTATTCATTCCTTCGGATGAGAATATGGCGATATCTTCCTTTGTCCGGGGTGGCGGTCCCGGCAGTTGGAAATACAATTTTCTCACCAAGGGCGAAGAAATCGATTTGATTGCCGATGGCGACTCAACCACTTTTCTCGACCCGGCAGTCCTAGTTGCGCGTTCGGAGTCGTCGCTGGTTTACCTCGATCTGGGCGGCCGCTTCCTAGTAAATCGAGTCGTCGTCTATCCCCGTCCGAACTATCCAGACCGCCTCATCGAGGGCTATACCTTGTACTGGTTGCCCAAGGGGACGATAAGGCCACGGGGCAAAAATGTAATTGCGCGGGGTACCGACAACCGAAATCCGCGACTCGAAATCAGCTTTGTCCCCCGCCTTCTCGACCAGATACAACTCAATATCCACCAAAAAGAAGGTTGGGAGATCGCCGAGTTGGAAGTCTATGGCGAGGGCTATGTATCCAGCGCCCTGTATACTTCCGGGGCCTTCGACCTCGGCCAGCCGTCTAGCTTGGGTGAGATCCGCTGGTCGGGCTTCCAAGATACCGGTGCCAAATTGATCCTCCGCACGCGCAGCGGCCACACGGTAGATCCCAACCGCTACTGGCGTTTTACCGGCCGCGGCGAGGAAAAGACCTTCCGCAATGCCCGAGGCGTGCCCTTGACTGCGGTGGATTACAACAACCTAAAGGGCAACAAAGCCGAAATTACCACGGACCTGGACAATTGGAGTTCGTGGTCGGGGCCCTACGATTGGGCCGACAGTCTCGGCACGCCGATCACCTCGCCAGGCCCCCGACAATTCATCCAAATGCAATTGGATTTCGCGCCTAGTGGATTGGAGGGCGCAGCCATCGATTTTATCGAATTTCGCGTCACTCAGCCGCCGGTGGCCGGCCGGGTGCTCGGCGAGATCTGGCCGATTGAGGTAAAGCCAGGGGAAGAGACGGCCTTCGTCTATGCCATGCGGCCGGATTTTGCCGGGGGCGAAAGCGGCTTTGACCGCTTGGTGCTGGAGACTGCGGGCCAGTTCACCGGTGTCGATTCCGTGCGCGTCAACGAGGAATTGCAGGATTGGCGACTCGCCGAGCCTTTGGCAGATCAGCGGCTGGTATTGGAAATAGCGCGCATGGACCGGAGCAAGACTGGCCGAGTGGTGGAAATTTTCTTCAAGGGCCGGGTGTTCCGCTTTGGCACGGTCTTCGCCGCCCAGGTCTTCGATAGCCAACGCCCTCTAGAAGTGGGGCAGTTGGTAGAAGACGGCGATGCGACTTTCCGCCTAGACAGCAATCAGCGCTCGGTGGGGATTGAATTGGGACGCGAGATCGTCGGTGAGTTGGTGCTCAGTTCGCGGGTATTCACGCCCAATGGCGACCAAATCAACGACCAGGTCCACATCGAGTACATCCTGCTCGAACTGGCCGGTACCGGGGAGGTGGAAGTGGGCATATTCGATCTGGCGGGTCGCCGGGTGCGCCAGCTATATCGGGGTGCGGATACCAGCGGCCAATACACCCGGACGTGGGACGGCAGAGGGGATGGCGGGAGCGTGGTGGCACCGGGTATCTATCTCTACCGAGTGCAGGTGGATACGGACGAGGGACAGGAGGAAAGCAGCGGACTAGTAGCCGTCGTGTATTGAGCGGCATCCTATAGGAGGAGGCAATATGGACAGCATTTATCTGCGATGGGCCGGATGTGGACACTTTGAGGCATTGTTGGGCGATATCAACGTGTGTTTCGATCCCTATCTCTTCGGCGAGGATCTTGAACGGGCCGAACCGATATTCGACTATATTTTTATCAGCCACGAGCACTTTGACCATTGTCATCCCAAGAGTCTGCGCAAGCTCTGCCAGGGCGATCGCTGGAAAAAACTCTTCGTCCCCATTGGCTGTCTGACGCCCAACGAACCCGTTGACGAAAAGTACGGCGACGCCGCTTTTGCGCGCGACCTGCCCATCACTAAGCACATCCCCGCAGACAAGGTCCAGGTGGTTTATCCCAAGTACCAGGATGTCGAGCGCTATGGCCGCCGCGAATTTCCCGGCCCCTTTGAGTTCGATTTGGGGCCGATTCGGGTTGAAGTGTACGAAAGCGGCGAAAGCGCCCGGCCGGACCTGCCCACTTGCGCCTATCTAGTTACCCATGCTGCAAGAGACGTAGCCATTTTTCACACCGGGGATTTGCACGGGGCCTATCCACCGCTGGAGAATCTGCGCGGCCGCGTCGATTACCTGGTACACATGAAGACACCGATGGAGCCGCTCATCAATGCAGTGCAGCCCAAATTCGTCATTCCCACCCACTACCGCACCGACCGCCAGGCCGAGCCGATTCCAGCCGGTCATTGGCCGCCCAATCTGACCGACGTCAATGCCTTCCTAGAAGACCTCCGGGAGCAAATTGACGGCAAGGCCCAATTGCTGCCTTTTACCGCACCCATTCAATACGAAGTGGAGATGCCGGCCAAGAAGGTTAAGTGGAAGTGGGAATGGTACAATTCATGGGATGTTCCGGCTTGGAGAGAAGAGTAGGGGCAAGCCCTTGTGGTTGCCCAACCTCCTGTGGACTTCACCAGATGATCCGCAGATGGACGCAGATGGGCGCAGATATAGTAGAAACAAGACAAGCCGCAATCTGAATCGGTTAAGTCATGCAGGACTGTTATGAAAAGAAAAGCATGAGTAGGAAAATGTACGGCCTGCTCGCCTTGGCATTGCTGTCGTTGGCAGCCGATGCCCCAGCGCAGACGATCGCCTTGGGGGGAGAGGGGCGTGCGTGGCCGGGTGGTGGGGAAGAAATCGACCCGCAATTCCGTTTGTCCAATACCGAGTTGGCCGTTGGCAATACGCCGGGCGGCGTCATTGACTTTGCATTTGCCGCGGGGTGGATTTTTCCGCAACAGATCGACACCGGGCGGAATCTGGCCCTAGGCGCGGCCGACAGAGGCGGCGGCATGAGCTCGCCCCTGCCCTCGATCAGCCAAGAGTCGCTGGCGGCCATCATCGACGAGGATGCAGAAACGGCCTTTCGCCGCAAAGCCAGTGCCGCTGGGGAAGTGGTCATCGCCCGCGGCATTATTATGGACTTGGATTTGGGTGCGCGCTTTGGTGTCAACCGGATCCGGTTTTTTCCGCGCAACACGGTTCGCGCCAATGACGAGTTCAAGTTCGAAAACGACTTTATGCGCGGCTATTCTCTAGAGCTGAACGACGGCAGCGAAGAGACATCCGTAGAAGGCCGCCCGCAGTACACTACCTTCGTCCGGGTTGAGGACAATACGGATGCAGTCGTCGATTTGTCTTTGCCCCTGCAATTTGTGCGCTATGTGCGGCTGGTATCGCTGTCCAATATTGGTTTTGAAGTGGATGAGTTGGAGGTATTCGGCGCAGGCTTCGTGCCCGAAGCTCAGTACCTGTCGGATATTTTCGACTTAGGCGATCTGGCCAACTGGGGCAATCTGCGCTGGAGCGAGCGGCGCGAGGGCATAGCCGGCTTGTCGGATATTCGCGTCTTCACCCGTTCCGGCCGCGACACCACGCCCTTTGTCTTCAATCGCTTTAACGCCGATTTGCAGGAAGTGCCCTGGAAGGAGTCGGCCGAAATCAACGGCGTCTTGCTCGACGACCTGCCCATTGACGAGGCGTTCGATCACTACAATTCCCAACCCGAATCCGTCCGCCAGGACCTCACCCTCTCCCAAGCCGATCACGCCAGTCTCCCCCTCCAACAAAAAGCGCCCATCCGGGACGACCTAATCAACTGGAGCAATTGGTCGCCCCCCTATCCGTTAGAGGGCACGACCCCGGCGGGCACGCCGATTGTCTCGCCCGGTCCGCGGCAGTACTTCCAGTTCAGGATCGATTTTGTCAGCCGCGATTTTCTCGCCGCGGCCGGAGTCGGCACCCTGTCCTTTGATGTGGCCAGACCCGTGCCAGCCGAAAAAATTGTCGGCGAAATTTTCCCCCGCGACGTCGCCGCCGGAGAGGTGGTGGAGTTCACCTATGGGGCGCGGGTGGGAGTCCGGCCGCAGGATACGGGTTTCAATCGCTTTGAAATATCCTCGCCGAGCATCTTTGAAAAAATTGGCCGCGTAGAGGTGCTCAACGCCCGGGACGAGCTCATCGCAGGGGAGGATTTTGACGTGGCCCTCGCGGAGGCGCAATTGCCGCTGCACAAGGGCGAATTCAGCATTGAAAGCGCCGAGGATGGTCGCTTTGTCGTGGGTTTTCCACCCGTCGGCGATGGCGATTTGCTCAAGATCACTTTTACGACCTCGGTTCTGCGCTTTGGGCAGGGATTTGCCGGTAGGGCTTGGCTGGTCGATCCCAGCGTGGCAGACGAAGGGCAATTGCCGCAGTTGGTCGTGCCGGGCAATGCGGCCCAACTGGGAGCCGCAGATGTGGATCCGCGGCCGGTGGGCAGCGAGGATTTGACCGCGGTGGATAACAATCTGGCGGTGCGCATTGCCATCAAGGGATCGCTGCTGGGCCAGCTCCAAGTGACTCCCGAGATTTTTACCCCCAATGGAGACGGAATCAACGATGCGGCTGCGGTCCATTTTGAGGTGCTGCGGCTGGGCGTAGGTGCTCCACTGAGGGTGGAGATTCGCGATTTGAGCGGGCGTTTTATCGGTGCGGCCTTTGCTGACGACCGAGCTAGCGGCCGCTTTACAGCCGCTTGGGATGGGCGGGATGGCAACGGCGCTGTGGTGGCACCTGGTATCTATTTGGTCCGCGTCTTGCTCGATACCAATGTCGGCTCCGAGGCAAAAACCGGCCTCGTTAGCGTGGTGTACTGAACGGGAGGGCGTTTTCTATGTATGGCAAATACGGGTTGGTTTTCCTGCTCCTCAGCAGCTTGATGAGTCCAGATTGGCTCCAGGCGCAGGATTACGGATCTCGCCTCGGAGTGCAGCGCGGCGGTCGGGTGTCGTATGAACCTCGGGGCCCGGGCGTGCTCTTTGACGCTCTCGATCCAACCCTCAAACGCTGGTACGTGCCCCAGGAACTCTACAACGAGTACCGCTGGCGGCCTTGGCAGTACAACAACTACGCACGCGAGAATTACCAGCGCTATGTCAATACTGCCATAGAGGGCAATTACTTCTACGACTTATACGGCAATTTTGTCACCCAAGGCTGGCTGATATACGACATGCGCCGGCAACAACCGGCCGAGTTCGGCAGCACCGTATTCAAGGACAGCCGCTATGGCTCGTGGTTCAACAACGTCTTGATCGCCTCCGACAGCAAGGGCCAGAATCACTATGCGGTGACCATTGGCAATAGCATCCGCACGACGCTGACGCCGCTGACTTTTTCCAAGCCGGCCTTCAACGGCATCCAGGCCGATTTTGCCTCGGACAAGTACCAGGCCACGGTGCTGATGTCGCGCATCAGCGCCCCCAATCAAGTGGGCGTTGCCGTCGGTGCCGTGCCCACGGGCGTGTCGAATACCACCGACTTTCTCGGCGGCCACTTCACTGCCCAAGTGGGCGATTTCGTTACCTTGGGGACCACCTATATCAACGCCCATCAGTCCAATACGCTGTTGGAAAGCTTCTTAGGTGGTCGCGCCCAAGGCGATTTGACCGTCGATCAAAACAGCAGCGCTGTTACCCGCATCGAAATCCTACTCGAAGACGACTCGCCCGCCGACGGTCGGGGTGGGGCGGCGCTGTTTTCGCAAAATATCATCATCACGGCGATCCGGGATTTCAATACCGGCGAGCGCGAAACCGTCACGGGCAAGGAGATCAACTTCGCGCCTCTGGTCCAGGGCGGTTTCCAGCGGCAGGGAGGCTTTTTGGCTGCGGACGGGGACGAGACCATTCGCCTCATCTACGATTTTTCCGACCGCGCCTATCTGGGCCCCGATCCCTCGACCATCGTCGAGGTTACTTTCGAGTTGGTGCTGGCCAACGACTACAAGGTGTCGATGGCTTCCAATCGCCAACTGAGCCGCGCCGGAGAATTCCACCCCCTGCTAATCGCCCGGGCCGACGGCAATGTGCGCGACACTTCGAATCAGCGGCTCGTGCGCTTTGACTACGGTCTGCCCACAGCCAATCAAATTTTCGGTTTCCACCTCGCCACGACGAGCTTCTTGGGCTTTGATACCTATGCTGAGTACGCGGTCAACCACCAGTTCAGGAAGTACCCCAACCCCAATGTAGAAGGCGACCACGAATCGGCTTCGCGGCGCGCCGACGCTTGGATGCTAAACGCGGCGAAAAATTCCTATCCGTGGTTTGTCTATGGCGAGGCCTTTAGCATGGGCAAAGACTACGCGACCAGCATTTTTCTCAGCGATCAGCGGGGCGTAATCGACTATGCGACCCAGAGCCGATTCTTCGAGTTCGTCGAGGACAACGACGACCAAGACCGCACTCCCGACTGGGGGCGCGCCTACCAAGCTGGTCCCGATATCGAGGTCTTTCCGGGCTGGGACGAGAATAACGATTTCATCAACGACTTCAATCAAAATGACAACCGCACGCGCGAGAATCAGTTGCCCGATTACGAAGAACCTTTCCTGCGCTACCACAGCGACCGGCCCGAGTTCCTCTTTGGCATTGATCTCAACAACAACGGCTGGATCGACCGCTTTGAGAACGACACCGAGCCAGACTTCCCCTACAAACGCGACCATCGGGGGTACAATGCCTATGGCGGTGTCCATTTGACGCCGGAGACTCGGCTGACTGCGGGGCGCACCCGGCAGTGGTTGATTGCATCTGCGCGGCGCAGCGAGACCAGTTACGCTCTCTTCACCTTTGATAAGGATATCGCTGACTTGGGGCGCATCCGGGTTTTTGAACATCTGAAACGGGCGCGCGACAATATAGCCGACGACCGCATTGCGCCCCTGCCCTTTTTTCGCGGTCCGCAGCTACCCGTCCAAGATGTGCTGCCGGCCCGAGACACTTGGATTAACACTGTGTGGCTGGGATTCAGCTACACGGGCACGGCCAACCTCACGGTGGAAAACAAGCTCAAGTACGAATTTTCTCATCAATTGCTCGATGATGAGGTATTGGCAGAGTTGGGCGCTCGGCGGGACTCGCGCTTTTTCGGGCTGATCAATAAAGCCGAGTATTCCCTCGACGTAGCAGGGGTGGTGTTGATGCCACGGGTCAAAAGCGAGTACCTGATTGACTCACCCTTTCTGCGATCCGAAGACGAGCGCAAGCAGTGGATTCCGAGTTTGTTTTTCATCACCCGCCTGCCGCTGATGCCGCGCACCCAGATCGAAGCGGGCTTGGAACAGAGCTACCGCTGGGAGTTGCTAAGCGACGAAGGGGCCTTAGCTGAGACTGGGGCCGAAGGAGTGGGTACCGGGGATCAGCGCGAGACGATTTTGGCGATCCAGGCGACCAATATTAGCGATTATTTGGGCTATAAACTGATCACTCAGCTCGGTTTCCAATACGAGCGCAGGGCCGCGGAAGTCGTCGAAAAAAAAACCACTGATTTTGGTTTGGGAAACAGGGCCTCGACCGGTTTCACGACCTTTATCACGGTGTACGCCGGTCTGGGCCTCTAGTCGTGGCACGTGCGGTTATTATCACACTCACCCTGTTGGCGCTTGGCCCCGGCGATCTCCGATCCGAGGAATACGGCAACCGCTTGGGGCAGGGGCACGGCGTTGGGCTGCAATATCTCACGCGCAGCCGCAGCACGCTCATCAACGCCATCGATCCAAGGGTGCAGAAGTGGTACATGCCCCAAGAATTGTACAGCGAATACCGCCTGAAGCAGTGGGAGTACACCAACTATTCGAGGAATTTCTATCGCAGCTATTTATCGGCGACGCTCGAAGGAGATTACTTCTACGATCTGTTTGGTCGTCGCGTGATGCACGGGTGGTTGGTCTATGAGGCGCGAAAAGAACAACCCAGGGCCTCAGAGGGCAATAGTTTGCTCAAGGGCCTGCCCTACGGCAGCAATTTCCAGAACCTAATCATTGCCTCTGACTCCAAGGGACAGCACCATTTCTCTTTGACTATAGGCGATGAGATAGCTACGACCCTCACGCCGATGACGTTCCGCAAGGCCGTCTTCAACGGCGTTCAGTTCCACTATCTGCGGGATCGCTACGCCGGTACGGTGCTGTTGTCGCGCATCAGCGCGCCGCTGGTTACTACCTCGTCGTTTGACGTGGGGCTGACCAATGCCACGGAATTGACCGCTGGACGTCTCACTGCCCAGGTGGGCGAACACGTCACGGTCGGCGGTACGTACGTCAATAGCCACAATAGCCGCGCCACCTTGGAGCGCTTTGCCGGCAATATGTTCAAGGGGTTTCTCACCACCGACCAAGCGGGCAACTCCGTTACTTTTGTCGAGGTGCGCCTCAGCGACGATTCGCCCGAAGATGGCGAGAATGGGGCCGTACTCTTCGCCGAGAACATCATCCTAAAGGATGTAAACGGCCATCAGTGGAACGGCGCGCAGGTCGGTTATGTGCCGTCGCGCACAGGCGGTGAACTGCGCGACGGTTTTGCGGTGGCAGACGGCGGCGACCGCATTGTGCTGCGCTACAATCTCGAAGCCTTGGCCTCGGCACGGGTCGTGGAGGTAGAAGGCGAGCCTATGTGGCTCCCAACTACGGTTGATTCCCTCGCCGAGGTGGGCTTTGAATTGGTCTTGGCCAACGATTATCGAGTTGAGATCGCTTCGAATCGCCAAACCAATATAGAAGCGCAGCCGGTCTTCCTCTTGGTCGAGAGCGCTCCGGGCAATGTCGGCGATACTTCCAACCGGCGCACCGTGCGCTTTGACTACGGTCTGCCCACGGCCAATCAGATCGCTGGCCTCACCTTGGAAGTGCGTCAAATGTGGGGTTTTGACCTGTACGCCGAATTAAACGTCAACCACCGCTTTGCGCAGTACCCTAGCCCTCTGTTGGCGACCCACCGAACGTCCTCTAGACAGGCCCAAGCGTGGATGGTCAACATAGCGCAAATACGCGCGCCCTATTTTTTGCACGGTGAAGTCTTCAGCATGGACCCGGATTATACCACCAGCGTTTTTATGACCGAGACCAATGGGCGCGTCGATTACGTCGATCAAGAGTCCTTTTTGTACGACTATGTCGATGACAACGACGATTTGGATCGCTTCCCGGACCAAAAGCGCCGGTGGCAGTCATCGGGGTTGGGTCAAACCCTTTCCACTGGCGAAGGGGCAGCCGATCCGGCCGTGTTTCCCGGTTGGGACGAAAACGGCGATTTCATTTCCGATTTCAATCAGAACGATACGCCGACGCGCCGCAATGCACTGGCCGATTACGAGGAGCCTTTTTTGCGCTTCAACGTCGATCGGCCCGAGTTCCTGTTTGGCGTTGACATGAACAACAACGGCTGGATCGACCGCTTTGAAGACGACGTTGATCCCGATTATCCCTATGACCGGAATCTGCGGGGATACAATGTGTACGGCGGCGTCGATGTCGTGCCCAAAGTACGCCTGACCGTGGGCCAGACGCGGCAGTGGCAGTTGTCGACCAAGCGGCGCAGCGAGGCTGCGTATGGTCTTTTCGTCTTGGAACGGGACTGGCCCGGCATTGGTCGCCTGCGCGTCTTTGAGCACCTGAAGAAAGTGCGCGACAATGTAGCGGACGACCGTTTGGCGGCCTCGCAGGCCATTGGCGAGCAGCAGGTCGTGGTGGAAGATCCGCTAGCAGCCCAGAACACTTGGATCAACACCGTGTGGCTGGGATTCGATTACACCGGCCTAGGCTCTCTGCATGTAATCAACAAATTCAAGTACGAGATCTTGCACCAGCGCGACGAGCAGCAGGTGCTCACCGAGCGCGGTGCCCGCGGTCGCGGGCGCTTTTTGGGCGTAGTCAACAAGGCCGATTACGGCCGCGATATTGGCCGAATACACATCCGTCCCCGCCTTAAAAACGAGTTCTTCTGGGATGTTCCCTATCTCGAACGGGCGAGCGAGCGCCAGTGGTGGAAACAGATGCTGTCGTTCAGCGTGCGCTTCCCCCTTCTCAAGGAGTCGTGGATTGAGACGGGCGTTGAACAGGTTTTTATCACGGACCTAGCCACGGACGCAAAGCAAATGGCTGCGGGCGAGCGAACGGGCGATGGCCAACAGACAGTTCTGGCGATCCAGTTGACTAATTACGGTACGTACATGGGCTACCGCTCGATCATGCAGTGCGGTTTGCGCTTTGATCGGGACCAGTTTGAGCGCGTTGACCGGAAGTCCGAGACCAGGACGGGCAGCCTCGTCTTTGTCTCGTTCTACGCTGGTCTGGAGTAGGAGGATTTCTATGACGAGCAGACATTGGGCGATCTGGACTTTAATCATCGCGCTTGGTTGCCGGGCCGCAGTAGCCGAGGAGGGGTACGCGATTCAAGGCAACCGCATTGTTACCCAAGGTGCAAACCAGTGGCGCCAATGGATTTTTCCCTTTGGCACGGTCGATATCGACTCCGAGGGCGCTAGACCGCACTTTGTGGCGTCGCAACTCAATGCCTGTCTCAATGCGCACCGCTTTCCCCTAGGGGCCGACGAGGACGAAAAGGAAGGGGGGATCCTAGCCGCTGGATCGGGGCTGGCCGGGGCAGCGCGCATTCTCGACGGCAATGTAGATACCTACTGGGAGCCAGACCTAGACGATCCACAGGATCTGTGGTGGGTGGCGATTGACTTGGGGCGGATCGTATCGGCTAAGCGCCTTGTTTTGCGCTTTGCCCGGGAAGGCGAGGGCGATCCGTTTTACCAATTCCGCCTGATGGTGGCCGACGGCGAGGGCAAAGTTGGTGATAATCTAGATTATCACTTGGTCGGCAAAACCGAGCGGCCCAATGTCGATCAACGCGAATTCTCTTTTGATTTACAGCCCTTTCAAAGTGCCGATCCTCATTTTACCGGCGATGCCTTTCGCTTTGTACAGGTGGTGATGACGGACAGCCGCTTGGGCAAGGCCGAAGAAATAGACAGCTTGGCCTATCAGAATTTGCCAGCGGCTTTGCAGGGGACAGTGGAGTACTTCGGTCGCAGTCTCAGCGGGAGCGAGTGGCTTCTCGACAGGGATGCCTATGAACTGCTCGATCGGTCCGAGCGGGGTTCAATCCGCTATTATCGCCGCGAACAACCGCGCCTCGCCGAGGTCGAAGTCTGGACCTTGGGCGAGAATATATCGCTGGGGGCGATCCAGCGGGGCGGCACGGTGGAAGGGCACGGCTTTAATCCCACCCGCAGCCTCGATGGGGACTACACAACTTGGTACGGTCTGCAGCAGAGTTACACCCGCGAGGCGGCCGAGCCCGAACGGCAAGTCCTCTTCGACCTAGGAGCTTTGTACTGGCTGGATCTATTCCACTTTCTGCCGCCAGCGGCCCGCAGCGCCGGCGGGACGCTGGGCAATTATCGGATGAAACTGTCGGACGGTTCGCTCGCTCCTGACGGAAGTTTGCAGTGGGTGCAGGTCGAAGAGCGGCGAGCCTTCCGCCAGCCTCGGTTCCAAGAGGTGCGCTTTGAGTTGCAAAAGGTCCGCTACATTGCCTTTGACTACCTAGTGGGCAGAGGGGGTAACAGAGCTGGATGGTCCGAACTCCAGGCCTACGGCGAGGGCTATCAGCCGGAAGTGGTGTTAGAATCGCCGTTGATCGACTTGAGCAGTAGCATGAATTTGACCACGCTCCACTGGGAGGCCGACGTCCCGCCCGGTACGCGCATTGAAGTGGCCACTCGCACTGGCGATCAAACCAAAGTCAACACCACGTATTACCGGAGCGACGGCGCCGAGGTGGACAAAAAAGCGTACCATAAATTGATTGCCGCGCTCAAGGGGGATTCGCTCAATGTGTTGGTCGTCGATGAGGAAACTTGGAGTCCTTGGAGCAAACCGCACTTGCTGTCGGGGCAAGTCATCACTTCGCCGTCGCCGCGCCGCTTCCTCAAGACTCAAGTGCGGTTGAGCAGCGACGACCCGCAAAATGCCGTGCTATTGCGGCGCTTGGAGGTGTCGTTTTCCCAACCGTGGGTAGGCAGAGCTTTGGGCGAGGTATTCCCGGTGCAGGTGGAGCGCTCGGGAGAGGACACGCCGCTAACCTTTTTTGTGCGGCCAGTGCGGCGGGTGGGCGATCCGGGCATTGACGAGGTGTTGTTGATCAGTTCTGGGGGGACGCCACTCTCGCTGCAGGAGGTGCGCCTTGGCTCGGCAGCAGAAGTAGCTACCGGAGGAGGCGAGGTGCTGGGTCTAGATGTGGTGGAAGTGCTTGAGACCGCGGCCGATTCACTGTGGGTACGCCTGCCCAACGCAGTTGGCCGCAACGAGGTCCTCGCAGTCGATGTATTGACTGCGCTATTTGGTCATGGCGTTTCCTTTGCCGGACGAGTGGGCAACCGCGATGATTCGGGAACTTGGCAATTGGTCGAAGCCGACCAGGAGGCCGTAGCCGAAGTGGAAAGCGGCGTCCTGCGGGTGCTGGTGCCCTCGGGTCAGGTGGGTTTGGCGGACCTGACGCTGGATACAAAGGTCTTGACGCCCAATGGGGACGGGATCAATGATGCAGCACGGCTTGGCTTTGAAGTGCTGCGCTTGGATGGAACCCAGGCGGTGATCGTCTCGGTACACGATCTGGCCGGTCGTCGTCTTTGGACATTGGAGCAGGTGCGCGAGCGGGCGAGCGGGCAATACGAGGTGGTTTGGCAGGGGGTGGATGATGCGGGCGAGCGGGTGCCGCCGGGGACGTATATTTTGCGGGTAGAGGTGGATGCGGATGCGCGCAGCAATGTGCGGACCCAGATAATGCGGCTAGCTCACGTGGTGTATTGAGGCGCAGGGGTGGGCTGCCAAGTCCAACGATTGACGGCTATCTTGGCGCTTGGCTGGTCTATGGGCTGCCAAAGTGAGCCGCCGCCGGTGTATTTTACCGATGCCACCGACCAAGCAGGTATTTCTTTCGTACACGAAAACGGTGCCGCCGGGCAGTACTTTCTCATCGAGACTATGGGTGCGGGCGGGGCGCTGGCCGACTTTGACGAGGACGGCGACTTAGATATCTATCTGGTCAACGGTTTCGACCTAAGAGGCTTGGACGCCCTGCCGATCAACTTGGTGCACCGAGAAGACGGCCTCTATTGGGTGGCCCCATCGGCCCCCAGCGCCGCAGACCGCTCTGCGGACCCAGCCGATTACGCGGTCGCGCTGGCCCCCGTAGCTGGAGTGGAACCAAGGGGCAATGCGCTCTACCGCAACGAAGGGCCTGGTACTTTTGTCGAAGTGCCCAACGCTGGTGGGGCTGCGGATCTAGGTTATGGCATGGGCGTAGCCGTGGCCGATGCCGACAACGACGGCGACCAGGACCTGTACGTGACCAACTACGGGCCCAATGCTCTCTATCACAACCGAGGGGACGCCCTCTTTACCCGCAGCCGTGGCGTCGAGGCTCCCCAATGGAGTACCAGCGCTGCCTTTTTCGACCGCGATAACGATGGTGTGCTCGATCTGTACGTGGTCAATTATCTCGATTTTACCCTAGCTACCAACAAAATCTGCGGCGGTTTCATTCGCACTGACGACGCGGGCTTGCGCGCGATTGGGAAGGATACGCGCTCGTACTGCGCGCCCAGCGAATACGGGGGCGTGCCCGATGTGCTCTACCACAACGAGGGGGAAGGCACTTTTACCGATGTATCCATTGCCGCCGGTATCGCCAATCCCAATGGCAAGGGCTTGGGCGTGGTGGCTTGGGACTGGAACGAGGACGGCTACCAGGATCTATACGTGGCCAACGACGGGGTGGCCAACTTCCTCTACCAAAACGCCGGCGATGGCACCTTCCGCGAGGTGGCCCTACAAGCCGGGGTGGCCTACAATGTGCGCGGCCAAGCCGAGGCTGGCATGGGGGTGGATCTCGGCGATTGCGACCGCGATGGCGATTGGGATCTGTTCGTCACCAATTTCTCCCGCGAAACCAATACGCTCTACCGCAATGAAGGAACTTACTTCAAAGATGTGACTGCGACGTCGGGCTTGGGTCGGCCGAGTTGGCTCTATTTGGGCTTTGGCACTGCGTTTTTCGATTACGACCACGACGGCGACCAAGATCTGTACGTGGCCAACGGCCATGTCTTGGACCGCGTCCATATACTGCAACCTGGGGTGCGCTACGCCCAAGAGCATCAGCTATTTCGCAACGACAGTTCCTGCCGCTTCGTCGATGTGGCAGACAGTGCGGGGAGTTGGTTCGCGCAAGAGCAAATAAGTCGAGGGTTGGCCCAAGGCGACTGGGACGGCGACGGCGATTTGGACCTGCTGGTGACCAATTGCGGAGGACCAGCTAAGCTAGCGCGCAATCACGACGGCAACGGGCGCAATTGGATCTCAATCAAGCTGGTGGCTACAGCGGCCAATCGGGATGCGGTGGGAGCCGAGGTGCGGCTGGTGACCGGTTCGTTGGAACAGCGCCGCCTGGTGAGAAGTGGGAGCAGCTATTTATCGGCTGGCGACCGGCGGCTCCACTTCGGCTTGGGAGGCCACGAGCGCATTGACCTGCTGGAAGTCCAATGGCCGGATGGGACCATCGAGGGATTTCGGGATCTACCCGCCGATCAAAATTTGCTAATTGAGCAAGGACGGGGTGTGCAGGATGAATAGCCCGTCCTCGGCAGCCTCAATGGGCCGGCGCGAGTTGGGGATGGCAGGTGGTCTCTTGCTCTTGGCTTTGGTCGTGCGTCTGGTCTATCTGGAGCACAGCCAAGCCAGTCCCTTTTTCTCGGCCCCGGTAGTGGACGCCCACTCCTATGTGGCGCAGGCGCGGCAGATCGCCGAGGTGTCTTGGGTGGGAGACAAACCCTTTTGGCAGCCGCCTCTATACCCCTATTTTCTCGCCCTAATCTACGCCGTTTCCGGCGACTTGTTCTGGACACCCCGATTTATTCAGTTCCTCTTGGGGGCGGCCTCTTGTGCTTTGGTGTTTGGTATCGGTCGGCAGGTATTTGGTACCCGAGTCGGTCTCCTCGCTGGGGCTATGGCCTGTCTATACGGACCCTCTATCTATTTTGAGGGAGAGTTGCTGCCCACCGCGCTGGCTGTTTTTCTCAATCTTCTGGTGCTTTTTGTTCTGCTCCAACCCGACCGGGGATGGGGACAGGCTCTAGTCTCGGGCCTCATCCAAGGCTTGGCCATAGTCGCCGTGCCCAATGCGGCCCTGTTGGCTCCTTGCGCCTGTCTGTGGTACTGGAAAAGCACCGAGCGAGCCGTGCGGAGCAAGCTGGTCTGGTGCCTGCTGTTTGCGGCGACAGTTAGTGCCGTGGTCGGCGTGGTGACGGCGAGAAATTGGGTGGTCAGTGGCGAGTTCATCCTCTTGTCTTGGAACGGCGGTGTAAATTTCTACTTGGGCAACCATCCCGATTACGACCGTCTGGTGGGGATTCGCCCAGGGCCGGAATGGGAGGCCTTAATGGAGCAGCCGATGGCAGCGGGCTATGAGGAGTACGCCGAGCGGTCGGCCTATTTCTATCGACAGGCCGGCGACTGGATCGCCAGTGCGCCTGGGGATTTTGTGCGATTGTTGGGGTATAAGGCGTTTTTGTTGGCGCGGGGCGAGGAGATCAAGCGCAACCAAGACGTGTACTTCGCCCGCACCTATTCCTGGCTGATGAGCGCCTTGCTGTGGAAAATCCACCACTTTGCCTTTCCTTTTGGGCTGCTGGGGCCCTTGGCTGCTGTGGGTATGGTCTTGGCTTGGCGGCACCGACTCCAAGTGAGTTTGCTACTGCTCTGCACCGGCGCGTACAGCGTCTCGCTCTTGCTCTTTTTTATTACTGGTCGCTATCGCCTGCCCCTAGTGCCGTTGCTCTTGCTTTTTGCCGGGTACGCCCTAGTCTGGCTGGTGCAGCAGGGGCAGGCCCGACAGTGGCGTCCCTTGGGGGTCGGTGTGGCTTTGGTCGTCTTGCTGGGGATCGCCGCCAACGCTGGCCTGCGGCCGGCCGATCCCTTGGCCGACGCGGAAATACACTTTGATTTGGGACGCGGCCAAGCCCAACAGGGACAGTATGCGGCTGCGGTGCACTCCTTTGGGACAGCCGTGCAACTCGATCCAAATTACCTGCGAGCCCGCCACAATCTGGGCGCGGCGCTGGCGGCGCTGAAGCGCTACGATGAAGCCGAGGCAGTTTATCGGCAGGCCCTGGCGCAAGCGCCCGAAGATCGGGGACTGCACCTCAACTTGGCAGCTCTGTACCGGGCTACGGGACGATACGGGCAAGCGGTGGAGCATTACCGCCGAGTTTTGGCAACAAAGGCCGACGCAGCGGTTTTTCTATTTCTGGGACGAGTCTATAAGAAAATGGGGGCAACAGAGCAGGCCCGGGAAGCCTTTGTGGCGGCGCTAAGTGGCGATAAAGTGCGGGCGCAGGCGGCCAATGAGTTGGGCTTGATCGAGGTTCGACAAGGGGTGTTGGAGCGGGCGGTCGATTATTTTGCCATGGCTCTAAAAGCCGCGCCCGGCAATCACTTGATCGCCTTTAATCTGGGGGCGGCCTATCACGATTTGGGCCAATTCGACAAGGCGGCTGAGTTCTACCGCCTGACCCTGAGCTTGGCTCCGGAATACGCCAAAGCCCAGCGCGCGTTGGCGCGATTGCAGCGGCGATAGTCCTGAGAGACCGTTTGGAATCATCATACCTGGCTAAGACGACCGAACTGGCACAAGATACAGCAACGCATTATGCAAGTACTGCGGCGATCTGACGACACGGAATGGGATGCGAGACTAGTAAGCGACGGCAAAGACACCGCGTTGGGTGTATTGCTCCTCGGAATCGAGGGTCAACTCGTAGATATAAGTGCCGGGCTGGACCAACGCGTCCTGCCCGTCGCGGCCGTTCCACTGCTGGGAGAAGGCCCCACTGCGGGCCTTGAACACCGGCAGATGCGCCACCAGCCGACCCGCCAAATCGTAGATGCGCACCTGCACCGGCCGGTCGGCCGTAACCTCGCGCAGCTTGTAGGTGATGAGCAACGTCTCGTTGATCCCGTCGCCATTGGGGGTGAACACCGCGGGCACCTGCACATCTACCAGCAGATCGCCTCCCACCGGCGTGTTGACCGCTAGCAAATCGCCGGCAAAGCGGTACGTGGCGTTGCCTGGGTCAATCCGCTGGCGGATTTGATCCGGATCGGTGCTGTTGAACACCCACCCGCTGAACTCGGTGCCAAAGCGCAGCACTGGCACGTCAAAGTCAACCTCAACCTGCTTGAAGTTGTCGGCGCTGCCCGTCAGGGGTGGGAAGGAGACAATCAGGCGATCGTCGAGCAGGTGGGGGACGAACTCGTCTAGGTCGACCGGCTGGCCATCGATGCGCACGGCGCGCACGGCGTGGGCTTGGACATGGGTGAGGATTTCCAAGCGGTCAAAGCCAGCGTTGTCGTCGTTGAGGGTGGGCAAGACCACATAAGTAAAGGGCGTGGGTTCAAAGGAGTTGACCTCAATCGGCCAGATCTCGCCGACGAGCGCCTGCGCCGACAGGGTCTCACTCAACTGCAGCGTGAGTTGGTCCAGGCGAGGGGCCACGTTGAAGTCGGCAAAGAGCTTGATGGCCAGTTGGATGTATCGGCTGGGGCCGGGTGACAAAAGCAGCGTGCCGTCCTGCCAAGCGCTGGCGGGCTGGTCGGGGTTGCGCAGGCCGGCGGCAAACTCGTAGGGCGACGACCAGAAGCTCCAGTTGTCGGCATCGTAGATGGGCAGCAATTGAACGGCGATATCGATTGCGTCGTATTGGGCGCGGGTGACGGGTATAAGCTCGTCGTTGATATTGGGTGCGAAGTACAGCAACGGATCGGGGGTGTGGCCGGTGCGGGTGCGAATCTCGATGCGGGTGCCGTCGGGCATGTCGCCCTCCCAGCGTATTTTGCCCCAGGTGACGGCTTGTCCGAAGTCGAGGATAGGGGTGAGGTAGGTCGTCTCGTGGACGTAGCCGTCGCCGTAGATTTCGAATTCGGCGATTTCATAGTCGCGCAGGGGGAAGGCGCGCAGGGTGAGCCAGCGGACCGAGCGGATGGGGAAGCGCATATCGACGATGGGGTCGAGGTTCTCGCGGGTGGTTTTCAGCACCGTTAGTCTGGGATCACCATTGCGCACCCAAGTCAAATCGCCTAGGACGGTGCGTCGCTTGCTGGTGGCCACAACATTGATATTGCGATCTCCGCCTCTGCCGTAGTCGTTGGCATTGCATGAGTCATTGGCAAAGACAATCGAATTATCGCCGATGCGGATCTCATACCAGGCGAGGAAATTGTCGAGGAAACTGTCTGCGCCAAAGGCCTCGACGGCGGGGGTAGGAACGCTCATGGTTTCGATTAACGGGCGGTCTTCCCGCCGGCTCAGGCGGGGATAGAAGCGGATGCGGTTGATCGGGACACCAGTTCCAAAATCGAATATCACGGAATTACTCCAGCCATAGCCCACGCCCGGCGGCGCGCCGACCCGCTGGACAAAGGTGCGAAAGGCGGCCGTGGTCGGATCGCCGTCCAGCATTAGCTTGATCGAGGGTTGCATGTTGCCCCAGGACCAGCAACTATTGTTGTTGAGGACCCTGGAGCCGGGGATATAGGGCAAGGGGATGGTGGCTCTGCCGGCGTCCACATCGGCCCGGGCGATATTGACACTGGGATCAATGAACCGGGGCTGGATTGAGGTGCCGGAAAAGTCGATCAGCGTATCAGTCCCCGCCCCAAAGGGCGCAATCCCCACCGTTACTTGGCGCTCAACTTGGCCGTCGGCAGCAAAGATATGGTAGGCGCTTTCCCCGGTCAGGATGGCCTGCCAGGGATTGCCATCAATCCCACCTAAGCGGTATTCCGTCCCTCCCAACACGGGTATAGCACCGAGCAAGACGCCGCAAAAACAGAGCAACATGATACCTGCCATGACTCCCTCCTTGCTGCTTCACCAGTACAAGTGTGCAACTCAAAGGTTTCGAGGATTAAGTATACACCCGAACTGAGCGGTTTAAAAACAAAAATTTTTCCCTGTTTTAGATTTCAATAGGCGACGGCAAAGACACCCTGTTGGGTGTGCTGCTCCTCAGAATCGAGGGTCAATTCGTATATATACGTGCCGGGCTGAACCAACGCGTCCTGTTCGTCGCGGCCATCCCACTCTTGGATAAAGGCCCCACTGCGCGCCTTGAACACCGGCAGGTGCGCCACCAGCCGACCCGCCAAGTCGTAGATGCGTACCTGTACCGCCCTCTCGACTGTGACCTCGCGCAGCTTGTAGGTGATGGTCAAAACCTCGTTGATCCCATCGCCGTTGGGCGTAAATACCTCGGGTACCTGCACATCCACCAGCAGATCGCCCCCTACCGGCGTGTTGACCGCCAGCAAGTCGCCGGCAAAGCGGAAGGTGGCGTTGCCCGGGTCAATCCGCTGGCGGATCTGATCCGGATCCGTGCTGTTGAACACCCACCCGCTGAACTCGGTGCCAAAGCGCAGCACTGGCACGTCAAAATCGACCTCGACCTGCTTGAAGTTGTCGTCGCTGCCCGTCAGGGGTGGGAAGGACACAATCAGGCGATCGTCGAGCAGGTGGGGGACGAACGCATCTAGATCGACCGGCTGGCCATCGATGCGCACGGCGCGCACGGCGTGGGCTTGGACATGGGTGAGGATTTCCAAGCGGTCAAAGCCAGCGTTGTCGTCGTTGAGGGTGGGCAAGACCACATAGGTAAAGGGCGTGGGTTCAAAGGAGTTGACCTCAATCGGCCAGATCTCGCCGACGAGCGCCTGTGCCGACAGGGTCTCGCTCAACTGCAGAGTCAGTTGGTCGAGGCGAGGGGCCACATTGAGATTGGCAAAGAGCTTGATGGCGATTTGGATGTATCGGCTGGGACCGGGCGACAACAGCAGGCTCCCGTCCTGCCAGGCATTAGCCGGCTGGTCGGGGTTGCGCAGGCCGGCGGCAAACTCGTAGGGCGACGACCAGAAGCTCCAGTTGTCGGCGTCGTAGGTGGGGACTAGCCGGGCGGCTATATCGATTTTGGCGTGTTCGTCGCGGGTGATGGGTATGAGGTCGTCGTTGATATTGGGTGCGAAGTACAGCAGTGGATCGGGGGTGTGGCCGGTGCGGGTGCGAATCTCGATGCGGGTGCCGTCGGGCACGTCTCCTTGCCAGCGTATTTTGCCCCAGGTGACGGCTTGGCCGAAGTCGAGGATAGGGGTGAGGTAGGTCGTCTCGTGGACGTAGCCGTCGCCGTAGATTTCGAATTCGGCGATTTCATAGTCGCGCAAAGGGAAGGCGCGCAGGGTAAGCCAGCGAGTGGAGCGCGTGGGAAAGCGCAGATCGACGACGGGGTCGAGGTTCTCGCGGGTGGTTTTCAGCACCGTCAGCAATGGATCGCCGCTCCGCACCCACCGCAAGTCGCCCAAGACCGTGCGTCGCTTGCTGGTGGCTACAGAGCCTATGTCGCGCTTGGAACTGTCGAAGAGGAAGGTGCCGGTGCCGCTGCATGGATCTGGGGCAAAGACGACCGAATTGTCACCGGTGCGAATTTCGTACCAGGCGAGGAAATTGTCGAGGAAGCTGTCTTCGCCAAAACTCTCGATATCTGGAGCGGGTTCCCGCAGGGATTCGATCAGTTGGCGGTCTTCGCGCTGACTCAGGCGGGGATAGAAGCGGATGCGATTGATGGGGATTGCGCCGCCAAAATCAAAGACCACGGCCCCCCTCCAAGTAAAGCCATCGCCAGGTCGGCCCCCGGCCCGTTGCACAAAGGTGCGAAAGGTGGCCGTAGCGGGATCGCCGTCCAGCATTAGCTTGATCGTATTGGCATGTAATTGCGCCTGACCGCAACTATTAGTAAGGACTCTCGAACTGGGCATATAGGGCAGTGGGATTTCGGTTTTGCTGGCGTCCACATCGGCCCGGGCGATATTGACGGATGGGTCAATCAAACGGGGCTGGATGGCTGTGCTGGAGAAATCGACCAGCGTATCGGCTCCGGCCCCAAAGGGCGAGATCCCGACCGGCACTTGGCGCAGTGGCTGGCCGTCGGCGTCTTGGATCTGGAAGAAGCTCTCTGCGGTCAGGGCCGCCTGCCAATCGTTGCCGTTAATCCCGCCCAGACGGTATTCGGTTGCACCAAATACGGGCACAGCACTGAGCAGCATAGCAAAAACGAAAAAGGACAGAAGCCCTGCCATGGTGCGCTCCTTGTCTTGGTCGGACGGAAGTAGGGGAAAACAGGGATAGATTAAGCCGCTTCCCCTAGGGGAAAATATAGATTGTAATCTCTGTACACCAAAACGGGTGCTGGCAATTCGCTCGCAGGCGGACCGACTTTAAGGGTTTATCCAGCTTCTAACGGCCCCTTTTGGTATCGGTCGGGTGACCTTCTGCTGTGGATGCTATTCGAGCACGCGCTCGCTCCAACATGCGACCGATGCGGGTTGTGTCCGCGATTTGTCCCCACTCCACTACGGCTTCGTCGTAGCGCTCTAGCTGGAAATATGCTTGGCCCAAGGCACCGCGAATCTCGTCGTCATCTGGTGAATAGATCGCTGCTTTATGCAAATAGCCGAGGGCACCTTGGGGATCATTGCGGCGTAAGCAGAGAAGGCCAAGGCCGTACAGACCAAGCGCACTTTGCGGCGCTCGGTCTATCATCCCTTGATAGTGCGCTGCAGCCCGCTCTAGTCTGCCTTGCTCCATATACGCCAGACCCAGATCTAACAAGGCCCTTTCGTTTTGCGGCTCACGGTCAATCTGGGACTGGAGGGATTCGACGCGTTGCGCAAGCTGGCGATACCGTGCAAACCGTTTGTTTGCTTCCGCAGCCGCTTTTTCATTGCCCTGCCTTGCGTAAAGCTGCGCCAATGCCAACAGCGGCTCGGGTTCCCAAGGTGCCCACCTTGTGGCGTCGCCAAACGCATTTGCCGCTTCGGTCAAACGATTGCTTTGCTCATAGGCCCGCCCCAGCCAGAAGTACGCCTCCCAATCCTGTGTTCGCAAGCTGGCGACTCGCTCAAGAGCTTGGGCAGCTAACACGGGCCGATCCAAGTCCATATAGACTTGGCCGAGCACGAGAAAACTTTCCGCCGATGATGAATCGCGGCGGGCCGCCTCCTCCACATATAAAAGGGCTTCATCGACTGCGCCCATGCCGACATAGAGCAATGTGCCCATGCCCAGGTTGGCCAGCTTATGGGTCGGATCCAAAGCCAAGGCCCGATAGAAGGCGGCGTGGGCTTCACCGTATTGTCCGGCTTGGTAGTATTGGTTCCCGAGGGCTGCAAAATCCGCGGCGCTCCAGTTCGACGTCTGTGCCAAAGCGATGGGATATTCGCTCTGGGGCGGGGGAATAGCCGGTCCTTGCTCGAAGCCATCGCGGCCCTCGTGTACTTTGAGGTAGCGCCGCACCGGCGGTGCAGCAATTGTTTGACGGGAGCCCGATGGCCAGTGTATTTCGATTCGATCTACGGTTTGGTTCGAACCTAGGCCTATCAACACACGAGGATCGTGTTGGCTTTGAAAACCATAACCCCGGAACACTTCTCTCATTTGCACTTGATCGGCGGTAAAAATCCAGATCCGGGCGCCGATGCCATCCCGGTTGCTGGTATGCCCTACCAGTTCAAGACCCAGCCAGTTGTTGAAGTTACCTCCTTCGTTGCGCAACAGGGTTGGTGCTGCATTGTGATTTACCACGGCTAAGTCGAGATCGCCATCGTTGTCGTAGTCACCTTGGGCCGCCGCGCGACTGGCCGCTTTGAGTTGCCAGGCCGCTCCGGCCCAGCGGCCCACTTCTATAAAGCGCCCATGTTTATTTTGATAGAGCAGGTTGCGCTGTCGGTAGGTTAATCCCGAAGCATGGACTCCCAACTGTGGATAAACGTGGCCGTTAATTACATATAGATCCAGCCAGCCATCGTTGTCGTAATCCCAGAAAGCGGTCGCCCAACCCAGATAAGGCCGGTCGCCAGCACTCAAGCCGGTGGCGAGCGAAATATCTACGAAGTGCGCGGAGTCAGTCGTCGGCGGAGATTGGTTCTGGTACAGGGTATTGTAGTCTTCGGAGAAATTGGTCACAAACAAATCTAGGTCGCCATCGTTGTCGTAATCGCCGCTGTGGAC
Organism: Candidatus Latescibacterota bacterium; assembly: GCA_965116675.1. GTDB lineage: Bacteria > Latescibacterota > UBA2968 > UBA8231 > UBA8231. The sequence continues at coordinate 5,900,226 of OZ220721.1, forward strand.
CCCCATACCGGCTTGGGGCCGCCCGCTCTCGCTATAGGCTGCCCCGGCCGCTTGGCCTATTTCGCTGAAGTACCAGTCGTCGTCGTTGCGCAAAAGCATATTGGGCTCGCTGTCGTTGGCAACGTAAATATCTAGGTCGCCGTCGTTATCGAAGTCGCCAAACGCAACTCCCAAACCAGCATAACTCGACTGGTCCAGGCCGCTGATTGCACTCATATCGGCGAAGGTGCCATCGCCGTTGTTGCGGTAGAGCACATCGGCTTGGGCTGGAACTCCCTGTGGTCCGCACGGTACGGCCAGCCCCTTGTATTGGCAAGGTCGGCCGTCTTGGGGGGGATGGTCTAGGTCGATGTGGAGGTAGTTAGTCACGTAGAGGTCCAGCCAGCCATCGCTATCCAAATCGGCAAAAGCCGCACTGGTGCCCCAACCGGGGTGGTCCACTCCGGCCTGGGCGGCGATTTCAGCAAAGGTGCTGTCGCTGTTATTGCGGTACAACAGATTGGGACCCCAATAGGTCACCAATAGGTCGGTATCGCCATCATTGTCGATATCGCCAGTAGCGCAACCCATGCCCCAACCCTTGGAGAGCAGGCCGCTTTGACGGGTTACTTCGCGGAAGTGCCTCTGGGCGCTGGGGTCGGGTTCGTTGTGGAAGAGGCGGTTGGTCGCTTGTGGTGGATCCGCGTCTAGCAAGGTGCCGTTGACGAAGAAGAGGTCCAGCCACCCATCATTATCGTAGTCGAGGAAGGCCACGCCGGTACCCGTGGTCTCCACCAAGAGCCGCGGGTTGTCCCGCCCCGAGATATTGGTGAAATCTAGGCCGACTTGGGCCGCCACATCGGCGAATAACACGGGGGGACTCTCTTCAGCCGTCAGGTGAGCAGGGGATTGGACTGAGGCCGACTGCGGCTGTTCCGAAGGAGCCTGTGGGGAACATCCAACCGCTAGGATTGCGATAAACAGAGCCCAGCCAAGCAGTGCCCTAGACACATTGTCACCTATGGATTCAAATTCCTACTGGACCAATGGGTGCCGTAGCTTGCGGTAGTGTTTGTCGTCTTGCCTGTTAGGTCAATCCGCCGGTAGCGGGATATGGATATTATACATTTCACAAAAGTATACATAAAAGATGGCTAGATTCAATGAGTGCAGTTATTGAGCGTGGCAGCGTGACCCGCTACATTTATGCGGCTCTTGCTATCGGGCAAAATTGGAGAACCATGAACCTATTGCGAAAATGCGCCGCTGAATTCATTGGCGCGTTTGCCATTGTCTTTGCCGGCTGCGGTGCCGTGGCCATCAATCAGATTTCCGGCGGGGCGGTTGGCCATGTGGGCGTTGCCGCCACGTTTGGGTTGGTCATCATGGTGATGATCTATGCCACCGGCCACATTTCCGGGGCGCATTTCAACCCGGCGGTGACCCTTGCATTCGCGCTGACGCGGCATTTTCCGAAAAGGGAGATTGCGCCCTATATCTTGGCCCAGTGCACCGGGGCCGTGGTGGCTAGCTATGTACACGTGGCGAGTTTGTCGTCGGTGCTGGCCGCTACGCAACCTAAGCAGGTGCTGAACTTGGGGGTCACCCTGCCGGTGGACGGCCTGTTCGCCACGGCCTTGGTGTGGGAGTTCATGCTGACCTTTTTACTAATGCTGGTCATTATGAGCATGGCGACCGATTTTCGCGCCGTAGGGCCGGCGGCTGGTCTGGCCATTGGCGGTACTGTGGGGCTAGAGGCCATGTTCGCTGGGCCGTTGTCCGGGGCCTCGATGAATCCAGCCCGCAGCTTGGGTCCGGCCCTAGCCGCCGGTGAATGGACGGCTTTTGCTGCATACATCGTCGGTCCGGTGCTAGGAGCTGCGGCCGGCGCGCTATTCTACGAGTTCATTCGCTGTCAAGCGCCTTCCGACCGGGAAGTGAAGGGCTGTTGCTGAATCCGATTGCGACACCGGAACCATACAACATAAAAAGCCCTGCACCCCTCAGCGGAGTGCAGGGCTTTCTCGTCTAGGACAGATCGCGCTATAGATCGAAACTCAAGCGCCCGTAGTAAAACCCACCGTTGGTGCCGAACTGCGTCACCCGTCGGCTGTACACAAAACCGCGCGAGCCGATATTGGTGTCTTTTTCATGCTCGTCTGGGAAGGTATTCAACAGATTGTTGGCTCCCACCGACAGACGCAGGCCCGGCAACATCCGATACGACACATCTACATCCAGTAAGGTCTTGGCCGAGAAGGTCTCGTCGTTGTCTGGATTGTTAGGCTTGTACTCGACCGGCCCGTAGTTGGTGGCCCGGACTAGGGCGCTAAATGCGTCTTGGGAGTAGCGCGCCGACACACTGACCTTGGTGCGCGGCAGGGCGTCTTCGAGACGGTTGCGCGCCTCCCGATCGAACAGCAGGCCTTCGATGGCCGTGCGCTCTTCGGCTGTGGCTTGCCGATCATTGGCCTTCTCAAAGGCCGCGATAAGCCCCTCGGGAATCATGATCTCGTCCACCGAGGTCTGGGTGAAATTGGCCGCTGCCGACAGACTGAGAGCACCCGCCCCCAAGGCAGCGCTATACGAGGCGACTAGGTCCACACCACTGGTTGAGGTATTCACAGAATTGGTAAAGAACTGGGCCGCTGTCGCCCGGAAAGGGGCCAAAATGGCGGCGTAGCCCTCGTTGCTATCGGAGAAGCGCCCGGTCAACACGATCCGGTCTTCGATGGCGATCTGGTAGTAGTCGGCCGTAAGGGAAAAATTGTCCATCAGTTGGGCGGTGATGCCCGCGCTGGTATTGATCGAGGTCTCTGGTTCCAGCGCCCCAATGCCGAAGGCTTTGGCAACGGGGCTGCTGTTGTTGGCGGTAAGCACCTCGCGGGGCACTAACTCGCCGGTGACCTCATCGGCGACGAACTGGGTGCTGACGCTATTGAACCACACCTGATGTAGGGACGGGGCGCGAAAGCCATTGCTGGCAGTTGCACGCAGGGCCAGCGCGTCGCTCAGGGCCAAGCGCAGGGCCAGTTTACCAGTGGATGTACTGCCAAAGTCGCTGTACTGCTCAAAGCGTCCCCCGACATCGACCGTCAGCATGGCCGACGCTTGCGTTTCCAAGCCAGCGTAGGTGCTGATGCTGTTGCGGAAGCGATTGAGCGCGCTGGCCGGAGAGAATCCTCTAAATACCTGTGCGCCGGAGGCTTTACCCTCTTCAAAATTGGTTCCATCCACCGGACCGCGACCGTATGAGTAGGACTCGAACTGGCCGGCCTCAATCTGGTAGTTTTCGACGCGGAACTCGCCACCGAGCACCAGTGAAGTGCGCTCGAACATGTCTGTGTCGAGGGGCCGCACCAAGTCCAAGTTCCCCGAGGTCTGGTTGAAACCAAGCCGCCCGGCGTTGACGGAGGTAGGGCTGTCGGCACCCATGGAGGCGTTGTTGGTGTTTTCGATATTCCACTTGAAGCCGTTGCCGCCTTGGGTCACACTGAAGTCCACATCCCACTTCCCCTTAGCCCCGCGCACTCCTGCGCTGAACGAGCGGTCTTCGATGTCTGGATTGATCTCGGGCAGGAAGCCGTTGGGATACAGATCAAAGACCACCCGATTCGGCTGGCTCCCCGGCAGGCGATAAAAGCCCGTCGCCTCGCCCCGGCGGTACGACAGCCCGCCAAAGCTGTAGAACTCGGCATCGCCGGACAGGGGATACGCGGCGTTGTAGAAGGCCCCGCCCACCGTTGCTTTGCTCTGGCCGATGTTCATGTTGAACGCATCGTCCGGTAAGTTGTTGTCTTTGATCCACTGGATGTTGGCGTCGTCCTCATCCGCGGTGTACTGGCCGCCGCGCTGCGTGCGATCGCGCTTTAAAAATTCGCCGGTGACGTTGATGTACCCGCCGTCGCCTAGCCCGAAGCCATAGTTCACATCGGTCTTGACTTGATCGCCGTCTCCTTCGCCCGTGGTGCCTACCAAGTTGTTGAGTTGGATTCCTTCGGTGTTGTCTTTGAGGACGATATTGATCACCCCGGCGATGGCGTCCGAGCCGTACTGGGCCGCGGCACCGTCGCGCAGAATCTCAATGCGCTCGACCGCTGCTTTGGGAATGGAATTGAGATCGACACCCACCGTGCCGCGGCCGAAGGTGCCGTTGACGTGTACTAAGGCGCTGGAGTGGCGGCGCTTGCCGTTGATTAGGACTAGCACTTGGTCGGGTCCCAAGCCGCGCAGGCTGGCTGGGTTGATGTGATCGGTGCCGTCGGAAATGGTCTGGTGCGAGGCGTTGAAGGAGGGAGCCAATTGGCGCAGCGTCTGGTTGATTTCGGTTTGGCCGGATTGGCGAATCTCGAGTTCGGAGATGACATCGACCGGGGCCGGCGTCTCAATGGCGGTACGCACCGTCCGCGAACCCACGACGACGAATTCTTCGCCCAAGGCGACGGGGCTGGGGTTCAGGGAAAAATCAACAGTTGCCGTCTCTCCGGCGACGACCTCGACGTTTTGCTTGGTGGCTTGGTAGCCGATGAAGGTTGCTTGTAGCGTATAGGAGCCGGGCGGGACCGCTAGGGAAAAGGTGCCGTCGTCGCCGGTCATCGTGCCCCGCACCGTGCCTACTAGGTTTAAATTGGCGTTGGGCAGCGGCGTAGCGTCTTCGCCATCGGTTACGGTGCCGCGGATGGTGCCCTGTTGGGCCCAGATAGGTAGCGCCGCTAGCAGCACTGCGGCCAACGACGCGCGGAAAAAGGGTTGCATGGATTCTCCTCGTTAAAGATAAATGGATTTTGCGCTCCAACGGCGCAAAAAGGTCAAGCTATAAACCATAGGTCAATACGTGATTTTAGCAAGAGCAGTTGGAGACAAAATAAAGGCTATGACGTTTTGGTTTCAGCGCTATCTTATATGCCAACGATTGCATCCTTGAAATTCACATTTTGACGATGTGAGGAGAACGAGATAATGCGCGTGTTGATCATGTCCGACATGGAAGGCGTAAGCGGCATTGTGGTGTGGGATCAGGTCAGCGGCGGTGCCGCGATGTTTGAGGAGGGCCGACAGCTCTACACGGAGGAAATCAACGCTGCGGTGCGCGGGGCCAAAGCCGCTGGCGCGACGGAAATTGTCGTGGTCGATTGCCACGGTGCGGGCAAAGGATGGAGCTTTAATTCGCTCATCCCCGACAAAATTGATCCCGATTGCGAATGGGTCGCCCATCATGGGTGGGGCCGCTACGATGAGTTGTGGGAGCAGGGATGCGACGCCTGCCTGCTCATCGGCATGCACGCCCGCGACGGTACCCCCGACGGGGTGCTGTGCCACACCATCTCCAGCGTCCAGTATAGAAATCTCTGGTTTAACAACGATCTCGTCGGCGAAACCGGTGTCAACGCCGCGCTCAATGGGCACTACGGGGTGCCGATTGCCCTCGTCACTGGCGATGAGGCCGTCTGCCGAGAAGCCAAAGCCCTGCTCGGCGAATCGCTGCCAACCGTGGCTGTTAAAAAGGGACTGAGCCGGTTTAGCGCGCGCCAGCTACCGCCGGTCCGCGCCCGTCAGTTGATCGAAGACGGGGCTAAAAACGCGCTTGCCGATCTGACGCGGACTAAGCCGTATGTCCCTGCAAAGCCAACGACCATCCGAATCGAACTTGCAAGCGTCGATCAGCTCGCCGAGTTCAAGGGACGATCTGGGGTTGAGATAACGGGGCCGCTCTCGGTTGAAAGCCGCGCAGAAGATTGGATGACCGCGTGGAATCAATTTTGGCCCCATGCTTAAGCGAAGACACTCTGCGCTATTGATGGGCGCGATCTGTTCGGGATTGGAACGAGGTTTAAACGAGGAGCTGAGCGATGTCGAGTGAAGCGAGAAAGGTTTACGACGAGGCGATTGTCATAGACGGTCTGAACGTCAGCAACTGGGAGAGCGACGCGGTGTTCGAGCGTTTGCGAGTCGGCAATATCACCGCTATCAACGCCACGGTGGCAACGTGGGAAAATTTCTTGCAGACCATGGCGCACCTAGCGGTGTGGATGCGGCGTTTTCGCGAGCGCCACGACATCGTGCAGGTGAAGGAGACGGCCGACATTCACGCCGCTAAGGAACTCGGCAAGACCGGGATCATCCTCAGTTTTCAAAACGCCTCGCCCATTGAGAACGAATTGGACCGCCTGGGGTTGTTCCTCGCCCTCGGGGTGCGGGTGATTCAACTGACCTATCACGAGACCAATCTACTGGGCAGTGGCTGCTGGGAGCGGAACGATTGTGGCCTGAGCAACTTCGGCGTTGATGCGGTGCGCGAGATGAACCGGCTCGGCATTGTCATCGACTTGTCGCACGTCGGCCCGAAGACGACGATGGACGCCATTGAGATGTCCGAGCAGCCGGTCGCGATCACCCATGCCAATGCCCGCAGTTTTTGCGACCACCCGCGCAACAAGGAAGAAGAGGCGCTCAAGCTCCTCGCTGAAAAGGGGGGCGTCGTGGGCGCTACGTCGTTCGCCAACTTTCTGCCCAAGGGATTTGATTCGACGGTCGAGGATTTCGTCGATGCCATCGACGACATGGTGGAGCGGATCGGCCTCGATCACGTGGCCATCGGCACTGATTCCACGCACGATCAGCCGCTCGAATTCTGGCATTACATCGTATCGCAGCAGGGCACGAAATTTCCCTCGACCTTTGCCGATGGGTCGGTGCCGTACACGGAGCTGAGTTTTCAACCGAAAGGGATCGATAGCCCGGCGGAGTTCCCCAACTTGGCGGAGGCGCTCGCCAATCGCGGGTACAGAGCCGAGGAGATCGCCAAGCTGTTGGGGGGAAATTGGATGAGTCTCTTCGAGCGGGTGTGGAACGTCTGAAGGAGGAGGGCACTCCATTGAGCAAGATCTGCAGTGGCCGTCGCCGCCGCACAGCCGACCTGTGGGACTTACCGCAGGTCGGTCAGGACGCGAACTCGTGTAAGTCCGCGATCCAGTTGTATCCCTCTCGGTCCTCCCACTTGTGGGCCCCTCCCATGACGAATGGCCGCTCACCTACCACACAGGCCGACAGCCAGGCCTTGCCCACTGGCATGGGTGCGTCTTCGAACCAGCGGTCGGCCCGGATGTCGTAGATTTCGGTGGCTGCTGAGTAGTGCGGATCTTTGCCGCCAAAGGTGTAGAGCAGATCGCCCAGTACGCAGGAGCCGGACGATTCGCGTCCGGTAGGCACCGGTGCCAGCCCTTCCCAGCGGCCCACCGCTGGATCGAGCACATAGGTCTCGTTGCGGCAGGGCCGCTGTGGATCTTCGTCGCTGATGCCGCCGGTCAGGTAGATGCGGTCGTCGTGAGTCACTACGGTGGGGCCCTGCGTGGGGCGGGGTAGGGTTGGCCCTGGGGCCCAAGTGTCGGTGGCGACATCGTACACTTCGACGCGGTCGAGGATGCGCTGGTCTTCACAGAGCATGGTGTTGCCGCCGATGGCCCATATCTGGTCCTGGCAGGCGGTGACGGCTAGGCCAGCGCGGGGTCCACCGGGCATGGGTGCTAGCGCCGACCAAGTCTGCTCGTCCAAGTCGAGCATTTCCAAGTTGTCGCGGGAAGTGAAGTGATAGTCGTGGCCGTAGGCTTTCTTCTCTTCAGCCGTGCGGATGGTTTTGCCGCCGGCCACGTAGATCCTGCGGCCGATGCGGGCGGCACCCAGCCATCCCCGTTTGGTGGGAATGGGCGGTCCTTGGGTCCAGGTGTCGCTGGCCACATCGTAGATCTCGACCGCATCGACCGTGAGATCGTCGGCACCGGAAATGGCGTAGATGGTGCCGTCGACAGCAATGGACTGAAGGTCGTGGCGAGGGGTGGGCATAGGGGCGCGTTGAATCCAAGTTCCCACGGTCAACTCCTAATGTTGGTTCGGTTCAGTGCGATGGCGCGGCCAATTCTGCCGGGAAACTGCTTTCCCGTCTATCGTCCTTGAACACCTACCGAGCCAGCGGCAGCGCGATTTTTGCGTTGTTTTGCTGCTGCGATTGCAGGCAGGCGATCATCATCTCCACAACGGTCAAACCATCTCGGCCGGTACACGACAGCTCGCCTTCGCCGTCGAGCGCACGCACGAGTTCGTGTACGCCCGCGGCGATTCCATCGACTTCCCACGGGCGCGGTTCAACCAGCTCTCGCTCTCCGTCTCGCTCGATGTACGCATCGCCTTCCCGTTCGATGAAAATATTCCCCGTGGTTCCCGATATGGTGAAGTCGAGTCGGTTGGGGGCTTGCTTTTCTCCGAGATAGACCCCGCGCACGCCGTTGGCAAAGTGGATGTAGGCGTTGGCGCTCGGCTCGGTGGCGGGGTCGTGGCCGCCGTCGCCGCGATACTCGCTGTAGTCTTCGTACCCGTCCTCTAGCTCGGCGACGAGCCACTCTGGGTTGCTGCCAGCGTACCACATGATGGCGTCGAGCAGGTGAGTGCCGTTGCGGAACAGCATTGATCGCGTGCCGTAGTGCTCGCACAAGACTGATCGCACGTCGCCAATCTCGCCCGCGGTCACTAGTTCATGGCAGCGATGCCAGACGGGCATCCAATGGCGAGTATGGTCAACGGACAGCAGGGTGTTGTGGCGTTCCGCGGCCGCCACCATGCGGTCGGCGTCTTCTACGCTGGTGGCCAGCGGTTTTTCGCAGAAAATCCCCTTGGCACCGGCTTCGGCGGCGGCCACCACTAGATCGGCGTGTCGGTTGTCGCCGGTGGCTACCGTGACGATGTCGAGCTGTGCCTTTTCCAGCATCTCTCGGTAATCGTCGTACATCTCCAGCTCGGGACTAGTCTCCTTGAACTGCGCGGCGAATTCGTCGCGTTGCTCTGGCACGAGGTCGCAACCGGCTACGACCTCGGCGTTTTCTAGGCTCGCGGCCCCTTGGGCGTGCCGATTGCCAATGCCCCTACAGCCGATGACTCCTACTCTGTACATGATGCCTCCTTTGATACGACAGTGAAATAAGTGATTTTGGCAAAATTTCCAAACAACTTCTAAGCGCGCACCGCGTAGAGCCTGTTTACTGCCGCTAGGGACACCAGCTTGGAATAGTGATACACCTGCTCGTCGCCTACGCGGGTCGGCGCTTCGAGGACGAAGTCGGCAAAGTGCGGCGCATTGAACACCACAAAGGCCAGGGATAGAGAATCGACGTGGCGGGCGTGGCGCTGGCTCAGGTCGGGGAAGGTCACCGGGCCGGTATCAACTTGGTAGATATCGTTGGCGCGGTTGGTGTTCATGGTTTTGACTGGGCACTCCATGATCGCCTGTAACCCGGTTTCCTCGTTCTGCACTTCGGTCTGCGCGACGATTGGCACTGAGTCGTAAGTCGCCTCGCGCACCGCCGCATCGCTGGTCAGTTCCTCCACGTCGCTCCCGACGATTAGATGGTACTGTTGCCCGTCCCAACACTCCTCTGAGCGGCGGATCTCTCGATAGGTGTCGCGTAGGTTGGCGTGACGCCGATAGATGACTGACCACTCCGGGCCAAAGACGGGCAGAAAGTCGTAGTTGTCCTCGTGCAGGAGATTGTCTTTGGCAAAGGTGTGCTCGCTCTTGCACGACCCCACCTGCACGTAATCCTCGCTCTGGCCGGAGGCTGCGTCGATTATGCGCGTCCGCGACTCGACCCAAAACCGCACTTCGTTTTTCGGGTCGTTGCCGATTAGAAATGATCGTCCGTAGTCTAGTGGTGTCATGTAGTGCCTCCTTTGGAAGTTGGCTGAAAACGCCCGGCGGCAAAAGTATCCGCAGATAACGCAGATGAACGCAGAGGCGGAATGAAGGGATGGCCTCTACGGTGGAAGGTTGGGACGTGGGGAAAATAAAGCTACATTAGAGCGACTTCAAGCAAGAGAAACGACTCACATGACCTTAAAAATTACCGACGATGTATTCTTAGATCAGGCCGGTCGTCCGCGCCGGATCCGCGGCGTCACTGTCAACAGCGCCTCGCCCCTGCTCGTCTCGCTGGCGGCGCAGGTTGGTTTTGAAGCGGTGTGGATCGAAAGCGAACACGGTCCGGTTGGCTTTGAGCGGGCCGAGACCTTGTGCTTGGCCGCGGAGGCCGGCGGCATTTTCCCGCTCATTCGCCTGCCCGATGGCGAGCGCCACCACGTGCTGCGGGCACTCGAAATCGGAGCGCGGATCATTCTCGTCCCCATGGTGGACGATGCGGCCTACGCGCGCCGCATCGTCGAGGTGGGTAAGTACCCGCCGTTGGGCCGGCGCGGCTTCAACGTGCGCACGCGCGGCATGGGTTTTGGCATGGAAGACTTGCACGATGTCCTAGCCCGTGCCAATGCGCGCACCCACCTTTTTGTCCAGATCGAGACCGTGGAGGCCGTGGCGAATGTCGATGAAATACTCGCTGTGGAGGGCCTCTCTGGGATTTTCATGGGGCCGGGGGACCTAGCGGTCGATATGGGCTGCACCGGCCAGATGGGCGATCCAAAGCTGCGCGAGGCCGTGCTCTCGTGCTTGGCCAAGGCGCGGGCCGCCGGCAAGTTGAGCGGCATCTTCACCTTGCCGGGGCCACTGCTTACGGCCGCGATGGACGCGGGCTGCGACTTGGTAATCTGCGGCGGGGACGTGATGGATCTGGGCGCGGCTTGGAGCGAATTGCTGTGCCAGATCCCGGCCGAGCGCGGGTGAGGGCCGTAGGGGCGACCGGCCGGTCGCCCCTACAATTCGGATTTCGGCCGAGCGCGAGTGAGGGCGCGGTCACTCGGAACGGACCGGCACGCCCTCCAACAATCCGCTCTGGTGCATGTCGACCCACTCGTCCATAAAGGTCTTGTTCCACTGCGCGGTCAGCGGGTGATCCATCATGTCGCGGTACACCGTCCACATGGTGACCAGTTCGTCGGCCCCGTCGCGGAAGGCGGCGTGAGCGGTCTCTACCGAGCGGATGAGGGCGGCCATAATGAAGGGACGCTGGCCCCAGCCGCTGAACATCTGCGCGCACTCGCGGATCAGCTTGGTCGGGTCGCCGCCTACTTCCTTGACCGGCTCGCAAAAAGGCAGGATGTGGTTAGCCCCGGCTTGGGCGACGGCCACAGCTTGCGTCAGCGAGAACACCGTGGTGCAGAAGGTCTCGACGCCTTGATCCTTGAGAATGCTAAATGCCTTGAGTCCGTTGACGTTGCAGGGGATTTTGAGGATGATCTGCTCCGACATGTTGGTAAAAACTTGCCCGACTTCTAATAGCTCTTCAACGGAATGGCCGTCGATTTCCATCACCACGGGCTTGTCGGTGAGCTTGAGATATTGCTCTATCAGGCTGATGACCGAGCCGTATTGTTTGGCGTATTGGTTGAGCACCACCGTATTGGTGACGATTCCGGCGATCCCGAGGGGCATCCACTCCTTTAGCTCATCGGGCGAGCCGGCCAGCCAGATGGTTGGGCCGCGGCCTTGGGCGCGGGCGGTGGGAACGGGTCCATTTGCTGCCATAATAGGTCTCCTGTGGTTTTACAATGGGCGTTGACAGATGGGCGAATATAGAAAAAACGCACTGCGAAAGCGAGTAGGTGAACGAAAGGAGACCCCGTGAAATTCGACTACTTTTACGGCGGGCACGTCGCCATGGACGACTTGGGATTTGCCGGCCGGCCGGTGGACGAACGGATCGAGGCGGACGAGCACCTAGCCTCGGTCTTTGCCGAAGCCCGCGCCATGGCGCAACTGATGGACGCGGCCGGCTACGACACCCTGTGGTTGGCTGAGCACCACTTCCAGCGCGAGGGCTACGGCGGCATCCCCAATATCCCGATGCTGGCCGTCTATTTGGCCCAACACACGCAACGGCTCCACTTGGGCAGCATGTTCAACACCGTGCCGACGTGGCACCCGTTGCGGCTGGCCGAGGACTTTGCCCTCGCGGATATCCTCACCGAGGGCCGCTTCCGCTTTGGCATTGGCCGCGGCTATATTGGCCGCGAATTGGCCACGTTGGGTGCGCCGCTCGAAGGCGACCCGGCCAACCGCGCCCTGTTTGAGGAGCAAGTCGAGATCCTCTTCAAGGCATGGAACGAGCCGTCGTTTGCCCATTGCGGCCCGCACTACGAACTGCCGGCTAAGGTCGCACATCGCCGAGATACGCTTGAGGAAATCACCTTAGTGCCGCGGCCGCGCAACCGGCCAGTCGAGTGCTGGCAGCCCATCTTCAGCGCCAACCCGCGCGGCATTGCGTTTATGATCAAGCACGGGATCAAGGGCGTGGTGCCCGGCGGTGGGAGGGCGATGGAAATCGCCGCGTGCTGGCGCGACGGGCTGACCCGTGCGGGCCGCGACGCCGCATTGGGCACAGGGCTAGCCTTGGTGCTACAAGTCCACTTGGCCGACACCCAAGAGCAGGCGATCCGCGAGGCTGGAGTTTGGTTTGAGGAACAGCTCAAGGTACTGGTCCCTTTGGGCCGGATGCCGACGCTGACGGAGGCGCAAATCGCGGCTACGTACGACGGGGCGTCGGCGGCGCAGGCAGGCTTGCCGACGGTGCGCGACTTGGTGCGTGAGGGGGCATGGATCTGCGGGCCGCCCGAGCACGTGGCCGCACGGCTCGCCGAAATCCAAGCGCAATTGCCCGGACTAGAGCGCGTGACGATTGGTGCCGGGGCGCTGGGCATCCCACCGGAGGCGATCCGGCAAACCATTGAGTGGTTTGGCCGCGACGTGTTGCCACAATTCGAGGAGGCATCGTGAAAACCAATCAGACCAAGGCCGCCCTGCTCGGAGGGGCAACTGTAGAGATCGTCGAAATCAACCGGATCTTCGACCTGGTCGTAGTCGAGTTGGCGGCCCAAGCGGGCTTTGGCTGCGTCTGGATCGACATGGAGCATTCCCATCTCGGGCTAGACGGGTTGTCGCAGCTAATTTTGGCGGCGCGGGCCACGGGAGTCGATACGGTGGTTCGCATCCCCAAGGGGCCGTACAATCAAGTGATTAAGCCGCTGGAGTTAGGGGCCGGGGGATTGGTTTGGCCCCATTGCAAGAGCGCGGACGAAGCGCGGGCCTTCGTGCAGATGGCCAAGTTCCGGCCGCTGGGCTTGCGCGGCTTGGGTTGTGGCCGGGATTCGGACTACGGTACGCTGGACTTTGCCGAATACATGGGCAGGGCCGATGCCGAGACTATACTGGGCGTGATGATTGAAGACGTCGAGGGCGTGGAAGAGGTGGAAGCGATTGCCGCAATCGAAGGGATCGACCTGCTCTTCGTGGGGCCGAGCGACTTGGCGCACAGCTACGGCGTCGAACGCGAGGGAGTCCCCCACATAGACCACGAGCGCGTGCTGGCGGCCTTTGACCGCGTGGGGGCAGCTTGCGCGGCCAACGGCAAGGCCATGGGTACGGCCGTCGGCCCGGGCGAGTCCATGCGCCGCGTGGTCGCCAAAGGCACGCGCTGGCTCAATTGCTGCCACGACATGTCAGCTCTCACCAGCGGCTTGCGCAGCGCGCGGCAAGCAACCCTTGGGGCGAAGCAACGCACGATCACCCAGCAGTTGTTGGAATTGTATCACAGGGGAGAGCTGGACCTCGACGACGTATCCGGCACGGCAAAGCGGCACGACTTTAGCCGGAGCATGGTCAATCACTTGGCAAGCTTTGTCCAGCACAAGGCAAAATGCGTCGAAGCCTTGCCCGAGGTAGCTCCGTTAGTCGGACGCATGGAGCAAGCCCTCGTGGATGGACGGCGGGGCTTGGCGTTGACCGATGCCTATTACGTCTGCTTGGCGGTGCAAAATCTGCCCAAAGAGCGTTGGCTAGAAGGGCTGCAAGCGACGTTTGATCGTTGGGAGCACGCCGACCAAGGTTCTTTTAAGACGTTTTTTGACGAAGTTAAAGAACGGTTGCAGGCCGAGTAGGGCTAGCACCGACCCTTTGCTCTCTTGTTAGTCGATGCCCAGTGCCGCGTCGATTTCGGCTTGGTACTCATAGACGGCTCCGCTTTCTACCTCGCTGAGCTGCACCGTCCGACCCAGCCGACTCGACTCGAAAATCGCGTACACCGCGGCCACGTCTTTTAGGCCCTCCATTCCATCCACTTCGATTCCTCGCCCATTGAGAATGGCCTCGGCTAGTTCAAAGTACTCTAGCGCCAACAGTTTCCAATCGATGTCTTGGTCGGCGACTCGCTCGGGGAAAAAGTGTTCGGCCAGCGGTTCTAGGACAAACTCCTCTGCGTCAGCCACGAGCGCAGCGTGGTCGAGTGTTGTGCCATCGGCTTGTTGTAGGCACGCCCTAGCGCCGCGCGTGCCAAACCCCTGCATTACGCCCTCAGACCCGAAGATGACCTCGCCGCCGCAAGAGCCGTAGCCTCCTAGGCCCACCACCCAATTGACCGCGAGGCCGCTCTCCATCCGAAACATCGCCATAGAGGTGTCTTCGGCCGTGGCGTGGACTTGCTGCTCCATCTCGGCGAAGCGGGTTTGGTAAAACTCATAGGGCGAGTTGATGTCCTTGGCCTTGTGGCGCACGGGCGAGGCTAACTCGACGGACCCGTAGGCTTCTTTGATATCCCCGAGTTGGTAGCGGATCATGTCGGTGAAATGGACGCCTAGATCCAACAGCAGTCCGCCCCGATCCTTCATGTGTCGCCAAGGCGTGATGAACACCTCGCGATGCGGGGCCAGCGAGTGGAAGATCGCCATGTAGGGGCGGCCAATGGCCCCTTGCTCCAGCAGGTGATGCACCAGCCGCGCCGAAGGATCGCGGCGAAAATTTTCCGCCACCGACAGGATGCGCTGGTTGCGCTCGGCGGCTTCGATCATCTGCTGACAGCCCTTGACGGTAATGGCCATGGGTTTTTCCACCATTACGTGCAACCCCAGATCGAGCGCTTGGCAGACCACGGCGTGATGCACCGACGGGTCCACCACGACATCCACGGCCATTAGGTCGGCGACTTCGCGGTGCATGGTTTCGAGATCGGTGAACACCGCGGGCCGCTGGCCCACGAGCTTTTCGGCTTCTGTGGCCGCCAGCTCGGCGTTGTCGCGCCGGATATCGCATACGGCGACCAGCTCTACATTGTCAAACGGGGTTTTGGCGAGGGTCCCCAAGCCGTAGAGGTGCCGCGTGCCCATGCCTCCGCAGCCGACCAATGCCAGTCTTATTTTGTCCAAAGCCGCCTCCTTTTTTCAGTGGACGAACAAATAAATGTTGCGGCCAGCGACGAGCAACCCGATTGTTCACCACTTCTCAGAGAAAAAGACCGTTGCCGACCATGCCCGTGAAGGAGTCGATGATCCAGAAGATCCCGAAGATCGCAAAGTGCCCGAGGATCATCCCCAAGAAGAACGGCCGCACTTGGCGGTAGAGGTGGACGCCGCCGTAGTGCAAGATCGGCCCCTTGATGAGCCAGGCCAAAAAGGCGTTGAAAGCCATCCAGTGAAAGGTCGAGCTGATGGGGAAGCCAATCGGATGCAGGGGCCACCAGACCCAGTAGCGGCGCGCCAGCATCAACAGGCCCATCACCCCGCCGCCAAGGCCGGTGTGGAACCATCCCAGCCAGTTGGGCGGCGAAGGGCTGCTCATCCGCGCGGCCGTGTAATCGTACACGTAGTTGGGCAGCCAGATAAAATGGGGTGGCCGCAAGTTGATCGCCCCATACGTGTAGGCGAGGTGCATCAGCATCCACAGCGCGCCGCCAAGGCCCGCCAACAGGGCCAGCAGCATGCCCCAGAACAGGTAGCGCCGTCGGCCCTCGATTTGCCCGCTCAGCTTCAGGCTGTTGGCCACGTGGGGCATGGCGAAATTAAGCAGGTCGTTGGCAAAGATCCGCGTGAAGGCCAGTCCGACTAGGCCGATCCCAAAGAAAGAGGTCCCAATAGCTGAGACTGCCGCGTCTGGAGCCACCAGTGGGGCGTAAATGACCGCCACGCCACCCTCGGCCACGACTCGCGTGAGGGCTACGTACACCACGAACATAAAAAATAAGAGGGTAGCAATGCCCACCAGCGGGATGCCAAGGACCCACAGCCAGCCGGCTAGGACTCCCACGCTGCCGATGAAGCCCAAGACCGCACTCCGATACGAGAGGATCTCGTCGTTGTCGTCGATGTCCGGGTCACCGCTCAGGGCCTTGTGGAAGACGTTGCCGATGTGTTCGCGCCCGACCCACAAGCCGCCCAATACGAGGACGATCATCGCGCCCATGCCTTGATGGACTAAGCTGGGCAGGCCGTAGCTCCACACGCTGACGGCTGGTTCCTGTTCGATGCCCCAGCCGATGGCGCGGTAGATGGTCTCTTGCAGATTGTTGAGCAAGGTGAACAGCCACAGGCCAAAGGTTACTTCGCGCTGGATCAAAAAGAAGAAGCCCAAGGTGGCGAAGCTCAGGCGGGAGCTGAAGAGCGGGAAGGGGACGGTCAGGTCAATCGTCGGCAGAAATGGGAAGTAGGCGTGCAGGCCGATGACCGTTCCGGTAAGTACGGGTACGGCAAAGCCGATCCACATGATCCCGTTGCGAAAGAAGGGCTTGATGAGCGAGCCGCGCTCGTCATCTTGCACCATGGCGAGGGGGAGCTGCATCACCGGATAGACGAGTCGCTCGTTTTCGACCCAGTGCCGGCGCACGACGACCATCAGGCACAAGGTGGCCACGTGCAGCGCGACGACCAGCGGCAACCAGCTCAACAGCGGAGTGAGCCACACCTGCCAGGGGATTGCGCTCGCCTGCCCTTCGTTGCCCTCAAAGAAAGCGCGGATGGCCTCTATATCGTGGGGCACCAGCCAAGTGGGGATATAGGGCAGGATTAGTTCATCCCAGTTGTTCTCGGGGCTGGCGTAGTAAAACGGACTCGACACCAGCGGCACCCAGTAACTGATCAGCCCGGGGACCGAGTTGGCCAAGCTGGTCATAATAAAAATGACGACTAGCTCGCCCCGCTGGAGGATCCAAGACCGGCGGATGGAGCCGAGGCCGGTGTTGACGACTAAAAGGAGTAGGAAGAGGAGGAGATGGGCGATCTGGCTGGTGAAGTACGCCCCGGCATTCGAGCCTTGCACGTAGAGGCTGAGGAAGGGAACTGCCGCGCCGACTCCAAAGGCCAGCAGCAGACCGATGACGAGGGAGCGGAAGGTCAAGCCGCGCGCGATGGGGCTATGTGTCGCGGCGGTCAACGGTTAGGGCTTGTCGCGGGCGGCGCGGACCTCGTCGATGGCCTTGCAGTGCCGCAGCCCCACGGATTTGGCTGGCGTTTGGTAGCCCTTCCAGGCGTAGGGGTCGATGCCGGCCACGGGCACGATGGTGCGCCGGTCGGCGCGGGCGGGCGACTCGCCTTCTTCGATGCGCCAGGGCAACAGGCTCCAGGCGTTGCAGTAGTGGTTGACCAAGACGCGGCGATAGGTGTCGCCGCGGTTTTTGTACGAGCGGTGGAGGAGATAGCCGTTGAAGAACACGAGGGCACCGGCCTCTACTTCAACCGGGGTCTCGACGCTCTCGTCGAAGCCGTAACTCTCGGGTGCGAAGTCGAACTCGTCTGGGTTTTCGTGGGACCGCTGGGGGTAGAGGTACCCGGGTCGGTGCGATCCCGGAATGACGTACAGACAGCCGTTTTCCACGGTGGAGTCGTCCACGGCGATCCACGCGCCGATCAGCGAGCGATCTCGCGTGGGGATGTAGATCTCGTCTTGGTGCCAAGCCTGTCCCTGGAAGTTGGGCGGCTTGACGAAGTACATGGACTGCATGCACTTGACGCTGCCATCCCAAAAGGGCAGGTGCGCGGCGGTGATCTGGCTCAGGGCACCGCAGATTTTGGGGTGGCGGACGTACTTTTCGATGACCGGACTGACGTAGTGCGGCTGGTGGATGCAGAGGATGCTCTCCAGCACCGCTTGATCGCTCATGGCGGGATCGACCGGCTCGATGTTGTCGCACTCGTAGCGGCCGCGCGCCACGTCCACGAGGTCGCGTTTGAGTTCGTCGAGTTCGACTTCTTCCATCAGGCCCGGCACGACGAGATAGCCGTCGTCGATAAAGGACTGCACTTGGGCGGGGGTGAGCGGTTTGGGGACTTCAATCGAGGGACTGGGATTCATTTTGATTGCTTCCATAAATCTACTTGCTCCGTTTAGTTCGTTGGCACGTAGCCGATATTTTGATACCCTTACCCCACCTTGTCAAACAAATATAGAGAAAGGAGCGCGCATCGTGGATTTGACGTATATCGTATTTACCAAGCATTTAGAGGGCCTCGATGTCCCACAACTCATCGACGCCTTGCAGGCCATTGGCGTGCAGGGGGCCGATCTGTGCGTGCGCGACGGCTACCCGGTCAACCCGGACAATGTGGCCACGGCCCTGCCGGAGGCCACGCGTCGCTTTGCCGATGCCGGTCTCTGTATCCCCTTGGTCACGGCTCCGGGTGACTTCAACCGACCGGACATCGACTACGCAGAAAGGTATTACGGGGCCTTGGGCGAGGCTGGTGTGGCTCACGTCAAGTTAGGCTACTGGCACTGGCAGCCGGATACGCCTTACTGGACGCAGTTAGACGAGGTGCGCGGTTTTATGGAGGGGTTTCAGGCGCTATCGGAAAAATACGGCGTTAAAACCGTCATTCACAATCATTCGGGCGCGTCTATGGGCCTCAATGCCTGCGCTGCGATGAACATCGTCAAGGACTGCGACCCGCAATACGTGGGCGTCTTTGCCGACCCCGGGCACTTGTCGCTGTGCGGCGAGCCGATTGCCATGGCCCTGGACATTGTGCGCTCGCACTTGTGTTTGCTCGCTCTTAAGGATCTGGTCCATCAGCGTCCCTTGAGCATCACTCAACAGGGTGCGCCCTCCACCAGCGTCGTGCGTATGGGGCAGGGCTTTGTCGATTGGCCTTCAGTGATTGCGACCTTGAAGCGGTTGGACTTTGCCGGCCCGGTCAGCTTCCACAGCGAGTACAGCGGCGAGCCGGTGGAAAGCGTCATCGACTTGGCGCGGATTGACGTGCGCTTTTTTACGGCGTTGTGCCAGAAAGGGGAAGATCAT
This sequence comes from Candidatus Latescibacterota bacterium, assembly GCA_965116675.1. Lineage (GTDB taxonomy): Bacteria > Latescibacterota > UBA2968 > UBA8231 > UBA8231. The sequence continues at coordinate 5,919,197 of OZ220721.1, forward strand.
GCTTAAAGCGGGATTTATCGGCGCGGGGGGCCGCGGCCAGAGCGCCCACTACCCATCGGTCCATCGCCTCGCCGATCGCGTGGAGATGGCTGCGGTTTGCGAATTGGACGAGGAGCGCCTCAATCAAGTGGTGGCAAAATACGGCTTTACGCGCACGTACCAAGATCACCGCGCCATGCTCGACGAGATCGACCCGGACATTGTCTATTGCGTGATGAACGAGAAGTGGCTCCTGCAACCGGCCCTCGACTGCATCGCCGCGGGCAAGCACCTGTTTATTGAAAAGCCGCCCGGGGCCAACAGCGACGAGACGCGGGCGATTTTGGAGGCAGCCGAGCACCAAGGCGTCTGGGTGATGGTCGGCCTCCAACGCCGTTACACTGCCGTCACCCGCGAGGCCATGCGCTTAGTTGCGGACAAAGGTCCGGTGTCGCTGGCGACTACTACTTTCAACAAACAGCTTCCGCAGCGCGCCGACGAATTCACCACCACCTTGTGGAACGACCTGGTCCACATCGTCGATCTGCTGCGCTACATGGCCGGCGGCGAGCCGGTGGAAGTTACTGCCTACCAAGACAAGTTCGGTGGCGAGGGCTTCAACCACTACACGGCGCTGGTGCGCTTTGACAATCGCGCGACCGGCGTGATGCTCGGCAACCGCGCCTCTGGCGGGCGGGTGTTGCGCTCGGAGCTGCACGGCGTGGGCATTGGCTGCTACATGAAAATTCCCAGTGAAATCGAAATCCACGAGGACAATCAAGTCCGCACTCTCGGCGGCTGGGAAATCAACGGCGTGCCCCAAGACGACGTGCCCCGCTACGAAGGGGTCTTGACCATGCACGAGCACTTCGTCGATTGCGTGGTTGAAGACCGACAGCCGATCACCGACATCCGCGACGTGATTCACTCGATCGCGCTGGTAGATCAGATTGAGGCGGCTGAGATTATGGCGGCGAAGACGTAAGTCATGCTTTTTTGTGAGGGGAGCAATAAAAAAACTTCTAGCCCCAGAAATGGAGATTACTTAGGGGAAATTTGATCGCAGATTACACGCTCCCACAATCCGCTCAATTCTGGAAGCGTAAAAAAAACAAAAAGATGGGGACTGCTCACGTAAGCGGCCCCATCTTTTTGTTGTACATAAAATATAAATACTCGGCTGAATATTGTCAAATATAATAGGTCGTAACATTAATATAAATAAATAGATACGTCATTTTTATCTTGACTAAAGTAAGACCCTCCAGTACTCTTTGTCAACGCGAAAATCCACCATCCAAAGACCGCAGAATCGCAGCTACTTTTACCCACAATGGAGGGAATCCATGGAGAATACCATCGCCTCTCTCATCGATCTGCCCAAACCCACCGGGCGGATGCCTTTTCACCTGTCACCGGATGGACGGCGGCTCGTCCTTGGCGTACAGAGGCGCATCCAAGGCGCACGGGGACCGAGATTTGACGAGTGGGGCGTCCCTACGGAAATGGCTGGCAGTTCCGTGGTTGTCGTGGATACAACCACCGGGGAGTCGATGCGGCCTTTTCCCGAAGACAGCGTAAGCTGGGGTGCTCAGTGGTCGCCAACAGGCGACAGGCTGGTGGCCTGCGTGCAGCATGAAGGAGTGGCATGTCTGGGTTTGTGGGAAGTGGATACGGGAGAGATTGAGTTGCTGCGGAATGCGCCTGTGCTAGTCCGCTTTGGTTTTGAACTGCCAGTGTGGACGCCCGATGGCGAAGGCATCGTAGTACCCCTCTGGCCTGCCGAGCGCGATTATCGGGAAGATGCGCACGGCCCCGTGCCCAAGATCGACGTCAGATCCAACGATCCCGACGCAACCACGGAGGACGAGCCGACTGTACCGAGTTGGTGGCAGTGCGACCTAGGCCAGATCAGCCTTTCGACGGGATCCGTCAAGAGGCTGTTGCAACAATGGGCCTCTGGCCACTGGCGCATCGCGCCCGATGGACGACATGTGGCCTGTACGCGCTACGTCGAATACGTAGCGAGCTTGCAGCACTGCCTGTTCGAGCTTTTCACTGTGGATATCGAGACCGGAGAGGAAAGGGTGCTCGCCGCGGACATTGCCAGCGCCTTCGGCATCAACTACGCGTGGTCCCCGGATTCGGCGAATGTTGCGTATGCCTCCTCCGGTAGAGGTCGTCCCGACGAGCTGTTCATTGTCGCGGCCGATGGTTCTGAAAAGCCTGTAAATCTGACTCCAGGGCCGGAGTTCGACCGCTTGCTGAAATACGACACGCCGCGATGGAGTCCGGATGGTTCGAAGCTGTACTCACTCGGTAGCAAGGCTTGGTGGCAATTCGATTTGGAATCCGGCCATCACCGCTGCGCAGCGATTCCAGAAGAGTGGTCTAGGCGTCATTGGATCGCACGACCGACTGAATCCACCATTCAATTGACGCAGGCCGGGGGCCTGCCTGTCGTGCTGCAGGATCGGTCCGACCTGAGCGAGTTGGTCGCCCATTTGGGGCAGGACGGAGAGCTGAAGCACGTAGCAGATATCCCTGGCACGTGCACGGGTCAAATTTGGTGCATGGAGATGGACGATTCCTCTGGGTGCTACTACCTGATGGCGGAGGAGGCGCACCGTCCACCCTCTGTGCTGCGCATAGAGGATGGAAGCCATGACTGGTTGTTTTGTCTAGCGCCTGAAGTTCAGGTGTCCGAACTCGGCCGCAGTGAATTGATCGACTTTGAAGCAGCCGGTATGCAATGCCGGGGAGTGATGTTGATTCCTCCTGAGACGCGACCGCCGCATCCGATGATCGTCAGTGTGTATGGGGGGTACCGAGGTGTGGGAACGGTCAATCGCTTTAGTCTCCAAGGGCCGCAGGCTATCGAGCCACAACTCCTGTGCAGCGCCGGCTACGCGGTGTTGTTCCCGGAGGTGCCGCTGGGAGAGAAGGACCCGATGACCGGTCTGGTGGAGCCGGTACTTGCCGCTGTAGATCGGGCGGTCGAACTCGGTCTGGCCGATGGCGAACGCGTGGGTCTGATGGGCACGAGTTATGGCGGATACAGCACTGTGGCGCTGGTCGCGCAGACCGACAGATTCCGAGCTGCGTTGGCTATTGCCCCTTGGGGTGTGAATATGACGAGCTTCTACATCCACCATATAGGATGGTGCGAAACGGGACAGGCTCGCCTCGGCGGCTCGCCGTGGGAGAATCGGGACGCGTACATCGAGAACTCACCTTTCTTCTACCTGGACCGAGTGTCCACTCCATTACTGCTCGTGTGTGGTACAGGGGACCAGGAAGGTTCCAATCAGGCCGAAGAGACGTTCGTCGCCCTGCGCCGACTCGGCAAGCGCGTCGAGCTACGGCTGTACAAAGACGAGCACCACGGCACGAGTGCTTGGTCCCGCGATGCTCTCAATGATCTGTGTCGGCGCGTCCTAGATTGGTTCAATTGTCATGTGGCTGAGGCGCAGCCCCATGAGGAACTCGTCTAAGGACGCTTCTAAAAACCTATAGGAGGGAATATGTGGCCGACGTTGCGAGACTTTCTGAGCGTGCCTGATGAACTTACGGGGAAAGGGGTTCGCATTGCTGTTGTCGATGGGGATTTCCCAAGCCATCCCGATATCACTACCAACGAACGACGTACAACCTACAAAGTAATGGTGATGGAATCTGAGCCGCAGCCCAAGGTGTTCGAGGCGGAGCTTGGACCATGGAAAGGAGGTGCGCATGGGCTGTGGGCCGCGGCCGCGGCTGCTGGATCAGGTGCTGAATCGCAGGGTCTATACCGGGGTATCGCACCGGAAGCAGATCTCTTTCTCGTTGCCGAATACTTCCCCGGCCAGAGCCAGGATCCTGAAAGGCGATATGCGGCACAAATTAAGGCACTGGAATGGGTTCGGGACAACTGGAGAAAATACGAGATACGAGCTGTATTGTCGGCGCACAGATGTGGGATCGACTCAAGCCTTCTGCCCTGGCAAACGGAACCAATACGCATCTTGTGTGAAGAAATAGCGGCCGATGGTCTGCTCGTAATGGCAGGGTCGGGGAATACATCCGACCGGACTGGACTGACAGAACCCGCGGCCCCGTCGGTCCTTTCCGTTGGAGGGATAGTGATCTCCCCAGATGGGGTAGACCGGGCCGAAGAATTTCCGGGGAGCCGGGGAACGACCTTTGAGGGAAAATGGATTCCGGAGATTCTGGCACCTGCGGAGAACATCGTCCTCCCCCATGGAACCGATGAAGAGATCGAAAACCACTTTTATGGCAAGATAGACGATCTCCCACGTCGCTATGCTCGCAGACTTGGTACATCGTTCGCGGGGCCGATCGCGCTTGGAGCCGCCGCCTGTGTGTGGCAGGCGCATCCGAATTGGACAGCTCTGGAGATGAAAACGGCCCTTGTCGCTTCGTCGATGAAGCGTCCTCAGTGGTCGGACCTGCGCGCCGGTCTGGTTTCTGTCGAAGGTGCTTTGGCGATGGATGTGGCGGAGCACCCACCCGCGCCGGTAACGAGCCCCTACCAAGCTTGGTCCGCGTGGCGGAAACGTTCGGTCGAATACCGGATGGATCGACTTGGTGCCGGCGATTCTGACCAGATAAAGGATGTTATCCTCTCTTTTGTTGGTGATGCACTCCCGAACGCGGATCTGCAACCAATCAGTGAGTGTTTAAACTATTCAAAACCTGACGTTCGTGCCGCTACCCTGTGTGCCCTGGCAAGCAAGACGTCCGAGGTGAATGCGGACTACATCGAGGAAGCGTGTCGGGATGTTTCGCCAATTGTCCGGTCGGCGGCGGTACACTTGCTGCAAAATTGTCCAGCTTTGTGGTCTGAGTGCAGCGCATCTCTCAGCGGCCTCTTCAATGATCCGAGCCTGGATGTCCGCTATGTATCCATTCGCCTTGCCAGCAGAATGGCTCATCCGCGTTTTGCTGAAGAAATCGTCTCCGGTCTCGAAGAGGACGCTCACATGGATCGAGTATGCCACTTCGGAGCCCGAAGAGATGCATTGGAAGCAATAACAGGCCAGCACCTGCCGTTAGATCCCCCTTACGTGGACGGGCATCCGCATTACTCGGACGCGTTACGCAATGCGCGAGTGGATCAGGCGCGTCGATGGGAGGATTGGCTCCGCTAGGACTGGCCAAGCAGGGCGTGAGGGAATCAATTGGTGAGGCTTCGACCCTGTCCATAGCTTGAATAACCTTGGCACTTTGTCTATCCTATCTCGTCCGCGGCCTAGGGGGCCGATAATTTTCCATTAACCCAAGGGGGTTAGAATGATCAAGCGTTTGCAGGGAAGTTTTCTCATAATGGTCCTTTTCAGCCTGTTTATTTTAGTCGGATGTTATCACGCGACCATTGATACTGGGCTTGCCCCGGGGTATGAGACGGTGGAGATGTGGAAGCATAGCTGGATATATGGCCTAGTGCCGCCGTCGGTGGTCGAAGCGCAAAGCGAGTGCGAAAATGGCGTAGCTAGAGTTGAGACGCAGCAGAGCTTTATCAACGGACTGGTAAATGTGCTTACCGGTGGGATATACACACCCATGACGGTAATAGTGACGTGTGCTGCCGACGACATGTCCTCGGCGGCTGTGGATTCCGCGTCGGTTGTCACTATACCCTATGGCTCGGATTACGAAGAAATCATGGATGCTTTTGGCCAAGCCGCTGATAAGGCCGTGGCTGCTGAGCAGCCTGCGTACGTGCAATTCAAGCGCGATTCACTGTAACAATAAACCGGCCTCCGCGTTCATGTGTGACGACGCGGAGGCCGGCTGTTAGCTTTTTGTCGATTTTCCCTACGCTTTCTCGATTCACCCATCCCAATCCTCCTAAAACACCCACGCCTTAAAATTCCACATACGGTTCAGACTCAATCGGCGTAAACGATTTCGGCGGATGTTGTCCCATAGCATCCTCTCGTAAATCTACACCCCAACCTGGACCTTCTGGTGGCACACAGTGCCCATCGATTACTTCAATCGGTTGCGTCAGCACCTTGTTGTATCGATCAATGGACGACACAAAAATTTCCTGCATCAAACTGTTGTGAATGCACATATCCAAATGCAAGCTGGCGATTGTTGAAATCGGCCCATTGGAATTGTGTGGTGCAACTGTTACGTAATACGTTTCGGCCATTGCGGCAATTTTCTTCAATTCAGTGATGCCGCCGGCATGACAAATATCCGGCTGAATGATTCCGACCGCGTTCAGTTCCAACAGGGCGCGAAAATCCCAGCGAGTGTACAACTGCTCTCCAGTCGCAATGGGCACATTTACTTCGCGGGCAAATTGCGCTAGCGCTTCTGGATTATCCCACAAAATCGGCTCTTCCATCCACGCAATGTTATATGGCTCCAATTCCTGCGCTACTCGTCGCGCGCTCCATATATTCAGTCGTGCGCGAATGTCAATTCCTATTTCGATTTGCGACCCGGCGGCTTCGCGCGCTGCTTCCACCAGGGCGACGCCGTGCTGAATGCGCTCGATGGTGGCCACCTGTGTGCCTCTAAAAGGGTAGAACTTCAACGCCTCATAGCCTTGATCCACCACCCGTTTTACACCCTCTGCAATCCCTTCAGGCGTGTTGTTCTTTCTCGGCCAGCCATTGGCGTACATGCGAATTTTGTCGTGTGACTTTCCACCCAATAATTCATACACCGGGATGCCTAGTGCTTTACCTTTAATGTCCCATAACGCCAGATCGATCGCACTGATCGCACTCGTCGTCACTGGCCCACCTGACCACGTCACGCGCCGATACAGCGAGGTCCAAATCCGCTCAATCTCAAATGGATTTTTGCCTAGTAGAAAACGCTTGAATGCCGCAAACTCGCCCAGCAATGCGTCGTCTTTGTATTGCAAACTCGCCTCGCCCCAGCCGTGAATGCCGGCATCAGTTTCGATTTTCAGAAACATCCAATTGTTGGTCCCTTCCGACCCTATCCGCATCACTTGCAAATCCGTAATTTTCATTTTTCTCCTCCGTCGTATTCAGGCAATAGCCTTCAGATACCCATGATGTGGGTGAAAATCACCCATGACGTGGGTGAAAATCACCCATGAGGCGGGTGAAAATCACCCATGAGGCGGGTGAAAATCACCCATGAGGCGGGTGAAAATCACCCAAATGACGATCTATACGCCCGCGGCCCAGCCATTGCCCCCAGCGCGCACTTTGCTCTCGCTTTTGAGCACTTCGGCACCGTGAGCACCGCCGGCTACCCCTTGAACTACCTGCACTCGGTGGCCCATTTCTCTTAGGGTTTGCACAATCGCTGGGTCGATGCCGCGCTTTAGTTCGAGAGGTTCTTGGGCTTCGGCGTTGAGTCGGAGAGCTGTGGCTGCTCCCAAGGCGGTGGCGTTGAAGTCGATAATGCGCTGGCCGAGTTGGGCTCCGACGCTGATGATGCGGCGACCGCCGGGCAGGCCGATGGCCACGTCGCGCTGGGGCAGGCGCAAGATCATGGGGACTACGTTGTTGAGGGGACGCTTGTGTGCGGCCACGGAATTGGCCCGACTGGGGCGGGGATCCAAACGGCACATGCCGTGGCCTAGGATAATGCCCGTGCCCGGTACGGTGAGACAGGAGCCAAAAGCCCCGCCTTGGGTTATGGTAATGCCGACGAGATTGCCCTCGGCGTCTGCGGCTGATACGTGTAGAGTTTCGGAGACGGCTGGACCCGAGGCTTCGTACACTTGCTGATCGACTTGTTCGGGGAATTGTTGCAGAGCTTCGACGCGACCGGCGGCGTAGTCTTTGCTCAGCAAGCGCTCGACTGGCACATCGACGAAATCGGGGTCGCCGATGTAGCGCAGGCGGTCGCGCCAAGCCTGTTTGACGACTTCGGCTAGCTGGTGCCAGTACAGGGCTTGGTCGTCGGGCACTACGGGCAGGCATTCCAGCATGTGCAGGATTTGGAGGGCGGAGAGGCAGCCGTTGGGCAGAATTGGTCCGTACACTGGTACATCGCGGTAGGTGATTTGGTACGGATCGGTCAGACGCGGCGCAAAAGCGGCCATATCCTCGCGGGTGAGAGCACCGCCGCTAGCTTGGACGTAATCGCCGATGGTGCGGCCCAATTCGCCGTCGTAAAAGTCGCGCCAGCCAGCTCGGGCCAAACGCGCTAGCGTGCGCTCCATATCGGGACGATGCCAAATGTCGTCGGGGCTGGGCAACTCACCTTGTGGCGCGAGGTGGCTGAATGTTGCGGGGAAGCGGCGCAGAATGGCTTCTTGGTTGCGGATGGTACTGGCTAGGGCTGGGCCGTAGGGAAAGCCGTCGGCGAGCAGTCCTTGGGCCGGGGCGACAATCTCGGCCCAAGGCAACTGCCCCCAGCGTTCGTGCAGAAAGCCCATGCCGGCCATTTGACCGGGGACGGCTACGGACTGGGGGCCGTACACGTTGGCATCGTCGCGCACGCTACAGGCGTATTCTTTTTCGTTGGTGCACATGTTGTCGCGGCGGGCCGGCAGAATGTCGTACATGTGTTCGTGGGCAGCGGCTGGAGCCACGGCATTGGCGTCGAGAGACCAGACGCGGCCGGTGGAGCCTTCCAGAACAACTGCCGCCGACATGTAGCCGCCGATGCCGTTGGATTGGGGGGCCAACATGCAGCAGGCCAAACTGGTGGCTGTGGCCGCATCCATGGCGTTGCCGCCTTGGGCCAATATCTGCGCGCCAATGCGCGCCGCGGCTGGCTGCTGGGCGGACACAGCGCCGCGGTCGGTTAGTACTTGGTGTCCTTCGATCACGTGGATCTCCTCTGTACCACTATGCCTAGCCAAAGCGCACGCCCGTCGGGATAATCCCCACGTCTTCGCCGCGCCGCATGGCCTCAGCCGCGTCGAGGATGCTCGCCAAGTCGTGCTTGGGTTCAAACCCCAACTTTTGCTTGATGTTGGTCAAATCTAGCTCAAAGTAATTCCAATCCGGTCGCCGCGCATCGGCGTAGCCCAGCCCAAAGCGCTCGGCGAGATAGGGCACGGCTTCGCTCCAATCGAACAGCGCGGCTCCGCCCAAGTTGAATACCTCGCCCACGGCCTCGTCTCGCTCCAGTGCCAGTACCAGCCCTTGGACGATGTCGCGCACGTCGGCATACACCTGCCGATAGGGCCGTCCGTCTGGATTGCGCGATAGCAAGAATTGCTCTTCGCCCGTCCACAGCGCTTTGATCTCCTCGGCTCCCTCTCGGTCCTTGAACTGCTCGTAAACCGGCCCGAACAAAAACAGATGCGGCAAGCCGTTTTGGTCGAGGAATTCTCCCGGCTCGATAATCGTGGCAAAGCGCGTGGTCACCGACGGCAGCCCGAACTGCAAGTGATAGCTCATCACTAGTTCCTCGCCGATCCACTTGGTCAGGAAGTAGGGCATCGTCTGGTAGCGGGCGACTTGGTCTTCGCGGATTGGCTCTTCAAAGCAGCGGCCGTTGTAGGGATTCTCCCAGTAGATCGCCTCGGTGGAGGCATAGACTAGGCGGTGTAGATTGGGCGTCAACTCGCGAATCGACTCTAACACGTTGATGGTACCCATGCCGTTGATTTCGAGGTATTCGCGGTTGTCGAAGGGGCCGCCAAAGGCCGCGGCGATGTGGTATACCGCATCGACTCCCTCGACGGCGCGGCGCACATCGGCGAGATTGCGCAAATCGCCTTCGATGGTTTCGACGTGGTCAAAGCCGTCGAGCTTGTGGGCGCGACTTTGGTCGCCGGGATAGACAAACGAGCGGATGTCGTGTCCTTTGTCGAGCAAAGCTCTTGCCAAATTGGCTCCGACGCGGCCGGTGCCGCCGGTGATTAGGATTTTCACGTTGCACCTCTCAGTGGTTAGGGACTACATAAGATGATCCGCAGATGGACGCAGATAGACGCAGAATAGTAGAAACAAGACAATCCACATCCAAGTCATTCAGGGTTACTGTAGCTGGCGCCGGGTAGGGCACTGGCCAAGAGTTTTTCCGGGGTGGCTTCGGATCGTGCGTACTCGGCGGCGATCCGTCCCTCGCGCATCACGTACACTCGGTCGCACAACCCCAGAATTTCGGGCATTTCCGAAGAGAGGACCACGATTGCCAGGCCTTGGCGCGCCAGCCCGTCCAGCAATTGGTAAATCTCGGCTTTGGCACCGACGTCGATTCCCCGGGTTGGCTCATCGACGAGCAGCACCCGCAGGTTTTCCTTGAGCAGCCAGCGGGCCAGCAGCGCCTTTTGCTGATTGCCGCCGCTGAGCCGCGCGATGGTCTGCTCTTGGTCGGGGGGACGCAGGCGCAGCCGCGCGACGAGTGCGCCGACTTGCTGCCGCTCCACGCCTACCTGCACGTGGCCGGCGCGGCAGAATTGCTCCAAGGCTGCGACGCTCGCGTTGGCACGCACGCTCTGCTGCGCGAACAGGCCGTCGGCCCGGCGATCCTCCGGTACTAGTCCCAATCCGAGGGTGCGCGCCTGCGGCGGTGCGTTCGCTGGTACGGCGACTCCGTCGATGGTGATGGTTCCAGTGCGGCGGCGGTCTGCGCCCATCACGGCTCGCGCTAGTTCGGTTCGTCCCGCGCCCATCAGTCCGGAAAACCCGACGATTTCCCCAGCGCATACCCGGAAGGAAATATCCTGCACTCGGTCCGTGGTCAGCCCCTCCACCTCCAGCGCACACGGCCCCGGTGTACGGTCGGCCGCGGGAAAACCCTGCCCCAACTCCCGCCCGACCATCAGGGCGATAAGCTGCTCCTCGTCGAGGTCGGCGGTCTGTTCGCAGGCGACGCGCTCTCCGTCGCGCAAGACCGTCACTCGGTCGGCCAGCGCCATGACCTCGGCGAGCTTGTGCGATACATAGACTACGCCGACGCCTCGCGCCTTGAGCCGGGCAATGAGCGCAAAGAGCTTGTCGATCTCGCGCGTGCTCAGAGCCGAAGTTGGCTCATCCATGATGATTACTTGGGCGTCGCAGGCCAGTGCCCGTGCGATCTCGACCAATTGCTGCGCGGCCACGCCAAGATGGCCGACCTTGGTTTGCGGATCAACCTCCAGCCCGACCTCGGCCAATAGCGTTGCCGAAGCAGCGTAGAGCGCATTCCACTGGACGCGCCCACCGCGCCCGTGCGGCAGGCGACCGAAGAACAGATTCTCGGCGACCGACAGCGAGGGGACTAACTCTAGCTCTTGGTAAACGACCGCAAGGCCGTGGTCTATGGCTTGGCGCGGGTGGCGGATATCTACGGAACGGCCCGCGATCTGGTAGCGTCCTTGGTCGCGGTGGTACACGCCGGCTGCAATTTTGATCAAGGTGCTTTTGCCCGCGCCGTTTTCGCCGACTAGCGCGTGGACTTCTCCGGGTTGCACTGCAAAGTCAACGCCCTTGAGCGCATAGACGCCGGGGAAGCGCTTGTGGATGTCCTCTAGGGACAGTAGCGGCGTCATGTCGGAGGGGCGAGCAACCGCCGCAAGAGGCTTTGTTTGCGCCGGGTGTCCAGATACACGGCGAGGATAATTACCGCACCGCGCGCAATGTCGTGGTAAAAGGACGACACGTTCAACAACACTAGGCCGTTGGAGAGCACCGTCAGAATCAGGATGCCGATAAAAGCACCGCCGAGCGTACCCACGCCGCCCGTCAGGCTGATGCCGCCCAAGATCACCGCGGCGATTACCTGCAACTCAAATCCCAGACCGGCATTCGGTTGCCCGGAGTTGAGGCGCGAGGCCAAGATAAAGGCGCTCAGCGCCGCTAGCACGCCGCCGAGTACAAAGACCAAGACGCGCGTGCGATCGACGGCCAAGCCCGCGAGTCGCGCCGCTTGGATGTTGCCGCCGATGGCGTAGATATAGCGGCCGAGGATGGTGTGGTGGAGGACGTAGTAGAACAGCCCCAAGAGGACAAAGGTCACCAGCACTGGGATCGGGATCGGCCCCAAATGTCCGGTGCCCACTTCGATGAAGCCTTCTACTTTGCCTTGGATCGATACCGCTTGGGTACTGACCATGGCTGCGCCGCGCAAAATCGCCATCATGCCCAAGGTCGCGATCAGGGAGTTGATACCGGCCTTGGTAACCAACAGTCCGTTGCACAGGCCGACGAGTGCTCCGGCGGCGAGTGCGGCGACGAGTGCCAGCGTTACGCTTTCAAACTGGTTCAGCACGGCCACGGCGATGATCCCGGCTACGGCTTGGATCGAGCCGACGCTCAGGTCGATCTCGCCGAGCAGGATGATCATCACCATGCCGATTCCGGCGATGGCCACCAGCGAGGCGTCGCGCAGCACGTTTTTGATATTGACGGCGGTAAAGAAGACCGGCGTCAGCAGGGAAATCCCCACGCAGAGCAGGATCAGTGCCAGCAATAGTCCGGCCTGCTCGCTGTGGAGCACCCGCGACAGCAAGCGGCTCATTGCGGCATCAGGGCACGCACCGCATCCACCTTGAGGGCGAAGGGCGGCTCGGTGCTCGTGTCGTAGAAGCGGCTGAGGTTGTCGCGGGTGACGACGATGGTCGGCGTCTCGTAATGGTCGGGTAGTTGCTCACCACGCGCTAGTTGCACGGCCGCATCGATGAGCGCGCTTCCGACAAAATTCGGAAACATCGCCAGTGCCGCCGCGTAGGGTGTGTCGCCGGTGAGGGCCGTCTGTCCCACAGTGCCCTCGAAGCCGAAGCCGATTGCCGTCAGCGCTGCTTCGTCTAATCCAGCCGCCTTGTAGGCTGCCATGCCGCCGGTCGTCGAATCGTCGTTGATGCCGTAGATCGCGTTGATCTGCGGGTTGGCCGTCAGCGCGTCCTGCGCCACTTTGAACGCCTTTTCCTTGAGGCCCTGCCCATCGACTTCTTGGACGATTGCATAGGTCAGACCTGAAGCAGCGAGCGCGTCTTTGAAGCCATCGACCCGCTGCCGACAGTCCTCGAAGTTGGGGAAGCCGACGATGAGGATCTTGGGGTCGAGGCCCTTGTCCGCCGCGTAGCCGGCAAACCACTCGCCGGCCTTGACTCCGCCGGCGTAGTTGTCGATTCCCACGTAGCTGGCAGCCTCGGGCACGGGGTTGGACTCGGTAATCACCTTGGCACCTGCGGCCTTGGCCTGCTGCACTATCGGCCCCATTGCCTTAGCATCCACTGGTGACAAGATCAGCACATCGACCCCTTGGGCGAGCAGGTTTTCGGCTTTGGAGATTTGCGCTGCTACGTCGAGGTTGGCATCGGCGACGATCAGCTCGACATCTAACTCGGCTGCTCGCGCTGTCGCCGATTTGCTGATGTTTTGGTACCACTCGTGCGACATGAAGTTGATGACGTAGCCGATCTTGAGTTTATCGGGCGCGTCGTCCGGCTGCCCGCAAGCGGCGACCAATAAGGCGCACAGCAGCCATGTTTTAGTCTTACTCATTGGTTCTCCTATCCCTTTACGGCACCAGCCGTCAATCCTTGGACAAAATACCGCTGCAATCCCACAAAGAGCGCGATTGGCGGCAGGCTAAAAATCAGCGATGCGGCGAATAGCTGGTCGTATTTGTTGACGTATTGTCCTAAAAACGCGGCGCGCAGCCCCACCGGAATGGTCAGGGCCTGCGATTTGGTAAACACAAAAGCGAACAAAAATTCATTCCACGAAAGCAAAAAGGCAAAGGTCCCCACTGCTACGATCGCTGGTGCGGCCAGCGGCAAGACGATTCGGGAGAGTAGCTGGAGGCGGTTGCAGCCATCGATGAGCGCGGCTTGCTCTAGATCGGTGGGGATGGCGCGGAAATAGCCGTTGAGCAGCCAAGTGCAAAACGGAATGGCAAAGCCTGTGTAGATCAGCACCATGCCCACGTGCGTGTCGAGTAAGCCGAACGAGCGAATCACCTGAAAGAGCGGGATGAGAATCGAAGAGCCGGGTAGCATTTGCGACATCACCACTACCATCAGCAGCAAGGTGTTGCCGCGAAAGCGGAAGCGGGCAAAGGCATACGCCGCGCAGACGCTAAACGCGAGGGCGATTAGGGCCGTAGAAAGAGAAATTACCATGCTGTTGGCAAAGTACTTCACAAACGGCCCAGTGTCCCACATCTCGATGTACGCGTGGAAGGTGAGGGAGCGGGGGAAGACCAGCGGCGGAGTGCGGGTCATCTCGGACAGGGGTCGCATGGACGTGGTCACCACCCAGATCAGCGGCATCACCAGTGCGAGTACAAAGACCGAGCCCAAGCCGTAGGCAAGATAGGCGCGGACCTTTTCTTGGGTTTTAATTCGCATCCCCACTCCTCCTCTCCTCGCGGAAGAGCACGCGGATAAAGACGATGCTCATGGCCAACAAAAAAAGCAGCAGAATCAGTGCTGCGGCTGCGCCCTTGCCGAGCCGCAGGTGCTCGAAGGCGATGCGATAGACTGTAATCGGCACCACCTGCGTGGCCTTGGCCGGGCCGCCCTCGGTCATTATGAAAATCAGCGCGAAGTCGTTGACCATCCAGATGGTGGCGAAGAGGAAGACCACCCCGATCACGTGTTTGAGCTGCGGCAGGGTCACGTGGAAGAAGCGCCCGAATACATTGGCACCATCGACGTGCGCGGCCTCGTACAGCTCGGCAGACACGCCCTGCAATCCCGCCAGCAGCATGATGGTGATATAGGGCATGAAGCGCCAGACATTGGCCACTACCACCGCGCCCATAGCCGCGTCTGGCTGCGCCAGCCAAGGGACATTGGCGTCGATGAAGCCGAGGCTTAGGAGCGTGTGATTGACGAGGCCGAAGCTGTCGTGGAAGAGCCAGCGCCACATGTAGCCAGTCACCACTGGGGCGATGGCCCAGGGGATGAGCAGAAAGCCGGTAAAGACGGGCCGATACTTCTTGATCTCGTTGAAGATCAACGCCATCCCCAAGCCTAGGACGAAGGCCACCGGCAGGGAGTAGAGCGTAAAGCGCACTGAACTCCAGATGCTGTTGACAAAGGTGCGGCTGCCGAAGAGCTTGGCGTAGTGAGTTAGGCCGATGAACTCGTCGCCAGCCCCTCGGAAGAGCTTCACCTTGTACAAGCTCATGATCAGGTTGCTGAACACGGGGTAGAGAATGACGACCGCCAAGACCAGCAGGGCCGGCACCAAGAAATAGTACGGCGTCAGATTTTTGCGCAGTGCGCCTCTAGTAATCACTCAATACCTCGTTTACTTCTTCGGCGGCAAAGTCCAGCGCTTCCTTGGGGCTTAGCGAGCCGGTCAGCGCCATATTGACTGCGTCGGCAATGTGCCGCTGGATTTGGGTGATCGCCGGATGCCCCGGCCAGCCCAGCCCATTGGCCCCGGCTGTGGCGAGCTGGTCCAAGTCGATGTAATCGGACTGCACGCCTTCGGCATAGGCGGCCTTTAGCGTGGGAATGCCGCCCATGGTCGGGTTGGGGTTGCGCCAGACTGGATGGTCTAAATCCAGCGCCTTGACCACTTCCCAGGCTTCGTTGGGCACCTTGGTGTAGCCCGTTATGGCAATCATAATTACGTCGAGCAACGTCCGCGATGGATGCGGCTCCAGCGGCTCGATGGGGCCGGGCACTTGCGCCAGCGCCAAATTGTTCAGATCGAAATCGTAGTTGCCGTGGACGATATCCTGCCACCACGGCCCCTCAATCGACAGCGCGGCCTTGCCGGTTGACCAGTGCGCGGCGTTCTCGTCGAAGCGATAGGCTGCGCTGCCGGCCGGCAAATAACCCTTGTTTTTCATTTCTACTAGAAACTCCAACGCTGCTTGCCCGGCTGGGCCGTTAAAGGCAGCGGCAGACCAATCCTCGTTAAAGACGCGCCCGCCCGCTTTGTACAGCAGCGGCAAAAAGCGGTAGGCCGTGTCCAGATTGACGCCCCCGGGCATGGTAAAAGGCTCGATCCCCGTGCCCGCGAATTGCGGACCCAGCGCCAACATCTCGTCCCAAGTCTGGGGCACTTCGAGTCCCATCCGTCCCATAATGTCGGTGTTGACCGCCAACACAAAGGGCAGCATGGTCACTGGCAGGCCGTAGTGCTTGCCGTCGTATTCGACTAGTTCCCAGACGTTGTCGAGGATGCGCTCCTTGACCTGGGGGAAGTCGGGGAAATTCTCCAGCGCGTATAGTCCCCCCAACTCGCCGAATTCCACCGAGTACTTGTGATGCACCCGCACGATATCCGGCCCATCGCCGACGATGGTGGTGCTGATCAGGCTCTCGCGCTGCGTTGCCCAATCGCGGAACTCCAGCTCGATTTGGATATCGCTGCGCGCGGCGTTGAAGTCGGCCACGGCCTGCTGCACCCATTCGCGCAGGCCCGGCACACCCCCGAACTCCCACAACACCACCTTGGTCGGCTCGCCGGGGCGCGGGCGGTCGTCGCCTCCGCAGGCGATCAGGCCGACGAAGAGCAGGATGAGTATTCTTTTTACGCACATACGAACAGCATACGCAGGTCAATAATCCTCCAAGATTTCATCCACTTCCTCTGCCGCTTGGTCGAGCGCCTCCTTGGGGGACAAGGTCCCGCTCAGCGCCATATTGACCGCGTCGGCCATCAGCCGCTGGATTTGCGTCACTGCCGGATGCCCAGGCCAGGCTAAACCGTTCTGTCCAGCCGCAGCCAGCACCTCGGCGTTGATGAAATTCGACTTGATCCCCGGGGCGTAGGCGATCTTCTGCGTGGGGAAGCCCAGCATCTCGGCGTTGGGGACGTGCCACTGCGGGTCGTCGAGCCACAGGGCCTTGATTACCGTCCAAGCCTCCTCCGGCGCTTGGGTATAGCCGGTAATCGCCACCATGACCAAGTCTAGCAGGGTGCGCGGTGGATGCGGTCCGAGCGGCTGGGCCGGTCCGGGCAGCCGGATCAACTGCAACTTCTCCACTGGGAAGTCGTAGTTATTGGACACAATGTGCTGCCACCACGGCCCCTCAATCGACAACAGCGCTTTTTCTGTACACCACGTTGCCGCGTTCTCGTCAAAGGCATAGGCAGCACACGCTGGCGGCATAAAGCCCTGCTCCTTCATCGCCACGAGGAACTCCAACGCCGAGATACCGGCCGAGCCGTTAAAGGCAGCCTGCGTCCAGTCTTCGTTGAACACTCTGCCGCCCGCTTTGTACAGCAGCGGCAAAAAGCGGTAGGCCGTGTCTTGGTTCAGCCCCGCCGGCATGGTAAAGGCGAAAAGCCCCCGCTCCTTGAGCACCGGCCCTAGCGCCAGCATATCCTCCCAAGTCTGGGGCACTTCCAACTCGTACGCGGCCAATAGTTCCTTGTTCACTGCCATGATAAAAGGCAAAATCTGGATGGGCAGCCCAAAGTGCTGGCCTCCGTACGCGACGTGCTCCCACAGATTGTCGAGGATCCGCGCTTTGACTTGGGGAAAATCCGCAAACCGCTCCAGCGCGTACAGCCCGCCCAACTCGCCAAATTCCACTGAGTACTTGTGGTGGACGCGGATGATGTCCGGCCCCTCGCCGGCAATCGTCGAGGTAATCAGGCTCTCGCGCTGCGTGGCCCAGTCCCGATTCTCGTAATCGACGCGGATGTCGTCTTGTGCGGCGTTAAACCGGTCCACTGCCTGCCGCAACCACCGGTCTTGCTCCTCTACTCCGCCGAACATCCACATCGAAATCTGCACCGGCTCGCCGGGCACCCTTTCTTGGTCGGTCGTGCAGCCGCTAGCAAGCAGCGTCGCTAACGCGCAAAAGCTCCATATCGCCATCGTGCATTTCACGCCGGTTTATAGTAGCCAAAGCGCCAATAGCCCACAATACGGGCCGCGCTCGCTGGACACATCTGGCCGTATTACTTACTAATCAGAGCTACACTCACACCCCAATAGGCTTATGCAAAACGTCCTCATCACAGGTGCTACGGGTCTGATCGGCACGGCCGCTGTTGCCAGCCTACGCACTCGTTATAACTTGCGCGCTCTCAACCGCCGCCCGCTTCCGCACATCGACTGCCATCAGGCCGACATCGCTGATCTCGACGCCATCAGACCGGCCTTTGCCGGGATCGACGCGGTCGTCCATCTCGCCGCCCATATTGAAAACGACCTAGCGGCGATCTTCCGCGCTAACTTGCAGGGGACTGGGAATGTTTTTGCCGCAGCTCACGAGGCCGGGGTACGGCGCGTCCTATTTGCTAGCAGTGGATCGGTCATGGGCGGCTATGCCGTACTCTCGCCATACAAGGAGCTTTTGGTCGGTGAGTACGACCAAGTGCCCACGGAGTGGCCGATGCTGACTGCGCAATCGCCCCTGCGGCCAACGGGATTGTACGCGGCCAGCAAGGTCTGGGGCGAAGAGTTGGGCCGCGAGTATGCTTCGGCCCACGGCATGTCTGTCCTCTGCCTGCGCTTTGGCCGCGTCAACCCGGAAAATCGTCCGATCCATTCCCGCGAGTTTTGCGTCTGGTGCAGCCAGCGCGACGCCGTGCAGATGATCGAAAAGTGCCTTGCCGCTCCCCTCGACTTATCCTTCGACACCTTCTTCGTCAACTCGGACAACAAATGGGGCTACCGCGACTTAGAACACGCTCGCCAGACGGTGGGCTTTGTGCCCGCGGACCGAGCCGAAGACTACCGCTGAGGAGAAAATTTATGTTGCCTTTTGCTATGTGCGCGATTTTGCTCGCTGCCTCCATCACACGCGCAGACATGAACATCAACGTCCCCTTGTTAGAGGCGGCTCCGACCATTGACGGCGATCTCGCCGAGTGGAAGGATCTCGCTCACAACGACGGCATCTGGGACATGCGCCGCATCAGCGAGGCCAGCTTCTATCGCCTCGATCGCGGGGCGCGCAACCGCCTCACTGACCACGGCAACGAGCCGCACCTCGAAGACGACTTGCGTGCCCGCTACTACATTGCTTGGGACGCGCAAAACTTCTACTTCGGGGCCGAGGTCTGGGACAATGTCAACGACCTCGACGACCCCGATCCGGCGGACAAGCGCTGGTATTTCAAGGATGCGATTTGCTGGTTTATGGAAGGCCCGCGCGACCGAGCCAACGAGCGCTTTGGCCAAGGCGACAACGCCTTCTGCTTTGTGGCCGACCCGCAGCGCACTCCGCAAAACGCTTGGTGGCGGCACGGCGCGCCCGGCCAGAGCTACATTGAAGAGCCGATCCCCGAAGCCGCATGTGACTACGTGGTGCGCATGGATCCTTGGGGGCGGAGCGCGGCTGATTTCATCTTGGAGGCCCGCGTGGATATGCACGCGACGTTTGCCCAGAGCGATCCCCGCTGGCAGCCGCCGCAAGTGGGCGACGAATACAGCATGGAAATCGTCCACACCGACCCGGATGGCGGTGCGTACGGCGGGCACTTCATGATCTACGGCAATGGCGATGACGACAACACGTGGGGCCGGATGATCTTGGTCGGGCCACGGACGCCGATTGGGCGGCTCGCCGAGTAAAAAATAGGTTGACTGGGTTTGGTCTTTATCGTTCGTTGACCCGAAGGCAGTACACCACACAGCAAGTGACGAGAGAGGAGGGTGCTATGCTCAGCCCCAATCCAGCCGTCAAGTTCACCTACGAGGACTACCAGCACACCCCGGACGACAAGCGCTACGAGTTATTGGACGGAGAGTTGATTATGGTCCCCGCACCCAATCTAGGGCACCAGAGAATTGGTGCCAAGCTAGGAACACGGCTCTATACCTTTGTAGAAGAGAGGAGTTTAGGCGAAGTCTTTTTCGCCCCCTGTGACGTGGTGCTATCGAACACAGACGTGGTACAGCCAGACCTGCTGTTCGTCTCCAACGAGCGGGCGCACCTGCTGCTCGGCGGTGATAATGTTCGTGGTGCACCGGACTTGGTCGTCGAGATCCTCTCTCCCTCCACCGCCGGGCAGGACCGGACGCTCAAACGTGCTCTGTACGTCAAGCACGGCGTGAAGGAGTACTGGCTGGTTGATCCAGACGCCCGGACGGTGACGGTACTGCTGCTCGGCGAAGATGCCTTTGAGGTGGAGGCCATCTACGGCGAGGGGCAGACGATGACCTCGCCCACGCTCACAGGTTTCTCCGTTGGCTTAAACGAGATTTTCTAGTGTTTCTGTCCTTGGCAGCCGCGATCCTCATTGCCCTCACCGGCTGCAATTCCAATCCGGTCGCCACGGGCGGTCGAGCGCCTGCGTTTACCTTACCTGCGGCGGATGGGACTTCTGTTTCCCTATCCGATTTACTCGACAACCGCGCGGCGGCGGTACTGTTGTTCTACAGAGGATTCTTCTGAGGTTCCTGTCGGAGCCAACTAGGTGAGTTGGCAGATGTGTATCCCGAGTTTCTAAAGCGAAATGTATCGCTTGCGGCGATCAGCACGGATGACATCGCCGATGCGCTGAAGATGGTGGAACTCACCGGCGCTGAATTCGCTATTCTGTCAGACAAGGACGCCGAGGTAGCCAAGGACTACGGAGTTTACAACCTGCTGAATGACGGCGTCGCGACGCCGTCCGCTGTCATCGTCTCGCCTGGGGGCGACATCGAGTGGAAATACATAGGGGAAAGTATTTCCGACCGACCGATGCCCGATCAAATTTTGGCTCAACTCGACCGATTGATACAGTGAGTCGCCCTCATTCAACGGCTCGTAGGGCAGTGGAGCCGCAATGCCAGCCGCCCGGCCCGAGGAGCGTCGCCTCGACTTGGGCTTCAAAGGCTTGTTTGTTGGTTTGGGCGTTTATGGAAGGCTTGGTTTACGCTTCAAGCTAAACGAGTTCGTTGTGGATTGAGCACAAAACCGGAGCGATCGCTATCAAGGACGATGAATTCTGCTTCTTCCAAGTTTTCAATAGTATCGCTTGCTTGGCGGACATGGTCGGCGAATTCATCTGCGCCTTGAATAGCACCGCGTTCGTGCCAAAGGGCTAAGAAGATCTCTGGTTCCGTCATGGCCTTGCGGGATGCGAACTTTTCGCATCGCCACATAATACTAAGGCACCTCCGCGACAGGGAATCCAAACCGCTGAGGTCTCCGAACAGTGCTTCTAGTTCTGTCTGATAACCCGTTTGCATCAGGACGCGATCGGCGACGAAAATGGGCTGCGTCGGCGTGCTGCTATCGTGTTGGTAGATCAGGCCAGCGCGTTCTAGCACTACGAGTTGTTCAAAGTGATTGTTGTCTGGAGTCAGCAGAATGGTGTAGTGATGTTTTTCATTCGCCCATTCCGCTTTCATCAGGTAAGCGAGCACTCGCGTTTGTTGGGCAGAGAGCGGTCCGTCGAGTTTGTCGGCGATATAGGCGTCAAACGAAGCAAGCCGTGTCTCCATGCGCCTGTCGACTAAAGGACCGGCCTTGAGAAAGAGGGTTACTTCTTCGCTGTGAATGCGATAGGTCGGCAGGTCGATCTGATTATCCAAGCACAGGTTTACCAATGTGGCCATGCCAATGCCCCGGCCCTCCCACTTCCGGTACACCCGCAGCACATCCGCTAGTTTGGGGTTGCGCGCTCGGGCCTCGGGGATGATGCGGCGCAGTGGGATGGCATCTCTTGGATGCTCAATGAGCAAGTGCGGGCGGAACGATCCCGGATTGCGAATGGAAATGTGTTGCCCCGGCTTGATGGAAATGATGACTTGTTTGTTAATAGAATAATCGCGGTGGGCGAGGGCGTTATTTACTGTTTCGCGCAGGACTTCCTCGGGATATTGCGGCACGGCCGTGCCGCCCTCGGCAATGGAAATGCCGATCTGGATGTTGCGCAGGATGTAGGCGAGGCTTTTCTCCATCAGCGGCAGGATGTTGTCGATTAGGTCCTGCTTGTCTTGGGCGACTTCTTGCGGCGCATCTACGTAGCCGTGGACGTGGCAGCGGAATCCGAGTTGATCACCTACGTGCTGCCCGCATACTAACATGCCGAGGGTGGTGACGGTTTCGTCCTTGATAAACAGTTTGCGGGCGAGAAATCCGCGGGCCGCTGCTAGGTCGGTCTTGATGGTTTCCACTTTGCCAAGGCTGTTGAGCTGTTGGATGTAGTCATTGAGCGCGTCGAGGTTGAGGTTGGCGAGGGTCGTGCCCGGCACGGGCTGTACTTCGCGGGCGTCCCGCACCTGTTCCTTGTACTCTTCTTGGCGAGCGATGTCGGCTTCGGTGAGCTTGTGGTCGCCGGTTAGGACGCGCTTCCACGCCTGTCCATTGTAAAAGACAAACTTGCGGTCGGCGGGTAGTTCATCTACGTAGAGCACGGCTACGCGACCATCTTGAAAGTCGCGGATTTGCGGCGGCGGAAAGAATTCGCTCAAGTCGAGCGGCGTTCCGTTTTTGTCCGTAAAGCGGCGCGGGAACTCCTTTAGCTGTGCTTCGGCGTCCTCCCGGTAGCCAGTGAAGACCCACCGACGCTGCGGGCCTTGCCCCTCTTCCTTGCAGCCGAAAAGGAGGAAGCCGCCTCGGGTGTTGAGAAAGGCGTTGGCGGATTTGTGGCTTTCGCGCCAAGAAGAGGTAGCGGACGGAGTGGGTTTGATTTCCAAGCCGTCGTCTTCCACGTTCTCGAAGCGTCCTGCCGCGATGAGGTCGGCTAGCTTTTTCAGGGCTTTGTCTATTCTATCGGGCATAGGCCGCAGGTGTTGGATTGGCTCACAAAGCGGGAACGTCGCCTAACAAATAGAAAAAGTATAGCTTTCAGACGGCTTCTAAGGTTCGGCTAAATCGCTTGCGTTTCCATCCATTCAAGACGTGTCTGCAATGCTTTTTCCAATTGAGAGGCAAGCTCGTGTTCCCCAACAGATTTTAATTGATCTGGTAATTCAGGGCGGGATGCAGGGTAGGTATCTGACCTGATTAAACATGCACGAGCAATTTGCGTCAACATCGTAATGTATTGTTCCTGAGCCGCGTCCTCGTCACCGATCATTTTGAGATCCTTGAAGAGCTGTTTCGCTTTTTCTGCGCGTTTATCCGCTATTTTTGCAGAAGGCAAAGGTAGGTCATCTTTCCATTTATCGCATAAGGTTGTCCAATATGTATCTTTCTCATAGAGAATTTTTCCAAAAAGAATCGTCCAGCACAGAAGTTCATGTCCCTTTAAAAGAAGAGATTCTATATCCGCTTGGCGATAAGGCCGAATATCGACGTCAAGGGGTGGAAGTACGAAATTCGGTCTTTCACTCTCATAAATGACCAGTAAGTCAACATCAACACTATAGCTGACTTGCGGGCGAATAATGGAACCGAAAATCACAATCGCCCAGATGTCGGATTGCTGACGAGACGTTTGGACAAAGTTTTCGACCCATTCTTTTGCACGCGTACTGGGCCATTTATGGATTGTTTCGAGGACGTGAGATGAATCCACGTTCTTGGGCCTATTGTTCATCTTGTTCATCAGAGGATTGCTCATTTGGTTCATCTCCTAATAACTCAGAGACTGCTTCCACATATTCCTCAATTTTGCTGGCCACATCTTCCGCATCCAATACTGGAAAATTTACGTCTCCGTAAGCCACAGATTTGCGAGCATTATTGAGAACCCAAAGAAAATCTGCAACGTCGGGTAGGCTGTGAGAGCGAGAAAGTTCGCTTGCCATTTCAGCTTTAGCTGGATGGGTTTTTTTGAGTTCCAGACCCAGATGTGATGCTGCCGCAACAATAGAGACTTCAAGACAGTAAAACCCATACATTGTAAGATCTGACCAATCAGTAGGATCTTCCCATGCATCGAGGACACGCTCCAAATGCTGCTTTGCGAGTGATAGGGATTTTCCAGCTTCGGTGTTCAACATGGTTTTCTAACCAGATCATCTGGGTCGCGGTACGTCGTCCGTCCTTCCGGCGAGAGCCGGAACCTATAAGCTTAGAGCCTAGAGCTTGGTTCCTCCTTTCTCTAGGACAAGATTACAAGAATTGGACCTCTTGTCAATCAGGCTAGTCTTCGTTTCTTGGGCCTGCGAACAATGCTGAGCAATCCATCAATGGACAGGTCCTCGTCGAGTAGTGGCCAGTGGATACCGTAGCCCGAAGGAGAGATCTCAAAGAGGTTCTTTTCTTTTTCAGACGCATTTTGCAGGGCAGGGGATATTTCACTCACTTGAAAGGTCTTTTCTCGACCGTCGATAGTCAGAATCATGCAATCTCCGTCGAAATGCAGGCCGGTTGTGTGATGATGCTTTTTCATTGCTAACGGCTCCATTGAAATTCTTCTCACTGTTGCTCAATATCTTGCCGGTTACGGCCCCTCCGAGGAGCCATTTTCGTTCCACGAGTCAATGCGCTCGACGATTTTTTCTATCTGTTCCTTCCAATCGAATCGTCCTTCCATTAGTTTCTTTACTTCCTTTGTCATATACTGGGTGCTCGAAATAGCTAAGTCCACCTTGTCTATACGCTTTCTCTGCATATGATTTTTGGTATATGACGACCAACTCTCATCTTTTTCGGGATCTGGCAGCGATGGCAATCCTGTGGCTTCTGATAGGACAGAACCAGGAAGGTAGTTTTCGATTTCTTTGGCTTCGGTAATCCAAATGTGCGCGCCGTCTATCTTTTCGACTTCCTCGCGAATCCTCTCTACCCTCGGCTTTAGGCTAGAATCTTCGGCCTCTTGATCGCTATCGCAAACGACGATGAGGTTGTGATTGATTTGGAAAAGGTTGGCGAGTCCGGCGACCTCGTCCTCGTCTTCGGGCGACTTGAACTCTACTCGTGCTAGGAGCGCACCGCCGTAGAATACGCACTGATAATCGCGGCCTTCTCGAAGACGGCCATCGGTGTAAAGCTCAATCCAGCGATTGAGATAAATGCGATCCGAAGGGCCCTCTACCCAAATGAGTCCGTTCGCTTGGAGCAAATCTGACGGCCTTGCTCCTAATTCGGAAACTATCTTGATAAGATTAGAACGAGTGCGGACGGTTTCCGTGTGGGCGGATTCGCCATCGTGGAGCACGCGGATAATCTGGGCGTTATCAGATACGCCGAAAAAGTCGAGGGCGATGCTGGAATGGGTCGTCAGGAAGATCGTCGCGTTTTCGTTGACTGCGTAGTCCTCAAGATACTTGAATAACCGCCGTAAGAGGGCCGGATGGAGATTGTTTTCAAGCTCCTCGAAGGCGAACGTGAACTGAGATTTCTCCTTGTTCTCAATTTTGGGAACGACCAGTAGATTGAGCAGAACCAGAATGACGGTCTTCAGGCCGCTTCCCGATTTACTGAGGGGAATCAAGCCTTTTGTTTCTTCACTGAGATAGACCTCCCCGTGGATCTTTCCCGTCTCTGTTTGTTCTTCGTCGTGATCTTGTACTTCGATATCTGAAAACTGACCGTCACTTCTAAATATCGAGTTCAGCGCGGCCAGAAGTTTCTCTTTGATAACCTCTCTTGAGAGTTCTGCAGATCTGATGAACCGACGTATTATGTTTGTAGCCCCTTGCCCGTCAAAGCCAAGTTCCAATGCTATACTTGGTAGTTCGGGCTTGATATCCCGGTCTGCAAAGAGCCTGCGGAAAGCCGTCCCATTAAGCTGGTGAGTTGGATTGTGCAGCACCGTATAGATGTTTAAAAGTCTTTCCTTGACTGATTGTTCTGAAAGCGAGCTACCGTAAATTGGAGCGTAACTTATGTCGAAATCGTCTGGAAATTTTACGTCCGACACCTCATTTTCGATGACTTCCCATGACACTGCTGTATTGGCGAAATACCGTCCATGGTCATCCCAGTGGTACCCACCAAGGAGACCGCCTCTCGTCCCTTCTTTAAAGACTCTCTTCAGTGACACCTCGTCTAACACACCATGGCCCCGGTAATCCCACGCATGGTCGAACTGTTTGCCGTCGCATAGTGCTTCAACCAAGTCCAACAGATGGGATTTTCCAGAGTTATTACGTCCTATGATGACGTTGATCGGCTTGATTGTATCGAAGCCGGCCCAATCCTTTTTGAAACAGCTATGTCCTTTGAAGTATATAGAATCGGCTTTCATAAAGCGGCTTTCTCTCACGTCGATTTTGCCGGTCACAGGCGTGGTGATGAGGGCGGAACGGTGCTCTTGCAGCTTTCGATAGCGGTCTCGATTTTTGCCGCCAGCGTGCCGTTTTTCACCTTTTCGCGGCCGAAGAAGGTAATGGACAGTGCTGCGGCGTGGCATCGCGGCAAACTTATAAATATAACGGGATGTTGAGACATAATCGAATTTTCTCTTATTTGGAGCATGGATATTGGCCCGCCCCGCGTGGAAGGGACATATCCCTCCGTCGCTAGACTCGACAGACCGCCTCCGCAAGGCGATATTGAGCGCGGCATATCTTCTTTTTGACAAGGAGCAACACATGAGTAGGGTAGATCAGATCGGCTGGCAGGCCCAGAGCAAAATCGGCGTTATTGCGGCTGGTGGTGCCGGGGCGGTAGCCGCTGGTATTGAAATTCTCGGCCAAGGAGGCAATGCGGCCGATGCCGCTGCCGGCGCGATTATAGCACTCAACGTCACCGATCACGGGGCCTGTTCCATCGGCGGGGAAGTGCCGGTGCTCGTCTGGGATGGGAACGCGGTCAAGTCGCTGTCCGGCCAGGGGCGTGCGCCGCTGTCGCCGGAGGCTATTGCTTGGTACATGGAACACGGTATCCCGGACCACGACATCAAGATGGCTCCGGTGCCCTCGGTCGTGGATTTGTGCATTACTCTCTTGCAGCAATACGGCACGCAGAGCTTTGCCGCGATTGTCGCGCCGACCTTGGCCCTGCTCGACGAAGGCGAGGAGGCGTGGCATCCCGACTTGGCGCGGACGCTGCGGCGCATGGTGGAGGAGGAACACCGCGCCACTGGCAATCGCCAAGAGAAGCTGCAAGCGGCCTGCGATCACTTTTATGGCCGCCGCGCCGAGCACGGCGATATAGCTGAGGACTTAGAGAAATTTTACATAGAGCAGGGCGGGTTCTTGCGCCGCTCGGATCTAGCCGCTCATAGGACTTTGATCGAAGAGCCGGTGGCAGTCGATTACCGGGGCTATCAAGTGTACAAGTGCGGCCCTTGGACCCAAGGCCCCTATCTGTGCCAAGCCCTGCGCTTGCTCGAAGGGTTTGACCTCAAAAGCATGGGGCATTGCTCGGCCGATTACGTCCACGCGGTTGTCGAAGCGATGAAGCTGGCCATGGTCGACCGCGACGCGCACTACGGCGACCCCCTGTTTGTGGATGTGCCCATGAACGCCTTGCTGTCCGACGAATACACCCAGCTCCGGCAGCCTTTGATCGACATGGAGCAAGCTGCGCTGGACGCCCGCCCCGGCGATCCACTCGGCATGAAGGCCCTGCAGGAGGGAGGCGTGTTCCAGCCCGGCGTCGGCGGCACTACTACGTGCGTGGTGGCTGACCGCTGGGGCATGGTCGTATCGGCTACGCCGAGCGCGAATGTCTATCACGCTGGCGGCACCGGCAGTACGGGCGTCTCGTATGGAAACCGTCTGCGCAGCCTCAACACAACGCCCGGACACCCCAACTGCATTGCGCCGGGCAAGCGGCCCCGCATTACCTTGACGCCTACGATGGTGCTCAAGGATGGCGCACCCGTATTGGCCATCAGTGTGGCCGGCGGCGACCTGCAAGATCAGGCGACCTTGAGTCTCTTGCTCGACTTTGTGGAGTTTGGGATGCAGCCGACCGAAGCGGTCATTGCGCCGCGCTTTGCCACGGACCACCACGAGGATTCGTTTGATCCCAACCCAGTGCGCGAGCAGACGTTTATACAAGCCGGCTCGCTGGCCATCAGCTCGACTGTCGATGCAAAGGTCCGCGACGAACTGGCGCGGCGCGGCCATCAAGTCGAGGCCCGCAACGGGCCCATCGCCACTCCGGTCATGTTGTGGGCCGACGCGGGCACGTACTACGCGGCTGGCGATCCGGCTGCGGGTCGCCATGCGGCTGGGTTAGACGATGAAGTGTAGGAGATGCGTCGACTCCGCTTCGCTTCGCTCAGCATGACAAGTGCTGGCCGTCATGCTGAGCGTAAGCAAAGCATCTCATACCCAAAACCCCGTGCTAAGACCTAATGGCTATAGCTCCCTTGAGATTGCGACTGCGGGGTATTGAAACCATATTGTCCGCGTTTAATCTCGCTATAATCGCCTCTGAAGCTGGTTTTTGATGACGTCGCCGACTGCGACCTCCACATATCGAGAAGAGCATACTCGCCAAGGCGCGGCTAGCGGCCTGACGCTCCGCTCTTTGGTGCTCGGCGTCATCCAAGTCCTCGTGGTGTGCTTGGGCGCGCCCTATGCCATCTGGGTCTTGGGCTCGTCCGAAATCACGTGGTCGTTCTTTCCGATTGCCGTCGGCTTCTCGTTCTGTTGCCTCATCCTGCTCAACATCCTGCTCAAAACGATCAATCCCGGCTGGGCCTTGCGGCCGGCCGAGATGATCACGGTCGTCGTCATGGGCTTGGTGACGACCGGCATTCCCATCTTTATGATGGGCTACGTACTGTCTATCCCCACCACGCCCTATTACTTTGCTTCGGCTGAAAACCAGTGGGGCACGTACGTGTTGCCCTACCTGCCGACGTGGCTGTTGCCAAGCAATGACGGCTTGGCCATGACGTGGTTTTTCGAAGGGCTGCCCATTGGTGAGCCGATGCCTTGGGGTACTCTGCTCGATGCGTGGGCCATGCCGCTGTTTTGGTGGCTGAGCTTTATCTGGACTTTGTACGCGGTCTGCTTTTGCCTCGTCGTCATATTGCGCAAACAGTGGGTCGAGCGCGAGCGGCTGGCCTATCCACTGATGGAGGTGCCGCAAGCGCTCGTGGCGGACGCCGATGGCCCTGCGCGCGTGCCGGCCATTTTGCGCAACAAGGTCTTTTGGATGGGGGCGGCGATCCCCCTATGCATTGTCTTGTGGAACATCGTTGGCTTTTTCTTCCACTTCTTTCCCAAGATCGAGTGGAACCATCCCATCCAGATCGCGCACGGTTTTCCCACGATCAACATCCGTTTCTATTTCCCGGTCGTGGGCTTCATGTATTTCGCCAACCTCAACGTCACCTTCAGCATCTGGTTTTTCTTTTTGTTGCTACTGGTTGAAGAGGGTTTGTTTAACCGCTTTGGCGTTGGCGTGACCGAAGCCGACAACTTCGTGTGGGGCTTGCCATCGACGTCTTGGCAGTGTTGGGGGGCGTTTGTGGTGCTGGTGTTGTGGGGGCTGTGGATGGCGCGCGATCACCTAAAAGACGTGGTGCGCAAGGCGTGGAATCCCGCCCATCCGGTTGACGACAGCCGCGAGTTGATGTCCTATCGCAGCGCGGTGGTCGGCCTGTTGGTTGGGGTCGTCTATATGCTGGCGTGGCTCAACAAGGCTGGCATGGAAATGTCGGTGGCGGCGTTTTTCTTGGGCGGCGTGCTGATTGCCTACTTGGGCATCACCCGCTTGGTGGTGCAGGCTGGCGTGTTCTACCTGACGACGCCGGTGGTCAGCCAAGCTATGACCATGATGACCTTTGGCACGAGTGCGATTTCGCCGACGGGCTTGGCGGCCTTGGGGATGAGCTATGGGTTCTTCAGCGATGTGCAGTCGATTTTTATGCCGTCGGCTGCCCATGCCACCCGGCTGCACGACGCCATGCGCATGAGTCGTCGCGGCCTGTGTTTGGCCATTGCGCTGGCCCTGTTGATCGGCTTTATCGCCGCCATTGTGTACGTCATTGCCATGGCCTACGAGCAGGGGGCTTCCAACTTCAATTCCTGGTTTTTCCGCGTCTCCTCGGGCGCGGGGGTGCGCTCCTTTGAAGACGCGATGAGTAAGATAAAAACCCCGGCTGATTTCCATGCGCAAAAGTTGGGCTTCTTTGGCATTGGCGCGGCGGCGATGTCCGTTTTGACGTTTATGCAGTATCGCTTTCCGTGGTGGCCCCTACACCCGGTGGGCTTGGCGATCTCCGCGATCTGGATGGTGCGCAATCAAGCCCCGGCTATTTTTGTGTCTTGGGCGGCCAAGAGCCTGATCATGCGCTTTGGCGGCATTGAGCTATACCGCAAAGCTGCGCCGTTTTTCATCGGCCTGATTCTCGGGCACTTTTTTGGGGTGGGAATCTCGTTTATCGTCGATATGATTTTCTTCCCCGGCAACGGCCACCCCATCCTCCACGGCTGAGCCCGCGTTGTCAATCCATCCCGCACAGCAAGAGGGCACAGGCGTCACCGTGCGCTCTTTGCTCGTGGGCTGCGCGGTGGTGGTGTTGATCAGCTTGGGGGCCCCGCACTCAATTTGGACGTTTGGCTCGTCTGAGATGACGTGGTCGTTCTTTCCGATTGGGGTGGGGTTCCTCTTTGTCTGCCTCATCTTTGCCAACGCCCTGCTCAAGACCCTCAATTTTAACTGGGCACTGCGCCCTGCCGAGCTGATCACCGTCGTCGTCATGGGCTTGGTCTGTACAGGCATTCCGGTTTTTCTAATCGGCTACTTCCTAGCCATACCGACGACGCCTTATTACTTTGCGTCCGCGGAGAATCAATGGGGCACGTACGTGCTGCCCTATCTGCCCGCTTGGCTGCTGCCGTCCAACGACGGCTTGGCCATGACTTGGTTTTTTGAGGGCTTGCCCATTGGCGAACCTACCCCTTGGGGCACCTTGCTCGCCGCTTGGGCTATGCCGCTGTTTTGGTGGCTGAGTTTTATATGGACTTTGTACTTGGTCTGCTTCTGCGTGGTGGTCATCCTCCGCAAGCAGTGGATCGAGCGCGAGCGGTTGGCCTATCCGCTGATGGAAGTGCCGCAAGCCCTCGTCGCCAACGCCGATAGTTCCCGCCGACTGCCAGCGGTCATGTACAGCAAAGTCTTCTGGGCGGGGGCGGCCATTCCGCTGTGCATTGTCTTGTGGAATATCGTCGGTTTTTTCTTTCACTTTTTCCCCAAGATCGAATGGCACCATCCCATCCAAATCGCGCATGGCTTTCCGACTATTAATATCCGCTTCTACTTCCCGGTCATTGGCTTCATGTATTTCGCCAATCTCAATGTGACCTTTAGCATCTGGTTCTTCTTTTTACTGACGCTGATCGAGGAGGGTTTGTTCAATCGCTTTGGCCTCGGCGTCACTGAGGCGGATAAATTCGTTTGGGGCTTGCCATCGACGTCGTGGCAGTGTTGGGGGGCATTTGTGGTGCTGGTGCTGTGGGGATTGTGGATGGCGCGCGACCATCTCAAGGACGTGGTCCGCAAGGCGTGGAATCCGGCCTACCCGATTGACGATCGCCGCGAATTGATGTCTTACCGCGCCGCCGTGCTGGGCCTCTCGCTGGGTGTTTTCTACATGCTAACT
Source organism: Candidatus Latescibacterota bacterium (assembly GCA_965116675.1). Classification (GTDB taxonomy): domain Bacteria; phylum Latescibacterota; class UBA2968; order UBA8231; family UBA8231. The sequence continues at coordinate 5,950,375 of OZ220721.1, forward strand.
TGGCTGTACAAGGCTGGCATGGAGTGGTCGGTGGCGATGCTCTTTTTGGCCGGCGTACTCATCGCCTATTTGGGCATTACGCGCTTAGTGGTTCAGACGGGCGTGTTCTATCTGACCACGCCCGTCGTCAGTCAGGCGATGACGATGATGACGCTGGGCACTAGCGCTATTTCGCCGACGGGCTTGGCGGCCTTGGGGTTGACCTATTCCTTTTTTGGCGATGTACAGTCTATCTTCATGCCCTCGGCCGCGCACGCCGCCAAGTTGCAAAGCAGCCTGCGCATTGCCCGCCGAGGTTTTGTCTTGGCCATTGCCTTGGCCGTGGTGCTGTCCTTTGCGGTTTCCCTAACCAATCTCATCTCCATGGCCTACGAACAGGGGGCTTCCAACTTCAACTCTTGGATCTTCCGCGTCTCCTCGGGCGCAGGCGTGATGGCCTTTGGCGACGTGATGGCCAAGATCAAGGCCCCGGCCGATTTCCACGCGCAAAAGTTAGGCTTCTTTGGCATTGGCGCGGCGGCGATGTCCGTTTTGACGTTTATGCAGTATCGCTTTCCGTGGTGGCCTCTGCACCCGGTGGGTTTGGCGATCTCCGCCATCTGGATGGTGCGCAACCAAGCCCCGGCGATCTTCGTGGCGTGGGCGGCCAAAAGTCTGATCATGCGCTTTGGCGGCATTGAGCTGTACCGCAAGGCTGCGCCGTTTTTCATCGGCCTGATTGCGGGGTACTTCCTCGGCGTTGGCCTTTCCTTTCTCGTCGATGTGGCGTTCTTCCCCGGCAATGGCCATCCCATCCTACACGGCTGAGGATTTTGGAATTAATGGGTTGATTCTTTAGATTCTACCCTATGACCACAGAGACAAATAAAAAGACCAACCAAACGCTCGAACTCATCGTAGAGACCCTTGTCCGCGCACACCCCTTCGAGCGGATCGTTCTATTCGGCTCCCATGCTACGGGACATAGCCAATGGGACAGTGATTTGGACTTACTCGTAGTCTGGCAGACGGATTTGCCTCCGTTGGAGCGCGCCCTTGAAACGCGTCGCCTACTCGAAGGCATTGATTGTCCCTTGGATATTGTCGTGTACACCCCCGCCGAACTGGCCTATTGGAAAGAAGCTCCGTCTTCATTCGCGTCCCAGATATTGGCCGAGGGCACCACTTTGTATGAGCGAAACCCCGCAAAAAATTCTAGTGCGGCAGTGGATCAGCCGGGCTGAAAATGACCTGCTAAACGTCAGGAATAATCTGGCGGCCCAAGAAATCCCCTGGGATACGATCTGTTTCCACAGTCAACAGGCGGCTGAAAAGTACCTCAAAGCCGTTCTGGTATTCTATGCTCAGCCGGTCCCTCGCACCCACGATCTAGAACATCTGCTGGGCATGGTCGTCCAGTGGATTCCCCAAATCCAAGCGCAACGGGAGGCGTTGCGCTGGCTGACGACGTTTGCGGTTGCCAGTCGTTATCCAGTCGAGACGGTTGAAGTTGCGGATGAGCCTCAAGGTCGGCGTTCACTGGATGTTGCCCAAGCTATTCGCCGGGATTGCCGCGCCTACCTGATGGAGTTGGAGCCAACGCTTTTTGACCAATCGACCGCTACCCCCCCATCACACCCTTCTTCATCGGCCTAATCGTCGGCCTTTCCTTCCTCGTCGATGTGGCGTTCTTCCCCGGTAACGGCCATCCCATCCTGCACGGCTGATTTACAGCAGATCGTACGGGATGACGAGTACTTCATCGCGTAGCGTAGCTGGAAAACCTCTTCTACGTGGGCAACTATAATTCCAAGGTCATTTACCTTGTAAACTGATGATGCCATCATCAGTTTACAAGGTAAATGATGTTACGCACGGGTATTGAGTATGGGATTCCGCTTCCGCTGTGTTCCGCATGACCCGTGCGTAAGTCAGAAGGTAAGTAACCATTCAAGCAGATGAAGAGGACGCAAATGAAAAACCACCAGGGTTTACTTAATACCGCGCTTATAGCGTTCCTATTAACCGTCCATCCAACGTTTGGCGCTGCGGATGCCTCCCATCCCAGCGACCCCTACTTCGCCCTCGACCGCGTGCTCGACGTAAGCATTGAGATAGCCCCTGAGAATTGGGATCGCCTGCGCGGCCAGACGCGGACCTTTGCGGATATATTCGTCGGTGCCGACTGCCTCGACAGCCCTGCGGATGATATCTTCACTTGGTTTGAGGCGACCGTAACGGTGGACGGTGAAACTCTCACCCAAGTCGGCGTCCGCAAAAAAGGGTTCTTAGGATCGCTGAGTAAGGTGAAACCCTCGCTCAAGGTCCGCTTTGACAAGTTCGTCGATGGTCAGCTCCTCGGCGGCGCGATGAAGCGCTTGACCCTGAACAATGCCCAGCAAGACCCGTCGCTGATCAATACCTGCATGGCCTACCACATTTTCGCGTCTGCTGGCCTGCCAGCGCCGCGCTGCAACTTTGCTACCGTTGCGGTAAACGGCGAAAACTTGGGCTTGTACGTCCACGTCGAGAGCATGAAAACCGCCTTTTTGCAGCGCAATTTTTCCGATCCAAGCGGCAATCTCTACGAGGGTACCGTCAGCGACTTCCGTCCCAAGTGGCGCGGTACTTTGCAAAAGAAAACCAACGAGGAGGAAGCGGACTGGTCGGATATCGACGCGGTCGTCGCTGCGCTGCAAGATCCCTCCCCGGCCGGCCTCGAAGCCCTTGCCGACATCATCGACATCGACCGCTTCCTCACCTTTTGGGCGACGGAAGTGCTCATCGGGCATTGGGATGGGTATGCTGGCAACCGCAATAACTTCTACGTGTATCGCGAGCCGGATGCGCCTTTTGTGTTCATACCTTGGGGCGCGGATCAAGTTTTTACCTCAACCGATGGCCCCTTCGACGATTTTGTGTCGCCGCCTTCAGTAACGGCGCACGGGGCCATCGCCCACCGTTTATACCGCGACGACGGGATGCGAGCCGCCTATGTAGCGCGCCTCAAGCAACTGCTCGACGCGGTGTGGAACGAAGAAGAATTGCTTGACCTCGCCGACGATATGGCGGCGATTGTCCAGCAACATGCGCTGGCTAAAAGGCGTGCGGATGCCGCCCGCGACGCAGAGCGGGTGCGTCGATTCATCCGCGGGCGACGAGCGGCGATTTTGGCTGATCTCGACCCAGAGCCGGCTGCTTGGCCTTGGCCGCTGGCCGCAGCCGACATCTGCTGGCCGGAAAGAGGCGCGTTTGATCTGCGCTTTGAGACGACGTGGGGGTCGAGTGAGAGCGAAAATCCGCTGGGGGAAGGGACGGTCGAGTTCAGCAATTATCAGCTAGGGGGAAAAGAGCAGAGTTTTGATCTTGCGGGAGCCATAGCTGGCTTTGAAGAGGACGACGGACGCACGGACAAAAACAGGGCGTCTGTATCCATTATCAGCCTTGGGAAAGATTTTGCCATAGACGTTCTCACCGTTTCGCTGCCGATTGACTGGGTGGAAAGCGGTGCCAACTTGCCCATCGACATGGAGGCGGTCAGTGGCTACCGCTTGTCGTTACCGTCGCCTGATAGCCCCCCGAATCAGTTTGAACTAATAGCCAAGGGAGGGATTGAATTCAGCGAGGCGAGCACAGAGCCGGGCGCAAAAATTTCGGGTCGGTTTTACGGCACTTTATTCAGCTTTGGCGGGGGAGAGGATGTGGTGTCAGGAGATGGAGACGCAGAAGCCGGGGCAGAGATCGGACTGATTATCAACGAGGTCGCCGCTCAAGGCGATCCGCTCGATTGGTTTGAACTCTACAATGCCTCGGATGAGTCGATAGACCTTGCGGACTTTGTGATGGCCGACGATCTGATGGACGAAAGTAAACGCACTCCCTTTCCGGATGGTACGGTCATCGAGGCGGGTGAGTTTCTACAGATCGAGTTGGATAAAGACGGGTGGCCCGGCTTTGCCCTCGGCCGCGACGAAGAGCTGGGCATCTGGACGGCAGACGGCACCTTGGTCGCGCAAGTCGATTGGGAAAAGGGACAGGCCGATGAGGGAACGAGTTGGGCGCGCTTGCCCGACATTACGGGCGATTTTCAGACCGTAGATACCCCCACGCCGGGTGCTCCGAATGAGATCCCGACGGCGATTGCCGAGCAGACCGCCGGCGTGCCCGAGGCGTTTCAGTTGCACGGCAATTGGCCCAATCCGTTCAATGCCAGCACGATCATCGCCTTCGACATGGAGAGGACCGTACCCGTGCATCTCGTGGTGTACGACGTGCTCGGCCGCCGAGTCCGCACCCTGTACGGCGGCGAGACGCTGACGGCTGGCCACTATCGCACTTCTTGGAACGGCCGCGACGACGAGGGGCGGTCGGCGGCTAGTGGCATCTATTTGTACCGACTTACTGCTGGGGCGGATTTTACTGCGGTGGGGCGGATGGCTTTGATCCGCTAGGAACTGTATGGGTAACTGATGTTACGCACCCGGGTAGGGGGCGGTTTCAAACCGCCCCCAACGGCCACCGGCCTCGTCGAATCAAGGGCGTCCTGCCCGCGATCCCAGAGAGAATCGGGCCGAAAACCAACCACCGGCCACGTACTGCGTAACATCAGTGGGTAACATATACCCCTAGCGACGGGGTTAAAGTAAGCGACGCCAGAGAAAGTTCCGCCCTTCCAAACACATCCTAAGCTGAGGGAACGCGACATCTATTTATGAACAAGACCAGAATCTCGATGGTGGCGATGGTTGTAATGGCCAGCTTACATATCACGTCATGGGCGCAGACTCCGCCGCCTGAACGCACTAGCACCCTCAGCGGCTTTGTCCGCGATAGCAGCGATGGTGAACTCCTGCCCAATGCCGCGGTCGCCATCGCCGTCGGGAACCGAACAATGGGGGCGCTGAGCAACGCCGAAGGCTATTACGCCATCCCGGACATCCCGGCCGGGACTTGGGTCGTCACCGCGTCCTACATTGGCTACACGACCCGCCAAGACACGCTGGCGTTGACTGGCCAAGGGCTACGCTGGGATATCGAACTGGAGCGGCAGGCGCTGGAGATGAGGGAGGTCGTGGTGGAGGCTGCGGCGAGCGCGGCGAGCGAACTGAATCAGCGGCCGAGCGTGGTCGCCTTGCAAGTAACGGATGTGCAACAGATGGCGGCCATGGCCGAGCCGGACCTACTGCGCAGTTTGCAACTGCTGCCGGGTGTGCAAGCGGCATCGGATTTTAGCAGTGGACTCTATGTGCGCGGGGGCGGCCCCGACCAGACCGGCATCCTGCTCGACCAGATGCGGCTCTACAATCCGTCGCACGCCTTTGGCTTCTTCTCCACCTTCAACCCGGACGCGATCAAGGACGTCACCTTCTACAAGGGGGCCTATCCGGCCCAATACGGCGGCAGCCTGAGTGCTATCCTCGATGTGCAAAACCGCGCTGGCAATCGCCGCAACTTTAGCACCAGCGGCGGCGTTAGCCTGATCTCCAGCCGGCTTATGAGCGAGGGGCCGCTCGGCCAAGGCTCGTGGATGGTGGCAGGTCGGCGCACGTACATCGATCCCGTGCTGCGGGCGGTGCGGCGGACCACCGACGAACTCGATGGGCTCGGGTACTGGTTTTACGATGTCAACGCCAAGGTCAATACCCAACTCAGTCCCAACGACAACCTCATGCTCAGCGCGTATAGGGGCAACGACCACCTCGACATCAGCTTTGACATCAGCGACAGCACCAACACCGACACCTTGGCCTTTGGCTTTGGCAATAACTGGGGCAACGAGGCCCTGACCGGGCGCTGGACGCACGTGTTTTCGCCAGCGCTCTTTGGGCGCATAATCGCCCAGTACTCCAAATACCACAGCGACATCACCCTCAATTTGTTTGGCACGCCCATTGCGGTACGCAATCGCGTGCGGGATGTCTCCATCAAGGGTGACCTCGACTACTTCGCTGCGGCCAATCACACCCTCCGCACCGGGATCGGCCTTACGTTATTCCGCTTTGATTACGGCGTGCGCTTCGATCAGTACGAGAACAACCAAGTAGTAAAGCCCTATCTCTTGTCGGCCTATATCCAAGACGACTGGCAGGTGACGCCGCTGACCGAGGCTCGGCTGGGCCTGCGCGGAACCTATTACAAAGAGGGTGGGCACCTGTCGCTCAACCCGCGCTTTTCACTGAGTCGCGTACTGCAAGAAGGCTGGCGCGTCAAGCTGGCCGGGGGCAGCTATCGGCAATACTTGCAGCTCGTGTCTTCCGAGGGCTTTAGTGGCGGCGATTTGTGGCTGCCGCTCGACGAGACGGTAGAGCCTGGGCGCTCCTATCAGGCGGTTGCGGGCTTGGAGTGGGAGCCTGCCAACAGCTATCGGTTTAGCGTTGAGACCTACTATACGGACTTGGCCAACCTCGTCGTCCTCGACGAGGAACAGGGGGAAAACGACGAGCAGGAAACCTCCGAGGACATATTCAAAACCGGCGGCACTGGCTACGCTACCGGCGTAGAGCTATTTGCCGAAAAGCGCCGCGGGCGTCTCAGCGGCTGGCTGGGCTACACCCTTGGCTGGACGCGGCGGACGTTCCTAGATATTGATGGCGGCCGCACCTTTCCGCCCAAATACGACCGCCGCCACGACGTGTCGTTGACGGCCACCTATCGCTTGGCCCGTTGGACTTGGACCGCCAATTTTGTGTACGGCACCGGCCAAGCCTACACGCCCGCCGCGGCCCGCTACACCCTGCGCGACCCAGCCTCTGACCGCCCCGTTGACCGGCTGTTGGCGGCACCGCGCAACACGGCCCGGCTGCTGCCGTACCACCGCTTGGATGTCGGGATGCGGCGCAGCTTTGGGCTGTTTGGCGCGGATGTCGATTTTTATCTCCAGATTTTCAATGCGTATAACCGCCGCAACGAATGGTTCGTCCAGTACGACCCCAACGATTCTACCGAGCAACCGATTGTAGTTAGGATGCTGCCCATTGTGCCGACCTTCGGCTTTGACTTCAGGTTTTGAGCTATGTACCGCTACCTACTGCTCCTACCACTGTTGCCGCTGCTGGCCTGCAAGGCCCCCGGGCCGCTGGCAGCCGACCGAGACCCCGACGAACTGTTTGGCTCCAGCGAGGCCGACCTCATCGTCGTCGATGCCATTCTCATCGTGGATGCGCCGCTGCCGCCTGTCGTTCTGCGGCGCACGGTCGCTCCCGGCCATTCCTATTCGGCGGCGGCCACGGCGCTGGAGGGAGCCAGCGTTTCCATCCACCGCGGCGACGCGGTGTTCAACTACCGACCCGACCCAAGTAGAGCCGGGCACTATCTGCCGCCGGACGACGCGCCGGTGGTTGAGCCTAGCCGCCTGTACGAGTTGCGCGTCAACACCGGAGACGACCTAGCAGTCCGCGCCCAGACTCAGACGCCAGCGCGCATCCGCATTGACGAGTTGCGGCTTTTGGAGGACGATTTGGAAACCGAACTACGGCGGCTGCGATTGTTTGCCGAGGTTGGTGATGAGATCTATCAGGCCGAGGAAAATCAGTTGGAGTACGAAAAGGGGGTGCTCATAGCCCAATTTCAAGACGATGGCCCTGCGGTATCCTACCAAGTACGCCTAGCCAATTTAGAGCATTCCAGCCCGCTGCTGTTTGACGACGACTGGATTGAGGACTTTGAAGACTTTGAACTCGAGCGCGTAGAGACCTCGCCCTTGTTGAGTTTGGCAAGGGGCGAGCTATATCTGCCTTGGGCTGGCATCTACTATGCCGGGCGCTACAAGGTCACGCTCTTTGCCGTTGATCAGAACTGGTTCGACTTGGTCCGCACCGACAATGTGGATGCGGAACGAGGCAGCGGCGAGGCCGGTCAGAGTTTTCAACGGCCGCTTTTCCACGTCGAGAACGGGATCGGCCTGTTTGCTTCCGCGGCCGTGGATTCCTTCGGCTTCTCGGTCCGGCCCTAGGAACTACCTACGTAGCCTGACTTTCATGCTGGTTTTTGGAATTTTCCTCTTGAGTTTCGCGTCTCCTGCCGCCGCGGAATTTACTTTCGCGCAGTACGAGGTCGTCCTCGGCGCGGCGGAACGCCAAACCGTTTTGACGGGATTCCTGCTCGGTGGTGCTGTCGCGGATCTGGCCGTGGTGAGCATCGACGAGAATGGCGACCGCCGCTTGCGTATCCACGCGTTCGGCGACAGCACTTGGGTGCCACGACTTGGCGCAACGCTGCGTCCCGAAGTGTTGTTCGTCGATGTGGCCAACATCGGTGGACGCGATCGGTTGATTGCGTACGAGCCCGGCCGCCTGAACTGGTTCGATCTCAAGCCGGCGACGGAACGGGAGTTGGTGGCGGTGACTTCCAACTTCAATCCGCCTCGCCGCGGCGAAATCCCCCATGTAGATGTTACGCGGGACGTGAACGGCGACGGGCTCGACGATCTAGTCGTGCCGGACGTCGATGGCTTCTCGGTGTTCGTCCAGATGAGCGATGGCACGTTCGCCGATCCAGTGAAGATCGGCCCCTCCACCAATATGAGTAGGATCTACGGAGCCGACGGATATAGATACAATCCTTGGTCTCAGAGCCGCGTCCACGAGGTGGATTACAACCGAGATGGTCGCCGCGACTTGGTGTTCTGGAACGCGGACCATTTCGAGGTTCATCTTCAGGACGAGCGTGGGCTGTTTACTCCGAAGGCGGAGACCTTCACGACCGATGTGGCATTTGACTCTGACAATCTTTCCTCACTCGCCACCGGAGACATGATGGGGAAGGTGCTGCACTCGTTAACCGATATGAACGGCGACGGGGTTGCCGACCTAGTGACTTTTTCGCTGGAGGGCCGGAGCATTGCCAACAAGCGTTCTGCCTTCGATGTGCATTTCGGCGCGCCAACAGCCGATGGCGGCACTGCGTTTGCGTCGGAGGTCGGAGCCACGTTCCAGTCGGATGGCAGCGTCCAACTCGGGATGGACCGACACGACTTTGATCGCGACGGCCAAGTCGAATTGATGTTCACAACCATTGAGGTCGAATACCTTGAGAGCAGCCTGTGGAAGAGGTTCAAAGGGTTCATGGGCGATGACATTTGGTTGAGCCTTGAGTTCTACCAAATGGAAGGAGGCCGCTACCGCGACAAACCCAACGCCACCCGCAGAATTGCCTTAGATGGCGTACCTAGCCATAAGGAACCGGGATGGGTGCCACTGGACATCGTGCTTCGGGGGGAGACGCACGAACGCCGCAAGACGCAAAAGAGTTGGCTGCGTGCGTTCAACACGACTTTGCTCCTCGGGGATGTGACCGGCGACGGCCTCTCCGACCTGCTCATCGGGGATCACCCTCGGATCATGGACATCTTTGACGGCGTGCCGGGGCCGGACCTGTTCGCTCGGCAGCCTCAGGACATTGCGATCGCCGTGCCCAACGACGAGGAATACACTTGGCTGGTGGACTTGAACAAGGACGGCAAGCAGGACGTCCTCATGCACCACCCGTTCACGCTACGAGATGCGCACGGAGCGCGGAAACTGCCGCCGGGAACCGAGCCGCATCGGGTGAGGGTGCTGATCGCCCGATGAGCAAAATCGCGTGAATGAAGGTGTGTTGAAGCTGCTATCGGTAGGTACCTAGCTCCCGCTCGCATGAGAAGGCGGAGCTAGCAAACGATTTTTTCGGTCACAGGGTTCCCCATTGAAGGAAGAGCAAGCGATGAGTTTTACGGCAAAACTTGGTTTTCTGCACGAGTAACACGTATCCCTAGCGACGGTGTTAAAGTAAGTGACGTCGGAAAAGACCAAGCGCCATCAGTCCAAGGACAACGGAGGCATTGCTCTATTTTTGACAAATCCCAACAGATTTTCATCTAATTCAAGTAGACGGAGAGGATGCAATGACACGCTCGATTTCGTGTTTGATCTGTACCTTTTTGAGTATAGCCTTCGGTTTCTCGGCTCAGGCGCAAGCAACAGACCTCACTCCTGCTCCTGCCCAATCCGCTTTCGAGCGGGAAGTTATCTTCGAGCAGTACGAGGTAGTCATCGGCTCGGCGGAACGCCAGACCGCTTTGACGGGATTCCTGCTCGGTGGTGATGTCGCAGATCTTGCCGTGGTGAATATCGACGAGAACCACGACCGCCGCTTGCGCATCTACGCGTTCGATGACAGCACTTGGGTACCGCTACTCGACGCAACGCTGCGTCCTGAGGTGTTGTTTGTCGATGTGGTCAATATCGGCGGACGCGACCGCTTGATTGCGTACGAGCCCGATCACCTGAACTGGTTCGATCCCGAATCGGCGACAGAACGCGCACTAGTGACGGTTACCTCCAACTTCAACTCGCCTCGCAAGGACGAAATCCCCCATGTAGATGTCACGCGGGACGTGAACGGCGACGAGCTCGACGACTTAGTCGTACCGGACGTCGATGGCTTCTGGGTGTTTGTCCAGAGGAGTGACGGCGCGTTCGCCGATCCAGTGAAGATCGGTCCCCCCATCGAGATGGGTAGAATCTACGGAGCCGACGGATATCGATATAACCCTTGGTCTCAGAGCCGTATCCACGAGATGGACTACAACGGGGATGGCCGCCGCGATCTAGTGTTCTGGAAGGAGGATCACTTTGAGGTGCATCTCCAAGACGAGCGTGGGCTGTTTGCGTCGGTGCCCGCAACTTTCACGACCGAGGTGTTATTCGACTCCGACGATCTCGGCTCGCTCGTCGCGCCAGAGGGGGTTCGCAACCGGCGCAAAGATCACGGAGCGAGCGGAGACATGACGGGGCGGGTGCTGCACTCGCTAACTGACATAAACGGCGATGGCGTCGCCGATCTCGTGGTTTTCTCGCTGGAGGGTGGGAGCAGCCGCTTCCTAGGGCAGACATCCGAGCTGTGGAATATGCAATCCACCTACGAGGTGCATTTCGGCGCGCTGGCGCATGGCCGCACTCTCTTTCCGTCAGACGTCGGTGCCGCGATTTACTCAGATGGCATCCCGTTCGGTCTGGAGCCGCACGACTTTGACTACGACGGTCAAGTGGACGTGATGTTCACCATCATCAATCCCAGGATCTTCAAGGCTATTGGCATGCTTGTCAGCGCGCTTCTGACTCAAGCCGTGTCGATGGATCTCCACTTCTACCGCATGGCAGGCGACATCTATCTCGACAAACCAAGCGTCACCCGCAAAATCAGAACGACCTCGCTCGGCCAGTCAGGGGAAAAAGCGGCGGCGCACTTTCCGTCCGTGCTGATCGGAGATGTGAACGGCGACAGACGCTCGGACCTGCTGGTGCAGCAGGGCCGGGACGAACTGCGCATCTTTCTCGGCGTGCCGAGGCCGGACCTGTTCGCCCGACGGCCGCAAAAGGTGGCAATCGCCATGCCCAACGAGGAATACATCTGGCTGGTGGACCTGAACAGGGACGGCAAGCAGGACCTCCTCATCCATCACCCATCCACCACTGAGCCGCATCGAGTGACGGTGTTGATCGCCCGCTGAGCAAAAGAAAGCTTATTCAATGAAAGCGATCAGAAAAGGACTCATTGCCCTCCTTGGACTTGTTGTGTCCGGAAGCGTCTCAGCAGAAGAGCGAAGCGACTTTTATTTTCTCATAGGAGCGGGTGCTTTATCCAGTTTCAAGCGATCTACTGGGCAATCCCCTACGATCGAATTCGGTGTGTGGAAACCCCTCGCCATCAGGGATAGGAGTACCACAGGTGTTTACCTCGGCCACGGAGGAGCCAAAACCACGGTTCGCCAAAACAGCCTGATCAGGGAAGGCGACACACCGATTCTGCTAACACACCTCCTCGTTTATCATTCTTTTGAACTAACTGATTCTTGGACCAGTTTTCTCGAATACGGATTTTCTATCATAGGCTTTGATCACAAGGAAACTTCTCTTTCGCTTGCGGGCTTAGGTTTTGGCGCGGGGGTCGGCTACAATCTGTGGAAAGACTGGCTGCTGATTTTCAAGACAAGATACGTTACGGTGAACCAGTCATATCTCGGCGACCATATCCTGCATAAACAACTCTCTGGCTCGGTTGGATTAGCTATTCCCGTGGGCTTACCGGGATTCTCCTTATAGATGAAGTGCCTATTTCCCATACTGGTTTTTGGAGTATTTCTAGCAGGATGGGCAACGTCTGCCGCCGCGCAACTCAGTGGAGATCTCTTCGAGCAGTACGAGGTCGTCATCGGCTCGGCGGAACGCCAGACCGTTTTGACGGGATTTCTGCCTGGTGGTGCTGTTGCGGATCTTGCCGTGGTGAACATCGACGAGAATGACGACCGCCGCTTGCGCATCTACGCGTTCGGCGACAGCACTTGGGGACCGCTACTCGACGCAACGCTGCGTCCCCAAGTGTCGTTCGTCGATGTGGCCAATATCAGTGGACGCGACCGCTTGATTGCGTACGAGCCCGGTCGCCTGAACTGGTTCGATCCCGAATCGGCGACGGAACGCGCACTGGTGGCGGTGACTTCCAACTTCAACCCGCCTCGCAGCGGCGAAGTCCCCCATGTAGATGTTACTCGGGGATGTGACCGGCGACGGCCTTTCCGACCTGCTCATCGGGCATCACCCTAGGCTCTTGGGCGTCTTTGTTGGCGTACCGGGACCGGACTTGTTCTCCCAGCGGCCTCAAGACATTGCGATCGCCGTGCCCAACGACGAGGAATACACTTGGCTGGTGGACTTGAACAAGGACGGCAAGCAGGACGTCCTCATGCACCACCCTTTTACGCTACGAGATGCTCACGGAGCCCGGAGACTGCCGCCGGGAACCGAGCCGCATCGGGTGAGGGTGCTGATCGCCCGATGAGCAAAAAGCGCGTGGAATGCTCGGCTAGTCTTCGACCATGGAGGAAGGTCACATCAGAAGTCTGGTGATCCGTATCGCCGAAAGACGTGTGAATCTGACAGACATCACTCAGGGTTTCCGACAACGCTGGGCCTACTCTGACACGGCTACGGAGGAATAACGCACATGATCAAGACACTCGCTACAATGCTGTTTTCGGTCCTGCTCTGCCTCGGGTCCGTTGTCGACGGCAGCGCTCAGCAGTCCACGACTCAAGGGTGGGTATTCGGTTTTGATCTCGGAGGGGATACCGTCTCCTTCGAAAACAAGCCGAGTGACAGAGGAGTACTAGTGGGCCCTCCTCGGGTCGGCTATGGCCTCAACAGAATCGTCACACTGTACGCGTCCGCTTCGTATGCAGACATCGAAGTCCAGGAGTTCGATGCGTTCGACAAAGTGACATTGGCCCACGTTGACTATGGTGTGAGGCTGCACCTGGCCAATAGCCGCCGGTGGGTCCCCTATGGCGACCTTGCCCTTACATTCTGGCCCGTGAGCGACGTTCTCAAGAACGGGGTACAGACCACCACCGACTTCAGCGGTCTACCGACCTTCAGCCTGGGAGGCGGACTCGCCGTCTATCTGTCTGAGGCGTGGGCCCTCGACGTGAACTTCAAGTTGGGTAAGGGATATTTCAAAGACGTCGAGGTTGACAATATCTTGGATGGCGGGACGAGCGAACATGTGCACAAATTTCTCGACATCCACGCTGAATCGGCTCGGCTCACCGTCGGTGTTTCGTGGTGGCCGTAGCTGAGAGCGGAATGTTCTCCATACTGGTTTTTGCAGTATTCCTATCGGGATGCTCGGGTCTGCTCGGCGCAGAGGTCGAGCCGATGCTGCCTGCTGCCGCGGAATTCACTTTCGAGCAATACGAGGTCGTCACCGGCTTGGCGAAACGCCAGACCGTTTTGACGGGATTCCTTCTCGGTGGCGCTATCGCGGAACTGGCCGTGGTAAACATCGACGAGAAGGACGACCGCCGCTTGCAAATATACGGGTTCGACGGCGGCACTTGGGTGCCGAGACTCGACGCAACGCTGCGTCCCGAAGTGTTGTTCGTCGATGTGGCCAACATTGGCGGACGCGACCGGTTGGTCACATACCAGCGCGGCCGACTGAACTGGTTCGATCCCGACTCGGCGACGGAACGCGCGCTAGTGGCGGTGACTTGCAACTTCGACCCGCCTCGCAGCAGCGAAATCCCCCATGTAGACGTCACTCGGGACGTGAACGGCGACGAGCGCGACGATCTGGTCGTGCCGGATGTCGATGGCTTCTGGGTGTTCATCCAGATGAGCGACGGCGGGTTCGCCGATCCAGTGAAGCTCGGCCCCTCCGCCGGGGTGGGTATGACCATCGGAGCCGACGGATATCGATACAACCCCTGGGATCAGGGCCGGGTCCACGAGATGGACTACAACCGAGATGGTCGCAGCGATCTAGTGTTCTGGAACGAGGACCACTTTGAGGTTCATCACCAGGACGAGCATGGGCTATTTGCCCCTGCGGCTAAGACCTTCACGACCGATGTGGCATTCGACTCCAGCGATCCGGCCACGCTCGCGGCTCCACAGGGGGTTCGCCGTCGGCGTATTGATGATAGACTGTCCGGAAACGCAATGGGGAGGGTGCTGCACTCGCTCACCGACATGAACGGCGATGGCGTCGCCGACTTGGTGGTTTTCTCGCTGGAGATCAGGAGCATGTGGAGCGTACACTCCACCTACGAGGTCCATTCTGGCGCGCCAACAGCCGATGGCGGCACCGTATTCGCGCCCGATGCCGGCACCGCGATCCAGTCGGACGGCCTCCCGTTCGGGATCGGGCAGTACGACTTCGACCACGACGGCCAGATTGACATGATGTACACCACCATGAAGTTCGGCATCTTCAAGACTATCGGCATGATTGGCCGCGGGTTGCTGACTCGTTCCGTGTCGATGCATCTCGAGTTCTACCGCATGGAAGGCGGCCTCTACCCCGACAAACCGAACGCCACTCGCAAAATCAAAGGGCACGCCCCCGGCGTTTCAGGGGAAAAAGGCATTTTCCACCCGTCGGTGTTGATCGGGGATGTGAACGGCGACAGCCGCTCGGACCTGCTGGTGCAGAAGGGCCGGAAAGAACTGCGCGTCTTTCTCGGCGTGCCGGGGCCGGACCTGTTCGCTCGGCGGCCTCAGAAGGTGGCGGTTGCCATGTCCAACGAGGAATACACTTGGTTGGTGGACCTCAACAAGGACGGCAAACAGGACATCCTCATGCACCACCCGTTCACGCTACGAGATGCTCACGGGGCCCGGAAACTGCCGCCGGGAACCGAGCCGGGTGACGGTGCTGATTGCCCGTTAGCTCCGGGCCTCGACTCTAAGGCCGCACCACGCTGCCGTCGGCCCGGCGATCCTCGGCCGCGTAAAAGGCGCGCACCTGATCTCCGACCAACAGATTCTTCGCCTTTTCTTCGTCGATGTCGATCCCCAGCCCCGGCTGGCCGTTGGGATACATGTACCCACCTTCCATGGTCGCGTGTCCGGGGAACGCTTCTAATTCTTCTGGCCGAAAACCGTTTTCCTCCTGAATCCCGAAGCTGTAGCTCGACATGTCTAAGTGCATAGCCGCCGCTTGGTTGACCGGGTCGTTGTCCCCACCTTCCTGCCAAGCCGTCTGCACACCGTAAAACTCACAGAGCGCGGCGATTTTGCGGCAGGGGGTGATGCCGCCGCCTTTGGCCACTCGGATGCGGATGTAGTCGATGAGGCGCTCGCTGATCAGCGGCAGGTATTCGTGGACATTGACGAATAACTCGCCCATGGCCTGCGGCGTGGTGCATTGCTGGCGCATGAGTCGGTACCAGCCGATTTGCTCGGGTGCCAGCGCGTCTTCGAGGAAAAACAGCCGGTAGGGTTCCAGCCGCTTGGCCAGTGCCACTGCGATTTGGGGTTTGAGGTGCTCGTGGACGTCGTGGGTGAGCTTGGGGCCGAAGCCTAGCTTGTTGCGCAGGTACTCGAACATCGCGGGAATAGCCTCTAGATAGGCTTCGTCGTCAAAGGCCGGTGCCGCGGACCAGGCATTGCGCGGCTTGAGGGCGTTTTCCACGAATCCGCCGCCGCCATAGCCGCCGAGTTGGCAGCGGATTACCGGCCAGCCCTCGTCGATGTAGCGCTGGATGTCATCGGTGAGGGCCTCGTGATCGCCACCGCCGGCGTGGGCGTAGCAGGGGACCGCCGCGCGGCAGGCCCCGCCCAGCAGTTCGTACACGGGCATCCCGGCCTCCTTGCCCTTGATGTCCCACAGGGCCATGTCAATGCCGCCTAACGCGGCGTTGAGGATGGAGCCGCTGCGCCAGTAGCCGCTGTTGTACACGCACTGCCAGATGTCTTCGATGCGGCTGGCCTCGCGGCCAATCAGCAATGGTCCCAAGCTCTCTTCGAGGGCCGTGGCGACGGTGGCGGCGTGGTTGTGCTCGCTGGCCGAGCCGATGCCGTAGAGGCCGGGCTGGTCAGTGATGATTTTGACGATGACCCAGGTGCCGTTCTGGCGAGTGCGGATGCAGCGAACTTCCTTGATCTTGGCCATTGGCCTCCTCCTTGCGCAAGTTTGAGCTTAGAGCGCCAAAACGGCGTTCTGTGGGTTGGATCCCCAGTGCTAGGGAGGCGTCAGCCTCAATATCCTGAAGAATTAGCAGTGACCGGGGTAGGCAATATCGAGCGTTGTCAAATATAAAATGCTATCAGTAGGCCACCGAGATCAGGCGATTCTCGCTGCGAGTAAGCGCATCGCCTTCCGCGGTGACGCGGAGGATGTAGATACCGGGTGCGACCGTGCGACCCCGGCTGTCGCGTCCGTCCCAGTGATAGGTCTGACGTCCGGCCGTGATGGCCGCGTCGCTGATGAGGGCGACCCGGTGGCCAGTCAAGGTATAGACGCCGAGGATGACCGGCCGAGGAGCGAGCACCTTGAACAGGTTGAGGTCAATTTGCAACCGGTCTGAAATCCCGTCGCCATTGGGAGTCAGTACCCGGTTTGATAGCGAGAGGTCTGCAAAGAGTCGCCCGTCGGTAGGCAGGGAGACAAAGGTGCGGTCGCTGGCGATGGTCTCCTCGGCGTTACCGGAATCGACCTGTTGACGCGCCGTGGTTGACAGGGCGCTGTTGAACAGAAAGGCTTCGAAGCGGGTCTGGTTGAGATAGAGGGTGCTCTCGAAGTCGATTTCGATCAGGGTCGAGTTCCGCACTGGCTCGGCGAGGACGACCTTGAAGCCTTGTTCGGTTTCTTCGACCGTGGGGGCGGCTGGCTCGCCAGCGACGCGCAGGGCGCGGAAGGTGGCTCCAGCCGTCGAAGCGAGTTGGATCTGATCAAAGCCACGGCTCGACGAGACGAAGTCAGAGCGAAGATAGTAGGTAAACTGGCTCATTTCGCCGGGGGCAACCTCGACGGGAAAGACTTCGGCGCGCGTTTCTTGAGCTAGCGGATTGTCGAATTCAAGGACGATATCGTCTAAGGTCGCGGCGGCGAAAGGGTCTTCGGACAGGAAGCGGATGTCCAGCTGCACGTAGCGTCGAGGGCCGGGCGAGAGGAAGACTTGGCCGGAGGTCGCGTAAGCCCGGCTCCAGTTGCTCCAGTCGGCTCCCGCGGTGCGGATGGTGTCGATGGCTCCTCGGAAGCTGGGGATCAGCTTGTCGTATTTCCTCTCGGTGACTTGCTTGCCGTTTTTGTCGTAAAAGACGTACTGGTTGTCGAGGAGGTTGCCGGTGCGGCTGCGGATTTCGACGCGAGACCCTAGCGGCGCGTCGATGTTCCAGCCGATTTCCGCAATGTGTTGTATGGAACCGAGATCGTAAATAGGTGACCGCGCCCTGACTTCGGCGGGATAGCCCTCGCCAAATACTTGCCACTCGGCGGTGGTGCCGATGCGTCCGTTAAAGGCTTCGAAGCCCTCGGACATGGGGAAGATCAGCCGCACGTGGCGAACTTTGCGCAATGGAAAGAGCTCTTGGAAGTGGCGGATTTTGGTTAGATTGCGGCGATCCGAGGGCAATTCGCCCAACAGTTCCCAGCTCAGCGAGCCATCCGGTGCCCGGGAACCGTCGGAAACAAAAAACTGATACCACAGATAATTGAAAACACCGGACCGGTGGCGACCCGAGCCTTTGCCTGGGGCGACGCCGCTGTCGTCGCCCAGCATCCGCACCCGATCTACCCAGTATAGTGCACCTAGATCTATTTCAAACTGACCGATCTGCTGTTCGGGTTGCGTGCCCGAGCCGCCGCGATGCACCGTGCCCCAATAGGTGGTGATATCGCCATCGACGAGGGTGTTGCTGATCCCCTTCGACTCGATGAGGGTGCGACCCAACTTAGAGGTGGCTTCAGAAATGATTTCGACGCTGCCCCCTCGACCCCAGATCCCCAGCGAAAGGTTGTCGCCGATGCTCTCGACCACCACTTCGCTCAGACGGATATTCTCCGTAGGCAGGTCGGCCTCAATGCGGATATTCTTCAGCGGCTTAAGCTCATAGTCAATCTCGATGACGTGCGCTTCGTTAAAGCTGTAGCGCCAGCGCTTGTTGTAGCGCAGCGTGCCGGGGAGTATGGAATTGGCATTGCTGAAGAAAGGTTCGCCGTCGGAGGTCAGAATCTTGAAAAACTCCAGTGGGGTGCTGTCGGCGGCGAAGTGGATTTCGATTTTGCGCGCCGATACCACGCGTCCCAGATCGACTTCGATCCACCAATCCTCGACGCGGGCGTTCGGATCGGGTGCCCAATAGGTCGCCGGATCGCCGTCGATGAAATGGCGGGCATCGCCGGGGTTGGATCCTACTTTGCGGATGCCGCCGCTAGCAAAGTCAAAGGCGTTGGCCACGGCGTTGATGTTGCGGCGGACAAAGGCGGGTTTGAGCGTACCGCGTGCGACTTCGACGGCGTCGCCGGGCAGTTGCCATTGGTGCCAATCGTTGGAGGTGGCGATGCGAAGTTGGTCGCCAGCGAGGGGCGTGGCCAGTAGCAGGGCACTGACGAGGGTGGCGTTGCGCATGGGATTTATCCTATTGAGCCGAGCCAATAATCCAATATAGGACGCGCAAAAGGGGTCTAACAAGTAATCTTGACAAAGTGGTACTAGGTGCGGGCTCGTTGGGGTCCGTATTCCTCGATCTTGGCCATTGGCCTCTTCCTTGCGTAAGTTTGAGATCAGAACATCAAAACGACGTCTGGGGTCGGTTCCCCCATCGCCTAGGGAGATGTCGGCCTCAACGTCCTGAAAAGTAGCAGTGGCCGGAGTAGGCAGTATCGAGCGTTGTTGAATATAAAAATGCTATCGGTAGAATACTTCACCAACCACCTCGGGGACGAAGTGGTGAAAGTGTTTTGCATATGAACTTCAATACCACTAACAGCACGTTTCGCCAACTTATGGGCAATGGGATGAGTTATCGCGTACCGCTGTTCCAACGCGACTATTCCTGGGGGGGCGACGAGTGGGATGACCTGTGGCAGGATCTTGTTGCGCTGTTCGGCGAGGACCCAGAACCCGCTCATTACATGGGCTATCTAGTACTGCAATCGGCGGACAACAGGGCGTTCGATATCATCGATGGACAGCAGCGCATGACCACGCTGAGCCTGTTGATGCTGGCTGCGGTAGCGCATCTGACGGACTTGGCCGTGCCGGTTGACCCGACTGACCCACAACGTCGGCGCGCAGAGCAGTTGCGTAGCAATTACATCGGCTATTTGGACCCAGTGAGCCTAGTGCCGCGCTCCAAGCTGACGCTAAATCGGCATAACGATCGCTTTTACCAGAATTACCTAGTCCCCTTAGAGAGTCTGCCGCAAAGAGGATTGAACGCATCGGAACATCTCCTGCGTCGGGCGTTTCTCTGGTTCAGGGAGCGCATCAAGGAACGATCAGGTGATGACGGTGAGTCTGTTGCGCGCTTTGTCGATGTTGCGGTAGATAAGTTGTTTTTTACGATCATCACCGTGACCGACGAATTAAATGCCTTCAAAGTATTTGAGACCCTGAATGCTCGCGGCGTGCGCTTGTCCGCCACCGATTTGCTGAAGAATTACTTGTTCTCCGTCGTTTCGCGTGGCAATGCGCACGAATCGGATATCAACAACTTGGAAAGCCGCTGGGAGGATGTCGTCGGGCTGCTGGGCAGTGAGAGTTTCCCCGAGTTCTTGCGGGTCTTCTGGAACAGCCGCAACAGGCTGGTGCGCAAGGCGGACTTGTTCAAAACCATGCGCAGTGCCATCAACGATAGGGCCAAGGTGTTTCAGTTGATCCGCGATATGGACAGGCACGCAAGAGTGTATTCGGCCCTGCGCAGCCCGGAGGACGACTCTTGGACAGCAGAGGAGCGCGCAAGTCTGGCCCAGTTGCAGATGTTCAACGTGCGTCAGCCACTAGCGCTATTGCTGGCCGCATTTGAGCAATTCGCGGAACGCGACCGCGCTGGCTTTGGACGTTTCTTGCAGGCTATCGCAGTAGTGTCGTTTCGCTACAACGTGATTTGTGGACGCCAAAGCAACGAGCAGGAGGTTGTGTATAATCAGATTGCCCGTGAGCTATCGGCAGGCGAAATCGTCAGCGTGCAGGCAGCGATTGCAAAGCTGCGGCCAGTCTATCCCGCGGACGCGGAATTCAGGGCGGCGTTTGCAGACAAGGCCCTACGAACAACTAGCGCACGCAACAATAAAGTCGTGCGCTTTATACTATTCCGGCTAGAAGCGCAGTTGTCGGGGCAGCACTTTGAATTCGAGAGCGCGAAGTACAGCATTGAGCATGTGCTGCCGGAAAATCCGAGCGACGACTGGCTCCAGTTCAACGACCAACAGCGGGAGGCTTCTACTTATCGTCTAGGTAACATGACGCTCCTGACGACCGCAGACAATCGCGATTTGGGCAACTCGGGATACGCCGAAAAGCGATTGGTTTACCAGAAGAGCGACTTCGCAATAACGCGCAAGCTGGTAGAGGACTTTGATACTTGGACCGTGGAAAAGATCCATTCACACCAAGCATGGATGGCTAGACAAGCTACAGGTATCTGGAGAGTCAGCTTTTGACTAGCAACGCCGTTCCATGCTCGCTTCAGCGTAGAATTTGGTGTCTCCACGTATCTCGCGTCCGTTATGGAGATATAAGCGCAATGTCAGCCTACTTGAATGCAGTGCCTTTTTTGTTAGCGCTTTTGGTCACTGACAAGCTGCTGACACGCAAAATCATGCTCATACGATAGCAAATTTAGTACAACATCCAATAAGCCCCATGCGATGGATGAAAAACAGCTTTTTACTGCGAGGAGACGTATGCGCGCCTTTCAACCCTACGATTCTTTGGAACGCTACATTGGCCGCCGCCTCTTGGCGGTACTGGCCGCGCTGGCCCTAACCGACATTGCCATTGTGCTGAGCGCGTCGCTGAGTACCGCCTTGATGAGCACGGCGTCCGGGGCCGACGTAGTCCGCGCCCGCGCCATTGAAATCCTCAACGACGAGGGACAACCCGTGCTAGTAGCTACGGCTGACGAGCGCCAGAACGGCGCTTTGTGGGTGGGAGCTGGCCGCGGTCAGGGTGGGGTTAGCCTCAGTACCGACGCGACTGGCCACGGCTTGCTCGTGGTCAATACGGCTACTGGCGCGCCGCTGGTCTCGATTGTAAGCAGCGACCAAGAGGGCGGCGCATTGCAGGTGTACAACGCCACGGGTGAGCAGTTGGCGTACCTAGGCGCGAGCGAGGTCGGCAGTGGCCACTTGGCCCTGCGGAGCGCGGTTGGCAATTTGCTAATTGCTGCGGGTGAAGATGAAGGCAGTGGCTTGCTGATGGCCAACAATGCCGCGGGCGTCAACATCTTCCTCGCCGGTGCTGATTCGTTGCAAAATGGCGGCCTGCTGATCAATAGCCGCACCGGCGAGAACCTGATCTACGCAGGTGCGGGTGCTGGCGGCAACGGCGGTTTGCACGTCAACGCTGCGAATGGAACTCATCTCGTCTTCTTGGGGGCCGATGGGCAGCGCAACGGTGCGGTGGGGATTTGGGACCGCAATGGCGCGGGTAGCGTCTTGCAGAAGTAGCCTACACAAGAGAATCCGCAGATGGACGCAGATAGACGCAGAAGAATAGCAACAAGGCGATCGGCATCTCAAATTGTTCAATCATTTGTCTGCACCTTACTCGGCGCGATTTGTTGGTTACCCTCGGCAAGTGCCGACGAGCTTCGCTTTGCCTCCCGTCGAGACTGGCAGGCTTGGCCGCTGCCCGGCACGGTTGAACTGACCCCACAGGGTGGGCTCAAGCCCATCGCTGCCCGCCGCAATATCAATGCAGCCCTCAATGCCGCAGCCTTTGGCGGCGGCATCCGCCGCGCTGGTTCCAATCTACGAGACGCGCCGTTGGTCATGGATGGCGATCTTTCCACTGGCTGGCATCCACATCTGGACGATCCCCCCGAAAGCTGGAACATTGAGGTCGATTTGGGCCGGGGTGTCTCCGCTCGCCGCGTCAAGCTGATCTTCGATCCCCAAGGGCCGGCTCCAGCGCTTTTTGACTTGTTGCTTTCCACCGGCGAACACGCCGTTGACGAGGTCGATAATCCCATCGCCGGAACCGTCATCTACCGTCAGCGCGAGCGCTTCAAGGAGAACACCCGCCACGAGATCACCTATGAACTCGACCAATCCTTCCACACGCCGATCCAGTACGTGCGCCTAGATCTGCTCGCCCTCGAACCGGACACCCGCCTGCTCGAAGTCGAAGTAGAAGCGCTGGGCGACAATCTGGCCTTGGGG
Organism: Candidatus Latescibacterota bacterium; assembly: GCA_965116675.1. GTDB lineage: Bacteria > Latescibacterota > UBA2968 > UBA8231 > UBA8231. The sequence goes on from OZ220721.1 coordinate 5,973,001, forward strand.
ACACTCGAACGCGGCGGCAACCTCGAAGTAGTTCTCGATGCGTTCGTCACCCAAGACCTCATTCCGCTGGGCAACGCCCGAGTGCTCATTGACGGCGATCTCTCTACCCGCTGGTTCGTGCGGCGCACCATCCAAGCCGAGCGCGACGTCTTTTCGCACATCGTCCTCGACTTGGGGGCTACCTACTTTGTCGATAAGCTCAAAATCGTCGGCGGCGTAGTTGCCCGGCCCGGCGGCGGCATCACCGCTGGCAGCGGTCGGACCATTGCTTTCTTCGTTACCCGGCGCTCCTTTGGGTTCAATTTCTACGAGGTACTCGGTTCCGACGGTTCCTTGGCACCCGATGGTACCCTGATCTGGCAGAAGTACTATTCCGGCACTGCTAGCGAATACGTCAAAAAAGTAACCGGTGCCGCCACCCACGAGTTCGGGCTGGTGCCCACCCGCTTTATCCGGGTGCTGTGGAAGAGCTGGGACGCGAGCAATCGCTGGGCCTTCCGGGGGTTTGCCGAGGAGCTCCAGGTGTTTGGCGAGGGCTTCCCGCAGAATCTGGAATTTCGCTCGCACATCATGGACTTCCAAAGTCCTAAAAGCCTCAATGCCCTATCTTGGGAGGCCGACATCCCGCCGGGTACTCGGCTGGAGCTGCGCAGTCGCTCCGGCAACGAAGTCGAAAACCTGCTCACCTACTACGACAAGAACGGCAAGGAAGTCACCAAGAGGCGCTACGACAAGCTGATTTCCAGCTTCAAAGGGCCTATTGACACCTCCAGGGTTATCGGCGGCGACTGGAGCGCGTGGAGCAAGCTCTACGCACTCTCCGGCCAGGAGTTCCAATCGCCTTCGCCGCGGCGCTACGCTCAGCTACAGATGCGGATGGTCACTGAAGATCCGTCGGTGGCACTCCAACTCGACGCGCTTAGTATTGCCTTCAGCGACCCGCTATCTCAGCGCGCTGTCAGCGAAATTTTCCCGACTCAGGTTCTGCCGGGCGAGGAAACCGAATTCCGCTTCTTCTTGCGTCCGCGCGAGACGAGGGCATCTGGATTCGACCGTCTCGTCGTGGAGACGCCGACGCCGACGCGCTTTATTCGCGCCTTGGTCAACGACGAGCCCTTGGAGGTCACAGGCCAGTCGGTCGAAGCTGGGTTTGCGGTGACTTTCCCCCAGCCGCTGCGCGACAACGATCTCGTCGAATTGCGCTTTGCCGCCCAAGTATTTCAGCAGTCCACTCCCTTCGTCCTTTTCATCCAAGACGCGCGCACCGAGGACGCCAGCCGCCAGCGCGTCGATCCCGGGGATGCTACCGATCAAGTCGCCAGCAGCACCAACGTCGTCGGTCTGCCCGTCGCCCGCGACTTGTTGCTCAACATCGTCTTCGACGTGGAGGTGCTGACGCCCAATGGCGACGGCATAAACGATGTGCTCGCCGTCCGCGCCGACGTGATCAACATCCTCGAACCGCGCCCTTGGCACCTGCGGCTCTACGACTTGGCCGGCCACGCCCTCATCGAGCGCTCGCAAGCTGTTACTGCAGGTGCTCAGGACTTCACTTGGGATGGCCGCGATCAGGCGGGGCAACTGGTGCCGCCTGGTCTCTATCTGCTCGAACTCCACCTCGATGGAGACGCCCATCAGCAGCGCATCCGACGCGTGATTTCAGTGGTGTATTAACTTCTTCTTTTAACGCTTGTTGAGGGTTGTCGTATTTCGTACTAATAGGGCGGACATTGGCATATATACCGCGGAGGCGATCTATGCACAATCTGTGGCGGTGCGCCGCCTTGGGGTTGCTGGCAGCGACGCCGGGAGAGGCTCAGCTAGGCATCTGGCAACTAGGGGGCAGCGGCCTAGCGTGGAGCCAAGCCGACTCGGTCGAGATACTCATCGACTTTGAACGCACGCCGGGGGCGATCCAGCCAGTGTACCTGACACCAGATCAGACCGTGTTTTCGCATTTGCACAACTGGCAATTCTGGCGCGATCCCAGCGACAAGATCCTAGGCTACGTCGATGGCCAGATGCCGCGGATATGGAAGTTTAAAGACGGCATCCCCGACCCCTCTGAAAATGGCTCTTGGTTGATTGACGGCGATAGCACCTCCTATAATATCCCTATCGCCCAAGGTGGGATATCCGCCGAGTACTTCACTATCGACGTGGCTGTGCCCGTGCCGGCTATCCAGTTCGGGTTCTTCACTTCGCCCGTGGGATTTCGCATTGAGGGCACTCCCACTCTGACCGATGCCCCTCCCGCTTTCGATGTCTCCATTGGCGGTGACGCGGACCCGGCGATTCCCAAAGGAGGGAATGATCTCCTAGAAAAGGTCGTCGCCAATGTCGCCGAAAATCTCGATCCCACTGTCCACATTGACTTTCCGCGCCAATACGTGCGCTTCATCCGCTGGCGGCGGCAACTGTCGATCCTTGACGAAGAGGCTTTGAGCGGCTGCCGCGATTGTGGTGCCCAAGGCAATCAAGCCCGAGCGATCAAGGGCAATATCGGTGATTTTGAACTTTTTGCCTTGGGGATACCACAGCGGGTGATCTACGTCACCAAAATTGTGGATTTGGGATCAATCGCCAACTTCGGCCGCTTGCACTGGGCCGCTACGCCCATGCGCATGGAGGGTGATCGCGCGATCGAAGCACCCAACGCTCCAGTAGAGGTCAAGGTCGAGGTGCGTACTGGTCGCGACGATGTCCCGGACATTTACCACGAGTTCACCAATACCGGCCTAGAAAAGGAAGTCTCGCGCGATCGCTACGAAAACGACCTCAAAGCTCGGCTCGTCCGAGTCAGCGCTGACGCCGGCAGCTTCCGCACCCGTGAGCCCAAACCTGGAGTTCGCGCCTCAGTCGCCTACGACAGCGACAATTGGACCTTTTGGTCGGTGCCCTTTACCGAGTCGGGACAGCCACTCCGGCTGCGCTCTGGCTCGCACCTCCAGTTTACCATCACGCTCAAAAGCGAGAATTTCGACGCTTGGGTCCGGCTCGACTCGCTATGGGTCGAGACCGCGCCACTTTTGGCCGACGATGTCCGCGGCGAAGTGGCCAGAGCCGACGACCTCCAGCCCCAGCGCGGCTTTACCGAGGTCGAGTTGGGCGCGATGACTGATTTCGTCTATGACGTGCAAGCCGTTTTTACCAGCGCTCAGGCCTCAGGCTTCGACGCCTTGCGCATCCACACCAGCAACCGGGCTGCTTTCCGACGCCTAGAAATGGGCACACCCCTTGCCGTGGTTGAGCCCGCAGAAGTAGTCGAAGAAGAAAGCGCTTTGGTCGTCCGTCTTCCCGATCGGGTAACTCCAACCCAAAACTCGCCCATACGCGTGGTCTTTGGCACTGAAGTCTTTGAATTCGCTGCGACTTTCGAGGGCGAGGTTTTCGCTGCCAACAGCGAGAGCCTGCCCCAGCAGATCGTACCCGGCGATGCTGGCGAAGCTATTTCGACCAACAGTCTGCGGGTGCTCAGCTCCCCGGACGCTTCTCCTGAACTCGTCCAGAACCTCACTTTTTCTACCCCAGTCTTGACCCCTAACGGCGATCAAGCGCACGACGAACTGCACATCGCTTACTCGTTGTTCCGCCTGCCCGAGCAAGTGCCGGTGACCCTCGAAGTGTACGCGCTCGATGGCCGCCGAGTCGCTCGGGTCGCCATCGGGACCCAAGATTCAGGTCCCCAACAGATCTCCTGGGACGGCCGCGACCAGCAGGGCAGGTTGCTAGCACCGGGACTTTATCTCCTATCCATCTCGCTCGGTACTGATGCTCCCCAGCAGTCCCAACTGCGCCCGCTGGGCCTTGCTTATTAGGGAACAGGCAACGTGCGTATTGGCATTTTACTCTGCGGTCTGCTCCTGTTATCGTCCGCTCGCCCCAGCTCAGCCGAGCGTCTGACCTTCGACAACGCTGAGGACTGGGCGGATTGGGAGGCACCGTTCGGCTTGGTGCAAATTAGCGAGGAGGGCCAGCTCCAGCTAGTCAAATACCGCAAGAACACCAACGTGATCGCCGATGCGTCTCTTTTTACCACCCGACCAAGACTCGTGGCGACGCCGTTCCCGGCGGCGTATGGGAGGCAGGTAGCGGACAAGCCACAGCCGAGCACGTCATCGACGGAGACCCCGGCACCTTTTGGAAGCCCGATCCGGACGCGGTCCTCGGCGAGTGGTTCGTGCAGATTGACCTAGGACGCGCAGTACTGGCCAAGGAAATTCGCCTCACTTTCCCCGATCAACAAGGAGCGCGGCCCTTCCGGCAATTCACTGTCTTCATTGCCACCGGCGTGACGTCCAATCCCCTCGACGACCTTTTCATCTTCGACCCCGTCTATCGCACTACCCGCCCCAACGAGGAGGCCGAGATCTCAATACCGCTCGCTTTCATATCCAAGGCCACATCGCAGGTACTCGACCCGGATCTCAATATCGATCCGCAAGAAAAAGACCAGTACCGGCTCCTTCAGTACATCAATTTTACTGTCGAGGCCTTCGACCTAGAAGGGGCGCTTGCCGAGATTGAGGTCATTGGCATCGGCGATAACGTCTCCATTGGCCTCGAGCGCCGCGGCTTAGTCATCGACGGCCTAACTTCCGTCTCCAATATCAGCCTCTTCGACGCCAATATGAACACCAATAGCGCCATTGCTCCTGTGGCCTTCGCCGGCCGGGAGCGCAGTTGGCAAGAGCAGGGAACTTGGTTCTACGCAGACCTAGGAGCTGTATTTTGGCTCGACGGGGCCTTCATTTACGTATTAAAGGAGCAGGAGGGTACGGCCGGGTTTATCGCTGGCCCTGCACGGGGCTTTACTATCCTCACCTCAGACGGCACGCCCTCCATCAGCACGGACCTGCCCGTTCCCGAGCCTTTTGACTATTACGAGTTGCTCTTCCAGCCGGACAACTGTCCCTCGTGCTTGCATTACTTGCGCTACCAGTTCCGGCCACGCCGGGTGCGATATCTGCTCTGGCACGTCCACAGTACGAGCGGCTGGAACTCCAAGTGGGCCGAGTTCATGCTTTTCTCGCCGGGGCACCCCGCCGAGGTGGTCATGCACTCGGATTTTATCGACCTAGGGGCGGAAGCTGGCGATAGACGCCCCAAGGTCATCAAGGGGCTATCTTGGGACGCGGACCTTCCTCCTAGCACGCGCCTGCACTTGCGCTCGCGCTCGGGCAATACCCTCAGCGAAGTCTATGACTTCTACGACCGCAAAGGCGATAAAGTCACCGAGGAAAAGTGGAACAGCTCTCCCAAAGTGCTGCGCGGGCGGATCGACACCACCATAGTCGTAGGCGAGGATTGGGATGCTTGGAGTGAAGAGTACAAAGCGATCGGTGAAGGCTTTAAGTCGCAAAGCCCGCGCCGCTTCGTGCAGTTGGAACTAATCCTCGCGACTGAAGACCCCGCTGTCGCCCCTGCGATCAACGCGCTGTCTATCGACTTTGAAGACGCCTTTGTACAGGAGGCCAAAGGCCGTATCCAACCCCGCGAAGCGCACCCCAACGCGGACACTCGCTTCACCTATACTCTCTGGACTGGGGCCGGGGAACAGGACAGCGGTTTCGACCGCCTGCGTTTCGCCCTTGCCGCAGCGGCTAGCGATGTCGAGCTCGAAATTGGGGGGCAGGCCATCGCCCCCGCCGCGATGGAGCAACGCGGGGATTCGCTAGTCGTCGTCCTGCCAGCTCCTGTTCACAGTGACTCAGTCCGCGTCTCGTTCACCACCCGCGTAATACGAAACGCCACAGTCTTCGCCTTGGATCTCGGTTTGGGCTCACGGCCCGGGATCTGGCAATCCGTCGAGGCTATGGAGCGCCGCTCCAACATCGTCATGCTGCCCGCATTGACCCGCAGCGACCGGCTGATTTCCGACTTGCAGGTGCCCGAGGCGTTCACCCCCAACAACGACGGCGTCAACGACTTGTTTGAGGTGCGTTTCGTCGCCTTCAAGGTAGCCGAGATCGTTCCCAAAGTTTCCGTCCACGATCTCGCCGGTCGCCACCTGGCCTCGCTAGTCGCAGCCCAAGCGGATGTCCAGCAGCATTATGCTTGGTCGGGGCATGACGACAGCGGTGCGTTAGTCGAACCGGGTATCTATCTCCTACGCGTCGATCTCGGTGCCGATGCCGGCGAGAGCATTGTCATCCGTTCCTTTGCCGTAGCCTATTAATCCAAAAGATCTAGCACCTTTGTGGTTTAGTAAAAGAGCCTAGCTCGTCCGATAGCGCCGCCAGCCGCCGCGCTCCACCCGCCAGCCCAGCGCGTCGAGATGGGTCGCGCGGATCTGTTCGATGTGGCGGGTATGGGCTACGGCCTTTTCTTCACTGAAGGCGCAGTAGCGCAGACGTTCGGGATCGAGTTCGACTCCCAGCCCCGGTCCCGTGGGCACGGCGAGAAATCCTTGATCGTAGGCCATCTTGCCGCCGCAGATCACGTCGTCGGCCCACTGGTTGTAATGCGAGTCAATCGCGTGCGCCGAAAAGGGCGGAAAGGCGCGGTCCCGCCCCCAGACGATGTGATAGGGCATCTCGTAGGGAAAGGTGAAGGCAGCGATGTGTAGGCGAATCGCCGTCGCCGGTCCCAATTCATACGCGCTGTGCATGCCGATTCCCATACCCAGAAAGCGCGCCGCGTCGTAGTAGCGCTTGAGCGCCAGCGGCCCTGCGTAGGCGTCGGGAGCGGAAATGTCGGCTGGCTGCCAGCGGCGTAGCGCGTCTAGATCCAGCTCTGCGTCTAGGGCATCATCGCCGTAGCGGCCCTTGGTGCTAGGATGCGGTACTAGCGGCGGCAGCCAAGCGTGCGACGAGATTGGTATGGTGCTCAATAGCCGCAGGCGATGGCCGGCGCGGAAGATGTGAGCGAAACGCCCGCCCACTGGTTCCTCAATCCACTCCGGATGGTAGTCCTCGACTTCGCGCATAAAGCGCAGCGCCTGCGCCTCGCCCCAAGAAGCGTGTGGATCGACGCGAATGTCCACGTCCGCTCCCACGACTGCGCGAATGTTGCGCACCAATTCCACGTAGTGCTGCGGCTCAAAATCGCACATTGAGAGCTTGATGTTTTGGAAGCCGTGGGTGCGGATAATCTCCTGTACGTAGGAGGGATAGCTCTCAAAGGTAACGGCGTTTTCGCCGTTGAGGTCGGGGAAGCGATACCAAGTGTAGGCCGACATGGGCACGCGCTCTGCCAAGGGGGTTTCCAGCGCGAAGCATTCGTGCAAGTACTGGCCCAACGGTCGGTCGGCGATTTTGCCGATTAGGTCCCAGTAGGCTAGGCCCATATCGGCGCGGATGCTTGGGTCAAAAGGATTTTTGCCTAGGACTTTGCCCTTTAATTCTTCGGCGTCCGCGTTGGCTCCCTCGGCAATGCCGACCAAGCCTTTATCGGTCTCGAACTCGGCAAAGGTAAAACTCTCGGCCGAGCCATCCCAGCGCTTGGTTCCAACCCAGGGCATTAGCACCCGGAAGACGCGCACGTCGCGGATGGTGTGCCCGGCTGCAAGGCCCTCGGCTTGGATGCGCTGTTCGACGGCTTTGGCTTGGGCGACGGTCTCGCGGTCGAATTCGGCTAACTCTGCTATGGGGTCCACGTTGGCTTCCTCCGGTTAATGGTCGTCGGCTAGTACTAATCCTGCTTCTCTAAATGTCAAAGAAGGCGGACGATCTGAATCTACTCAAACGTGCTTTTTCCCTGCAACCGCTATAGGAGACGCTCTTGCTCTACTCCGATTCGACAGGGTATATTCCACCTATCTAACCAGTGATTTCCTTTCAGAGGATCGCATTACATGGGAACGTTCAACGTACAGATTAGCATCGGCGACCAACAGCGGACACACTGGATCGATTTGGATGCGCTAGTGGATACAGGGGCGTCTATAACCTCAGTTCCGGCGTCCGTTCTGCGCCAACTGGGGGGGACGCCTCTGATGCAACAGCGTTTTCAGTTTGGCCAAGGAGAGGTTAGGCTTATGGACGTTGGCCAGACGTGGCTGCGAGTTGAAGGGCGAGAGGTGGTTACGCTCGTTTTATTTAATGCGGAGGAGACCGTGCCATTGCTAGGTGCTCTGGCCCTTGAAGGCGTATTCATGGGCGTCAATCCAGTGGCCAAAAAACTTGAGCCGGTAGAAGGATTTATGGTGTAGGGACCAACGACGTGATCGATTCCATAGACCTCTTTGAGAGCGGCACTCAAGGCTACCACACCTTTCGCATCCCAGCCCTGATTACCACGCTCACCGGCACGGTGCTCGCCTTTTGCGAGGGGCGCAAAAACGCGCGCGGCGACACCGGTGACATCGACATGCTGCTGCGGCGCAGCGACGATGGCGGCCAGACGTTTGCTCCCTTCGAGTTAGTGTGGGACGACGGCCCGAATACCTGTGGCAACCCCTGCCCGGTGATCGATGCCCGCACGGGGGCGATTTCTCTGCTGATGACGCACAATCTCGGCCATGACCACGAGCCCGAGATCATCGACCAAACGAGCGAAGGCACTCGCACCGTGTGGCTGACGCGCAGCGAGGACGATGGACGCACTTGGTCGCCGCCGGTGGAGATCACTTCCGTAGCTAAGCAACCTAACTGGACTTGGTACGCCACCGGTCCAGGCGCTGGCATTCAGCTAGCTACCGGTCGGCTCGTCATCCCCTGCGACCACATCGAAGCGGACACCAAGAAATACTATTCGCACGTCTTGCTCAGCGACGATGGCGGCCAGAGTTGGCGGCTCGGTGGCTCGACCCCGCAAGACCAAGTCAACGAGTGCGAAGTCGTCGAGTTGCAGGACGGTCGCCTGTTGCTCAATATGCGCAACTACGACCCAAGCATCCGCGCTCGCGCCTTTTCGTTTAGCGACGACGGGGGGCAGAGCTGGTCGTCTATAGCGCGCGATCCCGTCCTCGTCGAGCCGATCTGCCAAGCGAGTATCCGCCGGGTCGGCACTAGCGTACTTTTTTCCAACCCCGCCAGCACCGAGGGCCGCCAGAACATGACCGTGCGGCTCAGCGACGACGATGGCCAAACGTGGGCCAGCGCCCGCGTCCTGCATCCCGGTCCATCAGCGTACTCCTGTCTGGCCGTTCTGCCCGATGGCCGCGCCGCTTGTCTCTATGAATGCGGTGCCGAGCATCCCTACGAGCGCTTGACTTTGGCCCGCTTCTCGCTGGATTGGGTGCGCGACGCGCCCTGAGGAGTTTTTATGAAAATCACCGACATCCGCACTCTCTGCCTCTCCCGCCCCCACGAACCCGAGCGCCAGTGGTTCAGCGCCTCCTTCTACGTGGAAAAAGCCGACTGTCCCATCGTCATTATCGACACGGACGCTGGCTTGCAAGGCATTGCTGAGCCTTCTACCTATGGCGATCCACCGGTCATTCGCCAGCGGCTCGACGCGCTCAAGCCCAGTCTCATCGGCCGCGATCCGCTCGACCCGGACCTTGTATCTAAATCCACTGGCGACCGCTCGATGCACATTGTCCACGCTGGTCTCGAACTGGCGCTGTGGGATTTGCGCGCCAAGGCGCAAAATAAAACAGTCGCCGAACTCATCGTCCCCCTCATCACATCCGATACGCCTGATCGCAAACCGCGCACGCTCTTCCGCATCTACGCTTCGGGCGGCGTCCAGTACGACTGGGACGACCGCCCCACATCCGTCGTCGATGAAGCGCGCGCCCTCGCCGACCGGGGCTTTACCGCCTATAAGATGCGGCTGGGCACTGAGTGGTCGTGGTCGGGCGTCACAGTTGCGCAGATGATCGACCTGTTGCAGGAGGTGACCGACGCGGTGGGCGAACGCATGGAGCTGATGCTGGAGGGCAATTGTCGCCTCGACGAGGCACAGGCCCGCGAGATCGGCCACTTTCTCGACGAGGCGGGCTGGACTTGGTTTGAAGAACCGCTGCCCAAGGATCAGATTGACGGCTACGCCCGCCTCAACGCCGAATTGCATCTGCCCGTTACCGGCGGCGAATCCAACTCGACCCTCGCCGAGTTTGAGCCGTTCTTCGCGCAAAGGGCGTACGCCAAGGGCCAGCTCGACGTCGGCGTCTGTGGTATCGAGGAGGCGATCCGCATCTACCACCGAGCCAAAGAGTATGGCATCGAGCTTTTCATCCAGAACTGGCACAACGGCTTGTTGACCATATCTAATGCTCACTTCCTCGCCGCTCTTCCCGAAGAACACGTGTTGGAAATGTTCATCGGCCAAGGGCCGTTGCAATGGGACATTCTCAAAGACCCGCCCGCGACCGAAGGCTACCTCGCGCTGCCCGACGCGCCCGGCTGGGGTGTGGAGCTAGCCGACGATCTCGAAACTCGCTTTCCCTATATTCCTGGGCCTTGGGGCCGTGCGGTGGAGCGCTGAGAGGCGCATTCAAGTCCACACGGTCGTTCTCCGATCCAGCAATCCGATATCATTTACAAGCCGATCCGCAGATGGACGCAGATGGACGCAGAATGGGATGTACAAGCCGATCCAGGATTTGACAACCGCCCTTGGCCCCTTGTAAAATAGTCCGCTCTCTTCACCTTTGGAGCCAACATGATTAAAGATCCTCCGCTACTAACGGTCCGCCGCAACTTTCCGCGGCCTTCGGAAGCTGTGCTGCGCGCCCTGCGCAATGTTCCCACTGGCTTTATTGTCGATTGCATGAACGGCCGTGGCGCGCTCGACTATCTCATCAAGCCGCTCGACCCGGACAACTGCAAGTTCGTCGCGCCCGTCGTCACTTGCCATCCGGGGCCGGGCGACAACCTCGCCGTCTTTGCCGCGCTCGAGATCGCGCAGCGGGGAGACGCGATCTTCATCGCCACGGATACGTTCACCAAGACTGCGGTTGCCGGCGACAACATGATGGCCATGGGCCGCAACCGAGGCGTCACCGGCTTTGTCACCGACGGCTTGATGCGCGACATAGATGGGATATTGCCCGTCGGTTTGCCCGCCTTTTGCCGGGGCATTACGCCCAACTCCTGTACCCGCAATGGCCCAGGTACGGCCGGGATGCCGGTGGTTATGGGCGGGATCTGCGTGGATGCTGGTGAGATCGCGGTTGCCGACCAAGACGGGGTGGTGGTCATTCCCCACGACCAGTTCGATCACGTCTGCGCGACCTTACCCCAAGTGCGCGAGGCCGAGGAAAACCTCTCTCGCCAGATCCGCTTAGGTTTGGACAATATGGAGGGGATACGCGAGTTGCTCGACTCGGACCGCACTGAGCACATCGACTAATTTTCGACGATCACCAAACTCGGCTGGTCGAGCGCTATCTCTGGAAGCTGGTCGGCCGCCTGTATCTCTTCTACGGTCCCGTCGGCTAGGCGATAAAGCCGTGCCGATCCCTCAGTCTCCCAAGCGGATGGGACCGTAGCCCCCGCAGTCGCTGGTAATAGCAGGGCCAACGTGCGGGTCGGTCCTTGGATCAGTCGCGCTGTCGTCCCATTACCTTCCACGCTAGTGGCCTCGGCAAAGGGCACGCGGAAGCGCTGCAGCAGCGCGTTGAGGCAGCGCAGGACGCCAAAGACGGGCCGGGGGTTGCACAGGGGATCCAGAAGTCCCTGACCGACGTCCATGGTGCGGTCCAGATCGATAAAAGGCTCGACAAAGAGCCGTGCCCTCGGCAGCAGCGCCGTTGCAAAAAGCGCCTCCGCGGCCCGGACGGCATCGTCTTGGTCGCTTTGCCCTGGCAACTCAAAGAGCAAATCTAGCCGTCCCATCGTGGTCAGGGCACTTACCTCGCGCCAAGCCAAGGCGTCTTCCCAAGGGGCCGTTGCGTCTAGGCGGCACAGGGCCGCTTCTATCCACGTATCCGCGTTTTGCAATAGACGGTCGAGTTGGGCTACTTCATCGGGCAGGTAGCCGATCCGAGTACGGGGGTGCTGCTTGCCGGCTATCTGCTGGCCGGGGATCACCGGAGCCAGAGACAGACGCAAATTGCGGTGGTAGCTCTTGAACAGATACAGACACGACGACGATGGCCAAGGCTCGCCCGGTGTCTGGATTTCCCAAGTGTCTACTTGGTCGCGGTGACTTTCCAAGATGGACTCGTACGGGGTATTCTCGTCGTCGAGAATGGTCGCTTGCACTTGGACGCCTTGGCTGCGCAAAAAGCGCAGACGGTCGCCGGACTGATCCAAGTCGGTCCAGGGACAGCGCAGGGCCTGTGCGCCTAGCTCTAGACAGGACAGCAGGGGATAGTCGTTGCGCACTGGCTGGCGCACTACCGAGGGAAAGGTTATGGGGACCTCCGTTTCCCAGCTCAGTGGATGGGTCGCGGTCAGTCCTAATGGGGCTCCGCCCAAGTCGGCGGTTGCTGGGATGAGCAGCCGTTGCGGACCCGATCCCCAATCCTGCGCCCCGGCGGTGCGGATCAGGTGGATGTCGAGTCGGTTGTGGCGCAGACGGCACAGGAAAAAACCCAACTTGGGCTGGTCGTTGCGGCCCTGCTCGGGTGGCGGGGCGCTGCTGAACAGGTGGCTAAGACCGGGCCGCGCAAAAGAAGTGGAAGGGACGGTGCGATAGTACAAGGTGCCCGCCAGCTCGCAAAAGGAAAAGTGCACGTGAGCTGCAAAGAGCCAAGCCACTTGGTGGGCGGCCAACAATTTTAGCAGCCAAGTGCGGGCTGGTTCGCCGATGTTGTCGTAGTGGCCTAGATGCGGCTCGGCGGGGTTGTGCAAGTAGGGTGGCAGGTGCAAAAATACTGCGATGCGCATCTGGGCGTGCGCGGCCAAATCGGCTTCCAACCAGGTCCTTTGCTCTGCCTCTGCTAGCAGGCCGGTGTTCAGAATCTGGCTGTTGAGTATTACTAGGTGCAGGTCGTGATAGTCGAAGCTGTACCAAGATTGGCCAAAGCGCCGGTGGTATGCGTCCAATCCCTCGGCCGTGACCGGATGGGTGGGCATGGTGGGATCGGGTTTGTCGCCTAGGTCGTGGTTGCCGGCCACCCAGCGCGGCTGCACGCCGCAGGCGGCCATTTGCTCTAGGGCTTGGTCCAAGGCCGGGACAAAGCCCGCGCTCTCGGGGTATTCTTGCACCACATCGCCCATGTGCACGACAAAGTCCGGCTCCAAGGCGGCCACCAAACGCAACGCCGCGCCCGCCCGCTGGCTCTGTTGGGCGCGGGAGGGGAATTCGTCCATGCCGACGCCTCCTGCTAGCGCATAGTGGGTATCGGAGATGACGACGAATTCGCCTAGGGCCTCGGGCAACAGGGTGCGGTCGAATAGGATAGGCATCGCGTTATCCAACTGGGCGCAAATTGAGCAATACTAACAGCCAAGACCGCGCCCAGTACGAAGTGTTCATGTAGGGATTCTCCGCCGAAGGCCACCCCGTCCAGTACGTCTCGTTGACCGGAATCCGGTGCGGCCACTGCACGAGCGGAATCGCCGGTAGTTCGGCGAGCCAGATCGCTATTGCCTGCCGGTAAATCGCCATCATCTCGGGCGCATCGTTGGGCGTCTGCGCCATGCGATCGACTAGCGCGTCGAAGTCGGCGTTCTGCCAGCGCCAGTAGTGTTCGGCGGTCTCACCCGTTGGTCTGGCGAAACGGCTGTGGTAGTGGCTCAGCACTTGGTAGGGATCGCGCATGGAGCTTAGGTTGCCAAACATAAAGGCGCGCGCTTCACCCTGGGCCATCCGCGAAATGTAGTCCGAAGTCATGCGGAACGAGGCGTCGAAACCCGCCGCTTGGAGTTGGGCGACCAAAACGGGTGTCAGATCTTGGAAGTGTGCGAAGATATCGATGACGAGCGAAAATACCTCGCCGTCCTTCGTCCAGAAGCCATCCGGTCCTCGTGTCCAACCTTTGCTCGACATGATAGATGCCGTACGCGTGGTGTCGTGGACGCCGATCTCGTATTGGGCGACTAGATCCGCTGCCGCGGCGAAATAGGGCTGCATCTGCGGGACATCTGGCAGCGGCAACAGCGCGTAGTCGCCCGAGTTCTGCCAGCCGATTTCGACCAGTTGTTTGCGGTCGATGGCGAAGTTGATCGCCCGGCGAATTTCGGGATCGTCGAAAGGGGCCTCCATATTGTTGAAACCCAAGGTGATCGCCCAAGGCGTCATGTAACTGTAGGGCGGCTCTCGTCCCGTCCAGGTGCTCATTTTGTCGTGTTGTTCGAGCAAGGTGATGATATTGGACGGTCGGAGTTCCAAACACGTGTCGAGCTTGTTGGCGAGCAGGTTCTGCACCCGCTGGTGCTCTTCCATATAGGGCAGAAAGATCAACCGCTCGACCTGTGGCAGCGCGTGGAAGCCGGTTTTGGCCGCCCACCAGTCCGGGCGCAGATCCCAGATTCGTTGCACTGGCTCCGACAGTGCAATGCGATACGGCCCCGTGACCACCGGCCAACCACTGGCCAGATCGTAATTGGCAAAGCGCAAGGGATCTTGCCCTTCCCATATATGTTTGGGGACGATCGGCACTCCGTTGCCGTGGTTGTGGGTGAAATAACTGAACAGAAAGCGCGGGTTGGGCGATTTGAGGACGATCTTCGCCGTCAGGCTGTCGAGCGCCACGGCCTCTTGGACCCAGGTCTCCATATCAGTCGAGAACACTAGCTGCGGCGCGTGCTCTTTGAGCATATTGACCGTAAAGACAAAGTCGTGCGCCGTCCACGGCTGCCCGTCGCTCCATTCCACACCTGGACGTATATCCACTACGACTTCGGTGTAATCCGCGTTGAACCGGTGTCCGGTGGCGATCCACGGCAGCGGTTCGGCGTCGATCTTGTAGCCGTTGAAGAAGTAGAGCGGCTCATAGAGGAACTGATAGCCGATCCGCGAGATGCCGCCCGGCACGAAGGGGTTGAAGGTGTTGTAGTCTTGGATCTGGCCGCCGCAGGTGTTGTTCTCGGCGCAATCGACGATCAGTGTGCGATTGCGCGGCACTTGCTGCAAATCGTCTGGCGCTTGTTCGCTGGTACAGGCTACCAAGGCTATTCCGCAGAGAAGCGCCAAGCGCCAAGCGCGAGTCGCCCAAATTGCCATAGACTGTTTTCCCATATTCGCCGTACTTTCCTTTGTGCGAGACTTGTTACGCGCAACGGGAGGTAACATAAGGCGCGGAGTTCTCCGCTGTCCATATCCGATTTTGCGCTGTCCCTTGAGCGAGCGGGCTGCGTGCGCTAATATGGATGGTGTTCCTGCCCACCCTCACTCCCCGAGGTAACGCCATGAACCCTTTACTCCCCTTCGCCTTATTGGCGCTCACCGCCTGCTCCGACCCCTGCGCCGAATCCATTGACCAAGCCTTTCTAGATCGGGAAGCCGCCAAGGAAGGAGCCGTGCGCACCGAATCCGGGCTCATCTATCAGAAGTTAAAGGGAGGCTACGGCCCTCAGCCGGGGCCTAAAGACCGCGTCACTGTCCACTACAAGGGCATGTTTGCCGACGGCGAGGTCTTCGACAGCTCGTACGAACGGGGCCGCCCCAGCACGCTGTCGCTCAAAAGGGTCATACCCGGCTGGACCGAGGGCTTACAGATGATGAAGGGAGGCGGTCAGGCGCGGTTGGTAATCCCGCCGGAACTGGCCTATGGCAAAAAGGGCAAGCCCGGTAGCATCCCCTCGTGCGCAACCTTAATTTTTGAGATTGAGTTATACGAAATAAAAGGGAGTTAAATCCATGAGCAACCTGCCGCGCCGCAACATGGGGCGCACTGGTATGCAGCCTCGGGCGCTCGGCATGGGTGCAGCCTTTGTCGGTGCATCCGGCGAGGCTGAGACCATTGCCACTATCGAACGCGCCCTCGATCTAGGCATCGACTATTTCGACAGCTATGCCGGTCGCAACGAGGAGCGCTGGGGCAAGGCGCTAGCCGGCGTCGAGCGGTCGAGCTATTACATGCAGGCCAAGGTCGGCCCGCACCCGGAGCGTCCCAAGGACTTTTCGGCGGCGGCCACGCGTTGGAGCGTCGAACAGAGTCTGCAATCGATTCGCGTCGATTACCTCGACGCTGTGTTAGTTCACGACCCGCCCGATATTGCCGATCCGTTAGGCCCCGGTCGCGCCTTTGATGAGTTGCAGAAAATGAAGCAAGAGGGCTTGGTGCGCCACATTGGTTTGGGGGTCCGCGATCACGACTTCCATCGCGCTGCCATTGAGGCCGGCCACGCCGAGATCGTCCTCACGTTCCTCGACTATACGCTCCTCGACCAGTCTGTCGCTCGCACCACCATGCGCTTGGCCAAAAAGCACGGCACGGGCCTGATCTTGGCCAGCGTCTTCGGCATGGGGCGCTTGACCGGCATCGAGCCGGATCGGCCCGCTGAGCCGCGTGCTCATGCCATGTGGGAGTGGTGCCAGGAGCAGGACGTGGACATCAAGCACTTGGCCATGCAGTTCTGCCTCGACGCGCCTATCGACGGCATCGTCATGAGCGGCCCGGCCGACCGCCACCAGCTTCAGGACGCGTACGACGCGGCGACGCAGGAGGTGCCCGCCGAAATTTGGGTGGCGTTTGAGGAGAAGTTTGGGGTCGGGATCTAGGCAGTAGTTTAGACTCGACATCTGGAATCAGAGTTAATCTCGTTAGATGGAGTAGCAATGGATTCATCTTTACCTGAATGGCGCAGTTACTTCGCAACTACCGCGGATTCGTATGATCGGCTCCAGCCGGTCTTAAGTCCACCTTACAGTAAGGGTTTGGACATGATTGTGGATCTGATCCCCTTTGATGCCGATGATGCGTTCGAGTTTGTGGACCTTGGCTGTGGCACGGCGGAGCCGACCAAGCGGGTGTTGGAAAACTTCCACCACGCCACTGGTACTTGCATAGACAGTGAGCCAGAGATGCTTGCGCTCGCTAGGCGGAAGCTGGTGTCATATTTAGATCGGATCGAGGTACGGGAAGCGGACATTACTAGTTGTGATATTCAGCCGTGTGATTTGGTGTTCTCAGCCAAGACGATTCACCACGTTCCTCCAGCCGGTCTGCCTGAACTTTTTGCCCGGATCGCGGGCGCACTCCGGCCAGGTGGTTGCTTCGTCCTGTACGACGCGATGTCAGTCGGGTCTCGCTGGGGAGCAAGTGTTCGGCAGCAGGCATCGCGCTTCCGCCAGCGCCATCTTCAAGACGCTGTTGATTCAGGGATAGCTACCCAGCAAGAGATTGATGCTAGGGTGGAGTACAAGCGAGCGATGAAGGCCGCTGGGCAGGATGTCGAGTACGAGCACAGTGCAGGGAAAATGATCGACGCTATGACCGAGGCCGGGTTTGCTGAAGTGGCTGTTGTCTGGCGCATGTTTGCCGACACGATTCTGCTGGCTTTTACACCGGCCGAGGATACATGAATGACAGGTATAGGGGGTTCCTCAATTATACAACTGGAGAGTCTGAATGAGTACGTGGCGTGAATTGACATTTCCGGACAACTCCTCAAAGGACGCGGTACTAGTTATCGAAGATGAGCGCGCGAACGTACTCGCCGATCCACTTCGCTGGCGCATCCTCGAAATCCTTGGAGCAGGGAAGTCGGTCGTGGAGATTGCGCAGACGTTAGACGTTACCGACGCTCGGGTGCTGTATCACTTGCAACGGCTGGCGCAAACAGGTGTCGTGCATTTAGAGGAAGAGGGAGCAGACCCCCAGGAATGGCGTTGTTTACCAGCGGCAGGTGCGATTCGCGTTCGAGAGATTCGTGCGACGGGTGAGCAAATTGCGGAGGCCATGCCAACGGATGTTGTCAGCCAGTTCAATCAAGCATCTCGCGAAGCTGCTGAAGGCTTATACGGTTCGACGTTCCAGATGTCAGTCAATCACAACCGCGCGCGATTATCTGAAGAACAGGCAGCCGAATTCGGTCGCCGATTATTGGCGCTTATAGAAGAGTACTTTCCGCCAGGGAAAGGGGATCGCTCGGGCATCAAATACGGTTTCTACGGGATTTTCACGCCGATTGATCTGCATCCGCTTGAGGACTCTGAGACTGGGGAATGAGGATAGGAGCTCAGATATAGGCTTGATCTTCCTCGATTATACAACTGACGGGTCCAAATGATATATGAGGACAAAACAGCAATCTGCAAGCTTTTAGGAGGCTCACGATAATGTCTACGACGTGGAAAGACTACATTGAGAGCACTGCGGACGTGCTGCGTGGGAAACCACGTATCAAGAATATACGAATCCCTGTGGCTCTGGTGATCGGCTACTTGGCGGATGGTTACTCCGCCGACCAGATCATAGCTGAATTTCCAGATCTGACGACCGAGAGCATCGCCGCCTGCTTGGATTATGCGCGTGAATTGGCCGATTTTGAAGTAGCGGCTTAATGGCGGGTCTCACCTCCTTGACATACTACAATAGTACCTTTCATTCACGCCCTTCATTCTTCTTATCTCTCAGGGGGTATCATGTCGCAGGCAATGAATGATTTGAGGGGCAGCTTGGTCGCCTTGGTGACGCCGATGACGGCATCGGGGGCCATCGACTGGGCGGCGCTGGATGGCTTGGTGGATTGGCACTTGGAGTCTGGGACGCATGGTATTGTGCCGGTGGGCACCACCGGAGAGTCGGCCACGTTGAGCCATGCCGAACAAAAACAGGTGATCGAAGCCGTGGTGCGTCGGGTGAAAGGCCGCGTGCCAGTGGTTGCAGGTACTGGTGCCAACGCGACGGCCGAGGCCATTGAGTTGACTCGGGCAGCGCAAGGCGACGGTGCCGACTATTGCCTGTCGGTGACGCCGTACTACAACAAGCCGACTCAAGAGGGACTTTACCGGCACTATTGCGCCATTGCCGAGGCCGTGGATTTGCCGATGGTTCTCTACAATGTGCCGCCGCGCACGGCGTGCGACATGCAGGCTGTGACTGTGGCCCGATTGTCTGCTGTCGATTCGATTGTCGGCATCAAGGAGGCGTGTGGTGATCCCAGCCGCGTCGCTGAGATCAAGGCGCTGGTGCCCGACGACTTCGTTCTGCTGTCCGGCGAGGACGCGCAGACGCTCACCATGGCAGGTTACGGTGCCGTCGGGGCGATTTCAGTGACCGCCAATGTCTTGCCGGCGGCTATGGCCGAGTTCTGCCGAGCGTTTATCGACGGAGACGACAAAGCCTGCGCGTTGGATGCCAAGCTGCAGCCGATTCACGAGGTCCTGTTCATGGAGACGAGCCCCATCCCGACCAAGTGGGCGCTCAATGCTATGGGCAGGATTGACGTTGGTATTCGCCTGCCGCTAGTGGAATTAACGGAACCCGTCCAGATCGAATTACGCAAACGACTGGAGACTTTGGGCGTGCTTTAACGAATTGTTGATGGCGGGTTTTGGCGACGACTATCTAAACCCTTATCACAGAAAACTAGACACTAATGTTACAAGCAGTACTCTTCGATCTCGACGGAACACTGTTAGATCGGTTCAGTTGCCTTAGAGTATATCTGTACGGTCAGGTCGAACGACTAGCCAATGACCTCCACGCTCTTCCATTTGGCGAATACATGGAGCGAGTAATTGAGTTGGACGCCCATGGCCACGCCGATAAGGGTGAGCTGTTTAGGCGCATTGAACGCGACTTTGCTCTCCCGCCTGGTACTTGGCAGAAGTTGCTGGATGATTTCCTGACGTACTTTCCCCATGTATGCGTTCCGTTTCCGAAGGCGCATCAGACGCTTACCACACTCAGGCAACAAGGCTTAAAGATGGGGCTTATCACGAACGGGGCCGTTGATTCACAGCAGCCGAAAATTGATGGTTTGGGGATCGCTCGCTATTTCGACACCGTATTGATCTCGGAAGCCGAAGGGGTCGCCAAACCAGATGCGGAAATCTTCCGTCGGGCGACCGATAACTTGGGCGTCTCGCCAGATCAAGCTGTCATGATTGGCGACAATTCAGAGGCCGACATTCGGGGTGCTAAGTCCTGCGGGATGAAAGCGATTTGGAAGCGAGATCCGTACTGGGAGGCACCAGAGGTTGTGGATGCAGTGATTGACGATCTCGACGAGTTGCCGAGCACAATACGCAACCTCGCGTGAGTTCGTACTTTGGCGGGGTTTGGGATCACCGACTCTAGGTTAAGTCATTCTTACCACTGCTTTGCAAGTACCAAGATCATGGAACGAAAGCCCGGCATCTGCCGATTCCTGAGTACACGTAGAGCTGTTCTCAGTATTCAATAGGAGTGACCCATGTCAGCTACGGCAATTGTAGATGGGCTAGAAGTAAACTACATCGTGCAGGGAGATGGGCCAGCCTTACTTATGCTCGCGCCCGGCGGTTTTGACGCCACAATCGAGAAATGGTCTAGGCCTGGCCTGTGGCAGGACATGCAAGTACTTGACACGTTCGCGAGCGAATTTACCGTGGTCGCGTACGATCGCCGTGAATCGGGCGCGTCTGGCGGGTCTGTCGAGAAGCTAAGTTGGTCTCTATTTGCCTCTCAAGCTAAAGGGTTGCTCGATTTTCTGGGCATCTCCCAAGCCACGGTACTCGGCGGCTGCATGGGGTGCTCAGTGGCTCTGGCATTCGCCGCTCGTTTTCCCGAGGCAACGTGCGCCTTGATGCTCCATTGGCCGGTCGGCGGTTACCGTTGGAAGATGAATGGTCGGGAACGCTTCGCCCGCCACCTTGAGTTTGCCCGCGAAAATGGACTTGCAAGCATAGTGAAACGCGCACACGAAGGCAGGTCGTTCTGGCAGGATCCCGAAGCGGGGCCATGGGCGTCGACTATCGTGCGCGACCCCGCCTTCGCGGATTCGTTCCAGACCCAAGACCTCGATCACTATCTCGGTGTGGTAGCCGCGAGTGCGCACGGACTATTCAGTCGCGACACCCCACCGGGCGCGGAGCCGGAGGAGTTGCTGGGAATCAAGGCCCGGTCGCTCGTTATCCCGGGAGATGATCCAGCGCACGCGACGTCGGGCGCGCATTATCTCCGCGAGTTGCTCCCCGAGTCCACGTTCTGGCCGGTGATGCCGCCCGACCAGACACCGGATCGCGTTCGGGACCGCCTCCTCGAATTCGGCCTGACACATGCATAGGGCGTCCTAGCAGAATTGTGCGCTAGATTGGCTGCACGGATTCTAACGAAATGACACAGGACATAAGAATCTGTTTTATCGGCGACTCATTGGTTAATGGCACCGGTGACGAAGCGGCTCTTGGGTGGGCAGGGCGTCTGTGTGCTTTGGCCCATGCGAGTGATATACCCGTTACTTATTACAACCTTGGTATTCGGCGAAACACGAGCAAAGATATTCTGCTGCGCTGGGAGAGTGAATGCACTCTTCGGCTGACCGATTCCTGCGATGGTCGCATAGTCCTCTCATGTGGCGTTAATGATACAGCCATCGAGAACGGGAGAGTTCGCGTCAATTCTGCGGAATCTTGCGCGAATGTCCGAGCGATTCTGCGCGGAGCCAAGCGATATACCGTGCTTATGGTTGGTCCGCCGCCGGTTATTGATGATGAACAGAATGAGAGAATCGAAGACCTCTCGGCTGCTCTTGCCCGCGAGACACAAACGCTTGAAGTCCCGTACATTGACCTCTTTTCTGCGCTTTGCTCGGATGACGCCTATAAACGAGAAATAGCAAGGAACGACGGCGCTCATCCGAGAAGTGAAGGCTATTCCAAGATGGCGCGTATTATAGGGGTGTCGCCTAATTGGTGGTTTCGTGCGTCTAACAACGCCATCAGAAAGTAAGAATCCGCGCTTTGATCATTGGCGTCGCAATCCTTTTAAGAGTCGAAAATAGATTCCTCTTTGAACTCCAGAAACCGGTGAAATGGAGACGTCAGCAAGAGAGAGTCTTGATCGGCATGGGCTGTATCGGTGGTACTGTCGAGGAAGGCGAGACCATTGATGATGCTCTGACCAGAGAGGCATTTGAAGAAATCGGCTGCGAGGTCGCCTGCGCTAGATCGACTCGTCCGTTCTCGCTAGATCCTGCCGGTGCGGTGTCGCCGCTCTCCCCACAGAGCGTACCCGAAGGAGTGCAGTTCGTGTGGGAAGGGAATGAGCCAGGATTTATCGCGGACGGAAAAGTCGCCGTGTACGTTGGCACTGCGATTGGACGCGCTGAACCGAGAGATCTTCCGGCCCTCGTGCAGCTTGAACCGGAACTCTTCTACGCGCTTGGTCAAGGACCTCTCGCCATTCAGGACGTAGAGCAGCGCGGCGGTATCCTTCAAGAGCGACAACGGATCCCGCGTTCTGCCCACTTGATGCCAGTGGGGACAGCCAGCAGGCTACTAGAGTTGCGGCGACGGTATCCTGAGTTGCTTCAGGAAATTTTGGGGGAGTCCTAGCTTTTGATAGACCACTAGGCTAAGTGTCTCAGTATTGTTTTTATACTATCTTTGGGCTTGATCACGTCAAATGGAAAGCAGGACAGAGATAGTTCCTCATCAAAATTGTATCGCAAAGGTTTGCGAAACTGCTTTGTCTTCGGATAGACAAGCGCGACCTGCTTGCAGCGATACTTTTTCCCATACGCAAATAATTGGTACATATCGGCTTGGTTGATGCCGTGTTTTAGATCGCTGCCTTCTTCACTAATCCGCTTCCACTTAGTATCCAAGATAAATTCTGTCTTACCGACAGACATCAGACTGATATCCGGTTTCATATAAAAAACACCTTTGCCACCAATGTAGGCCAACGGTTTTGGAGGCCCCTGCTTACGCACAGAAAATAGCTGCTGATATCTCCGAAAACACGCTGTAACAAAGTCTTCGAACACTTCCCACATCGGGAACAATAGCGTCTGGTTGACGTGTTTGCCGGCAAACGTGGTCAGACCGTGATCAAATAAAAACAGTCC
Source organism: Candidatus Latescibacterota bacterium (assembly GCA_965116675.1). Taxonomy (GTDB): domain Bacteria; phylum Latescibacterota; class UBA2968; order UBA8231; family UBA8231. Next base: position 5,995,782 of record OZ220721.1, read on the forward strand.
GACCCACTGCATTACCGCGTCGTAATGCTGAATTGAACGATCTACTCGATGTCGATCCCAATCGTCTTTAGGGTTTATCGACCGTGGAATATCGGAAAAGCAGATACGTAACTGATGGAGCAACTGTTGGTTTTTCGATTGCCGCACAGAACCGATCAGTTTGTAAATGGTGCTGTGAATAAGGCGATTGACAGGACGATTGGCATTGAACTCGTCATAACCAACGTAAAATCGCGCACGGTTAGCTGAATTTTCACGAATATGCTGTGGAAACAGGATTCGCCCACGCAGGCAAGGCAGGTTGGCTTCCATTGGTTGGTAGTGACGGGCGAAGCCGCGTTGTGTCAACAGAACGAGATTGTTCAGAAATAGGTGGACAAATATCTCCAGCATATTGAAACGCCGCACAGCGTTGATGTGACTCTCGTTGAACTGCGCCAATGATTTGAACCCGCGCCAACACCGCAGCATACTAAAAAAAATCTGTTTGGTTTTTTCTACATCTTCATCTTCGACAAAATCTACCTTTGGCAGAATTTCGACCACGGTTCCCTTGTGCGTTTCGATAATGCCAACGTAGTTTTGCGCGTACAGCCGATTGTTTTTCAATTCCAAAACAGGGCGATAGTTACCCTGTCCATCCGTTTGATTAGCAAGAGCAAATTCCTTCAGGTCGCTCAGTTCGTCTTGGCTGAGCCTCGTCAGTTCTTCATGCTCTCTAATGATGGGCATAAGTCAGAAGTCTTATTGGGTTTCGTTGGCTTCGCTTTGTTCTTTTTTATAGATCACCCGGTAACTTTCGGGATCTTTCCACTCTTTGTTGTTAAAGGGCAGTAACTCATAAATTTTTCTTTCTTCATCAATTAAATCTGAATTCTTGAACAGGTCCCTCCCAAAGGGAATTTTGTGAACGAACCCATTGTGATTCAACACTATATCAATTTTCTCCCAGTTATCGTAAAAGTACTCTTGTAGCAGCGAGATAATTCTATTTTTGAATACTGATTCAAGAGAATCCATGTCATCAACACCAATGAAATACGTGTGCCCAATTTGATGGTCGCGGTCGAACAAGAAACAGATGCGTTCGTTTATTGCAGTAAGTAATTCTTGGCAGTTCACTCCTCTGATATCTGTTTTGATGAGATTGTGATCTGCTTTTGGCATCATCTCGATAAACTCAAACCGTCGCCGCAATGCAGTATCCAATAGGGCGATGGATCGATCAGCAGTATTCATCGTACCAATGATATAGAGATTGTCTGGTACGCCAAAAGAATCTTGTGAATAAGACAAGGTGACAATTGCTTCGTCATCTCTTCCAATCCGTTTGGACGGCTCAATTAGCGTGATCAATTCACCGAAAATTTTGGCAATATTGCCACGGTTAATTTCGTCGATTATCAGAACATAATTTTGCTTCTTTACTTGTATCGGTTCTTCCAGTTGCCATTCCCTATAGTGAAACAGTTTTATATTTTCGAGCAATGGAAAATAGTACTTGGCAAGACCATGTGCACGATACGTTGACTTTCTAGTAGGCTTAATATCTTCTTGAGAAGTAATCTGTCCTCTATAAAAAGGTTCATAATATTGCTTGATTATTTTTTCGTTGAGCCTATGCTTTTTTACAGTACCGCCAAGCTGAAAAGATTCGAATTTACCATCCCTAGAATAATGCACTTCTTTGATGGTGGTGCCTTTTGTATCATCGGTAGAAAAGAGATTGATTTTCTCCCCCGATTCTAATCTCCCCTCAATCGACTCGGCGAATGCTTGCAGTAATTCATCTATATCCCATGATTCGTTGTCTATTTGCTCGGATTGTGTCCTATTCCTATCAGCCCGATCTACAATCTTTCTGAAAACACCTTCGGACAGTTCATATTCAATACTTTGATTCTCATCAGTTAAGACAGGTCTGATACCCTCAATAAAATCCTCATAAGTAAAGTTCTGATGAAACGTCACCATTTCAATCCGACCGCCCTTTTTTAGTTTATCAAATCGTCGCTTTACCTCTTCGCGATCTTCTTCTTCAATTTCATCCAAGGGCTTGTCCTCGATAATAGCCATGGCGTAATTGACGGTATTCCAAGTTTTGCCCGTACCCGGCGGGCCATAAAGGATTTGATTTAAAGGATAATTCATGATAGACACTTCCGTTTGTTGATCATTCAGATCAGGTTCAGAGTTATTTCCGAGAGAATTCCCTGCCAATCGTTTAATTAGATTAAACGAAAGCTTGTAGCTCTCCGTTCTTTCAAAAGCCTTGTACGTCGCCGTTTCAGAGCCTGCCTTAGTAAAACCCATTCTAGTCGTTTGTCCTTTCAATTGTTGATCAGGAGATTGGTTTATCCACAAGACATGAATTCCGAGCCCTTCTTCCCATCCGTTATTCTCGTCATAATCATTTTTATAAACAATACCAATCGCTTTCCCTGTGTGTAATCCTGTTCTAACTAGAATAATGTCTCCTTGCTTAGGTTCAGTCAGAGGAAACATCCTTTCGTCCCCTGGTCCGCCGGTATAAACATAATTATTTTTTTGATAGTTATCCCAATGATCAGGCTCGTATTCTCCAGATGCCTGAGTGCTTATTTGGAAAAAATTGCTGTTCTCCGTTATACCTTGATTAGATTTTTGCAAATATAAGAACATATTAATTTCATAAGGCTGACATCCTGGAAACACCTTCTCAATCTGTTCAAGGACATATATATACATCTTATAGCCACTATCTTTCTTGATCTCCTTTTCTATCTCTGATCGTTTTGGTAAATCCAGAACTTCCGATAGAACTTCAATCGAATTATCTACTACCAGAAAATATGCAGGATTTAGCAAAAATAAGGTTTGTGTCAATTTTGCAATGCTAACATTTTTTATGTCCAGAACTTTTTTGAAATTGTCTTGATCAATTATTGGATCGTTCTCTATTGCTCGCCTAAAAAGACTCCAAAGCAAGTTAGGATAAAAATCCTCTCCATCATGGAAAAGTATTTTAGAATTAGGAGAAGGAGTGGGGAAGATATAGTAGTCATCTATACCAGTATCTGGAAGCGAATTTTCGATTTCAAATATCTCGTGAACACTGCTGTATACTGGCATCCGTTGATTACGGGTATTTTTTGAAGCCAAAAAATAAAAAAATGAAAAGGGATCAATACCGTTATCGCCATATTGCAGCAGGGAAGGATTTATTCCCCATGTCACCTGCTTAGCTCTTTTGGTCAAATATTCTTCGTCCCCATCCGCAATTTTTTGAGCTAATTCACGAAACCACGACTTCCAGCTATATATCTCTTTCACCCGACTATCTCCATCTGTTTAATGATACAATGACAAAGGACACGAACAAGGCAGTTCAGTTTAATTCAAACAACCTCTCATAATGCCTATGGCGGTATCAGTGTCAAGTACCTTTTGGACACTTAGTAAAACCGTGCCGACATCTTTTTCTTTACTCTTGAGCCATAAGGGACGATCTCACCTCGACCATAACCGTCTTTAAAAAAATCCGCCGCCTAATCAATCCCCAGCGCCTGATCAATCTCAGCCTGATAGCCCTCCAAGTCGCCGCGCTCGATCTCGGCTAAGCTAACCGGCCGGTTAAACCACTCCGACTCAAAGATCGCCATGCAGATCGCCTGTGAGCGATAGCCGTCTAGGCCATCCACTTCGGGCGTACCTTGGCCCCGCACTGCATCGGCGAAATCCTTTAGTTCGGTTGAGATGGGATTTTCCACCCCACCGGGGAAGAGCCGCTCGCGCTCGTCTTCTGTGAGACTGTTCTGATACGCTTCGATCAATGCCTCGTTGGATGTGTTCTGGCCAGTGCGCGTCCACAGTCCGCTCTCCCAGTCGATGCAGCCCTCGCTGCCGTAGAGGACGCGCTTGCCGAAATCCTGTCCCGGCGCTGAACCTTGCCAAGTCCACTGCACCACGGCACCGCCGTCAAAGTCAATCAGCGCCATTGCGCAGTCCTCCACATCCACTGGCCAAGCCCCCTCGCGCTCGACCGGCTCGTCGTAGCGATACGGCTCAAAGCTGTGCGCCCGCGCTATCACCTGTCGCGCTTCGGTCCCCAAGTGATAGCGGAACAAATCGGCAAAATGCACGCCCCCGTCGAGTATCCAGCCGGCCCCGGCGTCGCGCTTGAAGTTGCGCCAGCCCCACTTACCCAACCGCAAGCCCGCTTCCAGCCAGTAGAAAGTGCGCGGTTGGCCGATCCGTCCGCTGGCCACTGCCCAGGATCTGGCCCGCTCCTGCGGCGAGCGGCGGTAGTTTTCCGCTACGGCGAGTTGACAGCGGTTATCTACGGCCGCATTGAGTATTTTGCGACCAGCGCGCAGGGTAATCGCCAGCGGCTTTTCGATGATTACGTGCTTGCCCGCCTCTAGGCAGGCCACGGCGAGGATGTGGTGTTGCGAGTGCAGGGCACAGATGTCCACTGCGTCTAGGTCCTCCACGTGCGAGAGCATCCTCTCTACGTCGGTGTAGATTTCCGGCTTGTGCTCTTGGAACTCGGCGATCTCGTCGGCTCGCTGTTGCGCCTGAGCTTCTACCAAGTCGCAACAGGCCACCACCTGTATATCGTCAATCCCGGCCTGTGCTAACTCTTCTAAGCCGCGCACGTGTGCCCCGGCCATACCTCCGCAGCCCACGAGGGCCAACTGCAACTGTTCCATTAGCGTTTCTCCTAAGTTGGAATAATCGGCAACACCACGTGCGACGCCTGCGCCGCGTTGTGGTGAACTCTGTTGTCCGCTCCTTGGCGTCGTCGCTCTTGGCCTATGGGGTCACCGGTGTTGGGATTGACATCGAAGCGGGGGAAGTTCGAGCTGGAAATGTCGAGGCGGATCTGATGCCCGGCGGCGAACACATTGCTCGTCGGATAGAGGGTAATCGTCAGTTCGGCGACCTCGCCCGGCGTTAGCAGCTCGCCCTTTTCGCGCCCGTTGCGATAGCGCAGGCGCGCGATGCTGTCGGTCAGGTTGAGCGCGTAGCCATGCGGATACCAGCGACTCGGTGGATACCAGTCGATCAGCTTGGCGGTAAAGTCCGTATCCGGCGCTGACGACGAGACCCACAACTGCACCTCAATCGGCCCGGTCACCTCCACGTCCTCGGCCAGCGGCTCAGTGGCAAAGACCAACACATCCGGCCGCGAGCCCAGCGGTAGATAGGGCGGCTCACAGCCGTAAAACTCCGGTCCTTCCACCTGATCAAATCCGCCCGGCACCATTAGTTGCTCCGTCCGCGCCCGCCACGGCGCATTGGCGGAAGTGCCCACGCCCGGCGGCAGCGGGCCGATCTCGGAAAGCGACGAGACATTGCCGCCGATGGAGGGCACCGGATTGGCTGGATCGAAGCGATAGACTGTATTGCCACCGTCGGCGGCTGGCTCTTGCGGCGACAAGGTGCCGTTGCCGTGCAGATAGTACTTGGTGTAGTTCGTCCGGGCTAGTGGCCAATCGGCCTCGTCGCGCCAGTACCCGCCGTGGAAAAGCCGACCGCTGCTGGCGCGATAGCCCCCGCCGCCACCCATGGCGAAGATCCGCACTGGCGGCGCGTTTGCCTCGCCATTATCAATGTCCTTGAGCGCCCAGTCGAAGTAGCGCAGATGCAGGTTGCGGAAGTCGTCCAGGGCCGAGTCCTCGCCGAACTCCACGTCGCCGGCAAAGCTTTGCTCCAGTGTTTGCGTCCCGTGCGTCCACGGCCCCATGAGCATCCGCACCGGTCCTTGCTTGCGCGCCGCCAATCCCGCGTAGTTTTTGCACGTCGAGCGCGTGTACGAATCGTACCAGCCCCCGATGATCAGAGTCGGCACATCTGGGAAGTCGTCCCAAAAGAGCGCCGGTGCGTAACTGGGATGCTGCCAATACTCGTCGTAGTCGGCTTTAGTCAGTAGGTCCAGCGCCCACTGCTGGTAGGGCGGCACCAATTTGAGCTGGGTCTGTCCTTTGCGGAGCGGCATCCGCGTGAGCCAGTCGGCAAAGGCTGGTGCGCCCAAGTTTAGAGCTGCGTCAACCGCTGGGTCGGCTTTTAGCGCGTGTTGAGTATTGGCCGCGGAATGCCAAAACGCCCACGCCAAAAATCGCAACTCCAGCGCGCCTCCGTGCCGCACGGAAGACTCGTGTGCGTCGGCCCCGCTCATGTTGACCACCATAGCCTTGAGGTTGGTCGGCCCCAACGCCGCCATGGCCGTCTGTGTCCAGCCCGACCACGAGGTCCCCCACGACCCCACCTTGCCGTTGCTCCACGGCTGCTGGTCGATCCATTGCAAGGCGTCGTACCCGTCCTCGGCCTCGGGCAGGAGAAAGTTTACATCCCCTTCGGACTGGAACGTCCCCCGGCAGTCCTGATAGACGGCCACGTACCCGCGCTGGGCGAAAAATCGACCGTAGTTCCCGTTGCGCTCCACGTCGCTTTTGTCGTAGGGCGTGCGGTGAAAGACGGCGGGGAACTTGTCGGGCACTGGCTGGCCATCGCGGGCGGGAAAGTACAGGTCGGTCGCCAGCCGCACTCCATCGCGCATCTCCACCATTACATCGCGTTCTATCACTAGGTCGTAAAGGCCATTGGCCATAGCGTTGTTCCTTGTTTTACTCTGGAGCACCAGTCGCAAAAGGTCGCCAGATCCCTTTGTGATTCTTGGACAATTTGGGTATCATAGTAGCCCGTAAAAAAATGACGCGCAACTAACGCTGGATGTCTTTGTGCCCTGCGCAACTTGCCACGGCGAGCGTTGTACCGAGGAAGCACGTCTCCGAGCAAGGGAATTGAGAACCAAGTGAAAAAAACCGTTGACGAGCTGCAGCATCAGATCCAACTCATGCTGGCCATTTTTGACAGCATCAGCGACGGCGTGATCGTCGCCGATGAAAAGGGCAACCTCACTTTTAATCAGAGTGCGGAACGCATTATTGGCGGTAGGGTGGATACGGTACTCAAACAACGGACGGAGGAGTACAGCATTTTCTATCCCGATAAAGTCACGCCCATTCCAACGGAGGAACTACCGCTCGTGCGCGCCCTGCGCGGGGAGGCGACCGATGAGATGGAGATGTTCATCCGCACGACGGCCAAGCCGGAGGGAGTCTATATCAACGCCAATGGCAGGCCCATTGCGTCGCCCGGCACCACGGCTCACGGCGGGGTCATCGTTTTTCGCGATGTGACGGAGAGGGTGCGGGCCGAAGAAGCACTGGCCCAAGCCTTTGCGCAAGGCCGTCTGGAGGTCATGGATACCATCCTGCACAACATCGGCAATGCCATTACCAGCGTGGCCATCGGCGTTGGCACCCTGAAAGAACAGTTGGTGAACGATCCGCTGATCGAGCGCTTGTCGGCCTTGTCAAAGACCGTCGAGGCGCATGAGGAGGATTGGGGCGACTATGTCCAGCACGACCCGCAAGGCCAACAGGTGCGGCCGTTTCTGCTGGCTCTCGCCGCCGATTTTGTCGAGCAGAATCGGGAATTGATCCGCACGGTTGAACGCGTCAACAGCCAGACGAGCCACATCGTGGACATTGTCCGTGCGCAACGGGGCTTTGATAGCAAAGCCATGACCAGCAAAGACGTCAACCTGCGTCAGGCTATCTCCGGTGCCCTGAAGATCGTGCAAGACTCGTTTGCCAGCAGGGGCATACGGACGCATGTGGACTGCGGCAATGCGCCTGAAGAGATTCGCATTCAGGAAACACAGTTTAACCAGATGCTGGTCAATCTGCTCAAGAATGCGATGGAAGCCATCGATGAGTTGAAGAAATCAGGCGGGCTTGAGGGACAGCCGCGCATCGAAATCAGAGCGTATATCCGGCAGGATTTTCTCGTCCTTGAGGTACAGGACAACGGCATTGGCATTGAGGAGAAAAACCTCAAAGCGATCTTTGGGGCGGGTTATACGACGAAGCAAGAGGGGAGCGGGCTAGGGCTTCATTCGGCGGCCAATTTTGTCACGGGCTCCGGAGGGAAAATTCAGCCCTTGAGCGACGGCTATGGCACCGGCACCACTATGCGCGTCTCGCTGCGGCTCAATTCCGCCGACCGCGGTGGGGAAGCCACGTTGGAACCCTCTGTCTGACGGCGTCTGCGCGTTTTACCTCTACTAATCTCCAAACCATCTGTTGCGAACTCGTCCCTCATAATCGAACAACTATAAAGGCGGCTTTATGAAATCAAACGACTCTTGGAACTACCGCGTGCTGATCGTTGATGACCAAGAGGAAATTCACAACGACTTTGCCGAGATGCTCGCCTCTGGCTTTGGCAAGCGGGCAACGGATGAGCTGGCCGCGGCGTTTATTGCGCAGAGCGATAAACCCGTTCTGCCGCAGTTTGAACTTTTCCATGCGACAAGCGGGGAGGAAGCCTGCAAAATGGTCAAAGCAGCCCAAGAATCGAACCGCCCCTTTGCACTGGCCTACATTGACGTCAGAATGCCCCCGGGTACGGATGGCGTTGAAACCGTGCGCCAGATTCGGCAATTCGAGCGGGACCTCGAAATCGTCATTATGACCGCATACTCGGATAAGACGCTGCCCGAGATTGTCAACGACATGGAATTGCTGCACAAGTTGCTCTACATCCGCAAGCCGTTTTCGCGCGAGGAGATTCAGCAGATCACGCTTTCGCTTACCGGGAAGTGGAACATCGAACAGGAGTTGGCAAAGCACCAGCGGGAACTTGAAGATAGCAATCAGAAACTGGAATTCAGCAATCAAAGGCTCCAAGCAGTGCTTGACGCAACGGGAGATGCCATTGGCATGTTCGATGCTGAGGGACGTCTGCAGGTGGCGAATCAGGGGTATGAGAAGCTGCTTGACGCTGCGGAAAGCGAGTTGAAGCAAATGTCGCCAAGTGACCTCATTGAACGCATCGGGGAGCGCCTCCGACCTCCCGTTCTGCCTGAATCGGGGCGCGAGCTGTTTTTGGACCGCACGGGCGACTTGGAGGAAGAAGTCTCCGAAGCCGGCAACTCAAACCCCCGGTTGTTTTATCGCTCGACAGCGCCCGTACACAACAGTCAACAAGATCCCATGGGCCATATCGTCATGTACCGGGACGTGTCCAAAGAGGTTGAGAGCGAGCAGATGAAAGCCGAAGTCTCGCGCTTGCGCGCCGAACTTGGGACGACGTACGCCTTTGACGGCATGGTAGGCAAAAGCAAAAACATGCAGGAGGTGTACGCTCTGATGCAGCGGGCGGCTGAAAGCGACATTACGGTGCTGATTCAAGGCGAGAGCGGGACCGGGAAGGAACTCGTCGCCAAGTTGATTCACTACAACAGCCCGAGAAAGACAGGCCCCTTTGTCGCCGTCAATTGCGCTGCTATTCCCGAGGCACTGATCGAAAGCGAGCTTTTCGGACACGAACGCGGGGCTTTTACCGGGGCGTCAACGCGGCGCATCGGGCAGTTTGAGCATGCCCAAGGCGGCACTGTTTTACTCGACGAAATTGGCGACATGCCTCTCGCGCTGCAAGCCAAGTTGTTGCGCGTCCTAGAAGAGCGAGAAATCCAGCGGGTGGGTGGAACAGCCACGATTCCCATTGACATCCGCGTGATTGCGGCGACTAATAGAGACTTGGAAAGCGCGGTAAAAGATGGTGGGTTCCGCGCGGACCTGTTCTATCGCTTGGCTGCTTTTCCCCTCGTCATTCCACCCCTCAGAGAACACCGCGAGGATATTCCCCTGTTGGTGTCACATTTCCTGCAGGACTATGCCGAACGCGCCGACGAAACCATGCGTGGAATTTCTCCGGCGGCGCTGCAAACATTGCTAGCGTATGACTGGCCAGGTAATGTGCGCGAGCTCAGAAATGCCATTGAACGCGCCCTGTTGCTGGAGACCACGGACAGACTGCAAGTCAGCAACCTCCCGCCTCAACTCGCCGCCGTGATTCCATCTCCAACGGCCCCTGGAGATCCTGCTCAACCCCTTTCGCTGCAGGAAGCTGAGCGGCGAGCGGTTGTCCACGCCCTCGAAGCCGCGGATTGGAATATCACCAAGGCCGCGCAAGTGCTGAATGTCAATCGCGTGACTTTGTACCGGAAGTTGAGAAAGTACAACCTGTTGGCGGAGAAGTGAGTAACCGGCTAGGCAACCACTAGGCTGACAATACCTCTCCGTTCCGAATCGACTGTTGCGACTGTTGCAATAGTAAACAGTTGTCGCTGAAAACCCCACAAATTGCGCCATAAGTAACGCGATTTCAGATGGTTAGCCGCCTCTCCTTTTCGTCCTGCGCCATGTAAACTGTTTCATTTCGCATCATTTCGAGAACCGTTCATCCTTCCGCATCAATTATCCCAACATCCTTTATATAAAGGACTTAGTCCATCTACTAAAAGCTTGGCACGGTTTGTGCATAAGCATTGGATGAGAGGGCGTTTTTCATCCTAGCTGGCATCCTAGCTGGCATAAAGAGAAGGAGACCGGTCATGATAACTGTGCTGATTGACAAACTTGACAAGCGGGTGGTGGCAGATGCGGAGACAGGGGATTCACAACGGCGGGCGACGAGCCGTCGCGGCCTCAGGGGGTTGGATATCGGGCGTCGGGTTCGACTATGGCAACGGCAAGACCATGTGTCGGCCAGACCGCAAGGCGTCGCACGGCGGACTGGAGCGGTGCTTCTGGCGGCCGCTATCGTCCTCGTCGTCGCGGCGACTGCACCCGCTCAAGAGTATGATCCGCCGATCAGGACGCTGGCGAAGAATACCGACCAATCCGCAGACAGGGCCCTAGTGCTGAATGCGTCTCAGGACGGATTGAATCAGGCATTCAGAACCGGCCCCAATCTCGGGGGGTATGAATTGACGAGCATTGTGCTGCATGTGCACGACACCCATGAGAGCCGGTACATGACGATAGACGCAGGCATTTACCTCTGGGATGATGAATCCGGCTTCACCCGCGTCGCTAAGCTCACCAGAGGCCAGCTGGACGACTTCGCGGCCAATGAGTGGTGGGCACCTGCGAACACCTATCTGGAGCCGGACACGGAGTACTACTTCCTGCTTGATTGCACCGCAGGTTGCGCCAATGACAATCTGGCCCAGTTCGTCGCGACCTACAGCAGTGAAGACGACCCGGGGGCCGAAGAGGGATGGGAGATCCACGATCATTGCGGCTTTCGGACCGCGGGCGATCCCGATTGGCAATGGGGATCTCGCTTGATTCTCAAGATAGAGGTCAAGGGACGTCCCAATTATCACCGCGCCTACCAGACCGAGATCGTATCGACGCCGGCCAGCGGGGATACCTATCTGGTAGGTGAAAACATCGATATCGCCCTGACGTTCAACACGCCCGTGTACGTGCAAGGCGAATCGTCCATTGGCATTCAGATCGGCGATGTCGCTGGCTTGGCAGCCTACCTGTCCGGCTCCTTCACGAATCGGTTGATCTACCGCTATGAGGTGCAAATGGACGATACCGACGAAAACGGCATCAGCGTTGACGAGGGCGGACCGGATACCGGATTCGTTGGGTGGGTGCCCACGCTCGTCGCCAGTTTGGGCTTGTTGCCCGTAGATCGCTATTACCCCGGCGTGGCCGATGACCCTAGCCACAAGGTGGACGGGTCGGTCAACTGTACTGTCCTGGAGGACGGGTCGGTCCACTGCGTCGCCGGAAGGACGGCGGCGCTGTCGGTTGCGGACGCGCGGACGACAGAGGCGGCGGACGCAACGCTCGAATTCGCGGTGATGCTGAGCCGGGCGACCTCGGAGACGGTGACGGTGGACTACGCGACCACAGACGGCACCGCCCAAGCGGGCCAAGACTACACGGCCGCAGAGGGGACACTCACCTTTGCCGCAGGCGAGACCCAGAAGACGGTTTCAGTCGCGGTGCTCGACGATGCCCACGACGAGGGTGAGGAGACGCTAACGCTGACCTTGAGCAACGCCTCGGGGGCGCGTATTGCGGACAATACGGCGACGGGCACGATCGAGAACGAAGATCCGTTGCAACAAGCTTGGCTGGCGCGCTTTGGTCGCACCGTCGCCCAGCGGGTGCTCGACGGCGTGCAGGCGCGTCTGAGGGCACCGCACGAGGCGGGGATACAGGCTACCGTTGCGGGCCGTGACCTGAGCGGTGCAGGTGAAGTCGCCGCACAGGATCGCTTCAAGGCTCAGTCGGAACGGAGCCACAGCGAGGCGACTGAGGTGCAGTTTGGACCCCAGTCGCTGACGATGCGCGATCTAGTGACAAGAAGTGCGTTTACCCTGAGCAGTGAGACCGTCGGCGGCCTTGGCACCCTCTGGGGCCGGGGGGCGTATTCGGGGTTTGACGGGAGTGGCAACGGTCTGTTGCTCGATGGCGGCGTGACGACGGGAATGTTGGGTGCGGATTACGCCATGGGGCGCTGGGTGGTGGGGCTGCCGCTGTCTCACAGTAGGGGCGACGGTAGCTGGCATTCAGCCGACCGCGGCCAAGGCCGCATGGCGTCGTCGCTGACGGGCTTGTATCCCTACGTCGGCTATGACCTCGCGGAGCGTCTGTCGCTGTGGGGTACGGCGGGCTATGGTCAAGGCGACTTGGCGTTGATGATGCAGGAGGGGGAGTCATATCACACGGCGATGGACCTGACGATGGCGGCGGTGGGTGTGCGGGGCGACCTCGTATCCGCACGGCAAGCCGGCGATCTGTCCTTGGCAGTCGAGTCGGATGCGCTGTTGGTGCGCACGACCTCGGCGGCCGCGGCGGACCCGTCGGGTTTGCTGGCGTCGGCGGTGGCGGATGTAAGCCGCCTGCGCTTGAGGCTGGAGGGTTCCTTGGAGCTTGGGCTTGCAGGCGGCAGGTCGCTGACGCCGACGGTCGAGTTGGGGCTGCGCCACGACGGCGGCGATGCGGAGACGGGCTTTGGCGTGGAGATGGGCGGCGGTACGGTCTTTGTCGATGCGGCGCGGGGGCTGATGGCGCAAGTGATGGTGCGTGGCTTAGTGGTGCACGAGGCGGCGGACTTTCGGGACTGGCGGGTGTCGGGGTCGCTGCGCTTCGACTCGACGCCGTCTTCGGTGCTTGGTCCGGCCGTGGCTCTGATGCCGTCTTGGGGTGCGCCGTCTTCGGGCGGTGTGGCGGCGTTTCTGGGGCGGGAGACGCTGGTGGGGGCGGCATACGAGGCAGCGTCCGTTGGTCGTCTCGACGCGGAGGCGGCCTACGGGCTCGTAGCGTTCGGCGGTCGGGCTACGGGAACGCCCTACGTACGGGTGGGGCAGTCTGAGACCTTCCGCGAGGTACGTATGGGCTATCGGCTGGAGTTATTGCGCTGGGAAGGATTGGAGATGGGTATCGAGGGGATGCAGCGCGAGAGCACAGTCGATAACATGGCACCCGACCGCGAGGTCATGCTGCGCTTGGCGCTGCGATGAAATTCTTATCGCCATAGAGGGCTAGCGGCCTTCGTGCATGTGCCCATACCCGAGGGGGTCTTCGTCACCATCGACGAAGACCCCGTTTGCAGTTCTGGAACCTACAGAAGACGTCATCAGCCCACCTGCCAGCCGGGCAACGACCAAGCCAACCTTTAGACCAATACCAGTTCCGAATTGACTGTTGCGACTGTTGCAATAGTAAGCAGTTGTCGTCATGGGATTCGAAAAATACGCCATAAATAACGCAATTTCAGATAGTTAGACATCCCCTCTTTTTATTCCGCGTCCTGCAAATTGTTTAATTCTGCATCATTTTGGCAATTCCCATCCTCCCGCATCAATCCTCCTAACATCCTTTATACAAATGACTTAGTCCATCCGCTAAAAGTTTGGCACGGTTTATGCATAAGCATTGGCTGAGAAGAGTTTTTCATCCTAGCTGGAAGTAAAGAGAAGGAGGCCGGTCATGATAACTGCACTGATTGACGACCGTAAGCGGGTGGTGGCAGATGCTGGGGGAAGGACCTTACAACGGCGGGCGACAAACCGTCGTGGCCTTAGAGGACTGAATATCAAGCGCCGGATGCGACTATGGCAACGGCAAGACCATGTGTTGGCCAAACTCCAGGATAGCTGGCACCGGACTGGAGCGGTGCTTTTGGTCATGGCTACTGCCCTTGTCATCGCTGTGACTGCACGCGCGGAATACGATCCGCCGATTGCCACACTGGTGACGAATATGCTGCAATCTGCAGGATCAGACAGAAGCGTAACTCTGTGTGAGAGTCAGGACGGACTGTATCAGGGGTTTAGAACCGGCCCGAAGCGGGGTGGGTATGAATTGACGGATATTTCGCTATATGTGCGAGATGCGAATGAGAGCCGGTACACGACGATAAACGCTGGCCTCTACTACCGCGACGGATACCTTATCACCAAGGTTGCTGATCTCACCAGAAGTCGCTTGGACGACTTTGGGCGCAATGAGTGGCGGGCACCTGAGAACACCTATATAGAGCCGGACGCGGATTACTACTTTCTGCTCAATTGCGGTGCAGGTTACGCAAACGATGACGTCGCTCAATTCGCTACGACCTACAGCTTCAGGGAAGATTCAGAGTCCAGAGAGGGATGGTCTCTCCACGATTATCTCGGCTTGCGGATCGCCGGCAGTACCAAGTGGGAAAGAGATCCCAACAAGACGCTCAGAATACGGGTCAAGGGCCGTCCCAGTCCGCACCGCGCCTACAAGACCGAGATCATATCGACACCGGCCGACGGGCACACTTACCGCTATGGCGAGAACATTGACATCGCCCTGACGTTCAACACGGACGTGTACGCGCCCAAGGACGACTCTTGGATCGTCATTCGGGTCGGCGATGCTACCAGCGGCCCCAACACCCGCGTGGCAGAGTATCTGTCCGGCTCTGACACGAACCGATTAATATACCGCTATCAGGTGGAATTTGACGATGTCGATGCGAACGGCATTAGCGTCGATGAGGGAGGCCTGGACACCGGATTCGTCGGGTCGGTGCCCACGATCGTCGCCAGTTCCGGCTTGTTGCCCGTAGAGCGCTATTTCCCCGGGGTGGCGGACGATCCTATCCACAAAGTAGATGGGTCGCTGCAAGGCGCAATAGGAATGAGTTCGCAGCGAGGCGATGGAGGTTCGGTTCGGGCCACAGTCGCTGACGATTCGCGGTCTAATGACGGGAAGCGCGTTTACCCATGAGTAGTGAGACAGTCGGTGGCCTTGGCATCCTTTGGGCCGTGGGGTGGGGGATTCGATGGGGGTGGCAACGGCCTGTTGCTGGATGGCGGAGTGATGATGGGATGTTGAGTGCTGGGGCTGCCGCTGTCTCGCTTACCTGCCCGTGCGGCCAAGCGTTCGCTTTTCCATCTTGCCCCTAACCTACTCTGCGGGCACCAGCCGCATAATTCGCCCTGGGTCTTCCACTGCGAGATAGATCGCGCCGTCCGGTCCGGTCTGCACGTCGCGCATCCGCGACTCGCCTTGGTACGCGACCTCGTCGTGTATCACTTCTGTACCCGCCAAGCGCAGTCGGTGCAGGCGGTTGAAGCGCAGCGAGGTTACCAGTAGGTCGTTTTGCCAGTTGCCGAAGCGATCACCGGTGTAAAAGTCAATGCCGCAGACTGCTATCGACGGCACCCAATAGGTCTGCGGCTGTTCCATGCCGTCGGCATGGGTTTGGTCGGTGATGGGCGTGCCATCGTAGTTGATGCCGTAGGTTATGGTCGGCCAGCCGTAGTTTAGGCCGCGCTGCACGAGGTTGAGCTCGTCACCGCCCTTGGGGCCGTGCTCGGCTGCCCACAGTTGGTCGGTCTCTGGGTGCATGGCCATGCCTTGGGGATTGCGATGACCGTAGGACCAGATCGACGCAATGGCTCCGTTGCCGCCGACGAAGGGGTTGTCGGACGGAACGCCGCCGTTGTCGTGCAAGCGGTGGATTTTGCCGTTGGGCAGCTTCACGTTCTGGGCGAGGGGCCGCTGGCCGCGGTCGCCGATTGCATGGTACAGATAGCCCTCGCGGTCGAAGACGATGCGCGAGCCGTAGTGGTGGGAGTGCCGAGTGTAGAATTGATCCGGGACGCGATGAATCACTTCCACATCGACCAGCCCTTCGTCTTGCAGTCGTCCGCGGCTGATAGCCGTATAGCTCAACATGCCGCCCAATGGCCCAGGCAGCGGATCCGAGTAACTGAGATAAATCCAGCCGGTCTCCGCGTACTGGGGATGTAAGGTCACATCCATCAGCCCGCCCTGTCCCTTGGCGAGCACTTTGGGCACGCCGTCGATGGGCGGCGAGACTGCGCCGTCGGTGCCGACGATGCGCAGCCGTCCCTCGCGCTCGGTGACCAACAAGCGTCCATCGGGCAGAAAAGCGAGGCCCCACGGCACGTCCAAGCCGGTAGCGAAGGTCTCGACGCGAAAGGTGTGTTCTTCGGATTGGACGATTTGTTGGGCTGAGGCGTTTGCGGCAAAAGCGAGAGTGCAAACTAGGTAGATGCTGTATCGCATGTGTTTTTTTAACCTTTGGTCAGATAGCTATCCCATCATAATTCGCATTGATGGCGGCAAATCAGGGGGATCGGTGGGATTAATGCGATTGCGCTCGCTCGGCCTCCCGCATCAGGCGTACCAACGCGTCGATTTGGGCTGCGTCCATTACCGCACCAAACCCGGGCATGCCGTCCTCGGGAATCCCTACAGCAATGCTCGCGAAGATGGCCGCGTCGCTTGCGCCGTAATCCCAACGACCGTCAATCAGACTGCTGGCCATACCTCCGTCCATGTCGGGACCGTGGCAATCGGCACAGTAGTAGGCGTAGTGGGCTGTTGCCGTGGGCGTGGTTGGTGATTCTGCTGGCGGAGGCCGGCGGCTCCAACCGCCGCAGCAAACCATGCTCAGGGACAGGCTCCACAGAAGTGTACGTCGCCATGCGCTAGCGGTCATGCGGGACGTTACAGCACTTGCACTACCTCGCGCACTCCCTGTACCAGCGCGTCGATGTGGTGAGTCTCGGTCGCCAGTGATATGTTGCCGCCCGTCCGCGTGTATAGCCCCTTGTTGAGCAGAGCAAAGAACAGCCAACGGTGCATCTGCGCGTCGTCCTGCGCTGCTGCGCGGAAATTAAGCGGCGGCTGTTCGAGGAAATACAGCCGGAATATGGACCCGGCCACGACTACCTGCACGGCGATTCCGACCTCGCCAAACGCGGCCTGCAATCCCTCAGCCGCCCGACGCGCTAGCTCTTCCGTCTGCTCGTACGCCTCTGGAGTCAGCGCTTGGAGGGTCTGCAAGCCGGCGGTTAGGGCGATGGGATTGGCGTTGAAGGTGCCGGACTGTTGGATCTGCGGCCCGTCGGCTGGATCGTATAGGGCCATGGCGTCGGCGCGGCCGCCGAAAACTGCGCCGGGCGTCCCACCGGCGATTACCTTGCCCAAACAGACCAGATCGGGCCGCACTTGATAAGCCGTGTGCGTCCCGCCCGGGCCGAAGCGGAAGCTGACGATTTCGTCGAAGATCAGTAGGGCACCGGCGCGGGTGGTCGCGTCGCGCAGGCTCGATAAAAAACCGGCCTCTGGCAGCGTCAGTCCAGCGGCCGTGGAGAGCGGATCCACAATCACGGCGGCTAGGTTTTGGGCGTTGTCGCCGATGATCTCGGCGCAGGCCGCCGTGTCGTTGAACGGCAGCACGACCACCTCGTCGAGGGTATGGGCCATCAGACCGGCCGACGAGGCCACGCCCTGCGGCTTGTTAGCTGGCCCCAACTCCGGCCCCAGCGGCGGCAAGTAACTCACTAGCGCACTGTCGTCGATGCCGTGATAGGCTCCCTCGAACTTGGCAATCTTGGTGCGCCCGGTATGGGCCCGCGCTACGCGCAGGGCGTTGAGTACGGCTTCGGTGCCCGAGGAGCAAAAGCGCATTTTTTCCAGTGCGGGCATGCGTGCGCGAAGCATCTCGGCCATCTCCACTTCGAGGGCGAGGGGCCGCGAAAACCCAGTGCCGAGGGCGATTTGTTCCTGTAGGGCAGTGACGATGGCGGGATGGGCGTGGCCCAAGGGCAGGGCTGTGTTGTTGTTGACGAAGTCGATCAGGCGGTGGCCGTCGATGTCGTAGAGATAGGCTCCCTCGCCGCGGTCGGCGTACAAGGGAAAAGGGTCAATGTGGATGCCGGTGCGGGTGTTGCCACCCGGCAGCGATTGCACGGCCCGCGCAAACATTGCTTGGGAGCGGGGATTGCGCGCTGCGTACGCGGCGATTTCCTCGTCGAGCAAAGCCTTGATTTCTCGTGCCATGATTCATCCTTGTCTGAAGGGCTGCGAATTTCGCTGGGCGAAGGGAGGGGTGCTGGAGGGAAAGTGGTGGTCGGGGTGGTCGGATTCGAACCGACGACATCCTGCTCCCAAAGCAGGTGCGCTGACCGGACTGCGCCACACCCCGACGCGTTGCAAAAAAATAGGGATAGCTATGCGCGATGGCAATAATGGCTCAAGGGCGGTGGGCGTTGATGGCGTCGCGCAGGGTTAGGGTCGCCTGCCGGGCCGCAGCCGCGAAATCGCTGTCTTGGGAGGCGTAGAGGATGCCGCGCGAGGAGTTGATGAGGATGCCCGCGCCGCGAGCGTCGCAGCCGTTTTTGACCGCTAGCTCTATAGAGCCGCCTTGCGCGCCGACTCCGGGTATTAGCAAGGGTATGTCCGGCGCTAGGGAGCGGAAGTGAGCCAAGTGCTCGGGTTGGGTCGCGCCGAAGACTAGGCCGATGTTGTTGGCCGCGTTCCATTCGTGGGCTTTGGCAATGACGCGCTCGTATAGGGGCCGATTGCCCATGAGCTGTTTTTCAAAGTCGTCGGCACCAGAGTTGGACGTCAGGCAGACGAGAAAGGTGGTGCGGTCTTGGTATGCGGTGAAAGGTGCGACGCAGTCGTGGCCCATATAGGGATTCACCGTTAGCGCGTCACAGCCGAGGACCTCGTAAAAGGCACGGGCATATTGCGCGGCTACATTGCCCATGTCGCCGACCTTGGCGTCGATGAGCACCGGGATGTCTACGGGGATGTGGTCGAGGGTGCGTTTGAGCGTGGTGAAGCCGCTCGCGCCGAGGGCGTTGTAGAAAGCGAAGTTGGGCTTGTAGCAGCAGACGAGATCGCAGGTGGCGTCGATGATTTGCTGGTTGAAGTAGAGGACGGGATCGGCTTTGGTGCGGACGCTGGCAGGTAGCTGAGCGGGATCGGTATCTAGCCCGACGCAGACCAGCGAGTTATTCTTGGAGATCGCTTGGTTCCATTTCTCCGTAAAACTCAAACTCATTTTTTGTTCCTTCTAAGATGAAAGTGTCCGTATAGGTAGAATCGAAATAGGCGTCATCGAAGGCCGCTGGCGCGGGGCCGAGGAGAAAGGTCACCCGGCCTTGGCGCAAGAAGTCTCCAACCTCGTCGGCTTGCAGCACTTGGACGGCATCGAAGTCGTCGAGGACGGCGTCGCCCGAGTAGCGACCAGCCGTGCCCGTGGCCCTGACGACGAAAGGATTGGCCTCTTCCCCGCCGAGCCGTTCGCTAGTGTAAGCGCGGTCGATGTCGTCGTCGTAGCCGGCAACTCCGTAGGATGTGGCGAGGCTGCGGTCCACGGTGGCCGCGCCGTGAATCACGTGCCCAGCCGCGCTGAGCACTCGCGGCGCTATGCTCGGTTGTAGCCCGAGACCGCGAACATCGACGAGCAGGCCGGTATAGGGTGCCTCGGGGACGAAAAATACGAGTTCGTCTACCGCGAGTGGATCGGTGGTCGCGGGCGTCGTTAGCGAGTCGGAGGCGTCTATGGCTAGGGAGTCAGTTGTAGCTAATAGCGTTGGGGAATCGGTGGTCGCGGACACTGCGAGCGAGTCGAAGGTAGCTGGCGTCGTTAGCGAATCGGCGCTGGCTGGCTCTGCGAGGGAGTCGGTGGCGGCTGGTACTGTTAGCGAATCGGCACTGACTGGCACTGCGAGCGAGTCGGTGGCGGGTGCTGTTAGCGAATCGGCTACGGCTGGTACCGCGAGTGAATCGGCGGTCATTGGTACTACAGGGGAGTCGTCGAAGTAACTGAGGTCGTGTGATCTTGGGTCTATAGGCTCGACTTGAGGCAGTGCCGCCGCCGCGAAATCGCCTAGCAGAAGCAGCCGCACGGCGATGCGATAGTGCCCTTGGTCCTCGCTTTGCGAGCCAATGGCCACGCGGACGAGTTCTTGGAAATCGCGATCGAGGCCCGCGTCTTGCAGTTGGGTATCGGCGTTGAGGCGGACTTGGCCGATTAGTTGGCGCATGTTGTGGAAGGCCGCGTCCCGAGCATTGCGCAACCCGTGGAGCCGCTGCTGCACAGGGTCGGTGATTGCCGCGGGCGCGGTGCCGTCGCCATAGGCGAAGAGCGCGTGTTGCGTCCAGTCGATATAGCCTTCGGCTAGCTGCGAGACCAGCGGCTCGATTGCGTAGCGTTCGGGTTGTTGGGCGGGCAGTCGCGCGGCAATCAACACCAGCGCGGCGATCAGAGGGAACATTAGCTCTCCAAAAACAGAAAAATCACCCGGAGCCACCAGGCCCCGGGTGTGGGAGGAGTAAGTCTATAAGCCGAGTTCTGTCCACGCACCTGAAGTGCGCTGTGCGGGCATTCATCTGGGGCGGCGGTTGCCCGGTCGCCTCGGTGCGGCCTACCCGGGAATTTAGCGAGGCGGACCACCTCTTTTCCCCTATTTGGCCTTGCTCCGGATGAGGTTTACCCTGCCACCTGCGTCGCCGCAGGTGCGGTGAGCTCTTACCTCGCCTTTTCAACCTTACCCAGTAAGCTGGGCGGTGTGTTTTCTGTGGCACTGTCTGTGGGGTCGCCCCCCCTGGGCGTTACCCAGCATCCTGTCCTGTGGAGCTCGGACTTTCCTCACTAGCGGCCACTGAGGACTGCTAGCGCGCCCGCCCGACTTACTTCTCCCAAAATCAAACCAACTGCTCGTCCCAGACCATAATGGTGCCGCAGCTCTCGCAGGAAATGACGCGGTCGCCGACGCGTACCTCGTTGAGCATTTGGGCGGGCATTTGGTAGTAACAAGCGCCGCAAGCGTGTTTGTGTACGGCTGCGACGCGAATCCCGTGCCGTCCCTTTTTGCGCTCGTACGTTTGCAGCAATTGAACATCAATGTCCTTGATGCTCTTGGCGACCACCTCTCGACTCTTTTCAACTTCGTCGATTTGTTCCTGCATGGTGCCGAGCATGCCTTCGAGTTCATCAATGCGCTCTTGCTCGACTGCGCGGACTTCCTCAAAAGCCTCTTGCTCTTCGTCAATTTGTCCCTGAATTCGCTCTTGGCCCTCAAGGGCTTTGAGCAATTGCGTCTCGTGCTCGGCAATGGTCTTTTTGCAAATCTCGATTTCGAGCTGGAGAGAATCGTATTCCTTATTGGTCGTTACTACGGAAAAGCGCTCCTCGCGCTCGCGCAGGGTGGCTTTGCTGCTTTCGATCTCGCGCTCGCAGTGCCGCTGCTGCTTGGCTAGCTCAGCGCTTTGGGCTTCTAGATCGGACAAAACGGACCGCGCTTCTGCTATCTTGCTGCGCCGCAGGTCGATTTCAGCGGGATATTTTTCTTTGGCCTCTTCGAGAGAGAAGAGTTTTTTATCGACTTCTTGGAGCTTCAACAATTGCTGCAAACCCTCTTTCATGTGGTCTCTCGTTTCCTATGGTACCGGCCAAAGAAAAAGAGTGCATCAAAGATGCACTCTAATGGCTCGTATGAGCTTCTACTGGTGAACAAACACTCTGAAGTGAACCCAGTATGTCGCGTCATCAGCAGCTTGTGGCTATCGGTTGCGGTAAATGAGTCTTATTTAATTACGGGTATTTGGATACGACGGTCAAGAGAGCAGCGCCCGCGCCGCCTGCGCCACATGCCCGGGGGTTAAGCCGTATTTTTGCAGCAGGTCTTCGTTAGGTGCGGATTCGCCGAAGACGTCGCGGATGCCGACGCGCTGCATGGGCGTGGGACGCCGCTCGCCTAGCACTTCAGCGACCGCGCCGCCCAAGCCGCCGATGATGGTGTGGTCTTCGGCCGTCACTACGCAGCCCGTCTGCGCGGCCGCGGCGACAATGGCATCTGCGTCGAGTGGCTTGAGGGTGGGTACATGCAGGACGAGTGCCGAGATCCCTTCGCTCGCTAATTCGTCGGCCGCGGCGAGGCAGCGCGGGGTTTGGGCTCCCGTGGAGATGAGGGTGATGTCCGTGCCCTCGCGCACGACAAGGGCGCGGCCCAACTCAAACTCGTAGTCGGCTGGAAAGATGACTGGTTCCGGATCGCGCGTCATGCGCACGTACACGGGGCCGGGCAAGTCGTTGGCCGCCAGCATACAGGCGCGGACTTCTACGGCGTCGGCCGGGGCCAAAACGGTCATATTCGGCATGGCCCGCATGACGGAGATGTCGGCGACTTCTTGATGGGTTTTGCCGGTTTTGCCGGTCAATAGGCCCGAATAGGCACCGCAGAGCTTGACGGGTAGGTTGGGTTGGGCGACGACGACGCGGAGCTGATCGAGGTCGCGGTTGACGATGAAGCAGGCGAAGCTGCTCAGCCACGGCACGAGGCCGCAGGTGGCCATGCCAGCGGCGACACCCATCATGTTTTGCTCGGCAATGCCCATTTCGAGGAAGCGGTCGGGCCGCTCGCGGGAGACTTTGTCGGCCTTGGTCGAGTTGGCCAAGTCGCCGTCGAGCACGTACACGCGCGGGTCGCGGTCAATGAGTTCGATGAGAGCGTCGCCGAAGGCGTCGCGCTGGGCCAGCATCTCGTCGGTGGTAGAGAGGTTCACAGCGCGGCCTCCTGCGCGGCGAGTTCGTCTTGCGCTTGTTTGAGGTCTTGGTCGGTCACTGGCTTGGAGTGCCAGTTGAAGTCGTTTTCCATGTAGGATATCCCTTTGCCTTTGACCGTGCGGGCGACGATGATGGTGGGTTGGCCGCGATGTGATTTGGCCGCGGCAAAGGCCGAGAAAATGGCGGGGAAATCGTGGCCGTCGGTCTCGATGGTGTTCCAGCCAAAGGCGCGCCAGCGGCTGAGTGGATTTTCCTGTGCGGCCAATCGGTCGAGTACGCCGTAGCCCTTTTCGGTGGCCCAGCCGTATTGCTGCAGGCCGTTCCAGTCGAGAATAGCGGTGAGATTGTCGAGGCCGTAGCGCGCTGCGACAAAGGCCGCCTCCCAGATTTGTCCCTCCTGCGAATCGCCGTCGCCGATCATCACCCAAGTGCGAAAGTCCTGTCCTTTCAGCCGGGCGGCGAGGGCCATGCCGAGGCCGGGCGACAGGCCCTGGCCCAGCGAGCCGGTGGACATGTCGAGGCCGGGGAGGACGCTCATGTCTGGGTGCCCCTGTAGGCGGGAGTCAATGGCGTCAAAGGTGGCGAGTTCCTCGATGGGCAGGTAGCCGCGCAGGGCTAAAGCCGCGTAGAGGCCGATTGAGGAATGCCCCTTGGACAGGATGAAGCGGTCGCGGTCTGGGTCGCGGGGTCGGTCTGGGTCGATGTTTAGCTCGGCGAAGTACAGGGCGATGAGCAACTCGGCCGCGGACATGGGGCCTCCTAGGTGGCCGGCTCCAGCGTGGTGTACCGACTCGACGACGAGACGGCGCAATTGGATGGCATAGCGCTTTAGCTCGGCGTGGCGCTCGCGCGTCAGGCTCATAGAATTTCTCCTTTTTGCGGCTCGTTAAGGTAGGAACCGGCCCGGCGTTAGTCCAGCCACGGGGGCGCGACGCCAAAGGCCCGGCCGCACTCGGCTAGGCGCTCGACGTCTTCTAAGCCGATGGGAATGCCGTCGCGTGCGTACGCTTCCTCGTTGCGGTGTTCAGGCGTGCCGGGCAGGGTGACTTCGTCGTACCCGCGCAGTGGGATCATTTGCTCGCTCGCTAGGCGCACCAACTCATCGACACCGTGGCGCACTTGTGGAGCGGGCGCGAAGAGGCCCAAGTCGAGGACGAGGATTAAGCTGCCCATGCGCGCCGCCGGCCATTGCGCGGCAATCTCGCGGTCGCGGTCGCCGCCTTGGCCGACAAAAGCTCCGCCGAGCAGGGTGGCGATTGCGGTGTAGCCCATGGATTTGAAGAAGGCCGCGGGGATCATCTCTTCAATGGCTTCGATCTGCTCGCCGCGTTGGTAGTCGGCGAGGATGCAGGTGGCTACGTCGAGTACTACAGGTGGCCCTGCTTGTCCGGGCAGGCCAAAGCACAGGGGCGGGTTGCCGTAGTGGGCGGCGCGCTTGCCGTCGTTGCTGGGGTAGTACTGAGGATAGGCCGCCTGCACTGAGAAGCCCACGCAGTTTTCCGCCATGGCGCGGCGCACGTAGTGTCCGGCTGAGCCGTAGTGCCCAATGTGGCAGGCCGCGCCGAT
The DNA here is from genome assembly GCA_965116675.1 of Candidatus Latescibacterota bacterium. Lineage (GTDB taxonomy): Bacteria > Latescibacterota > UBA2968 > UBA8231 > UBA8231. The sequence continues at coordinate 6,020,082 of OZ220721.1, forward strand.
GGCGAGGCCCTTTTCCTTGGCCTTGGCGATGGCGCGTTCGGTGGCGAGCATGGTCGGCGCGTACCCGAGGCTGCCATCGCCATCGACAAAGACGTGGGTGTCGCTTTCGCGCAGGACGCGGATGTCTGGATCGGGGTTGGCCTTTTTGTCGCGGATCGTGCAGCAATACCCGTACAGGGCGCGAGTGCCGTGCGAGCGCACGCCGCGTAAGTCCGAGTTGGCCAGTAGGTCGGCCAACTGCGCGGCGTGCGCGGCGGACATGCCAGCGGCGCGGAGGCAGGCCGTGCCAAAGGTTCTGAGATCGTCAGCGGCAATGCGTTTGAACTCTGTGGGGGGGCGGTTCATATAAGGGACTCCTGTGGGCGTTAAGGATGGTTGGCTTGGCGGGCAAGGAGGTCGGCGAGTGCTGCGCCAACTTGATCGGGATCGCTGGCGGGGGACGCGGCTAGGGCGCGCCGGTAGAAGTGCTCGGCCTGCCGATAGCGATCCTGTGCGTCGTACAGACGGCCTAAGTAGTAACAAGTGCGGGCCAAATCGGGATGATCGCCCGCTTGCAGGGCCAGCGCACTGTGGTACAGGGGCGCGGCCCGTTGGTAGTGGCCTTGGAGGAACAGGGCATGGGCGCGGGCGCGGAGGTTTAGGGCATGAGCGCGCTGGGCGAGGGAATCGGCTGTGGCGCGGTCGCCCTGTGCTCGGTAGAGGTCGGATAACTTCTGCATGGTTGCCGCGACTTCTTCATCGCCTCGGTGGGCCTGTTGAAAGGAGAGGACGCGGTTGTAGAGTGGAACGGCCTCGGTCGGTCGTTGCTGGAGCCGATAGGTGTCGCCTAGTTTGTCGAGCGTCAACATTTTGTCGGGATGGTCGTCTGGGAGGGCCACTTGTCGCTCGCGCAAGTGTTGGTAGAGGCTTTCGGCTCGTGCGAGTTCGCCGCGCACGACGTGGAGTTGCGCGAGTTGGTGGGCGGTGCGGCTGTAGCGAGGATCGTCGGGGACAAAAGTCTCGGCTAAGGTCAGAGCGTGGGCTAGGGCTTGTTCGGCCTCGTCAAAGCGGCTCTGGCCGAGGGCTGCGCGCCCGGCTTGATAGTGTTGGGACCAAGCCTCGGCGCGGGGGTCTGACTGGCTGCAAGCGAGAGTGAGGACGAGGGGCAAAAAGAGCGAAAGTAGTACAATCACGGCGTTTCTGTGGGTTGTTGTTGCAGGGTGTTGAGAAGTTGCTGGGTCTTAGCGCGCAGCGCAGCATCGTCCGCACTCAGCACTAGGCTGCGGTCCAACGCCTGTTCGGCGGCAGCGCGTTCCCCATTGCTGAACAGGCCCAAGCCGAGGAGGTACCAGCCCTCGGCGTCGTCTGGGTGCACTGCAACCGCTCGGCGGCAGTAGGCGATGGCTTCGTCGTAGTGTCCAAGTTGGCCGGTGATTTGGCCGGCGTTGAGCAAGGCGGGAAAGTACTCTGGATCTTGGTCGAGAGCGACCTGTAAGTAACGCAGCGCAGCTTCGGGTTGTTGCAGCTTTAGGAGGTCGCCGGCAAGGCTGTTGAGCAGAGCGAGATCCCCGGGGCGCAGGGCGACGGCCCGGTCGAATTTGTTCTCGGCTTGGGGAAAGTACCCGTGCCGGACGAAGAACAGGCCGAGGTTGTAGTGATGGGCGGCTTCTTCGGGCGCGTTGAGGATGGCTGCACGCAGTCGCTTGACCTCCTTGCCGCTGAGCGCTTGCAGATGCGAAAAGCTCGCTAGGGCTTGCTGGGCCAAAGTGTCGCGGTCGGCCTTGCGGGCGAGGGTGGCGAGGCGATAGAAGGCGTCGGCAAAGCCGATGTCGAGCAAGGTGGCGCGCTGAAAGGCCTCCAAGGCATCGTCTTGTCGGCCCTCGGCTGCGAGACTTTGGCCGAGGTAGTAGTAGAGTGTAGCGTCGTTGGGAAACAGGCGCAGGGCTTCGAGCAATTCGCGGGTGGCTTCGGCGTAGCGGCCCGTGGCCAAGTACAGCTCGCCCAAGCGTCGGCGCACTGGCGAGTTGTCGGGATTGAGCTGGACGGCGCGCTGGAGATAGGTGTCGGCGCGATCGTACTGGCCCAGCTTGGTGTAGATCCCGCCGAGGTTCACAAAGCCCATGGCGAAGTCGGGTTTGAGGCGGACGGTTGTTTCGAGGGATTCTATAGCTAGTGCGTAGCGTCCCTGCGCCGCGTGGGACGAGGCCAGCACATTGTGGAGGTCGGCGTTCGTCGAGTCGAGGGCTAGCCCGGCGCGGGCGGCGGCCGCTGCTTCTTCAAATCGGGTCGCTGAAAAGTGTGCACGGGCGTGGGCGAGGTGATCGACTGGATCTGGTACTGGCTCAGAAGCACAGGAGGCGAGCGCAAATGCTGCGCAGAGTAGTCGCCACGCCATCTCAGGGCTGCTCGGCAAAGCGGTGGAAGCGGTCGATTTCCAGATCCGCGTACACTTGCTGTGCGCCGGTGGGCCAGCGGATTTCGAGGGTATCGACGCGGGTGCGTGCGCCCAAGCCGAGGGCCGGAGATAAGCTGTTGGACGACCCGAATCCCGGACCGCTGTTGATTTCCACGACCCCGAGCAGATCTTGAGCGCGCAGGCGCAACTGCGCGCCGATGGCTTGCGGTCCTAAATCCACGCCGAGGAAGTGGTTGTGGTGGCCCTCGTTGCGGTACAGGCTGTTGGCCCACAGGTCACCTGGGTAGTGGCCGCCGACCGCGGTATAGAGGTCGAGATCGCCGTCGAGGTCGTAGTCGGCAAAACCCACGCCGTGTCCCTTGCCGGGGTTGCCAACGCCGGCCGCGGTTGTGATGTCGGCGAAGCGGTCGCCGCGATTGTGGAATAGGGTATTGGGTTCAAAGCGCGCCATTATGGGGCCGCCGTTGGTCAGGTAGATGTCGATTAGGCCGTCGTAGTCCACGTCGCCATAGCCCGCACCCATCGAGCCAAAGGAGCGGGCCAACCCCTGCTGGGGGGCGATGTCGCGGAAAGTGGTCCCATCGTTGCGGTACAGATAGGCGCGGGTCGGGCGCAAGGCCAGCCCCGTGACCTGCGACTGCACGATGTCTTCGTAGAAGTTCATGGCCGATACGAAGAGGTCGAGATCGCCATCGCCGTCGCTGTCGATGAAGAAGCCCACGTAGCTGCCCTCGCCCGGCTTGGCCACGCCAGCCTCGGCGGTGACGTCGCGGAAGGTGGTCCCGTCGTTGCGGTAGAGGTGGTTGGGGGCGGCTACGTCAATGGCGTAGAGGTCGCTGTCCCCGTCCCCGTCGTAATCGCCGCAGGTTACGCCGAGGGTTTTGCCGCGATAGGCCACGCCGGCCTGTGCGCCGCGGTCGGCAAAGGTGCCGTCTCCTTGGTTGTGGTACAGGCGGTTGGGCCGTCCGCTGCCGGTGATGCCCGAGGCCACGTACAGATCCGGCAGGCCGTCGTTGTCGTAGTCGGTCCAGACGGCCATGAAGCTGTCGTCTGCGCCAGCGACTCCGGCTTGGGACGCAACATCGCGAAAGGTTCCATCGCCCTGATTGCGGTAGAGCGAGTTGGGCGCGAGACCTTCCCAAGCCTCGCGGGTGGTAAAGAGGTCTGGGCGGCCGTCGCCATCGTAGTCTGCGGCAATGGCTGCCCAGCCGCCGCGCGGATCTGCGAGGGCGGCTGCGGTAGATACGTCGGCAAAGCGGCCGTCGCCGTCGTTGCGGTAGAGCGCGTGTGGGGCTTGGATGCCCGCGGCGAAGATGTCTGGGTCGCCATCGGTGTCGTAGTCGAGCCACGCCACGCCACGCCCCCGATCTCGCTTGCCGACGCCAGCCGTTGCGGCCACATCGGTGAAGCGCACCGGCGATGCCTCGGCCAGCGGTGCCAAGCCGATTTGATGGGCCGGTTCGAGGTCGCCTGGGTAGGTGCCGTACGCCTCGATATAGGCCAGCCGCAGGTTCCACTGGCGCACGGTGCGCTGCGGCGAAGCTGGAGGCAGGACGTCAATGGCGCGCTTGTACGCGGCGACGGCCTCGGGATATTGGCGCAAGTGATGATAGGCCGCGCCCAGCAGGAAGGATAGGTACACGTCGTCCGGCCGCTCGACGAGCAAGCTGTCGAGGCGGGTGGCGGAACCAGCAAAATCGCCCAAGCGCAAAAGCGAGGCGGCCTTGCCCGAGCGCGCTCGGTAGTGATTGGGATCGACGGCGAGGATGGCTTCGTACTGGGCGAGGGCACCTGCGGCGTCGGGTTGGTCTTGTGTCATCAGGAGGTCGGCGTATGCCATGCAGGCGACCGCGTTGCCGGGGAAGGCCGTCACTATGGAGTCGAAAAGGGTGCGCGCTTCGGCTTGACGGCCGAGTTTGCTCAGAGTTTGGGCCAACTGCAATCGGGGTTCGATGCGCTCGGGCGCGAGCTTTTGTGCGCGTGCGAGCGGAGACACAGCTTGTTGGTAGTGCTTTTGCCGCAAGTAGATTTCCCCGAGCGCGAGTGCGGCCTCGTAGTGCAGGGTATCGCGCTGGACGAGTGCTTCGAGCACGTAGGCGGCGGAGTCCAAACGGCCGGCCGCTAGGTGTTGGCGGGCCTGTTCGTAGCGCTGGGCGCTCTGCGCGGGTAGGGGTGGCTCAGAGGCGCAGCCCAACAAGGCGACGAGCGCGAGACCTAGGCGCATAGGCGTCTTTGGCAGTGGATACATTTTGCAACGCATAGTGTACGAACTGAGGGGAGAATTGGCGAGTGGCGGCGGCGCAAAGCGGTTGATTCGCGGCGCGTTGTGCCCTATACTTTTGCCGAACGAAAACTCTGCGGAGGTACGCGCGATGAAACAATGGACATGGTTGGCCCTAGCGGGCCTGTTGACCACCCTGAGTTGCGGTTCGGATGAAGCCGTTCAACCGACGTCCGATTACGCCGATGCTTGGGTCGGCGAATACGAAGGCACCGGAAATTTTGCCCTATCCAATGGCGTCAGCGGGGAAGGCCGCCCCGTTACAATAAGCATTGTGCGGGTCTCTCCTAAGCAAGTTACCGTGTCTGCCACGTTGGTTTATGGCGAGGGTCGCAACGATTTCATCCAGGCGATCAACATTCTCCAGCCCAACGATTCCGAACAGATCACTTTGGAGGTGCGCTACCTCAATGCGAAGACGGTTTATGCCTTCACCCAAGAAGAAGGTACGATCACCGGCTCCATCGCGTCGAGTTCGCTGCGGCTCGGAGGAACTTGGGGCCAAGATCAGATCATGACCGGGATAGAAGTTGTGCGGCAGTAGGACTGTGATTTATGGGATTGGTGGGATGGACAGGATTTGCGGTGATCTTCTATGCATTCGCAATGGTGTGCTAGACGCGCTCGGCGCGACTGATCCCATGCCCAAGTATTTCCCCCGCTAGTAAACGCAACACACGGATGGCCCGTAATAAAAAGAACCGCGAGCAAGTGCCGCGTCGTCGCTTCTTTTACATAGGAGGAGCCGCGCTGGTGATTGCCCTCGGCTTGGGTGGCTCGTACTGGTACTCGCAGTACCGGACAAACGCCGCGCAAAAAGCCGTCGAGCAAGGCGACCGATTGCGTGCCCAAAATCAAATGGACGAAGCGGCCCGCTACTACCAGCAGGCCATCGAACTGAATCCAGACCTCGCCCAAGTCCATAGCAATCTAGGCGTGACACACGCGGCTCTAGAGCGCTTTGACGAGGCGGTCCCCCACTTTGAACAGGCGTTGGAGTTAGTCCCCGAGCACTTTGAGGCGCAGATTGGCCTCGCCGTTTCGCTCGACGGGTTGGGCCATTTTTTAGCGGCAGAGGATAGCTATAAGAAGGCGCTGGCACTGCGGCCCGACTTTGGGGCGATCTACTACAATCTCGGCTATCTCTACCATCAACAGGGTCTCTACGCAGAGGCCGCGGCTCAGTACGAGGAAGCTGTGCGCTTGATACCGACCTTCCTGCAAGCTCGGGCCAACTTGGGGAGGGTCTATCACTTGCAGCACCGCCCGGGCGAGGCCATTGCCGAGTACCAGCGCGCCCTCGCGGACCACCCAGACGAAGGGCGGGTGTACGCGAACTTGGGCGAGAGCTACATGGCCTTGAGCCAATATGAAGAGGCAAGGGCGGCCTATCGGCGAGCGATAGATCTCGGCGTCGAGACGGCGGGCGCGTTTTACGACCTCGGCGTCATCAGCGAACAGGAAGGCAAGCTTGAAGCAGCGCGGAGTTACTTTCACCAAACCCTGCTCAAAAATGCGGCTCACGCCAACGCCTATCATCGCTTGGGCACGGTGACAGCCAAGTTAGGCCAGGAGGAACAGGCCGCCACCTACTACTTGGAGGCCATAAAGCGCGATCCCGGCCACGCGGGTGCCCACTATAGCTTGGCCCAACTCTACCTCAAGCAGGGCCGTAGCGACGAGGGCCAGGAGCTAATGCAGGTCTTTGCCAAGCTCAAAGAATACGAGGGCCGGCTAGCCAGCCTCAAACGGGCTGCGAGCCGGTCGCCGCGCTCACCGGAGGCCAGCTACAACTTGGGGATGCTCCACCTAGAGTTCGGGTACGTCAACAAGGCCGCCGCGGTCTTTGAGCAGCTCCTCAAACTCCATCCCGAATTTTCTGCCGCGCAGGAGCGCCTCGCCGAAATCGAGCGGGTGCGGGCCGAGCACAGCACGGGTTGACCATTAAAAAGGATTTGCGCCTAGTTCGAGGAGGGCGTGCCCCTGCCCTTGGCGGACGACTAAGAGTTTGTTGGCAGGCACGTTCTCGACTGCGTAGGTACTGCCATTGGGATAGGTGATTTCGATGCGGTCGATGGCCTGCGCGGTGCCCAAGCCGAAGTGGACGCGCAAGTCGCTGTGTGAAAGATAGCTACCTGCGCCATTGACCGTGCGCCACTGGTGCTTGCCGGCTGCTTGCAGGCCGATGCGAGTGCCAACCCCGTCGCGATTGTCTTCGCGACCAAAGACCTGCACCACGAGATAGTTTCCCGCATTTCCTCCATCATTGCGCAACAGAGTCGGCGCGTCGTTTAGCTCGACGACGAAGAGGTCGATATCGCCGTCGTCGTCGTAGTCGCCAAAGCTAGTGCCACGGCTGACTTTGGCCTGCATCAGCTCAAGGCCGACTAATACTGGGGCGAAGCGGCCGCCGCCCTCGTTGCGGAAGAGTTGGTTGGGTTGGCGGTAGGTAGTGCCGGTTGCGGCTTGGTCAACCTGCGGATATACGTGGCCGTTGGCGACGAATAGGTCGAGACGACCATCATTGTCGTAGTCGAAAAAGCGCGTTCCCCAACCCAACATCTCTACTGTGGCCGCGGCGAGACCAGCCGTGGTCGTGACGTCGGAGAAACGCACGCCGCCTTCGTTGCGGTAGAGCGTATTAGTCTCGGTGAAAAAGTGGGTTACGTACAAGTCTGGGTCGCCGTCGTCGTCGTAGTCGCCAAAGTCCACGCCCATACCGGCTTCGACATCGCCGTCGCCATTGTACGCCACGCCCGCGATGAGGGCGACATCTTGGAAAGTGCCGTCGCCTTGGTTTTGGAAGAGCACGTTGGGAGTTTCGTCGTTGGCGACAAAAAGGTCGCTATCGCCATCGGAATCGTAGTCGGCCGGGACCACGCCCAAGCCGTAATAGCGGTTGGCGGCTGCCACGCCGGACGCTTGGGTGACGTCAGTAAATACACCGTCGCCCTCGTTGCGATAGAGCACATCCGGCGCGCCGACTAAGCCTTTAGGGCCGCAATAGACTTGGAGGCCGCTGAAAAAGGTGCAGAGCTTGGGTTTGGCCGGCAGGTTCTCGGCGTCGAAGACGACGTAGTTGGCCACGTAGAGGTCGAGATCGCCGTCGCGGTCGTAATCGAAAAAGGCCGCGCTGGCGCTGTATTGATTGCCGCCAACGCCCGCTTCTCGAGTTGCATCGGCAAAGCGGTCGCCGCGATTGCGATAGAGTACGTTGGCTCCGTAGTTGGTCACATAGAGGTCTGGGTGGCCGTCGTTGTCGAGATCGCCCACGGCCACGCCACCGCCCCAGCCGGCGTCGCCGACCCCGGCTTCTCGGGTGATTTCCCCAAAAGTGCCGTCGCCGCGATTGCGGTAGAGCGCGTTGCCCGGCCCCGAGCGATCTCGGTACGTGGCAAAAGTGGCTCCGTTGACTATGTAGAGGTCGAGATCGCCGTCGGAGTCGTGGTCGAAGAAGGCCGCGCCGCTGCCGTGGGATTCTAGGATGTAGTGCTTTTCTTGTCCGCCAAATACATTGCGATAGGTGATGCCAGCGGCGGCGGTTTGGTCGCTAAATTGGGGTTGGGCGCGCAGGGGGAGGGCGCATAGCAGCGCGGCGCAAAACAGCGGAAAGACGCGCAAATTAGGGGGCGACCGCGTAGTTTAGGCCCGTGAGCAGATGCAATGCCTCTTTGGCGGCCTCGTGGTCGGGACCTTCGCGCTCGGCGAACATGCGCTCTAGCGGCCTCACGGCTGTGGTGTCGCCGATGCGGCCGAGGGTGCGGGCGCTTTCTGCGCGGACCCAGATGTTGTCGTCGGTCAAGGCGAGGCACAGCGCGTCGAGAGCGCGATGCGTCCGGTGGTGTCCCAATAGCTGCGCGGCGATGTAGCGCACGTTGTCGTCGCGGTCGCGCAGCGCGGCGAGGGCCGCCGCTTCGGCCTGTGAGGTCCACAGAAACTGCAGCGCGGCGAGGGCCTGTCGGCGCACCGAGGGGATGGTATCCGCCAAGGCGCGCACCAGAGAAGGCACGGCCGTGGTGTCGCGGAGGTTGCCCAAGCTCCAAGCTGCTGCGCCGCGCACCTCGGGGACTGAGTCGTCGGCAAGGACGCTGGCTAAGGTTGTGTGGAGGTGGGGGTCGTCGAGTTGGCCGAGAGCGCGGACAGCCTGTTCGCGGACATAGCGGTTTTGGTCGCGGAGGAGCGATTTGAGGAAGGGGGTGGCGCGCCGATCGCCAATTTGGCCGAGGATTTGCGCGGCGATGTAGCGCAGACTATCGCTGCCAGCGGTTGCGCGGTCCAGCAAAGGCTCGACGGCTGCGCTGCCTAGTTGCACCAAGGCGTGGCTGGCGTCGAGGCGGACTTGACGCTTTGGATCGGCGAGTTGGTCGATATAGTATTCGGCCTGTTGTGCGGCGCAACTCAATAGGCCGGCGCAGAGGCTTGCTAGGGCGAGCTTGGACATGGGCGGCTTAAGTGAAAGCAGGTGTCAAGAGTTAGACCTGACACCTGCTTTGGAGTTGACTTTGCAGCAAAAAGTCTAGTTGACCATCTGCATGAGGCGTTGGGTAATCGATCCTTCCTGCGTCAGGGCGTAGATGATGATGTTGACGGCTAGTTGTAGCTGGCGGGTCGAATCCCCGCCGCGTCCGTCGTTTTCCCAGCCCCAACCACCGTCGCCAGGCGTGACGCTTGCCAACCTGCCTTTGATGTAATAGCCACGCAGATAGTTCCAGGGCCTAACGCCCAATTTGCCCTGCCCTAGTGAGGGGCTATAGCCGAAAGGCATGCCCCCACTCAGGTCGAAGAAGGAGGTATAGACGGGGTGATCCTCCGGCAGGCGCTCGGACCAGAAGTCCTTGCCGTTGATTAGGCCGCCGTATTTTTCTAGTGCTTCGCCGTAGATCCCGCTGAATGAAAATCCACCCGACATCAGATACTGGGCCAAGTTGGCCATTTCAGTCTCGTTGGGCGATCCCTGCGGCAGGATGATAGGTATTTCCATAAGACGCGGGTCGTCGAACGTGACAAAGCCGAGGAACTCGGCCTTGAGGCCGGTATATTCGTTGATCACATCGCGCAGTCGGTCAATGGTTTTGACGCGGAGCGTGACCGTGCCGTAGCCGGAGGTCCCGCCGGCCAGTGCCCGCGAGGACATGACTTGGGCTAGCTTGACAAAGCCTTTGAGGGCCTGCTTGTCCGTGGCGTCTTGGACGATAATGGCGCGGTAGCGACCGGTGTCCATGTTGTTGACGTCGAGCATCTCTAGGCCCATGTCAATTTTGTGCTCGGAGGTGCGGGTACTGGTCACGGCCGCTGCCGTCAGCTTGGGCTCTATGGTCATACCGCTCATCGTGCTGAAGGTAGATTGCCCTGACAGGCGGATTCCCGAGCCACCGACGCCGGCGATTAGGCTGCGGGTGTTGAACGAGGCTGTGGCCTGTACTTGGTCCATGCGCGCTTGCGCTAGCTGGACTTCGCGGCGCGCGAGCTGGCGCTTGGGCTGGGGAATTTTGCGCAGTTCCAACGGCTTAGTCAGGCGCGGCTCGCGCTTGATGAATTTGGTCGTCAGGGGCCGGGGTGTCTTCTTCTCGTCTTTTTCAAAAGGGTTGATTGCAACGACGATGAGCAGAAGGGCCGCAGCAGAAGCTAGGGCGATAAAGAAGCCCCGTCGCAGGCGGCGGACCAGACTGTCAAGATCGAAGTCCTGAGTGGGCGAAGCAAAGCGCGTGGAGACCCATTTCTTACTCATAGTGACCTCCTCAAAGGACGTTTGGGGGAAATGACCCGGTCTTGGATCTGTAGGCCATCTCCGCGTTTTTTGAGCTTCTTGTCGAGTTTTCGCAGCCGAGCGATGGCCGTAGTAGAATCAACGTCAACTACCTCTATTTGCCCTACTTTCTGCTGCGATGGCCTAGGCCGCCACACATCGAACCGCATTCGCTTCATCAGACCGTGCCGAGCACCGATGTTTAGCTGGACGTGGGGTTTGCCTTTCCGTTCGGGCAAGAGAGCCGCGATGCGGCCCTCTAGCGGCAAATTTGCGTCTAGGTCGGGCGCTAGATTGTCCGCTAGTCCCTTTAACACCCCTCGGGCAACGGCGAGGTCGCTGCTGGGCTTGGAGATGAACCAACGCTCGGCAACGTTTAGTGCGCGTTCTGTGGCAGGATCGGACATTTGCAAGCGGAGAAGATCGGCTAGGAAAGCCCGCGTTAAACCAGGATGTGACGCGCCTGGATACTTCCAAGTATTATAAAGGAATAGTTGTTCGTCATAAGGTATCACGGCTGAAGAGTCGCGCAAGTCCGACCAGAAAATTTTGTCGCGGTGCGGATCCTCCAACTTGACTTCGAGTTGACAGACAATGGAGGGCAGTGAAATCACCGTGTAAGACTGGTCTTCGCTTGGTCCTCTATCGTCTAATAGGCCCAAATTTTCGTAGTAATGAATGACTTGGTTGTGGTAGGTTTTATGGGCTTTGTTGAAAGTGAAATGGGCGATGTAATCGATGGATTCTTGCCCTGTGGGATCGCGGGCCTCGCGGATGCTCCGCAAGCGCACGACGCGGAAGCGGCCCAAGTCGGTAAAGATGTCTCTGATCGCTCGCTCGATTTCTCGCATCAGGCGGGGATGTTGCTCGGCGAGGTGGACGGGCAGGATCTCTTGCTCGACGAGATCGGTAAAGACCAAGCCGATGGTGTAGATGTGCGGCTGGGCGTTGGCCGCCTGGCCCCCGACTATGAAGACGAACAAGCCGATGAGGAAGAGATCTTTCACGGAATTAAACTATGCGTGATCGCAGTGGAAAACCTGTGGTTGCCTGTATTTAATGTATAATTTAGGTGATCTCGTAGAGCAACTTTTTTCTTGACAGCCTTTTGAAGGGCATTTATTATGAATCGTTCATTTGAACTTTTTCGTCCACTTCTCTTACAGCTAAGGAGATACAGCAATGAAGAAGTTGACCCTTTTGGCCGCGGCCGCGGCCCTCTGCGTTACGACGCTGGCCAATGCCCAGCCGCCGATACGCTACTTCGACTTGCCCAAGTTCACCCAAGCTCCCACCCTCGACGGCGACCGCGCAACTGTTGCTGACGAGTGGGCCGGCGCGCTAGAATTCGACTGCTCGCCGAGCCAGATTCAGCTCGACGGTCAAGAGTTTGGCTGGCGCGATCAGGCGAACGAGTCCTCCGAAGTAAGCACCAACCAGCTCAATGAAAACGGCGAGACCGAAGTAGCTGGCGAGGGCCGCACCAACGCCGATGTCTCTTCAGTGATCTTGCAGGCGTGGGATGACGATGCCCTGTACTACATTACCGAGGTTAGCGATAACGTCCGCGACACCGAGGGTGGCGGCGAGGCACGGGCTTGGTGGGAGCGGGACTCCATGTCTCTCTACCTCGACATGAACAACGAAGATCACCCAGGTGGCGACCCGACTGGCGAGTACGTCAACCTGAATGTGGTCAACTTTATGGCCGTGCCTTTCGGCTCGAATGAACTGTCCGTCTGCTACATCACCACCGTGCAGAACCAGCGCGTGGATGTCCACGACCCCGATGCAATTGAGGGGTTTGAGTACGGCTTCCGCGACGCCGGTGACGAGTTTGGCGACGAAGGCGACGCCGACTACGTGATCGAGGGGCGGATGGAGTGGGACACTTTTCTGCGCAACGGCAACCTCTTTGAAGCCCCTACGACCGGCTCGGAGATGGGCTTCACTTGGCTGTTGGTTGACGCCGATGGCGAAGACGCCTATGGCGGCCAGATCCAGTGCGTAGCATGGGCTGGTGGCAACCAGTCCGAGTTCGCCAACTGGGTCTTCGTGGATACGCCGGCTGGTCCGTCAGGTACCGCGGTCGAAGAAGATTCTTGGGGCCGTGTAAAGGAGACCTTCGTCCAATAAGTCAATGACTTTTGGATATACAAAAACGGGAAGTGGGCTTGACGCCTGCTTCCCGTTTTTTTTTCTTGACCCGCGAGCTTGGGCAAATATATGTTTTCGCCCAACACCTAATTTTAAGTGACCCGCGAGGGGTTTTCATGCTGTGTTTTCTAAAATGCCGTGTTGTCAAGCGCTGGGTGGCCTTGTCCGCGCTGGTTTGCGCTGGCCTGTCCGCACCGGCGGAGGCGCAGCGCCACCCCGAATCTGCTGGTCCGCTGCCCTATTACGACCCTTCTCCCGGCACGCCGCAAGACCCTCCGTGGAAAAAGCGCCCCGCTTTTATTCGCGGACCCCAAGACCGCTATGATCGAGGATTGGGGAGGGCTTTCCTCAACACTGCAATCAACGTTCCCTATCTCAACTACGCCGACGACAAGTACATTGCTTACTACCGCGAGACCGTTGCTTGGGCCACCCCGTCGGGCCGTCCCCTGAGCGCCCGCAACGTGGGTTGGGACCGGATGGGCAACTACATGGGCGGTGGCTATCAGCGGCTCCTGACAATAGAAGAGTCGCGCAGTGGCAGTGACTTTAGTGGGTATAGCTATATTGATCACAAGTATCGGTCGTTTCGGATCGGCCACTATACTCACAAGGATTTGCACTGGACTGCCACGTTGGGCAACGTGGGCACACGGGGCGGTGCTACGGATATACGCACCATCTTCACGCCGCTGACGCTAGTCAACAGCAAGATGAGTGCGCTGCGCATGGACATCAACTACAAGGAGCGCGACCGAGCGACTCTGCTCTACTCGCGCGGCGGCGACCACGCCGGTGCCCAGTTGTTCTCCAAATGGGCGATTGGCCAAGAAGGCGACGACGCTTGGGACAACTCACCGGTGATGCTCTTTGGCGGCCACTGGCAGCACGAAGTGGGTCGCTTCGCCAGCGTTGGCGGTACGCTAATCAACCAGATTATGAGTTCGCCAGATTTGTCGCGCACTAGCGCTTGGCGCGGCGATTTGCCCTATCAGATGCTCGGTCCCAAGACCATCCGCGTCTTCGTGGCCGATGACTCGCCCGATGACGCGCGGGCCAATGCCATTGTCTATGGCGTGGACATCGTCATTGAGGGTGCGCGTGGCACAGAGCCGGTGCGTCTGACTAGTCTCGACGATGATCCAGACTATGATCCAATGCTAGAAGCCGGGCCGCCCGAAGGCGGCGCCGTCCTCGCTGGCGGCGGGCTCGAGGCCGAGGGCAAAGTACCAGTGGTTTACACCTTTGTCCTTCCTGCGGACGTGACCGTGCGCTCGGCGCGCTTTGTCGCCGATGTGGCCGGCGACTACCGGGTCGGTGTCAGTCAGACTCACGACTTTTTCAACATCGATCGCCGGGGCACCGCAGCTATCACCGAGGTGGCTTGGCCAGCCCCCATCGCCAGCGCTGGTGAGCGAGCCGTACGGCGTCCGTTCAAATGGTACACAGACGAAGACGAGGAACTTTACTACACCCTCATCCGCGCCGATGGTAGCGACGGGACTGGTGCCAATCGCCGGATGGTCTCCTTTGACTACGGCATTCCCACCGGACAGAGCTTGGCCTCGATCAACTATCAGGTCGATCTGGTGGGGCTGGAAGTCAGCGGCGAGATGGCGCACAATCTGCAGAATTTCATGTTCCCGATTGGCAATAACGAAGGCCAGCGCAGCAGCGAGCGCGCCTTTGCGTGGTGGATCAAGGGCATCAAGAACGTCGCCGGTGGCTTAGCACTGGGAGGCGAGATATACCGCATGGAGCCTAACTACGGCGGAGGCTACGATAGCTATCGCGGTGGCATGGCCTTCCACTACGATGGGCAGCCTGCTCCCGGCGGTAGAATCTCTACAGTTACCGAGGAATATCCCATCCACGAGGACAACGACGATCACGATCGTTTCCCCGACAGCGACTCCGACGATACGGCCGTTGCCGAGCCGCGCACGCTGTATCCGGGCTTCCCCAACGCCGGAGTGTACCCCGGCCTCGATGAGAACGTCGATAATATCCCGGACGTGGACCGCAACGAGAACTTCATTGTTGACTGGGAAGAGGCATTTCTGACCTACGATTCAGAACCGCCTGAATTTGTCTATGGCATCGACTTCAACAACAACAACGTGCCCGACTTCCGCGAGAACGACGATAAGCCGGACTATCCCTACCCACGCGACCAAAAGGGCCGGCACATCTTCCTGCGCTACGACCGCTTGGGAAGTTGGGGCGAGTTTATCAGCATAGGCAGCTACGACAACCGCCAGATCGCCGGCCCGGGCAAATCCGAGGGGATTTACTTCCGCTACGCTTATGAGGTGGAAAAGCGCGGCGTCGGTGCACTGAATATTAACTTCGATGCCAAGCAGGTCAAAGACGACATCCCGGATCACACCTACGTGTACCGAGTCCCCATTGACGATGTCGAGGCCATTAGCTGGTTTAACGAGCCGGACGGCCCGCCCGAGCGCGCGGGCTTTTGGCGGCCGGCGACGCCGGACGAGCTGTTAATGCGCGACAGCTTTGTGCATCTTTTCTTTTTCGACAGCACTTATCAGGGCTTCCACGGATTCAACATTGAAAACGGCTTCCTGTGGCAGCGCAACAGCCAAGCCGAAATTGAGCTTGAAGACGGCAGCGGGCTGTTACAGCCCCAAGACGTGCGCTCGCGTTTTTCCATTGTCAACAAGATCGACTATACCCATAGCTGGGGTGCCTTCAGCGTCACCCCTAAGTTGAAGCATCGGACAATCTTTGAGCAGGTTGACAGCGAAGATGTGCCGAGGAAATCGTACAGCGACTTCATTCCCATCGTAATGGGGCGGTACAGGCTCACGCCCAAGACCAGCTTTCAGCTTGGCGTACAGGGGCTACCCTTGCTGCCGTTTAAGCACTGGGATCGCGCCTTTGAGGATGGGACGTACAGCCAGACTGATTATATGGCCATGCTGAGCATCACCGCAGACTACTTTGGCATCCGCGACAATTCGATATTCTTCGGCTATCAGCGCACGCGACGGGACTTTAGCCATGCAGGGCGGCCCGATTCCAAGCAGGGCATCCTCTTTGTGGAACTAATATCCCCCTTCTAAGGATGCGAATATACATGAGACTCATCGCAAAACACATTCGCGTCCTCCTGTGCTTGGCATTGGCCGCTGGGGGGTGTGCTACTCTCAGATCCCTCGAATCGCACTCGCAGCGGGAGTACTTTATTGAGCTGGAGCCGGTCCTACCCGCTGGGGATACCTATTACATTGATCCGATCGACAGCTCGGTCGTGTGGAGCGAGCAAGGCGTGCAAGTCAAGGTCAAGTTCTACGATGATGCCATGCTCGACGCCGAATACGATGTCCGCTTCACGCCTTATACGCTCACGGGAGTCGAAATTCCCGGTTTGGACTATACGCCGCCTCTATGGACCGTTTTTGAAGTGGCGGTTATCAACCGCACTCGGGAGCGGGTAGAGCTAGACCCCACGCAGACTATTCTGCGTTTGGACGACGGCAGCCGACTGCTCTGCCGCCAAGGGGCGGGAGGTTGGTACGACAGGGACGAGTTCTTCGACTATTCCTACTTGAAGTGGGGAGGTCAAGAAGGCAATGTGCGCTATCATGCCAGTTTGGACCGCAATCCAATCTGGAACAAGAGCGAGTACTACCGGGAAAAGCCCGTGCGCAAAGGCTCCAGATACAGCGGCAAGTTGACCTTTCCACCGCTGCCTGCAGAAACCAAGTCATTCACCCTCGAAGTAAACGACTTCATTCTGGCCTTTGATCGCTTTCAAGTAGGATACGGCAATCCAGTGGAATTCACCGACTTGAAATTCCACTTCAATGTCGATCACGGAGTGCGTTGGGTGGAGAATAAGGAATGAAAAAGATGGTGAAATACCTCGGGGTGATGTTGCTTGTCGGCTCGACAGGCTGTGCCTTGAAATACGAGGCACTCAAGGATACCAGTTTGCCCAACCCACCGACGACGACGGTCAAAATATACGTCAAGGAATTCCCGGTCGAGAGCAAGGCTAATGTAGTCGATCCGAGGATGGCCACTTCGGCCAGTGACCAGCCAACCCAGTACGTCACGAACGCTCTTGCCAGCCATGGAAATAAACTGGTGCAGATTTCTCGTCCTTCGCGAATCGAGGATTTGTCTAAGGCCTTGTTGCACGAGCTTCGCAGGGACAAGGTGCGGATCTTCACGCAGACGGACCGGGTTGAGGTGCTAGACGAAGATAGCGTGCGACAAGTAGATAACCCCTTTACTCTGGTGTCAGCAGACTCAGACGAAGCCGACTTGGAAATTAGCGGCACGGCTCTGATTACCAGTCAGCGGGTGCGCAAAGTATTCTCCCCGCAAACGCAAAGAGTGCAGGTCGAGGTCTCCGTCAAGGATCTCAAAACCGGCAAAGTGAGCAAGAAAAATCCAGTGGATGCTGGTATTGTCATGACCTTTAACTCTAGGGAGTTGGAAGAGGCCCTCGCCGTCGCCGTGGTGACCAGTCTGACGCAGAAACTGCTATTCTGAAGTGCTGGGGCTGGGCGCATTTTTGCTATTGTTCGAATTCAGTCCGTGCCGTGCTGAATTAAAGACTTGGGTAGTGGACACGGTCGATACATTTGCCTTGGGAACGACCCAAGGTGTACAGGTGCATTCAGATAGCCTCGTCATCCTGGCGCATTTGGACGAGAATATAAATGTGGCTTTAGGACGATCAGTGATAGACGATTTTGACAAGCCTGTGCCGCTAACCGACGGCGCGATTGACCTCGTGCGGAGCGAGTGGATCTCGGGCACCAATCACGTGTTCGACAAGCAATTTACTGTCGATCTCGGGCTGGACCGGGCGATCAAGCGCGTGCGATTGCTAGCCGGCGAGACGGCGCTGAACCAGCCCGAGTATTTCGTGCGTGGGTACAGGCTCGAGACAGCCTCCCAGGTGGCACCGCAAGTTTGGCATCTTTTGGCGGAACAGCCGGACAATTTCGTCCTCAATGTAGATACAAGCGCAGATTCTACTTGGGCTGCGACCGACGAGCGCGGTGAGGCGATCCCGCGCGAGGGTCGCTTCGTGCGGCTGACAATAATCCGCCAAGACCGCAGCAACTGGGTTGCCATCGGCGAAATTGAGGTGTTCGGCGTGGGCTACGTTAGCGAAGGATTCATAGAGGATAGCTTCGCTCCGCCTACCCCGGTCAACGTGGGGCTGATCCGCTGGCAAGTAGATCGTCTGGAACGCACAGGCATTGAGTTACAGGTGCGCGGAACTACCGCAGAGAGTGCAGAGGAGCTTTGGGGAAGGGTTGCGGCGTACACGGATGGGGAATTTTTCTACAATGGGGACGAGCCGGTCGCGCAGTTGGCGTACCGGGCTCGTCTGACGAACTCGGCTCCTTTTGTCAGCCCGGTGCTCAAGCGCATTGCCATTGACTACGATCCCGTCTTGGTCGCCCAACAACTCTTGGCGGAGGTGGTCGTATCCGATTTACTGCGCAAAGGCGAGGAAGCAACGCTGATCTACCGAGTAGAGATCGCGGCTGGCGTCGATGATTACGGGGTTGATTTCTTGCGTGTACAAGGCCCCTTGCTCCGCGTAACAGCCGTGCGCGTCGATGGTCGGGAACTCGTGCCCACAGAGGATTACACTTGGGACCCAACGCCGGATCGGGAGGGGGTGCTGATAGAGCTTGCACCTAACGAGCAAATCAGCGCGATGGCTACCGTCGAAATTGAGGGGCAAGCGCTCTTTGTGCGCGACAAGACCGCCATGCGCTTTGAGGCTGGCAACAAGGCCCAAGGCGACAGAGACGGCTACGTAAACTGGCAGCAGGGGCGAGAAATGCCGGGTGCCACTTGGACGGTACTGGCTGCGGGAACGCCGTTGCAGCTGTTGGGCGAAGTGCAGGTGGAGCCGCGCCCGTTTTCGCCGTTTGCGGATGAGTATGTGCGCTTTACCTTCGTCGTCGGCAATATCGAAGAGGGCCGGGAAGTCGTGCTAAAAATTTACGACTTGACCGGTCGGTCGATTCGCCAGTTGGCGCAGACCGGAAGCGCCCGGACCTATCAGTTTGAATGGGACGGCCGCGATGGTAGCGATCGGGTTGTCGAGCCAGGACTCTATCTGTACGAGGTTAGGATAGAAGGAAGCGATAAGGCGCGCCGAGGTACTTTTGTGGTGGCGTACTAGCGTCCTATTGCTGGCCTTCGTCCCCCCAGTTGGCGCTGCTTTTGAATTTGTGGGACGGGGGGCTCAGAGCACGGCATTGGGCGGCGCTTTCGCCGCCAGCATTCGGACGGTTGAGGCCGTTTGGTACAATCCGGCCGGTAATGCCCAGCAGCAAAAGTGGCGGGCAGGTACGACCCACGCGTTGATTTATCCTGGGTTGGACCAAAGCCCAGCCCTAAACGGCTTGTCGGTAACTGGGCCCTTGCGAGGCGGCGGCTTCCAATTAGGCGTCTCGTTTCTCGGTGCTGATGGCTGGCGCGAAGAAGTGATTGCCCTAGGCTATGGGCGGCCGTTGCACGAGCGCTTCGCCTTAGGTGGCGGCTTGCGCACCAGCGCTTGGAAAGCTGGCGACCTGTCGCATCGGGCTTGGCACCTCGATGTAGGTGCCACTTGGGAAGTGGGTTTCATACACCCGCGGGCGTATTTGCGCTTGGCCTTGGTCGTCAAAGACTTGAACGGCGCGAATATCGCTGCGGGCGGTCAAGTCGCAGGTAAAGAAAAGCCGGCCGTGGTTGCGGCCGCCTTGCTCAACTTGGCGGGGCGAGAAGTCCTGCTCGACATTGAACGCCGCGATGGGCGAACCGAGTTCAGAGTGGGGTACGAGACGCGGACGGTGAGCCTCAACGGTGCTCGGTTCCGCATGGGGGGAGCCGCAGTTGGTTCGAGTTTTGACGAGAGAGAGCTCAACGTGGGGCTTGGGCACAACTATAAGCAATGGCATTTCGATTATGCTTATTCATACCCACTGCACCTGTCCGGCTATGGAGGCGTGCATCGGTTCAGCGTTGGGTATCGCCAGCATTGAGTTGGAATGCGACTGAAGACAGAATCTCTACACTGCATGAGGATAGCTGCCATGAGTAGTAATGCGAGAAAGAGAATGGTAAGGGCCGCGCTACTAGCGCTTGTGGGATTGGGAATGCTGGGTGCCGAAGCCGAAGCGCAGACCTTTCTGCGCAACCGGGATTTCCTCAACCTCGGCCATCCCGAACCGTATCTGAACTACGGGCGCAAGGAGTACGATCCCTATCCCTCGGTGATCAACGCACGCAATCGCTACGACCGCTTAGGCAATTACTTGTCGCGCGGTTTCAATGTCTTCACTTGGGAATTTTCTCGCCCTGGGGAAAGTAATATCAACACCCGTACTGCCCAGTACTTGGGATGGTTCGCCAATTTGGTGATGCTCAACGACTCGTATAAGGGCTGGAACTACCGAGTGACCTTGGGCGAGGACATCCGCGCCAAATTTTCAGATCTGACCTTTAGCGACCCGCGCTTCTTTGGCATCCTGCTCGATGGCGCTTCCTCGGATAACAGGTTCACTCTGATGCTGAGCCAAGGCGGCGACCTGTTGGGTGCCGCCAAGTTTTCGACCTTCAAGGCCACTAGGGAGACCTCGCCGGTGTTGATTTTTGGTGGCCACTGGGAGACCAAGCTGGGCAATGTGCTGCGCATGGGTGCCACGTACTTCAATCAGCACATGGCCAATACGGCCGATGAGAACGGCTCCTTCCTCAAGGGCGATACCCCCTATAGCATGCTGCCGCCCTCTTTTATCGAAGTCATTATCGAAGACGATTCGCCCGATGATATAGGTCGGGTGGCCACTGTGTACGACGTAGATGTGGTGGTCATCGGCGAGTCGCAGGGACAGCGGGTGCGCCTGACTAGCATTGAAGGCGATCCCGAGTACGACTCGAGCCTGAAGATAATTGATCCCGTCGGTGGGGCCGAGGGCGGGCTGACCATAGCCGGCGAAGACCAAGTCGTCTTCCGCTTCCAAATGCCGCGATTCAACCTCCCGGATGCCGAGGCGTACTCCGCAGATCCCGATGGTTTTGTGCCGGGATTGACGATGAAATCCGTGCGCTTCTTGGCCGACGTCGAAGGCGACTATCGCATTCTAGTGCGCCAACAGCATTTGTTCTTCGACCAGCGGGCTCACCAAAAGAACGTGGACAAAGTGGCCGAAGGGGACGACAGATACGCTCCGGGCGGCAGGAGCTACGTCAATCCTTTTACCGGGCTGAAAGGCGACGACGCAATCAAGTCCCTCGAAGATGTGATAGTAGAAAATCCCGAAGCCTTCTACCAGTGGCCGGTGGTACCGGATCCGGCCACTACCCAGGCTCAGCCGTTTTTGCAATACAAGTGGGATCTGTTCGATCCAAGCCAAGTAGGTTATACAGTCTTGCGCTCCGACGGCAGCGGCTCGGGCCGCAAGGTGGTCGAGTTCGACTACGGCATTCCCACCGGTCAGGCGCTCTACGGGTTGGATTGGGACCTAGACTTCAAAGGGCTAAAAATAAAGGGCGAGTTAGCCACCAATCCCCAATACTTCCTCTTCCCGGTGGGCAGCAATGCCGGCAAGCGCTTTGACAAGCAAGCTCTCGGCTATTTCCTCACGGCCCAAAAGGAAGTAGGCCCGATCGAGATAGGCGGTGAATTTTTCAACCTAGACCCGGACTACAGCGGCAACTACGACAGCGCCCGCGGCGGCGTAGCCTTCTTCAGCGACAATTGTTTTGTGTGTCCGCAGACGCAGGAAATGTCCGTCATGACCGATAATGACGACAACGACCAGTGGCCAGACGAGATGATCAACGAGTTGCCCAGCGCGGAGAAGTCGGATTCGGGCATTTTTCCCGGGTTGGACGAAAACAACGACCTAATCCCAGACAGCGACCAGAATTTCAACGGCATTCCCGACTGGACCGAGCCAATCCTCTTTTACGACGCCGATCCGCCGGATTTCATCTACGGCATCGACTTCAACAACAACGGCGTAGTCGATTACCGCGAAAACGACGCGCTGCCCGACTATCCCTACCCACGGGACCGCCAGGGGACCCACTTGGTGGCCACCAAGAAAGGCTTGGGGCGCTGGGGCAAATGGGCCTCAGTCGGCTATTACACCATGAAGGAGCCGGCCGGCGGCGGTGAGGCCAAGGCCATCTACGCCCGCTACGAGCACAATTTTACCTCGCCCTATCTGGGAAGAGTTCGCATCAACGAGGACATCAAGCAGGTCAAAGACGACATTCGCGACGACGTGTACGTCTGGAAAGACGTAGGTCTTAACGAGCGGATACCCAGCCCCTTCCCGCACTTGAAAGGCCCGATGATTGAGGCGCGGGATCTCAATTCTCAGGTTTTCCCGCCGGATGTCGATCCGCTGAACATGCGAAATAGCTTGGTCAATACCTTGTTCATCAGCTCAACCTTTCGGCAGTTTTCCAATCTCAATGTCATCAATAACATCCAGTGGATCCGCAACAGCCAAGCCGAGGATGAGTTTGACGATGGCACCCAACAGGAAGCCGGTGTACTCTCGACCTTTACGATGGTCAACCGGTTCGACTATACGATTAACGCCGGTAATCTGAACATCCGCCCGATGTTCAAGCACCTGTTCTTGCGCAAGTATTCTAGTGTACTCGAAGACGCCACTGGCGATGGACGCATTGATTCCCGCTCGATCTACGCGCCGATCATCAGGACCCGTTTCGACCTGACGACCAAGTCCAATCTGCAACTCGGATTTCAGGGCTTCCCTTTCTGGCGGCACACTAGCTTGGACCGGGTGAACGAAAGCAACGATTTTAAGGAGTGGACGCTCGTGCTGATGATGAGCAATCGCTCAGATCACTACGGCTACAATCTCGCCTCCCAGTTCGGCTTTATCAGAACCAGCCGGGAGTACGACGATGCCACTCGCGCTTCCGATAGCTTCGACAACTCGCGCCTCTTCTTTGATATTGTGGCCGGGTTCTAAGCTTAGGAGATTGACACCATGATTCTGGTAAATCTGCTGCTAATTGCAGCGGTTGGCGTGGCCGCCAGCCTGAGCACGCGCTTCTTCTCGCCGGTGGAATTGCAAGACCGCTTTGAGGAAGGTCAGAAGCTCTATGCGCTCGGGGACTACGACAAAGCCATTGAGCGCTATGAAGTCATTCTCTCCACCGAGAGCAACGCTATGATCAACGTGGAGGATGTAACCGTAGCGGTTGACGAGTTCATTCTGCCGGTGCGCGTGGGGGCTACCTACCAGCTAGGCAATACCTACAACAAGTTAGGTCTCGAAAAATTGCAGCGCTCGCAGTTTTTGCGCTCAGAAAAAAAAGAGGCCGAGGCCGACGCTCGCTACGAGGAGGCACTGCAAGATCTAAACAAGAGCCGCGACCACTTCCGCACCCTAGCCGCGGACGAGAGCGTCGATGAGCGCACTCGGGTGATGGCGCAGTACCAGATGATTCAAACGAGTTACCAACTCAAGGAGTACGAGCAGGTCGTTGAGGAAGGGGATGAGCTACTACGCAGATTCCCCCATAGTCTCTATGAGGCATCTGTTCACTACGACCGCGCGTGGTCCTATTTTGAGTTGGAGCGCTACGAGGAGGCCATCGCCAGCTTCAAGCAGGTGTTGATCTTGGCTCCCAGAGGCTCCAACGCCGATCGCTCGCTCTTCCAAATTGCCGAGAGCTACGACAAGCTCGGGCAGTACGAGGAGGCGCTGGAGTACCTCGATCGCCTCATCGCCCGCTACGACTTCGCGCAGATGACCGAGGAAGAAATCATCGAGATGACCACCCTCAAGCTCAAGGGCTTGGTCAAGGAGACAGCGCGGGAGCTAGTCGCCAAGGCTCACTTGAAAAAGGGCGATATCTACGCGCATAACGGCGAGGTCGAAAAGGCCCTCGCCTCTTATGCCGTGCTTTCGGCCGAATACGCGGCTGAGCCAGTCTTGGTGCAAAATAGCTATATCCGCATCGCCGAGTTGGTGCAGAAGGAGCAGGGCACGACAGCGGCCATCGCCGCGTACAAGGACGCCATCGAAAAGGTTGAGGACAAACTCTTTCAAGCCCGCACGCAGCTAACGGTCGCCCTGATGCTTTTCGATCAGGAGGAGTACCTCAAGTCGGCCCAAGAATACGAGATATATCTCAAGGCCTACGGCGATGTGGCCCAGCGCATCGGCTTCGACCGCTACAAGGTTCTTTTTCGCATCGCTCAGTGCCACCAAGAATACGGGCGGCAGGTCCTCAGCGAAGACCCGGCTAGAGCGGACGAGGAAATCGCCAAGGCGCTCGAAAGCTACGACCAACTCCTGAGCGAGCGCGAGGACAATGTCCTGATACCGGACGTGCTTTTCAACGCCGGCTTTGCCAACCAACTCCTAAAGAAAGACGAAGCGGCGCAGCCGCTGTATCAGCGATTAGTCGATGAGTATGCGGACCATCCGGCGGCTCCCAACGGCCTTTTGCAGTTGGCTCGCATAGCCTATGCCGCATCCGAACTCAAACAGGCCGAGGAGATCTATACAGCCTTCCTCAACCGCTTCCCGGATTCGGAACTGCGCAATACGACGCGGATGGAATTGGGACTCACCTACAAGCGCCTCCAGGATACAGATAGCGCCATCGCCGCCTATGAGACGGTGGAAGAAGGTTGGGACAAGTGGCCTACCGTACAGGTCGAGTTAGCCGAGCTATACATGGGCAAACAAGAGTACGAAAAGGCGCGCAAGGCTCTCTCTAGTGCCTTGGATCGGGCCGACGACGACACCCTAAGAGGCCAAATGCACTACACCTTGGCTCGGGTACATTTCGCCGAGGACAACTTCGCGGGTGCGATCAACTCTTGGGGTCAGGCCATTGCGCTGAATCCGCCCGTGCACATCCTGCAAAATTCGCTGCTGGCCCGCGGCGGTGCGTACTACGAGGTCGCCAAACAGCAAGACACCGTCGGCGACACGGCCAAGGCCCGCATAAGCTATGAGGCATCGCTGGAGGATATGAAGGCCCTGCTCGAAAGCGATCCTGCGCCCCAGATAAAGGACAGCGCCTTCCGCACGCTTGGGGCGGGCATGATCCGCTTGGGGCGGCAAGAAGAGGCGGCTAGCTACTATCAAGAGCTCATCGCCGCGTCGGACGATCCCCAAGAGCAGGCGACCTTTAGCATGCTCCTGACCGAGCTATACTACGATCAGCAGGACTTTGTCCAAGCCGAAAAATTCGCTCGTCAGCTCCTCGACATGCAGTTTGAAGACGACAATCAGGCGGGTTACTACCGCAAAGAACGCGCCTATTCCATCATCGGCAACGCGCTGTTGCAGCAAAAGAAGTACGAGGAAGCCGCCCGCATCTTTGCCCAAGGTCTCAAGCGCTATCCGAATTCGGGCGAGAGCGGCAACTTGGCCTTCTCCAAGGGCTTTGCCGAAATCAGCTACGGCGACTACGAGACAGCAGCCAAGAGCTTCAAATCCTTTGTTGACAAATATTCGCGCAACGCCAACCGCATTCACGGCCAGTACTATCTAGCCCACAGCCTCCAAGCCCTGACGCGGTTTAAGGAGGCCGCGGCCGCTTTTACCGAACTAGTCGAGCGCTATCTCCAGTCCCAATACGAGGAAGAAGCGCTTTTTCTCATTGGCGAAAACTACTACAACGAGCAAGCCTTTGCCGAGGCTGTGACCGCATACCAAGTCCTCTTGGCCAAATATTCCCAAGGGCCATACGGCGGGTCGGCACAGTACGCGTTGGCTTGGTCCTTTGTCGAACAAGAGGAGATGGAGCAAGCAGTAGGCGCGATGCAAGACCTAGTTGCCAATTACCCCGAGAGCGAATTCGCTCCCAAAGCGCAGTTTACCATTGGCGACTACTACTACAATATCCAGTCTTATGACGAGGCTATGGCGGCCTACGAGAAAGTACTCAAGCTATATCCCAACTCCGAGGAGGCGTCACGGGCCACAACTTTAGTGGAAGAGCTAAGCGAGATACAGGCCAGCTTTAGCTACAACGAGGCCATGAAGCTCTTTGAAGCCAAAGACTACGAGCAGGCCGTGCCAGCTCTACAGAAAATTATCCGCGATTATCCCGGCACCTATACGGAATTGGCTGCGTACTGCAACTTGGGGCTGGTCTATGAAATCACGCGCCAGTGGTCGCAGGCGGTGGAAAACTATCAGGTAGTGGAAGAAAAGGGTGGAGACAAGCCGGAAAACGCCGATGTGGTCAGTTTTGCCAAGCTGCACCGAGAATGGATTGTGGAAAACCGACTATAGTGAGCTTTTAACGCAACGCAAAGTAGGACACAATACCGGGAGGTTGTAATGGAGCAGAATTTTTTAGTTGACCAGTTTTTCAAAGGCGGGCCTATCATGTGGCCCTTGTTGCTCTGCTTGCTGATCGCCCTAGCCATCATCATAGAACGGCTGTGGCGTCTGCTGACGGTCCCGGGCGAAGAGGAAGCCGAACAGCAGCTCAACGAGGCCGAGGAAGTGCTCAGAAGCCAAGGCGAAGGCGGGGCCATTGAGCTGTTTCGCCAAGGTAGTGGCGTGCTCAACTTCATCTTCGCCGCGTTGGTGAAGCGCTACGATACCTTGGTGCTGGAAAATCGCACGGACCTAGAGGACATGCGCCAAGAGTTGATCTTGGCTACTGAGGAGGCTGGCGAGATGTATCTCGGCCGTCTGCTCAACGCGCTCGGAACCATTGGCGTCCTTTCTCCGCTGATGGGGTTGTTGGGCACGATCATGGGTATGATTAATGCCTTCGACGCGATTGCCCGCGCTGGGGCTGGCGATCCGGCGGCTGTGGCCAGCGGCATCTCCGAGGCCCTGATCACGACGGCCAGCGGCCTCATCGTCGCCATTCCGACCATCATCTTTCACCGCTACCTCTCCGGCCGTGCGGAAAAGGTCTTTAAGAGCGTGGAGCTATACTGCCACGCCTTCGCCAATACCCTGCTGGTGCGCTTCCAAGCCAGTCAGCAGGAGGCCGGCTAGGCAGAAAGAGACGCAGCGATGCGGCAGAGACGAAAAAGCGGATACGGCAAAAGCGCCTTTAAGACCTCGGAAAACCCGGATCTGACTCCGCTGATCAACTGCATGTTCTTGCTGTTGGTTTTCTTCATGGTGGCGACCACCTTCGTCAACCCCAAGGGCTTGAGCGTAGATCTGCCCGGTGGCGAAGGCGAGTCGCGAGCGACCAAGGACATGAACATCGTGATTGACCCGGATCAGACGATCCAAGTCAACGGCGAGATCACGGATAAGGCGAGATTGGCGGAAAAAATCCGCCAAGTCATTGAGGCCGACAATACCAAGAACGTGATCTTGGAGTCCGCGCGCTCAATACCGCACTCCTATGTGGTGCAGGTGATGGACATCGCCCGCGGCGAGGGCATTGAGGCCATCGCCTTCGCCAAGAGCGGAGAAGGATAGCGTCATGGCTAGACGGAGACAGTCGCTGGCCGAAAAAGCCGGCGAATTTGAGCTGAATCTGACGCCGATGATCGACGCAGTGTTCCTGCTGCTGATCTTCTTTATGACCACCACGGTCTTCGTCAAGGCCACTCAGCTCAAGATTGAGCTGCCCGATTCGGTTCACTACGACCAGCTCAAGTCCGAAAAAAAGCTGAATCTGCGCATTTCGAGCGAGGGCCAGCTCGAGATCAACGGGCAGCTTGTGGCTATGGGGCAGCTAGCGAGTTGGTTAGAGCGCGAGAAGGTCCGCAGCGGCTCATCGACGCTGATTATCACTGCGGATGCGGATGCTGCACACGGCCATATTATCGACGCGATGGAAACGGCCACCATAGCGGGCATAGAAAAGATCGACATCGAAACCGAGGAACCAACCAATTGACAACAGCTAGCAAAAAAGGGAGTTGCAATTTTATGAGAGCGAGGTACATGGCGCTCATCGGCTTAGTGGCGCTCGGGCTGGTCTGGAGTTGCGGGGGGCTAGTGCCGCCCCAACTCGTGTACGACCTACACGTGATGTCCATCCTGCCCGAGGGCCGCGGCGATTACACCATCGATCCGGACGACAGTTCAACGGTCTTTAGTAAAGAGGGACTTTTAATCCGGGTGCGGCATCTGAGCGATGCCGAGCTCAACGAGCGCTTCCCGCCCCTGTACGATGGTCGCCACGTCAACCCTTATACCCGGGATGATATCGATCCTGAAAAGGGCTATATCCCTCCGCGGTTTACTGTTTTTGAAGTCGAGGTCATAAATAGGACCTATGCCAAGATCGAATTCGATCCGGCCAAGGCGACCATGGAATCGGGCGGCGAGACCCATCGCTACTACGATCCCGGGCGCGAGGGGGCCGTCGTGTTGGGGGGTAACAGCTTCACCAAGTACTACAGAATGGAGTTGGGCACTTCGGGTAATGAGCGCGAAATCAACTTGGAGCGCATGGGCATTATCTACAAGACGGTCTTTCACCGCCATCGGCCGATTTTCCGCGATAGTAGCCAAAAAGGCATGTTAGTCTTCGATCCGTTGTTGCCGGAAAACGACGAGTTGCTGCTCACATTCCACGAATTTGTGCTGTCGTTTGACGCCAGCGGCAATCCGGAAGAGACCATCGACGTCGAGTTCCGCTTTGCGGTGGACCAAGGAACGAGGGAAAAGGTCAGCGCGGGCGGGGCGGGCTGAGTCCCCAGCGCTGCGCCGCATCTGGATAACGTATGGCAGGATATCTCATTGCGAGGAGCTGGACCTTCCGTCTAGCTCCTCTTTTTATGCACAAACCACTGTTGGCCGGGGTGCTAATCTGGACTTGCATTAGCTGTGGCGATGAGCAGCCGGACAACGCCCACCTGCTGGCCAAGGTCGGCGCGGTCGAGATTACCGCGGCCGATCTGCGCACCTTTGAGGCCAATCTCAAAACGGCCACCATGCGCTTGCAGCACCGGGACAACTTGCAGACGCTAATTGACCGCGAGGTGTTGCTTTTGGAGGCCAACGAGCGGGGTTTACAGCGCGACGAAGAGGTCTTAGCCGAACTCGCCAAGCGCGAGACCAAGGCCCTCGCCGACGCGATGTTGCGGCGCAATGTTGCAGCCAAGGTCGCGGTGACTGAGGACGACGTCGAAAAAGCCTACGCGCGGCCGGGATGGGGCGAAAAGGTCACTACCATGGAGATTTTTGTGCCTAACCGGGAAAAGGCGCATCAGGTGCAAGCGCTTTTGGCACAGGGCGAGGATTTTGCGGAAGTAGGCCGTCAATTCGCCGCCGACCTCTATTACGGCGTGCATACCGGCGAAATGCGGCAGGTAGCCTATTCGCCCTTCGATAGTCCCCGCGACCTAGCACAAGCGGTCTTCGCCCTGCCTGCGGGCGGCGTGACCGAGCCGCTCCCCTTGCACGGAGGATTCGTCATCGCCAAAGTAGCAGAACGTCGCCGCGCCGAATTGGTCGAGATCGAAGACGGCATCCGCGAGGCGCTCGGCGACGAGCAACAAAAGCAACTGCGCGAATCGTACCTGCGGCACCTCAAGTGGGACTTGGAGACGGTTTTTGACGCCGAGGGCATGAATATTGTAGTAAGCGTCTTACAGGGTGCGGTTCGCTATGCGGATTTGGACGATATCCAGCGCCAGCGCCCGGTCTATGCTTTTGAGGGCTTGCAGATGGATGTGGCAGAGGTATTAGAGGCCGTGCGGCCATCGGGCCGACTGTGGCCGGAAGCCACGGCCGACGCCGTCAACGAGAAACTATCTGAGAGTCACTTTCCCACCCGCATCATGGCTCACGATGCCCGGCGCAAGGGCCTCGATAAAACCGAGGCCTTCGCGCGGTCGCATGAACTAGCGTTGGGCAACCTGATGCTGATGAAACTGCGCGAGCAGATCTTGGCCGAGGTCCCCGCGCCGATCGAGGACGAGCTACGGGCCTTCTACGAGGAGCACAAGCACCGCTTTCGCAGCCCCCCCCACGCGCAATTAGAGGAAATTTTGCTCGAGACCCCGAGCGAGGCGCGTCAGCTCGCAGCGCAGATTGCGGCCGGTGCCGAGTGGTCGGAGTTGGCCCGCGCCCACAGCCAGCGCCGCAACGCCGAAGATGGCCTCTTGTACGTCTCCGAATCACAGGCCCCCTTTTTGGGGGAGGCTTGGATGAATGCGGTGATGAACGCCGAATTGCACCAACTCCAAGGGCCGATCCAGACGAGGGGAGGCTATTCGATCTTTCGGGTTATTGAAAGGTACCCAGAGATTTACCACGGCCTAGAGCTAGAACGGGTGCGGAATGCGGTAGAGCGGGATGTGCGGGAGCGCGCCGAGCGGGAGTTCTTCAACAGCTATCTGCGCGATTTGCGCCAAAAATACGCCGAGCAGATAGACGTGTACGAAGAGCACTTGCGGTATTTGGACGACGAGTTGGTGCAGAACTGAGCAAACGAGGGGAGTGATTTTTGTCACAGGCCAACGCCCAAGAGCGCTTCGCGGTTATGCCCGCCGACGCCCCTTTTGAACCGGGCTTCAATGCAAAGACCCTGTGGGCCGCGCTCTTCGTCGGCTTTGTAATGCTACCCGGCGCGATTTACCTCGGGCTGGTTACTGGGATGAGCATGGCCGGGGGGGCCGAATGGGTGACGCTCATCCTCTTTATCGAAATGGCCAAGCGCACCTTCGTGTATTTGCGGACTCAGGAAATCATTATCCTCTACTGGGTCGCCGGTGGCTTGGTGATGATGGGCGGCAAGCTAGGTACTGGGGCCGACCTGTTCGGCGGCCCATTCGGCGTGTTGATTTGGGATCAATATTTGATCCAATCGCCCCAAGCCGACGGACTGGCCGAACACATTCCAACTTGGGTCGTGCCCCCACGAGGTTCAGAGGCGCTCTTAGAGCGCAGCTTCCTCGACAGCGCGTGGCTCAAGCCCATCGTCATTCTCCTCTGCGCCGTTGCATTGCAGCGGGTCAACGCCCTGTCGTTGGGCTATGTGCTCTTCCGTATCACCCACGATGTCGAGCGCCTGCCCTTTCCCATGGCCTATGTGCAGGCTGGCGGTGCCACTGCCCTTGCCGAGACCTCGGCTAAGCAGGAGGGCTGGCGCTGGCACGTGTTCAGCACGGGGGCCTTTATCGGGGCGGTGTGGGGCGTATTCTACGTGGTGGTGCCGACGCTGTCGTCGGTTTTTTTGACTGAGACCGTGTCGATTTTGCCGATTCCCTTCATCGACTTCACCGTGCCGCTAAAGGCGGTTTTGCCCGCCGCAGTCATCGGCTTGGCTACGGATTTGATCCACGTGCTATTCGGCCTCGTGCTGCCGTTCTGGGTCGTAGTAGGGGTGTTTGCCTCGTCGATCTTGGTCAACTTGGTCGCCAATCCCATCCTCTATGCCTACGGCATCCTGCACACTTGGGAGCCGGGCATGTCGTCGATTCCCACGCAGATTGCCAATACCTTTGACTTCTGGCTGAGCTTTTCGCTAGGTGGGGCCATCGTAGTCGCGGCTGTGGGCTTCTATACGGCGGGCAAGGTCTTGCTCGCCGCTGGCAAGGAGCGCGCTCCGGTTCGGGAAGCTGCCCAGGGACCCAGTCCTGAGCGCGGCGACATCCGCATTGTCATGGCCTTAGGGATCTGGGCAGTGAGCACACTGGGCTTCGTGCTGATGGTGTATTATTTGGTGCCCGATTTTCCCTGGTGGATCACCGCGCTCTTCGGCTTTGTGTGGACGCCGATCTACTCGTACATCGGCACGCGGATGATCGGCCTGACGGGATCGCCGCAGGGGGTGACCTTTCCCTATCTGCGCGAGGCCAGCTTCTATTTGTCCGGCTACCAAGGGGCTGGGATCTGGTTCGCGCCGGTGCCGATCTTCCAGTGGGGCTACGAAGCGCAAGTGTTCAAGCAGCTAGAGCTGACGCGCACTCGCTTTGGCAGCATCGTCAAGATGACGGCCCTGACCTTGGCTGTGATGTTCGTGTGTAGTTTCCTGTTCTGGTCGCTGATATGGAAGCTTGGGCCGATTCCCTCCTCGGCGTACCCGTTCGTGCAAAAGATGTGGCCCTTCCACGCCACCATGCAGGCGTTCTGGGCCAAGTCAACGCTACCGGGCGCGGGTCAGAGCTTGGTGACGCAAATTATTCGCTGGGATTACATCGGGATTGGGCTGGTCTTTAGTGGCGCATTGTACGCGCTGCTGAGTGCACTCAGCGCGCCGCTGGGGATCTTCTATGGTTTTGTCGCCGGCCTCGGCGGCTGGCCGCACTTTGCCATCCTCAACTTCCTCGGTGCCCTGCTGGGCCGCTTCTACTTGCAAAAGCGCTTTGGCCCCGAGCGCTGGTACGCGTACGCGCCCATTGTGCTGGCCGGGTACTCGTGCGGCGTGGGTCTGATCGGCATGACGTCTATTGCCATTGCGCTGATTTCCAAGGCCGTGTCGCAGGTCGTGTTCTGAGAAGGTATCCGCAGATGAACGCAGATGAACGCAGATGCGGGATGACGTGGCTTGGAGTACACCCGGAATTTTCAGACGGCCTCTGAGGGGCCTCACGGTGAGTCGCGTACTGGTGTGCATGGCCCTGTTGGCGCTTGGTTGCGGCCAAAAGAATCCGGGGCAGGTGAGTGAGGATCGCGTGGTAGCGTCCACTCCGTCCGGCGAGGCTCCCGCTACCGAAGACGATTCTCCTACTGTAGTTACCGAGGTCAACAAAGCCGATCACGCCATGGTCCTCGTGCCTGAAGGTCTCTTCGTGATGGGTTGGGACGCGGGCGACCCAGACGAGCAGCCGCCGCACCAAGTTTTTCTCTCCGCGTACTACATCGACCAGTTTGAGGTCACCATAGGACTGTATCGGCGCTGCGTGGAGGACGACGCCTGCGAAGAGCCAGCCTATGCCCCTAACTGCAATTGGGACAAAGACATAGACGACACGCATCCCATCAACTGCGTGAATCGCCAACACGCGTTCGACTATTGCGCGTGGGCTGGTCTGCGGCTGCCGACGGAGGCTGAGTGGGAGAAGGCCGCGCGCGGAACCGATGGGCGGATATATCCTTGGGGATACGAGTTGGCAGGAGACGAGGCCAATTTTCGCTTTATTGCTGGGGCGACCGAGCCGGTGGGCAGCCGACCCCAAGGGGTGTCGCCTTACGGAGCACACGACATGGCGGGCAACGTGTGGGAGTGGGTATCTGATTGGTACGGGGACACGTACTATGCAGAGAGTCCACGGGACAATCCGCAGGGGCCGTTGCGCGGGGAGTTTGGGGTGCTGCGGGGTGGGTCGTGGTGGTTTGAGAAGGAGTCTCTACCTGCGGCGAATCGGGAAGCCTATGATCCGCGATTGACCGATATAGATATTGGGATCCGGTGTGCGCGGGATTTTTGAGCCGTGTGTTAGGGCGATCCTGCCGTTGTTCGTCGCGCTGGCAGGCTGTGGCAAAGACCCCGTAGCGCCGGTTGTTTTGGAAGAGGGTGTTGTCATTGCGTCGCCGGCAGATATCGCGGCCCTGAGGGAAAAGGGGGGAGATGCTTACATCATCGACGGCGACTTGCAGATCGTCGGCAGCAGCTTAGTCGCGCTGACGGGTTTGGAAGGGCTGAAGCGCGTCGAGGGCAGCGTCGAGATTTGGTTTAACGACCGCTTGGAAAGCCTAGCGGGACTGGAAGGGCTTGAAAGCGTCGGAGCGGGGCTAGGTCCGGCGGACGCATCACCGCCTTTACCTACTCCCGTGGCCGGCAAAGCCGCTCACGTGGTGGAAGGATTGTTGATCTTTGAAAACAAGGCTCTGCGCTCGCTCAAAGGGTTGGAGAACTTGGCTTCTGTTAGCGGGGGCTTGGCACTGGTCCGCAATGAGGCGCTTGCGTCCCTGACGGACATGCCGCACCTCGTGGAGATCGAAGGCAGCGTGGACATCTGGTTCAACGACGCCCTGCAAAGCCTAGAGGGCCTGCACTACTTGGCTAGAGTGCGGGACTTTTTGGAAGTCAGCGGCAATGGCGCGCTGCAAAGCTTGGACGGGTTGCGCGGTATCAGCCACGTGGGGGCGGATTTGATTATCAGCAACAACGCGCTGCTGCCCCAATCCGAGGTGCAGGCCTTTGTCGAGCGGATGCTAGCCGAGGGATTTGCAGGGGCAGTGATAGTCGGGGACAATCTGGACGATTAGCAGCCCTTCACTTCCGCACTAGGCGGATGCGATGGTTGCGCGTATCGGCGATGTAGAGGTTGTCGTCCGGGTCGAGTTCGATGCCGTAGGGGCGGCTGAGCAGGGCGGCCTGCGGGTCGCCGCCGTCGCCCATATCGCCGGATTTGCCGCACTGGCCGGCCACGGTGTAGAGCGCGCCGTCGAGGTCGATGTAGCGCACGCAGTGGTTGAAGGTGTCGGCGAAAAAGACTCGGCCTTCGGAGTCGGTGCCCACATCGCAGGGCCAGTAGAGCGAAACGTCGATGGCCGCAGCTCCTTCGTCGCGCTCGCCGCCGGACATGGGCGGGAAGGCCCCATTACCGGCGATGGTGGTGATGATGCCGGTCGCGTAGTCAACCTTGCGGATGCGGTTGTTGAAGGTGTCGGCGATGTAGAGGTTGCCGAATTCGTCGGTGGCGATGCGGCTAGTGGGCGGGGCCGCTTGGCCTATAGGAGCGTAGATACGGGCTTGGTCGGCGGGACCTCCGTCACCGGAGAAACCCGGTTCGCCGGTGCCAACGACCGTGGAAATCGTGCCGTCTGTATCGACTATGCGGATGCGCTGGTTTTCCTGATCGGAGATGTACATACGTCCGAGCGGGTCAAAAGCGGTAGCGCTTGGCAGGTTAATCGTCGCTAGGATGGCAGGACCGCCGTCGCCGCTATAAGTGCGCTCGCCGGTGCCACAGATCGGCTCGATATAGTCGGTGGCAAAGTCGTAGCGCAGGATCATCGAATTGTGCCAAGCTGTGAGTATCAGGCGTCCGAGTAGGTCAAAAGAGATGTGAGTGGGATGGTTGAGGCCGACCTCGCGCGCCCGACCAGCCGGAGCGTCGCCGAGTTCGCCGGTGCCGATCAGGGTGCGGATGCTATCCGTGGCGACGACGCCTCGGTATCGTGGGTGCTGCTTTCGCGTCAGGGTGGTAACACTGGCCTTGGTGGCGACGCGAACGCGGTGGTTGTTCCAGTCGAGGATGTAGAGCCGCCCGTCGGGGCCGTAGGTCAGGTCTTGCGGCAGGTAGAAGAGCGCTTGCAGCAGCGGAGCCTCTTCCGGGCCTTTGCCAGCGTCGCCGGTGCCAGCAAAGGTTTCGATGCGTCCGTAGGGGCCGCTAGGACCAGTAGGCGTTTCTCCGCAGGCGGATAGGATGAGCAAGAGCGCTAGGTAGATCATGGCAAGACGACGCGGCGGATGCGGTGGTTGTACGTGTCGGCGATATAGAGCCGCCCTTGTGGGTCAAAGTCGAGCCCGGCAGGTCGGTTGAGGGCTGCGTTGCGGGCCGGTCCGCCATCGCCGGAAAAGCCTTCCTCGCCGCTGCCGACAACGGTCTCAATGGTGCTAGTCGCTAGGTCGAGGGCGCGGATGCGGTGATTAAGTTCGTCGGCAATGTAGAGCCGGCCATCGGGACCAAAGGCCAAGTCGCGCGGGTTGTTGAGGGCTGCGCTGAGAGCCGGTCCGCCGTCGCCGGAAAAGCCTTCCTCGCCGCTGCCTGCCACTGTTTCGATCAGGTCCAGGTCGAAATCGACGCGGCGGATGCGGTGGTTGAGGGCGTCGGCGATATAGAGCCGACCCTGCGGACCAAAGATCAGGCCTCCGGCTGGCGGCGGGTTAGCCCCGGCTGGCATGTGCAACTGGGCGTCGCGCGGGCTGCCGCCATCGCCGACGAACCCGGCCACGCCGGTGCCTACAACGGTGGTGATAATGCCGTTGGGGTCTATTTTGCGCACTCGCTGATTGCGCTGGTCGAGGATGTACAGCCCGCCATCGGGGCCTAAGACCGTTTGCGGCGGCTGGCTCAGAAGCGCATCGCGGGCTGGACCGCCGTCGCCGGCAAATCCTGGACCCGCGCCACAGATGACTTGGACGAGTCCGGTCTGCGGATCGTAGAGGCGCAGCTTGTGGTTGTGCCAAGCCGTCAGCAGCAGGGTGCCGTCGGCTAGCGGCAGGATATGGGTTGGGTGATTGAGGTGGACCTCGGTGCCGGGCGCACCAGGAGGTACTTGATCGGATTCGTCGTAGGGACCGTCGCCGACGAAGTCCGTGCCAATGACGGTGACGAGAGTGCCCTCCCGGGTCACGCGGCGCACGCGGTGGTTATTCCAGTCAAGGATGTATGGCTGACCCGAGGGGGCGAAGGTGAGATCGACGGGCCAGTACAGGGTGGAAGCTAGCAGTGGCTGGCCGTCGCCGTTGAAACCAGCTTCGCCCGTGCCGAGCCAAGTGCAGATGGTGCCGGGCGCGTCCGTGCAGAGGGATTGCGGGCTGCTGTCCGGGCCGGTGCTGTTGGAACAAGCCGTCAGCAGCAGTGCAAGGATAAGGGGTATGAAGCGGTTAGTGGACATAGTCAGTACGTTGAGCTAAACAGTAAATATATAAAAAAATGAATAATGTAAATTATCTATCGAGCAGGGGCAGTGTAACGTGACTTTGCGCTCGGCTGTGCTGGGGATTGTGGTTGTAATGGCCATTGTCATGGGAGCGCCCTATTCGATTTGGATGGTGCGCTCTTCGGAGATTACGTGGTCGTATTTTCCAACTAGCGCCGGCTTTTGCTTTGTGGTGATTCTGCTGGCGAATGCGCTGGTGCGGTGGGCGCGGCCCGCGTGGGCGTTGCGGCCTGCCGAGTTGGCGATCATTGTGATTATGGGCTTGGCAGCGACCGGGATTCCGACCTTTATCGTCGGCACCTTGCTGGCGATTATTTCCTCGCCGTACTACGGAGCGACTCCAGAAAACGATTGGGCGGGCAATATCCATCCCTACCTGCCCGATTGGATCGTCCCCCGCTCCGACGGCGATGCCATGCGCTGGTTCTACGAGGGACTGCCCAAGGGGCAGGCCCTCCCGTTTGACGTCTGGATCGGGCCGCTGTTTTGGCTGTTGAGCCTGATCTTGGCCGTGTACTTCGCCTGCTTCTGCTTGGTGGTGATCTTCCGCCGCCAATGGGTCGAGCACGAGCGGCTGGTTTTTCCACTGATGGAGATGCCTCGGTTGTTGATCGACGACGATGGGCGGGCGATTGTGCGCTCCAAGGGGTTTTGGATCGGCGCGGCGATTCCGCTGGGGATGATACTGTTCAACATCATTGGCTCGTTCTATATCGGCTTTCCCAAGATCAACTTCAACCACGCCGTCAATCTACAACTGAGCCGGGAATTTCCCACCATCAGCCTGATGCTCTACTTCCCGGTGATCGGCTTTATGTACTTGGTCAGCACTAGCGTCTCGTTTAGCATCGTGTTCTTTTACTTGGTGGCCGTGTTGCAAGAGGGGATTACCAACCGCATCGGCTACGACGTGACGCGGCCCGACGCTTTTGTCTGGGGGATGCAGTCGCTTTCTTGGCAGGCTTGGGGCGGATTTACGGCAATGGTGCTGTTGAGCTTGTGGATGGCGCGGGGGCATCTAGTAGCAGTCGTGCGCCAAGCCCTGGGAGGACGGCGGACTATAGACGACCGCGAGGAAATGGTTTCCTATCGCACGGCGGTTTGTGGATTTATGGCCGCGTTGGTCTATATCCTCGGCTGGTTGTGGCGGTCTGGGATGGATCTGCACATTGCCGCGCTCTTTGTCTTTGGCGTGCTGGTTGCTTACTACGGCATCACGCGGCTGGTGGTGCAGGCCGGGGTCTATTTTTTGACGCCACCGGTGGGTGCTCAAGCCTTTGCCTTGGCGATAACCGGCACGAGTATCGGTGGGCACAATTTAGTGGCGCTGGGGGTTTCCTATACTTGGTTCGGGGATGTGCAATCGCTTTTTATGCCGGCGGCGGCGCACGGCGCACGGCTAGGCGAACTGTACCGGGTTCGCCGGTCGATGGCCCTAGCGCTGGGTATTGCTGCGGTCGTGGGCTTTACCACCTGTCTCTATTTCGTTCTCTCGCTGTGCTATAAATACGGCGCGGGCAATTTTGGCTCTTGGTACTTTATCGCTGGCGGTGGTGCCGGTGGCATGGCGTACAACGGAGTGATCCGCCATTTCAACGATCCTTGGCCGACCGACTGGAACAAGCTGTCCTACTTTGGGATCGGCATGGTGGTGTACTCAATTTTGGCTTTCCTCCAGTACCGCTTGCACTGGTGGCCGCTGCACCCGGTGGGCATTGCAGTAGCCCCACTGTGGATGACCCGACTCATTGCGTTTTCGGTTTTTCTGGCGTGGGTGGCCAAGAGTGCGATTATGCGCTATGGCGGCATTGCGGCGTACCGTCAGGCGCGGCCGTTTTTTATGGGGCTGATCGCCGGGTATTTCTTGGGGATTGGGTTGTCGTATTTGGCGGATATTTTCTGGTTTATGGGCGAGGGGCACGCTTATTTTCACGGTTGAAAGAGGTGATACAGCAGACAACAAAGGAACATGCGCTTGGCACTTTCTTAGTATAGCCGTGCTCTTCAGATCCAGAAAGTACGCTACAGACCTACCACTTGCGGTCTACAACTTACTACGGACATACCCTAAGCCATCAGCAAACTTTGTCAGCAGTTGGCAATTGTATGCCATCAGTTCGTTTTCAATATCTGGATTCGCAAAATCTTTGGAGTCCTTATTGATGAAACAGCGAAGCTCCTCGGATGCGGTAGCTAGATGATTGAGAATCGATGCATAAACTATCGAATCTTGCGGCGAAAGCTCTAGACTCTTTTGGAATGTTATCGCGGCTCTGATAATACTCAAACCTATGGGTATCACTTCAACGGTCTGTAAAATTCTTTCCAGAGTATTATCGAGTCGGAGCTTCTCTTCTTCACCACTTCTGCGCAATAAGTTTGTGAGTTCTTGAAACTCGTCTGATGACCCTTGATAAGGTCTCGAACGAGAGAGTTCACGAATAGCCGTAATGAGTTGTTCATGCAGATCTCGTCTTTGCTTTGAGCGACGTACCCACGCTTCATACGGTTCTCCAATACTGAAGGCGGGTAACACCAAGCAAATATCTCCTGACTCTGATAGGCTCAAGAGTTCCAAGCAACTTTCATGTTCTTCTTGGAGAAAAGCGAGTTCAAGGACAAAATTTGATTCTACATACACAATCATACTGTAGCTTCAACTGCAACAGAACCGCGTGTAACCGCTTCGTATAGCCCTGAGTCGAAGAGCCATTGGAGATTGGGGTCAACCGTGTCTCGTTGAAGCTCTGTACGAACTGTATCTTCCAGCCACGACATTATAAGCAATTCGAGTCCATACCCACTTATATCGTTAAGGGATTGGTTTGATCTAAGATATGGTGCTAGTACTTCAGTAGCATCTATCTTATAGTCAGGTTCTGCCAGATTATTCACAGGCGTGGTGTCTGTCCACAGATAGAAAAAGTCAGGGAGCACGAGCAAGAAGTAAGGCGCATGCGGTATGAACGAATGAACCAATAAATTGTGCCGCATGCGGATGACCCACTCAGCGGATGCACCAAGTTTGTTTTTGATTTCGACGACGAGTTGGAGTTTCCTGTCTAGACTGTACACCGCAATATCGACGCGTCTTACTGTATGAGTTTCCACAGTATGAACCTCCATGTATGACTAGCTACAATCTCTTGAGAAGCTCTCAAATAGATTCTTATCTAACGATCCCGTAGCGTTTATCTCATTTTACTTCTCACGTTAAGCCATGTCAAGCAAATTAGGGGTATTCGTACTTTCGCGGATGAGACCAAAAAGGCCCTAGTGCGGTAAAGCACTAGGGCCTTCGTTCTACGGGATGGTCGTCGGGATCAATTGTCCAATAAGAGCTTGAGCATTCCCACGCAAAGTGCGACTAGTAAGCCGATCACCCAACGCTGGGTTTTCTCGATGTTTCCCAGTCGTTTATCGATCTGCTCGACAACTCCGTCAAGCCGCCCGATTAGCGTGGCGTGCGTTAAAAGCGTCTGTGTAGTCGTTTCCTGAGCCGGTTCTTTCGTCGATTCCATGGCCTTGTGCTCCTTATTACGAGACTAGTGGAAGCTTCTCCGGCACAATCTCATGTCCTCCCTTGCTGAGATGGTAAAGGATAGAGGGTTGTTTCGCAACATCACGGGCTAGACCCACCCCTCCTCCCGCGCTTGAACGCTCTTCGCCGATACCCTATCTTGACAGCCGCTCGTCCCATTCTATAGACAAAGCGAGTTTCATGGCCAAATCCAAACCACTCAATGCGTTCTTCTTGGTGTTCGCTGCCGCCATGATTGCGGTCGTCGGTTTTGGCGATCCGGGAGCAGTCAATCGCGCGGTAAATGATTTCTTCGGCTGGGCACCTAACCCGCCCGTGGAGGCGCGGATCGTGGATCCCGCGCAAGCCGCCGAGCTTCGCACTTTGGTGGCTGGCATTGACGAGGCGGACATTGCCGCTGAGATCGCGCGCTTTGCTGCCTTTGGTTCGCGGGTGCCGGGTTATGCGGGGGAGCGGCAGGCCCGCGACTACGTGCGCCAGCGGTTTGAAGCGCTGGGGCTGGAGGACGTGCAGAGCGAGGCATTTAAGGTGGCCGTGCCCATCGATCGCGGCGGCGAGTTGGCGGTGCAAGGCGGCGACAGCAAGCGGCTCTACAGCTTGTGGCCCAATGGTGTGCGCACGCCCTCGCTGGGGCCGGACGGCGTGCGCGGCCTTCTGATCTACGGAGGCCAAGGCGAACTCGAAGCGTTGGATGGTCAGCCCGTGCAGGGCAGCATCGTGCTTTTGGACTTTGCCTGCGGTCAAAACTACCTCCACGCCGCATCGCTGGGGGCCAAGGCCATTGTCTTCTTCGACAACGGCGGCGTCAACCGCGAGCAGGCCGCGGACAAGTTTCTCAAGGTGCCGGTTGACATCCCGCGATTTTGGTTAGAGCGGCAAGATGCGCTCGATTTGTTGGCGCGTCTGCAAGACGGGCCGGTTGCCGTCCACCTGAATGCGCGGATGGATTGGGAAGGAGTGGAAGCGCACAACGTGTATGGCTACTTGCCCGGATCGCCAGAGATGCTGCCGGCCAAGAGCCGCGAAAAGCCGCAGGCTTGGCAGGACCAAACCATCGTCATCCAAGCCTACTACGACGCCATCTCGGTCGTGCCGGCCCTCGCCCCGGGAGCGGAAAACGCGGCTGGGATCGTCGCTCTGCTCCAGCTAGTAGAACTGCTCAAAGAATATCGCCC
Organism: Candidatus Latescibacterota bacterium; assembly: GCA_965116675.1. Classification (GTDB taxonomy): domain Bacteria; phylum Latescibacterota; class UBA2968; order UBA8231; family UBA8231. Next base: position 6,060,923 of record OZ220721.1, read on the forward strand.
GCATTACTCGGTGCTCTTTTTGGCGACCTCTGGGCACTTTGAGGGCTTGTCTGGGATCAATGATTTCCTCTACCGGCACAGCCGCCGTAGCGACTATTTCCGCGAGCGCATGAGTGAGGACGAGCGCATCGACTTCGACCTGATGCTATCGCTGGATCTGTCGAGCCACGCCGACCGCACGGCTAGCTTTGGCATGGGCACCTTCTACAATCCTAGGTGGCGCACCGACAACTACGTCAAATACATGTTGACGCCCTATTCCAAGCGGCTGAGTCTCGCGGTCGAAGAGACCTTTGGCGACACCACGCGCCACTACGAGGGCATTGCCCCACCTAAGCGTACGTGGAAAAACTTCATGCCCATCCCGCTCGCCTTTGCCAGCGAGGCTGCGGCCTTCGTCGGCCAGAAGGCCCTCGCTCTCGCTACGGCCAACGATGCGCGCGAACGGATCGATACACCGCTTGACCTGCCGGAAGCGGTGGACGTGCAAAACCTCACTCGGCAGATTCAGACGCTCGCGGCCATGTTGGCGTGGGCTGGCCGCGACGCCGAGTTGCTCAAGCCGACCAAGTTGGAGCTGGAAGACTACGGTCACAGCTTGGCGGGCGCGATCTACTGGTTCGACCGCGACGTCAATTTTGCCGTGCCCAAGAAGCCAGTGCCGCAAGCGCTGGTGACCTATCAGCAGCTCGGTCCGAACTCGGTCGGCGGGGTTCGCACCTTGATCGCGCAAGAGGCCGACGACGCGGGCCGCTTCCGCTTTGACATCATGCGCAATAGGCTGAGCAATGCCATTCGCGCGTACGAACTCGATCCCTACGGCGAAATCATCTCGGCACCGGACATGGGTCAGGAGGGCGATGAGACGTACCCGACCGAGCATCCGTGGGGCTGGTGGGAAAACGAGATGCTGCAAGTGCTCTTTAAGTGCCGGGCACTGAGTTTGTTCGAGACGGTTGACTCGCGCTACTTGTCGGTTTTGGACCACGTGACCGTACTCGACGAGCGCGACGGCGTGCCGCAGTCGTGGGGAGCCGATTTTGTCGAAAGGCAGAGCAATGAAGAAGGCAAGGTAACGCTCGCCTCGGTGGTGTACGCCCAGCCCGGTACTCGGGTCAAAGCCCTGATGAGTACGAGCCTCTTCGGCGTGCGCTACCTGCTGAGCGGCGCGCCCGCCGCATGGGTGGCTGAGCCGGTGCGCCCAGCCGACGTGGATGAGGCGACGATGAAGCAGGCGCTCGGGCGCGGCTATCTCGTGGATCAAGGCGTGGTGCTGCGTCCTGGGTATGCGGCCGCGCGCGACATGTGGGTTCTCGACGACGTGCGGATCAAGCAGTTGGCGCGCTACGGGGTGCGCAACGACAAGTTCATGCGCCTGCACGAAGAGGCGCGCTTGGCCCTGTTGGAGGCCGAAGAGCACTTGCAAGCGCAGCGCTACAGCGAGTTCAAGCGGGCCACGCGCAAGGCGTGGGGACTCGAAGGGCGGGGCTATCCAGACATCAAATCGACTGCGGATGACACGGTCTATGGGGTGATCTTCTACTTTGCGCTGCTACTGCCGTTTTCGTTTTGCTGCGAGCGGCTGTTTTTCGGCTTTGCCGATATTCGTCGTCAAGTGGCAGGCGCAGCGTTTTTCTTTTTAGCGATTTTCCTCATCATGCGCTTTATCCACCCGGCCTTTAAGCTGAGTTCGTCGCCGTATATCATCTTTTTGGCTTTCGTCATCTTCGCCATTGGCGGCACGGCTCTGATGATGATCTTAGGCCGCTTTACCCGCGCCGTTGGCCAGCGCAAGCGGGCCGCTGCCGGCGTCCACGAAGCGGACATCGGTCGCCTCAGTGCCACGGCCGCGGCTGCGTCGTTGGGGATTTCCAATCTCCGCAAGCGCAAGTTGCGCACCGCGCTGACGGTTGTCACGCTGACGCTTTTGACCTTTACGGCCCAGGCCTTCACTTCGGTGCAGAGCTATCTCAAGTTCTATCAGATTCCCCGCCCGAATGTGCCTAGCTACGAAGGTGCCCTGCTACGCGACCGAGGCTGGAAGGGCTTGCAGCTATCGGTACTCGACTATGCGGAGAGCGCGTTTGGCGACCAAGCGCAGGTGTTGCCGAGGTCGTGGATTACTTCCAAGGTCATTGGCGAGCGGGCCTATATCGACATTGAACATAAACAGGCGCAGAAGAAGAGCTTTGCCTCGGCACTCCTCGGGGTGACTCCAGGCGAGGGTGCGCTGATGGGGTTGGAAGAGTTATTGGTGGGGCCGGAGAGCCGCTGGTTTGCGGCTGACGAGCGCGACGTGTGCATCCTGCCGGTGGCTATGGCGGCGATCTTGGACATTGGCCCGGAGGATGTGGGCACGGCCCATATTGGGCTGATGGGACGGTCCTATCGGGTCATTGGCTTAATCGATGGCGAGGTCATCGACCTCTTGCGCGACTTGGACAACGAGAGTCCGATGCCGGTAGATACGGTCGCCGAGGCCAAGAAGATGGAGCAAATGGCTGACTTGGACCCACGCCTGATGGACACGGCCGCGATTGAGACCTTTACCCACTTGATGGCCAACAACGTGGCGTTTTTGCCCTACCAGCAGGTCGTCGATTTGGGCGGGACGCTGCGCTCTATTGCCATTGCTGGGTTTGCCGACCGGGAGACCTTGCTCGCCGAGGTTGAGGAATTCGTATCGCGGGTGGCCGTGCCGCTCTTTGTCGGGGCTGGCGACCGCGTGCGGGTGTACACGTCTATGGGATCGGCGTCCTTGGCCGGGATTGGCAATCTCTTCGTGCCCTTGTTGATCGCCTCGCTGATCGTGCTCAACACCATGCTCGGGGCCGTGTACGAGCGCTCCGGCGAGATTGGGGTGTACTCGTCGGTGGGGCTGGCACCGAGTCACATTGCCGCGCTCTTCATCGCCGAAGCCCTCGTATTTGCCATCGTCGGCGCGGTGCTGGGCTATTTGGTGGGGCAGACGACGACGCTGCTGCTGGCGCACTACGCGCTGTTGGGCGGGATGTTTCTCAACTACTCGTCGCTGTCGGCGATTTTCTCGACCTTGGTGGTGATGGTGGTGGTGGTGCTCTCGACCCTGTATCCAGCGCGCAAGGCCGCGGCCATGGCCGTGCCCGATGTGACGCGGCGCTGGGAATTTCCTCCGCCCGATGGCGACGATTGGCGCTTTGATTTTCCCTTTACGCTGGGCAAGGGCGATGCTTTAGGCTCGTGCGCGTACCTGCACCGGGTGTTCTCGTCGTATGGCGAGGGGTCGGTGGGAGACTTTATGACCGAGGGCGTGGATTTTCACTTGGAGCAGGGCGGCGCGCAGCCGGTCTATCTGCTGGAACTGATGGTGTGGCTCGCACCCTACGATTTGGGCGTGAGCCAGCGGGTATTCCTGCGCACCTTGCCGACCGACGACATCCCAGGCATTTACCGCATTGAGATGCACTTGCAGCGCGTCAGCGGCGATGTGGTGAGTTGGCAGCGGCTCAACACCAGCTTCCTCAACGTGCTGCGCAAGCGCTTCTTGGTCTGGCGGACGATTGCGCCCGAGGTGCGGGAGGAATACTTGATTGAGGGCGAGAAGTTGGCGCAGGGGACGGGAGTGGGGGTTTAGTTTGGTAGCGGGCAATGATTCGCTGAAGACAATGAACGCGATATAAAATGGAAAACCGCGCAGATTACACGTTGTTGCACCTCGACCAGCCCGAAGAGTTGGCCGCGTACGCGTGCGCTCGGGGATGGCTTTTGTCGACGGAATCGGTGTGTGGGCTAGGCCGCGCTGGCGAAGGCAATATGAACCTCACTCTGCGCGTGCAGACCGAGGAGCGTTCCTTCATCCTCAAGCAGTCGCGTCCTTGGGTCGAGAAGTACCCGGCCATTCCCGCGCCCAAGGAACGGGTGTTGGTGGAGGCCGCCTTTTACCAAGCCGTTGCTGATTGCCCGCTGGTGGCCGAGCGCATGCCCGGCTTCTTGGGTTGGGACGAGGAGAATTTTGTCGCCGCGTTTGCAGACTTGGGGGAGACCGCGGATTGCACCGATTTGTACAATGATGGCGAGGCCGCGTTTGCGCCCTTGCCGGGTCTGTGCCAATGGTTGGCGGCCTTGCACCAAGCGACGTTTGACGAGCCGACCCGAGCGCGCTTGGAAAATCGCGCCATGCGCCAGCTCAACCACGAGCATCTGTACTGCTTCCCGTTGCGCCCGGATAACGGCCTCGACCTCGACGCGATCACGCCCGGGCTGGCGCAGGCCGCTCGGGCCTTGCAAGGTGACGCAGCGTATTGCAGCGCCATTGCCGAGTTGGGCGCGCTCTACTTGGAAAATGGTGCCTGCTTGTTGCACGGGGATTTCTATCCGGGCAGTTGGGTGCGCGCTGGCGGGGACGTGTGGATCATCGACCCGGAGTTTTGCTTCTTTGGCCCGCCGGAATTCGACGTGGGCATTCTCGTCGGCCACTTGTTGCTCGCCGGTCGTTCCTTGGAACTGGCGCAGTCGGCGTTTGTCCACTACGGCGCTAGCCCTTCGCTTTCCCGTAGCTTGGCGCTGCAATTTGCCGGCATGGAGATCATGCGGCGGCTCATCGGCGTAGCTCAGTTGCCGCTAGCTGCTGACCTGCCGCGCAAGGAGGCGCTATTGACGACCTCGCGGGAATTGGTGTTGGGACGTTAGGTATGGATAAATTACCCGATGTCATTCCCTTGACGCCCTATTACCGGGAGATGGTGTGGGGCGGACGTCGCTTAGCCGAGCTTTACGGCAAAGCCCTGCCAGACGATGCGCTCATTGGCGAGTCCTTTGAACTGTCGGCGTACGAGGGCCGCGAGAGTCGGATGGGGGACGGTCGTTTGTTGAGCGAGTTGGTGGAAACGCATCGCGATGACTTGGTCGGTACTGGGGTGTGGGCGCGCTACGGTGGGCGCTTTCCGTTGCTTATTAAGCTACTCGACGCTCAGCAAGACTTGTCGATCCAAGTGCATCCCGACGACGAGTACGCCCGGCGCAATGGGTTGATGGACAGCGGCAAGATGGAGGCCTGGTACGTGCTGCAATCGGACGGTGGTCGCGTGGCTTGCGGGCTGGCCGAGGGCGTGGGCCGCGCGGAGTTTGTCGCCGCACACGCGGCCAACCGCGTCGCTGAGGTCGTCCGCTTTTACCCGGTTGCGCAAGGGGACGTGCTCTTTTTGCCGCCGGGTACGGTACACGCCCTGTGCCAAGGAGTCGTCCTGTACGAAGTGCAGCAAACGAGCGATCTGACTTTCCGCATCTACGACTATGGCCGGCCGCGCGAGCTGCACTGGGAGCAGGCCCTTGAGGTCATCGACTTTGCCCAATGTCTACCCGGGCCAGTGTCGCATCCCGTGCTGCGGGGCCAAGTGCTGGTAGAGTCCGAGCATTTTGTGCTGCGCGGCTGCGGCTTAAACGGTGGACAGGCTGAGCATCGGGCCGAGGGATCGTTTTTGTCGCTGACGGTCGTCCGCGGTCGGGCGTGCGTGGGTGAGTGCGCCTTGGACACGGGCGCGACCGCGCTGGTACCGGCTGGACGGGCTTGCGCAGTCGCGCCGCTGGGAGACGAAAGACTGGAGTACCTGATCGCTTCAGTACCCGTCTGAAAATCCTTGCTGGAACGCCAGCCCCGATTATCATTCTGACGTTACGCATTGTAGGGGGCGGTTTGAAACCGCCCCCTACTGGGCCATAATTTAATGATCACAGATGCGTAACATCAGTTATCATTAAATCAACGCAACCACTAACAACGAAGGAGTGTATTGTGAATCTATTTTCGCTAGCGGGAAAAGTTGCCCTCGTCACCGGCGCTAGTCGCGGTATTGGTCGCGGGGTAGCCGCGGGCATGGCTGAGGCCGGAGCCACGGTTATCTGCGCCGCCCGCACCCGCAGCCAACTCGACGAAGCCGTCGCCGCCATTGAGGCCGCTGGCGGCAAGGCCCGCGCGGTCGAGTTGGACATGGCCGACCTAGAGGGCATGGATGCGGCCTTGGAGCAATGCGGTCCCATAGACATCCTGTTCAATAATGCCGGCATGAACATCCGCCAGCCCATCGTCGAGGTCTCGGAGGAAAACTACGATCAGATCATGGCCGTCAACCTCAAGGGCCTGTACTTCCTCAGCCAGAAGGTCGGTCGCCAGATGATCGAGCGCGGCCAAGGCGGTAAGATCATCAACATCGGCTCGTTGACCACGGGCTACGCCCTCGCCAAAGTGTCAGTGTACACCGCGACCAAGGGGGCCGTCGGCCAGCTCACCAAGGGCCAAGCCATTGAGTTCGGGTCGCACAACATCCAGGTCAACGCCATCTGCCCGGGTTTTATAATCACCTCGCTCAGTGAGAAGCTGTGGGCCGACGACACCATGCGTGCTTGGGGCGAGGGGCGGGTTGTGCTCAACCGCTTGGGGACGCCCGAAGACTTGGTCGGCACAGCCGTCTTTCTCGCCGCGCCAGCTTCGGATTACGTCACCGGGCAGTGCATTTACGTCGATGGCGGCTTCATGGCTGGCGACGAGTGGCCCTTGCCGCCGGTGGCTGGTAGCAAGTAGTTTGTGCTATTGATGGCTATTTCTACCCTAATGAGGAGTTAGCTCGCATGTCTGAAGTTTATGAACCTAATGCTGATTTACGCGACCGCGCGCACGTCAAAAGCATGGACGAGTACCGGGAAGAGTACGCGCGCTCCATCGCAGATCCAGAGGCGTTTTGGGCCGCAAAGGCCGCGGAGTTTCACTGGTTCAAGAAGTGGGATACCGTGCGGTCGTACAACTACGACATGGACGCGGGGCCGATTGCGATTGAGTGGTTTGCCGGCGGCCAGACCAACATCGCGTACAATTGCCTCGACCGGCACCTCGATGCCAAAGGCGATCAGATCGCCATCATCTGGGAGGGCAACGAGCCGGGGGAAGACGCCACGCTGACCTATAGAGAACTGCACGAACAGGTCTGCAAATTCGCCAACGTGCTCAAGGCGCGCGGCGTCAACAAGGGCGACCGCGTTTCCATCTACCTGCCGATGGTACCCGAGCTGGCCATTGCCATGCTGGCCTGCGCCCGCATTGGCGCGATTCACTCGATCGTATTCGGCGGTTTTTCCGCGGACGCACTCGCCGATCGCATCGTCGATTCCACTTGCACCACTGTCATTACCTGCAACGGTACCCATCGCGGCGATAAGCCGATCCTGATGAAGCCCGTAGCCGACCAAGCCATGGCCGACGCGGATGCGCGCATGGATGCTGAGGTAGCGACCTGCATCGTGGTCGATCGTGCGGACTTTGCCGTGGATATGCAGGACGGTCGCGACTGCTGGTGGCATGAGCTGATGGCCGATGCGGACGCCGATTGCGCTTGTGAAGTCATGGACGCCGAGGATCCGCTCTTCATCCTCTATACCTCAGGGTCCACAGGCCAGCCCAAGGGGGTGCAGCACACAGTGGGCGGGTACATGGTCTATACGGGCACCACGCACAAGTACGTCTTCGACTACCACGACGGCGATATTTACTTTTGCGCGGCCGACATTGGCTGGGTCACTGGCCACTCGTACATCGTATACGGTCCGATGGCCAACGGCGCGACCACCGTGATGTTCGAAGCCATTCCCACCTATCCCAACCCGGACCGCTACTGGCAGACCATTGAGAAGTGGAACGTCAATCAGTTCTACACGGCCCCGACCGCCATCCGCGCCATTGCCGCGGCCGGCGAGGAGTGGCCTGCCGGCTACGAGATGCCTTCCCTGCGTCTGCTGGGCACGGTCGGCGAGCCGATCAACCCCGAGGCTTGGCGCTGGTATCACAAAAACGCTGGCAAGGAGCGCTGCCCTATCGTCGATACGTGGTGGCAGACCGAGACTGGCGGCATCCTCATCTCGCCGCTGCCCGGGGCGACTCCGACCAAGCCTGGCTCGGCCACCTTCCCCTTCTTCGGCATTGAGCCGGTCGTGCTCGACCCGGAGAAAGGCACGGAGATAGAAGGCAACGGCGTCACTGGTGTCTTGGCCATGCGCGCTCCTTGGCCGGGGCAGATGCGCACGGTGTACGGCGACCACGAGCGCTTTGAGCAGACCTATTTCCAGCAGTACAAGGGGTACTACTTTACGGGCGACGGCTGTCGGCGCGACGAAGATGGCTACTATTGGATCACCGGCCGCGTCGATGACGTGATCAATGTCTCCGGCCACCGCATGGGTACGGCCGAGGTCGAGAGCGCGTTGGTGCTACACGCTAGGGTGGCAGAGGCTGCGGTCGTTGGTTTCCCGCACGACATCAAGGGCGAGGGTATTTACGCGTACGTGACGCTCAACGCCGGTGAGGAGTACACCGACGCGCTCAGAGACGAGCTCAAGCAACAGGTGCGCACGGCAATCGGCCCGATCGCTACCCCGGACGTCATCCACTGGGCACCGGGCTTGCCCAAGACGCGCTCGGGCAAGATCATGCGCCGCATCCTGCGCAAAATAGCTACAGATGAAACTGACTCCATCGGCGACACCTCGACGCTAGCGGATCCAGCGGTCGTGGATTCGCTTATTGCCAACAAGTAGTGACCGCCGATGCCTTAGTAGTACCTGAAGGCAGCGAGGACAACTTCGCACTGCCTGAAGGCAGCGAGAACAGCGTTTCACGCGAGTGGCTGGAAACCAATGGCTTGGGGGGCTGGGCCTCCTCCACGGTCAGCGGCGCGCATACCCGACGCTATCACGGCCTGCTGGTCGTGGCGACCTGTCCGCCGGTTGGCCGGGTGGTGTTGCTCTCGCGGCTCGACGAGACCTTGGTCCTACCTACAAGACGCGTCGAGCTAAGTTGCAGCATTTTTCCCGGAGTTATTCACCCACGGGGCGACCAATGGCTGACTGCCTTTGAGTCCGAGCCGGTGCCGACGTGGACGTACGCGGGGGATGGGTGGGTGTTGCGCAAGCGGCTGGCTTTGCTGGCGGGCGAGCACGCCTTGGTCGTTGCGTACGAACTAGTGGAAGCGTCTGAGCCGCTTTGGTTGGAATTGCGCCCCTTTTTCGCGGGTCGAAACTATCACCACTTGATGCAGGCCAATGATCAAGTGGCTCTAATAGTCGATAGGGCCGAGGACGCGCTGGTCTATCGGCCCTATCGAGAGCAGCCCACCGCGCATCTCCTCGCCCCGGGCGCGTGTTGGGAAGCCGCCCCGGACTGGTACTACAACTTCCAATATCCGCGCGAGGAAGAGCGCGGCCTCGACCACAGCGAAGACTTGTTCACGCCCGGCTACCTGCGTCTGCAACTCGTCCCCGGAGCCACCGTTGGCGTAGTCGCAGCGACCGAATTGCCCGCCTGCCACGACCCCCTCGCGCTTCTCGCCGACGAGATTAATCGCCGTCAGCAGGTGGAGGTGCGCGCTCCTTGGGCCGCCGATCCTTTGCTGCGGTCGCTGGCGCGGGCGGCCGATCAGTTTCTGGTGCGGCGCGGCGATGGTCTGCACACCATTGTCGCGGGGTATCACTGGTTCACGGATTGGGGCCGCGACACCATGATCGCCCTGCCCGGTCTCTGTTTGGTCACCGGGCGCTTTGCTGAGGCGCGGGACATCTTTGCGGCATTTGCCGAGCACGTCAGCGAGGGCATGATACCCAACCGTTTTCCCGACGCGGGGGAGGAGCCGGAATACCACGCTGTTGACGCGACCTTGTGGTTTTTGGTCGCGCTCTACAAGTATTTGCAATACACCGAAGACTACGAGTTTGCCAACGAGCTGTGGCCGACGCTAGAGGACATAGCCGTCTGGCACGAGCGCGGCACGCGCTATCAGATCCGGGTTGATGCTGACGGCCTGCTCGCGGCTGGGGAGCCGGGGGTGCAATTGACGTGGATGGACGCCAAGATCGGCGATTGGGTGGTCACGCCGCGCATGGGCAAGCCGGTGGAGGTCAATGCGCTCTGGTACAATGCGCTTAAAATTTTGCAGCACTTGGGCGAGACGTTTGGTCAACGCGCCGATTACGGCCGGCGCGCGGCTGAGGTGCGCGTGTCTTTTGAGCGCCTGTTTTGGTGCGAAGAGCGGGGGTACCTGTGCGACGTGGTCGCGCCCGAGGGACCGGATTGGTCGATCCGTCCCAATCAAATTTTCGCGCTCTCGCTGCCCTTTCCGCTCGTCGAGGGCGAGCGGGCGCGGCGGATCTTATCCGTGATTGACGAACACTTGCTGACCCCGCGCGGCCTGTGCAGCCTCTCGCCGAGCGACCCGGCGTATTGCGCCCAGTATGTGGGCGGCCCTTGGGAGCGCGACAGCGCGTATCACCAGGGTACGGTGTGGGGCTGGCTTATTGGCCCGTACATCACTGCTCTCTGTCGTTGCCACGGCCGCGTGGGCCGCCAGCGCGGTCGCGCGCTTCTCGACGGCTTTGCCGCGCACCTGAACGAGGCGGGCTTGGGCACGGTCTCGGAGATATTTGACGCTGAGCCGCCTTTTGCTCCACGCGGCTGCATTGCCCAGGCGTGGAGCGTGGCTGAGTTGTTGCGGGCCGGGGTGGAGGATGTGAGCGATTATCTAGCGCGCCCTTGACAGATCTCAACGTAGCCCTTTTAATAGCCAAATCAAATAACGGCGCAGGTGTCCGCTGTTGTACGGCAGCGGAAGAATAGGGAAGGCAGTGCAAATCTGCCGCGGTCCCGCCACTGTGACCGGTTGACGGCCCACCGGCCGTCGCGTCCCCGACATCAGCCACTGATCCCCAAGAGAGGATCGGGAAGGAGTCGGACGGCACATAACCGGAAGTCAGGAGACCTGCCTGCGACCGAGGTGAATGACACCCTTCGGTAGAAAGGTTGGTCCACCGGTGCCTAGAACAAGCACCCAGACCCGCACTCATTCGAGGGCGGGCTTTTTTATCGTTTTCTTTTTGCTGGCCCTGCATCCTGATGCTCTCTTGGCCGGGGCTCTACAGGGTCGGTTGCTCGACCCGGACGCGGAACGTCCCGTGTCCGGTGCTGTATTGACGCTGAGCGCCCCATCCGGCGCAGTCCATTCCGTCCGCAGCGATACGACCGGCTCCTTCCGTCTCGAAAATCTGGCAACAGGCACTTGGGATTTGCGCGTGGAACGGCTGGGCTACCGGCCCTTGCATGGCCACATCCAGATCGGCGCGGCCCCCACCTCAGTCGAGCTACACCTGCAATCTCTGCCCATGATTATGGACGAGTTGGTGGTCCGTGCTCGCCGCGACCCCAAGGGCAAGCACATTGCCTCTTTCGTCGAAACTATTGTCTTGGGCAACCAGCGCGCGCCCGCCGCGGACTTAGCTCAGACCCTCGACCGCGCTACTGGCGTCAACATTCGCCGCTACGGCGGGTTAGGCAGTTTTAGCACCCTTTCCATTCGCGGGTCCACGGCTGAACAGGTCCAAGTTTTTCTCGATGGGGTGCCGCTCAACTCGGCTGTTGGCGGTGGCGTGGATCTAGGTGGCTTGCCCATTGGCGGCGTTGAAAGCGTCGATATATACCGGGGCGCGGTACCGGCGCGCTTTGGAGGCAATAGTCTCGGCGGTGTGGTCCACATCCGCACGCAGCCGCTCGGTGGCAAAGTCCGCACGCGCTTGCACACGGCCTCCGGTTCGCACGGCACCCGTCGCCTAGGCGCTTCGCTCAGCGGCCCCTATAAGGGTTGGGAGTACTTGGGGTTGGTCAACTACCAAGCTAGCCGCAACGACTTCCGCTTTTGGGATGACAACGGCACCGAATACAACGCCCAAGACGACGGCTGGGCGCGACGGCTCAACAGCGATTTTCGCGGCTTGCGCGGCTTGGCCAAAATCGGGCGCAGCTTGGGTGCTAGTCGCTTGCAGATTCACAACACCTTTGACCTGAGCTATAAAGGCATTCCCGGCATTGGCAACAACCAATCTCTGCACACTCGTTACGACACGTGGCGTCATATTGCCGAAGCGGCGCTCTTCGGCCCGCTGGGGTACGGCCGTGCCGGGTACCGACTCAAAGCCCACCATTCACGCGAAAAGGACGAGTACCGGGATCGGCACGGCGAAGTGGGCTTAGGCCGCCAGCACGACCGCAATATCACCCAGAGCTTGGGATTGCGCGGCGAAGTGAATGCTCTGTTGCCCGGCCAGTCTCTGCTGACCGCTTTTGTCGCGGCTCGGCGCGAAGCCTTTGCGCCCGACGATCTACTTCGTCCTGAAAGTCGGCTCTTGCGCAGTCGCCGCCGGGCATTGGCTGTCGGCACTGAGGTGGAGGTGCCGTTGGGGCAGCGCTTGACGCTCAATGCTGGCACGCAGGCAGAAGGGCTCGACGACCGCTTTTTCGATCGAAAATACTTCGCACCCAGCGCGGTGTTGCCGAGCCGGGACAACGGCGAAATCCTGTGGGGCTACCGCATGGGCGCGGCTTTGGACTTAGGCGCTGGTTTGGCGCTCAAAGCCCACAATGGACGCTATCAGCGCGCGCCCAATTTCTTTGAACTGTTCGGCGACCGGGGCGCGGTAATTGGCAATACCAACCTCGTCCGAGAAGAAGGGCACAACTGGGATTTGGGTTTGGTTTTCCGTGGCCCCACCAATGAGGTGGGGTTGGCCTTGGCGGAGGTCGTGTACTACCACAATCGCGTCGAAGATCTCATTCGCTTTATGCAAAACTCACAGCGGGTGTCGCGGCCCCACAATATGGGTCGGGCCTTGCTGCGCGGCGTGGAGACGCGAGTCGAAGCGCGGCCGTTGCCAAGGCTGGCGCTCCGCGGCAATTACGCATACCAACGCGCCGAAAACCGCACTCCGTTCTCTTTTGAACGGGGCAATGACCTGCCCAATGCGCCGCGCCATCGGCTCAATGCGCGCGTATCCCTCGACTTAGGGCGCGCGGAGCTATACGGCGAATTCAGTCGTGAAAGTCGGCATTTTCTCGACCGGGCCAATCTGCGGACCGTGCCCGTCCGCGCCCTCTACAATCTCGGTGGCACTGTGCCGTTAGTCGAGGGCATCGCCTTGTCTTGGGAACTGCGCAACCTAACCGACAATCAAGTCGCCGATCTGTGGGGCTACCCGCTGCCGGGTCGCTCGTATGGGCTTTCCGTGCGCTATGCTGCACATCAGTAGGGCAGTTGCCTACACTAACCACTAACTAAGGAGGATTTTTGTGTATCGCATTTCCATTTTAGCCGTCTCTGTCTTGCTACTGGCGAACTCGTCGTCGGCGCAGAGCGATCTCTTTGTCATCACCACGGACTTTTCGACCGGCAGCACGGCCTTTTTGGCCGCGAATGCGGCCGAGGCCGAGGTGAATCTGTTGGGCATCCATTCGGATGCAGTGGGGCACTACCACGACGGCCGCGTCTATATTGTCAACCGCTTGGGCCAGGACAATATCTTGGTGCTAGACGCGATGGATTTGCGCACGCCGCTGACTCAGTTTTCAGTGGGCAATGGTGCCAACCCACACGACATCGAAATCGTCGCTCCGGACAAGGCGTATGTGACGCGCTACGACGCGGCATCCTTGCTGATCGTCAATCCCCAAGACGGCGCGGAATTGGGCGAGATTGATCTGAGCGCGTTCGCCGACGCGGATGGCCTGCCCGAAGTGTCGCAAATCGTCCGCGTAGGCGATCGGCTCTACTTGAGCTGCCAGCGCCTCGACCGCAACGGCGGGTGGGGACCAGTCGACGTCAGCTATCTGATCGTCGTCGATCTGGCGACGGACACCTTGATCGATGTGGATCCGGACGCCGAGGGGATGCAAGGCATCGCGCTGAGCGCCGCCAATCCCAACAGCATGGCTGTCGTTGGCGAGCAGATTGCCGTGGGGGTCGTGGTTGGTTTTGGAGACCGGGCTGGTGGAGTGGAAATCGTCGATACGGCTACCAACCGCAGCCTTGGGTTGGCTGTCAGTGAAGAAGACTTGGGCGGCGACATCACGTCCATGATACTCGTTGATCGAAACCGGGGCTATGCCGTGGTCGCGGATGAGAACTTCGCCAACAGCGTCCGGCCCTTTGATCTGTCTAGCGGCACTGTGGACGCGCCCATAGAAAATATCAGCGGCGGTTTCATTCCCAGCTTGGCTGTAGATGGCGATCGATTGATCGTCGCCGACCGTGGGTCCTTTTCCGATCCGACTAGCGCTGGGCTCAAATTCTACGACGCAGCCACCGGCGCGTTCCAGAGCGGCCCCATCGATACCGGCCTGCCGCCGCAAGACATTGTGGTTCTGAGTGATGTGACTATTCCCACGGCAGTGGAGGAGACTGCTGACGCTGGCTTGCCGCGGGAATTCGCCTTGGAGGCGGCCTACCCCAATCCCTTCAATGCCTCGGTGCAGATTCCCTTTGCGGTCTGGCAGGCCAACACCCCGGTCGAATTGACCGTCCACGACGTTTTAGGCCGCACCATCCGCACGCTGACCTCCGGTACGGTGGTCGCCGGGAGACACGTTCTCCATTGGGACGGTCGCAATGCCGCAGGTGAGCTGGTGGGCAACGGCGCGTATCTGGTGCAGTTGCGCGCTGGTAGGCAACGGGCTGTGGGCAAGGTGATGTTGATAAAATGAAAGGCAACAGACATGGTTACGCTATCTAAGCTCTACACCAAGACGGGCGACGGCGGCATGACGCGGCTGGGCGATATGTCGCAAGTGCCCAAGACGAGCGCCCGTATCGCCGCTTATGGGTGCGTAGATGAGCTGAACTCGGTGATTGGGTTGGCTAGGGCTAGTGGTGCTGAGTACGACGATGTGCTCGCCCGAGTGCAAAACGATCTCTTCGACTTGGGGGCGGATTTGTGCGTCCCGCAGGCGGATGGCGCAGAAGAGCGCCTGCGCGTGCAGCCGCAGCAGGTCCTTTTTCTCGAACAGCAAATTGACGACCTCACGCGAGATTTGGCTCCCTTGCGGAGCTTTATCTTGCCTGGAGGACGGCTTCCCGCGGCTTGGCTCCACCTTGCGCGGACGGTGTGTCGGCGCGCCGAGCGTGCGACTTGGCAACTCGCGGAGCAAGAGCCGGTCGGCCAGCCAGCTCTGCAGTATCTCAATCGGCTCTCCGATTTGCTGTTTGCTATGGCGCGGGCTGCTAATGATGGTGGGGAGGCGGATGTGTTGTGGAAGCCGGGGGAGGGCGCGGACGATGCGTAAGTGGATCTTGGTAGGGTCGATTCTTGGTGGAGGCGTTTGATGCGCAAGGTATGTTTTTGGGCGTGGCTGGCCCTCGGTGTGTCGGCAGCGAATGGGGATGATTGCGTCGATAGCTACGATTCGGCGAAGGACTATTTCCCCCACAAGGTCGAATTGCAATATGCCGAGAGCTTTTCGATTGAATACTTCAACAACTACAAAGTGGTCACTGTGCATACCCCGTGGCCCGGTGCGCAAGAAGCTGTTCAGTACTTATTGGTCCAACGTGGCACTCCCATCCCCGACGGGTATGAGGGCGTTCAGCGCATCACCGTGCCCATTCGTCGCCTCGCGGCTCTATCGACCACGCAATTGCCGCACCTTGAATTGCTCGACGCCCTCGAAAACCTAGTCGCAGTTAGCGACATTGAGATGGTGAATTCGCCCGGCGTCAACCAGCGCTTTGCGGCTGGCAAAATCGCTGAAATTGGTCACGGTGCCGGAGTCAATCTCGAATTAGTGCTAGAGTTGGAAACCGACGTGGTGATGACTGTGGCCTCGGCTCAATCCCAGTACAATGCTCACCCGGTTCTGCAACAAGCCGGCGTGGCCGTGGCCATCAACGCCGAGTACACCGAGCCGTCGCTGTTGGGCCGCACGGAATGGCTCAAGTTCACCGCGGCTTTTTTTAATGCGGAGGCTCTGGCGGAAAAACGCTTTGCGGATATTGTGGCCCAGTACCAGCAATACGCGGCTTTGGTGCGGGGTGTGCCGACAGACCAGCGTCCCGCAGTGTTCGGCGGCTCTCTCTGGCGCGACACTTGGCACGTGGCCGGTGGCAAGAGCTACGCGGCGCAATTGGTTGCTGCGGCCGGCGGTGCGTACCTGTGGGCCGACGACGATTCTGGAGGGAGCTTGCCCTTGGACTTTGAGGCCGTGTACGAAAAGGCCCACGCGGCTGACGTGTGGCTGACCATGCGCAACGAATGGCATTCGCTGGCCGAGGTACAGGCTGCGGACGAGCGCTACTCTGCATTCGCCGCGTTCGACAGCGGTCGAGTGTACAATGCCAATGCCCGGCTCAACGCGCACGGCGGCAACGACTACTGGGAAGCTGGCCTTGTCGAGCCCCATATCGTGCTAGCCGATTTCATAAAAATCCTGCATCCAGATCTCCTGCCAGACCACGCGCTCAAATTCTATAAAAAACTAGACTGAGACGCCGTGGCGATTGATTCCACCACTGATGTTCAGGGCACTCCTTGGCCTCGGCTGGGGCCGCGCTGGGGACTCTTTCTGGCGATGGCCGCGGCCTTGTGCGGCTTTTTTGCGCTCAGTCTGGGCGTGGGGTCGGTGTCCATTCCCCTCGATGCGGTGGTCGCCATCTTATGGGGTGAAGCCGACCAAAAGCCGAGTTGGAGCCATATCATCTACGCGATCCGCCTGCCGCGTGCGCTCACCGCGCTATTGGCCGGTGCGGCTCTGAGCGCCAGCGGTTTGCAAATGCAGACCCTGTTCCGCAATCCCCTCGCCGACCCCTTCATCCTCGGCATCAGCGCCGGAGCCAGTCTGGGCGTGGCGTTGGTCGTCTTGGGTACGGGCGTCACTGGGGCCGGGCTGCTGGTCGGTTTGGGTCTTTTGGGGCAGGTTGGTGTGGTCGCCGCGGCTGTGGTTGGGGCGGCGCTGGTGTTGGGCTTGGTGCTTTTCGTGGGGCGGCGCGTGCAGCACACTATGACCTTGCTCATCCTCGGGCTCATGTTCGGCTATCTGACCAGTGCCGTGGTCAGCGTGTTGCTCTACTTCAGCATCCCCGAACAGGTGCAGACTTACGTCCTGTGGACCTTTGGCAGTTTTGGCGCGGTCGCTTGGGGGCAACTCACTTTTTTAGCGCCGGTGGTGTTGGTCGGTCTGGGGATTGCCGGACTGCTGGTTAAACCGCTCAATGCCCTGCTGCTCGGTGAAACCTATGCGCGCAGCATGGGCTTGGGTGCACGGCGGGCGCGATTATGGATCATTGCTAGCGCCGCGCTGCTGGCTGGCGCGGTCACGGCCTATTGCGGTCCCATTGGCTTTTTGGGCGTGGCTGTGCCGCATTTGTGCCGCGCTCTTTTCAATACTTCGGACCACCGCGTACTGCTGCCGGCCAGCGTGCTATTGGGCGGCATTTTGGCCCTAACTGCGGACTTAGTGGCTCGTTTGCCCGGCAGCGAGGCCACCTTGCCGCTCAACGCGGTCACAGCCTTGATCGGCGCGCCCGTGGTCACTTGGATCATCCTGCGCCGCCGCACGCTGCGGCAGGCCTTTGCCGCCTGAATGCCGTGGCTGCGACCATTCTACAAACGCGCGACCTGTGCATTGGCTATGCGCCCAAGCGACGCCTGCGCGTTGAAGTAGCCGCGGACATTGGCGTGGAATTGCTCAAAGGGGAACTGGTCTGCTTGTTAGGCCCCAATGGTGCGGGCAAATCCACACTCATGCGCACACTGGCTGGTCTGCAAAAGCCGCTGGCTGGCGAGGTACTCCTCGAGGGTCGCGACCTACACGGGTTGACCGAGAGCGAGCGGGCGCGGCTGTTGGGCTTGGTTCTAACCGAGCGGGTGGATGTGGGTAATTTGTCGGCCTATGCACTCGTGGCGCTGGGCCGCTATCCGTACACGGGTTGGGACGGCCGTCTTTCTGCGGCGGACGAAGAGGTGGTGCGCTGGGCTATTGACGCGGTAGGGGCTAGGGAACTGGCCGCTCGCAGCGTCGGCGAACTAAGCGATGGCGAACGGCAAAAGGTGATGATTGCCCGCGCCTTGGCGCAGGAACCAGCAGTGCTTCTCCTCGACGAGCCCACGGCCTTTTTGGACTTGCCGCGCCGCGTCGAAATCGTGCAGTTGTTGCGCCGCTTGGCCGGTGATAGCGATCGCGCCGTCTTGCTCTCCACGCACGATTTGGACTTGGCCCTGCGCTGCGCCGACCGCCTCTGGTTGCTGCCGCAGGACGGTCCGTTGCAAACCGGGGCACCGGAAGACTTGGTGTTGAGCGGGGCTTTTCAGCGGGCGTTTGCGGATGTGGAATTCGACCCGGCCATTGGTTCGTTCCAGTTGGCGCAAGAGCCGGAAGGGGAAGTTGGTTTGGTGGGCGAAGGACTTGATGCCCTGTGGACGGCGCGTGCGTTGGAACGGGCGGGGTTTCGCGTGGTGGAAGACGCGCCGACGCGCGTTGAGATTATCCACGACAATGGTGACACGGCTTGGCGGCTTTGCACGGCGACGGGCCAGCGCGTTTGCACGACCTTGTACGAATTGGTCAAGTGTTTGAAACTAGACGGAATCGCTTAATGTCTTCAGGCAACTCGTGCCTTCTGCAGACCGGCAGGAGATATCTATCTTGCAGGAGGGAGCGGCAAGGTTGATAAGATATAACTAATTAGTTATGATTAGAGTGTGCAAAAGACGCCTGAGACGAGCTAAAGAGTCGGCTAAGCAGGAGAAAAAACCATGGGCGAGGATATTAAAATCAAACAGGGCAGTGGCAATGTTTTTTCTGACTTGGGCTTTAGTGATAAGGAAGCGAAAGAAGAGGTGTTCAAAGCCCAACTTGGCGCGGAGATTTTTCGGATTCTCGAACACCGCAAGCTGACTCAGACCAAGGCCGCGGGGATTCTAGGAGTTAAGCAATCAGAAATCTCCCGACTTAAAAGCGGTAAGTTTTCCTATTACAGTGTCGAACGGCTGATCCGGTTCCTTGAACGCCTCGGTTGCGAGGTGAGTATTCATATTACTCGGCCGGAGAGCGGAGGAACCGAAAAGGTCATTGTGCAGTCGTCTGAGATGCTGATCGGATCATTGCGCGACCAACTGCAAGTCCACGGCGACATTTTCTCGACCGGGGTTGCGTGGGATGCCAATGCTCAACCTTGATACCCATGTACTAATACACGCATTGTGCGGTAATCTGCGTTATGAGGAGCGCACATTACTCATTGACCATCGCTGGGGCGTAGCCGCAATCGTATTGTGGGAGATGGCAAAGCTCGCGCAGATTGGACGAATTTCTCTTGACCTAGCACACCCGCTCGTCGAGACCATCCTAGCCAGCATCCACATCTGGCCGCTTGACTTAGAAGTGGCCCGGGTCTCGACGCAGCTTGATTTTCGCGCCGATCCAGCAGATGAACTGATTGCTGCAACCAGTATTGTCCATGGCGTACCGTTGCTGACGCGGGACGAGCGTATTCGTCAGTCGAAGATGGTCCCGCTTGCCTAGGGAAGAGCGTCTGCGCCACGCTAGATGATCGGCTGTCTGACACATCACGCCCCAGAAACCACCCCCTAAAGCGAGTGTGCATCCATGAATCGCATCGTTTCCCTGTTGCCTAGCAGCACTGAAATCATCTGCGCCCTCGGCTGCGGCGAGCGCTTGGTCGGCCGTTCCCACGAGTGCGACTATCCTGCCGGTGTCGGCGACCTACCTGCTTGTACGGCTCCTAAATTCGACCCAGATGGGACCTCTTATCAGATTGACCAGCGAGTCAAAGCCATTTTGCAGGAAGCTACTTCGGTGTACCGGGTGGATGCCGACCTACTCGACGAGTTGGCACCAGATTGGTTGGTGACGCAATCGCAGTGCGAAGTTTGCGCCGTCAGTCTCAAAGACGTCGAGGAGGCTGCCTGTCAATTGGTGCGCTCGCAGCCTGCCATTCTATCGTTGGAGCCCAACGCCTTGGCCGATGTCTGGGACGATATCGAGCGGGTGGCTACGGCGTTAGAGGTGGAGGACAGGGGGCGCGTCTTGGTGGCTCAATTGCGGGATCGGCTATACCAAATCGCCGCTCGCACTCGCCATATCGACCAGTGTCCGCGCATTGCTTGCATTGAGTGGTTTGAGCCGCTGATGGCTGCGGGCAATTGGATCCCCGAATTGGTGGAGATCGCCGGGGGTCACAACCTCTTTGCGGCGGCGGGGACGCATTCCCCTTGGCTGTCGTGGGAGGAACTAGTGGAAGCCCAGCCGGAGATTATCGTCCTGATGCCCTGCGGCTTTGATATGTCTCGCTCCCGACGCGAGTTGCCAGCGCTGACCCGACATCCGATGTGGTCTCGGCTGCAAGCCGTGCAGCAGGGACAGGTGTTCCTCACCGACGGCAATCAGTTTTTCAATCGCCCGGGACCGCGCTTGGTGGAGTCGGCTGAAATTCTCGCCGAGATTTTCCATCCCCAACACTTCAGTGGTACGCACGAGCACCGGGGCTGGGAGCGGTGGGAAGCCTGAATAACTGATGTTACGCAGTACGTGGCCGGTGGTTGGTTTTCGGTCCGATTCTCTCTGGGATCGCGGGCAGGACGCCCTTGATTCGACGAGGCCGATGGCCGTAGGGGGCGGTTTCAAACCGCCCCCTACCTGGGTGCGTAACATCAGTGAATAAGTTGGAAGACCCCGCTGCGAATCACCCGCGTCAAGCTCCCTATCTCGTCGAAAATTTGTGTATCGTAACCGTCCGGTAGGTTTCTCCCGGACGCAATACCACCGACGGGAAGCCCGGCTGGTTGATCGAGTCGGGATAGTGCTGGGTCTCTAAGCACAGGCCGTGGTACTGATTGTAGATTGTCCCGCCTTTGCCTTGAACTCCGTCGAGGTGGATGGCCGAGTAGAACTGCACGCCCGGCTCGGTGGTGTACAGCTCCATCACCCGCCCGCTTTCCGGTTCGTACACCTCAGCGGCCAGCCCCGGTTCAGCCCGACCCCCATTGTCGAGCACGTAGTTGTGGTCGTAGCCGCCGATATCCGCGATCTGCCCGATTCGCCCTCCAATGGCGGCCGGTTTGACAAAGTCGAGAGGTGTGCCAGCGACCGGCAAAATACGTCCAGTGGGGATTTGGTTGGCGTCTGGCTCAGTATAGTAGCGGGCGTGGAGCGTGAGGATATGCCCGAGCACGGGGCCGCTGCCGGCCAAGTTGAAATAGGAGTGGTTGGTCAGATTGATCGGCGTAGGCTTGTCCGTGGTCGCCTCGTATGCGATGACTAATTCGTCGTCGTGAGTTAAGGTGTACGTCACGCTCACTGGCACGGTGCCGGGATAGCCCTCCTCGCCGTCTTGGCTCACGTAGTGCAGGCGCACCGCTGGTCCGCGTTTGTCGTCCACGACTTCGGCGTCCCATACTACCTTGTCGAAGCCCACTATTCCACCGTGCAGGTGATTGGGTCCGTTGTTGACTGCGAGTGTGTACTCTTGGCCATCTAAGAAGAATTTGCCGCTAGCGATGCGGTTGGCGACCCGCCCGGTGATACAGCCGAAGTATGGATTCTCCTTTTCGTACTGCTCCAAGTGATCAAAGCCTAGCACTACGTCGCCCAGCGTGCCGGTGCGATCGCGCACGAGGAGTTCGGTGATGATCCCACCATAGGTGATGACGCGGGCAATAGTGCCGTGGTCATTTTCGAGGGTATAGCGATCGACGGGCTGTCCCGCTGCGGTCGTTCCAAAGCTGTCTTTGCTCACGTTGGCCTCTCCTGCAGTGGCGGCCAAGGCGACCGCCAGTAGTATTGCGCTGGGCTTTTGCATGGCCCCTCCTTGGGTTGTTGTGCTTGCGCTTCCTTTTTGCCGGACGTAACATAGGCATTCCGCATTTGCAGGGGCAACCACGAGCGTTGCTTCTGCGAGTATCCTGCCCTCGTCGAGGGCGCGACGGCCATGAGCAGGCGTCGTCCCTTAAACTTCCTAGCGAGATAATTATGAAAACGTCTCTTTTGCTCCTCGCCTTGATTTTTGTCGCCTGTAGTGACGCGCCACAACCGGCGGCCAACCCCCAAATCGCCTTTGTCACCAATGGCGTTGGCCCCTTTTGGACGATTGCTGCCAAAGGAGTTGAGGCCGCTGCCGCCGAGTTTGCCGCCGACGCCGAGGTGCAAATGCCCGGCGAAGGGGTCGCCGACCAAAAGCGCATCGTCCAGGCCCTGCTGGCCCGTGGCATCGACGGCATGGCCATAAGCCCCATCGACCCAGACAATCAGACCAACTTGCTCAACGAGGCCGCCGCTCACACTAACCTGATTACTCACGACTCGGACGCTCCAAAGAGCAATCGTCTTTGCTTTATTGGCATCGACAACTACTCGGCTGGTCGCGCCTGCGGGGCACTGGTCAAAGAAGCCCTGCCCGACGGCGGCAATATCATGATTTTTGTCGGTCGTCTCGAACAGCTCAACGCCCGTCAGCGCCGCCAGGGCCTCATTGACGAACTGCTCAGTCGCTCCTTTGATCCGACGCGTCACGACCCCAACAGCGGCCCGATCGCCGGCGACCAATACACCATTCTCGACACCCGCACCGACCAGTTCGACTACGCCAAAGCCAAAGCTCAAGTCGAGGACGCCATGGCCAAATACCCAGACCTCCACGGCGTCGTCGGCCTATTTGCCTACAATCCGCCGATGTGCCTCGAAGCGATCAAGGAAGCTGGCAAGACCGGCCAGATCCAAATCATCGCCTTTGACGAGGAAGCTCCTACTCTCCAAGGAATCATCGACGGCCATATCTACGGCACGGTGGTGCAAAATCCGTATCGCTACGGGTACGAGTCAGTGCGCATCCTCGCCGCCTTGGCTCGCGGCGATCGTTCGGTTTTGCCCGAGGGTGGAGTGCTCGACGTGCCGGCGCGGTCCATCCGCCGCGACAATGTCGAAGCCTTTTGGGACGAACTGAAAACCCTGACCGGCACTAACTAATGGCGCTGTTGGCTGCGCGCGACATTAGCAAGCGCTTTCCCGGGGTTCTGGCCCTCGACGCGGTGGATATGGCGGTGGAGGCCGGAGAGGTCCTCGCCGTCATCGGCGAAAACGGGGCTGGCAAATCCACCCTGATGAAGATCCTCGCTGGCATTGAGACCCCGGACAGCGGCGAAATTGTGCGCGATGGGGAGCCGGTGATCATCGACTCGCCGCGCCGCGCGGCCGCGCTCGGCATCGCCCTGATCCATCAAGAACTCAACTTTTGCGCCAACCTTTCGGTCGCCGCTAATCTCTACCTCGGTCGCGAGCCGGAGCAGTGGGGACTGATCGACCGCGCCACCATCCGCGAGGGGGCCGTCCAAGCTCTCGCGCAACTTGAGCTCGAGGTGTCGCCGGATACCCTGATGGGCGACTTGCCCATTGGCCATCAGCAGCTCGTCGAAATTGCCAAGGCGCTCTCGACCGAGGCACGGATTCTGATTATGGACGAGCCGACTTCCAGCCTCACCAGCCAAGAGGCCGAGGCACTTTTTGCGGTTATCAACGAACTGCGCGAGCGCGGTGTGGCTATCGTCTATATCTCCCATCGCCTCGGTGAGGTCGAAGCCCTAGCGGATCGCGTCTTGGTCCTCTGCGACGGGCGAAACGCCGGTGAGCTGGCCCGCGCGGAGATTAGCCACGACGCTATGGTGGCGAAGATGGTCGGGCGCGACATCGCCCAGTACTACGCGCACCACGCCCATCCGGCCGGTGACATCGCCCTGCAAGCCGAGGACTTGGTCATCCCTGCTTGGCCTGATCACCGACTCAATTTTACGGTGCGGTGCGGTCAGCTCGTCGGCATTGCCGGTCTCGTTGGCGCGGGGCGCACCGAGTTGTTGGAGGTACTCTTCGGTATCGTCCCCGCGCACGGTGGCCGCGTTCTCATCGATGGCGCACCGCACGTGATCCGCTCGCCGGTCGATGCCATCCGCGCTGGCTTGGCCCTCGTGCCCGAAGACCGCAAGCAACAGGGCTTGATCCTCGAAATGGCCCTGTGCGACAACATCGGTCTGCCCGGCTTGGGGCACTACCAGCGCGTTGCCGGTTGGGCCAATTTTGCCCGCCAAGCCGCGGACGCCGATCAGATGATCGAACGCCTCGCCATTCGCACCCCTGGACCAGCCCAAATCGTCCAGTACCTATCTGGCGGCAATCAGCAAAAGGTGGTGTTGGGCAAGTGGCTGGCGCTCGGGCCGCGCGTGTTGCTGCTCGACGAACCAACCCGAGGTATCGACGTGGGAGCCAAACAAGCGATTTACCACCTGATGGAAGAGTTGGCCGAAAGCGGCGTGGCCGTGCTGTTTGCGTCGAGTGAGTTGGAGGAAATTCTGGGGATGGCCGATGAGGTGTTGGTCATGCACGAGGGTCGCATTACCGGCCAACTCCAGCGGGATGCACTCAGTGAGGAAGCGATTATGAGCTTGGCGACGGGGAAGGCGGCTTAGAAGATGAAGAAAATAATGGGTATCCTCGGCTTGTTGGTGGCGATTTTTGTGGTCACTTGGATCGTCGAACCTAAGTTTGTCAGCGCCTATAACCTGCAAAATATCATCCGCTGGACTTCGCTATTTGGCATCATTTCCATCGGCGTGGCCTTTGTCATTATCACGGGTGGTATTGACTTGTCGATTGGCTCGTTGATCGGCTTGGTGGGTTGTAT
The DNA here is from genome assembly GCA_965116675.1 of Candidatus Latescibacterota bacterium. GTDB lineage: Bacteria > Latescibacterota > UBA2968 > UBA8231 > UBA8231. The sequence goes on from OZ220721.1 coordinate 6,085,438, forward strand.
GCTGCCCATGCTCTTGGCCGCTGGGTATCCACCTGTCATTGCGCTGTTGGCCGTCGTGGTTTTGTCGCTGGCCATTGGGTTGATGCACGGCTTGCTGATCACGCGCCTGGGATTGCAGCCGTTTGTCGTGACGCTGTGTGGTCTGTTGTTCTACCGCGGCTTTGCCCGCTGGCTCACCCACGACCAAGTCCAGGGCTTTGGCTCGTCCTACGAGGGCTTGCGCCAACTGGCGATTGGCAAGGTCTCACTGGGCGGCGGCTTTGCGCTGCCGATTCCGTTTTTCCTCTTGGTGATTGCTGGGGTTCTCGCCGCTCTCTTCCTCAACCGCACGATATGGGGCCGCTATCTGTTGGCACTGGGCCGCAACGAGACTGCGGCGCGGTACAGCGGCATTCAAATTGAGCGGATGAAAGTTTTGGCGTACGTCTTGTGCTCAGGCACCGCTGGCTTGGGGGGCATCCTCTTTGCCCTCGACGTCAACTCAGTGCAACCGGCCGCGCACGGCAATTTTTACGAACTGTATGCGATTGCCGCAGCCGTGTTGGGGGGCTGTTCCCTGCGCGGCGGTGAAGGGTCGATTTTGGGAGTCGTCATTGGTGCGGCCGTCATGCGGTTGCTCTACAATGCCATCAATGTGTCGGGTATCCCCACCCAACTCGAATTTGCCATTATCGGCGCGGTGATTTTGGCGGGAGTGATCGCCGACGAGTTGATCCGCCGCGTGGCGGGTAGGCGACGAACGGGTCGAGGAGATTAAACCATGGAACAAAAAAAATATCGCGCTGGCGTCATTGGCTTGGGGTGGATGGGGTTTCTCTACGACTTGGGGAAGCGGGATTACGATAATATCCTCGGATCGCACAAAAACCCCATATACGATGTTGACAGTGCCGACCGACCCCTGCCGGACGGGCTCGATATCAACCGGACGTTTCACTTCCACGATCATCCCGGGCGGGAGGGGCTGGGTTCTTCGTATTCTGCGGCTCTTGCCGACCGGCCCGAAGTGGAATTGGTGGCTGGGGCCGATCGGGACCCGCGGCGGCGGGCCATGTTCGGGGAGCGCTTCGGCATTGAGGCCTTGTACGCGGACGCGCTGGAGATGTTGGACGAAGAGCGGCTGGACATCGTGGCGATTGCGACGAACACGAAGGGGCGATCCGCGCTGACGGTGGCGGCGGTCGAGGCTGGGGTGCGGGGCGTGTTGGTGGATAAGCCGATGGTGTTCTCGCTGGCTGAGGCCGATGCCATGGTCGGAGCGTGCGCCGAGGCTGGAGTACCGCTGGTGGGTGGGGCGACGAGCGTTTCGCATCCGTCGTTTGCGCGGGCTAAGGCGCTGGTAGAGGAGGGGGCGATTGGGGAGGTGCGGTCGCTCGAAGCGCGCGTCCCGGTTCTAGCTCAGCATCAGGACTGGAGCTACTTTTTGACCAGCGACCCGATTTGGGTGTGCGGCACGGGCGATCAGCCGCGCCGGGAACGCGGCAGTACTGAGTTCATGGGGCAGGGAATGATCGCGTGCGGCGATGGCACGGTGGTTCACATCCGCGCTGGCGCGCCCGAGGTGCGGATTTCGGGGAGTCGGGGGGAGATGGCCTTTGAGTACAATCAGTGGCGGCTCTATCAAGACGTGGAAACCCCGGCTGCTGGGCGGGTGGAAATGCCGTGGCCTGCGCCGCAGTTTTTGTCGGGCATGCGGACGGTGTACTGCCTCGACGACCTGATTGACTGCATGGAGGGGCGGTTGGACGAGCCGAAAAATTCTGGGCGGCGGGTCGCTGTTGCGCTAGAAGTGGAACTGGGGCTGAAGCAGTCGTCAGCCCAGGGCGGCGAGCGCGTGGAATTGCCATTGGCCGACCGCAGCTTGGCGCTGACGTACGATTGGTTCCGCTAGAAATATTGCAGAAGAAGCGGTCTCCCGACGGCAAGGTATCCGCAGATGAACGCAGATGTGAGATGACGTTGGGCGGAGCGCACTTAGAATTCTAAGGATACGAGCCGATGCGGGTATTGGTTACGGGCGCGGCTAGTGCATTGGGTCAAGAGGTAGCCGCTGCGCTGGAAGCGGATGGGAACGCGCAACTGCGGCTGCTGGACGACTGCGCGGCGCAGCGGCCTCGGCCCGAGCTCAGTCGAGGGCAAGACGGCGAATGGATCGCTGCTCGGCTGACGGATCCAGACGCGGTATGTCAGGCGGTGCGGGATGTGGATGCCATCGTCCACACGGGCGAGCCGCCGCCCGCGCCCGAGAGCGAAGAGGTTCTGCTGGACCGGGCGACACGTGGTACGCACGTGCTGTTGCAGGCGGCGGTGGAGTCTAGCGTCAAACGATTTGTGTACGGCAGTACTCTTGAAGTGTTTCGTGCGTATCCCGACACAGTGTACGTGACGGAGTATTACAAGCCATTGCCGCCGACCGAAATGACGGTGCTGGCACGGTACTTGGGCGAGATGACGTGCCGCGAATTTGCGCGTGAGTATCCCATTACGGTCACGGCGTTGCGCCTCGGCAAGCTGGTGTGGGAGGAGGAGGTTGCTGGGCAGGAACGCGATTTGATGTGGGTCGATATTCGGGATGCCGCGCAGGCATTTTGCGCGGCGTTGGCGCGGGACGCGAGCGCGTCCTTAAACTGGGTGCCGCGCTGGGCTGTGTACCACATTGCCGCGCCCATTACCCACCCCAAGTTTTTGCTCGACCGAGCTAAGTCCATGGGCTATCAGCCGCAGCGCGAGTTTCGAGGAGCCAAGGCGTGAGGAAAAAGGTATTGCTGCTAGGGGCCTCGGGGATGATCGCTCCCAATCTGCTGCCCGGTCTTGAGGATACATACGATGTGACGCTGGCTGACGTTGTCCCGCACCCGGACGGCAAGCCCATCGTGCATTGCGATGTGTCGTCGCGAGAGCAGGTGCAGGACGTGGCTGCGGGCATGGACGCGATTATGAATTTCACGGTCGTGCGCGATCATCCCGAGCAGAGCTTTCACGTCAATATGCGCGGGGCGCTCAATGTGATGCAGGCCGCGGTTGAGCACGGGATCAAAAAGGTGATTCACACCGGCCCGCAATTCGTCCGCCGCACGTATGACCACGACTTTGACATTGCGGATGTGCCGCCGGTTTTGACCACGGGTTATTACTGCCTGACCAAGGGCTTGGCAAGCGAGATTTGCCGGACGTACGCGCGGGCTCATGGCATTCAGACGATCAGTTTTTTGTTCAATGGCTTGGGGCCGAGACCGACGCAAAGCGCTGGGGACTTTCCGCCTTTTACGGTGGTATGGGAGGACTTGCAGCAGGCTTGTCGGTTGGCGCTGGAAATTCCACAAGTACCGGATTGCTTTCAGGAGTTCAACTTGCTTAGCTGGGAAGGACACGGGAAGTACAATGTCGATAAGGCCCGGCGCATCTTGGGCTTTGAGCCGACGGAACGCTGGGAGCGGTATTTTGCGCGCAATGTAAATGACCACTAAAGACTAGGAGCTTTTCCATGAGCGAAATCGTCGCGGATACGGCTCAAATCCCCCAATTGGAAGATCAGCTCGATGCGCTCGATCGGCATGGCTTTCTATTGGTGCGGAACGCGCTGCCCGAGGACGTGGTGCTGGCTTGGCGGGAGTGCTTGGTGCGGAAGTACGAGCGGCGGGAATGGGATATTAGCAACGAAGTGGGCAATGTGGCTTTTGACCATTTGTTGGAGCAGGAACCCGAGCTGGCTCGGCCCATGGTCGGCCATTCTTCGGTCGCGCCGTATTTGCAGGCCATGCTCGGGCGGCAATGCCAGTTGCGGAGCTTTCGGGCGCACATCAATCCGGGTGCTTATACCCAAGAGTGGCACAAGGACTTTGGCTATTATTGGGACGCGCCTGACGAGGCGCGGCACGCGCTGCGACCCCTCTGCATAAACACCACGTTTTACCTGACGGACAACGCACCAGAGACCGGGCGCTTGACCTTCATCAATAACTTTTGCCACAACGCGCTGCCGGAAGAAATTCGCCATCTAGGTGGATACAATTCCGACAACCCCTTTTACCAGTGGTGTGAGCGGCAGGAGCACATTCACCTGCACCCCATGACCGGCGACGCGGTGGTGTTCTTTAGCCACATTCCGCACCAGGGTGCCAAGCTAAAGGAAGATGCCGACGCCCCCATCCGCTGCAACGTGGTGCTGCACTACCAGCAGACGCCGATGTTTCCGGGGATTTCCTTTGTTAGCTCGCCGCTGCCGGCCATTGACGCGCTCGGGTACAATGGGACCTTTCCGTTTGCCGAGGGGCGTTAGAATTTCAACATCACAAGAAAAGGAGAATGCTTATGCGTCACTTTACTCGCACCCCCCATTACAGCGGGCCGGACGACCCGGAAATCGGCCAAGTGCGCGGGACATTGGAACTCGGAGAAACCGTCATCATCGAGACCACTGGCGGAGCGGACAACGACTTTGAAGCGGCCGGGGAGACCCGCGCCGGTATGATTACTTCCGGGGAGAGCCATCGCCGCTACGCCCGCCCCGGCGGTCCCTTTCTCATCGAAGATATTGGGCCGGACGATTGGGTGGCCATCGAGATCATCGATATCGAGGTTGGCCCCTATGGCTTCTATCGCAACGGCGGTCCCAATTGGGGCAATTGGCGCTGCGTGGCACCGGTGCGCGACGGGTTGATTCACTTCCCGCCGGATTTTGTCGTGCCGGTGCGGCCCATGATCGGCGTCGTCCAGCTCGAATCGTGGGCACCCAATGCTATAGATCACGGCGGCAACATGGATTTCAATGCCATCCAGCCCGGCAGCACCGTCCACATCCGCGCGCAAAAGCCCGGGGGATTGCTCTCACTGGGCGATGTCCACGCGCGCATGGGCGACGGCGAGTTGACTGGGGCTGGGGTCGAGATCGACTCAGCCATCACGCTCAAGGTGGATCGCTCGCCCGGATTCCCCAACAGCAGTCCTGTGGTTGAGACCACTAGGGTTGTGGAAGACGCCGAGGAATATCTCACCAGCGCGCGCGCGGAAGAGTGGGGCGACGCGCTCAAAGCGGCGTGGCTCGAAATGGTGGCCTTGATTTGCGACCGTTACGATACCACGTACGAATACGCCAACATGATCGTCGGCACCATTGGGGACGCGCGCCCGGGCTTTGCCACTGGCTACATGGGTGGGTACGCGACCTGTCAGATCGCGGTGACTAAGAAGCTGCGGCGCACGGGCGAGCCGTACCGGCCCTAGGGCCAGAGGGGAAGGGTCGCATGGCGACACCATTGCAGGTAGAGCAATACCGCGAGCAGGGTTATTTCATCGCTGACGACGCGGTCTCCCCGGACATGCTAGCGGCCTTGGAGGCTGGCGCGCGACGCGCGGTGGAAAAGGTGCGCTCCGGCGCGGTGGTGGCTACGGCTGAGCGGATCAGCACCGGCGGTCCGGGTGTGGAGCCGCGCCACATCTTGGGCTTGATCACGCCCGAGTTTGGCGAGCCGATCTTTGCCGAGTACCTCCTGTCCGAGCCGGTGGAGACCTACGTGCGCGCCTTGGTGGGCGGCCCGTTGCGCTTGGGCTGGGTTGGGCTGATTGTCCTGTGCGGCCCGACTGAATACGACACGGGCTGGCACCGCGACTTTGGCCAAGAGGAGCGCGACGGCAGCCGGGAGGTGGAGTTGGAGATTCTGGGCCGCTATCGCAAGAACTTGGTCAAGTGGCATTTGGCTTTGGTAGAAGACGCCTGTCTGTGGTTGGTGCCGGGCAGCCAGCGTCGCTACCGCACCGAGCAGGAGCGCGAAGTGCTGATCAACAACCGCAAGGGCGATGTGCCTAATGCACAACAAATTGTGCTGCAAAAGGGGCAGACCATTTTTTGGACCGGCAATACTATTCACCGGGGTCGCTTGCCTGCTGGCGCGACCGAGCGGCTGACCCTGACGGGTGCGTTAGTCAAGCACGAAGAAGATCAGCGCGAAGCCCTCGACGAGCGCTTCCGTTGGCAACTGGCCGACAATGTGCGGCCCGGGCTGCCGGCGCGGATGCAAAGCTACTACGACCGCTGGCGGCGGGTGCAGGACTTTTAGCGATAAGCGCGTCAATCAGCGCGGAAGACGCCTTCCTTTTTGACGCGGTCGTGGACTTTGGCGAATTCGGCCGAGCCGTCGTCTTCCCAGATTGAGGAGCGGAAGCCGCGGTCAACGCCCTCCTGATGGCCGGTAATGCTGGTGGGAGAGATGTAGGACGGGCCGTAGTACGTGTGGCCGCCGGGCATCTGCAAGACGCCGACGTGGGTTGGACGCTCGACGAGTGATTGGGCCGCTAGCCGCGCTAGGGCATCCTCATCGACTGTAAAGCCCAAGCCCGGCCCGTTGGGTACGGGAGAGGCTCCATCGACGACGGGAATGGTTTCGGTGGTGTAGTCTTCGGCGTACTGGTCGTCGAGGTTGATTGAGTGGGCGGTGTGGGTCGGCAGCACCGAGGCCATGTGCATGGCCATGGCCTTGCCCAGAGTACCCCCTTCGAATTGCAGCAGAACTTGTACATTGGCCCGGCCACAGGCCCAGCCGGCGGCCATGGTGTCTTCAAGGGAGCCGCCGATCATGTACATATCGGCGAGGCCGTAGATCAACTCTTGGACCCCACCCAAGGGCGTGCCGTGCATGATTAGCGGCAGACTGGTCTGCTGGCGCAGGCGCTTCCAGCCGTCGATGTCTTTTTTGTCGAGCGGGTCTTCGATGTAGCCGACGATGGGGTAGTTTCTTTCGAGTTCGGCGATGATCGGCAGTGAACTGCCGAGGCTGCGGTTGTGGTTGAAGTCGTAGTGGATGCGAAAACTCTCCGGGGCGACTTCTGTGGCTAGACGGGTCTGCTCGAAGACGTCGTGGTAGGTGCAGGTGTGGATTTTGAAGACGCGGTAGCCCTCGGCTGCCGCGCGTTTGATCTCGTCGCGGAAGGTCTCTGGGGAGGCGGGTCGAGTCCAGGCGGCCACGGCGATGGCGTTGCGCTTTTTCTGGCCGAGGAGTTTGTGAACGGGCAGGTCGAGGTGTTTGCCCATTGCGTCGTACAGGGCGCAGAGTAGGCCCGAGGGGACGGCGGCGCGATGGTCGTTGATGAAATCGAAGGGGCTGAGGCCGACAAATTGCGCGACGGCATCGCGGGACGGTGTGGCATAGGGCCGCACTCGCATGTCGCCGTAGCCGGTGATACCGGCGTCGGTGTGGACTTTGTACACGACGCGGCAGTCGATGCCGTAGAGATCGACGCGGCGCTCGGCGTAGCGGCTGGCCAGCTTGGGAAAGATGGGGATGACTTCGATATTGGTGATTTTCATCTTGGGAGGCTCCTTGATGGACGGAGAAGGTGGTTGGCGGCCAAGTTACGGGAGGGGGAGAGGAGACGCAAGCGTTGAGTGTCGTTGGTTGGCCAGGTGGGATGCATCCATTCTTTTTGCACAAGTCGGTCCCTCAAACCATTTTATCAGCCCAATCGCAAGACCACTTCAAAGGAGGAGACCATGGGTACCTACACACCGCTAGATTTGAACGCACTGTACAACGCCGGGTTGGACATCTTGGGAGGGCAAGGGCTGCTTGGCGCACAAAGCTTTCGCGGCTTGCCCTTTGCGCTTGGCAGTGATGCTGAGCGCTGTCTGATCGCCTGTAGCGGGGATCAGTCTGGCGTGGAAATTCCGGTTGGTCGTCGGGCGACTTGGATGATTGTGGCGCATCGCCTGTTGGAATCGCGGATCGCCGACAATGGGCCGCTGGCGACGCTGGTAGCTGAATACGCGCTGCACTACGAGGACGGTGATGTGCTCAGGGTGCCGGTGCGCGACCGCTTTGAAATTTCGACTGTGCCGTCGTCGTATGGTGGCACGCCATTTGTGGCGGTGCCCGATACGAGCGATCAGCTCTTGCCGCGCACTGAAGGTCCGTGGGATATGGCCGGGCGTCGTCAGACTGAGGTCGATGGCGGGCGCGCGCAGCACTTTGTGCTCTGGGCTTGGCCGAATCCGCACCCAGACAAGGGGTTGGAAAAAATCGCCATCGAGGCCGCGGGGCCGGCTTTTGTCATCGGCGGGATCACTCTGAGCGACTTGGACGAAGAGCCGATCTGCCGCGAGGGCACGCGCGAGGTCATCATCACCTTGCCGCAAGAGGAGGACGCGCGCCAGTCCGCCGCTCTCGAAGTGGAAGTAGATCGAGGTGTTGCGACTTATCCCTACCCATTGCCGGAGGATACGGCCGAGGATTTTCTCGACGGACGCAAAGGTTGGGGCGAAGCCCAAAACGAGGGCAGTAGCCCTTCATACGTGGAAATTGCCGCCAATCCTTCGGCCACTGTGCAGGTTAAGCGAGACGGGGAAGTTTTGGGAGAGACTAGCTGGGGAGAGGTACGGCAGCAAGGCCGCGTAGAGGCTTCGCCACGAGTGCAGCTAGAAGTGGTGGAGCGCGGGCGCAACTGGGTGCATACCAAGGTCATTGACGACGCCACTGGGAAACCCGTGCCCTGCCGCGTCCACTTCCGCTCTCCGGAGGGCATTCCCTACGCTCCGCACGGCCACCACGCCCACGTCAACTCCAACATGGGGACTTGGCACTTCGATGTGGGCGGCGATGTGCGCTTGGGGCAGATCACGTACGCGTACATCGACGGCACCTGCCAAGGCTGGCTGCCGCGCGGCGAAGTGATCGTGGATGTGGCGCGTGGCTACGAATACGAGCCGCTGCGCACCAAAGTGGAGATTGAGCCAGGCCAGCGCACCTTGGAGTTGCGGTTGAAGCGCTGGCGGCAGATGAATGAGGAAGGCTGGTACAGCGGCGACTCGCACGTGCATTTCCTGTCGGCGCAAGGCAGCCTCACCGAGGCGCAGGGCGAAGATTTGAACGTGGTCAACCTGCTGCAATCCCAGTGGGGCGGGCTGTTTACCAATACGGAGGAATTTACCGGCGGCGAGATGGCCACGGCCAATGGCGATTACATTGTCTATGTGTCCCAAGAGAACCGGCAGCACTTTTTGGGGCATCTGATCCTCATGGGGCTGAAGGAGCCGGTGATGCCGTGGTGTTCGGACGGCCCGGGCGAAGCCGAACTGGGCGGAACGCTTGAGGTGCCCATGGCTGAGTGGGCCGACCGCTGCCGGGAGCAGGGCGGTAGCGTGGTGATTCCGCATTTGCCCAGCCCTAACGGCGAGCCAGCCGCCCTGATTGCCACCGGGCGCGCCGACGCCGTGGAGATGCTCCGACACGGCACGTACATGCACGGCGAGTACTACCGCTACCTCAATTGCGGCTACAAGCTGCCGCTGGTCGGCGGTACGGATAAAATGAGCAGCGACGTACCGGTGGGAATTTATCGCACCTACGTGCAGATCCCCAAGGACGAGCCGTTCACCTACGACAACTGGTGCAAGTACATGGCTGCGGGCCGAACTTTCCACAGCGGCGGCCCACTGATCCGCTTCAGCGTCGATGGCCACGAGGTGGGGGACACGGTGCAGTTACCGGGTAATGGCGGCACGGTCGAGGTGCTTGCCGAGGCCGAGTCGGTGGTGCCGATCCACACGTTGGAAGTGGTGCAGGAGGGGCGGGTAGTAGCGTCTAGCGAGAATTCCAAAGGGGGGCGCAAGTTACAACTGAAAGCCGAGGTAAAGGTGGAGGGCCATTCGTGGCTAGCGGCGCGGTGCAGCGGGCCGGGCTACGAGCAGAGCGTGCCGCACTTTGATGGCTGGGGGCGGGGGATTATGGCGCACACCTCGCCGGTGTATCTGGCCTGCGGTGGCGAGTGGTGGATGTTCAACCAAGAGACGGCGCAGTACATGCTGACCTTGGTGGATGGCTCACTGCACTACATCCGCCACAACAGCCGTCTGCATCTGCGCGACGACATTACGCACCACCACGGCGAGTCGGATCACCTCGCCTATCTGGAGCGGCCCTTCCTCCAAGCGCGGGAGGCGATCCATCGCCGGATGCACCAGTTGGGTGTGCCGCATTGAGGCCGTCTTGTTCGGGGATTCTGGTAGGGATATATTGAGCGCCCATTCACTGTAGAAAGGAAGCTGCGATGAGCGATTCGTTTGTGCCGTTGGATTTGAGCGCAACTTATAACGCTGGCACTGGCAATGTTGAGTCCAAAGACGGCAAACTTTGGCCGGCACCCGACGACGCGCCCGACAATACTCCGCTCGTGAGGCTACCCTGGGGCGAGCACCAGTTTTGGGGCGTGCCCTTTAGCTTGGCAGCCGCAGGTGCGGACCGGGCCGTGGTGCTGGTGGCGCAAGAGGCTGGGGATGGGGTGAGCGCATCGGCGGAGATTCCGATAAATGCCAAGGCGCGGCGCATCCTCTATGCCCACACTTGTGCGCCAGTGCCGGGAGAGTGGGCCACGGTCGAGGGTACGGGCGAGGAGATTGGGACCTATCGCATCCTCTATGCCGACGGCAGCTCGGTCGAACAGCCGCTGCGCCGCCGCTTTGAAATCCACGACGTGCAAGTGCCTTGGGGGCACCATCCCTTTCTCTGTCGCAATTGCCGCCACTACTACTCGGTGCCGCTGAACAGCCTTGAGCACAGCTATGGCATGGTGCAAACCGGGGCCTTTACGCGCGAGGGCGGTGACCTCCAGGGTTGGTGGCTCTACGACTGGGAAAATCCCGCGCCCGACAAGGAGATTGCAGCGATTGAAGTATCGGCGGCTGGTCCTACAGCGCTAGCTTTGGCCGGCATTACGCTCTGCCACGAGGGGAGTGACCCCTTTGCTTGGCCGGCGCGGCAGGAGGTGGCGCTGCGGGTAGATGCCGAAGGAGCGCCTGAAGTGGCGATGGAGCGCGGCGAAATCGTGCGCCAGGATCAGCTCTGGGTGCCGAGTGCGGATTTTCTCACTTCCGAGGAAGCGGGCTGGGGACGGGGTGGACAGGAGACGGTTGCCGGTGGCTATTTGGAAATCCATGGATCAACAGAAGGTCAGCTTGCCATCAAGGCGGGGGACGAGGTTGAAGAACGCATCTGCTGGGGCGACGTGCTGAAAGAAAAGAAGGTCGCTCAAGGTAAGGTGCAAATCGAGGTCGTCGCACCGGCTGGCAAGCAGTGGGTTCACGTGCGGGTCGAGGACGCGGATACCGGCCAGCCCGTGGGAACCCGCGTCCATTTCCGCTCCGAGCACGGAGCCTATTTGGCGCCGCACGGCCACCAAGCCGACGTCAATGTAGCGTGGTTTGAGGACATGGGCGGCGACTGCAAGACTGGGGGCGTGCCCTACGCGTACATCGACGGCACCTGCCAGATTGACTTGCCTATCGGCTCGGTGTACGCCGAGGTGGTGCGCGGTTTTGAGTACCAGCCGCTGCGCCAGCAGGTTGAGATCAAGCCCGGACAGAACGCGCTGACCCTCAAGGTCAAACGCGCCTTTGACATGAAGCAGCGCGGCTACTATTCGGGGGATACCCACGTGCATTTCCTTTCCTCCCAGTCGTCCCACCTAGAGGCCGAGGGCGAGGACCTCAATGTGGTGCATCTGTTGGCCAGCCAGTGGGGGCGGCTGTTTACCTCGTGGGAGGAGTTTACCGGCGGCTTGGCACCGACCAGCAGTGACAATCACTTGGTTTGGGTTAGCCAAGAGAACCGGCAGCACGTGCTTGGGCACATCAGTTTGCTCGGTCTCAAGGAACTGGTCGCGCCGATGTGTACCGGTGGGGCCAATGAAGATTGGGTTGGCGGCTCGGTGGATGCGCTGATGGCCGATTGGGCCGAGGAGTGCAAAAAACAGGGTGGGCTGGTCATTATGCCGCACATGCCGCTGCCCGATTTTGAGAACGCGGCCAACATCGTCTTGGGCCACGCCGACGCCGGCGAGATGTGCTGGATTTGGGAGGGTGAGCAGATCAGTTCGGCTGAGCTGGGCTACTACCGCTGGCTCAACGTGGGTCAGAAGCTGCCGATTGTCGGCGGCACCGACAAGATGTCCAATGGCCGCATTTTGGGCGGCTCGCGCACGTATGCCAAGCTGCGCGACGGCGAGGAGTTCACCTTTGACAATTGGTGCCAAGCCGTACGCCGCGGCCAGACGTTTGCCAGCACTGGCGCGATGATCGATCTAAAGGTCGAGGGGCGGGAGATGGGCGAGGAAATCCACCTGCCCGGCAACGGCGGCACGGTCGAGGTAGTGGCGACCGCGGAAAGCGTCTGGCCGCTTACCGGGCTGGAGCTTATTTGCAATGGCGAGTCCGTTGCGCGTGAAACCGCCGCGTCCGGTTCCCAGCAGATCGAACTGAAGTTCAAGCTCAAGGCCAATCGTTCCTGCTGGGTCGCAGCTCGCTGCTGGGGATCGCACTACACGGACGCCGGGCCGGTGATGGCTCATTCCTCGCCGGTCTATATCGACGTGGGAAGGCGCTGCGTGTTTGCGCCGGCCGAGGGCAATTATCTGCTGACGCACATGGAGGGTGGTATTGCTTGGGCCGAAAGGATCGGCGTCTTCCGCGACGAGGCAATCCGCCAGCGGCTGATTGGCCTGTTCAACGAGGCCCGGGGCGAGTTGCTTCGGCGCATGCAGTAGGGGCGACCGGCCGGTCGCCCCTACATCGGTAAAAGGATAGACAATGCTTACGCAAACACAGATTGATGAATTTCACCGCAACGGCTTTCTCAACGGCGGGCGCGTGCTCTCCGACGAGGAGCTTGGCGCATTGAGCGACGCGCTCGACGAGATTTTGACCAAAGGCCCCGATGGCTTTGCCCCCGGCGAGGCGCAGCCGGTATCCTTCCGCGACCTAGCCGGCGGGGGCGGCGTCAGTGAGCATCCAGTGTGGCAGATCGTCAATATTTGGGAAGCTGCGCTCGCTTGGGAGCGGCTGATTTACCACCCGGCTGTCGTGCGGGGGATCAGCCAACTCACCGGACATGCCGACCTCCAAGTTTGGCACGATCAGATCCAGTACAAACCCGCGCGCTACGGCGGCTCAACCCACTGGCACCAAGACGCGCCCTTGTGGCCGATCATCAAGCCAATGACGCCGGTCTCGGCGTGGATTCCTTTGGACGATGCGACCGAGGAGAACGGCTGCATGTGGATGGTGCCCGGCAGCCACAAGTGGGGCAACCAGATCGAGTTTTTGCGCACGCAGGGCGATTTGTCGCTGTTGGAAAACTTCAAGGACTTACAGGGCTTTACCCCGCCAGCCGACGCCGAGATCCGCGAGGTGGCAGCGCGGCCGTGTCCGGTGATGCGCGGGGAAGTTTCCTTCCACCATTCCATGACTTGGCACGGCTCGCCCTTCAATCAGTCGCCGCGGCCCCGGCGCGCTATTGCTATCCACTACATGACCGGCGCAGCGCGCTTCGACCAAAGCGGCGAGCACCTGATGAAGCAGTTCGTCGATCTGCCCGACAATGCGCCGATGGCCGAGGCCGGCCCGCACTTTCCGGTGGTGTGTCGCAATGGGGAGCCGGTGGGGGTGCCGGAGCGGCTGCACGTTACTAGTCGGACTTCTGAGGAGTAGCTGGCGGTCGGGCAAACACGTCTGACCAGTCCATCCGGCCAGTAAGCTGCATAGTGACAAAGAGCGTGGCGATGCACAGGATGGTAATGGCCAAGCCGGTATAGCCGACGAAGAAGAAGGTGTAGGAGAAGAGCACCAAGTAGATGAATTGGGCCAACCCCACCTCCACCAAGGCCAGCCGTAGGCCGACCACGAGCCGCATGTAGGAGATGACCAAGAAAACGGATACTGCCGCAGCCAGCAAAAAGGCGTAGTGGATGAGCAAGTGGTCGGCTAGGTAAGCCAAAAGCAAGTGAAAGCTGAAAAAGGCCGCGCCGATGAAGAAGTAATTCATTGGATGGATGTCGATGCCTTTGACTGCGGCAAAGACGAAGAGAACAAAGAAAAAGAGAAAGAGGGATATGGGCGCGGCTTGGGTCACGTCTTGTACCCAGGGTCCTGGATTGAGGCGGGCAGGCATGACCATGCCGAGGGAAGCCCCAGTGAGCAAGCGGTCGTACTGCCAAGTGAGACGCCAGCCATCGGTGGTGCGCTCCTTGTGAGTGGGTGCTAGGCTTTCGCGCGGGAAGTCGATGGCGTCGAAATCAGTGTGCATAACCAACTCGAAATCGGAAACCTGCTCGACGTGGTCGCCGAAGCGGTACCACCATTCTTCTAGACCCTGCGATTGATAGGAAAGACGGATCTGGCGACTCTGACCCGGCGCGAAGTGCAACGGCTGTTGCAAGTGCCCTTCCGCTAGAGGGAGTGGAGCGATGGGTTGGCCGTCGATAGACAGGGCGAAATCATCATACACAGCTTGGGAAGTAGGCAGGGCTAGATCGAAGGTCAGGTCGAGGGGGTGGTCGGTCTCGTTAGTCGCCGTGTAGGTGGCGTCTAGTTCCACTTGGTAGGTAGCGTACCACAGCAGGCCCTTGCGGCGGTGTTCGAGGTGTAGATCAACTTGTAGGCGGCTGGCTGCTAGGGGCAGGAGATGCCGCCGCTCCTTGGAGTGCTCTGTCTCTTGGCCGTCGGGGGTCTGTGTGACGACGGTTTCCTCGGTGGTCCAGTACAGGAGTGGGGCGCGCTGGGACTGGGAAGTGCCCCACAATTGGCCCACCGCGGCTTTGAGTTTGGTGTCTTGCTGGTGGGTGCGGTGCGAGACGACCTGTGCCAAGATAATCCAAGCGACACTCGTGCAGGCAAAAATGAAGCCAATAGCGGCGATGCGGTATAGCATGGGGCCTCCTTCAACTGCGTTTGAACGTCTCGCCGATAGCTAAAGTTCCACGCACAGATAAGGTAATCGCCTCAGGGGCAGTCCTCCAGTTAGTGCCGAAAGAAGCCGCGTCCGTCGGTTTGCTTGCTAGGCGGGATGCTTGGGGCCGATATTGGGACGCTATGGGAGCGTTGATTATCGCCTTTTTGGTCGCCTTGTCCATCGGCCCGGTGGCAGCTTCTACAGGGCCGCGGGCTGTGGTGGAGCACTTGTCCTCGCTGGAATCGCGGGTGGCGGGGTATCCGGGGAGCGTCCGGGCGGCGGAGTATGTGGAGGGGCAGTTGCAGGCGTTGGGGCTGGAGACGCGACGCGACTCCTTTGCGGTGGTGGTGCCGATGGATCGGGGTGGGAGGTTGGAGTGGGAAGGTGAGTCGGTACCTTTGTATGCGGTGTGGCCGAATGGGGTGCGGACTTCGACGGTACCGCCGGAGGGGTTGCGGGCGTCGGCGATTTGGGGCGGCGATGGGGATTGGGGCGATTTCAATGGGCAGGAGGTGGCTGGGCGGGTGGTGGTGCTGGACTTTGCCAGTGGGGACAACTGGCTGAAGGCCGCGTCTTTGGGGGCGCGGGCGGTGGTGTTTGTGGCTGCGGATTTGGCTACTACGCAGCAGGCGCAAGGCAAGTACTTGCGGGCACCGTTGGATGTGCCGCGCTTGTGGGTGGAGGGGGCTGCTGGAGAGCGGCTGCGGCGGCGGTTGGTGGATGGAGAGGTGGAGGTGGGGCTGTGGGGGCGGATGGATTGGCAGGAGCGGATGGCGTACAACGTGTGGGCGGTAGTGCCGGGGAGGGATGCGGGGACTGCGCAGGACGAGACGGTGCTCGTCCATGCGTATTACGACGCGCCATCGGTGGTGCCAGCGCGGGCACCGGGGGCAGAGGCGGCGGTGGGTGTAGCGGCGCTGTTGGAAGTGGCCGCTCGCTTGCAGGAGAACCCACCGGCGCACACGGTGATACTCGCCGCGCTAGGTGCCCATTTCCAAGGGCGGCAGGGCATGGTCGCCTTCCTCGACAGGCACGCTCGCCGCGAGGAGCATTACGCATCCCGGCTCGCTGAGCCGCTGGATATTGCTCTGTTCATTGGCCTTGATTTGTCTAGCCACGGCGAGCGGGTGGTGCTGTGGAACAATACGGATAGCTATGCGCTCAAGCGGTTTTTCGTGCCCTTTGGCCGTCGCTTTGCCGAGTACGCGGAGGCGCTGGGCCGCGCCGAGGCGTTAGCCAATGGCATCAGCCCGATTCGGGGGATGGATTGGGATAGCTACATGCCCGGAGGGTTGGCCGCCGATGGGGAACTGGCGCTTGAGGCGGGATTTCCGTCGCTGACGCTGGCCACGGTGGGTGACGCTCGCTTTGCGCTGGATTTACCACAAGATACGAGCGAGTGGGTAGCGTGGGATAATGTGGAAGGGCAGGCGGCGTTGGTGGCCGATTTGCTGGCTCATGCGTTGGCCGATACGGCGCTGTTGGTCGGGCGAGAGCGGCTCGACGAGGCGTTAAAGGATCGGCTGCGGGATTTGCGGGTCAAAGCACGGACGTTTCCCCGGCGCAGTCAGGTGCCGGATCGACCGGTGGCTGGGGCGCTAGTGGCGGTGCAGGTGGAGGAGGAAGAGCGCAAAGGGGTGCGCAACACGCGCTACTTTCTCACGGATGCCGCCGGGACGGTGCGGATTCCCGGACTGGTACAGGGGACGTATCCGCTAATGGTGGCGGCACTGGATGCCGAGCGGGGGACGCTTACTCACGTAGTGGACTTGAGTAAGCGCGCGCAAGCGCACCACGGGGAACCGAGGTCGGATGGCCGCTTGGGTAAAAATGTGCGCTGGCGGCAGAACGAGCAGATCGCCGTGCTCTTTCCCGGCGTGGGTCGGCCCCTGTACGGCTTGGTCGAGCCGCGCCTTTTGCGCGCGTTGAACAAAGTGAAGGTGCTGTCGGCGGACGGGGGCGAGCCGGGCCAGTACGGGTACGTCTTAGGTAAAAGCAGCATCGGCTCGGTGGGGGTGATCTACGGGCCGGCCGATGCTGTAGCCGACGATCGCGTCAAAGTGATTTTGGATGGCCAACTTTTGCTGCTCAACAGCGAGGGCAGCCAAAGCGAGACCGAGGCGCGAGGACGGGGGTTTTTGTTGACCGAGGAGGGCTTTGGGGCCGCGACGCTGCAGGCGGCGCGGGACGTGTGGAACTTGGATGCGGCGCGGCTGGGGGTGCTCAAGAAGCACGGCATTGAAAATCAGCGGTTGACGCGTCTCCACGCGCAGACGGCGGTAGCCATAGCTGAGGCGGAAGCAGCGGCTGAGCAGCTAAAGTGGGATGAGTACGTGGCGTGGAGCCGCAAGGCGCTGGGTCTGGAGACGCGGGCCTACCCAGAGGTCTTGGCGACGCTCAACGATGTCCTCGAAGGGGTGATCTTCTTTATGGCGCTGTTGTTGCCGGCGGCCTTTTTCGGGGAACGGCTCTTGTTTGCCGCGGCCGATATTCGCCGGCAGCTCGCTGGCTTTGGGCTGTTATTGCTGGTGATTTGGCTGATTTTGGCGCAGGTGCATCCAGCCTTTGAGTTGGCCGAGCCGCTGGTGGTGCTGTTGGCGTTTGCCATCATGGCAATGGCTGCCTTCGTGCTCTTTATGGTCGTGGGTCGGTTCAACCGCGTCATGGCCCAGCACCAGAGCCAGCAGACGCGGGTCCACGCCCAGGACCTGAGCCGTATGAGCGCGAGTTATGCGGCTTTCATGTTGGGGATTTCCAATATGCGGCGGCGGCCCCTGCGCACCGGTCTGACGCTGGCGACGCTGACGCTTTTGACGTTTACCCTGCTCTCTTTTACCTCGTTTGAACAGCAAATCCGCTACGCGAGTTTCCGGCTGCCCCACGATGGAGCATATCCTGGGATTTTAATCCGCGATCGCGGCTGGGAGCGCCTGACGCCGGAGGCGCTCGACTACGCTGAGTCGCATTTTGGCGGCAGTGGCTGGATGGGGCGGCGCGGCTGGTACGCGGCAGAAGGCGGCAAGGGAGGCTGGATTGCAGTGGCCGCGGCAGGGAACGCAGTGCGGGCCACGGGTTTGTTGGGCTTGACGCCGGAGGAGGCGCAGATCACCGAGGTGGATAAGAGCCTGGTGGCCGGATCGTTTTTTGCCGCGGATGACGAGGCTACCTGCATTCTGCCGTTGGAGATGGCTGCGGCGTTGGGCGTTGGGGTTGGGGATCAGGTCGAGGTGTTTGGGCGCGCGCTAAGGGTGCGCGGGATTGCCGACCCGGAGCGGTTGGGTGAACTGCGCGACCTCGACGACGAGAGCCTAATGCCGGCCGATTTTGTCCTGTCGGGCGCAGAGATGCTCCAGCTAGGGGCGGCGCGGGCGGTGGATATTGCTGGCGAGGAGGATCCGCACGAGTTGCGGCCCTTCATCCATCTAGAGCCGCAGCACGTAGTCATCGTGCCCTATCAGACGCTGATCGAGGCTGGTGGGAGCTTGCGTTCGATAGCTGTGAGCTTTCCGGGAGAGACTGACGGGCAGGCGTTGGTCGAGGACTATCTGACGCGGGTTGCGGTCACTTTGTTCGTCGGCTCGCCGGATGGGAGGGTGACTGCTCTGAGTTCCGTGGGGCTGACGGCTGTGCAGGGGTTGGGGGTGCTGGCGATTCCCGCGCTGGTAGCTGCGCTCATTGTGCTCAATGCGATGATGGGGGCGGTGTACGAGCGCCTGCGCGAGATCGGCATCTACTCCTCGGTGGGGCTGGCCCCCTTGCACATCGCGCTGCTGTTTGTGGCCGAAGCCTGCGTTTATGCGGTGCTGGGGACGACGTTGGGCTACTTGCTGGGCCAGGGGTTGGGGAGGGTGCTGTTGGGGCTGGGGCTGTTGCAGGGCTTGACCTTGAACTACTCGTCGCTGGCGGCGATTGGGGCCGCGCTGGCGGTGATGGGGGTGGTGTTGCTATCGACGATCTATCCGGCGCGGCAGGCGGCGCGGCAGGCAGTGCCGGATGTGGTGCGGCGCTGGCGTCCAGAGCCGCCCAATGGCGATGAATGGCTGTTTGAGTTTCCCTTCATGCTCGGCGAGGGAGAAGTCGAGGGGGTGTGCGGCTTTTTGGCCAACTACTTTGGGGCCTTTGGCCGGGCGACGCTGGGGGATTTTTACGTCGAAGATATGCAGGTTGCGCAGGCCGATGGCTATCGCCTCTCGTTTGCGCTGTGGCTGGCCCCGTTTGACTTGGGGGTGAGCCAAGAGGTGGTCGTGGAGTTTGTGCCGGCTGGGGAGCGTGCGCGGGCGATGGAAGTCCGATTGCGTCGGCTAAGTGGCGAGCATCACTACTGGCAGCGGCTCAACCTGCGGCTGGTAGAGGCTCTGCGCAAGCAGATGTTGATTTGGTACGCGCTCCGGGAGACCGAGCGCGTCCAGCACGTGGAGTCGGCGCGGACGCTGGCGGCCGAGCAGGCCGAAGAGCGCGTAGCGGAACAGTCGGCAGCGGAACAGTCGGCGTCCTTTACTTGGCGGGGATTTGCCGTGGGGGCGCTGTTGGCCTTGTGCATCGGCGTGGGGGCACCCTATGGAGTGATTATGCTGCAAGGGTCGTTCATGGCGCTCAACAGTTCGTCGCCCGGGGCGATCTTTCTGTTCTTCGTCTTAGTGGTGGGGGTCAATACTCTGCTGAGGGTGCTCGGCCGCGGCCTCGCCTTGGGGCGGGCCGATTTGGTGCTCATTTATGCGATGATGCTGTTGGCGTCGGCCGTGCCAACGCAGGCGTTTGTCGGCTATCTGATTCCGATTATCAGCGGGCTGTACTACTACGCGACCCCGGAGAATAACTGGGGCGAGGTCTTCTTTCCGCACGTGACGCCGTGGCTGGCTCCGCAGGACCGGCAGGCGATTGTCGATTTGCACGAGGGGTTGTCGCCTGGGGAAAGCATTCCGTGGGAAGCTTGGAGTGAGACGCTGAGCTATTGGTACGTGTTCTTTTTAGTGCTGAGCTTTATGATGCTCTGCATGAGTTCCATTCTGCACCGGCAGTGGTCGCAGCACGAGCGGCTGGCCTATCCCATGGTGCAACTGCCGCTCAAGATGGTGGAGGAGGGCCGGCCGGGATTTAAGCTGGGGCCGCTTTTTAAGCAGCGGCTGTTGTGGATCGGCTTTGCGGTGCCGTTCGTCCTGCTGTCGCTCAAGGGGCTGCACTACTACTTTCCGGCAGTGCCGCTGCCGGGCCAGTCGGCTGGGCAACTGCCGTGGGTCGGCACTAAGCTGAATTCGCATTGGGTGTATGCGTGGATCGGCTTTTTTTATTTGGTCAACCTAAACATTTCCTTTTCGATTTGGTTTTTCTACCTCTTTAACAAGGCGCAAGAGGGGATTTTCGCCTCGTTGGGCATTGCCAGCACCGAAAAGCTAAGTCTCTACTCCTACTCGCAGACCGCGGACCTGACGCACGAGGTGATGGGGGCCTGTTTGATTTTCGTCGCCTACACCTTGTGGATGGGGCGGCGGCACTTGGCGGCGGTGTGGCGCAAGGCGTGGCGCGGCGACCCGACGGTGGATGATGCGGGGGAAATGCTCTCCTATCGGGTGGCGGTTTTTGGCTTTTTGGCCAGCCTGCTCTTTGTGGGCGTGTGGCTGTGGGCGTCTGGGGTGCCGTTGGCGATTTTGCCGCTGTTTTTGCTGGTGTGCTTGATCTTCTACGTGTTCGTCACGCGGGCAGTGGCCACGGCCGGGCTGGCGACGGCGCGCTCGCCGATGGTGGCGGCGTTTTTCGTCATCTCCGCGGTTGGCGCACCGGTGATTGGGGCTAAGGGGCTGACGGCCCTGACCTTTACCTACGTCTGGCAGTCCGAGATGCGGGTTTTTCCGATGATTGCCGCGGCCAATTCGCTCAAGCTAGCCGAGGCGGTGGTTGGCTCTAAAAGGCGGCTGTTTTGGGGGATGGCGCTGGCGTTGGTGGTGAGTTTGGCCGGGGCGACGTGGATCATTTTTCAAGTGTGCTACGAGCACGGCGGGATCAATTTGCATCCGTTTTTTATGACCCGTCAGGCCAATCGCACGTTTACCGATATGGCGCGGCCGATCGTCGATCCGCTGCCAGCCGATATGCGCGGTTGGTTGTTTACTGGCATCGGCGGACTCGTCGAGGCCGTGCTGTTGTGGGGGCATCACCGGTTTTATTGGTGGCCGTTGCACCCGCTGGGGTTTATCGTCAGCGTCGGCTGGCTGGCTAATCAGGTGTGGTTTTCGGTGCTCCTCGCGTGGGCGCTCAAGTTGGGTATTGTCAAGTGGGGTGGGATGCCGCTCTACGAGCGGGCCAAGCCGTTTTTCTTAGGGTTGATTTTGGGCGAGGCGACCGCGGCTGGATTGTGGCTGTGTATTGACGGCGTGTTGGGCGAGACCGGGCATTTTCTGTCGTATATGTGAAGCAAGCCCCTCAACAGCGCACTACATCCTCGACGTCTTCGACTGGCAGAGTGTCTTCGTGCAGGGGCTGCACTGTCCGTCCCCACGCCGTCAGCACTTGTGCATCCCGCGTTAGTTCGGCGCTGCGTTGGGCAACCTGCTCGGGATTCCAATCGGCGTAGAGTTGATCGAGTAGATTTTGCCGCACGGCAGCGTAAGCATCAGCGCTGCCCAAGTCGTTCCATTCCTCTGGATCGTCTACCAGATTGAACAAAGCCGGTGGGGTGTTGTCGTGGTATTTGTAGAGTTTCCACGGTCCCTGCCGGATCATGCGCGAAGGGGGATCGCCGCGCGAGGGCCCTAGCTCGCTGAAGGTGGTATCGGGGCGGGCGTCATCTGCGTGGCCCTGTAGTTCGCGCCACAGGGAATGGCCGTCGGCCGCGGGCAGGGGTTCGCCGCCGGCTACTTCTACGGCGGTGGGTGCCCAATCGAGCAAATTGCACAGCCTTGGGTTTTCCACGCCCGCTGGTATCACGTCGGGCAAACGGGCGATGAGGGGGACGCCGACCGAGCCTTCGTAGTAGTTACTCTTCCACCAGCAGCCGTGTTCGCCGGCCATCTCGCCGTGGTCGCTGGAGTAGATCACCAAGGTATTGTCGCGCAAGCCGGTCTCGTCGAGTTTGTCGAGGAGTTGGCCGACTTTGCGGTCGAAGTATTCGCATAGACCCAAATAGGCCGCTCGCGCTACGCGGATGCGCTCTTCGGGCAGCGGCTCGTCAATGAGGCGGCGCTTCTTGAAATTGGCCACTGCCGCTGGCTCTCCGGTCGGGTCGGGTTGCGGCACATCGACGCGGTCGTAGTAGTAATCGTAGAGATCCTTGGGGGCAAAGAATGGACAGTGTGGCAGCACAAAGCCCGCTACTGCGGCAAAGGGCCGATCGTGCGCTTGCGCTTTTTCCGCCAAATAGGCGCAAGCTGCCTCGGCGACGCGGTCGTCAAAGGATTGGTACGTGGTGCGGCCGTACCCGGCTATCTCGACGCATTCGCGAGTCTGACCCGAGGTGCTGGCGGGAATGTTCTTGAACATGGGGCCGCCCTGTCGGGCCGCACCCGGATGCAGGGCGCTGTACTCGCCGATGGGGCGGCGCTCAAAGCCGTGGCGCTGGTCGGGGCCGACAAAGTGCATGCGGCCAATCAGCGCGGTCTCGTATCCAGCCGCACCCACGGCGTGGGCCCAAGTCGGCAGCGCCGAGTTGAGGATGTGGTCATTGCCCCAGACTTGGTTGGCGCTAGGTCGTCGCCCGGTCATAAAGGCCATGCGCGCTGGCACGCACAAAGGCGAGGGGGTGTACGCATTGGCAAAGCGCATGCCCTCGCTGGCCAAGCGGTCGAGATGCGGGGTGCGCACCAGTGGATCGCCGTAGCAGCCGAGGTGGAACTTGCTGTGCTGGTCGGAGAGGATGAAGAGGATATTGGGTCGGTTCATGGATGAGCTGCTTTCGTCAAAGTGCATTTCTACGGTTCCTCGATGCGGAGCACTTGATCGGCGGCGACGTTTTCGAGGGTTTGCACTTGACCGGAAGGCCACGTGATCTCTACGCGGGCGCGGGTGGTCGTTCCCAAGCCGAAATGCAGCCGCGGGTCGTGGCTGGAGAGATAGCTGCTGCCCGATTGGCGCTCCTGCGTTTGCCGAATGCCGTCAGCAGTGACGGCCACGCGGGCACCAAGGGCATCGGGATGGGTGCGACCAATGAGGAAGATTTGCAGATAGTGGTGGTGGTTGCCGCCGTCGTTGCGCAACAGGCGCGGTGGGGCGGCCACCGTGGTGATCAGCAGGTCGAGATCGCCGTCGTCGTCGTAGTCGGCCACGGCCGTGCCGCGTCCGACATTGGCTTGGGCGAAGGCTGGTCCCATACTGGCAGAGACATCGGCGAAGCGTTGGCCGTCCTCGTTGCGGAATAGCTGATTGGTCTGGCGGTAGGTCTGGGTTGAGTCCCATTCGGCAACTACGTCCATGACGTGGCCATTGGCGACAAAGAGGTCGAGATCGCGGTCGTTGTCGTAGTCGAGGAAGCGGGTGCCAAAGCCAAGGGGCCGGAGCGAGGCCTCGCCTAGTCCAAGTCGCCCAGAGGCGATGGCGAACTGGCCTTGGCCGTCGTTTTGGTAGAGCGTGTTGGTCTCAAAGGCAAAATTAGTGACGAAAAGATCCATATCGCCATCGCGGTCGTAGTCGCCAAAGTCGGTGCCCATGCCAGCCTCGGCGTGGCCGTGCTCGTCGTAACGGGTGCCGGCCGCCAGCCCGACCTCGGCAAAAGTGCCGCGCTGGTTCTCGTAGAGAAAGTTCATCGTTCCGTCATTGGCCACATAGAGGTCGGTGTCGCCGTCCAAGTCGTAGTCGGCAAAGGCTACACCGAGGCCGCGGCCTTCTAGGGTGATGCCAGCCGGGTCGGTGACGTCGGTGAAGCGGTCGCCGTCGTTGCGGTAGAGGATGTCGCCGATTGGGGCATAGGCGGCTGGCTCGCAGTAGGAGCGGGTCTTGCCGACCTTGCAGACGATATTGGCGTCGAGGCTGAAGTGAACGTAGTTGGCGACGAAGAGGTCGAGGTCACCGTCCAAGTCGTAGTCGAAGAAACCGGCACTGGTGCCCCACCGTGGGTCTTCGACGCCGACCTCATTGCGGGTAAAGATGCCGCTATCGTTGCGGTAGAGGACGTTGGGGCCGTAGTTGGCGACGAAGAGATCCTGATCGCCGTCGCCGTCGTAGTCAGCGGCCGAGACCCCGAAGCCGTAGCCCGGGTCGGCTGCGGCGGTAGGGCCGCTTGCGTTGTGGAAGGTTCCTTGCCCCTGATTTTGGTAGAGGTGATTGCGCGGTAGAGGGTCGGGGGGAAGCCCTTTTAGGTAGGTGCCGTTGACTAAGTAGAGGTCGAGGTCCCAATCGCCGTCGTAGTCGAGGAAGGCGGCCCCGGCACCGAATGTTTCGACGTAGTAGTACTCCCCGGAAAAGCCGTTGAAATGGGTAAAGTCCAAGCCGGCGTCCCGGCCGACATCGACAAAGTGGATTGAGGTGGTGGACGCAGGAGGCTCAGCGGTGCAACCGCCCAACAGCGCGAGGACGACCAGCCACGGCCACAAAGTACTCACAGCAGATGCGCCAGGATCACGGCAAGCAATAAGCCGATCGAGGCCCAGCCCAGCAGAGTTTGGAAGGTGGCGAAGAGTTTGAGCTTGCCGGTCGCGTACCAGGGATAGGGATCGGTGCGGGTAAAGGTGTGGATGCTGAAGCCGATGCAGTCGGCGAAGGTGGGACGTTCGTCGCCGTTGGCGGACCGCAGAGTGCTAGAGGACAGCCGATAGACCAGCGCCCAAAGGAGGATGCTGCCGAGGATGCAGAGGACGAGTTGTAGTGGAGCAGTGCCGTAGCGGGAACAGAGGTTCCACAGCTCCAACCCCCAACGTTTGGGCGCGGCCCAGCTAAGAGCGCAGCGTTGGCGGTCTAGGCGCTCGATCTCGCAGGCTACAGCGTCGTCTTTTAGTCCTTGGGCGAGGAAGTGGTGCCGCAGGCTGTTGTAGGCCGGGTCGAGCGTGGCGAACGACACTGAGTCGGCAGTGGCTAGCCGGTGGCGCACGTGCGCCCAGCGGACGCGAAGGCGCTCGAAATAGGCTTGCTGCAAGTAGAGTTGGGCGCTTGCGGCAAAGGTTGAATCGGCTTGGACACCCGGATGCAGATCGAGGGTGCCGATAGCGGCGCGGCTCAGGTCGAGGGAGCGGTTAAAAAAGGCGTTGAAACGCAGGGTCTGCGCTTGGACGCCGCTAAAGTCGGCCTCTTTGCGGAAGTAGCTGCCGCCAAAGTCCGCGCGGGCGAAAGTTGCGTTGGTGAAGTGGGCGGCTTGGGCGAAGGTGAAGTCAGCGAAGTGAGCTTGGTCGGCGAAAGTGGCTCGGTTGAAGGAAATTTCCCCGTCGGCACGGGCCGCTGCAAAGTCGGTTGTGGCGAGAAACTGGTTCCGCCAGAAGAGGGCGCGTTCGGCAAAGCGGGCACCGGCAAAAGAAGCCGAGCCATTCCAACGGGCGTCTTTGAAGGAGGCGACACCGGTGAAGCGGGCGTCGGTAAAGTCGGTCTGACCGGCAAAGTGGGTGCCTTCAAAGTAGGCAGCGGTCGCAAAATGGGTGCGAGCGAAGCGGGCGGTACCGGCGAAGCGAGCGTTGATAAACGAATTGGGGCCAGCGAAATCGGCGTCGGCAAAGTCGGCGTCGGCACCAAAGACTGCCTGTTTGAAGTTGAGGTGCTTGTCGGACCGGCTTGCGCGCAGGCCGAATGCGCTGTGGAAATGGGCATTTATTAGTGAGAGGCCACCGGCGAATGTAATGCGCTCGCCCTGCACTGGGGCGAGAAAGATCACGTTGTTGAGAGTGACCTCGTCGAAGAAGAAGACGTCGTCGAGATGAAAAGAGGCGCGCACGGTGTCGATACCGGCAGTTGGGGCGTAGAGAGGGCCGACGACAGCGGTGGCGCGGAGGTGGATCGGCTCTTTGGCTCGTTGTAGGCGAGAAAGCAAATCAGCCGCCGGAAGCAGGGCGTAGGTCTGGGCGGCGATGGTGGTGTCGGCGCGGTCGGCGCGTGCGCCGAGCGGTAGTATTAGGAGAAGGCAGCAAAGCGCCCACAGGGGGGAGATCATTAGCTTTGGGCGGCGGTGTACTGCTTCAAATGATCTTCGTGAATGGTTATCGGATAGATTTTGCGCAGACTACGCACGTATTCGACGTAGCGGTTCTGAGCTTTGTCGATGAGCACGTAGGCTCGGGCGCGTCGTTCTGAATCTTCAGTATAGGGGATGTGTTCGCGTTGGCGATCCAAGACTTTGAAAACCGAATAGCCTCGCTGGGTGCGGACTGGGCCGCCCACTTGGCCAACCTCGAGATCTTGAGCCAAGTCGGAGACGCCGGGGAAGAATTGCTCGGTGTAGATATTGAAATTGACGCGTCCGTTGTGGTGGAGGGCTTCGGCGCGCTCGCTGTGACGCACGGCGAGGGTTTCGGCCTCGGCTTCAGTGGCTTGTGCAAGCTCAGTAAACAGATGCTGGGCTAGCGAGTCGCTGGAGACCAGAATTTCGATGGCGACGGTGGTCGTGGGTTTGGTGAATTTCTCCGGGTGATCGTCATAGAAGGTGCGAGCCTCTTCTGGAGTGACCGACAGATGCTGGTCAACCATGATCTTGCGGAGGCCGGTTACCATAAGTTCTCGGCGCTTGGCGGCAATGCTGGCGCGGAACTCGGGGTCTTGGTCCAGCCCGGCGTTGATGATTTCAGACATGAACAGGTGTTCGGGGATGACCCGGCGGTCGAGCAAGTCCGCGGCGCCCTCGGTGTCGATCAGCATTTGCGGCGCTATTTTCATCTGGCGGATGGTCTCGACGAATGTTCTCAAGGCGATGGGGTCTCCTTTGCCAAAGGTGCATACAGGTAAGGCCGCGTCGTCCTCGGTCGGGGTGAACTCCTCGCCAGTGAACTGACTTATGCGCTCGGCCAATAGGGCGAGGTTCTGCGGTTGCGGTTGAGGATGGTAAATGCCCCGCAGCGAATCGAGCATGGTTTGCAGGCGCTGGTTGCGCTGGGCGATGAGCAATTCTTCGCGGATGCGGGCCTCGGAGGCTTCGAGCGGTGCTGGGATTTCGTCGAGCACGGTGAAGATGGCAAACTTTTGCTCGCGGGCTACGAACATCGACACCGGCGGAGCGATTTCACCAATTTCTAGGTCGGCTACTTTGGCTACGACTTCGGGCATGAGTTGGTCGCGCAACTGGTACAGCCCGGTATCGCCGCCGCGCTCGGCGCTTTCGCGGTGAACTGAGTGGGTGCGGGCTAGTTGGTGAAAGTCGGCACCATCTTGGAGCTGCTGGTAGAGGGCGTTGGCCTCCTCTTCAGTATCGACCATGATGCCGCCGAGGCGGATTGAGCGGTCGCGGCGGGTCGCGCGATAGTGGGCATCGACCATTTCCTCGGTGATGTTCAGCTTGCTGATGATTTCTCGTTGCTCGTAGAGACGCAAGATGCGCGAGCGTTCGTAGTTGGTCAGCTCGTCGATAAACCAAGTCATATTTTCGATGTTGGACGCCTGGGCTTCTTGGAGGAGTAATTCCTTGTCGATCAGGCTGTTGAGCAGATTGCGGGCGACGGCCAGCGGCGTGTCCCCTTCGCGCATACCTTCGGGGATCAGGGAAGAGAACTCGGCGAACTCAGCCGCGGTAATCGGCTTGTCGCCGACCTCGGCAACGACGAGTTCGCCCGGCGAGGACGGCGGTTGCTGCTGACTTTCGCAGGCGGCGAAGAGCCAACTGAGTAAGAGCAAGGCGTTGAGATGCTTCATTTTCATGGTACTGGGCTACTCCTAATTTTGAGAAAAAGAAAAAACGAATATAAAGAAAAAGGGGGGGAATGAAAGTAAAGCGCCGGGGCGATAGGATGAGGCAGGGTTTGAAAGATGCTTGCGGCGTTAAAGGCTATTGATTATAAATAGTTGGCCAACTAGGAGATTGCGCAGTGGTAGATTGTGCATAATGCCTTTAATAATAAAGAACTTATTGCATTTTCGAATCTGAATTCACTTATCGACAAACTTTTGCCTATGAAACGCGCCAGCGTATATGCTCTCTTATTGTGCCTACTCGGAGGCTGGTCGGCTGCCGCTGAAGTTGTGATCGTCGGCGGCGAAGGCGGTCTAGATTGGGTCAGCGGTGGTGGGGAGATTCAAGCTACGGTCATCCGCAGCGCGACTTCGGTGGAAAATACCAACGCGCCCGGCGGGGTTATCGACTTCAATGCCGAGGGATTCAGAAATTGGATTTTTCCCCAGCGCGCTGATACTACGCTCAATATCGCCGTTGGCGCTAATTCCGAGGCCCGCGGCGGCTCGATCACCTCGCCCAATACCATCAATATCCGGCCGGAATTGCCCAGTATCATCGACAATGATGGCGAGACGGCGCTGGATTTGCGCGCTAGTGCTGGTGGCCAGAGCGCGCGCGTGTTGGGCATTATCATCGATCTGGACTTAGGGGCCCGCTTCGGGATCAATCGCTTCAAGTTTTTTCCCCGCAACGCCGACCCGGCGTTTCCCGCTCCGGCATTTCCATACCAGAACGATTTTATGCGCGCCTTTGAGATATTTATCAACGACGGTACACCCGAGACTCAGCGAGAGGGAGTGCCCATCCGCGAGACTGTGGTGCTGGTCAACCAAAACGAAGATCCGGTAGTTGATGTGCGGATCCCGCCCCAGTACGTGCGATTCGTGCGGCTCAAGTCGCTGACGTCAACGGGCTTTGACTTGGCTGAGTTTCAAGTCTTTGGCACTGGTTTTGTGCCCGAGGCCACTTATATCTCCAATGTCTTTGACTTCGGCGACCTGTCGCTGTTTGGAACGCTGCGCTGGGTCGAGCAGAAGGCGGGCGACAGTGGGCTATCTCGGGTCTTGATCCGCACCCGTACTGGCAACGACCCGCAGCCGGTCGAATACAACAAAATTCGCCCAGGTGAGCAGATCTTCCGCTTGGGCGGTGGGTCCAGACAGACGGGGACCACGGCCCGTGGCGACGAAGTGCCGTGGAAATTCGCCGACGACGTCGAGGATGCCGAGTTAAAAACCTTGGTTGAGACAGTGCTCGACAACGAGGATGTCGATTTGCGCGAGGCACTACAGATATTCAAGGATCTGTCGCTGGAGCAGCAGGAGCAGATTTCGCTGACGGCCACCGACTTCGGCCGGCTGCGCAATGAAGACAAGGGCAATATCCGCAACGACGTGACCAACTGGAGCGCGTGGTCGCCGCCCTATCCGGTCAGCGCGCTGGTTGAGTCGGACGCCGATTTGGCCGATGCCTTGCAGGGAGTGCCGGTAGTCTCGCCGAGTCCGCGGCGCTATTTTCAATTCGCGATTGAGTTCTCTAGCGACGAGTTCGAGTCAGCCACTGGCGTTGGGGGGATTTCCTTTGAGGTGCTGCCTTCGCCTTTTGCCGAGGAGTTAATCGCCGAGATCGTCCCGCGCCAAGCGGCGTTGGGCGAAAAAACGGACTTTACCCTCGCCGTGTTGAGCAAACTTCGCCCGGGGCTCGACCGCGGCTTCAATCGGCTACAGATTGATACCCCGCTCAAGGTCGAAAACGTGGGACTGATAGAGATCCGGCGGTCGGACGGCACAACGACTGAGGCCGACTTCAGCGGTGCGGCACTCGACCAGTTGCCGTTCCAGCGCGGCGACTTTGCGGTGGTTGAGGCCACTGACAACAGCTTCATTTTTGAGTTCCCAATGGTTGCCGAGGATGGCACTGAGGTGCGGGTGACCTTCGACAACGCGGTGCTGCGCTTTGGCACGACCTTTACGACGCGGGCGTTCAATTCGGGTGAGGAAGTGCAGATTGCCCAAGATGTGGTGTCGGGCAATGCCGCCGATTTGGGTGAAGCCGATCCGGACTTGCAGCCTTTGGGTACGCCTTTCAGCGGGAACCTTTCGGTGGCCGTGCCGATCGTCGGCGACTTGCTGGTCAATGTTCATGCGGTCCCCGGGGCCTTTAGCCCCAATGGGGACGACATAAACGACCAAGCTGCGATCCAGTACGACATCACCAATATCGCTCGACCGACCGATGTAGAAATCGTGGTGCGCGACTTAGCGGGTCGGCCGGTGCGGAATCTTTACCGCGGACTCGACAGTAGCGGGCGCCATGCTCGTCTTTGGGATGGCAAAAACGATGCTGGGGAGGCATTGCCCCCAGGCAACTATCTGTTCAGCGTGACGCTGGACGCTGGCACTGGCCAGGAACGCGGCGTCGGCATGGTCAGCTTGGCTTATTGAGTATTGAGGTACTTATGGAACGAGGGAGAGCAGTGTTGAAAGCGATGCGAAGTCTTGCAGTGATCGGCGCTTTATTGGGTCTAACTCCGGCGCATGGGCAGGAGGACTATCAGGGCCGGTTAGGGGTACAGCGCGGCGGTGCGGTCAGTTTTGAGCCTATCGGCCCGGGCGTGATATTTGGCGCACTCGACCCGACGGTCAAAAAGTGGTACGTGCCACAGGAACTCTTCGTGGACTACGGCTGGCGTCAGTGGGAGTACTCCAATTACGCCCGCACTCCGTACGAGCGCTACGTCAACACCACCCGCGAGGGCGATTACTTCTACGATGTGTACGGCAATTTCACCACCCATGGTTGGTTGATCTACGACTGGCGTCAGGACCAACCATTGCCCTTGGGCAGTGGTATCTTCCAGGGTTCGCGTTTTAATACTTGGTTCAACGCAGTGACCATCAGTGGCGACTCGCAGGGTCAGTACAACTACGCGATCACGGTCGGCGACCGGATTCGCACGACGCTGACGCCGATGACGTTTTCCAAGCCGGACTTCAACGGGGTGCAGATCGATTTTGCCTCGGACAAGTATCAGGCGACGATCCTCGCCTCGCGCATCAGCGAGCCGATCCGCGGCTCCTCGCAGGGCCTCGGCGGCAGCACTGAGCCGGTTTCTCAGACTAATACGACCTCGATGTTTGGTGGGCGGGCGACGTTCCAGGTCGGCGACTTCATCACGCTGGGGGCCACACTAGTCGATGCTCGCAACGCCAATACTACTCTCGATCTCTTCGCTGGCGACTTGGTCGCCGGTAGCCTCACCGCTGGACAGAGCACGACACCGCTGACAGCCATTGCGGTGATTCTGAGCGACGACTCGCCGGAAGACGGCGAAGGGGGCGCGGCGCTGTTCAGCCACGAGGTGCGGATCACTAGCCGCGACTTTGACACCGGCAAGGAGACGGTTTCTACCTTGCAGGAGGTGGTCCGGCCTGGCTCCGAATGGCCGGTTATCTTCGGCGGGTTTCGGCGTCCGGGCTTTTTGGCGGCGGACGGCCCGGAGCGTATCATCGTCAACTACGACTTCAACGATCCGGCCTACGTCGGCCCAGACCCGACGACGATTGTCGGAGTGGACTTCAACTACGTAGTGGCCAACGACTTCAAGGTTGAATTGTGGTCCGACCGCCAGACGGGCCAGCGGGCGGTACCGGCGGCCCCGTTGACCAGCGAAGTAATCGACAACAGCCAGCCAGCCTTCGTGGTGCTGCGGCGCGCCGAGGGCAACGTGAAGGACATCTCCAATTTGCAGCGGATCAAGTTCGATTATGGCTTGCCGACTGCTAACCTAATCGGCGGCTTTACCATTGAGGGGGCCGATGCCTTCGGCTTTGACTTCTACGGCGAGTGGGACCGCAACAAGCGCTATGCTCAGTACCCCAATGCCGCGCTGTTCAATGAGGGGAAGAAACACGCGATCTCTTCAGAGTCATCCGACGCCTGGTACTTCAGCGCCTCGCGCGATGACTTTCCCTACTTCCTCTATGGCGAGGCCTACGCCATTGATGAAGCCTATTCGACCACTACCTTTTTGGTCAACGCCAACGGCGATGTGCAATACGACAATAGCCAGCGGCACTTCTACGAGTTTGTCGATGACAACGACGATCAAGATCGCTACCCCGATTGGGTTCGCTTCGGCACGATCAATGACCGGGCAATCTACCCAGGTTGGGATCAGAACAACGACTTCATCTCCGACTTCAACCAGAACGACAACGCCACCGTAGGCAACATCACCCCCGACTACGAGGAGCCGTTCCTGCGCTACAATGTCGATCGGCCGGAGTTTCTCTTCGGCATTGACCTCAACAACAACAATTGGATTGACCGCTTTGAGGACGATGACTTACCCGACTTTCCCTATAAACCTGATCGTCGGGGATTCAATGTCTTTGGTGGGGTGCACCTGCTACCGGAGGCTCGGCTGATTGTCGGCCGTACCGACGAAGAGTCGCAGACAACCGACGCGACCAACGCGACCAACTACGCGATGTTCACCTTTGACAAGAACTACGCGGGCTTGGGACGCCTGCGGGTCTTCGATATGATCAAACAGGCCAAGGATACGATCCCCGATGCCCGCCGCGAGCCTACGCCCTTTGAGGGTGCACCAATCCAGCCAGTAGTTCGAGATATCCTTCCGGCGCAGGATACTTGGATCAACACCGCCTTTGTGCAGTTCGACTACAAGGGTATCGAGGGCTTGAACCTAGTCAATAAGCTCAAGTGGGAGACCTTTCGTCAGAACCAAGCCGAGACCCGCGACGCCAACGGCCGCCTGATGGAGGACAACTCCAGCTTTTTTGGCTTGATCAACAAGGTTGACTACACCTATGGCTTGGGACGTTTGGATTTGCAGCCGAGGTTTAAAAGCGAGCTTCTGCGCCAGACGGCCTTTCTCGTTGCAGAAGACGACCGCGAGGAGTGGACGGCAACGGCGCAGTTGATCGCGACCTTGCCGGTACTGCGCCACACGATTATTCAGGCCGGGCTGGAGCAGTTGTGGTTCAGCGACCAGAGCGTGGACGAGAACGCGCTTATTGCCGCCGGTCGCCAGCAGGAGACAGGCGACCTGAGTTCGACCAATGTCGCCGTACAGCTCTCGACCACTTCGGATTATTTGGGCTACCGGCTGACGACCCAGATCGGCCTGCGCTATGGCCGGATTCTTACCGAACAGGTGATTGAGGATAGCGAACGACCAGGTACTTTCGTGATTGGCGACGAGACCAGCAACGAGACGACCAGTTTTATTACGGTCTTCGCCGGGCTGGAGTAATATGAGACGGGTGCGAATGATGTCGAGACTCACGGCGATTTTCGCCTTCGTCCTATCCTTGGCGCTAGGCGAAGCAGAGGCCCAGGACATGGATTACGGCAACCGCCTGGGGTATCGCGTGGCCGAGCAGGTGCGCTACTCCTCGGTCGGCGCAGCGGTTGATATGGACGTGCTAGACCCAACGGTCATGCGCTGGTACATGCCGCAGGAGCTGTTCAGCGAGCACGGGCGTCGCCAATGGAGCTACACCAACTACGCCAGAGAACCCTACCGCCGCTACCTAGACCGCAATCTCGACGGCAACTACTTCTACGACGCCTACGGGGATTTTATCACCCGTGGCTACCTTGTCTACGACTGGCGACAGACCCAGCCGCGTGCTTTCGAAAGCAGTTCAATCACCAAGACGGGCCGCTACGCGGGCTGGTTTGACCGCTTGATTATCACCTCAGACCAAACCAGTACTTATAGCTATTCGATTATCGTCGGCGACGAGATCCGCACCACGTTGACGCCGATGACCTTCAACAAGGTCGGCTTCAACGGCGTGGTGACCAGCTTCGCAGCGGGACGAACTCGGGCTACGGGCCTGTTTTCGCGGGTGACCTTACCCATCGTCGATATTGACGCGGATGTCCCGACGGCCTCGTTGGAGAATTTTTCCAACTTGGCGGCTGGCCGTTTTGAACTCGACGTGGCCGACCAAGCGACCTTGGGGCTAACGTTGGTCAACGTCCACAACGGCAATGGTGCGCGCGAAAGTTTTCAGGGCAATCCACTCAAGGGCCAGTTGACTTCGGGTCAACTCGACCGCCAACTGAACCTGCTGGTAGTAAGGCTTGCGGATGATTCGCCCGAGGATGGCGAAGGTGGGGCGGTGCTCTTCAGCGACGATGTGGAAATTACTACTACCTTAATGCGCGAGGTCTCAGTCGGCGATAGCGTACAGCTAGTAGCGCGCGACACCACCATCATTGGCAGCGGAATAGGTTTTCGCCCGGTGCGCGATGGCGGTGAACTGCGCGATGGTTTCTTGCGTGCCGATGGCGCTGAGAGCATCGTGCTCAAGTACGTGCTCGCACCCGAAGATGATGCCTCTGAGGAAGGCTCCCTGCGCTTGCTTTTGCAGCAGCATCTAGGGCTGACGCTGACCGAGGCCGCCGACGCGATTACCGCCATCAAGAACGTGAGATTTCGCTTGGTGCTGGCCAATGATTACCGGGTAGAGGTGTCGTCCGATCGCCAGACCAACCGCTCGGGCCAGCCCCAGTTCATCGTCATGGAGCGGGCACCGGGCAATATCAAGAACGAACTCAATCAGCGCGAGGTCGTCATCGACTACGGCCTGCCGACGGCCAGCCAGATCTTCGGGGCCAGCGCCGAACTGCGCGACTTTTTCGGCTTCGACTTCTACGGCGAGTTCAACGTCAGCAACCAATACCGTCAATACCCTGCTATCAACCGCAAAAAGCACGAGAGTTTCTCGGGCATCGTCGATGACGAGACCGCACTCGGCTGGATGTTCAACTTGGCGCGAAAGTCCGGTCCGTGGCTGCTCTTTTTAGAGGGCTTCGGCATGGATGAGACGTACTCTACCAGTGTGCTGCCGGTTGATGGCCGCGGCGTGGCCGACTACTCGCCCGAGGCCACCAACCTGCTCTACGATTTCGTTGACGACAACGACGACCACGATCGACACCCAGACCAATTGCGGATTTTTCAGGGAAGTTTGATTCCGCCGCATACGACCTCGATCAGCAACTTCACGGTGACTTCCGAGGGTGTGGCCGATCCAGCGGTTTTCCCCGGCTACGACGAAAACGGCGATTTCATCTCGGATTTCAACCAGAACAGCAACGGCGATCGGGAGAATCTTTTTCCCGACTACGAGGAGCCTTTCCTGCGCTATCACTCGGACCGGCCGGAGTTCCTGTTTGGCATTGACTTAAATAACAACGGCTGGGCCGAGCGCTTTGAAAACGACGACTTGCCCGATTATCCCTACAAAAAGGACCACTGGGGCTACAATACCTACGCCCGAGTTCAAGTCAACCCAGAGATGCGCCTGATGGGCGGTTTCCTCTATCAGGACCAGCGCGAAACCAATCGCCGCAATGAGACGGCCTATGGAATTTTGACCTATCAGCGGGCTGGGCCTACTTGGGGTGCCTTGCGGGTCTATGACATGCTCAAAAGGGCTGAGGACACCATCCCCGACCCGCTCTCACAGTGGATTATACCCGAATTGGAGTTGGGTAGCGTCGTCGAAGAGGTCAGCGGGCGCAACGTTCCCGTACCCGATCTTCTGGCCGCCGAGGACACTTGGATCAATACGTTCTATGCCGACTGGGAATACAAGAGTCCGCGACGTTGGGCTACGCGGCACCGCTTTAAGTGGGATTGGTGGCGTCAGCGAGATGCGGATGTAGTCTTTGCCCTCGACGAAACCGGGGAGAGGATGCTCGATGCGGAAGGGGATCCGGTGGTGCTTTTCGACCCGCTCGGTCCGGAGGGGCGCAATGGCCGTAAGACGTCGGGCTTTATTGGGCTAATCGACAAAATCGACTATGCCTTTAACTGGAGACATCTGTGGCTTTCGCCTAGGTTCAAAAGCGAATTTCTGCGCCAGGTACCATTTAACCGCGACTTGGCTGAGCGGCGCTCTTGGGACGCTTTGTGGTCGTTCTTGGTGCGTTTCCCGCTTTTAGTGAGCTCTAGTGTTGACCTCGGCGTTGAACAGCGCCAGTTCTACAGTCTCATAGGCGACGAGGATAAACTGGGGGCAGGGGAGCGAACCGGAGATTTCAGAGGCACAGTCTTGGCCGTACAGCTGACCAACCGCAGGGATTACTTGGGCTACGAACTCACTGCTCAGCTCGGCATACGCTACGACCGACGGGCGATCGAAGTTGTCGATGGCGACGCCGAGACGCGTACGGCAGGACTGGCCTTTCTCTCGATTTTCGCCAGTCTAAGATAGATAAATCCACGACATGAGTGGTGTCTCTACTGTGCAGGGTTGGATCATCAATCGCGACTGCGATGCGATCTTTTTTATCGGCACGCCTCTTTTATCGCTGGTTGCGTTGCTCATTGCCTCACAGTACTTCAGTTCGGCCGACATTGCTTGGTTCGTGTTGGCGTTCTTTGCGGTGGGCCATCACTTACCCGGCTTCATGCGCGCCTACGGCGAAAGAGAGCTTTTTGACCGCCACAAGGCGACCTTCCTCGTTTCTCCGCTGGTGGTAACCGCCTTCGTGGCTTGGAGTGTATTCAACGGCCATCTGGGCTTCTTCATCTTCTTGGCCTTATGGGACCTGTGGCATTTCTTCATGCAGCACTACGGCTTCATGAGGATCTACGATGTCAAACGCCGCAAGCCCTCACTCATCAGTTCGCGGCTGGATTGGTGGCTGACGGCAGTTTGGTTCGGTTATATCATCATCGACAGTCCCCATTACCTGATCAATTTTCTCGAGCGCTGCCATCGCTATGGCTTCGGTCTCTACACCTGGATCACACCGGAGTTCCTCTTAGAATTTAGAGAGTGGGTTTTCTATCTGGCTGTTGGAATAGCTGTTCTCTATGTGGCAAACATGGTCTTTGAGCGGGCGCGGGGCATACCAGTAGTTTGGCCGAAGCTGGCAATTTCGCTGACGACCTTTGCCACTGTTTATTATGCCTATATCGTCTTAGAAGACATCATCCTCGGCTATGCGATTACGGCCTTGGCCCACGATATTCAGTACTTTGCCATCGTCTGGATTTACAATCACGGGGTGCTCAAGCGCTCGAAGGAGTTGGGCGCATCCTTCTTCCGCTTCCTGTTCTCCGATGGCCGCTTTCGCATCGTGTTGTTCTACGTGATTCTGATTTTGGCCTATGGCGGCATTGAGGCCTTGGCCCGAGCGACGGACAACTACCTGATGTACGATGTGGCCAAGGTCATCATCGCCGCTTCGGCTTTTTTGCACTATTACTACGACGGTTTTATGTGGAAGGTGCGCAAAAAAGAGATCCGCCAGAATTTGGTCGCCGGAGACGAGGGCGAAGCAGTCGCAGCCGACCGGAAGGGGCTGCGCGAAAGGCTACAAGAAAGCGTTGGACGCTGGGTGGGGTTGCGCTATGCTTTCGAGACCGGGCGACAAGTGCTCTACTTCGGCGTACCCATTCTCTTTTTGGCTTGGAGTGATGCCACCTATTCGGTGTCTGATCTAGAAATGGGAGAATACATGGCGCGGATAACGCCGAATGTGGGCAAAACTCACGACGACTTGGGCAGGGCCTATGTGAAGCAAGGCCAGTACGAGCGCGCGATAGAAGAGCACCAAAAAGCGGTGGACCTGGATCCTGAATTTGCACCGGCCTATACCCATCTCGGCATTGCCTATTCGCTATCTGGCGATCCGAATCGAGCCATAGAACTCCACCGCAAGGCCATTGATTTGGATCCAGAAATGGCTCAGGCCCATTACAATCTAGGCGTGGATTATTGGAAAATGGGCAAGCTAGTCGAGGCAGAACGGGCGTTCAAGCGGTCAATTGAGCAGGATAGCCAGTATATTCGCGCATATCAGGCCCTATCTCAAGTGTATAAGAAACAGGGGAATAGAGCAGAGTATGTCAGAATTTCTGCTCTAGTCGAAGACCTAGAAAAGGCCGCTCAACGCAAGGAATTGAGCCGCAGTGCTATGCCGTGGGCTACCGGCACTGCACTGGCCGAGGACACGCGCTGAGAAAATCATTGACAAATTATCCAATCCTTTTTTTGTTAGTTGACGGTTTTACACAGGGAGTGTTCGGTGGAAATGCTCTCAAGTAAAGGCGGTCGCCAACAGCGCCAGATGGTGACACCGCCTTTTATTTTAAACCTTACATAGGAGGTTTCAACAATGAGAAAATTGTTAGCTTTCGCCGCTACGGCGTTGATGCTGACTAGCACGGCTAGCCTCGCCCACTTCCCAGAAGGCCAGATCTTCGGGGCGTGGCAGTGGCCGTCGACCCACCTTCCCAACTTGGATGGCGACATCTCCGAGTGGAACGTGCTGCCGGCGGAGTTGTGGATCGACATCTTCCAGACGGAAGTCGCAGAGGGCGACATCGGTCGCGAGATCGACACTGCCAACCTCAACTTCCGCGTCGCCGTTGGTTGGAACGACGAGCTGGATCGCGTCTATTACGTCTATGACCGCTTCGATGACATTTGGGATCGCGATGCTGGCGGCTTTGGCTGCTGCGGTCAGGACGACAGCATTGAGATTTTCCTCGACGCTGACCACAGCGCTGATCGCTTTGCCTTCTGGACGGGCGACTACGAAGACGCAGAGGAACGGGCCCGCAACAACGGCCGCACCAACCAGACGGGCCACTACCGCTGGCCGGCTCTCGAGCCTTTTGGCTTCTACTGGTTCTGGCTGAGCAGCTCGACTTGGCACGACAAAGAGCCTTATTCGTGCTGCCCGACTTCCTTCAACCTCGACGGTGCCCACGGCACCGAGGCCAACTTCCAGGCCGAGTGGTACACGGTTGGTTGGGATGATTTCGATCACAACAGCCCCGAAAATAGCATCCTCCACGACTTTGTCGAGGGTGAGATTATCGGCGTTGGTATCCAAGTCGTCGATAACGACAACGGCCCGAGTTCGGACGATCCTCGCACCGCTAAGTGGGCGCTGGGCGGCCAGCCCTGCATCAACGGCGACGGTGCTTGCGGCAGTGACTACATTCTGCTGCCGGTCATGGCCGAGTTGCTGCCGGAGCAGACGACGTCTGTCGAGGGCAATAGCTGGGGCCACATCAAGGCTTCGTTCGGCCAATAGGCACGAACAACTAGCGGTTTTAAGCACCAAATAAGGAGGGGGGGTAGAGTTGCTCTACTCCCCCTCTTTGTATTATGATTTGTGCATTCTGTAAACCTCGAGGATTGCGAGTATGAAGAGAGGCTTATGGCTCTTGGCACTTGGGGCGGTAATAGGATGGAATAGTTGCAGCGATGCGCTGACCATTTACCGCATCGGCGCAGCGGATTTGCCTGCGCCCGAGTTGGATGTGCCCTATCAATTTGTCCAGCTTGAGTGGGAGGCCATAAGTTCCAAAGCGCACGGTAGTGCGGTACAAATGGTGCTCGCCTCCGATGGGATTATGCCGCAGCAGCTAGACCCAACGGTCAACCTGACGCCCCTTTTAGACGAGCGCGGTGGCCGGATTGAGACCTTGCAGACGATCGTCGGTTTTGCCGACTTTCCGGCCCGCGATGCACCGATGTTCGACGGCGACCCAACGACGCACTTTCTCGGCGATGGCGATTGGGGCGGAGATTATGGCCGGGTCAAAAACAAGCTCCTGATTTTCGACTTGGGCGGTAATTTTATCGTCGATCGCATCAAGTTTTATCCTCGCGAACGCTTCCTCGACACCCGCTTCATCGAGCGCTTCGTCATCGGCATCAGCGATGGCGATCCGCTCAAGAAGAATACGCGCGAGTACGTCGTCGGTGGCGAGGGTGGCCAGTTCCGCGATTACGATTTGGTGTACAACATCACCGAAAACACGCAGTCGGTAATCGAGTTGAGCATCCCGGATTCGCCTATCCGCCAACTCATGTTTGAGGCTCCGCCCAACACCCGAGGCGTTTGGGAGATCGCCGAGTTTGAACTCTACGGTATCGGCTTCGCGCCCAAGAGCCAATACACAACCAACGTCATCGACTTAGGCGGTATGGCGAGTTTGGGCGATCTAACGTGGTTGGGGGGGGCCGAGGGAGGAGCAGAGGTAGCGTTGTCGATGCGCAGCGGTGATGACGACGATCCCAATTCCTATTGGCGCCTGACTTTCCGCGGCGACGAGCGCAGTCGCTTTGGCACCAATGGTACCGCCCTGACGCTCAGCACGTACAACCGATTGGAAAAGGGCGAAAAGGCCGGGATCACGCCTGATACTGAAAACTGGTCCGACTGGAGCCCGCCATACAACTTCGCCGCCGGCGGAGACGTGTTGCTAGCCGATAGACCGCGTCGTTACGTGCAGCTCAGAGCTGATTTCACTTCCCAGAAGGAAGCTGGCGGACGCTTGGACTTTTTGCAGTTCAGCGTTTCAAATCCGCCGGTGGCAACTCAAGCCTTGGCCGAGCTTGCGCCGGCAAGTGCTCGCGCTGGTGAGGTGACGTCTTTTACCTATGCGATTCTGCCCCAGTTGCGCGACGAGGATTTGGGGTTTGATACCATTGAGATTGAAACCCCGGTCGAGATTGCAAGCATTGACGCGTTGCGGATCGATGGTCAAGAGGTCGGCTTTGACATTGTGCGCTCGGACGCACGAGGATTTGCGTTGCGGATCCCGCGCATGGACCCGCAACAGACGGGCGAACTAATTGAGATTGACTTTGCGGTGGAAGTATTCAAGTTCGGGACGGTGTTCACCGGGAGGATCTCCGACAGCGAAAGGCCCTTTGAGGTGCGGCAGGCGCTGACTGCTGGCAACGCCGATCCACTGGTGGATAGCAATACGCTAAGCGTGGGACTGGTCAACGTAGAGGAGAAGGCGGTCAACGCGCTCAAGTTGTCCTCACCGGTGGTTACGCCCAACGGCGACGGAATCAACGATGCTCTCGAGATTGAATACGAGTTGTTGAACCTCTTCGGCGCAGTGCCGGTTGCACTGGAGCTATACGATCTATCGGGACGGAGGATAGGGGTGGTGCATCGGGGAACGGCGGAGAGTGGCCGATTCGCGCTGGCGTGGGATGGAGTGTTGGCGAATGGGGTCGTGACCGCGCCAGGGCTGTATCTACTGCGATTAGAAGTTGACAGCGACCAAGGCAAGGAAGCGCTTCAGCGCGTCATTGCCCTAGCCTATTGAGAATGGGGATGAGCCAGATGAGACACCTAATCGCATGGTGGACGGTGGGATCGCTGGTGGTGGGGGCAGGCGACCTTGGTGCCCTAACAATCTATCGGGTCGGGGGAGTTGACCAGCCTGCGCCGGAGCTGGCATCGGTTGAAGGGGTGGAATTCGTGCAGATTGATTGGGCCGATATCGACGAGGATTTGCACGGTAGTATCAACTTGCTAGAGGTGACCAGCAGTCACATTGAGCCGCGGCAACTCGACCCCACGGTCAATCTGACACCGCTTTTGCCGCAGACCGATTTTCTCGGTGATATCCTCTACCTGACTTGGATCGGCTGGGGAGGATTCGACGACGACGATGAGCTTATCTGGGATGAGGATCCCAATACGGCCTATCTGGGAGACGGTCATTTCGCCTCGCACGGGCCGAATACCAAAAACCTGATTTTCGATTTTGGCGGACTGTTTTTTATCGACCGAGTCAAGTTCTATCCGCGGCCCAGTCACCTGACCGACCGCTTTGTCGAACGCTTCATTATCGGCACCAGCGATGGCGACCCGCTCAAAGACCCCAATCGAGACCTTCAGGCCGGGTCGCGGGGCGATTATGTGGCCTTCGATGTGATTTACAATATCCGCGACAATACGCAGCCGATCATTGACTTGAAGATGCCCGACGAGCCGATCCGCAAGTTGCTTTTCCGCGCACCGGAGAATACGCGGGGGATTTGGGAATTGGCCGAGTTGGAACTCTACGGTTCAGGTTTTGCGCCCTTCTCCAATTATACCAGTAGCATTATCGATTTGGGCAAGCCGGTGGCCTTGGGCGATTTGAGCTGGTCAGGTGAAGTCGACACCGGTGCCCATATCGACTTAGTGATGCGCAGCGGCGACGTGCCAGACCCGAGCATCTATTGGCGCTTCACCTTCCGCGGTGACGAGCAGAGCCGCTTTGATGTCAAGGGCCAGCCGCTTACGGCCCGAGCCTACGATAGGCTCAACAAAGGCGAGAAGGCCGGGATTACGCCCGATACCCAGAACTGGGAGCCGTGGAGCCAAGCCTATGATTTTGTGGCCGGTTCGGGTCCGATGCAAGCCGACAAACCGCGTCGCTACGTGCAGATCAAAGCCGATATTACTGCCCAGAAGAACGCGGGTGGGCGGCTAGACTTTTTACAGTTTAGCATCTCGGACCCGCCAGTGGCGACGCAAGTGTTGGCCGAAATTTCGCCGCCGAGTGCCCCAGCCGGGGACGTCACCCAGTTTACCTATAGTATTCTGCCGCAATTCGAGCGCGAAGATTTGGGATTTGACACCATCGAGATTGCGACGCCGGTCGAAGTGGCCAGCATCAACGGCGTGAGAATCGCCGGCCAGGAAGTCGGCTTTGAGGTCGTGCGCTCGGATGCTGTCGGCTTTGTTCTGAAAATCCCACGGATGGACGTGCAGCAAACTAGCGAACGGATCGAGGTGGATTTCGCCGTGGAGGTGTTCAAGTTTGGAACGGTGTTTGCCGGCCGGGTCTCCGATAGCGAAAAGCCCTTTGAGGTGCGGCAAGCATTAACCCCAGGCGATGCTAATCCGCTGATCGATAGCAACACCCTGAGTGTAGAGTTAGCCGAAGTAGGGGAGAAAGCAGTCAATGCGCTCAAGCTGTCCTCGCCGGTGTTTACGCCCAACGGCGATGGAATCAATGACGCCCTCGAGATCGAATACGAATTGTTGAACCTTTTTGGTGCAGTACCAGTGCTGCTGGATTTATACGACTTATCGGGGCGGTGGATCGGGGCGGTAGATCGGGGCACGGCGGCGAGCGGTCGAGTCGCGCTGCGCTGGGACGGGCGTTTAGCAAATGGGTCGGTGGCTGCGCCGGGATTATACCTGCTGCGGCTGGAAGTAGGAAGCGATCGGGGCAAAGAAGCACGCCAGCGCGTTGTCGTTTTAGCCTACTGAAGATGGGTGTGTAGCGATGCAGCGTATCAGCGTCTTATTAATGCTTGGTTGGGCAGTGGGCGTC
This sequence comes from Candidatus Latescibacterota bacterium, assembly GCA_965116675.1. Classification (GTDB taxonomy): domain Bacteria; phylum Latescibacterota; class UBA2968; order UBA8231; family UBA8231. The sequence continues at coordinate 6,128,081 of OZ220721.1, forward strand.
TCGGCCCAAGTTGGGCACCGGGTGACGGCGAGTCAGGTAGTAGTCAACAGCCGCGCCCACTGGCAGAACTGGAGTTTTCCGCCGGGGGTGCTGGAACTAGATGCCGACGGCTCGGTTCGGCCCCAGAAACTCCGCCGAGACATCAATGCAGTACAGGACATTGTCGATCACTTGCGCTTGCGCCCCCCGGAAAGAATTAAAAAAGACCCCGAAGACATCGTTCCACTCGACGCGGTACAGGGCGGTGCCACGGCGGATATCGCTGCGGTGCCCAATATTTTCGATGGCGATTTGACAACCTATTGGGAACCAGTCGCGGCGAGCGAGGAGTCCGATCTCGCTTCGCAGTGGTGGTTCGTCGTTGACTTGGGCCGATTGGTGATCGCCAAGAAAATTGTCCTCAAATTCGTCGGTGAGGATTTGGGGGACCCGTTCTTGCAGTTCGATGTGCTGGCCTCACAGGGCAACAAGCCCAAGGGCAACCAACGCTCGCCGCTGCCAGAGTTCAGCACACTGTTGCGCACCTTGCGGCCCAACAAGGAACAGCGCGTCTTCGAGATCGACATGGACCAGTTGGGAGATGATTTCGTCGGCGCTGGTCTCCGCTTCGTGCAAATCGTGGTGACTGGCAGCGATTTCGACCGCGGTCGGGAGCTAAGCCAAGCCGAGTACGAGGCCCTGCCGGCAGGAGAGCAGGGGGCGATAGACTACTTCAAAAAACTCGCTGGGGGCCGCGAGACCTTAGTGGAGCAGAAGGTTTTTGATCGTCTCGACGCCGACCGTCGAGGTTCGATTCGCTACTACCGCAAGGAGCGCCCGCGGCTAGCGGAGCTGGAGGTTCTAGCCGAAGGCGACGAGATCCTTTCTGAGATGCTGGAGCGCGGTGGTTCCGGTACGGCGACACAGACGGCCTCAATTAGCAACATGATCGACGGCGAGATCGAAAGCAGGGTCCAATTTATCACCCGCTTCGGCCGGGGATCACTGAATTCCCCGGAGGGTGGAGTCCTGTTCGATTTGGGGGCCTTCTACTGGATTGATGCCTTCCGCATCGCCTATGCTGGCGCGGCCTTTCAAGCCTACCATCTAGATTTTTCCGACGGCAGCCTTGAAGCCGACGGCAGCCTCAAGTGGTCGGTCGCGGTCAATCGCACGGAAAACAGCGACTATGGCAGCAGTCAAGGGTTGGGTTTTGGCCTCTACGAGGGCAACGACTTCGGGCGGATTAAAGCACGCTTCTTTCACCTCGTCTGGAAGCAGTATGAGGCGGGCGGTGGCTTTGGTGGTGGTTCTGGCCAGCCGGCCGAGATTCAGCTCTACGGGCGGGGGTATCAGCCAGAAGTAACTCTGACGTCCGATTTGGTACGCTTGGGCGGTAGTCGCAATCTGTCCTCTATCGAATGGGACGCCGATACGCCGCCGGGCACCAGCGTCGTGTTGCAGACTCGCACTGGCAACGAACTCGACGAGGTGCTGCGCTACTTCAAAAAGGACGGCACTGAAGTCACCGAGGCCGAATACAACAAGCTGCTGTCGATTTTTCGCGGCGACACTATTGGCGAGGAGGTGGCTGGCGCAGATTGGAGCGACTGGAGTGCGCCCTATGAAGTAGCGGAGGGCAGCCCGATTACTTCACCTAGTCCGCGCGAATTTCTCGAGATTCGCGCGGTCCTGCTTTCGGACGATCCAGAGGTCAGTGCAACGCTGCGTTCGATCCGGCTCAACTTTACCAATCCGGTCGCGCAAGAACTCGTCGGTGAAGTCGCTCCTTTCGAGGTTGAGAACCTCGGCGAGGAGCAGCGTTTTTCCTTTTACGTGCGTCCAGACTTCGACCGCGGCGACCCTGGCTTCGACCAGTTGCTTTTGATCGCTCCCACCGACATGAACTTGCGCTTTGAGGGATTTTATGGTGGTACAGCGGCCGAACTAGCGACCGGGGAGACGACTGGGACGGACCTCGCCGCTGAGGTCGTGCCTACTTCGGGCGACAGCTTGCAGGTAGCGTTTTCGGCGATAAACCCATCTTCGGGGGTTGAGGTGATGCGGTTGGATTTTTCGACGGCTTTGTTTTCGACCGGAGCAGTGATGCAGGCGTCATTGCAGCACAGTGCGGAGGGCGAGGGCGGCTGGCAGCGGGTGGATCCGGGCGAGGCGGTCGCGGAAGTGGTCAGTAATACGACGACGCTGGTGGGCAAAGTCGCGTCTGGTCCTTTAGTGCAAGCGGTGTCAGTGGAGCCTGCGGTGTTTACGCCCAACGGCGATGGCATCAATGACGAGGCGTCGTTCCGCTTTACAGTGGTCAAGGTAGGCGATGACAGTCCGGTGGAGGTGCACATCTACGATCTGCAAGGGCGGCTGGTGCGGCGGCTGGTCGAGCAGCGGGCGTTGAGCACAGGGTCGTATGGGATTGCTTGGGACGGGCGGGATGAGCAGGGCGAAGTCGCGCCGCCAGGGGTTTATCTAGCGCGGCTGCGGGTGGACACCGATACTGAGGGCTCCCAAATCGGCAATGCCGAGATTTTTCGCACCATCGCCGTTGCCTACTAGATAGAGGAGACATTAATGATGACTAGATCATTGATCCTAGCTTTTCTAATCGCCGGTACTGCGTTTGCTCAATCGGGTTACCGGATCGCTGCGGATCAAGTGGTGGTTGACCGGCGCGCTCATTGGCAAAGCTGGAACTTTCCACCGGGAGTGCTGGACTTGGGCAGCGACGGGACGGTACAACCTCGGAGTCTGCGGCGCGATGTCAACGCCGTCGGCGACATTGTCGCCAACTTGCGTGCGCGTCCACCGGACGGCCTGAAGAAAGATCCCGAAGACATCGTCCTCGCTGACGCCATCTTAGGAGGTGCTCGCTCCAATGTCGCGGGTGTGGAAAACCTGTTTGACGGGGATATGACGACCTATTGGGAGCCGGATCCGCCGACGGAGGCGTTGGATTTGGGTACGCAGTGGTGGTTTATCGTCGATTTAGGTCGGTTGGTGATGGCCAAGAAGCTGGTGCTCAAGTTCGTTGACGAGGAATTGGGCGATCCCTTCTTACAGTTCGACCTGTTGGCCTCGCAGGGCAACATTCCCAAGGGCAACCAGCGTTCGCCCACGCCTGAGTTTACCACCATTCTGCGCACGTTAAAGCCCAACAAGGAGCAGCGGGTGTTTGAGTTGGTCACTAACTCGGAGTCGACCTTTGCTGGTGCGGGGATGCGCTTTGTGCAGATTATCATTACCGGCAGTGACTTTGATCGCGGGCGGGAGGTGAGTCTGGCGCAATACGAGGCTTTACCGGCGAGCGATCAGGGAGCTATTGAGTTTTACAAGCGGCAGGCTGATGGCAGCGAGACGGTGGTGTCGCCGGAGATTTACGAGTTGCTAGCAGCCGCGCAGCAGGGACCGATCCGCTACTTCCAGCGGGAGCGTCCTCGGTTGGCCGAATTGGAGGTTTGGGCAGAGGGCGACGAGATTCTCACAGGGACGTTGGCTCGGGGCGGGTATGGCACGGCGACGCAGACGGCGGCGATCAACAACCTGATTGATGGCCAGATCGAGAGCAAGGTGCAGTTTCTGTATTCTTTTGGTCGCGGTTCGTTCAAAGATCCAGAGGGCATTGTTTTTTTTGACTTGGGGGCCTTTTACTGGATCGACGCGTTTCGCATGGCCTACGGTGGCTCGCCATTTAAGGACTATCGGCTCGACTTTTCCGATGGCAGCCTCGAAGCGGACGGCAGCCTCAAGTGGACTACGACGGGGACGCGCCAGACCTCCGCCCCTACCGCGGTGGGGTCGAAGTGGGAAAGCGAGACTAATCTCAGGTTCGGAACCTATGAGGGTAACGATTTCGAGCGGGTAAAAGCGCGCTTCTTTCGCTTGGTGTGGGAGCAGGTCGAAAGCGCCACAGCCCGCGGCGGAGCCACCGGCCAGCCGTCGGAGATCCAGCTTTATGGTCGGGGGTATCACCCCGAGGTGACGCTGACGTCCAATCTGATCCGCTTGGGCGGCAGTCGCAATCTGCTGTCGATTGAGTGGGACGCCGATACGCCGCCGGGCACCAGCGTCGTGTTGCAGACTCGCACTGGCAACGAACTCGACGAGGTGCTGCGCTACTTTAAAAAAGACGGCACTGAAGTCACCGAGGCCGAATACAACAAGCTGCTGTCGATTTTTCGCGGCGACACCATCGGCGAGGAAGTGGCTGGTGGGGACTGGAGCGACTGGAGTGCGCCCTATGAAGATGCCACCGGCAGTCCGATTACTTCGCCCTCGCCACGCGCGTACTTGGAGGTGCGGGCGGTGCTGCGGTCGGACACGCCTGATTACAGCGCGACGCTGCGGTCGATTCGCTTGAATTTTACCAATCCGGTTGCGCAGGGGCTGTCGGGCGAAGTGACCCCCTTTGCAGTGGAGCAGTTGGGGCAGTCGCAGCGATTTTCGCTCTACGTACGTCCCCAGTTTGCTGCGGGCGATCCGGGTTTTGATCAGTTGTTAGTAGTAGCCCCGTCGGATATGCGTTTGTCGTTTGCAGGGGTGTATGGTGGTCCAGCGGAGGTCTTGGCCACCGATGTAGGAGCCGATTGGGCGTTGGACGGAGCAGAGGTTGTGCCCACGGCTGGCGATAGTTTGCAGATAGCGTTTTCGGAGATAAATCCCTCTTCGGGGGTTGAGGTGGTGCGGTTGGATTTTTCGACGGCCTTGTTTTCGACGGGTGCGGTATTGCAGGCGTCGTTGCAGCACAGTGTTGAAGGAGAAGGCGGCTGGCAGCGGGTGGATCCGGGCGAGGCCGTCGCGGAAGTGGTTAGTAATACGACGACGCTGGTGGGCAAAGTCGCGTCTGGTCCTTTAGTGCAAGCGGTGTCGGTGGAGCCTGCGGTGTTTACGCCCAACGGCGATGGCATCAATGACGAGGCGTCGTTCCGCTTTACAGTGGTCAAGGTAGGCGATGACAGTCCGGTGGAGGTGCACATCTACGATCTGCAAGGGCGGCTGGTGCGGCGGCTGATTGAGCAGCGGGCGTTGAGCACAGGATCGTATGGGATCGCTTGGGACGGGCGGGACGGACAGGGCGACATCGCGCCGCCAGGGGTTTATCTAGCGCGGTTGCGAGTGGACACCGATACTGAGGGCTCCCAAATCGGCAATGCCGAGATTTTCCGCACCATTGCCGTTGCCTACTGAGGGGTCATTAAATGATGCATCGATCATTGATCCTAGCTGTGCTGATCGCTGGTACTGCGTTTGCCCAATCGGGTTACCGGATCACTGCCGATCAAGTGGTGGTTGACCGGCGCGCTCATTGGCAAAGCTGGAACTTTCCACCGGGAGTGCTGGACTTGGGCAGCAGTGGGACGGTGCAACCTCGGAGTCTGCGGCGCGATATCAATGCCGTCGGCGACATCGTCGCCAACTTGCGTGCGCGTCCACCGGACGGCCTGAAGAAAGACCCCGAAGACATCGTCCTCGCCGATGCCATCTTGGGAGGTGCCCGCTCCAATGTCGCGGGCGTGGAAAACCTGTTTGACGGGGATATGACAACCTATTGGGAGCCGGATCCGCCGACGGAGGCGTTGGATTTGGGTACGCAGTGGTGGTTTATCGTCGATTTAGGTCGGTTGGTGATGGCCAAGAAGCTGGTGCTCAAGTTCGTTGATGAGGAGTTGGGCGATCCCTTTCTGCAGTTCGACCTGTTGGCCTCGCAGGGCAACATTCCCAAGGGCAACCAGCGTTCGCCCACGCCTGAGTTTACCACCATTCTGCGCACGTTAAAGCCCAACAAGGAGCAGCGGGTGTTTGAGTTGGTTACCAACTCGGAGCCGACCTTTGCTGGTACGGGGATGCGCTTTGTGCAGATCATCATTACTGGCAGTGACTTTGATCGCGGACGGGAGGTGAGTCTGGCGCAATACGAGGCTTTGCCGGCGAGCGATCAGGGGGCTATTGAGTTTTACAAGCGGCAGGCTGATGGCAGCGAGACGGTAGTAGCACCGGAGATTTACGAGTTGTTAACGGCTGAGCAGCAGGGACCGATCCGCTACTTCCAGCGGGAGCGTCCCCGGTTGGCCGAATTAGAGGTTTGGGCTGAAGGTGACGAAATTCTGACAGGGACCTTGGCTCGGGGCGGGTATGGCACGGCGACGCAGACGGCGGCGATCAACAACCTGATTGACGGCCAGATCGAGAGCAAGGTTCAGTTTATCTATTCCTTTGGTCGTGGTTCGTTCAAAAATCCAGAGGGCATTGTCTTTTTTGACTTAGGGGCTTTTTACTGGATCGACGCTTTCCGCCTAGCCTACGGCGGCTCGACATTTACGGACTACCGGCTCGACTTTTCCGACGGTAGCCTTGAAGCCGATGGCAGCCTCAAGTGGGTCACCGGGGGGACGCGCGTACCGACTCAGGATGTCTCGGCCTCTGCCGGCCGCGTGACCAACCTCAGCTTCGGAGTTTACGAAGGCAATGACTTCGAGCGGATTAAGGCGCGCTTCTTTCGCTTGGCGTGGAAGCAGTTCGAGGCGGCCGGAGGCTTTGGCGGAGCCACCGGCCAGCCAGCGGAGATCCAGCTTTACGGGCGAGGGTATCACCCCGAGGTGACGCTGACGTCCAATCTGATCCGCTTGGGCGGTAGTCGTAACCTGCTGTCGATTGAGTGGGACGCTGATACGCCGCCGGGCACCAGCGTCGTGTTGCAGACCCGCACTGGCAACGAACTCGACGAGGTGCTGCGCTACTTCAAAAAGGACGGCACTGAAGTCACCGAGGCCGAATACAACAAGCTGCTGTCGATTTTTCGCGGCGACACTGTTGGCGAGGAGGTCGCCGGAGGGGACTGGAGCGACTGGAGTGCGCCCTACGAAGACGCCAGCGGCAGTCCGATTACCTCGCCTAGTCCGCGGGCGTACTTGGAGGTGCGGGCGGTGCTGCGGTCGGACACGCCCGATTACAGTGCGACACTGCGGTCGATTCGCTTGAATTTTACTAACCCGGTTGCGCAGGGGCTGTCGGGCGAAGTGACCCCCTTTGCGGTGGAGCAGTTGGGGCAGTCGCAGCGGTTTTCGCTCTACGTGCGCCCCCAGTTTGCCGCTGGTGATCCGGGTTTTGATCAGTTGTTGGTGGTAGCGCCGTCGGATATGCGTTTGTCGTTTGCAGGGGTGTATGGTGGTCCGGCGGTGGCCCTAGCAGCCACTGACGTGGTAGCCGATTGGGCGTTGGAGGGTGCAGAGGTTGTGCCTACCGCTGGTGATAGTTTGCAAGTGGCATTTTCAGCGATCGGTCCCTCCTCGGAGGTTGAGGTGGTGCGGTTGGATTTTTCGACGGCCTTGTTTTCGACGGGTGCGGTATTACAGGCATCGTTGCAGCACAGTGTTGAGGGCGAGGGCGGCTGGCAGCGGGTGGATCCGGGCGAGGCCATGGAAGCCATTGCCAGCAATACCACGACGCTGGTGGGGGCGGTGCAGGAGGGTGCCTTGGTACAGGCGGTGGCAGTGGAGCCGCGCGTGGTTACGCCCAATGGCGACGGGGTCAACGACGAGATGGGGTTTCACTTCCAGGTAGTCAAGGTGGATGGGGCTAGTCCGGTGGAGGTGTTTATCCACGACATGCGAGGGCGGCGAGTGCGGCGCTTAGTCGAGCATCGTCCGACGAGTACGGGAATCTACGGGATGGAGTGGGACGGTCGGGATGAGCAGGGAACGGTAGTGCCCCCGGGAGTCTATTTGGCGCGAGTGCGAGTTGATACGGACACTGAAGGTGCCCGCATTGGACGCGCCGAGATCTTACGCACCATCGCTGTTGCTTACTAGCACTTTTCCCCAGCGGAGGGAATACTATGCGGGTGTCGCTGGTTCTGCTGGCCCTTGGTTTCCTCTGGAGCCAAGCGTCGGCGTTGACGATTTATCGGATCGGTGGCCAGAGTCTGCCACCACCCGAACTGGACGCACCCTACGAATTCGTGTCGTTGGCTTGGGACGATGCCGACGAAGCTCGCGACGGCCAGATCAAGCTGGTCGAAGTAGAAGCCGACTTCGTTCATCCGCAGCGTCTAGACCCCACTGTCAACATCGCGCCGCAGATCTACGAATTGGACGGCGGTACCGTGTTCGTCATGCACTCGCACACTGGCTGGACTGAGAACTTAGAGGACGACGACCACTTCATCTTTGATGGCGATCCCGAAACGGTCTATCTGGGCGACGGCCATTGGCCGTGGGGGTCTATTTTCTTTGGCAGCCGCTCCCTCGATGAGAACTGGGGTAATGGACGATGGATCTACACCAAGGTCTGGATTTTCGACTTAGGCGGCCTATTCAACCTTCAGCGCATTCGTTTTTTCCCCCGCGAAAAGTTTATCAACGAGCGCTTTATTCAGCGATTCAGAGTCGGCACTAGCGATGGCGATCCACTCAAGGACGGCACCCGCGATCACGCGATCACGCATCGGGGCTTTTTTTTCGACTTCGACCTCGCCTATGACATCAAGGAAAACTCGAGCGGAGTGATGGAACTGGCGATGCCCTCCGAGCCGGTCCAGCGTCTGTTGCTTGATGCCCCGGAAAACTCAAGCGGGATCTGGGAGCTAGCCGAGTTCGAGATATACGGGTTTGGCTTCGCCAACGAAGCCACCTACCGCTCGAACATCATCGACCTCGGCAAGGCCGTTGCACTGGGGCCTATAACTTGGTCGGGACGGCGGGATCCAGAGGCCGTGGTCGAATTGCGGACGCGCAGCGGCGACAGTGCCGAACCGAACAACTACTGGCGCTTCACGTTCAGGGGCGACGAGAAGTCTCTCTTCGATCAGCAAGGAAAGCCCCTCACCCGGCGGAGTTACGCCAAACTCAACAAGGGAGAGAGGGCCGGGATTACCTATGATACCCGCAACTGGGACTCGTGGAGTCCGGCCTACGACTTCAGCTCCGGGGTGGGAGATATACAGGCGAACAAACCGCGTCGCTACGTCCAGTTCAGCGTCGACTTCTACTCGATCCGCGATCAAGGCAGTCAACTCGACTACGTGCAGTTTGCGGTGTCGGACCCGCCAATTGCGACCCAAGCGCTAGCGGAAATCACGCCGGGCGCGGTGAGGGCGGGCGAGCCAGCGGCGTTTACCTATGTGTTGACTCCGGTGTTTAGTCCCCAAGATTTGGGCTTCGATTCGATTGAAATCGATACTCCGAGCCTGCCTGGCGGGGTAGATGCGGTGCGGGTCAGCGGCGAGGAGGTGGGATTTGAGATCCGGCGGCTGGACGAACGAGGCTTTGAATTGGGGATTCCCCGGATCGACGCGACGCGAACCGGCGAGCGGATCGAGGTCGATTTTCGCGCCGAAGTTTTCCAGTTTGGGACGCTTTTTGCCGGGCGGATTTTTGACAGCGAGAAACCACATGAGGTGCGGCAGGCGCTGACAGCCGGTGATGCGGATCCACTCATAGAGGGCGATCGCTTGAGCGTAGATATTCTGGATTTGGCCCAAAAGAGCATCAAGGGGCTGCGCGTGCAGGCCGGCGTGTTTACCCCCAACGGCGACGGAATCAACGATGTGGTGGCGATCGAGTGCGACTTGCTGAACGTAGAGGCTGCACCCGTGGCGATCCAGATATTTGATTTGGCGGGGCGCGAGATCAGCCAGATCGACGGCGGTGAGCAGGTCAGCGGACGGTTCACTGCGGCGTGGGACGGGCGCGATGTCGATGGGCGACTCGCGCCGCCGGGAACGTATCTGCTGCAGCTCACCATAGAGACGGACGAAGGGGTCGATCGGGCACAACGAGTTGTCGGCATGGCTTATTAAAAAAGGCTCGTGCTGTATTTGCGATCGCGCCGGTGTCGGAAGGATGGCGGAGATCGTCGATTGGGGCGTTGTGGCTTTTGGCAGGGCCAAACGACGGCGGCACGTGGACGCCTATAAGATCGTCCAAGAGCAAACGAAGTTGACTATTAATCAGGGAGTCTATCTATGAGCAGGCCCGTATGTCTGGTCTCTGGTTCGAGCAGTGGAATTGGCACGGCTGTTGTAGCCGCCTTCGCCGCTAACGGCTACGACGTGGTGGTGCACTACAATTCCGGCAGCGATCCCTCCGACCCCCGTGCGCACAAAAGCTCCGGCGAGGAGCGGGCGGCCGCGGTGGCCAACAAACTGCGGATGGAGCACGGGGTGGAGGCGCTGAGCTTGGGTGCCGATTTGAGCCAGCCCGAAGCCCCTTTCGACCTAGTGGATCGGGCCTACGCGCATTTCGGTCGTCTCGACACCGTGGTCAGCAACAGCGGCGTGACCAACTACGTGCGCGGCGCGGACGGGCAGATTGCGCGCTACCGCTTCACCGAGACGCCGGTCGATCATCTTGAACAGGAGTTGGACCGGGTCCTCAGCGTCAATCTCAAAGGGGCCTACCGCCTGTGTCAGCGCGCGCTCAAACGCATGATCGAGCAGGCCGAAAACGAGCGGCGGGCCGGGCAAGAAGTCCCGCACCGCAGCTTTCTGTTTATCGCTACGGTATCGGATGTGGCGCCCGACAGCACGCGCATCCCCTACGGGGTGAGCAAGGCCGGGCTCAACCACGTGGTCCTAGGGGCCGCCTTTGATGCGGGACAGCACAATATTACCGTCAACGCCCTGCGTCCAGGAGTGGTGGAGACGCCGCTGACGTCGCGTCCTTCTGGCATCGTCGATCCGGAGACCGATCAGCAATATACCGTGGCCGAAACCTACGGTCTGATGGCCGAAGGGGGCTCGCAGGCGCTGCCGCGCATCGGCCAGCCCGAAGATATCGCCTTCGCCGCCTTCGCCTTCACCCAGATCCCCTATATGACCGGTCAGTTGATCGCGGTGGACGGGGGATTCACATTGGTCAATGGCTTTCCCAACCGCGAATTGTTCCTGCAGGAGGGCATGCGGCGACGACAGGAGAGCAAACGAGGAGCTTGATATGGCCCATGACGAAGCAGCAGCGGTAATCGCGGCGGCGCAAATCGCCACTGCCGCGTATTGCGCCGGCGATATAGACGCCTTTCTGCCGTATATCCACCCCCAACGCACTACCTTTGGACCCGACGGCAGTCGTCTGGCGGCTTTCGACGCCAAAGCACTGCGGGCCGGCATGGCCGCAGGCCGCGTCCAGGCACAGGTGGAATGGCGGGATCTCCAGGCCACCGTGTACGGCGATGTCGCGGTTAGTACGGGCTATCTGGTCGGCACTTGGACCATCGGCGACAGCGTCGAGGAAGGTACCTGGCGCGAAACCATCGTCTGGCTCAAGCAGGACCAGCGCTGGCAGGTTTCCCATTTGCACGTATCCGCGTGTCTGACCTGAGAAGGCTGAACCAAGAAGCGAACGGAGGTCAAAATGAGCGCAGGGCGGTCGTTTCATCTAGGGTATTCCACGATCACTTGGGGCCCCACGCCGGATTTGGACAAGGTGTTTGGCACCATTGCCGACGCTGGCTGGGAGGGGGTGGAGTTCATCAGCGTTTCGATGGACTGGCTGGGCACGCCTCGCAGGCTGCGCGGCGTGCTCGATCAGCACGGGTTGCCGCCGGTGTGCCTGTTCGGCAGTGTGTCGCTGGCACCCGACGCCGAACAGGTGCTCGCTCGGCAGCGGCGCATCATCGAGTACGCGGCTGAGTTGGGTTGCCCCAACTACTGCTTCCTCGGCGGCAATCGCGTAGCGCTACGCCAGCCCAACGACGACGAGTTTAAACGCTTGGCTGAGCAGGCGGAAACCCTCATCGACTACGCCGAGCCTTTGGGGGTGAAGGTGACCTACCACGCGCATCCGCGCTGCACGGTCGAAAGCGAAGAGGAGCAGGACAAGCTCCTCGCATACGCCGAGCGGCTGCAGATCTGCATGGATGTGTCGGTGGCGGCCTTTATGCAGGAAGACGCGGTCGCCCAGATCCTCAAATACCGCGAGCGCATCGGCTACGTGCACATGAAGGACTGGACCCAGGGCAAGTTCTGCGTGATGGGGCAGGGCACGGTGGGGCTGGACTTCGCCGCGATTCGCGCGGCGCTTGAGGAGATCGGCTATCAGGGCTGGGTAATGGGCGAGTTGTCCAGCTATGCAGACACTGACGCGGATGAATCGTGTCGGGCCAATCGGGAATTCCTCCGCTCGGTGGGATACTGAGCGTTATACAAGGAGCAGACATTGAAAAAGATTCCACTTTGCTTGATCGGCTGCGGCGGTATGGGTCATCGCCATATCCTCGCCTACAAAGAACTGGAGAACAGCGGCATCGGCAATATCGAACTGATGGCCGTGTGCGACCTCAACCCCAAGAACGCGGATCTGGGCCGGCGGGAAGTAGAGCGCCTCTTCGGCCGCACGCCCTTGGTCTTCACCGATCTGGACGAGGCCGTGTCGCACCCCGACGTTGCGGCGGTGGACGTGGCCACTGATCCCGCGGTCCACCACCAAGTGGCAGTGCCAGCGCTGGAGGCCGGTAAGCATGTCTTGTGCGAAAAGCCGTTGGGCATCACCATTCGCGCCTGCACGGCGATGATCGCGGCGGCCGAAAAGAATGGCGTGGTGCTGGCCACGGCTGAGAATTTGCGGCGCGACCCACCCAATAGATTGGCGCGCGCGATCCTCGACCACGGGCTTTTGGGCGACCCCTACCTGATGATCCACAACAGCCTAGGCGGCAACAATAAGATGGTCATCACCCCGTGGCGGCATCTCAAGGACAAAGGAGCGATTGGCCTAGATATGGCGGTGCATTTCACCGATATCGTGCAGTACTACATGGGTGCCTTCGACCAGATCTACGGCACTGGTTGGATCATCGAGCCGGTGCGCTATAAGCCCGATGATTCTGGTCTCCAACTCGAGTCCTATGTCGAGCGGCTCAAGACCTTCCCCGATTCGGTTGAAGCTACCGGCGAGGATTCGGTCTGCGCGATGTACAAGATGAAGTCCGGAGCCATGGTGCAGTTTACCTACGCTGCCGGCGGTCGCGGCAGCACCGGTTTTGAGCGCAGCGTGCACGGCCGCTTGGGGGCGTTGTATGCGCCTGGGGACCGCAATGGTCGGCCGGTGGTCCTGAACCTCGAGGGCCAACAGTTTGAGGGCACGGAGATTTTGCCGTTGTTGCCCGATTTTCAGATGAGCGAAATCACCGAGCGGCTTTTCGGCGCGAAGGTGGTGACCTACGAGCTGGACTTCCCGCCGATCGATGCCAAGCACATGGCCATCGAGATGCACGACTTCGGCGAGGCGGTCCTCAAGGGCACCAAACCCGAGGTCGATGGACATCTGGGCATGACGGCGGTGGCGGCGATATACGGAGCCTACGAGTCGGCTCTCGCCGGCCGAGCCGTGACTATGGACGAGATCCTCTCGGGCCAAGTGCGGGCCTACCAACAAGAGATCGACGCGGCGCTCGGGCTGGATTGAAGATTTATACGAGGAGCAAGGAGACGCAACATGGAGCGCAGTGTTGATCGCATCTTGACTACCCACGTTGGCAGCTTGGCGCGTCCTGTGGACCTGCTCGACCTGATGAAGGCCAAAGTCGATGGCGCACCCTACGCCGAGGAGGACTATGCGCGGCGAATTTCGACCGCCGTGGCCGAGGTTGTCAGCAAGCAGGTTGAGAGCGGCATCGACATTGTCACCGATGGCGAGCAGAGTAAGCTCGGTTTCTCGGCGTACGTGAGCGAGCGGTTGGCTGGTTATGAAGCGAGACCGGGCGCGATTGACTCCGCTGAATTTTCGCAGGAGGTGGCCGCTTTCCCGGAGTATTACGAGCGCTACTTTGGCAAGGCCATGCACGGGGGTGCCGTTGCCAAAATAAACCCCGTCGCGTGCATCGGACCCGTCAGTTATAAGGGGATTGATGCCCTGAACAAGGACATTGAAAACCTCAAAGCCGCGGTCGCGGGAGTGGACCAGGTAGATGTCTTTATGCCCGCGGTGGCGCCGAGTGGGGTCGGCGGAAACGAGTATTATCCGACTGAGGAGGAGTATCTGCAGGCGGTCGGCGAGGCGATGCGCACGGAGTATAAGGCGATCGTCGATGCGGGTTTTATCGTGCAGATCGACGATCCTTGGATGACAGTGGTCCGCGGCGACGGGAGCTTGAGCCTAGACGACCGCCTGCGGAAGATCGAACTGTCCGTCGAGGTGCTCAACCACAGCTTGCGCGGTATTCCCCCCGAGCAGGTGCGGCTGCATACTTGCTACGGGATCAACGAAGGTCCGCGCATCCACGACGCGGCACTCAAGGACATAGTGGGGGTCATGCTCAAGGTGAACGCCGGTGCCTATTCGTTCGAGGCCGCCAACCCGCGGCACGAACACGAGTACCACGTCTGGGAGGATGTCAAACTGCCGGAGGGCAAGTTGATTATTCCAGGGATGGTCGCGCACGCGAGCAATATCGTCGAGCACCCAGAACTCATCTGCGAGCGCATCGTCCGCTTCGCCAACATCGTGGGGCGAGAGAACGTGATCGCCGGGACCGATTGCGGCTTTTCGACCCAGGCTACCTATACCCCGGAAGTCCATCCGACCGTGGTGTGGGCCAAGTTCCAAGCCATAGCCGCCGGCGCACGGCTGGCGACGAAGCAGCTCTGGAAGTGAGCCTGTCGCTGGGCATTGGTGGCCACGGTGATCAAACGCGATTGGGCCGAGATATGCTCTTCGTCGCAGGAAGGTTTTTATAGGGAGCACCCATTCATGCACCAACGCCTCAAAAATTCCTTAGCTATATGGTGCGGGTTTTTGCTGTTGGCCGTCGGCCCTCTCGACGCGCTGACAATCTACCGGCTCGGGGGTAGCGATTTGCCAGCCCCAGAGTTGGCGGCGCTTGAGGGGGTGGAATTCGTGCAACTAGCGTGGGCCGACGTGGCCGAAGATCGGCACGGCCAGACCAACCTAATCGAAGTAACTCCTAATAACATCGCACCGCGCCAACTCGACCCAACGGTCAACCTGACGCCGCTGTTGCCCCAGCCCGATTTCCTCGGGGATATCTTCTACCTGACTTGGATTGGCTGGGGTGGTCCCGATGTCGATGACTGGTTTATCTGGGACGAGGATCCCAATACGGTCTATCTGGGCGATGGGCACTTCGCGATGCATGGGCCCAAACACAAAAGTCTGATTTTCGACCTCGGCGGCCTGTTTTTTCTCGAGCGAATCAAGTTCTACCCCCGCGAAAGACATCTGCACGACCGCTTCGTGGAGAGCTTTACCATTGGCATCAGTGACGGCGATCCGTTCAAAGATCCCCATCGAGAGCTACAGGCTGGAGTGGGGGGATTCGGCAGGGGGTCTGTCGTCGCCTTTGACGTGCTCTACGACATCAGGGAAAACACCGAGCCTATCATTGAGTTAGAGTTGCCAGCGCAACCTGTACAGAAGGTACTCTTCCGAGCAGCGGAGAATACGCGGGGCATCTGGGAGCTGGCCGAACTCGAACTCTACGGCGCGGGTTTTGCCCCCTTTGCCAATTATCAGAGCAATGTCATTGATCTAGGCCGAGCGGTGTCGCTGGGCGATCTGAGTTGGTCGGGTGTGGTCGAGCCGGGTGCCGGCGTTGCCTTGACTATGCGCAGCGGCGACACGCCGACGCCCAACATCTACTGGCGCTTCACCTTTCGCGGCGATGAGCAGAGTCGCTTTGATACTCAGGGTCGGGTGCTGACGCGCAATGCCTATAACAAGCTCAACAAGGGCGAGCGGGCTGGGATCACGCCCGATACCCAGCAGTGGGAAGCTTGGAGTCAGGCGTACGATTTCGCGGACAGTACGGGGGCGATGCAGGCGGACCAGCCTAGGCGCTACGTGCAGCTACGCGCCGACTTTGAATCGCTCAAGGAGGCGGGCGGGCGGTTGGACTATGTACAGTTCAGCGTTTCGGATCCGCCGGTGGCGACCCAAGTACTGGCGGAGATATTCCCAGCGCAGGTTAAAGTGGGCGAAGTGACTTCTTTTACCTATGCGGTATTGCCTCAATTCGAAGAGGACGATCTGGGATTTGACACCATTGAGGTTGAGACACCCGTGCAAGTTAAAAGCGTTGACGCGGTGCGCATTAGCGAGATGGAGGTCGACTTTGACGTCCTGCGCTCGGACGCGGAGGGCTTTGCGCTGCGCATCCCGCGCATGGACTTGCAGCGCACCGAAGAATTGGTTGAGGTGGATTTTCAGGTGGAAGTGTTCAAGTTCGGCACGATGTTCACCGGCCGGGTGTCGGACAGCGAAAGGCCCTTTGAAGTGCATCAGCGGCTCACCGCAGGCGACGCCGATCCGCTAGTCGAGAGCAACACGCTGAACGTAGGTTTGGTCGAAGTGGAACATAAGGCGGCCAACGCGCTCAGGCTGGCCTCGCCCGTATTTACGCCCAATGGCGACGGAGTCAACGACGAGTTGCAGATCGAATACGAACTGTTGAATCTCTTGGGGGCAGTACCAGTCGCATTGGATCTGTACGATTTGTCGGGCCGTCGCTTGGGGGAGGTGTATCGCGGCACAGCGCAGAGCGGTCGATTTCGCTTGGAGTGGGATGGGGTGTTGGCGAGTGGGGAGCGGGTAGGGCCGGGGTGCTACCTGTTGCGTCTAAAGGTGACTAGCGACCGAGGTGGAGAAATCCTCCAGCGCGTCATCGCGTTGGCTTACTAGAGGACAAGAGTGCAATGAAGACCATTTGGACTTTTGCTTGCGCCTCGTTGTTTGGCGCGGTGTGCGCTAGCGCTCAAGGAGTGGGCCATCGCGTCACCGCCGACCAAGTCGTAGTCAATACTCAGCAGCACTGGCAAAATTGGTCTTTCGGAGCGGGCACCCTAGACATCGGGGCTGGCGGCGAAGTTCGGCCACGGCGGCTGCGCAAGAATATCAATGCCGTGGAGAACGCCCGCGAATTCTTGCGCCTGAATCCTCCCAATTACATCAAAAAAGACGCGGCCGATATCGAACTCAGCGATGGAATCCGCGCTGGCTCCAACGCGCCGGGTGTCTTGGCCCTATTTGACGGCGATATGGAAACCTATTGGGAACCTGACGCGCTTGAACCGGGCATCGACTTGGCGACTCAGTGGTGGTTCATCGTCGATCTGGGCCGCTTCGTCATGGCCCGCAAGATCGTGCTCAAATTTGTCGATGAAGCATTGGGCGACCCCTTCTTGCAGTTTGATGTGCTGGTCTCGGAAGGCCGCCAGCCCAAGGGCAACAGCCGTTCCGAGACGCCGGAATTCAGACGCGTGGCGCGCACCTTAGTGCCCAACAAACAACAGCGGCTCTTTGAAATCGAGCTGGAGTACGCAGAAGAGTTTGTGGGTATGGGCCTGCGCTTCGTGCAGGTGCTGGTGACCGGTAGCGACTTTGCCGAGGGGCGGGAGATCAGTCGCGACGAGTACGAAACCCTATTAGAGGCAGACCGGGGGGCGATTCTCTACCACAAGCTGCTGCCGAATGGCAATGAGGCCGCGGTCAAAAAGGAGGTTTATGACCGGCTCGAAGCATCGCGGCAAGGTCCGGTGCGCTATTTCGTGCGCGAGAGGCCGCGCCTAGCCGAGTTGGAAGTGTGGGCCGAGGGCGACGAGATCCTGATCAATACGGTCGAGCGCGGGGGCATGGTCACCTCGACCCAATCGCTGGCGCTGGCGAGTTTATTCGACGGTGATGTGCTCAGTTTCAGCGAGGTAATTTTCATCTTCTCCCCTGGGCAATTAAAGTCACCAGAGGGCGAGGTGTTTTTCGATATGGGGGCCTCGTTCTGGATCGACGCTTTCCGCATGGCCTTGGGAGCGCGCCAGCGAAATTTTGAGGGTTATAGACTGGATTTTTCCAATGGCGAACGCGAGGCAGACGGCAGCCTCAAGTGGACTTCCGCGGCCGCAGTGAGTGGTGCGGAAGTCCTCAGCGCCAGCACGATTGGCACCCAGAGCGTAATGGGCAACAACTTTAGCCCCCTAAGGGCGCGTTTCTTTCGCTTCGTGTGGAATCAGATTGTGCGCGGGGTAGGCAATAGCGGTGCGGCCATTCTGGCCGATCCGTCCGAGTTGCAGCTCTACGGGGAAGGGTTTATGTCGGAGGTAAGCCTGACTTCGGATCTGGTGCGGCTGGGCGGTAGCCGCAATTTGGTCTCACTCGAATGGGACGCGGATGTGTCGCCGGGCACGAGTGTGCTGGTGCAAACGCGCACCGGCAATGAGCTAGCCGAGAACTTGCGCTATTTCAAAAAAGACGGCACCGAAGTAAGCAAAGACCAGTACGATAAGCTGCTCTCGATATTCAAGGGGGATATTATCGCCGAAGAAGTAGTAGGCGGAGATTGGAGCGACTGGAGCCAGCCGGGCGAAGATCCCAGCGGCAGTCCGATTACTTCGCCGTCGCCGCGCGAGTTCCTAGAGATCCGGGCAACCCTGTTGTCGGACGCGCCTTCAGTGAGCGCGACCTTGCGTTCGATTCGGCTCAATTTCACGCATCCGGTGGCGCAGAGCCTGACGGGAGAGGTGGCACCGGCGGTGGTAGAGACGCTGGGGAAAGAGCAGCGCTTTTCGCTCTTTGTGCGGCCGAACTTCGCTCCCCGCGACCCCGGCTTTGACGAGCTTCTGCTGGTGGCACCAGCGGACATGACGCTTGGCTTCGATGGTCTGTATGCTGGGGCGGGCGAGGTGCTGGCCGGCCGCGATATGAACGGGCTGGCGATAGCCGATGTCGAGGTTGTGGCGACGGGCGGCGACAGCCTGCGCTTGACCTTTCCGCCTATCAGCCCGGAGTCAGAGGTCGAGATGTTGCGGCTGGACTTTACTACGGCGCTTTTTTCGGCTGGAGCGGTGTTGCAGGCATCGCTGCAGAACAGCACCTCGGAGGAATGGGATTGGCAGCGAGTCGATCCGGGCGACGCAGTAGGGGCTGTACTCAGCAACACCACGACCTTGCGGGGTGCCGTGCAGAGCCGATCGTTGCTGGAGGATGTGGTGATACCGGAGGTCTTCACTCCCAATGGGGATGGGGTCAACGACCAAGTGTCGTTCCATTTCAAGGTGATCAAGGTAGGCGACGACAGTCCGGTGGAGGTGCTGATCTACGATTTGAGCGGTCGGCTGGTGCGGCAGTTGGTCGAGCAGCGCGGGGTGAGTACAGGGGCATACGGAGTTGGGTGGGATGGCCGGGATGAGTTGGGAGCGGTGGTCGCACCGGGAGTGTATGTGGTGCGCCTGCGGGTGGATACCGATACCCAAGGGGCGCGCGTCGGGGCCGGGGAAGTCTTACATACTATTGCTGTAGCCTACTGACGGTGGCGATCGTGGTTTTGACGCGGATAGTCTGTCTGATCCTCGTGTTATGTGGCTGTCAAGAACCGGACACAGATCCCGCACCGCCATCTACCGCCATCGATCCCGAACTGATCCACACCCTGCAATTTCAATCGCCCGATTCCACCGATAGCGAGGGACGTCGGCTGGCCAAGTTGTACTGCCAGAGTTGCCACGTCTTCGCCGAGCCTGAATTGCTGGATCGGACGACGCTGCGCGAGTGGGTCCTGCCGACATTGGCCAAAATCCTCGGGTTGCCGCAGGAACTGGCGGGCTTGCCGCCTAAAAAGTATCAGCGGGAGGACGAGCAACCGGGCATCTATCCCCAAGAGCCGTTGATCCCGATGGAGGCTTGGGCACCGATTGTCGAATACTATCTGCAGGCCGCGCCGGAACAGCCCTTGCCTCAGGGTGTGCGGACCGCGATCGGCCGCGACTTAGATCAATTTGATGTCTTGATACCAGAGTATCGCGTTGAAAGTCCCTTTACGACGCTTGTGGCGATCCATGAGGGGCGAATTTACGCGGGGGACTCGAGCGAGCGCTCGGTGTCGATTCTCGATGGTCAGGGTCAGCTCGTGCAGAAGTTGAGGCTCAACCTGACTCCGACCGATATCGACTGGCGCGAAGGGACTATCTGGGTTACCTCGATTGGCTCGCCGTTTCCGTCAGACGATCCGCAAGGCCAGTTGATGGCCGTGGCTAAGGAGGGCGATGCCTTTCTAGAGGTCGGCAAACGGGTGCTGAGGGAGCTGTCGCGGCCGGTTGCTACGTCGTTTGCCGATCTGGACGGCGATGGGGCGGAGGAGATCGTCGTCTCTGAGTTCGGCAACCGGCTGGGGCATCTGTCCTATTTCATTGCCAAGGAAGGCGGGGGCTACGAGGAGCGCTGGCTCAACCAGTACCCTGGGGCGATCAGCCACTACGTGCGCGACTTCAACGGCGATGGCCGCCCGGACATCATCGCCTTAATGGGGCAATCGCGCGAAGGTGTATTTATTTATTACAATCGCGGCGACGGCACCTTTGCAGAGTCCTATGTGGTGCAGTGGCCGCCTTCCTATGGGGCGGCGCATCTGAGTCTGGTGGATTTTGATGGGGATGGGGATCTTGACCTACTCACGGCCAACGGCGACAACGCCGACTACGCGCTGCTGCTCAAACCGTACCACGGGGTCCGACTCTATCTCAACGACGGTCGCAATCGCTTCACAGAGACCTATTTCTTTCCGCTCAACGGAGCCTACAAGGCGCAGGCCGCTGACTTCGACGGGGATGGGGATCTCGATATAGCCGCGATCGGTTTTTTCGCCGATTACGCTGACGCGCCTGCAGAAGCCTTCGTGTACTTGCGCAACGAGGGCGGTATGCAGTTTGTGCCCGCGACGTTCGACGAGGTGCTGGCGGGCCGCTGGCTGACGATGGATGTGGGCGACGTAGATCTCGACGGCGACGAAGATATCGTCCTCGGCTCCTTTGCCATGGGTTGGTCCAATGTGTCGGCTGAGCTAGAAGCGCGTTGGCGGCGGGGGCCGTCGATATTGATTCTCAAAAATCGACGCTATTGATCGGCTGCGACTTCGCGGGCGATGCGGACCCCTACATCGGGACTGCGGGCATCGGGCGGGCTGAAAAAGCGCGAGGCCGAACGTCCGCCTAGCCCCAGGGTGCCAAAGGAGCCACCGCGGCCGACGCGGCGTTCGCCTGCGGTCGGACCTTGGGGATCGATTTGTTTATCCGCACTGTATGGCCCCTCCCAGTCGGCGACCCACTCCCAGACATTGCCGTGCATATCGTAGAGTCCCCAAGCGTTGGGTGCTTTTTGGCCGACAGGGTGGGGGTATTTCTCGCCGACTGCCCAGGAGTTGCCGCTGACCCAAGCATAGTCGGCTAGTGTTTGCTCGTCGTCGCCGGAGAACCAGCGCGTGGTAGTCCCGGCGCGACAGGCGTATTCCCATTCGGCTTCAGTGGGGAAACGGTAGAGCGTTTGGCCGGCCTTTTTATTGAGCCGCTGGATGAAATGTGCGGCTTCGATCCACGAGATGTAGGTGGCCGGGTATTGCGCTCCTTCCTTGACGTACTGACGCCGACGCCACGGCTGGGTGCCGACGACGGCGCGCCACTGGGCCTGAGTGAGTTCGTATTTGGCGAGGTAGAATCCGCGCGACAGTTCGACTTGGTGCTGGGGTGTTTCGCTGTCGTCGAGCGGTCCTTCTTCGCCCGGGGCCGCGCCCATGGCGAAGGTGCCGGGCGGGATGTAGGCGAACTCCATCGCCACGCCGGGGGCTAATTCGACGGTCAGCGACTCGGGGACGCGGCTACAGGCGGGCAGGGTCAGAGCAAGGATAAGCAGAGCGCGGAACATAGGGTCGAAATAAATTGGCGGGAAAATTCCTCGCAAGGGTCAGGGGGAAAGGCCCTGCCCCTCGCGCACCGTGAGGATGCGGTCCGCTTGAATGTCGGCGAAGCGGTCAACCTGACCACTGGGCCAATGCACTGCGAGCCGCCGCACCACGCGTTCCCCGCCCAAGCCGAAATGAGCGCGGATGTCGTCTTGGGCCAGGAAACTGCTGCCAGCGCGGATTTCGCGGACTTGGGTGCTGGCGCTGGTTTCGACGGTGACGATGGTGCCGATCCCATCGCGATTGCTTTGTACGCCTTGGACGCGGACGATGAGATAGTGGTTGCTAGCCGGTAAATCGTTGCGCAAAAGAGAGGGCGTCGAGTCGAGGTTGTGGACGGCAATGTCGATATCGCCATCGTTGTCGAAGTCGGCTAGGACGGCACCGCGGCTCGATTCCTCAATGGCAAAACCCGGTCCGGCTGCCTCGGTGGCCTCGGTGAAACGCCCGTTGCTCGCGCTGAGAAAGAGCTGGTTTTTTTGTTTATAGGAGGCCCCGCGCTCGAGTTGCTCGACTTGGGGATAGACGTGGCCGTTGGCCACGAAGAGGTCTTGCCAACCGTCGTTGTCAAAGTCGGCAAAGCCCGTGCCCCAGCCGACGAAGGGCCAGGTGGGGTAGATGAGGCCGGCGGTGGCGGTGACGTCCTTGAAGAAGCCGCGGCCATCGTTCTGATAGAGAGTATTGTAGTCGAGGGCGAAGTTGGTGACGTAGAGGTCGAAGTCGCCGTCGTTGTCGTAATCGGCCGATGCCGCGCCCATACACGCCTGGGCATCGCCGCTTTCGAGCAAGGCCACGGCTGATTCCAGCGCTTCCTCCGCGAAGGTGCCATTGCCCTGATTGCGGTAGAACATATTGGGACCCGCGTCGTTGGCGACAAAGAGATCTTGGTCGCCGTCGCGGTCGAAGTCGCTAAAGAGTGGGGTAAAGCCATAGCGCTTATAGAGATCGGTGACGCCAACTGCTTGGGTAACATCGGTGAAGGTGCCGTCGTCTTCGTTGCGATAAAGCGCATCGGCCGCGCCGACCAGTCCGCGGGGGCCATACATGACGTTCAGGCCGCGCCACATTCCCGCGTCGGCTCCTTCGGGGATGAAGTTGACATCAAAGTCGATATAGTTCGCCACGTAGAGGTCGAGGTCGCCGTCGTTGTCGTAGTCGCTCCACGCGGCACCCGTACTCCAGCGGCCATCGTCGAGGCCGGCCAGCGGGGCATGGTCGGTGAAGGTGCCGTTGCCAGCGTTCTGATAGAAGCGGTTGGCACCGTAGTTGGTGACATAGAGGTCCGGGTCGCCGTCGTTGTCGTAGTCGGCGGCCACCGCGCCCATGCCCCAGCGCGCGTCATTGACGCCCGCAGCCGCGGCAACGTCTTGAAAGGTCGCATCACCCGCATTTTGGTAGAGGGCGTTGCGGGGAGCGGTCTCGGGCGGGAAGCCTTCGAGGGTTGATCCGTTGACGATATAGAGGTCGAGGTCGCCGTCTTGGTCGTAGTCAAAGGCGGCGAGGCTGCCGCCCTTGGCCTCGACAATGTAGCGCTTGTCTGGACTGCCGCAGGTGTTGTGGAGGGTCAGACCGGCTGGTTGGGCTACTTCTACAAAGTGAACGCGAGGCAGGCTCTGCTCTGCTGGGGCGCAAGCCGTTAGAAGACAGACGAGGCCAATGCGCCACGCCGAAAAGGGATGTTCGGACAATTTATTGGTATCTTATAACTTCGTGGTCTGTGCCTCAAAATACCTATATCCGCTGGGGGCCGCCAGTCAGTTGAGGGCGCGATAAGACGCGATAGAAAAGGGGACATTTTGCTTGGTTTTGACCAAGAGCCGCACCGGAGTTGTGGGCTGGGCCTGCTAGGGGCTGGGTTGGTGCTTGGCAGCTATTGGCTGCTCTGGGGATCGGTTGATGGGTTTGTCAACGCCATCGACCACGGCGAACAGCTCTTTGGCGATTTTCAGCGCTTCTACTATCCGATGGGCGAGGTGCTTTTTGCCGAAAAGTGGCCCGTCCGGGGATACTACTATACCTCGTTTTTTGCGTTGGGGCTGAGTCTTGTGGCACTTTTGCCGCTGGCCGCGGCGACTGTTTTATGGGGGTTTTTGCAGGTGGGGTGGGCAGCCGCGTTCTACTACGTGTCTGGCCGCTATCTACTCGGCCTCTCCGCTCGGGGCATGCTGGTTTATTGGTTGTTGTTGCTGGCTTCCTTTCCCTTGTTGCACAATTTCAAATGGGGACAGGTCAGCGTGTTGGTGACGCTTGGGATTGTGGCGACGTTTGCGCTGCACCAGCAGGGCCGGAGCGCGATGGGGGGGATCGCGTTGGCGCTGGTCACCTGCATCAAGTACTATCCCGGCGCATTTGTCGTCTATTTTCTTATCCGCCGCGACGGGCGCTTCCTCGCGGCTTTCGGCATCGGCCTGTTGGCGTTTTACTGCCTGCTGCCAGTTGCGTTGTTGGGACTTGGGGATTGGTGGTATTTCGAGCGTGCATCCGCACAATCACTGCCAGAGGCGGCCCGGCTCCTCCGCGATTTTAATACCCAGTATTTTGTCCATGTACTCAACCGCTGGGGGCAGCCGCTGGGGTATCGCCTCGGAGAATCGACGCTCGATGTGTTGCGGCTCGCAGGGGTGCTGGTCTTTTGCGCCAACAGCGTTGTGGTGTGGTGGTTGCACAGGAGAAAAATCGCGCATCGGGAGGTCCTATCCGCCTCGGCGCTCTTTCTCGCCTTGCCGTTTGTGGTGCAGACTTCGTGGCCTCATTACTTCGTCTTCTTGCCCTTTTGCCAAACGGCGTTGTGGGTGGCGCTCGGCGACGCTCGAGCGCATTGGCTGTGGCGAGTACCGGTTGTGTGTTCGGCGGTGCTGGCGAGTGGGTACTGCTTTGCCTTGTTTCCAAGTTGGCGGTTATACAATGGAGTAGGCGCGCTGTGGGTAGCCAATGCGGCCCTGTTGTGTGTGCTCTATGCCTTGGCCCTACGGCGAGGATTGCGCCAGTGACTCGTCTATTGCTGCTACTGGTGGTCTGCGCCGCCTGCGAGCCTGCACCGCCCGCCATTCCTGGTCCGTTCCGAGTGGTCGAGGATGCTGGTCTCGATTTTACCTACACCAACGGTGCGGCGGGCGATTACTTTCTCATTGAGACCATGGGGGCTGGCGGGGCTTTCCTCGACTACGACCAAGATGGCTGGCTCGACATCTACTTGGTGGATGGATTCGACTTGTCGCATCTGCGCGGCCAGTACTCGCCGATCAATCTCAGCTACCGCGACGAGACTCACTACTGGGTAGAAAAGGACTACCGACCCGGTCTGAGCTTCAAGGGCCTAGTGGATGAGAGCGCGTACCAAGTTGCCCCGGCTACTACTGACTCACCTAGGGGAAATAGACTCTACCGCAACGAGGGAGACGGGACGTTTCGCGCGGTAGCAGGTGCGGCCGGGGCGGGCGATACTGGCTATGGCATGGGCGTGGCCGTCGGCGACTTTGACGCGGATGGCGATCCAGATATCTACGTCACCAACTACGGTCCCAACGTTCTTTATCGCAACGACGGTGGCGCGTTTGTCGATGTTACCGAAAGGGCCGGCGTGGGGGATCCGCGCTGGAGTACCAGTGCCCTGTTCTTCGACTTTGACGCGGATGGCGACCTCGACCTTTACGCGGCCAATTATCTCGACTTCTATCCGGCCAACAACCGCGTTTGCGGCGGCACTATCACCCCCAAGCGCCGGCGCAAAGAGTTGCTGAAAATTCCCTTTGCACTGCGCACCTATTGCAGCCCGCGCCGCTACAATGGCGTCCCGGATGTGCTCTACCGCAATGATGGCGCTACCTTTGTCAATATCACCGAGCAGGCGGGGGTCTTCAATCGCTTTGGCAAGGGCTTGGGGGCACTGGCTGGCGACTTTGACGCGGATGGCGATTTGGACCTCTACGTGGCCAATGATGGGGTCCGCAATGCACTCTACCGCAACGACGGCGGCACCTTCGTCGATATCGCGCTCACTGCTGGGGCCGCGTACAATGGCAACGGCCAAGCTGAGGCCGGCATGGGCGTGGCTGCTGGCGACGTTGATGCGGACGGCGACCCAGACCTTTTTGTCACCAACTTCTCGCGCGAGAGCAATACGCTCTACCGCAACGACGGTGCGCTCCGCTTCACCGATAGCGGAGATGCTATCGGCCTCGCCGACCCGAGCCTGCGTCCCTTGGGCTTTGGCACGCTGTTTTTCGACGCGGACAACGATGCCGACCTCGATCTCTTCGTTGCCAACGGGCATGTCATGGACCGGATTCAGCTCCTCGAAGAAGACCTCCGCTACGCCCAACCCGACCAGCTTTTTGTCAATAGCGGCGGCCAGTTCCGCGACGTGTCAGCGGCGGCTGGCCCGGCCTTTGCTCGGATTGCGGTCTCGCGTGGCGCAGCGTATGGCGACTACGACGCGGATGGTGACCTCGACTTGTTGGTCACTCACGCAAGCGGTCCGGCGGTCCTCTACCGCAACGACCTGCCGTCTCGTTCTCATTGGCTCTTGGTGGAGGGCCTAGTGGCTGGTGCCCGCGTCCGCCTGCTGTGCGATGGCCACCAGCAGACGCGGACTGTCACCGCTGGCGGTAGCTACCTGTCGGCCAGCGATCCGCGCCTCCACTTTGGCTTGGGGACTTGCGCCCGCATAGAGCATCTTGAAATCCGCTGGCCGGATGGTGCGCGGGACGACCACTACGACTTGGCTGCCGACCAAGTATTCCACAGCGGACGATGAACCAGCGCGAACGCCTGCTCTGCGCCCTGATCCTGCTGTTAGCTGGTGCCGTACTCTGCTATGGCTGGAAGCTGTACTGGTTCCTCACGGACGATGCCTACATTTCCTTTCGCTACGTAAGCAACTGGGATTTGGGCCACGGCTTGGTGTGGAACCCGCCCCCGTTTCGTCCGGTCGAAGGCTACACCAATTTTCTGTGGATCGTCCTGCTGTATGGGGTCTGGCAGGTCTTGGACGTCGCTCCTCCCGCAGCGGCTAACTATCTCGCCTTGTGTTTTGCCTTGTGCTCGCTGTACATCACGGCGCAGATGCTGCTGCGCTTGCCTTGGTCGCCTAGGCTGCGCCCCTATCGCTTGGTCTTCCTCGCCCTCTTGCTGCTCGCGGTGGTCACTAACCGCACCTTCTTGGCTTGGAGCAGTTCGGGCTTGGAAACGGCGCTGTTTGGTTGCACGGTCCTCGCTTGGACCTGGGCTTGCGCTTTTGTTGATCCTAATCACCGAAGGTGGCCCTTAGTTATTTCCGCCGCTGCCGTCGGTATCTATCTGACGCGCCCCGATGGGCTGCTTTTTCTCGGTGTCACTGCGGTCGCGCTCTTTTGGGCTTGGCGCACTGGCTGCTATCCCGCTCGGCGGATCGCCCAAGCCTGGCCCCTGCTGGCTGCGCCGCTGCACCTAGTCTGGCGTCATAGCTTGTACGGCGAATGGCTGCCCAATACCTATTATGCCAAAGCCGTCGGCGCTTGGCCGGCCAGCGGTCTCCGCTACGCGCTCTCTTTTGCCCTCGAATACGCCCTGTGGACGTGGGGGCTGCTTTTGGTCTATGTGCTATGGAAAAAGAAGGAGGCGCTCAGGCTGTCTTGGCATGGGCTGCTGGCCGCGCTCGCACTGTGTGGACACGCTGTGTACTACACGTTCGTCCACGGCGGCGACCACTTTGAGTACCGGATTTACGCGCACTTGGTTCCCTTGTGCTACCTCGCCTTTGCGTGGTGCCTAAACGCCGTGGGGGTCGAACCGAAAAAAGCGCTTGCGGCGCTCGGCCTCGCGGTTGTGCTCTCCTGGCCGGTTCCTTGGATCCATTGGTCCCAGACCCACCACATCGCCAGTCGCGGCCAGACCTTGCAACTCAAAGTGCCCGTGGCTCCTCACTTTCCCGCCCCGCTTCGCTGGTACGCCGCTGCTTTTGACGAACTGCAATTTTGGCTCATCGACCGTTTCGTCTGCATTCGCCACCAAGAGCACAAAGCCAACGCGCAATTTCTCGCCGGGATGTTTCCGCCGCGTGCTCAGGGTCAGTTTCTGCCCGCGGCCGACTATCCAGTTTTTTTCTTTCCCGCCATTGGCATCCCGGCCTGGCGCTTGCCGCACATCAACATCCTCGACGTTCACGGCCTCAACGACTACGTCATCGCCCGCACGCCCCCTGAGCCGACCGCCGAGCGCATGATGGCCCACGAGCGCACGCCGCCAGCCGGTTATGTAGAATGCTTCCAGCCCAATGTCCGCCTCGTTGCCCCTGGGCAAGTCAAAGTGTTTCCCCGCGTGCTCTCAGCCGACGACATTGCCGACTGCGAGACCCGCTGGGCGGCCCGTTAGGTACTCTCACCTTCTGGGTACAGGTTTAGATAGCATTCGTAACTGATGTTACGCACCATCCTGCCCGTATGCTAGCATTCAGGTATAGAGATGCTTCGACTCCGCTTTGCTCCGCTCAGCATGACATGGGCAGCAAAACATCAGCACCTGTCATGCTGAGCGAAGCGAAGCATCTCATACCTAGGCCCCGTGCGTAACATCAGTTCGTAAGTAGGCCAAAGTGGGGATTGGCTCAAGAGGTGTGGGGATGGTTATATTGAAAGCCCGAAAGGAGAGCCTACATGCGCCTACTACTAATTTGGATTGCCGCGCTTGTTGTCGCTGGCTGCGGTGGGTCTGGAGAATCGGGTGACAAGCCCACGGAGAAGAAAATCGTTTGGTACGCCCTGATGGTGCATCCCTATGTCGAAGAGGTGCAAAAAGGGGTGATCGGCTATGAGCGCGACACTGGGATCAAGATCAAGCGCCAGATCGGCCAAAACTGGACTCAGGACAACGAAAACGCCAACGTCGAGCCGCTGGCCGCTCAGGGCTACAAAGGCTTCTCACTCTACCCAGCCGACGCCAGCGCCGCCAATGGACTCTACGAGGAATTGGTGCAAAACGGGGCCTATGTCGTCAGCTATGGCGCGCCGACGACGCTGCCGACGCCCGCTTCGTTTTGCGTGGCGACCGATGTCAAACAGGCGGCGATGGAGGCCACTGAAGCGCTGATTGGCTTTATGGGCGGCAAGGGCAACATCCTCAACGTGCTCGAACTGGTCGAAGATCCCAACACCATCTTGCGCAAAGAAGGCGTCGAGGCAGCGGTAGCTAAATACCCAGAGGTCCAGATCATTCAGGAAATCGCCGGCATGGAGTCGATTGAGACCAGCACGGCCAAAATCCAGGATGCGCTCTCGGCGCGGATTGAGGAGATCGATGGCGTGATTTGCACGGGGTACACGCCGACCGTGGCCGCGGCGACCATTCTGTCGGAGTGGAACCAAACCCCGGATAACAAGCGCATCCACTTCGTCGGTATCGACACGGACTCGGTAGTGCTCGACGCGATCCGCGAGGGGGCCATTGACGCGACCATTTCGCAGAATCCCTATGGCCACGGCTACATTACGTGCGCTCTCCTGAGCTATCTGCTCGACGGCTGGCAGGCCAATCCCGAGCACTACTTCATCAACTCGGGCACGGCGCTGGTGACCAAAGACAACGTCGATACCTTTGAGGACGAGGTCAGGGCTATCACCGCGCAGATTATGGGCGAGTTGGAGACCAAGTACCTCAGCCCGCCCCGCTGATTCGTGCTCGAACTGCAATCCATCAGCAAGCGCTTTCCCGGCGTCCGAGCACTGGACGATGTGTCGCTGTCGTTCCAGCCTGGCCAGATCCACGCCCTAGTCGGCGAAAACGGCGCTGGTAAGAGCACTCTGCTCAAAATCGTCACTGGGATATATCAGCCCGACGCCGGGCGGATGCTCTTCGACGGCGCGCCGCTGCGCGTGCGCAATTGCCGCGACTGCCTCGACCGTGGCATTGGCTTGGTCCACCAAGAGATCCAAGTGGTGGCCGAGGCCAGCGTCGCCGAGAACATCATGCTCGACAAGTTAGACGCCTTCAGCCGCTGGGGCCGCCTCGACTGGCCGCAGCTCGCCGACCAAGCGCGGGCCGCAATGGCGCGGGTTGGGCTGGACATTGACCCGCAAATGCCCATTGGCGATTTGAGTGCGGCGCACAAGCAACTCGTGCAGATTGCCCGGGTGCTGTCGGCCGAGGCGCGGGTGTTGCTATTAGACGAGCCGACGTCGTCGCTTACCGAGCACGAAGCAGCTCGCCTGTTTGGCATTTTGCGCCAGTTGCAAGAGGCGAGCGTAGCCATCGTCTTTGTGTCGCACAAGTTCGACGAGGTCTATCAAATCGGCGACCAAGTCAGTGTGTTGCGGGACGGGCGACACGTGGGTACGAGAGAGTTGGCCGGGCTGCCGCGCGCTGAGTTGATCGAGATGATGATCGGCCGGCGGGCGGAGACGGTTTCGTTTGGTATGCCGGTGGTGGACCGGGCGCGGGAAGTGCTCAGGGTTGAGGAGTTATACGCATCGGGCCAGGCACACGAAGTGAGCTTTTCGCTCTACGCTGGCGAGATTTTGGGTTTGTACGGCTTGGTGGGAGCTGGACGCACCGAGTTGGCGCGGTTGCTGGTGGGGGCCGAGCAGGCCGAGCGCGGTGCCGTCTATATCAACGGAGCCAAAGCGCGGATCGGCTCGGTGGCCGACAGCCTGTACAAATACAGCATGGGCTACGTAACCGAAAACCGCAAAGAAGAGGGCCTGCTGCTGGAATCAGCCGTGCGGACCAATTTAGGCATTACCATATGGGAGCGGATTGTCGGCAAGTTCTCCCGCCGGATTGACGACCGAGCGGAGACCCAAGCCGCGCAGGCGCTGGTCGCGGCGCTGGATATTCGCACGACGGGCTTGGAGCAGGAGGTAAACAACCTCAGCGGCGGCAATCAGCAGAAAGTCAGCTTGGGCAAGTGGCTGGCGGCCGGTTGCGACATCCTGATCGTCGATGAGCCGACCGTCGGGGTGGATATCCAAGCCAAGGCACAGATCCATCGCTTGCTCTGGGACTTGGCGGCCAAAGAAGGCAAGGCGATCATTTTGATCTCGTCGGACATGCCGGAGATCATCGGCTTGGCCGGGCGGATTCTCGTCTTTAAGGACAAGCAGATCGTCCACGAGATCGCCGAGATCCACGAGCAGGGCTTGGACTACGATGAGGTAAGCCGCCGCATCGGCCTGCATCTGAATTGACTATGGAATATCTACGCAAACTCATGAATCGGTGGTCTTCTTCCGTGCTTGAATTCAACTCGTAAGTGCAATCGCCTGGGTAGGTGGCATAGAAACGGCCAACTGGTATATTTCCCCTGGCCATTTCAAACGCCACTCTCGACGGAGGCGCTTATGGGAACGTATCACCAGTTGACCGAGCATCAAAGATACCAAATTTACGCGCTGAAGAAAGCCGGGCATGATCAGCAGTGCATCGCGGCGACGGTATCGGTGTCGCCCTCGACAATTTCTCGGGAGTTGCGGCGCAATCGCGGGCAGCGCGGCTACCGGCCCGGCCAAGCCCACCACAAAGCGTTGGCGGCGAGATATACCAAATACAGGGAGAAAGTAAAATGACTCCTGAATCTAGTCCGTTTAGACCTGGACAACCTGTGCCGATTGAGTTCTTTGTCGGGCGCAGCGCCGAAATAGAGCGGCTGCGCGGCATGGTCAACGCCAGTACGCAAGGCCGCTTTAAGATCGGCTTTGTCAGTGGCGAGCGGGGTATCGGCAAAAGCTCGCTCGCTGCTTTCGTCCGCTACTTGGTTGAACACGACCACGACGTAGCGGGGTGTCACGTCTTTCTCGGAGGGGTTCAAGGTCTCCGGGAGATGCTGCGCCGGACCTTTGACCGCATCCTAAAAGAGAGTATCGACAAGCCTTGGCACCAACAACTCATAACCCTCTTTGGCGATCGCGTAAGCAAGGTGGGGCTTTTTGGAGTAACGCTTGAGTTGAACCTCGAAGAGAGGGACATGTTGGCCATGGAGCGCCACTTCGTGTCGTCAATGAGGCGATTGCTGGAGAGCCTCGGAGAGCACAAGAAATCCCTCTTTCTGATCCTCGACGACATCAATGGCCTGGCCGGCTCGGAGAGTTTCGCCAATTGGCTCAAGAGCACCGTGGATGAGATCGCCACTTCTCAGCAGGAAATTCCCCTCTGCATCCTCGTAGTCGGGCTTGAAGAGAGGCGTCAGGAACTGATAGAGAAGCAATCGTCTTTAGCCCGCGTTTTTGAGTTAATCGAGATTGCTCCTTGGTCAGACGACGAGGTTCGTCGGTTTTACAGCGACTCATTCCGCGCTGGTGGAGCAGAGGTCTCCCAAGGGGGGCTAGACTCGCTGGCCCGGTTTACCGGCGGCTTGCCTGTTTTGGCGCACGAAATCGGGGACGCGGTTTGGCGCACGGCTCGGGGACCGATTATCGAGAAGAACGAGATATCGGAAGGTATTTCTACAGCCGCTGAGGTCATCGGTCGGAAACTGCTGAACCCCCAGATATTCAGTGCCATCCGCAGTGAAAGCTATCACTCGATCTTCCGCAAGATGGCAGATGAGCCTAGAACCCATTTCCGGCGGGCGGAACTTCGAGAGCTTCTGACGGACGCGGAGAAAAAGGGCTTGGACAATTTTCTGCGCCGGATGACGAGCTTGGGAGCGTTAGAGAAAGATGCCGAAGTTAGAGGGGGATACCGCTTCCCCAACCTTCTCCACGCTCTGTACTTTTGGATGGAATCCCAACGCCGGCGACGTGAGGAATAGAGCACTGAGACTATGGAACGACTAGGCAGACTCATGCGGCACAACGACGCGGGGATCGCCTTGTCGGCGGGGTTGCTGTTTGTGGGATGTGCGCTCAGTTCGGAGAGCTTTCTGTCGGCGTACAACCTCTTCAACATCTCGCGGATTGTTGCGTTCTCCGTGTTGGTGGCGCTGGCTCAGGCGCTGGTACTGGTCGCTGGGGGGATGAATCTGTCCGTAGGGGCCATCGGCGGCTTGGCGACCATTACCACTGGGTACTGCATCCAAGTGTTGGGTTTGCCAGGGTGGTTAGCTGCGTTGGTGGCGCTGGGGATTGGCAGTGTGGCTGGGTGGGTCAACGGCGTCATCATCACGCGGTTGCAGATCAATTCCTTTATCGCCACGCTGGCCACGCTTTTTGTCTTTACAGGGCTAGTGCATGGGTTTTCCGAAGGCTACGCCTATACGGACATTCCTCGGGAGTTCACGTTTTTGGGACGGCAGAAGTTTTTGGGGCTGTCGAATTTGTTCTGGACGATGGGGCTGGTGTTGCTGGCGACTCACTACGCCTTCCGGCACACGGTCTTTGGGCGGCGGCTGTTGGCAACCGGGGGGAATCAGGAGGCGGCTCGGCTGGCGGGGATTAATACTGACCGGATGATTTTGCTGTCGCACGTGCTGTCGGGCGCGGTGGGGGCGTTGGCCGCGGTGTTGTGGGTCTCGCGGATGGGTTCGGCGCAACCGGCGACGGGTAAGGACTGGCTGATCACCAGCTTTGCTGTGGCCATTGTCGGCGGGACTGGACTAGCGGGAGGACGCATCTCGGCGCTGGGCCTGCTGCTGGGGGCGGTTATCATCGTCCTTATCAAAAACGGCTTGGTAATGCTAGAGGCCAACGTCTATTACGAGCAGGCGTTTTTGGGGTCGATTATCTTGTTGGCCGTGGTGGTGAGCCGGGTGCGGGATCTGTATGGGGGGCGGAGCGGAGATTAGTACGGGTCGATGCCGTCTTCCTCACAGGACTTGAGATACTCGTCAATGGAGCGGTGGAACTCACGTCGAATCCCCTCGACATCGGTTGCTTCAAAGGTGGCAATCGGATAAGCACCACTGTTGACGACCCGTCCGTGAAGACGTCCCACGGAATCGTCGAATTCAATCTCAGCAGCGTATCCCTTGTATTTCATCATAGCTTGATTCCTACGGCATGGTACTCAACGAAGTACCATGATGCAAATTGGGGTAGTGGTACATTTTGAAATTATCTTGGCTTTCACGGTTGGGCTATTGTATCTTCGTTGTTGCCATCACCACAGCAGAGGCCGACTTGGTCGGGTCTCCTGCTGAATACAATAGCCGTATCGTTACTCTAGGGTAGCTCCCTATGACGCGAAGCGGTAAATAAGTAGGACCGTCCCGCACCTCTGCGTGGTGGTGGCAAGGCCCGATTTAGTCGAGTCGGGTAAAACGCCACCATTTACAGCAGAGGTGCCCATGTTCCGCCCGTGCGTCTTTCTAGTCGCCATTTTCTGCCTAGTCGCTTGTTCCTCCGAAAAATCACCCGCCGCTTTAGCTGATAAAGCATCTATTTATGCCGAGTGCGTAACCATGCCGGTTGACGAACTACTCGGTGATGTGAATGCCCACCTAAGACAGATTAAAGCCCTCTATAAGGAGCACGATCTACATCAGACGGAGCGAGGCAAGGAGATCACTAAGAGTGTCAACGAGATTTACGAGCTAGTTTACGAGCGTAGATATGAGCTGCTAGTTGAAGCCTGCCAATGTGCGCGGGAACTAGTCGATTCGATGCTAACACGGGAGTAGATAACGGCTTATATTGAGGATATGAAACCGCCTAAGCGTCCCTCGCCCTTCTGTCCTCGAATACCCACATTAAAGCGGCTGCCTTTCGCCGTCCAGGCACCGAATACTACCACCGTCAAGGCGATGAAGGAATTGGACGAGGGCAAGGGTAAGCGCTTCGGCAGCGCCGAGGAACTGTTCCAAGACCTCGGGGTCTGACGTGCTGATTCCGGTGGTCCACGCAGTTCAAGCGTGACGTGACAAGAGCTAAGAAACGAGGCAAAAACCTGACATGTACCAACACTTAGACCGCATCACTCTCAAGTCTGGTGAAGCTGTACAAGCTGGCGTCGTGCAAGGCCCTGATCTTGACTGGGCCGAGCGCGTCGAGATCCTATTGAGCCACAAAGGCCCGTCTTGGCGCTGGGGCAACGAACAGGTGTTGCGCACTCAGACCGGCCTCGACGTCTTTTTTTACCTTCTGCACCGCGACGGCGATCCCTTTGCCAATATAATGACCATTGAATACCGCGGCGTGGGGTTGCTCGGCCACGTGTACACTCGTCCCGAAGACCGCCGCCAAGGTGCTGCCATGCAACTGATGACTTGCCTCATGGAGCACTTTAGGCAGCGCGGTGGCCAAGCCCTGTTCTTGGGCACGGGTTACGACACGCCGCCCTATCACATTTATCGGGTTAATGGCTTTGCGGGGGTCGAGCCGGAAAGCGGTTATATGGACTATTACAGCACCTCGCAGAACGAGTTCGAGAGGGCTTATTTCGCGCCGGGTTCCACGGCTATAGAACCGGTCGGCTGGCTGCACTGGCCCGTTTCGATCCCTCTGTTTTTGGGTGCTTTCCCCGGCGTCGTGCGCAGCGCTGGTTTGGGTGTATGGGGTCGCCGCTCGACGGAAGGGCCTTTGCTGCCGCTGCTCCAGGATTGCTTGGAGCGCGACGCAAGCGACTTTCCGCCCCGTGCGCTGGCTCTGGTGCAACGGGAAACCCGAGCTGTGGTGGGCTGGGCGATGTGGTCTGATCATCCGCTGTGGCCGGACGTCTGTTTGGTGGACTTGTATTGCCATCAGGCTTTTTGGGATCAGGGAGCCGCCTTGCTTCAGGCGCTAGAGATACCAGAGAGCCACATGTGCTTGGCCTATTGTGACGCTGGGTTGCAACCCAAAGCTACCGCTCTGACTGCGGCTGGCTTTCGTTGCAGTGCTACTTTAAACCAGCGGGTCGCTGCTGATCGAGCGCAAACGGGTTGGGTGGATGTCGAGGTGTGGGAAAACAAGGGGAGTTTTCAAGCCGACGGATCGGTGGTGCGCTGATGATACTCTATTTGTCGGGTCGGGATACGGATGATTTGCTGATGGTGTTGGAAGGGGTGGCAGGTGTGGTGTTCAAACGAAGCGACGAGCGCAAGAAGCGAAAGTATTTTGAAAAGGGGGCGCGCAAGGATTCGATGGGCGAGGTTTCGGCGAAGGTTTTTCTCGGCAGCGGCGTTGAGGCGAAGGCGCGAGCGGCGGCGCGGGAGATCGTGGTTGAGGGCGTGCGGTCGAAGCAGGTTGCGGTTGTAATAAAAGGCGAGGGGAATGCGGAGATCGCGTTGGCCGGGCCGAATCCTGACGAGGGGCAATTACAGGCGTTGGCCGATCGGTTAATGTAGGATGGGCTCCTATTTTCGCCTGCGGCGAATAACGAACCCAAAAGTGCTACACTAAAGCCGCCGTCGATCCAACCAAGATAGCTTGGGCCGACGGCGACATATACAAGGGCAATATACGATTCCGCGTAGCGCTATTCTTCCTCCGGTTCTTCCCCCTCCTCCGGATAGAGCACCACCCGCACATAGCGGTCCATGTTGAAATACTTCTGCGCTGACTGCTGCACTACATCCACCGTCAGCGAATCGACCAACGCTGGATACTGAGTCAGCCGCCGTGGATCGACCCCGTTGAAGTCGAGCGTCTCCAGAGCCCCGACCCAGAAGCTGTTCTCCTTGAGGTCGGTCTCGCGCTGGCGTTTGCGCATTTCCTTGACCTTATCGACGTAGAGGTCGGTGGTGCCGACGGTTTTTAGGCTGTCGATCTGCTCAAAGATTACCTGCGTCAGTTCCTCGACGCGGTCGGGATCGCTGCCGAAGGAGATGGAGATGCGGTACTCTTCGTCCGGGTAGTGCGAGCCGCTGCTGCTGACCCATACCCCATAGGTGCCGCCCAAGTCCTCGCGCAATACTTCACGCAGCTTGATTTCCAGCACGGAGGTCATGGACCTCAGTTCGAGATTGTTTTTCCAGCCGTCGTATTCAAAGGGGCCGGTGAAAATCATCTGCGATCGGCTCTTGGGTTCAATGCCGCGATAGACCGCTTTGTCGATCACGCCCTCCGGGGCCTCGATGCCGACATCGCGCCAAGTCTCCTCCCGTCCCGTGGTCGGCAAGCCGCCCAAATAAGTGCGCACCAGCGGCTCTATGCCTTCGAGGGTGAAGTTGCCGACAAAGAAAAAGGAGAAGTCGCTGGCGTCGGCAAAGCGATCCTGGTACACGGCCATAGACGTGGCCAAGTCCATCTCGTCGAGCAACTCCAGCGACCAAGGACGCGCCCGGTGGTGGTACTGCGCCATGGTGACTGCAATGGTGTCGCTGAACGCCGTTTCTGGACGCGCACTGCGATTTTGGATGGAACCTCGCATGAGCGTCTGATAGGCTTGGAAGGCCGTGCTGTCTTGGCGCGGCGCGGTGAAGAAGGCGTAGATCAGCTCGAACATGGTCTGGATATCTTCGGGCGAGGCCGAGCCGGAAACACCCTCCCGCAAGCTGCTGATCCACGGCGATACCCGCACCACTTTGCCGGCCAGTTTCTTCTCCAGTTCGATCTTGTTAAACGGCCCCACGCCGCCTTCGCTCACCACTGAGGTTGCCGTCGAAGCCGCCACGTAGTCGGCGTCGGGGATCAGCGAGTGCCCGCCGGGACTATAGGCCCGGAAGAGAATCTCATCGTTTTTGAAATCTGTCGGCTTCAGGCAGACCCGGATGCCGTTGGAGAGCGTCCACCAAGTTACGCCGATCTCGGGGATCTCGCTGCGTTCGACGATGTCAGCCGGAGCTGGGACCTGCGCCACGAGTGGCTCGTCGGACACCTCGTCGGCGTACGGCGCGATCTCCTGCTGCGCCGCCTTGGCGAAGATCGCCAGCAGATCTTGCTCGGTGGGAACGGCAATGTCCTCTTGCTCGGGTGCCTCCACGGTGATTACCCGGTTCTTTTCGCTCGTCCACTCGCTGGCCAGCGCATTGATTTCCTCTAATGCAATGCCGGGGACCAGTTCTTGGTAGAGTTCGTACTCCTTGGCAATGCCGGGGATGGCTTCGTCGGTCAGCAGGTGGCGCACGTATTCAGAGGCAAAACCGCTCGACTGCTGCTTGTCGCGCTCGCGGTAGGACTGCTCCATGCTGCGCAGCATCTCCTTTTTCTCTCGCGCTAGCTCGGATGCGGTAAAGCCGTGTTCTCGTACTCTCGCCGCTTCAACCAACAGGGCTCCAAGTCCGGCGTCGAAACCATTGTTTTGCACCGCAGCGCCGAGGATGAAAAACTCCTTGGAGCGCAGCCAGCGCCCCTGCCCTGAATAGGCTCCCAAAAAGGGCGGCTCGGGGAGCTTGGTCAGTTCGTGCAGGCGCTGGTTGAGCATCCGGTGATATAGGGCCTCAATCAGCGAACGGCGATAGGTGCTCACCGTCCCTTGGGGCCGCACATCCATCTTGTAGTAGATGCTGACGCTGTTGTAAGTGGCTTCTGGGTCGGTGGTGATGGCAAAGAGCGTCTCTTCGTGGTCGGGCACGGGGAACACCGTGCGTTCGGGGGGATTTTCTGCCACGGGGATGCGGGCAAAATACTCCTGCACCAGTGCCTCTACCTCCGCTGGCTCAATGTCGCCAACGGCCACAAAGCCCATCAGATCGGGCCGATACCAAGTGCGGTAAAAGCGGCGCAGATCCTCGTGCTGGAAGGTATCGAGCACGGCCTTCTGGCCGATGGGCAGGCGCACGGCGTAGCGCGAATCCTTCAGGAGAATGGGTATTTGCTCGTCGAACATGCGCTGCTGAGCGCCGCGCCGCAGCCGCCACTCTTCGACGACCACGCCCCGTTCCTTGTCGATTTCCTCGGCCTCAAAACTGATCTGGTGCGCCCAGTCCTCCAAGATTTGGAAGGCTGTTTCCACGACCTCGGTGCTGTCGGTGGGCACGGTCAGCATGTACACGGTCTCGTCGAAGCTGGTGTAGGCATTGAGGTCCGGCCCGAAGCGCATGCCGATTAGCTCCAGATAGTCCACCAACTCCTGCTTGGCAAAGTTTTTGGTGCCATTAAAGGCCATGTGCTCGGCAAAGTGCGCCAGCCCCTGTTGGTTTTCGTCTTCCAGCACTGAACCGGCATCGACTACCAGCCGCAGTTCGACCCGGTTTTCGGGCTTCTGGTTTTTGCGAATGACGTAGCGCAGGCCGTTGTCTAGTTGGCCGACGGTCACCAGCGAGTCAATGGGCAGCTTTGGATCCTCTAACTTCTCGGTCGTCTCCTCCATCGCCGCCTGTTGCACGGTCGTCGGAGACGTGCTGACGCAGGCGTATAGCAGCACTGGCAGCACAACGAACAGCAGTAAAACTCGTCTCATTGATGACTCCTGTTTTGATTGGTCAATAGCCGATTGATCCATTTCAACCAGCGGTTTGTTCTATGATGGAGATTTTCGCTTTGGGGTGCGTGTGGAGGATGCCGTGAATTCCCTTAACGGTGCGTCGATCCACTTCTCGGGCATAAACTTGATCCCAGAACGCTGCATCCTCTTGCAGCTCTTTGTTCAGATCTTCGAGATATATTTCGTCCTCTTCTGCGGGAAATAGCAAATCAAAGATCTGATCGGTCACAGCGTATAGTTCAAAGCGACTATTCAGTGCCCCATCGACAATCTCGATATGTTTCATGTTACCCCATATAATTTCGCTCTTGTATAAGAATAGTGCCAGACCACCAGAACCATCTCATTTGACGCTTGATCCTGTCGGCTTGGAAGGGGGGACAGTGGCAAACGCTGCACTGGCTTCGGCAATGGAGCCAAACGCGCCGTCGGCCACCGCGGCACACAGCGCAGCACCGACGGCCGCCTCTTCGCCGTGCGACCCCATGTGCAGCGGCATGGCGAACTCGGCTTCCAACGCCGCCCGCAACACGGGATTCAGCTTGATGCCGTTGCCTGCGCCAACCAGCTTGGAGCGCGCGCCGCTGCCTAGGTGGATGGCCTCGCGATACGAATCGGCCAACTCGACGGCCATGCCTTCCAGCAGTGCGCGCGTTAGGTGTCCGGCAGTCAGCGTTGCAGCGGTTAGCTCGCGGAAGGCGGCTTTGGCGCGTGGCCTGCTGCGCGATCCGGAAAACAGTGGGTCGGCGCGCACGCCCTCGGCACCGGCTGGCACGTCGGCTGCTAATGATACGAGCCGCTCGTAGAGGGCCTCGCTATCGGGCTTCGACCTGAGCTCAGCCGAAGGTTGGACATCGGCGAGGGTTTGGATGGCGTCGGCGAAGAAATCGCGCAGCGTCCTGAACGTCCGCCCGCCGACGGCCCCCACGCCGGCCAGCAGATAGCCGCGCTGGATATAGGGGCGCAGTTCGAGCGAGCCGCGCGGCAGTGGGGCTTCGATATGTAGAGCGGCTTGTCCGCCGGTGCCGACGTTGACGGCCACGGTGTTGGCGTAATCGGCGACCGTACCGGCAAAGCTGCACTGGTGATCCCCGGACGCCACGGCGACGGGTAGGCCCGCTGGTACGCCGAGCTTTTGGGCCATTGATACGGTCAGGGTACCGGCCATGGTGCAAGATTCGACCAGATCGGGGAACAGCGACTGATCCAGACCGAGATCGGCGATAAGCTCGTCCGCCCAAGTGCGCTTGGTCACGTCATAGACGCCCCAGCCGAGCGCATCTGTGGGATCGACCACTGGCCGTTTGTCCACTAGGCGCGACACCACAAATTCAGGGGCTGCTGTGCCGCTGACGCCGCTGGGAAGCTGATCGTTGGTTTTCAGCCAAAATAGGTGCGGCGCAGCGTGGCCAGCCACAAGGGGGCAGCCAGTATTGGCAAAGGCGGGCATCTCTCCCTCGATGGCGATGGAACCTCCTTGCTGGGCCATGGCGTCTAAGTAGGTGTGCTGCTGGCCTGGTAGGGGTTCTTGAGCACGCTGGTCCTGCCAGGAGAAATAAGGCCCTACGGCATTGAGCGCGGCATCGAGAAGCTGGAGGCCCTGTTGCTGTCCGGTAACGCCGACGGCTGCTGGCCGGGCGTTGGTGCGGGCTACGAGCGCGGCCGCGTTGTCGATGGCCAGTTCGGTCATCGCGTCGAGATCCCACTCCGAGCGGCCGATTCGCTTATCCGCCGTGGAGGTCACTTCGGACGAATTGGCCGCGCTGGCTGTGCCGACGACGGCATTGGTGTCGAGGTCGATGACGATGGCGACAACGGTAGTAGAGCCGATGTCTAGCGCGAGGTAGTGCGTTGACATGGAACTAACTCAAGCGCGACCAGTCGAAGACCACGCCGAGGTATTCCTCTTTATTGGCGGTCAGTCCTTCGTACATCTGCTGGCAGTCTGCCGGGGACGTTAGGTGGGTGAGCAGGGGTTCGACGACGAGCTGGCCGCTGGCAATCCACGCGGCGATCTGGCGGTAATTGGAATCGAGATCGCGGCAGCGCTCGGTGGCGTGCTGTGGCCAGCGCCACTCTAGGGCGCCGATCATGCGGATCGCTTCTAGGTGGATGCGCAGCAGCATGGGCGTCACGTCGAAATGGGCCGGGGCACGCGGGCTGCCGAGGAGGATGAGTTCGCCGTGGCGGGCAACGCACATCGCGGTCTGGGCGATGACTTCGCTGATGCCAATGGCTTCGACGCCGATGCGGGCACCAGCGCCGCCGGTCCAGTCGCGCACCGCTTCTTCCAGATCGTCGCGGCCGGGATTGACTGTGTGCTCGATGCCACAGGCGCGCGCTTGCTGTAGGCGCAACTCGGACAAATCTGCGAGCATGACGTCGGCACCGGCCAAGCGGAAGAGCTGAGCGGCGAAGTTGCCTACGAGGCCGCCGCCGACTACGAGCACGGTATCTCCGGGCTGGACGCTAGAAGAGCGCAAGGCAGAGATACTGACACCGGCCATGCGCGTGAACACGAGGTGCTGGCCGGGGGCCTCGCGCGAGACGGGCAACGCCATGCGCTGCGCATCTGTCTTGACGATGGAAGCATGGCGGGCAAAGGAGAGCACGCGATCGCCCGGTTGTACGCCGGAGACCGCGTCGCCGACTTTCAGCACTTGGCCGAGGTTGCCGTAGCCAGTGCCACGGGGATACTGGCCGGCATCGCCGAAAGGCATCTGCTTGACGAGGCCGGTAAAGCCCGCGCCTTCGGTGCCGGCGCTGACGACGGAGTATTCGGTTTCTATTAATACTTCATGGGGGTGCAGGTGGTCGTCGAGATCGGTTTGGGTGACCTCAATGCGCCCCGGCTCGACGACGGTGAGTTCATGGGTTAGCACGGCGAGTAGTCCTCCTTAAATGGGCCATATTGGCAGTAAAACAGCAGATATAAAGGCCCTTCAGGGAAGTGGCGTCAAGCCGAGCAAAGGGAATAAAACTGCTTGACGAATAATGCCGACCTTTCTATCATTGGCGAACACGTTCACGGGCCAAAGGGTTTATTGTGCCCGAGGAGTTGATAAAATTCAACGGTGATTTGGTAGCCGTGGATTGAGGTGAATGTGTTTACACGGAGCAGATATATATGTCATTGCAGAGTCAAAATAAGCGAGAAGATGTAGAATATAAAAATTGTAAATTTATTGTAACGTTTGTACCGCTGCTCTCTGTTGTGTTACTTTTGAAAGTCAACTATTCAGATTAAATGATACTACTATTGGTGTATGAATAAATTTTTTCCACAAGATATGGTAGATCAATTCATAAACTAAAAAGATATACTTATGAATTGTATTAAAAGTAACAAAGTTACACCTGTAGCGCTAGTGAGTTCAGGAACTTATGTTCAGTTACTGGACACAAGCGGGAGATGTAAAGGAGTAGTTGTTTTTTGATAATATTGTCCAGTGAGTTGACAATCTACGAAGAATCTCTACGGCGCGATATTTAACCAAATAAGCGTCGTTTTTCGTCTTAGGTTAAGACACTACTGAGGTCCGTCGAGCGGGCCGATTTGGAAAGGAGGCGCGGTGTGATGTTTCGCACACGAACGCTTCTTCCCATAGGGCTGATTGCCCTCGCTACTTTTGTACAATGCAGCCAACCGGCGACCCCGGCTCCGCTGCCCAAGTACATCGGCGATCTGCCAGTATTGCAATCCCACGGCAAGTTGCGCGTCATCGTCCCCCCAGAGCCGATTGCCCATATACCCAAGCAGGCGGAGCCGGTGACTATTGACTACGACCTCGCCCGTAACTTGGCCGAGGAGCTCAAGTTGGACCTGGTGCTAGTAAAGGCCGAAAATTATGCCCAGATGGTCCAGAAGTTGCTGGAAGGCGAAGGCGATATCGTCGCTGCGAGCCTGACGATTACAGCAGCGCGCCAGGAGCAAGTAGCGTTTTCCGTGCCGTATCTCTACGTGGATGAGTACCTAATTACTGCGGCCAGCGACAGCCTGCCGACGACGATTGAGGACTTGGCCGGAATGACAATCGGCGTCCGGCGCTCCAGCTCGCACTACGAGACTCTATTGGATATTCAGCAACAGGTGCCGTCGTTGCAGATTCACACCGCGCCTGAGAAGCTCGGCCTTGAGCACCTCCTCGACGGCCTCGTCCGCGGCGAATACCAAGCGACCGTAGCCGACGAGCACTTGTGGCGAGGGGTGGAAAGCTACTACGACAACATGGTTACGCCGCTAAGGGTGGCCGAAAACCGTCCGATTGCCCTGATGATGCGGCCCGACGATGTGCGGCTCAAGACTAGGGTTGATGAATATCTACTCGCCCAGCAGTTTACGCGCCAGTCCCAGCAGGCTTTCACCGACGATTTGCCCGGCTTAAAAGAGCGTCGGCGGTTGCGCATGATCACCCGCAATAATGCGCTGACCTATTTTATCCACCGCGGCCGGCAAGTGGGCTTTGAGTACGAGCTCATCAAGGGATTTGCCGACCGGCACGACCTGCGGCTAGACATTGTCATTCCGGAAAGCCACGCCGATCTGCTGGCGTATTTGAACGAAGGCAAAGGCGATGTCGTGGCTGCGGCGATGACCATTACCGAGAAGCGACGGGCGCAAGCGGCGTTTACCCTGCCCTATAACGAAGTCGATGAGCTGGTGGTCGTGCGCGCCGAGGAGGATTCGATTGCCAGCCTCGCGGACTTGGCCGGACGCACGATCCACGTGCGCCCAAGCTCTTCTTTTTACACCACCCTAACGGCCCTCGCCGATTCCATAGAGGGTTTGCAGATCGCGTCTCTGCCCGACT
Organism: Candidatus Latescibacterota bacterium; assembly: GCA_965116675.1. GTDB lineage: Bacteria > Latescibacterota > UBA2968 > UBA8231 > UBA8231. The sequence goes on from OZ220721.1 coordinate 6,171,742, forward strand.
CCATCGAGACCGAAGACATCTTGGCCGGCGTCGAGGAGGGGCGCTACGACATTACCCTGTGCGACTCCAACCTGCTCGACGTGGAACTCGCCTATGGACGCCGGCTCAAGGCGGCTTTCAGTATCAAGCTGACGTCCTTGGGATGGGCGGTGCGCGAGGACAATCCAGTCTTGCTGGCGGCGCTCAATCAGTACGTAAAAGAAGAAAAAGGCGGCTTGTTTTTTAACATGATGAAAAAGCGATACTTCGAAAACAAGCGCACCATCGCCAAGGCGAAAGATTCGCTGCGGGTCGATTTGAGCGGCCGCCTGTCGCCCTATGATGAACTGGTAAAAAAATACGCCCGCCAGTACGGCCAGGACTGGCGGTTGATTACCGCGCAGATGTACCAGGAATCCAAATTCGATCCCCAGGCCACTAGCTGGGTCGGTGCGCGCGGGCTGATGCAGATCATGCCGGTCACTGGGCACGAGTTGGGGTTTACCGATCTGCACGACCCCGAAGATAATATCCACGCGGGGGTGAAGTACATGTCTCAACTGGTCAACCGCTTCGATCCGAACATACCCATAGAGGAACGGACGCGCCTTGCGTTGGCCGCCTACAATGTCGGGTACGGGCATGTACTCGATGCGCGTCGCTTAGCCCGCGAAAAGGGGTGGAATCCCGACAAGTGGTTTGGCCACGTGGAGCAGGCGATGCGGCTGCTTGCCAAGCCGGTGTATCACAAACGGGCGCGCTACGGCTTCTGTCGCTGCGGCCAGCCCGTGCACTACGTGGGCAATATTCAGAATATGTACGACGCCTATGTCGGGATGCTGACTATGGCGAGGGCGTCGGGTCAAGAGCGCCTCTGAGTTAGTGTCTGCGAATCTACCCGCGTCCGAACACCTTCGCTGGCAGATACGTAGCCAGTTCCGGCACAAACCACAGCCCCACTAACAGCAGCACCTGAATGGCGATAAAGGGCACGACTCCCCGGTAGATTTGCGGCGTGCTGATCTCAGGAGGGGCGACACCGCGCAAGTAAAAGAGCGAGAAACCAAACGGGGGTGTGAGAAAAGAGGTCTGCAAGTTCAGGGCGATCATCACGCCCAACCACACTGGATCTAGGCCCATCGTCAAGAGGATCGGGCCGACGATGGGGACGACGACGAAGATGATTTCGAAGAAGTCGAGAAAGAAGCCGAGCAAAAACATCACGGCCATCACCAGCGCGAAAGAGCCGAGCACGCCGCCGGTCGCCTCATGGGTCAGAAAGGACTCGACTGCTTCGTCGCCTCCGTAGCCGCGAAAGACCAGCGAAAACACGCTCGCGCCGATGAGGATGATAAAGACCATGGCGTTGATCTCGGTGGTGGTGCGCATGACTTCTTTGAGCGTGGTGCGGTTGAAATGTCCTTTGGCTAGCGACAAGAGCATGGCACCGACCGCGCCGACCGAAGCCGCCTCGGTCGGCGTGGCTACTCCGAAGAGGATAGAGCCGAGCACCCCGCAGATGAGGACTAGGGGCGGGACGAGGGCCGCACCGAGGCGGCGGAGGAAGGCCGCGCTGAGAATTTGCGCACGCTCTTCGGCTGGCACGGCTGGCACGGTGGAGGGCTTGAGGAGACCGAGGCCGATTATATAGAGGATATAGAGGCCCATCAGTACGACACCGGGCACGAGCGCGCCCATAAAGAGGTCGCCGACTGACACGGAGACCGGGGCGAAATTGCCCATTTTGAGCTGGGCCTGCTGGTACGCCGAGGATACTACGTCGCCGAGGATGACCAGCACAATGCTGGGCGGGATGATCTGGCCCAGCGTCCCCGAAGCGCAGATGATGCCGGTGGAAACCGCTGGGGAGTACGCGCGTTTGAGCATGGCCGGCAGCGAAATGAGTCCCATGGTGACGACCGTCGCGCCGACGATGCCGGTGGAGGCCGCCAACAGGCCGCCGACGAGGCAAACCGAAATCCCCAGTCCCCCGCCCAAGCTGCCGCAGAGCTGGGCCATGGTTTCGAGCAGGTCCTCGGCGATTTTCGAGCGCTCTAGCACGACCCCCATAAAGACGAACAGCGGCACGGCCATCAGGGTCTCGTTGGACATGATGCCGTAGATGCGGGCCGGCAAAGCCGAGAGAAAGGCCGCGTCAAAGTGGCCGGTGAGGACGCCGAGGCCGGCAAAGCCGAGGGCCGTACCCGCGAGGCAAAAGGCCACTGGGAAGCCGGATAGCAGCACCGCGAAGGTGCAGAGGAACATGGCCAGCGGCGCGAATTCGCTCATTGGGTGCGGAGGGTTTGCACGCTGTGGTGAATGGTGGCTAGGGCTTGCAAAAACAGCAGCACAAAGCACAGGGGAATGGCGGTTTTGAGCAGATAGACTGCCTCCAGGCCGCCGCCGTCTTGAGAGCCTTCGAGCACGGCCCAAGAGTTGGCGACAAAGGGCAGCGACTGGTAGAACAGCACCGCGCAGCAGGGGATCAACAGTAGTGCGCTGCCCAAGAGATTGACTAGGGCCTTGCGCCGGACGTCCATGGGCCGGTAGAGGATATCGACGCGGACGTGCTCGTCGCGCGAGAGGGTGTAGCTGGCCGCGAGGAGGAAGGTAAAGGCGTGCATGTACAGGGCTATTTCCTGCATCCAGACCCAGCCGCGCCCAAAGAGGTAGCGCAAGATCACGACGACAAAAGTCACCAAGACCATGCCTAGCGTCAGCCAAGGCACGGTGTGGACGATGAAGCGGTTAAGGCGTTCCATGCGGGCGCTAGCCAAAGGTCAGGGCACGGGCCTGGGTATAGGCTTCCTCGGAGATGCGCGTGTACGCGATGGAGTTTTTGCGGAAGGCGTCAAATGAGCTATAGACCCGGCTGGAAAAGGGGTCTTGGCTCGCGATCTCGGCTACTACTTCGGCGGACACTTTGCCGATTTGCGCTAGGAGCTCGTCGGAAAAGCGCCGGAGTTGGACGCCGTGTTCGTCAACCAAGGTCTTGAGGGCTTGGCTGTTGCGCGCGGTGAACTCGCTGAGCATGTCGTCGTTGGCTGCTTGGCAGGCGTATGCGACGACGGCTTGGAGGTCCGAAGGAAGGCTCTCCAAGGCCTGTTTGTTGACCATGCACTCTAGCGCGGTCCCCGGCTCGTGCCAGCCCGGCCAGTAATAGTATTGGGCGGCTTGGTGTAGCCCAAAGGCGAGATCGTTGTACGGGCCGACCCATTCGGTGGCGTCGATGGCACCGGTCTTGAGTGCTTGGAAAATCTCGCCGCCGGGCAGGGCTTTGACCGTGACTTCGAGGCGGCGCAGGACCTCGCCGCCCAAGCCCGGCATCCGCATGACCAAACCGGAGAAGTCGGCGAGGGTGTTGATTTCCCGGTTGAACCAGCCGCCCATCTGCACGCCCGTGTTGCCGACGGGAAAGGCCCGGAGGTTGAAGTCGGCGTAGAGTTCGTCCCACAGGCTCTGGCCGCCGCCATAGCGCAGCCAGCCGTTGATCTCGGCCGCGTTTAGCCCAAAGGGAACGGCCGAGAAAAACTGGGTCGCCTCGTGCTTGCCCTTCCAATAGTAGGCGGCCCCGTGACCCATCTCGGCGGTGCCGCCGGAGACCGCGTCGAATACGCCCGAAGCCGGCACCAACTCACCCGCGCCGTACAACTTGACGTGCAGGCGTCCATCGGACAGGGCCTCAATGCTGCGGGCGAGGTTGTTGGCCCCGGTGCCCAAGGCCGGAAAATCCTTGGGCCACGTGGTGACCATCTTCCATTTGAAGCGCTGTTGGGATTGGACCGCAGGGGTTGCTTGCTGTTCGGCTTGGCCACAGGCGGCCAAGGTACCGGCCGCAACGAGCGGGGCGCTTTGCAGAAAAGAGCGGCGCGAGCGTGGTGCAGAATGTTGCATGGAACCTCAGCTTTAGTTGATCAGGTGACAGAAGCCGTCGTCTTGACCGACGATCACGAGATGGGTCATTGCAACGAAAAGCCCGTTTTCCACGACCCCGGGCAAAGCATTGAGCCAGCATTCGGTAGCGCGGGCGTCATCAATCCCCTCGGGAAAGCGAGCGTCGATGACGTAGTTGCCGTTGTCGGTGACATACGGAGTGTCCGGTGCCTGCAAGCGCAAGGTCGGGATGAGTCCCCGTTCTTCGAGACGCCGGGCGATGAGGGGATGAGACCAGGGGACGACCTCGATAGGCAGCGGGGACTTGGTGCCGAGCTGATCGACTAGCTTGGATGGATCGGCGACAATGATTTGGTGCGCGGTGATGGAGGCGACGATTTTCTCGCGCAGGAGCGCGCCGCCTAGGCCCTTGATTAAGTCGAGGTTGGGATCGACCTCGTCGGCCCCGTCGATGGTCAAATCGACGCTGGACACCTCGGCGAGCGTCGTCAGTTCAATGTCGAGGGAGCGGGCCAAGGCGGCCGAGGCTTCCGAAGTGGGGATGGCCTTGACCGCTAGCCCAGCCGCGACGCGCTCGCCGAGGGCGCGAATGGCCCATTCGGTAGTTGAGCCAGTGCCCAACCCCACGATCATACCGGCTTCGATGTACTCGGCGGCGCGGCGGCCGGCGGCTTCTTTCGGCGTCATGTAGCAATCCTGAATAACTGAACGATTCGGGCTGCGGATCGTCCTACTGTTCTGCGTCTATCTGCGTCCATCTGCGGATTATCTGGTGAATGATGTAAGATGGCTATATCTCTACCAAATCACAGGCGCGTGCAATAGTGAATCTGGCGGGCGACTTCCTCAAAGCCGAGGCTGGGATACAAGTGCGCGCCGATGGGGTTTTGCGCCAGCGTCTCGATCTTGGCGCACTCCATACCGGCGGTGCGCAGGTGCGCTAGGCCGTGCTCTAGCAGTTGGCGGCCCACGCCCTTGCCTTGGCAATGCGGCAGAACGGCGAGGTTGGGGATCCCGCCGATTTTGCTTTCATGGTCGATGCGAGTGGTGATGTAGCCTACTACCTCGCCGTCTTCCTCCCACACAAAGACGCCTCTTGCCCGCTCTCCGGCCACGTCGTCGTCGATGTGGCGCAGCTTGCGAAACTGCCAGTCGCGTCCGCCGATGAGCCCGAAGCGCTGTTCGATGTTGCGGTCGATGGATACGCCGGGGAAGCAAACGGCCGTGATGTGCTTGAGCGCGGGCAAATCCGCTGGGCGATAGGGGCGAATCACAGAGGTTAGCTTCCAGTGGATACGGGGATCTGCAACAGCGCCGGATCCGGGGCTGTCTCGCGCCCGGCTAGCAACTCATCGGCCCGCTTCTTGGCCGCCTCCATTTTGGGCTGCCGGACGCCGCGATAGCCGCGCACCTCCTCGGGCAGCGACAGGATTTGCACCCAGGTGTGGTACTCGTCCGCGGATTGCGGGGAAAAGTCGGCGATCAGGTTTTCGTACCAAGCGGCGAAGTCGCGCTCTTCGCGGTGCCACCACGAGGAGCAGAGCCGACGGAGGAACTTCATGCGAGCGACCCACTTCAGCGTCCTGTCGCCCAGCTTGAGATCCGGGCGGAAGTCGCGGCCAAAGAGGCGCAGGTGCGGCCGGTTCAGGTGGCGGTAGCGGATGCGGTCGCCACGGCTCGGGTCGATGTTGTAGCGGCGACGGTCGCGGCGGTACTTCTCCTCGCAGGTGAGCAGATGGGCCACGTAGATTTCGTCCTTGATGGCGAGGACCTTGGCGAGTTGATAGATGACCGCGCGAGTGGCTGCGAAATTGAACTCAGGCCCGTCTTTGGCCTGCACGGCGAGCACTTGGCGGATGTAGCGGTCGGCGTACGCGAGGTTTTCGTACTGGATCAGGTCGTACACCCGCAGTGCAAAGTGCCGCCGCGCCGTGGCGACGGGCGTATCGCGGATGCGGTCGCGGTAGGCCGCGGCAACGCGCTTGCCCTTCTTCTTGGCCAACAGCGCAGTTTTGTCGGCGACGAGCTCGGCGTAGCTAAGCGGTTCTTCGTCGACCGGGAAATGGTTTGGATCGAGCGCTAGATACCGACCCATGTTAAAGGCTTTTAGATTGGTCTCTAGGTCGCGGCGCACGGCCTGTCCGATAGCCCAGAGCAAGGTATCTAGGTCTAGGGAGAGCAGCCCGCGCTGGAAGGCCACGCCGAGCATCATGATGTTGGCGTAGAGTTTGTTGCCCAAGTAGTGCTCGCAGATGCGGAAGAGATTCGCGCCGAAGTACGCGTCTGGCCGGGTGTGTTGGTGAATCAGGTCGGCTTGGTCTTCCGCCAAGAAGTCCTCTTGGCCGATGAGAGTGTCGATCGTGGGGGTCTTGGCGGTGTTGACGATGGCGGCGGTGCGCTCTGGATGGGCGATGCGGTAGCGGCCTTGGGGTTCGAGGCCCCGCGCCGCTTCGAGTACGTCGAGCCCGAGGAGCAAGTCGGCCTTGCCGCAGGGAATCAGCGGGGAGACCGGGGTGCCCTTGGGTGCGTAGCTCAAGTGCGAATAAACCGAGCCGTTGCGGATGGCTAGCCCTTTCTTGTTAGTCAGCCGCACCTCGTAGCCCTGTCGCACTCCGGCTTGCGCTAGCACTGAGGCCACCACGTTGACGCCCATGCCGCCGACCCCGGCTATGTAGGTGTACCAGATATCGGTTAGCGGGCGTTGTACGGGTGCGGGCAACTGGCTGGCGTCAATGGGCGGGGTCGAGACGGTGGGAGGGGCTTTGCGATGGACGGTAATCTCCTCAAAAGAAGGACAGGTTTTGTCGCCATCGCCGACTTCGACTCGGGTGCAGGCACCATCGGCAACGCAGGAGGAAGGGTCGATGGCGATCTTGGGGCCGTACTCAGTGGCGGCTGTGACTGTCAGGCCGCTGCAGCCGGTCGCTTGGGTGCATTCGAGGCAGTACTCGCAGACGTCTTCGCTGATGTTGATGTGCTTTTCGACCGGCAGGAAGCCCTGTTCTTTGGCGATCGCGCTTTGACGCGCCCGCTCGCGGCGGTGGTAGGTGATGCCGCATTCCTTGTCGGCGATGATGATTTTGACGCCGTCGCGGAGCAGGGTTTTGCGGACGAGGGCGTCGTAGTTCTGGCGCTGAGATGGATCCATGCGGGCGATAAAGGTCGGCGAGTCGCCCGCTAGGCCAGCGACGGCTTTTTCGATGTCTTGGGCGAAGGTTGGTTTGCCCAAGACATCGACGTCCACGCCTGGCGTGGGCTGGTGCCCGGTCATGGCCGTGGTCTTGTTGTCGAGGATGACGTAGGTGATGTCTTGGCCGTTTTTGATGGAGTCGGAGATGGCGATCATGCCGGTGTGGAAGAAGGTCGAATCCCCCATGAAGACGAGCTGTTTGTTGTCGATAAAGGGATCGATGCCCGCGCCGGTGCCGCCGCCTAGGCCCATGCCGGACAGATTGTGCATCAGTTCGGAAAACGGCGCGTATTTGAGCATGGAGTAGCAGCCGATGTCGCCGTGGAAGACCAAATCTACCGGGGCTTGCCCGTCGGGGGGCGCAGCCAAGTCGGCCGCGGCTTTCTTGAGCACGCTGGCCGAGTCGCGGTGTGGGCACCCCGGGCAAAAGGAGGGCGCGCGCGGTGGCACGGTCGCGGTGGAGTTGACAGGGGCCAAGGAGTTGAGTTCGGCCTGTAGTTTCTCGCGGTCGATGGGTAGCTCGGCGTCTAGCGCAACGAAGAGGCGCGCTAGGGTTTGGACGATGAGCGAGGGGTGCAGGCCCTGGATATCGGGAAAGCCCGGGGTATTGCCCGGGAAGCGCTTGCCCCACAGCGCGGAGCCGAGTTCTTTTTGCCGCGTCAATTCGGCGGCGATCTGCGGCTCGATAAAGGCGCGCTTTTCCTCGACCACGCAGAAAGTTTGCGCGCAATCGGCAAAGCGCGCGATCATGTGGGGATCAACCGGGTACGTAATGCCCAGCTTGAGGATGGGAAAATGCCCGGTCAGCCCGAGGATGTGCAAGGCGTGTTCGAGATAGCTATAAGCCAAGCCAGAGGTGATAAAGCCCAGCGGCTTGGGGCCGTTGCTCGGCGGATAGAGAATTTGGTTGATGCCCGCCTCCCGTGCTAGCTGCCACAGGCGGGGATAGCGCTGGTGTACTACTTCGCGCTCTTTGTGCGCGGTGGCCGGCGGGATGATGACGCGGTCGTCAGAGCAAATGGTGCTGGTATCCAGCGCGATGCGCTGCTTGCGGTTGAGGGTGGCAAAGCGGTTGGGATAGACGGTGACGCTGCCGCCGCCGTCGGCTTGGTTGGAGGTGACTAGATAGGTCAGATAGAGACCCGAGCGGCGCGACAGTTCAAAGCCGTGCCCGATCCAGTCTTTGATCTCCTGAAAGGTCGCGGGTTCGAGGACCGGGATGTAGAGATGCTGGGACAGAAAACGCGAGTCAGCCGGTACTTGGGTTCCCTCGGACCAGGTGTCGTCACCCACGGCGATTAGGACTCCTCCGCTGGGCGAGGCTCCGACCATGTTGCCGAGGGCCAATCCGTCGGCCGCCACGTGCAGGCCGACGCTCTTCATCACGCCCAAAGCGCGAATGCCCTCCATCTGCGAGCCGTTGAGGCGGGCGGCAGCGAGGGCCTCGTTGTTGGCGATCTGCGCGACGATGCCGTGTTCGTTAAAGAGGTCCTTGTTGTTTTCGAGAGTTTCGAAAAGCTCGGCCAAGGGCGAGCCGGGGTACCCGGTAATGACGCCGACTTGGCTTTCTAAGGCACCCTTGACGATTAGCTCGTTGCCAGTGTAAATGCCCGTGCCTTGTTCGAGTGAGAAGCGGGGATCCATGGTCCTATCTGAGGAGATTGGGAATGAACGAAAACATAGTACGAGGTCTGAGGCGATTGTCAAGTCGGCCTGGTGGCCTCACGCTTCGGCATCGAGCCAATAGCGCTGGTATTCCTCTACGAAAGTAAGGGTTTGTAGATCGTCCATGCGGTCTAAGAAGAGCACGCCGTTGAGATGGTCGATTTCGTGCTGGAGGACGCGGGCGAAAATCCCCTCTGCTTCCAGCTCCACCGCGCTGCCCTCGCGATCGTAGCCCCGGACCTCGACGGCTGCCGAGCGCGGGACGACGCCGCGCAATTGGGGGATGCTCAAGCAACCTTCCCAGGCGTCTAGATGCTCCGGCGATAGGGAGGTGAACTGCGGATTGAAGAGCACGGTTAGTGGAATGGCGGCCTCGTCTTCGACGTCGGCGTCGGGATTGCCGAGGACGATCAGTCGCAGGGGTTCAAAGACTTGTGGCGCGGCCAAACCAATGCCCTCGTAGTCGATCATAGTTTCGATCATGTCGTCGATTAAGCGCTGCATCGGGGGACTTTGCATCTGGGTAGGGGGGATCTCTGCGGCGCGTTGGCGCAGCACCGGATGCCCCATCCGCGATACCTTGCGAATGGCCATAGCGCGTTACGGAGCTTGGGGTGGAGCAGCCGAGAGACAGCAGCGGAAACCCACTAAATCGAGGCGATAGTCGGGGTCGAGGAATCGCCCGTAGCGGGCGTCGGCCCGGGCTAGATTGACGTTGTGGAAGAAGGAGCCGCCGCGCACGATCCGCCAGCGATCGGAGCGCGAATACCAAGACGCGGTCCACTCCCAAGCATTGCCGATCATGTCATAGACTCCGTAGGCGTTGGTGCAGCCTGCATACGCGCCGCTGGGCGCTAGGCCCGGCCCGCGCTGCCAGACCCCATCGACGGCAAAGCGCGTATTGCAGCGCCCCGGCTCGAATTCCGCGCCATAAGAGTACGCGAAGTTCTGCGGCCCGGTGCAGGCTTTCTGCCATTCCTGTTCGGTACACAGCCGCTTGCCCTGTTCCGCGCAGAGCGATTCCGCTTCGCCCCAGGTGACATCGACTTTGGGCAGGGTGCCGCGCTGGTTGGGGTACTCATACATGTCGATGTAGAAGGCGTCGTCGATCAATACCATGCCTTCCACGTCGGCCGCGGCTAGCGCTGGTAGGGTGAGTAAAAGACAGAGGGCTAAGAGCTTATTCATGATCTATCATTCCGCAAATTGCACCGCGCCGAAGCGGGCGGGGTGGTGAAAGCCGCGTTGGTAGGTCTCGCTCCAAGCTGTGTACTCGGTCTGCTCGTGGTAGTGCTGATGAAGCGGGTCTGAGTCTGGAAGGTCATTTAGGCGGCTTTTTAGATTGCGTCCGCCCTTGCGTTCGATGCGGTAGAGATTGAGCCGCCAGACATCCCCTGCTGTCGGTCGTCCACCGCCTGTGACGCTATCTGCCATAGCGGCCCAGGGAATGGCGATTTCTGCGGTCCAGCCTTGGTCGAGCGCGAGCGAGTCGTTCACTGTGCCGTGAGCTCGGACCGCTGTTTTAAGCCCGGCGATATCCCAGTCTTTGGACGAGTACCACTCGGGCGACACCGAGTAGATCAGCAAATCGACGACTGCATTGAGCGGGTTGACCTCTAGCTCTAGGTAGCGCTTGCCATCGCCGTCGGGGTCGATAAAGACCTCCACGACTTCCTCGCTCCACATCGGATCGTCTTCTTGGTCGTAGATAGCCCACATGTCCGCATCTTGACAGACGAAGGCAAAGTAAAAGTAGGAGCTATCCCACAGCATCTTCGCCCGCGTGGGAAAGAGCACTTCGTCGTAATCGTTGAGGATGCGCTCAAAGCGGTTGATTTGATGCGCTCTCTCCCACGAGAATTCGTCCAACTTGCCATCGACGACGACCGGTTCGAGGGCGCGTTGAACTGTGTAGTGCGCCTGCAGACCTACTTCGGCGTGCGCGGCGAGTGGGAGGATGGCGAGCATGAGAATCGTCAAGAAGGGCATACATTCTCCTTAATTTTAAGAGGCTGAATATACGAAAATCGCGCGGTCTTACCAAAAGAGAAAAGGGGCGATGCCAAGCTGGCACCGCCCCTTTATGTCGGTTGTAGTTATAGTTATTTACACGTCGTAGTAGAGCGCGAACTCATAGGGATGAGGACGCAGGCGGAGGGCATCGACCTCCTCAGTGCGCTTGTAGTCAAGCCACGCATCCAGCAGGTCATCCGAAAACACATCCCCCTGCAACAGAAAGTCTCGATCCTGCTCCAAGTGATCCAACGACGCCTCCAACGAACCCGCCGTCTGCGGCACCCCCGCGCGCTCCTCCGCCGATAAATCATACAGATTCTTGTCCAACGGCTCGCCCGGATCCAACTGACGCTCAATGCCGTCCAACCCCGCCATCAGCATCGCCGACAACGCCAAGTAGATGTTGCACGACGGATCCGGACAGCGGAACTCCACCCGCTTGCTCTTGGGCGAAGGCGAATACATCGGAATGCGCACCGACGCACTGCGGTTGCGCTGCGAATAGGCCAAGTTCACCGGCGCTTCGTAGCCGGGCACCAGCCGCTTGTAGGAGTTGGTCGTCGGATTGGTAAACGCCAACAGCGCTGGCGCGTGGTGCAACAGCCCGCCGATGTAGTGCAGCGCCATCTGGCTCAGACCCGCGTAGCCACTACCGGCAAACAAAGGCGTATCGCCCTGCCACAGACTCTGGTGGGTGTGCATGCCCGTGCCGTTGTCCTCAAACAGCGGCTTGGGCATGAACGTGGCCGTCTTGCCGTGCCGATGCGCCACATTCTTGACGATGTATTTGTACAGCATCATTCGATCGCCGCAAATAAGCAGCGGACAAAAGCGAATGTCGATTTCGCCTTGGCCAGCGGTGCCCACCTCGTGGTGGTGAATCTCCACGTCGATGCCGCAGGCGAGCATAGTCTGCACCATCTCGGTGCGGATGTCTTGCAGCGAATCCGTCGGCGGCACGGGGAAGTAGCCGCCCTTGTAGTCGGGCTTGTAGCCTAAGTTGGGGCCGTCCGCCGAGCCGGAGTTCCAGCGGCCTTCCTCCGAGTCGATCTCGTAGAAGCCCAAATGCGCTTGCTGGTCGAAGCGGATGTTGTCGAAGATGAAAAACTCGGCTTCCGGGCCGAAAAAGGCGGTGTCAGCCAACTGGGTGCGCAGCAGATAGGCTTGGGCGCGCTGGGCGACGCCCCGGGGATCGCGGGCATAGGGCTGGCGGGTGATAGGGTCTTCAATCGAGCAGACCAGCGACAGGGTGGGCACCCCAGTGAACGGATCCATGACCGCGGTGGTCGGATCGGGCACGACGAGCATGTCGGATTCGTTGATTTCCTGCCAGCCGCGGATGGACGAGCCGTCGAAGCCGAGGCCGTCTTCAAACAGATCGGGCTCCAAGTCGGCGATGGGCATGGTGAAGTGCTGCCAGGTGCCGGGCAGATCGACGAATTTGAAATCGACCATCTGCGCGTGGTGTTGGCGTGCTAAAGCCAGCGCGGCGTCGATAGCGCTGGCTTGGGCCGACTTCGTTTTGGTTTTGGCTTTCGTTTTGGTTTTGGCTTTCGCCTTGGCTTTAGCCATGACTACTCCTTTCTCAAAGTAGTGGTTGATATGGGATCAGGGGGCGCGCTCCCCGCGGCACGCGCCCCCTGCTTCTGGTCTGGGTTCCTGAGTTGGGAGGCCGACCAGATTTTAGAAGCTCCTACCAAAGACGAGGAAGGTAGATTCTTTGTCTGGGTTGAGAATGTACGAGGCGAAGTAATCGCCCTTGCCCATGTTGAGACCGACGCTGACCAAGGCCGGATCGGTCGTGGTAGTGTAAAATCCGTTGCCGAGGCCGACGGTGACGCTGACGGCGGTTTCTTCCATCTCGCCCAAGTCATAGGTCGCTTCCGCCCAGAACGAATCGTCGGCGTCGCCGGATACATTGTAAGCGACTAGAGCGCTCAGAGGTACGCCGTCGGGGGCGAGGGACGCGCTGATTTCGAGGATGTGTACTCCGTCTTCATCGCTGTAGCTGAAGAACATGTCGTCTTCGGTCAGGCCCGGGAAGTAGTAGTCGGTCAGGGTGATGCCGATGGGGCCGGACGAGAGGCTGACGTAGAGGTCGTTCTCGTTGGCTCCGCCGTCGGAGATCGCCCATGAGGACCAAGCGCCGACTTCGATGTTGCCGTGACTAATGGACATGCCCGGCTGGACACTGACGGCATTGCCGAAGTCCGTGCCGCGCCACACGTAGCGGTTGACTACATCGGCACCAAAGCCAACCCCGGCATCAGCCGGAACGGTCGCTAGCGTCAGCGCAAAGAAAAGAGGTGAGGCAAAAAGCAAGCGTTTCATCGATTGCTCCTTAGGTGGGTTGAGGTAAAAGGTGGGGCCGGCTGCACCGGCCCCTTGGCTATTAAAGGGCGCTTTCGCCCGTCTCGCCGGTGCGGATGCGCACGGCTTCTTGGATCGGCGAGGCAAATACCTTGCCATCGCCGACTTTGCCGGACTTGGCCGCCTCGACGATGGTGTTGATCGCCTGCTCGTGGTCGGCGTCCTTGACGATGACCTCGATTTTGATCTTGGGGACGAAATCAATGCGGTACTCGGCACCGCGATAGACCTCGCGGTGGCCGCGCTGGCGGCCAAAGCCCCGCACTTCGGTTACGGACATGCCGGCGATGCCCCGTTCGCCTAGGGCTTTCTGCACGGCCTCAAGGGCCGATGGCCGGAGGAATGCTTCAATTTTATACATTGTTGGTTGCCTCCCTCACTTAGTTGTTGATGTGCTGGAAATCCGCGTACGCGGGCTGGCCGTGCTCGCTTAGGTCGAGACCCTCGTCCTCGTCTTCCTCATCAACGCGGAACCCGAGTGTCGCCTTGACAAGGCTCGCGAGGGCAAAGGAAAAGACAAAGGCGAAGATGGCGTACGACAGCGTGCCCAATATCTGGGTGCCCACGCTGTGGTCGGCGTTGGTGCTGAACAGCCCGACCGCGATCGTGCCCCAGACGCCGCAGATGCCGTGGACGGAGATGGCACCGACCGGATCGTCGATCCTGATGCGGTCGATAAAGACAATCGAGAAGACGACGATGACCCCGGCAATCAGCCCAATCCAGATGGCTCCAGCCCAGGTGACCACGTCGGCCCCAGCCGTGATGCCAACGAGGCCGGCGAGAATGCCATTGAGCGCCATGGTGATGTCGGGCTTTTTGAGGTAAATATATGAGGTAAAAATCGAGGCCATGCAACCAGCCGCCGCGGCGAGGGTGGTGGTGACGAAGACCAGCGACACAGCCGCTGGGTCGGCGCTGAGCACCGAGCCGCCGTTGAAGCCGAACCAGCCGAGCCACAGCAGGAAGACGCCGATGGTCGATAGCGGCATGCTGTGCCCGAGGATGGGCCTGATTTCTCCGTTGTGGTACTTGCCCTTGCGCGCCCCCAGCACCAGAACTGCGGCGAGGGCCGAGAAGCCGCCGAAGGCGTGCACGACCGACGAGCCAGCGAAGTCGTAGAAACCGAGGTCGTCGAGCCAGCCGGCACCCCACTTCCAAGAGCCGGCGATGGTGTAGCCAAAGGCCACCAAGATCACGGCGTAAAGCATGAAACCCGATAGCTTAATGCGCTCAGCAACGGCACCGGAGACGATGGTAGCGGCGGTGGCGGCGAACATGGCCTGGAAGATGAAGTCCGACCAGTAGGTGTAATCTGCGTACTGATTGGTTAGGTTGGCCACATCGTCGTCAAAGCCGATCCAGCCCTTGAGGGCCAACACATCGGCGATGAGCCAATCGTCGCCCGGATACATGATGTTGAAGCCACACAAGGCATAGGTGAGGATACCGGCCGAGATAATAAAGAGGTTCTTGAAGAGGATGTTGACCGTGTTCTTTTGCCGGGTCAGGCCGGATTCGAGCGTGGCAAAACCCAAGTGCATGATGAAAACCAAGGCTGCGGCGATGAGAATCCACAGGTTATCTACCATGAATTTGGGATAGGCCAAAGGCATGGTCTGGAAGGCTTCTACGGTTTTAAAATCTCCCGCCGAAGCCTGAGTCGTAGCCCCGAGGACCCCGGCACAGAGCCATAAGAGCGCAGGACGGTTGTGAAAAACAGACATGGGCAATCCCTTCCCTTGTAAGGTATGAGGAGGCATCTAATCGAAGCCTCTTGGATGCGAACGTCGGATTTTACAAGGCAAGAAACGTGCCAAGCGGATTGGGCGCAGATACTTCAGAATTGTAGCTTATTGTAAATTAGGGAGTTAAAAAAATAACAATAATAAAGAAAAACGAGACGAACATAACGACAAAATTGAAATAGTCTCAAAAAACAACAAATTTGTCATTTTTATTGTTCATTTTTTGTAATTTTTCGGGCAGATGGCTAGTTTTTGAATCCGATAAGAGAAAATGCGGGTCGTAGTGCCGAGAGTGCGGGCGGCCTTGGCCATATTGCCACGGGCGTTCTTGAGGGCCTCGATGATGATTTCTCGCTCATAAGCCTGCATCATCGTATTAAAGGAGCCGGTGACCGGCGTTCCGGTGGCGTCAGCCGTTTGCAGGGAGGGGGGCAGGTGGTGGCCGTGGATGACGCCGTCGTTGCTGAGGATGATCGCCCGTTCAATACAGTTTTCCAACTCGCGCACGTTGCCCGGCCAATGGTAGCTCATCATCATGTCAATGGCAGGTGTAGAAATGCGGTGCATCTCCACGCCGAGCTGGCGAGAGTACTTTTCGAGGAAGTGGTCGGCGAGTTGCAGAATGTCGGATTTGCGCTCGCGCAAGGGCGGAATGAAGATGGGAAAGACATTGAGCCGGTAGAAGAGATCCTCGCGGAAAGTCCCCTCGGCGATGGCTTTTTCCAGATCTATGTGGGTCGCCGCGACGACGCGAACATCTATCGGCACAGGGCCGCGGCCACCAAGGCGCTCGACTTCGCGGTTTTGCAGTACGCGGAGCAGTTTGACCTGTGCGCCTAGGCTGAGTTCGCCGATTTCGTCGAGGAAAATCGTCCCGCCACGCGCTCGTTCAAACCGGCCGGCTTTGCTCGTTGAGGCCCCGGTGTAAGCGCCGCGCTCGTGGCCGAATAGTTCGGATTCGACCAAGGTTTCTGGCAGGGCGGCGACGTGTACTTTGACAAAGGGTTTGTCGGCGCGTAAGCTGTTGTAATGTATGGCATCTGCGGCCAGTTCCTTCCCGGTGCCGCTGGTGCCGCGCAACAGGACCGTGGCGTCGCTGGGAGCCACTTGGCCGATGAGCTGGCAAACCTCCTGCATGGGGCGGGAGTTGCCGATGAGGTTGGCGGGATGGAAGCGCTCGCGGAGCTCGTTTTGCAGGCGCAAGTTTTCGTCGAGAAGCCGGGTTTGTTCGACGCGGGCGCGTTGGCGAGCGGCGACCGATTGGCCAATCATGACGGATATGATGGATAGCAGGCGCACGGTATCTTGCAGGCTTTCGTTGTCTTTGTAGGGAATATCGACGCTAATGGTACCTACTACCTGCTGCTGCTGGAGGATGGGCACGCAAATGAACGAGGTCTGGCTCTTGGCCGAACTGCCGCGAGCACCGGTGCGGTTGAGGAAGAGCGGCTCGCTACTGATGCGCGGCACGATCACGGGCTTGCCCGATTCTACGACCTTGCCGGTGATGCCTTCCCCGACGTCGTAGCGGCCGCGCTTGATTTCCGATTGCGAGAGTCCATAGGCTACGTCGATAGAGACTTCGGAGGCTTCTTGGCTCAAAAGGCTGACCGTCCCCAAACTCATGTCGAGTTGGTCGCACATGAGCTTGAGAATGACGTTGAGCGCCTCTTCAAACTTGGTCGTCGAGCCTAGTATTTGCCCGATTTCGTGTAGGATGGAGATTTGTTGTTGGGCACTGGCGGTCGGTAAGGTGGACATGTGAATCATCCTATTTTTACGACATTTTTGTCATTAGTATGGGTGAAAATGACATTTTTGTAAACATCAAAGGGCTACATGTTCGTGGTCAAAAACGGAAAATCGACCAAAAATACAGTGTCACACGCCCTAAGAGGGCGTCATTAAAGCCAAGTGTCGAGAATGCGTCGTACATTATTGTAGCATAAATGTAGCATAAACTATGCCATCGCAGGCTAGAGGCCATAGAGACCTCGGGTCCTAGCCTGCGGGAAGGTCATTGCCGGAACCCATCAACTCGGTTATAATTCTGCGATGAGAATCTCTGCAATGTCAGTAAATAGCGGTTGTGTGAGGTTGGTATGAGTCGAGATCTGACCGACCTATTAAATGAATGGTCCTTCGACCCAGAGGCGAATGTGCGGAAAATATCGGGAAAGGACGGGGTTGCGAAGATCCAGATTCGGGTCGATCAAGGGGCCTTTCAGGGCATTTTGCAGCTAAATCTCGATGGCCGACCCGACGGTCGCCGGCCCCACGGACAGGACTTTGCCCTCGATTACTACCAGGGCGAATTGGAAAAATACCACCGCGAGCACGGGGCCAGCGACGAGGGTTTCGCGCTCGATGAAGCGGCTTGCCGCGAGCTTTTCGACGAGGGGAGCCGCTTGTACAAGCGCTACGCCTTTTTGATCCAACTGCACGACTACCGGCGAGTCGTGCGCGATACCGAGCGCAATATGGCCCTTTTTCGCTTTGTCAACCGCTATGCCGAAAGCGAAGAGGACCGCGACAATCTGGAGAGATGGTGGCCTTATATCTTGCGCATCAACGGCGTGGCCCGGGCCATGATCTCCATCGGCGACCAGGACTACGACGGCGCGTTGGCGATCGTGCAGCGGACTCGCGCGCGGATTGGCACGTGGCCCGAGGTGGAGGCCGAGGAGTTCTTCATTGAGCGCGAGCGTTCAGAAGCCGCGCTCGATGAGTTAGAGCAGGAAATTTTGCAAAAGAAGCCGCTGAGCCAACAAGAGCAGTTAGAGCGCTGGCTACAAGAAGCGGTTGATAGCGAAGACTTTGAAAAAGCCGCGCTCTTGCGCGACGAACTCAAGAAGCTGCGGGAAGGCGAAGGCTGAGCCGTTCGCAGAGTAGTGTTAGCCGCAATGCAAAGCGGGGAGCCCGATCATTCGAGCTCCCCGCTTTTGGTGCCTAGCCTAAACGCCTGGTCTTAGGCGTGGGCCGCAATCCTAGTAAAACTCCGTCTCATCTACCAGCGCGAGAAGCGACTGGTAGCGAGTCGGGTGGCGGAGCTTGCTCAGGGCACGCTCCTTGAGCTGGCGCACGCGCTCCCGCGTCAGGCCCATCAACCCGCCGATCTGCTCCAAGGTCAGCGCTTGGCTGCCATCGAGGCCGAAGTAGAGGCGAATGATGCGCAACTCGCGGTCTTCGAGGCTGGCGAGGGCTTCCTCTAGGTGGGCGCGAGCCGAGTTTTGCAAGACATCGCTGTCGGGCGTCGCCTGATTGTCGTCGGCGAGGAGGCTGAGCAAGCTGCGATCGTCGTCCTCCTCAAAGGACTCGTCGAGCGAACGCACCGAGCGGGCGCTGAGCATGGTGTCGAGTACCTCCTCGGTGGGCAGGCCCAACTCAGCGGCGATTTCCTCGACATCCGGCTCGCTCTCGCGGCCTTGGCCCAGCTTGCGCACCGCCCGCGAAATGTCCTTGAGCAGGCTGAGCTTGTTCAGCGGCAGGCGCACGGTGCGGGCGTGCTCGGCGATGGTCTGCAAGATGGACTGCTTGATCCACCACACGGCGTACGAGATGAACTTGTATCCCTTGGTGCCGTCGAAGCGCTCGGCAGCGGTCAGCAAACCTACGTTGCCCGCGCTGATCAGGTCCTCTAGCGAGAGGCCGCGGTTCTGGTAGTTTTTGGCCACATCGATGACGAAGCGCAGGTTGGCTTGAACCAACTCGTCGCGCGCGACCATGTCGCCGTCTTGGATCCGCGCCGATAACTCGACTTCCCGCTGGCGGCTCAGCGGCCTAGAATCGGCGATGTCGTCGAAGTAGAGGCGCAGGGTGTTGTCCTCGTCATTTAGGACTTCTTGGATCGCGTAAGCCATGTGCGAAACCTTCCTTGGGTAATGGGGTCAGTAGGTGCAAATTTTTGCACTTAGTTGCAACAATTTTGGCTGATGTTCTGTAAGGCGCTTGAATTGCGCTAGTTAGAAGCATCAAGCTCTATGTGCTCAAAGTGCAAAATTTGCATTCTCAGTGTTTCTGTTCTGGACTGCAAAGCGTCCCCGCGTTGCTCAATGCCCGATCTGACAAAATTGTTTGCTCTGTATTAACAGATAGTTACGGTCGATGCGGGCTGTGAAACTCTTTTGATCGTGCGCAAGGCGACCGGTGCTCCTTTCGACTCACATATAGATAAGCAAATCTAATGCCACATTTAGTCTCTTATAGTTAAGTCATTGTGAATATTTTACTTATGAGAAAGACAGTACTGGGCGAGGAGCAGATTGAGAAACCGCACAGGCGCAAAAGTGCAAAAAATGCAGGAGTTGCATAGCGTTAATGAATGGACTGCCGACTTGTCGTGCGTTTGCCGACAGCCAACGGCGTAGGGGCGACCGGCCGGTCGCCCCTACTTGGTGGTGATGTTGTATTGCTTGATCTTGTACTGGAGGGAGCGGACGCTAATGCCCAAAATAGCGGCCGCCTCGCGGCGGTTGCCCGTGAGGCGTTGGAGGGTCTGGCGGATGAATTCGGCTTCGACCTCTTGGAGGGAAGAGCCGATAGCCATTGAGAATTGACCGGGGCCATCGGTCATCTCGCCGAGCGGGCCGGGCAGGTGTTCGGGGAGGATGACTGCAGCCGGAGTGGTGACCACGAGCCGCTGCAGTAGGTTGCGCAACTGGCGCACATTGCCCGGCCAATCATAGGCAATGAGGCCCTCCATAGCTTCCGGGCTGATCTTCTTGGAGGGCTTGTTTTGTGCGCGGCAGGTTTCGTCGAGGCACATTTCGACTAAGACCGGGATGTCTTCCCGCCGTTGGCGCAAAGGGGGAATATCGATGGGGACCACGTTGAGGCGGTAGTATAGGTCTTCGCGGAAGCCTCCTGTTGCGACCGCGCCTTCGAGGTCGCGGTTGGTCGCGGCGATGATGCGCACATCGGCGCGGTGGACCTGAGAGTCCCCGAGCGGTTGGAACTCGTGGGATTCTAGGACGCGCAGAAGTTCGACCTGATTTTTGTGCGAGACCTCGCCGATTTCGTCGAGGAAGAGGGTCCCGCCCTCGGCGAGGGTGAAACGGCCAGGACGGTCAGCGTGGGCGCTGGTGAAGGCCCCGCGCTTGTGGCCGAATAGTTCGCTGGTAAAAAGCTCTTCGGTGAAGCCGCCGCAGTTGACGGCCACAAAAGGAGCGTCGCGGCGTCTGCTGCGATCGTGGATGGCGCGTGCGACCAGATCCTTGCCAACGCCGGTCTCACCGCGCAAGAGCACTGGCACGTCTGTTTCGGCCACTTGTTTGATCGTGGCCGCGGCGGCCTGCATGGCTGGGCTGCGGCGCACGAGGCGGCGGAAAGGGGCTTCTTTTTCGAGGCGGTGGTG
Source organism: Candidatus Latescibacterota bacterium (assembly GCA_965116675.1). GTDB lineage: Bacteria > Latescibacterota > UBA2968 > UBA8231 > UBA8231. The sequence continues at coordinate 6,191,957 of OZ220721.1, forward strand.
GAGCTTGCGGTTTTCGACGACGAGTTCAAAGCGATCGAGTGCGCGGGAGACTACGAGACGCAGTTGGTCTAGATCAACGGGTTTGGTCACAACGTCGTACGCGCCTTTGCGCATGGCTTCGACTGCGGTGTGGACGTTGTCGTGGTCCGTGAGTATGATGCACAGGGTGTCGGGGTGTTGCTGGCCCACCTCCTGCAAAAGTTTCATCCCAGCAGAACCGGGCATCTGTAAGTCGAGAATAGCCAAGTGGAAATTGCCGGCTTTTAGCATCCGGCGCACTTGGGCACCGTCCGCGGCGATTTCAATGGCATAGCCGGGTTTTTGCAATGCCTCTTGCAGCCCTTCGCGGATAAAGAGCGATTGGTCGGCGATGAGGATGTTGGCTTGGAGTTGGGGCATGAGCTTCTGTTGACAGTGATGGCAAGGGGACTAGCTTTTCATTCATGGAGAATAAGCAAAACGTCGCCGAACACAAGAGGCGCAACCGGGACATGTTCAACGCCATTGCCCGGCGCTACGACTTGCTCAATCACCTGCTCAGCGGCGGCGTTGATGTGTACTGGCGGCGGCGCGCCCTCCACGCAGCTTGGGACAAGCACCCGCAGCGCGTGTTGGATCTGGCCACGGGCACCGGCGATTTTGCCCTCGCGGCTGACCGCTTGGGGCCGCAGCAGGTCGTCGGTATTGACATGGCCGTAGAGATGCTGCGGTTGGGGGCGGCCAAGGTGGCGACCAAAAGCCCGTCCGCGCGCGTGGACCTGTTGGTCGGCGACGCCGAGCAGCTACCGTTTCAGGACAATACCTTCGACATGGTGACTGGGGCTTTTGGGGTGCGCAATTTTGGGAACATTCCCAGTGGCTTGGCCGAGGCCCATCGGGTGCTCAAGCCCGGCGGCCAGCTCTTGGTGCTCGATTTTTGCGAGCCTACTGCGCCGCTGTTCCGGCAATTGTACTTGTTTTACTTCCACAAAGTGCTGCCCCTGATCGGCGGCCTAATCTCCGGTCAGCGCCAGGCCTATGCCTATCTGCCGCGCTCGGTGGGGACCTTTCCCCAGGGGCGGGCCTTTGTCGAATTGCTCGTCGCGGCCGGGTTCAGTCAGACGCGCTACACGCCTATGACTCTAGGGATTGCCGCGGTGTATCAGGGCTTCAAAGGGCCGGTTGACGAATAGGATACCCATAGGTATTATGTACTAAACGCAGGAGAAATAAGTGATTTACGACGACCTTATCGGCCGCGCCGGTCTCGCAGATATCCACGACAAAGTGTTGACTGGGCAGCGTTTGAGTTTGGATGACGGCCTACGTTTGTACGCCTGCAATGATCTGCCTGTCTTGGGCTATCTGGCCAATATCGTCCGCGAGCGCAAAAACGGCGACACTGCGTACTACGTGCGCAACCAGCACATCAACTACACCAATATCTGCAACAAGCTCTGTAAGTTCTGTTCCTTCTACGTCAAGCCCAAAGACGAGCACGGCTACGTGTTGTCGCCCGAGCAGGTCGCCGCGCGGGTCGCCGAGTACGACCAGGCCCCGATCACCGAGATCCACATGGTCGGCGGCGTCAATCCCAAGCTGCCCTATCAGTATTATCTCGACGTCTTGCAGGCGATGAAGCAAGCTCGCCCGGCTGCGCATCTGAAGGCCTTCACCATGATTGAGATCGCCCAGATACAGCGCATTGCCAAAAAGCCGCTGGAGGAGATTTTTGCCGACATGAAGGCGGCTGGGCTGGAGTCGCTGCCCGGCGGCGGGGCCGAGGTCTTCAGCGACCGGGTTCAGGGCGACCTTTTTTGGACTAAGGCGGACTCCGAGGAGTGGCTGGAGATCGCGCAGGCGGCGCACAGAGCCGGCCTGCCCTCCAACGCCACCATGCTCTACGGACACATCGAGAACACCGAAGAGAAGGTCTATCACCTCGTGCGGCTGCGCGAAGTGCAGGACGAGACCGGCGGTTTCCTCTGCTATATCCCGCTCTCTTTTCACCCCGAGCGCACCGAGTTAGAGGACTTGCCTGGGCCGACGGGTTGCCTCGATCTCAAGGAAATCGCCGTAGGGCGGCTGATGTTGGACAACTTCCCCCACGTCAAGACCTTCTGGATTATGAATACCATTGAGATTTCGCAGACCGCGCTCTGGTACGGAGCCGACGACATTGACGGCACGGTCATGGACTACGAAATCACCCGCAAGAGTTTCACCGAGACGCAGCAGCGGCTGACACAGGCCGAGCTCATGCAGCGCATCGTCGAGGCCGGACGCCAGCCCTTGGAGCGCGACTCCCTCTACAATATCGTCGCCGATACTCCGACGCTGTTGGCGGCGGCTGGATAGCACCCGTGATCGCCGATATTGCCGAAAAGGTCTATGCTGGGGAGCGCCTCGCGCTCGATGATGCCCGCCGCCTGTACGCACACCACAACCTCGCCGAATTGGGGATGCTGGCCCATTGGGTGCGCTTGCAGAAACACCCCGAGCCGGTGGTTACCTACAACGTCGGGCGCAACATCAACTACACCAATGTCTGCTGGGTCAAGTGCGACTTTTGCGCCTTCTATCGGCCACCGGGTTCCAGCGAGGGCTATGTCCTGCCCAATGAGCAGATATTTGCCAAAATCGACGAGTTGGTGGCCTTTGGCGGCGACGAGCCTAAGTCCTGCGAAATCCTGATGCAGGGTGGCCTCAACCCCAAGCTGCGCCTCGATTACTACGAACAGTTGCTCTCGGCGATCAGGGACCGCTATCCGCAGGTGCAGCTACACTGTCTTTCGGCCACGGAAATCATCTACATCGCACACCTGTCGCGGCTGCCGCTGGACGAGACCATTCGCCGCCTGCGCGACGCGGGGCTGGATTCGATCCCGGGTGCCGGAGCCGAGATTCTCAACGACGAGGTGCGCGACATCATTGGCTTTCGCAAGGACCGCACCGAGGAATGGCTGGAAGTGCATCGCGTGGCGCACGAGTTGGGGATGCCGACTACGGCGACGATGATGTACGGCCACGTGGAGACGGTTGAACATCGCCTAGAACACTTGGATCGCCTACGGCAGCTACAGGACGAACGCGGCGGCTTCACCGCTTTTATCACTTGGAACTTCCAGCCCGATCACACGGACTTGGGTGCGGACGAGTCGCGTTGGAACGGCGCTAAAGCGACCGGGTACGATCACTTGCGCACGGTGGCCGTAGCGCGGCTCTTCCTCGACAATATCCCCAGCCTACAGGCTTCGTGGGTGACCCAAGGGCCTAAGATCGCCCAAGTCAGCTTGCGCTACGGCGTCAACGATTTCGGCAGCACCATGCTCGAAGAAAACGTCGTCAGCGCCGCCGGCACCAGCCACACCAACGAGATGGGTCTAGACGCCATGGAGCGGCTAATCCGCGACGCGGGTTTTGCGCCGAGACGGCGCAACACTCGCTACGAGCCGGTGGCCTCACCCTGTCGGATCGACGCTTTGCCAGAGGCCGTCCATTCATGAAGCCGCGCTTGGGCGCGGTCCCGTACCTCAACACGCGGCCCCTCGTCGTTGCCCTCGAACGCGATCCCGCACCTTTCGCCCTGAGTTATTCAGTGCCTTCGCGCTGCGCGAGGGAGTTGGCAGATGGTACCATCGACGTGGGGATCATTCCCGCGATTGAATACGCCCGCAGCGCTCGTCCCTATTGGATCGTCCCCAATATAGCCATTGGTTCGCAGGGGCCGGTGCTGACGGTGCGCCTCTTTTGCCACCGTCCGCTGCCGCAGGTTGAACGTATCGCTTTGGACACCAGTTCTCGCACTTCAGTGGCTTTGTTGTCCATTCTCCTGCGCGAAAAATTTGCTCTTACTCCGCAATTGATCGAAGCTCCGCCCGACTTGGAGGCTATGTTAGAGTGCGCCGACGCGGCCTTGCTCATCGGCGATCAGGTTTTCCCGCACTTGGATAGGGACGTGGAGAGCTTGGACTTGGGTCGAGAATGGACTGATATGACCGATCTGCCTTTTGTGTTTGCCTTTTGGGCTGGCCGCGAGCAGGCGCTCACACCCGCTCAAGTCCAACAATTGCAGTGGGCCAAAGATCGGGGGGTATGCCAAGTGCCGTCCATCGCCGCAGCGCACAGCCGAGAATGCGGCGGCTCGCCCGAGTTCTACGAGCGCTACCTGACCCAGCACATCCGCTTTGATTTGGACGAGGCCGCTCAGGCTGGTTTGCGGCTGTTCTACCAACTGGCTCACCGCCACGGCCTGATCGACGCGGTGCCCCCGCTGCGCTTTTATCCAGCGGCCTGACGAGGCCGCCCTTGTCGAGGAAGGTCGAGATGGCTCCTTTACAGGCCATTGCGGTGTACGGCCGCATGATCAAATTCTCCCACAGCGTCTTTGCTCTGCCCTTTGCCTTTAGCGGGGCCTTGTTGGCTGCGATGCACGCTGGTATCACTCCTGCTCAGATTGGCTGGATTGCGCTGGCGATGGTGGGGGCGCGCAGCGCGGCGATGGGTTTTAATCGCCTCGTTGACCGCCACCTCGACGCGGCCAATCCCCGCACCCAAAACCGCGAATTGCCGCGAGGCGTGGTCTCGCCGCAAGCCGTGGGGTTGTTCGTGGTCCTGTCGGCCTTGGCCTTGGTCTTGGCAGCTTATCAGCTCAATCCTTTGTGCTTTTATCTGTCGCCGCTGGTTTTAGCTGTGCTCTTGTTCTATTCGTTGACCAAGCGCTTTACTTGGGCCTCCCACTTGGTTTTGGGGTTGAGTTTGGGTGGGGCGCCGTTGGGCGCTTGGATTGCGGTCACTGGTGGTTTTGACCTCATACCGCTGCTGCTCTGCTTGGGGGTGTTGGTTTGGGTGGCTGGTTTTGACATTATCTACGCCTGCCAGGATCACGCCTTTGACGTGCGGGCCGGACTCCATTCCATCCCGGTCCGCTTTGGCATTGTCCGCGCTCTGCACATTGCCCGCGTTTTGCACCTGTTGTTCGTGGTGCTGCTGATTGTCGTGGGCCGGATGGCTGGCTTGAGTTTTTTGTACTGGTTGGGGGTAGTAGTGGTAGCCGGGTTGCTGGTGTACGAGCATCGGCTGGTGCGGGCTGATGACCTGTCACGCATGAGCACGGCCTTTATGACGGTCAACAGCACGGTTAGCCTGATCTACTTTGCCGCGATCTTGGCCGATCTGCTCGTCTTTGGCGAGGGGGAATTCCTGCGTTTTTGATGGGGAAACTAGTTGCGGGTTGCTGTTATAGGTTGCTTAGGTGCTAGACAAGTATTAATAAATAACTAGAACCCTGCTCGCCTCTCCCAGTTGGCTCCTTTCCCTATCCGAATGGCAGAATACGAGACATCTTGGAAAAGCACCAGCAATGACGACTCATTTGAAAAGATTTAGGCTCATATGAAACTGAACTTCCGCGATGAGCAATTGAAGAAATTGTGTGAAAAGGTGCTGGACTTGGAAGGGCTGACCTATAAGGAGAAGAATATATGAATATCAATGCCAGCATTATCGACCAGAGGGTATCGGGTATTGTTGAAGACTACCCCGAATGGTTGCCAGAAGGGAATGATATCAACAAAAAAAAGTCGGCAGCATTTGTACTTCTGTGCATGTCAACATGCCTTGAAATGACGCTTGAAGAAAGTGCTGAGTTACTTACCGAGGGAGGGAACGATGCTGGCGTTGATGGGCTTCACATTGGCGAGGTTGAAGACGGTGATTTTCTCGTCACAATTTTCCAGGGCAAGTACAAAATCAAGGATCTAAGCGGCAAAGCAAACTTCCCGGAAAATGATGTGCAAAAAGCTGTAGGTACCGTTCGGATACTGTTTGATCCCAATAGGAATGTCACTCTGAATAAAAAAATAGCCCCTAAAATTGAGGAGATTCGCTCGTTGATCCGCGATGCGTATATTCCCAATGTTCGGGTAATCCTTTGCAATAACGGCGACAGGTGGACGTCGCAAGCAGATAATTGGGTAGCTGACGCAGAAGAGGATTACGGAGACAAAGTAAAGTTCATCCACTTCAACCACGATTCTATCGTCAATATCTTACAGCGCAGCAAACAGGTGGATACCACCCTGACGCTTAGTGGGCAAGCCATCGTAGAAGATATGAACTATATGCGCGTTTTGGTCGGGCGCGTTTCCGTTCAGGAAATCCAACGGCTGTTTAACGATCACGGAGACAGCCTACTCGAGCGCAATATCCGCCGCTACCTTGGGCTTCACACCAATCGCGTCAACACCGCAATTCACGAGACGCTTTGTGCTCCAAACAAATCTGACAAATTCTACTTCTACAACAATGGCATTACCGCAGTTTGCGACCGGTTTGATTATAACGCTTTTCAGCAATTAGACTACCAAGTGCAACTCAAGAATATGCAGGTGATTAACGGAGGTCAGACCTGCAAGACGATTCAAGAAACACTAAATGGAAGTTTGCCCAACCTATTCGGCAAATCAGCCTATCTGTTGATTCGGGTTTACCAGTTGGCCGATACACATAAAGAATTCATCCAAGACATCACCTACGCTACCAACAGTCAGAATCCAGTGGATCTCAGGGATTTGCGATCTAACGATGAGATGCAGAAGCAGTTAGAACTGGGCCTATCTGGTCTGGGCTATACATACAAACGCCAGAGGGAAGAAGGTGGAAGTGGGTCTTCGGTTATCACTAGTTCAATTATGGCAGAAGCCGTGCTTGCAATCTGGCGAGAAAGGCCGCATCAAGCCAAGTTTCGCCACAAAGAACATTTTGGAAAACTGTACGAGGATATCTTTAAGCAACTCAACGCGGCTCAGGCATTGCTTGCGGTCTTGATTTTCAGGGCTGTCGAGAACGAAAGGAAACGCCCGACAACGGTAACACAGCCGGACTTTCTGCCCTATTCATCCCACTACATCGCCATGTTGATCGGGCGCAATCTCTTGAAAGATAAGGGGATCTCCCTCGATCAAGTTTCCCATCAGAACATTCAAGAACTCTTACGGAAGTTCGATGACAATCAAGCTCAATACCATGCAGATGCCATCCAAGCACTAGAAACTGCGCTAAAGACTTGCTACGGAGACAGGAATGTTTCACTCCAGCAGTTGTCGGCAACCTTCAGGCGCGGCGACCTACTGGAAATGCTCAACGAGACCTAACATATGAAGCTGCAGATGCTTGATGCCATCAAGAAAATGAAGAAAGCATGACGCTCTCAAAACTGACGGTCTCTGCCTAAACGCGGTGGACGATCTAATGAACGCCTTAACGGAAGCTATCAAGAGTGATCAAACGTGAGCACATTTTGGACAACCGCACCCGCAAGGTTGTCGATTATTTGCGGCAACACCTATCCGCCGCCGAGGTGTTTCGCCTCGTTTCGGCGTATTTCACCATCTATGGGTACGAGGCCCTGCAAAGAGAATTGAGCGGTGTTAAGGATGTGCGCTTTCTCTTTGGGGATCCGGCATCGGTCGGCGAGTTAGATCCCGGAGCGCGCGCGCAAAAAGCCTTCAACCTGACCGAAGACGGGCTATCTCCCCAACACGCCTTGCAACAGAAATACCTCGCCCGTCAATGCGAAGCATGGGTAAGCAGCAAAGGCGTCAAAATCCGCTCCATTGGCAAATCCAACTTTCTGCACGGCAAGATGTATCTCACCGAATCAGCCAATGGCGGCACAGCGGTGGTCGGCAGCTCCAACTTCACTCGCGGCGGCTTAGGCAGCGGGACGAGTGCCAACGTAGAAATCAACTTGGCAACCCAAAACGCAGCTACTTGTACCGAACTGCAACAATGGTTTGACGATCTATGGTCGGACAAGACGCTGACCAAGGATGTCAAAAAGGATGTGCTGGCCGCGCTGGCGCGGATAGGCAGAGAGTACGCGCCGGAGTTGATCTACTATAAAACGCTCTACGAGTTGTTCCAGGAGGACATCGAAGCAAGGAAAGCCGGCGAAAGTCACCTAAAAGATACGCACCTATACGATACCGCAGTCTGGAATGCGCTGTACGACTTCCAAAAAGACGGAGCTAAAAGTGCTATTGCCCGCCTGTTGCAGCACAACGGCTGTATCCTTGCCGACAGTGTGGGGTTGGGAAAGACCTACACAGCGTTGGCAGTTATCAAGTTCTTTGAATTGCGCAACGAGCGGGTGCTGGTGTTATGCCCCAAAAAGCTGCGCGAAAATTGGGCGCTGTATCCAGCCTATAACGCCCAAACTGGCAATCCCTTCCTTGAAGATCGCTTTGGCTACACCTTGCTATCGCACACTGACTTGTCTCGCAGCAGTGGGCAAGCCGGCGACATTGATCTGGCAAATTTCAACTGGCGTAACTTCGACATGGTGGTCATTGACGAATCGCACAATTTCCGCAATGACTCCAAGCCCCGTCTCGACGAGGGCGGTAGGACTCGCCACAGCCGCTACTCGCGGTTGTTGGAAGAAGTCATCAAAGCCGGTACCCAAACCAAGGTGCTGATGCTTTCGGCGACGCCGGTCAATACCTCGCTTATTGACCTCCGCAATCAGATTTATCTGATGACTGAAAAGCGCGAGGACGTGTTCCGGGAAAATCTGGGCATTGGCCATATCGGTGCTCTGCTGAGGCAGGCGCAAAAGGAATTTAAGGCATGGGAGACAAAAGCGGAGAAAAGCGGCAAAAAAGACAAGACAACGTTACTGGAGACGTTGGGTGCTGATTTTTTTAAGCTGTTGGGCGGCGTTTCCATTGCTCGCTCGCGGCGACAGATCAAGGACTTCTACGCCGAAGAAATGGACAGAATCGGCCAATTCCCCACGCGGCACCAGCCGAACAATCGTTACCCGCTGACGGATTTAGAGGACGAACTCTCATATAAAAGTTTATCCGAGCAAATCGAGCGGTTCGCCCTATCCATCTACCGGCCGTCAAGCTACGTTACCAGCGAAGAGGCCAAGAAACGGTTGGCGGACGAAAAGAAAAAACTACGGTTTAATCAGGCAGATCGAGAGCGTTTCCTCATCGGCATGATACGAGTCAACTTTCTGAAACGCCTAGAAAGTTCGGCCCACTCTCTGACGGAAACGCTCAAGCGCACTATCGGCAAAATTGACGACCTGCTAGAAAAGATAGACCGCTATGGGCAAAACCTGCTGTTGGACGAGCGAGCGGATAGCCTCCCGGATGACGATGAAGATGACGAGGAATTTCAGATCAATCGGGCACGTACTCCCTACCATCTGCGCGAGTTGGATTTGCCCCGTTGGAAAAAGGACTTGCTGAAGGATAAGAAGACCTTGGAGGCAGTCTATGAACGGGTCAGTATTATCACGCCAGAGCGGGACGGTAAGCTGCGAGAGATCAAGGCGCACATTCGAGATAGAGCACAACACCCGACGACCGACAAGGACGGCCGGATCAATCGCAAGCTGCTGGTGTTCTCCACCTTCAAAGACACCGTGGAGTACCTGTACGAGAACCTAGCTGACTTGGCGAGTGAATTGGGGTTGAACATGGCGATGGTATCTGGGGATGTAACGCGCACCACTTCCGGTGCCAACAACTTCAACGCCATTCTGACCAACTTCGCGCCGAGAGCACACGGGCAAACCAATAGCACCGACGAAATCGACCTGCTGCTTGCTACCGATTGCATCTCAGAGGGGCAGAATCTTCAAGATTGCGATACCGTGCTCAACTACGACATCCATTGGAATCCGGTGCGTATTATCCAGCGCTTCGGGCGCATTGACCGCATCGGCAGCCGCAACCACTCGGTGCGGATGATTAACTATTGGCCCACTAAGGACATGGAGGTCTATCTGCGCCTGCAAAGCCGTGTGCAAGCGCGCATGGCCTTGGCGGATGCCACAGCCAGCGGTGACGATGACCCATTGAACGAAGATCCGTCTGAGCAGATCCAGATGGAGCTGAACTTCCGCGACGAGCAACTAAAGAAAATGCACGAAGAGGTGTTGGACTTAGACGAGCTATCCGATGGCGTCGTTATGAGCGACTTTACGCTCGATTACTTTTTTGCCCAATTGTTGCGGTATTTGGAGCAAAACAAGGCGGAACTGGAAGCAATGCCCTATGGGGCCTACGCAGTAACCGATGGGGAGGGCGACACCGCACAGCCAGGTGTGATATTTTTCCTACGCCAGCGCAACGCCAGCACTGATAAAAGAGAAAAAAGGGCCAGCCCGATTCATCCGTATTATGCGGTCTATATCCGCGACAACGAGTATATCCGCTACGGTTGTGCCAATGCTCGGCAGGTGCTAGAGTTGTTTGAATCGGTAGCCCTCGGCAAGACCGAGCCGCTGCAAAAGTTATGTGACCAGTTTGACAGCGAAACCCAAAAGGGCCAAGACATGGCCCATTACGACAAACTGTTGAAGGCCGTGATTGCCCATATCGGCGGGGCGGATAGAGCCACGCAGATACGGCAACTGAGTATTCACGGTCAGCGCGATTTCAGGCTGCCGACTAAATCCACAAAACCGAGTAATGCGGATTTTGAGCTAATAACTTGGCTGATTATTGCAAAGGCATGAGTACGACCGACATCCGAGAGGACATTCGAGCCGCTTTAGCGGCCATACCCTACAGCGATTTCCTAGCGGCGACTAAAGATATACTTGAAGTTCTCGGCTATCAGAGTGACCTCACAGAAGAACTTCCAGACAGTGTGGATGGCTTTATTCACGAGCTCTCCGCCCCAAAACCAAATACCAAGACTGAACAAGTATTCCGCGATCACGTCCAATCCGTGCGGATCATCTTTCAGATAACAAATGATAAAATCGCCTCAGTCAATCAGCAGACGCTTGGGCTTGAGTCTGCTTCCTTTGAGGAAGGACGCCAGCAGAGCGTTATTTTCTTCGCCGTAGAACTGAAGGAGGAAAACTGCCCCCAAGGGATATATGACGAATTTACACGGGAGATCGATAAGCGGATAATCGTGCCAACCGTGGTCTTCTTCCGAGCTGGAGCACGCTTGACCATCGCTGTTATCAGTCGTCGTCCGCACAAGCTCGATGATAATCGTGATGTGCTGGAACGCGTCACGTCGTTGATCAAGGATATTCCTCTAGAGAATCCACGCCGTGCCGATCTCGACGTTTTGTCTGAGCTATCGCTACCGGAGTGCATCGAGTGGATGGATTCCAATGCCAAGCCGCACAACTGCGAAGGTTTGCTTGCTGCTTGGCTTGCCAAGCTGGACACCGTAGAGCGCAACCAGGAGTTCTACCGATATACGTTCGAATGGTTTGAACGGGCGGTCTTTGAGGAGAAATTCCCAGAAGGGGAGGAGCAAACTCTACGACTTTACTTCTACGATATTGCCGAGTCCACACCTCTTCCTAGGGAGCGCGAAGTAGAACTGGCCGACCGCATCAAAAATGGCGACATGTGCGCACGAGATGAAATGATCCAGGCGAATTTGCGCTTTGTCATTAGCGAAGCCAAGAAATACCAAAATCGCGGTCTGCCCCTCTCTGACTTGATTAGCGCTGGCAATATAGGGCTGATTACGGCGGCCGACCGCTTCGATGGGACAAAGGGTCACAAACTCATTTCCTATGCGGTTTATTGGATTCGTCAGTCCATTCTCCAAACGCTCGCCGAGCATGTGCGCATCGTGCGCCTCCCACTCAACAAAATCAGCTTGCTCAAAGATATTTCCAAAGCCTCACGCAAACTAGGTCAGGACTGGGCTAATGAGCCAGACATAGAGGAAATCTCCGCCGAACCCGAAGTTCTGGCCGAAGAAGCCCTAGAGGAAATCTCCGCCGAACTTGGTGTTCCGGCCAAAGAGATCATGGAGACCACCCTCAGCGCCCGCGCCGTATGTTCGCTTGACGAACCCTTCACCGACGACGAACGCAGCCTGCTCGATATCTTGGTTGATGAGGCGACGGCTCCGCCTGACGCCGACATCTTGCACAAGTCGGCACGGGAGCGGCTCGAGATGGCTTTGAGAACCCTTGATGAGCGCGAGTTGCGCATTATCAGGCTCTATTTTGGCTTCGATGGCAACAAGGCCCTGACGCTTGAGGAAATCGGCGACATGATGAATCTCACACGCGAGCGCATTCGCCAACTCAAAGAGCGGGCGCTCAGCAAGCTACTCCGTCGAGTGTGTTACCAAGAGCTAAAGATGCTGATTACATAGCCCGTTAAGATAAACTGTTGAACGCTGAGATTAGCGAGTGGTATTCTGATTCGAGAACGGCCATGCGGCCGAGATGAATTATATAGACTACTATTGATGGGAGCGGGAATATGGCAATGTATAATCCTCTGGAGCAGATCCAATGAGCAGCGTTTCCCAGACAAAGAAACAGATTCGATCAGGTCTGAAGGCCATACCCGCCAGAGACTTCCTAGAGGCGGCGAAAGACCTACTGGAAGTCCTCGGATACCAAAGTGACCGCACACAGGAACTTTCAGGCAGCGTGGATGACTTTATCCAAGAATTCCCTGCGTATAGCCAAAATACCCAGACGAGTCAGGCATTCCGCAAGCACGTCCGATCCGTACGGCTCGTCTTTCAGGTAACAAGTGATGAAATCGTTTCAGTCGATCAGCCGACGCTTGGGTTTGAGGCCTTCGACAAGGGACAGCAGAAGAGCTTTATGTTCTTCGCCGTGGAACTCAAGGGGCGAACCTACGCTCGTGGCCAGTACGCGCAACTCACCCGCGAGATCAACAAGCGCCTGAGCCAACCAACTGTCGTTCTGTTCAGGACCACTAACCATCGACTCACCCTGTCCTTTGTCCATCGTCGCGAACACAAGCGCGATCCAGGGCGCGATGTGCTGGGCCATGTGTCAATGATACGGGAAATTGACCCGGCTGATCCCCACCGTGCCCATCTGGACATTTTGGCTGAACTATCGCTGGCCGAGTGCTCGGAATGGATAGACATCCATAATAAGTCGCACAATTTTGACGGATTGCTGGCTGCTTGGTTGGATAAACTGGACACCGAGGAGCTCAACCGGAGGTTCTACGGCGAGCTATTCGACTGGTTCAAGAGGGCAGTAGAGGAAGCAAAGTTCCCCTCGACCGTGTCGGCGGAGCAGCAGGTCATCCGGTTGATTACCCGCATCCTGTTCGTCTGGTTCATTAAGGAAAAGGGACTGGTCCGAGAGGAGTGGTTCGTTCGCGCCGAAATGGAAGAGTTGCTAAACGACTTCGGCGGCTCCGATTACTACCGCGCCGTTTTGCAGAATCTCTTCTTCGCGACTCTCAACACTGAAATGGGCGCGCGTGGTTTCAGTACCCAGAACGAGCCTAGTCACCGGGTCTTTTCACATTTCCGCTATCAATCGCTCATCCGGGATACAAAGCGCTTCAAAAAGCTGATGAATCAGACACCGTTCATCAACGGCGGCCTGTTCGACTGCCTAGACGACGAGGAGTCGAGAAGTGCCGGGGGCATACGCATCGACATGTTCAGCGATCCGGACCCAAACGATGGTCCCCGGGCGGCACAAGCTCGCCGCGAGGCGTGGCGAGAGCTGAACGTCCCTGATGCCCTGTTCTTCGACGAAGACCATGGTCTGTTTCCTCTGCTCAATCACTACAAGTTCACGGTGGTGGAAAATACGCCCATAGAGCAGGAGGTCGCTCTGGACCCGGAATTGCTTGGCAAGGTTTTTGAGAACTTGCTGGCGGCTTACAACCCAGAGACGCGCGAGACTGCCCGCAGACAGACCGGCTCCTACTACACGCCCCGTGACGTGGTGGACTACATGGTAGAGGAGGCCCTAGTGGCGACGCTGGCAGAAAAAGTGAACCCAACAGTTGGCGACGCCGATTTCTGGCAAGCGAGGCTGCGTTACCTGCTGGACTATGCAGATGCCTTTGAAGACGCTAATGAACTCTTTGAGGAAGCCGAAGCAGCGAGTATTGTAAAGGCCATTGCGGAGATCAAGGTGCTGGACCCGGCGGTCGGTTCCGGTGCCTTTCCGATGGGCGTACTGCACAAGCTGACCTTGGTATTGCAGCGGATTGACCCTAGCAACGAACGCTGGGAAGCACTGCAAAAGGAACGCGCCACCCAACGGGCAGCGGAGGCTTTCGATACCCCGAACCAACAGGAACGCGATGACGAGCTGACCGAAATCAGCGATATTTTCGAGCGTTACCGCGATTCGGACTTTGGGCGCAAGCTGTACCTTATCCAGAACAGTATCTTCGGAGTAGATATTCAACCCGTGGCTTGCCAAATTGCCAAACTACGCTTTTTCATTTCGCTGGCCATTGAGCAGGAAGCAGATGAGACCGCCGACAACTTCGGTATCAAGCCGCTACCAAATCTAGAGACGCGTTTTGTCGCGACGAACACGCTGCTGAGCCTTGACAAGCCACTCCAAATGAGCCTTGGGCAAACAGATACGGTAAATCGTCTGGAACAAGAGCTGAATGAAAACCGCGAGCGGCACTTTCACGCAACCACGCGCCAACAAAAACTTGACTGTAGGGAAAAGGATGCGGAACTACGCGAAGAATTGGCAGAGGAGTTAGAGAGAGCCGGCTTTTCACCTGATGCTGCGGGAAAAATCGCCCATTGGAATCCCTACGACCAGAACGCTGTTGCCGACTGGTTCGACGCCGAGTACATGTTCGGCGTTGCCTATGGCTTTGATATGGTGATTGGGAATCCGCCGTATATTCAGTTACAGAAAAACGGCGGCGAACTGGGTAAACTATACCAAGACGCTGGGTATCAAGTTTTTGCTAGCAGAGGAGATATCTACCAGCTTTTCTACGAACGTGGCTGTCGACTGCTCAGGCCATCCAAAGGCTTGCTGGCCTATATTACTTCCAATAGTTGGCTGAAGGCGGAATACGGTAAAACCTTGCGCCGCTACTTCTCCGAGCGGCACACGCCGCTGCGACTACTAGAAATGGGCAAGGATGTTTTTGAAAACGCCATTGTTGACACTAGCGTTCTACTACTGCGTGAGGGTAGTGGCAACGCTACATGCAACGCTGTTGATATGGATAAACTGGACGCCAAAGACTTCCCACCTGACGCAAGCCGATGGGGCCAAACACACCCTGATGGCGAAAAGCCGTGGAGCATCCTGTCACATGCCGAAGAGAACGTTATGGATAAGGTGAAGACGAAAGGAATGCCGTTAAAAGATTGGGATGTGTCCATTAACTACGGTATCAAAACCGGTCTCAACACTGTCTTCATCATCGACTATGCGACCAGAGAGGCGTTGATCAAGAAAGATCCTAAATCCGCGGACATCATCAAGCCAGTGCTGCGTGGGCGAGATATACAGCGTTACTAAGCAAAATGGGCTGACTTGTGGTTGATTGTTGCAAGATTTGGAAGCTATAAAACTCTTCCCAAAAAATTTCCTGCGGTATATGAATATCTGATGCAATACGAGGAAAAACTCAAAGCTCGTGGCCAATGTAGATATTCTCGGTCTGGGATAAATAATATAGGAGCAGACTACGTGGGACAACACCATTGGCTCGAACTGGATAACAATCCCAAAGATGAATATCTTGAAATGTTCACTAAAGAAAAACTGTTATGGATGGACATGTCACCTATGGGCAGATTCGCCTACTCCGACGCAGAAATGTATTGCAACGATAAAGGATTCATTATGACGGGTGAATCCCTAAAATACCTTTGCGCGATTCTGAACAGTGCTCTTATCACTTGGCTGATGAAAAACGATGCACTGACAACGGGAATGGGACTTATGCAATGGAAAAAGTTCGCTGTTGAACGCCTGCCTATTCCTAAAATATCCGCAGTTGAGCAGTGTCCGTTCATCTGCTTGGTTGACCGCATCCTGACAGCTAAAGCTGCCGATCCAGCAGCGAACACTAGAGACTATGAAGCGGAGATAGATCAGCTAGTATATGCGCTGTATAGCCTGACAGTGGAAGAAGTTGAGGCAGTAGAGAGATAGTCGAGTTGACAGCATATAAATAATAGGTGAAGGGGTATTTAAGAAATGTCCAAGAAATATGATGTTGCCTTGTCTTTTGCAGGAGAAGATCGACAGTATGCCAAGAAGCTAGCAGATCTTATCGACGCAGGAGGATATTCAGTCTTCTATGACGAATACGAACTAGTAAAGCTTTGGGGTGAGAATCTCTACGAGCATCTTTCATCGGTTTACAAAGATCAAGCACGCTATTGTGTCATGTTTCTGTCTGAACACTATGCACGGAAATTGTGGGCGAATCATGAACGCCAAAGTGCTCAGGCAAGGGCATTTGAGGAAAATCAGGGATATATTCTTCCAGTTCGTATTGACGATACTGAGATTCCGGGAATTCTACCAACTGTCGGATATCTTGATTTGCGTTCAATGAAGATTGAAGAAATTTATCAAGCTTTAGTCTATAAGCTATCGGGAAATACGTCGCAAGTAACATCAACTGACATATCGACTTCCACCGAGGTCGAGAGCGATCCTGGCGAGTTTATACTATTGCGGTCGGAAGATAAATCGTATTTCATTCCCGTGCAAAATGCACAATGGAGTCCAACAGAAATTAATCTTGACCTTCTCCCAGAATCGTCCGAAGAAACTGCCTTTCTTCATTCATTAAGAAATAGTATCAGTAACCAATTTGCTCAGGGAAAAATTCTTGCCTTTGCTCACAAGAAAGACGCCGCGTGGGTAAGGCCAAAAGATGTTACTCAAGCTACATATGGTCCTCAAACTGTTTGGAAAGTTACTCTGACTGAGGAGGACAACAAGCAAAATTTCAACCCATTTGATGATATGTCATTCAATAATTATTCACTGGATCAGATTGCCGAAATGCGAACAAAGAGGATCTTACTTAATGAGAAAACTTTTCAAAATCAAACGGATCTTGCAGGACTCACAGATAACCCCTTGCTAGAATCTTTTATTTCTCGTGGAGGATCAACATATGGGCCTAGGCTACAAGTACAAGAATCACCAATTCTGGATATCTATCGATCTTTTGGACAAACAGTGGAGAGATTCAAGAAGTTTGCTCTTTTGACTTCGGTTCTCTATTTAAAACTTTCAAATACGGTGAAAGAAATACTCGAATTAGATTTGGAACTTTTGGAGCCAAAGAAGTTACAGATTAGCTTCAAAGGTCGTCGCCGTCAGATTTATATAAATGTTGAGCCTTCAATGATTGAAGTAAATGGGATCTGTCCACTCCCTGAATGATTTATTGATGATCATCTTGATACGGTCAACACTCGCTTATCCACTTGGTTGACTGCATTCCCTTGGAAGATGAGGTAATAAAGTGACCAAAATCGTTCCGGCAACTTGGGCTGACATGTGTTACGGTAGACTGGAGTATCCTGTATCTGGAGTCATCGAGGGAGTCAAGATAGCACTAGCGAATACTGGGTTGTACGAATTCCGTGAAGACAATACGGATATTTGGATAAAACTGAAGGATTCCGTCCGACAACAGCAACAGAGAGTGTTCGTTCACTCTGGGGTCATAACAGCAGCCAATATGAACGATGCTGAAATTTTCTCAACGTTGGATGACTATTGGTGGGAGACTGAGAAGACCCTTCAGGTATTCCCATGTGATATCGATTTTCATAAGAAGGCTATAGAAGAAACTAGAGGCTACAAGAAACTTCTTTGGATCAAGAGTCTTCTGTTCCGTGTAAGGTACTCAGACTACGTGCAGCTATTGCGTGAAGTAGCTGTTCCGGCCTTTTTGGCCGCGTATCCGAAGGGTCGGATTCATATTATTCAGATCGATGAAGGACTTGTGGATCTTCTGCAGTCAATCGACCTAACAGGCATTTCAGGAGTGTACTCCATACCCGAAATCAGACAGAGCGTACGTCAGAGCATCATAGCAGGACAAGGGAGTGAGCTAGGGAGTTTAGGCAGCAATGTCCTGCAGGCCGTACTTAGTGGATTTTACCCCAACGTGTATGGAATTGTGGCCGAGCGATTCAGCTTCTTGCTCGTCTTTCAGTGTTATCCAGTGCTGAAGATACACAAGTACAAAAGAGACACTATGCCGTCGCTGCCGGATGCGTTACGATCAAAGAGTATACTAGAGCCAAATTTGGCTCTACAAAACATTACTAATGGACAGAACCTAAGAACTAAGTTGGAAGACACCCGCCTCCGACATATGACGCGATGGCGTGATGAAGATGTAAATGATCTTGTCAAGTGGACAGTAGAAAGAGTCAACGCACTCTATCTATCGCTCATCAATCCGAGTTTATTCTTGAAAGACGATGAAGCAATAGACTTCATTAAACAAAGGCAATTCTACCTCACCATCGACCGGATCGTGTCAGAGACAATCACTGTCAACACGGAGCAGGACACCTATGTGAGAAAACAGCTCTTCTTTGACATATTGGACAAGTATGCGACTCTCAGTGCCAAGAAAGTTGATCTTAAAAAGCGCGAAAGGACTTACCTCCGCCTACTCAAGAAGTCCCACTTCCAAGATCGTCTCGAACCGCTGATAGCCCATATGCCCAGTCGATTCCGTACCTACATAGTCGCAAGAGCTGAAGAAATCTATGATCGCACCGTTCAACAGGCTGTGGAGGGAGTTTGGAGTGAGGATAGGTTGGACCAGGATCGAGAACTGATTCAGCTCAAGAGATTCGACAAGACTAAAAGTAAATATATTGAGAGAGAGCATCTGGACACGTTTGAAAATTTCACAGCAGAGCTAATTCATGGGATTCGTAATTCATTACATGGCTATCGGATGATGAATAAAACATATGAGTGTCTCCTATCCATTCATTCGTGCGAAGTAAGCAATGTCCTTCCTGATCTAGCTACAGTTTATCTGTTCGTACTTCTATCTGACCCAGATGAGTTTGTTCGGCATACTTGGTCAAGGGATCTTAGAGCAAACCGTTCATGAATTCTTTCCGCAACAACCGCCTACGCGACCACGAAACACCCCTAAGCACGGTATGGCTGCTCAACGACATCGCCGAGTCGAGGGGCAAACAGGAGCTATTCACACGTCAGTCGCCACAAGCCCTCAAAGCGCTCCGCGACACGGCTGTCATTCAGAGCGCTGAATCCTCCAACCGCATCGAGGGAGTGACGGTCGCCCAAGCCCGTCTTTACCCGCTGGTGCTCGGCCAAGCGAAACCCCGTGACCGCTCCGAGCAGGAGGTGCAAGACTATCGCCGCGCCTTGAACGAGATTCACTCCGACTACGCCGCGCTTTCTATCACGCCGGATACCCTGCAACGCCTACATGCCCTTTGCCAGTCCGCCAGCGGCGACGCGGGCCAATTCAAACGAGTCGATAACGATATCGTGGAATTCTTGCCCGGACAGGCTCCGGTTGTTCGATTCCGCTGCGTGAAGGCTGTGGAGACCCCGGCGGCAGTAGAAGAACTCTGTCAGCATTACCAGCACGCCCTTGACCGGGAGAACATCCCGCCGCTCATCGCCATCGCCGCTCTCGTCTTGGATTTCCTTTGCATCCATCCCTTCCGAGACGGCAACGGCCGCGTGTCCCGGCTGCTCACCCTGTTGGCACTCTACCAGCACGGCTACGAGGTCGGTCGCTACATCAGCTTGGAACGCCTCATTGAGGAATCCCGGGAGTCCTACTACGAATGCCTCCAGCTCAGTTCACAGCGCTGGCACGACGGCAAACACGAACTGACGCCTTGGTTTAACTTCCTCTTCGCGATCATCCGCCGTGCTTACGTCGAGTTCGAGGAACGCACCGGTCAGATCAAGGTCCCAAGAGGTGCTAAGTCCGAGCAGGTGCTCGCCGCCATCCGCGCTCAGCCGGGCGAATTCCGCCTGAGCGACATAGAACATGCCTGCCCCGGCGTCGGCCGCGAATGGATTCGCACCCTCTTGGCGGAGCTAAAGAAGTCCGGCGATGTAGCTTGCAGCGGCCGCGGCCCGGGTGCACGCTGGCGTTTTCTCGGGAATAAGGGTAGTAACGCTTGAGTAAGGGTAGTAATAAGGGTATTAACTGAAATCCCGGCTGCGAGTTGTCCAAATGTTATATTAAATGACGGCCCACGCACCCAACTCCTAACCAAGAGTATCCATGACCACTCTGTTTGTCACCGGCGGTGCCGGTTTCATCGGCTCCAATTTTATTCGCTACTGGCTATCGACCTACCCCGACGACCGCATCGTCAACTACGACCTGCTTACCTATGCTGGCAACTTGGCCAGCCTGCAGGACGTGGGAGAAAACTACGGCGACCGCTACACCTTTGTCCGCGGCGATATTCAGAATGCCGATCTGACCCGTCACCTCTTCGAAGTCCACCGCCCCGACTACGTGGTCAACTTTGCCGCGGAATCGCACAACAGCTTGGCCATTGTCAATCCCTCGGCTTTTTTCCAGACCAATGTCGTGGGTACGCAAAAGCTGTTGCAGGCCGCGGCCGACGCCCAAGTGCCGCGCTTCCACCACATTTCTACCTGCGAAGTGTACGGCGATTTGGCCCTCGACGCGGACGAGTCCTTCAGTGAGGAATCGTCTTACCGGCCGCGCACTCCGTACAACGCGGCCAAGGCCGCCGCCGACTTGGCTGTGCGCGCTTATGGCCACACCTTTGGCCTGCCCGTGACGCTGTCGAACTGCTCCAACAACTTTGGCCCCTATCAATTCCCGGAGAAAGTCATCCCCTTCTTCGTCGTCCGCCTGCTCACCGGCCAGAAGATGCCGCTGTACAAATCCAGCCAGAACCGCCGCGAGTGGCTCCACGTTGACGACCACTGCCGGGCCATCGACCTAGTGCTGAAAAAAGGCGAGATCGGCGAGACGTACAACGTTGGTAGTGGCATTGAAAAAGACGTCGAAACCATTGCCGACCTGATCCTCGACGCCTTGGGGATGAACGCTGAGCACAAAACCTATGTCGATGACCGGCCCGGCCACGACCGGCGCTATCTACTTGATTCGAGCAGAATCCGCACTCAACTAGGCTGGGAACCGCAAGTCGATTTTGCCCAGAGCTTCCGCGATACGGTTCACTGGTACCGCGACAACGAAGCTTGGTGGCGTCCCCTGCTAAAGAAAATCCAAGTCCGCGAAGAGGGCTGGTAGGGGCATCTTTCTGAATTACTGACGCTACGCACGATCACCTAGGTATAGGATGCTTCGCTCCGCTCAGCATGACAGGAGAGGCTGGCATACGGACAGGATGATGCGTAACATCAGTGAATTAGTGAACCATAAACGAGGTAGTATGAGTACTGATTCCTTTGCAGAAATCGTCGGCGAGACCGACGATGAAATCTACCAAGTCCGCACACGCGCTCCTGGCCCCAGCGGCAAGCTGCCGCTGACCATAGAGCAAGTAGTAGAAGCGCCGAGCGGCCACATCTTTGGCTATAGCCAGAACGCAGGGATGGGCTGGAACCCCGACGAGTTAGGCCGGGGAGAATTCCTCATCGTCAGCACGCAGGGCGGCATACGCGCCCCGGATGGCCGACCAATCGCGCTGGGCTACCACACTGGCCACTGGGAGATCGGCCTGCTGATGGAAGCTGCGGCCGAGGAAATCCACCGCCGGGGCGGCATTCCCTTTGCCGCGTATTGCTCGGACCCGTGCGATGGTCGCACGCAGGGCACAACGGGCATGTTCGACAGTCTGCCGTACCGCAATGACGCGGCCATGATTCTGCGCCGCTTGATCCGTTCGTTGCCAACGCGGCGCGGCGTGATGGGCGTGGGCACCTGCGACAAGGGATTGCCGGCAGTCCTCATCGCCTTAGCGGGTACGCCGGATCTGCCGGTCATTGTTGTGCCCGGTGGGGTGACGCTGCCGCCGGAAGAAGGCGAGGACGCGGGTAAGATCCAGTCGGCGGGTTCGCGGCTGGCGCAGGGCGAGATGGATATCGACGACTTTCAGGTGCTCGGTTGCCGCGCCTGTGCCACGCCGGGGGGCGGATGCCAGTTTTTGGGGACTGCGGCCACGACTCAAGTTGTGGGTGAAGCGATGGGACTGTCGCTGCCGCATTCGGCGCTGGCCCCTTCGGGAGAAGCAGTCTGGCACGATATGGCCGTGCGCTCGGCGAGGGCACTGATGGCGCTGGAGGCCGCAGGCATTCGCTCGCAGGAGTTGGTTACCGATCAGGCGCTGTACAACGCCATGGTCGTCCATGCGGCTTTTGGCGGTTCGACTAATTTGATATTGCACGTGCCGGCTATTGCCCATGCGGCTGGGCGGAAGCGGCCGGAAGTAGAGGATTGGGATCGGATCAACCGCGAGGTGCCGCGCTTGGTGGATGTGCTGCCCAACGGACCTGAGTTCCACGTTACCGTGCGCGCCTTTTTGGCCGGTGGAGTGCCCGAGGTCATGTTGCACCTGCGCCGCTTGGGACTGTTGGAGGAGGGGGTGATGACAGTTACAGGTCGTACGCTGGGCGAAAATCTCGACTGGTGGGAGGAGGCACCGCGCCGCCGCCGCTTCCGCGAGGAGTTGCAAAAGCTAGATGGGGTGGACCCAGACGACGTGATAATGGACGCCGATCGCGCTCGCTCTAAGGGTTTGACTAGCACCATTTGTTTCCCGGTCGGCAACATCTCGCCCGAGGGAGCGGTCGTCAAGAGCACGGCCATTGACGCTTCCCTGCTCGACACTCAAGGGATCTATCGGCACACGGGGCCGGCGAAGGTTTTTACCACCGAACGCGACACCATCGCCGCGATCAAGGCTGGCGAGATCGAGCCGGGCGACGTGCTGGTGATGATTAGCTGCGGGCCGATGGGCACGGGGATGGAGGAAGTGGCGCAGGTTACGATTGCGCTCAAGTACACGGATATTGGCAAGCGCGTGGCGCTGCTTACGGACGCGCGGTTTTCGGGGTTTTCCTCCGGCCCTTGCATTGGGCACATCGGCCCGGAGGCCTTGGCTGGCGGGCCGATCGGCAAGCTGCGAGACGGCGATTTGATCGCCATTGAAATCGACTGCCACAACCTGCGCGGATGCATCGATTTGGTCGGCTGCGAAGGCGAGGAGTTTGGCGCAGAGGAAGGCCAGCGGGTGCTGGCCAAACGCACCTTGTGCCCCGACCTTGCACCCGAAGCGGAGTTGCCCGACGACACTAAGCTGTGGGCGGCGCTGCAAAACGTCGGTGGCGGCACTTGGGGTGGTTGCGTCTATGACGTGGATGCGATTGTCGCCACGCTCGAAGCGGGCCGCGAGGCCCTAAAGGAGACGTCGTGAGCGGCAAGCAGATCGTCGTCGGCATCACCGGAGCCAGCGGTGCGCTCTATGCGGGCCGCCTGCTGCGCGCCTTGCTGATTGGCGGGCACCAAGTGCATCTAGTTTTGTCCAAATACGGGCGCTACCTGCTCGTCGAAGAGTTGGGTTTCCGGCCTGACAAGGAGAGCCTGCGCGAATTTATAACGCGGTGCTATGGGGAGGAGACCCAAGCCGGTGAATTGCGCGAGTACAATGCCAGCGACCTAGCGGCTCCCATCGCCAGTGGTTCGGTATCCATTGACGGTATGGTGGTGGTGCCTTGTTCGGTTAAGACGCTGTCGGGCATAGCTCGCGGGGCGTCTGCGAGCCTGATTGAACGAGCGGCCGATGTCAGCCTCAAGGAGCGGCGACCGCTGGTACTGGTAGTGCGCGAGACCCCGCTCAACCTGATTCAGTTGCGCAATATGACGGCAGCGGCTGAGGCTGGTGCCGTCATTCTGCCGGCCATGCCAGCCTTCTATCAAAGGCCGCAGACCTTTGACGATTTGGGCGATTTTATCGCGGGTCGCATTTGCAACATGCTGCGGATTGAACACCAGCTCTTCCCGCCTTGGCAGGGGCCGGAAGGGAAAAAGTAATCCTATATCAGTGACGCTAGCTGGGCGCGGAACAACGCGCGCGGCAGCATGCTTTCAATTAGGCGGCCTTCCTCTCTGGCAATGGCGCGACAGACAGTCCACGGCCCAAAGCGGCAGAAAATTTCGCCTTTGAGGCCCGTGGGAGGGTCGCAGTAGAGTGGACGACCCGCGAACAAGTCCTGTAGTTGAGGCCAACTCAGCTCGATGCTGGGTCCCTGCATGAGATGTCCCCATAGGGCGACGGTTTGCTGGGACAGGTAGTGATACCCTTTGTGGGGGCGGGCCACCTTCATGCCGCCGCGGACGAAGTAGGGTAGATGCTCTTGGATGGCTGGGCCGAGCGCCGGTTGTCGGCATAGGTGGCGGTTACTGAGGGTGAATATCTGGTCCGAGGGGCAGGGCAGGGTGCCGCTCCAGCGGCCTTCGATAGCGAGCCGGGACTCGGCGGCAGCGGGCTCGGTCGTTGTAGTGTCCCAAGCAGGGGCGTCTCCGAGGCTTGGCGTCGGTGCGCGTTTGGAGAGGCGAGCGACGAAAGCTCCTTCGGTGTCATGGTGGTGGGGCCAGATGCGGACGCAGCGGGCGAACTCGGCCGGAAATTGGGCGGCTAGCGCATCCGGCAGCGGCGGTCCTTCGAACTCTGCGATGGGGAGGATCGCAACGTCTTCCTTATAGCGGCGCAACAGCCCTATGAGCACTTCTTCGTTTTCCTCCAACGAGAGCGAGCACGTCGAGTACACCAAGGTGCCGCCGGGGCGCAGCATTTGGTAGGCAGCACGCAGGAGGCCCTTCTGTTGCTGGGCGAGGTGCTGGGCGTCTTGCGGCGACCAGTAGGTGAGCATGTTCTTGTCTTTGCGCACGATGCCGTCGCCTGAGCACGGTGCATCGACGAGGATGCGGTCGAAAAAGTTGGGAAAGTAGCGCACCAGCATGGTCCCCGGGGCTTGGGTCAAGACGTGATTGGCCACCCCACAGCGCTCCAAATTGCCCACGAGGGCGGGCATGCGCTTGCGCTGGGGCTCATTGGCCAGCAGCAAGCCGCTGTTGCGCATGTGCGCGGCAATCTGGGTGGCTTTGCCGCCTGGGGCGGCACACAGGTCGAGGACGCGCTCGCCGGGTTGGGGGGCCAAGACTTCGACGGCTAGCATGGGGGCCTTGGCTTGGACGTAGTACGCGCCCATGGCGTGTTCAATGGTCTGGCCGAGGCTTGTGTCGCTTTCCAGTGTGAAGCCCTCGCTGCACCAAGGCACGCTTTGGCCGCGTTGGTGTAGGTGGGGCCGGACGTGTTGCGCTTGGGCTTGGAGAAGGTTCAAGCGCAGCGAAGCAGGGGGGGGCGTATGAGAGCACTGATAAAAGGCCGCGCGCTCTTGGTCGTTGGGTAGCAGCCGACCGAGGTACTGGAGCAGGGCCTGTAATTTGTCCGGGTCGTACGCTTTGCGCGTAGATGGCGTTGTCTGTTTATTCATCGGGCGGTTATTCAATCAAATATAAGGCACACAGCAAGGGGCATGGGCGTCACACGCTGCTTCGTCGTCAGCGATTTGCATCTCGGATCGGCTTACTTTTACCATCGCCACTTTTCTTCTTGGCTGGATACCTTGCCCCAAGGGGTGCCGCTCGTGCTCAACGGCGACGTCATAGATAGGTCAGGCCAAGCCCTGCCCGCTGCCCATCGGGCCGTGCTGGAGCGCCTCGTGAATGAGTCGCAATCCCGGCCCGTAATTTGGGTGTATGGCAACCGCGATGCCGAGTTCAAGCTAACTGATTCGGGACAAATTCGCTTTGTCGATAGCTGGCGGCTCGACCGGCGGCTGCTCGTAATTCACGGCCATCGGCTCGATCGGCTGATGCCTAGGCATTCGGCGTTTAAGTGGGTTTTCCGCCGCTTGCATCGTTGTCGCATTTGGCTCGGCGGGCGCGATGCCCACGTGGCCGAATACGCCAAGAAATGGCCTTTGTTCTACCGGGTGCTCAACGAGCACATAGCGCGCAACGCCTTGCGCGTGGCGCAGCAGGAGGGGGTTGAAGCGGTGGTCTGCGGGCATACGCACGCGGCCATGGCAATTGAGCGACAGGGCCGATGCTACTTTAACACCGGTGCTTGGACCGAAAAACCTTTCCACTTTCTCGAAGTGACCCCGGACCGCATGGCCCTACATACATACGAGGACGACTGTGATTAAACGGACACTCTTATTGGCGGTGGCTTTGTGGCTGCCGGCCAACGCGGAAGAAGGGGGTTTCACTTGGCCGCTGCGCCTTGCACCGGCCTTGACTTCCACCTTTGGCGAATCGCGTTCCCGCGCTTTCCACGCCGGGATAGATCTAAAGACTTGGGGCGAGACCGGCCACCCCGTCCAAGCCCTCGCCGACGGCTATATCTGGCGAGTGCGCACCTCGCCGTGGGGCTATGGCCGTGCTCTGTACCAGAAATTGGCCGATGGCCGCACGGTGGTCTATGCCCATTTAGAGGGCTTTGCCGCGCCCATGGCCGAACTCGTACAGCAAGCACAACAGCAGCGCGGACGCTACAGCGTGGATTTGTACTTCAAGGAAGGGGAAATTCCAGTGCTCGGCGGCGTGGTCATCGCTTGGAGCGGCGAAAGTGGAGCCGGTCCTCCCCATTTGCACTTGGAGCTGCGCGACGCAAATAACGTGGCGATCAATCCCCTGTTGCACGGGTTTGCCATCGCCGATACGATCGCACCGACCTTGCAGCGAGTGGGCATCACGCCGCATGGTCGCAATGCCCAAGTCGAGGGAGGACACGACCCCTATGTGCTGAGTTTGCGCTGGCTGCCGAGCCGGGGGGAGTTCGTCGGGGTGCGGCCCGTGCAGGTGCTCGGCCCGGTGAGCATTAGCGCGTTGATGTACGATCGCGCCGATGCGGCTCCTAACAAGCTCGCCCCTTATCGCGCGGAATTGCACATCGACGGCGAGCTGGTTTTTGCCGCGCGCTACGAGCAGGTCAGATACGGCGATATGCACCAGATGTATTTGGACCGGCCGCTGGCTGCTTTTAAGGGCGGGGTGGGCCGCTTTTACAACTTGTGCCGTTTGCCGGGCAATCGCCTCGAATTCTACGAGGGGCCTGGCGATGGCATCCTAAACTTGACCAAGGG
This sequence comes from Candidatus Latescibacterota bacterium, assembly GCA_965116675.1. Classification (GTDB taxonomy): domain Bacteria; phylum Latescibacterota; class UBA2968; order UBA8231; family UBA8231. The sequence goes on from OZ220721.1 coordinate 6,218,859, forward strand.
GCGGCACGAAGCTGTAGTCGTCGTCGCGGATGTCAATGGCAACGAGAGCCGAGCGCGCTTTGGGTTGGTGGTTGCTGAGCCACCCGTCATTGCCGGGGCGCGGATTGCAGCGGAAGCGAACGGAACCTTTATCGAGGCGCGGATGACCGATGCGGACGACCGGCTCGTGGAAGTAGAATTGGCCAGTTCGCGCGATGGCGAAAACTGGCGACGCGTAGATCGGCGGCAGAGCCGCTCTGGCCCGCTCAAGTGGCAGATTCATCGGAATGCCTCCTACTGGCGGATCCAAGCGCGGGATCCAGCGGGTGCTACGGCCTTTGCTGTTTGCCGCCTGCCTGACGATGGGGCCGCTGCGCCGAGCTTTTCCTTGGAGCGCCGTCCTCACGCGGATTTCGTGGAACTCGTGATGCGCTATGCACAAGTGCCTAGCGCGTCGCCCTTAGTCCGCGTTGATACCGCTAATGTCAGCCCCCGCCAGACCGGCTTGCGCGAGTTCCGAGTCGCAGTGCCGCTCGATGCGAACGACCCGTCAGTGGGGTCGGTTTTACTGCGGACGCCAAAGGGAGCCGTGCAAAAGGTCGTCCTCGACCGACAGCTCGTACGGCCGGGTGCCGCAGCCAAGCTGATTTACGCCAACGGCGAGGTCGAATTGGGTTTTGCTGCGGAGAGCACGTACGCGCCTTTCTTTCCGCAGGTCGTGGCTTTTGAGCCGATCGCATCCGCTGCGCTAGTGGCGGCTGGTCCGGCTTTTGCCTTGGGTCCTGACGTCAGCTTTGACCGCAAGGTCGCGCTGCGCTTGCGCTACGACCGGGAAACGCTGCCGCCGGAGAAGCTGGGCATCTACCGAGAGGTCGCCGCTGAAAAGTGGTCGCTGGTGAGCAATGAATGGGATGCTGTGGGTAGGCAAATGGTGGCGCGGGTGCGGCGCTTGGGCCGCTATGCGCTGTTGGCCGACTTGGAACCCCCTGCGATTAGCAGTTTGCAGCCCACTGAGGGGGCAGTTGTTGATCCGCGCCCAGAAATTCGCGGCTCAGTGCGCGACCAAGGCGCGGGCATTGGGCGGGAAACAGACATTGAGTTTGAACTCGACGGACGCCCGCTAATCGCCGAATACGACCCAGAAGCCGGGCGCGTGTACGGGCATTTGCTGGAAGATTTGCCGCCGGGTGCGCACCGCCTAGTGCTGAGGGTGCGGGATATGAGCGGCAACCAAGCTGAGATGTACTCGGAATTCACCGTGCGCTAGCGCAGCGGCACGGGGGCACCGGCTTGGCGCAGCGACGCCTGCGCAGCCTCCAATACGCGCACGACGCGAAGGCCGTCGCGGCCATCGCTGCGGGGTGTTTGGCCGGTGCGCACGCACTCGACGAAATGCTGGCACTCCAGCTTGAGCGGCTCGGCCATTTGCAGCCGCGGAATGACGACATCGCCAAAGCGCAGCGCGATAGAGTCGCCATAAGAATCGTATTGCGGCCGCTCGGCCGATTTGTCGTAGATGCGCACCTTTTCCGCGCTTTCCACATCGTCAAATACCGCCATCTTGCGGCTGCCGACCACGGTCAGACGGCGAATGCGGTGTGGGTCGAGCCAAGAAAGCTGCATCTGCGCCATCTTGCCATCGGCAAAGTGCAAATTGGCAAAGACCACGTCTTCGATGTCGGGTTGCAGATAGCACTCGCCGCGGGCGCTGACCGCGTCCGGCTCTTGGCCGAGTAGGTACAGGATGACTGATATGTCGTGTGGTGCCAAGCTCCACAGGGCGTTTTCGTCGCTGCGGACAATGCCCAAGTTGACGCGCTGGGAGTACAAATAATACAAGTCGCCCAGCGCGCCTTCCCGAACTAAATCATGCAGCATGTGAACAGCCGGGTGGTACTTCAGCAGGTGCCCGACCATCAGCACCCGATCCCGCTCGGCGGCTAATTCGACCAAGTGGGCCGATGTGGTGGCGTCGAGGGTCATGGGTTTTTCGACGTACACGTGCTTGCCCCGCTCTAGGGCGCGGCAGGCCAATTCGTAGTGCTGGGCGGCCGGGACGGCCAGTACTACGGCATCGAGCGCGTCGTCGCAGAGTACTTCGTCGTAGTTGGCGGTGATAGGGACTTCTGGGTACTGGCGCTGGATGGCGCTGCGGATTTCCGGGCTGGCGTCGCAGACTTGGCGCAGATGGACATCGGGCAGGTCGTGGAAAACGCGCACTAAGTTTTTGCCCCAATATCCAGCGCCGACGCAGGCGATTTGGACGCGGTTCATGTGTGCTGGAAATAAGTGCCGATGTCGGCAGCTAGGTTGGCTAGGGCTTGACTGCCCTCGGTTTGGGGATGCGTTTTTACGACTGGCTCACCTGCGTCGGCTTGGCTGCGGACGAGTGGGTCGAGCGGAATTTCGCCTAGATAGGGAATGTCCAAGCGACTGGCTGTGGTGCGGCCCCCTCCGGCTCCGAAGATGGGGTCGGTATGGCCGCAGTTGTCGCAGCGGAAATAGCTCATGTTCTCGACTAAGCCGACGATGGGTACCTCGGTCTGGCGGAACATCTCAACGCCGCGACGCACGTCTTCGAGGGCAATGGCCGAGGGCGTGGTGACGATCAAGGCGGCTGTCAAGGGCGCTACTTGGGTCAGCGTGATTTGCACGTCCCCGGTCCCGGGGGGTAGGTCTATGAGCAAGAGGTCGAGCTCGCCCCAAGTGACGTTGAAGAGGAACTGGTGCATCATCTTGGCCAGCATGGGGCCGCGCCACACGACCGGGATGCCCGCGTCGATTAGCAGCCCCATGGAGATGGCTTTGAGGCCGTGCACAGACAAGGGCTGGATGCGGCCGTCCTCTGCGGTTGGCTTGCCTTCTAAGCCGATTAAGCCCGGGATGTTGGGCCCGTAGATGTCGGCGTCGAGCAAGCCGACTCGTAGCCCTTGGTGGGTCAAGCTCACGGCTAAGTTGGCGCAGAGCGTGGACTTGCCAACGCCGCCCTTGCCGCTGGCTATGGCCAATGTATCTTTAATACCGGGAATGGGTTGGCGGTTGTGGGTTTGTGGGGCGTTCACTGAAGTTCCTGCTGCGTAGTGGAAAATTTGAAGTATAGAGGAAAGACCTCCTCGCGGCAAGGGGAGTTACAAAGGAGCTAGCTATGTATAGGATCGCGCTTTTGGCGGTCGTTTTGGCCCCCTTGGGTTGCACGAATGTCAACCAGATGCACAAGCTCTATCAGGAAGGCGACCACTCGCAGTTAGATCGGATCATGGAGATCGTCTCCCGCCAGGATTACCCCTATGCCACGCGGCGCAAGGCCGCGCGCATCTTAGGCGAAATCGGCGACCCTCGCGCCGTGCCAGTGCTGAAAATGGCGCTCCAAGACTACGACCAGCGCACTACGCTCAAGCAGGACGCGCTGCTCGCTTTGGGCACCATTGGCGACCAGAGCGCGGCCTTGGATATAGGAAGGCTGCTCAATTATTCGCTCAATACGGCCGACTCCGAACTGAGGATGGCCGCCATTGAAGCGCTCGGGCAGATGGGGGGAACCAAGGCGGCTGAAATTTTGGTCAATGCCCTCGACTACTACGACATGCTTACCCTGCGCTCTGAGCAGCGGACCCCTCGGGGGGTGTTCACCGGCGAGGAGATATCTCCCTATCCCTACGGACGGATGCATCCCGACTCCACGGATGGCCCGCGACGCTATCCAAATGTGGGATTGGACCCCTTTGGGGAGGGAGGCCAGCCTCGAGTGAGTATGTTCGGTACGCCCATTGAGCCTACGCAGATGGAATACGACCCCACGCCCGAGGAGCGCACCCTAACCCATCAGGCGCTTACAACCGTGGGGGCGGACGCCATTCCAGTGATCGAAAATCACCTAGATAGCCTGCGCGTAAGCCGCCCGACCTTGCGCAAGGAGTTACTGGCCATAATAAGCGAAATCACAGGTGTGTCGCCGGTGGTAGAAGCCGATTCCACAGTCTCCGATCTGTAAGTTGACAAGGGTACGCCGAGCGCATATAATAGGACGATTCTATCCGAAAAATCACCGAGATACGCGCTAGCCCCGCCTTGTTGAGGGCGGGATACGCGGACGCTTGGTTCGCCTGTTTGCCCCCGGCCGAAAGGCCAAGTATAATTCGAGGTTGTCATCCATTATGGAACGCGATATCGGCCCGATCCTCGGCGATTGGAAATACGCCCCAGGCGAGTTGAGCGTGCGCAAGATACGAGGCGGCAACGGCAGCGCCAAGCTCCAAATCCGCATGGATCTGGGCTTGATGCAGCTAGAGTGGCGGGGGCGTCCCGACGCGCTGCGCCCGCACGGCTATGTGTCGCTGTTGGATTACTACTGCCAGAAGCGACGCGAGTGGGAGAAAGAGCACGGCCCGGGCACCTTTAGCCTCTCGCACGAGGATTGTTCCGAACTGGCCCAAGAGGCCATGAAATACTACTGGCGGCGGATCGGTTTTTTCGAACTGAAGGAATACGAGCGAGCCGAAGAAGATGCCGTGCACAACCTCGCTATCCTCGATTTGTGCTACGAATACGCCGAGGAGGACGAGGATCGTCAGTTAGCCGAACAATACCGAGTCTTTGTCACGGCGCATCGGGTGCAGGCCCGGGCGCTGGCCTGTCTAGAGGTAGACAACTATGCTGAGGCCCTAGCAGAGATCCGCCGAGGCATCGTCGAAATTGAGGGATTTCTCGCCAAAATTGGTCAATTGGACCAGCTCGACGAGTGCCCTGAACTGATCTTTTTGCGCGAGTGGGAGAGCGAGGTGGAAAGCACGCGACCGCGCACGTTGCGCGAGCGACTGACGGCTGATCTACAGGCCGCAGTCGAAGCGGAGCGATTTGAGCTGGCCGCTTCGCTTAGGGATCGCTTGCGTTCGCTTGAGACCGAGCAAACTGGCAGGTCGTCTTGAAGGGGCGCTTACTGCCGAGGAGTGGGCCGAGGGGCGCTGTCTCCCGGCCCTTTTACTTTGCCCTGTTGGCATTGTTAAGTGCTTGCGGGCAAATGGCTCCCAATACGACGCCCGATGTGCCGACGGTCCAGATCATCCAAGAACAGCTACCCATAGTAGGCGACAATCTGCTCGACTTGCAGTTGTTCAGGCCAGGTACTGGTTCGAGCCTCCTGTTAGCTCTGCTGGAATGGGAAACCCCTTCGGGAGAGCAGCACAAGGTTGAGCACCGGTTGCAGGTACCGCAGGGGCGTCTAGTGCGTTATGCACTGCCGTATCGGCTGGCAGAGGCCGGCATACACCGCGCGGCATTGCGGCTATACGATCCAGAAATCGACACCCCCATCCACGCGATCGAAGAGTTGCACCTGTTTGCCCGGCCCACTTGGGAGCTTTCGGGCGATCGCTCGTATTATACCGTAGAAGATGAGATCCGCTTTCGGCTGCGGCGCAATCGCTGGGCTGATACGACCATCCCCGTGACGGTCGAGTTGCAACGCGGCGACGAGGTCTTGGATCGCTTGGATGTAAACATGATCGGGCAGGAAGTCGCTGGGGCCTTTGCCGCAGACGCCTTGCTCGCAGGGCGTTATGAGTTGGTGGCGCGGTGGCTGGACCCGGTCGGCGGGGCAGATTCGCTGGCCGTGGCTTGCGAGAAGTTCGCACCAGCCGCACGGGAAGTGAAAATCGACCTGTTTAGCCAGTCCTTGCTCGTCGATGGCAAGCCGTTTTTTCCCATTGGGCTATACTGGCTGCGGGCAGATATCCTCGCTCCAATGCGCCAGCTACATTTTAATTCCGGGGATTACTACTACAAGCTGCGTGGAGAAGAAGTCGCCGCGCTAATGGACGCGGCTGCCGTAGAGGGGATGCAGATACTTCTAGAACTGACCGAGTACGCCCGGCGCAAGCCCGAGCCGGATTATCGGGCCATTACCGCCCTCGTCAAACGCTATCGCCAGCATCCGGCGCTCTTGGCGTGGTATTTGGTTGACGAGCCAGCCGAGACCAAAATGGCTCCTGCGTCTGCTTTGGCGATATACGAGCTAATCCGGGAACTCGATCCCTATCATCCAGTCTATTTGGTCAACAACCGACCACACACATACGCCGCATATTCGGACGCCAGCGATATCTTGGCTATAGACGTCTATCCGATTCCGAATTACTCCATCAGTCAGGTGGGCGACTATATGGAGCGGGCGCGCTGGACCTCGCTGGAGCGAAAGCCGGTCTGGTTGATCGCCCAGGCCTTTGGCGGGGTGGAGCATTGGGCGCGCTCGCCGACGGCAACCGAGTTGCGGAACATGATCTACCAAGGGCTGGTTGGAGGGGCCAAGGGCGTATTGTTTTACCGCTATTGCGAGGAGAACGAACGCCACATCCAGCCCCTTGCCCTGTGGCGAGAAGTGCAGCGCCTCGCGGTCGAGCTTGCCGAATTAGGCCCGGTGTTATTGCAGGAGGAGCACCGCTTGGAGGCACAACCGACCAGTGGCGAGGTCGCAGTGGCGATCAAAGAATACAAAGGCGATTTTTACGCATTTGCCGTCAATGTCGCCAAAGATACGCGGCAGCTCGATTTGCGTCTGGAGGGCTTGCCGCCGATGGGGCGGGTCGAAGTGGTCCGCGGGCAGGCGGTCCCGACGCTGGCCAACGGGCGGCTCGCCGCAGAGTTGGAGCCGCTGGGCACGGCGGTTTTTCGCTTGCAGGCAGCGGGCATTTAAACGGGTAATCCACTGGCTTTAGAGCCGGTTAAAGGGGAGAAAATTATGGCCAAAAAGGTGGCCCTCAACAAGCGAGATCGAGAGCGAATAAAGAAGAAGCTCCTAGTGCGCCGCGCTGAATTGCTCAGCGATCTGGATGGAACCGAGCACGAGATCGACGAGTTGCAAGACCCCAAGGCCGACGATCTCGACCGAGCAGTCGAGGCCGGAGCTATGGAGCTTTTGGTGGCGCTGGGGGATACTGAGCGCCGCGAGTTGGAGGAGGTCACGCTGGCGCTCGAGAAGCTAGAAAGCACGACGTATGGCAAGTGCGAAGCCTGCCTTGAAAAGCCCTTAAACCTGTGTGCGACCTGTCCGTTTATTCCCAAGCCGCGCTTAGAGGCCCTGCCCACGGCGCGGCTGTGCGTGTCCTGTCAGGAGGCCGAGGAGCAGAACCAGATTCCGTCCTATACCCGGCTGCGCCCACGGCGGATGTTTGGCGAGGATATAGAAGAATTCACGCATCCGCTGATGGACTCAGAAGACGACAAATAGGTGCTTAATCCGCGCGTTATTCGAGTAGGGGCGACCGGCCGGTCGCCCCTACTTTGTATGAGGATTGGGAAGCTAAGGAGCCAGCTCTTTTAGCTCAGCCATAGTGGCAAGCCGCACGTTTTTGAGCTGGCGCTGATAGCCTATGACTGCGGCTAAGGCGTTGATCCGAGCCTGCGTCAAGTTGCCTTGGGCTTGGAGCAATTGCTGGCTGTCGGCCAAGCCGAGTTCAAAGCGGCTCTGCTCGACGTCATAGGTGCGCTGGGCAAATTCGAGGGCGGCTTGGCGCAGGTCAATCTGGCGCTCGGCTTCGTGGACGCGGCGCGTGGCGTCGCGAACTTGCTGGATGATTAGGCGGCGCTGCTGCTCGCGTCCGAGGCGGCTTTGCTCCAAGGCGATGCGCGCTTGGCTGATGTTGGCCTGCCGCTGGCCGCTGTCGATCAGCGGCAGGGTTATCTGCAGATCGACTCCCCACCGATTGCGCTCGAAAGTGTCGCTGACATCGCCGATTTCTGGACCGCGTCCCTGCATGCTGACATTGGCACCGAAGGTCGCGTTAATGCCGTTGCGGCGGCGGGCCTCCGCTAGATTCAACTCGTTGATTTCCTCGAAAATTTCCGTTCGTTTCATGTCGGTGCGGCGCGCCAAGCCGATTTCAAGGGCGCGTTGGGCGTCGATGGGGTGAATCTCGTACTGGACATCAGTGTCGATTGTGATCGGTTCCCACACATCGAGTCCGAGGGTTTCGCGGAGCAGATCGCGGCGCAATTCGATATCGGTTTGCGCTTGGTCATACGTGGCTTCGGCCTGTAGCATCTCTACCTGTAGGCGCAGGGCTTCCACTTCGGCGATGAGGCCGACCTCAAATTTTCGTTGAGCTAGCTCCAAATTGGCGCGCGACTGAGCTAGGCGCTGTTCCTCTATTTCGAGTTCGCGGACGCTCTGCACCAAGTCGTAGTAATCGTCGATGACTTGGCCCTCTAACTGGAGTCGCTGACGATCGAAGTTGAGGCGGGCACTTTGCAAGCTGTGCTCGGCGCGCTTGAGCGCGATTTCTTCGCTAGGCTGAGCGAGTAGATCGCGCTCGTAAGCAAGGCGCGTCGAACCCGAATAATCGAGGAAGTCCTCGCGGCGATTGGACGAGAAGTCGCGGCGTAGAGCCGCAGAGGTCAGCGTGAGTTGGCCGAGGTGGCGCAGGCGCTGGGTCATGCGCAGGTTGCCCGAGTAGGAGACATCGGTATTCTCTTCGCGGACTCGGGTTTGGAGGGCGACGTTTTCTTGGGTGTCGCGTAGTCCGGTGAAGCTAGGGGCGGTGACAAAGGCGTCCATGTTGAAGGTAAAAGGCGCTTGCGCCGCCGTTAGTTGGACGTGGCTGTTGTCTAGGTCTTGTTGGTTCCTTTGGTGTTGCAGGTTGTTTTGCATGGCCAAGTCGATGCACTCCTGCAGCGAGAGAACCTCGGCTGTCGAGCAGGTGGTGGCGATTAGCAAACCGACTAGTGCCCATTGGTATTTCATCGCAGAGCCTCTACTTAATTGGATGAGGAGTGAGATGCAGCGGTTGCCTGTAATTATACGATACGCGTTTTACTATTGCCAACCGCGCCGCACGTGAACTGCAGCAATTTTCCGGCAGCGAGCTTTATATTTAATATTAATAGACTTAAGCCGATCACGAATCTAAAGGAGCAATACCATGACCACCCTCACTTCGCAAGTGCTGGCGTACGAAAAAACCGCTGCGGACCTCGCGGTCAAAATTTTTGCCGATGGGGCCGACCGCGAGAGCATGCTGGCGAGCTATGCCAATCCGCTGGTCTCCGGGTTTACGACCAATCCGACCTTAATGCGTCAAGCAGGCGTCACCGACTACCGGGCCTTTGCCCACGACATCGTCGCGGCCATTCCCGACCGCCACATTTCCTTTGAGGTATTTTCAGACGAATTCGACGACATGGAGCGCCAAGCCCACGAGATCGCAACTTGGGGCGAAAACGTGTACGCCAAAATCCCCGTCAGCAACACCAAGGGCGAAGTAAGCTATGACTTGGTCCATCGGCTGTCTCACGCCGGGGTCAAGGTCAATGTCACGGCGATCTTTCTGCTCGACCAAGTGCGAGAAGTGGCGGCCGCGGTCGAGGGCGGGGCACCGTGCTGCGTGTCAGTTTTTGCCGGCCGCATCGCCGACGCTGGGCTGGACTACATGCCGGTCATGGCCGAATCGGTCGAGCTGCTCGCGTCCAACCCCCAAGCCGAACTCATCTGGGCCAGCCCCCGCGAGGTGTACAATGTCGTCCAAGCCGACAGCATCGGCTGCCACATCATCACCTGCACTAGCGACATCATCAAAAAGTTGCCGACCTTGGGCAAGGAACTGGGGCAGTTTTCGCTAGAGACCGTCCAGATCTTTTACGCGGATGCCGCGGCCGCCGGCTACAGCCTATAAGCGCGGCGGATGAGTTACACCCAACAGTACTTGGCGGCGGCGGCGCAAGTCATCGAGCAGCTAGACCGCAATGCGATAGAAGCGATGGTCCAGCTCATCGTCGAGACTCGTCGGTGTGGCGGGCGGCTCTTTGTGCTCGGAGTAGGAGGCAGCGCGGGCAATGCGAGCCACGCGGTCAACGACTTTCGCAAGATCGCTGGTATTGAGTCCTACGCGCCCACGGACAACGTCTCGGAGCTGACGGCGCGCATCAACGACGAAGGCTGGGACACGGCCTTTGCCAAATGGCTGGAGGGCAGCCGTTTAAACGAAAAGGATTTGATCTTGGTCTTGTCCGTCGGCGGCGGCAATCGCCCGCTGAATACTAGCGTCAACTTGGTTGCGGCGCTGGAGTACTCCAAAGAAATCGGAGCCAAAATTTGCGGCATCGTGGGGCGGGATGGCGGCTTTACGGCCCAAGTCGCCGATGCCTGCGCGATTGTGCCGACGGTCGATCTGGTCACGCCGCTGACGGAATCCTTCCAAGCCGTCATATGGCACTTAATTGTTTCGCATCCCGAGGTACAAGTGGAGCGCACTAGGTGGTAGATGTGCTCACAACGAAAGGTTGAACATGTCTGCGGTCCCCCGAGACCTGCGCCAGTTTTTGCACCGCTACATTCCAGACCTAGAAGAGGAGATGTTTTCGTTCCTCGTGGTGCGCGAACCCGAGGAGTTCCTATATCGGCTGATGCGCGACTACCCGGAGCGCGGCGGCAAGCGGTTCCGCCCGGTGTTGGTGCTGTTGGCGTGCCAAGCCTGCGGCGGAGACGCAAAGAAGGCCATGCGGACTGCGGTGGCCTTTGAGATGTTCCAGTCGTTTGCCGTAGTCCACGACGATATTGAAGACGATTCGGAGATGCGGCGCGGCAAGCCTTGTTTGCACAAGCTGCACGGTATCCCATTGACCATCAACGTCGGCGATGCCCTGTACGCCAAGGTCTTTGAGATCCTCAACGCGAACCGCGAGGTGTTGGGGGCGGATGCTGCGCTCGATTTGATCGACGAGATGATCCGCGGCTCGTGCGAGACGTTTGAGGGACAGGCATACGACGTGGGCTGGATTCGCCAGCGCTACATTCCCAGCGAGGACGAGTTTATGACCATGTTGCGCAAGAAGACTGGGTGGTACACGGGCCGGGGGCCGTGTACGGCTGGGGCGATTATCGCGGGGGCCGAGATGGAATTGCGAACTCGTATCGGCGATTTCGGCGAGTCCATGGCCATTGCGTTCCAACTGCGCGACGACCTGCTGAACTTGAGCTCTTCCGAACAAGACGCCGGCTCTGCGCCCGGGGTTACTTCCGGGGCCTACGGCAAGGAGCGGGGCGGGGATATTGCGGAAGGGAAGCGGACTTTGATTATCATCGACCTATTGGGCAAATGCAACGCGGCGGAACGCGAAGAAGTGCTGGCGATCTTGCACCAAGATCGGCACCGCAACACGGCTGCCGAAATTGAGCGGGTCATTGCCTTGGTCGAGCACTACGAATGTGACCGCTACGTCGAGGACGTATGCCAACAGAAGGTCGAAGAGAGCTTGGCACACCTAGAGAAACTTCCGGCCAACCCTGCGCGCGATATGCTAAGAGAAATGCTGGATTTTTTGGTCCGGCGAGCGTTTTAGAGCGTTCCCAAAACCCCATGCAACTGTCGCACGGCGGTAGAGTATCCGCAGATGGACGCAGATAGGGGAAGATGTTGTTCGGGGCCTTTAGTCCACCACTGGATTTTCCAGATAAGCCAAAAGCAACCGCGCCGTGTTGACGATGCCGTCCCACGCGCAGATTTCGTACCCGTGCGTGTTGTCGCCTGGGTAGCCAATCAGCGCAGCACGCGCGATAGCGCCGGACGTTTTGGCAATTGACGAGTCGCTGGAATACGAAGTGAGAACGGCCGTTTGGATGTTGAATCCGCAGGCGGCGGCTAGGGCGTCAAAGCGGTCGATGATACGCGCGTCGTACAGACCCCGAGTGTCCCGGACGCCGATGATGGGGTCGCCGCTGTTGGCCGTGCCGTATTCGGCCGCCGCGGGTGCGATGTCAACGGCAACGGCTGTGTCAACCGGCAGCCGCCCGAGCGCGTAGATCGCGCCGTGACCGCCGATTTCCTCGCTGGAACTGGCTACGAGATACACGTCTTGGGCCGGTTGGTTCTCCCGCAAGTGCAGGCCCACTTCGAGCATGGCCGCCAAGCCGGCGCGGCAATCGAGATTGTAGCCGCAGACGCAATCGCCTAGACGCCAGAGCGTCTTGTGTTTACCGGCGATGACGACCCGAGTGCCGGCGCGGATCCCGCGCTGGGCCAACTCTTCGGTCGCGAGCCTCGTTTCAATCCACATCTGTTCCCACTTGAGTGGTTGGCCGTCTTTGAGCCGTCCCGCTGGACTTTCTGTGGAGACGTGCTTGGCTCCGGTGGAAAGCACGCCCGGACAGAGGCCGTCCCGCGTTAGGATTTCCACTGGACTTTCGCCTAGTGCCCAAGGGTGCAGACCGCCTAAGGGCTGGACCCTGATTTTGCCGTCGGAGTCAATGCGCTTGACGATGAGGGCGATCTCGTCCTTGTGGGCGACGGCGGCTACGGGCTGATCGTGGCTTTGGCCCTTGATGTGAATGATGATGTTGTCGGCCGCGTCCTGCCAGACGGCATCGCCGATGGGGGCGGCGAGTTCGTTGACGAGGGCGTCCATCGCGGATTCCGCGCCCGAGGGTGCGTGCGCGGCGAGCAGTTGCTCGACAAAGCCGTAGAGGCGTTGGGCATCAATGGTCATGGAGTGCTCCTAATTGCAGGGGAGGGAAAATAATTAGGAGCAAGCCGCGGGGCAATGACAACGCCTCTACGGGAAGCTGGCAAAGAGATCAGACTGGTGCGGCGAGCGATCCAATCACTTCTTCGGCCAGCCCGCGCAAGGTCTTTTGCAGCCGCAGGCGGCCCCGGTTGACGCGCGACTTGACCGTGCCTACGGGACAGTTGATGATCTTGGCAATTTCCTCGTACGAGAGCCCTTTCAAATCGCGGAGGAGTACGGCAGCGCGAAATTCTGTGGGCAGGTCCTCAATGGCATCGACGACGAGCGACTTGACGCGGTTGCCGTCGGTCTGTTCGCCGGGGAGTGGGTCCTTGGCCATCGGCTCGTAGAAGGCGGCGGTCTGTTCGTCATCACTGGGACTGATCGGAATCCAATTCCAGCGCTTGCGGCGACGCAACTCGGTTTTGGCCAAGTTGCCGGCAATGGTGTAGAGCCAAGTGGAAACTTGTTCGATGGCTGGGTACTGGTGGCTGTGGCGCAGGCAGCGGAGAAAAGTCTCTTGGACGATGTCCTCGGCCGTTTCCTTGTCGCCGACAAAGCGATAGACAAAGTTGTACAGGGGGGTGCGGTAGCGTTTGACCAGCACGCCAAGGTGGCCTTGGTCTTCGGTGGCCCGCAGCAAAATTTCCCGATCCGTGAGTTCATTCATCGCTACCATGGTTGTGCTCCTTTCTGGTATGATTCAAGCGATTATCGTCATGGCTATGCGTACACAAGCAATAATCGTGCCATTCTTCAATAAGGGGAAAATGCGCGTCTTATCGCCCGTTTTTAGGGGCAATTGGCACCAGAAAGCCGAATGTAGCACTCAGATTTCTGAGGATTCTCAGATTTCTGAGGCGCTTCTTTTGACAGGTACAGGGGCAGGCGGTAGATTTCGCACCGGTAAATTCACCCGCGTAATTGCTGGAAATGGAGTGTTTTCGTGCAAGAGTTGGCCACGCGTTTGGAGGCCTTGTGCCAAGCCAAGGGGGCAGAAAAATTCTCGGCTGAAGAAATAGTCGAGCTGTTGACAGATGGCGAAGAGGTAGATTGGATCGTCGATCAAGTGCTGCCAGCGGCCACTGAGGCCGACCGCAGCGAAATGAGCCAAGTGTTGGCCGAAATCGCCGCTGAGGTAGCACCTGCTCCCGCCCCAGATACAGACGATGAAGAACCTGCCGCGGTGGAGGAGTTGGACTTGGCCCAACTCCAGCAGGCCCTGCCGCCCGGAGTTGATGTGCAGCAAGTCGAGGAAATGCTGCGCTCGCCGCAGGGGGCTATGCTGGCCGATTTCAGTGCCTTCTGCCAAGAGCGCGGATTCGACGGCGAGCCGGATGAAGCGGAGATGAGGGAATTGCACGAGGAGTGGTTGCAGACGCCCCGCCCCGCGCTAGAAGGCGAAAAACCAGCCGACGCGCTGGACGGAGGTCGGCTCTTTCCCGGCAAGGTAGAGACCTTCCGCCGCGAAGCCCCCAAGGTCGGCCGCAACGACCCGTGTCCCTGCGGTAGCGGCAAGAAGTTCAAAAGATGCTGCGGCAAGGCCGCTTGAGATGGCCCAGATCTGCCCCTCTACGGCCATTGAAGGCGTCTATATCGCCGAGTTACAGTCGCACGGAGACGAGCGGGGCCGTTTTACCGAGGTGTATCGCAAGGAGTGGTTTCTCCAGCGCAGTTGGGACGCCTTGCAGTGGAGCCGCTCGGAGTCGCAACAGGGCGTGCTGCGCGGCTTGCACTATCACCATCGCCAAGTTGACTACTGGCACTGCGGCATGGGTGCGCTGCGCGTCGGGCTGCTCGATCTGCGCCGCAGTTCGCCGACGCGCGGGCAGGGGCAAGTCATTGAATTAGATCAAGAGGTATTGCGGGGCGTCTTTATTCCGGCGGGAGTGGCGCATGGCTTTTACGCCGTCACCGACGCGATGCTTTTCTACTTGGTCGATTCCTACTACGACGGCACGGATGAGTGGGGCGTGGCTTGGGACGATCCCGATGTGGGGTTGGACTGGGGCATTGAGGGGGTGCCGATTCTCTCGCCGCGCGATCAAAACAACCCGCGGCTGCGCGACATTCCCGCCGAGGATCTGCCCAACTGATTTCAAAACTAAAACTTCTTTTGAAATAGGTTTGTTCTATGACCCGACTTGAACTTGCTCACCGCATCTATCAGACCGCTCACCTGCGCGGACAATTTACTTTGCGCTCAGGCGCGACGGCCACAGAGTATTTCGACAAATATCAGTTTGAAACCCATCCCGAGCTCCTCCGCGCACTCGCCATCCACCTCCAGCCCTTAATCCCCGACGACATAGACATTCTCGCAGGTCTCGAACTCGGTGGGGTGCCCATTGCCACCATGCTCGCTCAGCTTTCGGGATTGCCTGCCTGCTTCGTGCGCAAACAGGCCAAAGAATACGGCACCTGCAAACTCGCCGAAGGCCCCGACATCGCCAGCAAAAATCTGCTGATTGTCGAAGATGTCGTCACGTCCGGCGGACAGATTGCTCTTTCCGCCCAAGATTTGCGCAACCTTGGCGCAGAGGTTTCACAGGCCATCTGCGTAATTGACCGCGAATCCGGTGGCACCGAGAGTCTAGCCCAAGAAGGCATTGAACTCCACGCTTTATTTCGGATGAGCGAACTGAAGTGATACCGTTCATGGTACGAAAAAGGGGGCCTCAGCCGAGGCCCCCTTTTTTGTTGGTGCGCTTCCGCTCTGGCTAGCCCGCTGCTGCAGCTTCCAATTCCTCGCCCTCGACCCGCACTGAAACAAGCTGAGAAACCCCTTCCTCGGGCATGGTGACGCCGTGCAGGGCGTCGGCTGCCGCCATGGTAATCTTGTTGTGCGTCACGACGACGAATTGCGTCTCGCGGGCAAATTCCTTGAGCACGCGCACGAAGCGGTTGATATTGGCGTCGTCGAGTGGGGCATCGACCTCGTCGAGGATGCAAAACGGACTGGGCTTGACTTGGTAGATGGCAAAGAGCAGGGCGATGGCCGTCAGCGCCCGCTCGCCGCCCGACAGCAGGGCAATGTTTTGCAGGCGCTTGCCGCGCGGGCGGGCGATGATGTCGATGTGGGCCTCTAGGGCATCGACGTTTTCTTCGAGTTGGAGGTCGGCTTCTCCGCCGGGGAAGAAGCGGACAAAAGCCTCTTTGAACGTCTCGCGAATCTGCTCGAAAGACTTGAGGAACATCCGCCGCGCCGTGCGGTCGATCAAGCTGAGGGTCTTCTTCAGGTCCTCGGCGGCGATTACTAGATCATCGCGCTGTTGGCGGAGAAAGTCGTAGCGCTCCTTTTGTTCTTGGTGTTCTTCCAAGACGCCCAAGTGTACCGAGCCCAAGCGGTGTAGGGACTGACGTAACTGGTCGATGCGCTGTTGAGTGGTTTCCTCGTCGATAGCTTCGTTGAGCGGGCCTAGGGCCGAGACATCGCAGTGATACTCCTCCTGCAAGCGCTCGCGAATGTGCTGGGTCTGTAGCTTCAGTTCGGAGATGCGCACTTCGAGGCTCGTGCGGCGCTCGCGCTGGTCGTTGAGCTGCCGCTGCAAGTGGCTGATGTTTTCCTGCAATTCGCGGTTTTGGGTATTGGCGGTAGCCCAGTGTTGGCGGCGCTGGTCTTGCTCGGCCGCCAAGGTCTCGCGGCCTTGATGCAGTCCTTTGAGTTCCTCCGTTAAGGCGGCGCTACGTTCACTGCAATCGGCCTGTTGGCGCTCGGCCTCGGTCCCTTCAGCCGCTAGGCGTTCGATATTATTGTGCAGGTTGGCGTCGATGTTTTTCAGACGGGTGGCGTCTCGTTCTAGCCCTTGGACCATTTCGGCGGTGCGGGCGTGTTCCACTTGGAGGGTGTTCAGTGCCTCGCGCCGTTCGCGCCGGCGGGTTTCGCTCTGTTTGAGGTCTTCTTCCAAGGCGCTGCTTTCCTCGCTGAGGCGGGTGCTCTCAGCCTCGTTATGGCGCAGGTGCTCGGCTTGTGCGGCGATGCTTTGGTCGAGGGCTTGGCGACGTTTGGCCAAGCTGGTGCTTTCGTCGTGGAGTTGCTTGAGGCGCGTGGCGAGACGCTCGGCGTCAGCGCAGGCGCGCTGGTGCTGGTGGACCTGCTCGCGCTCTTTGGTGCGCCAAGTTTCGCTCTCAGCGGCTAGGTCTTCTAAGCGTTGAGTGAGCGCGTCGAGTTGCTCGGCGAGTGCGTCGAGCCGGGGGCCAAGGGCTGCGTAGCGGGCTTTTTGGTGGGCGACGAGCGAGCGCAAGGTGCGGATTTCCCGCCCGCGACCGAGGACGCCTGAATCCTCGGCTTGACTCTGGCCACCCGACGCGAGGCCAAAGAGATCGACGGCGTCGCCATCGGGCGTGACGCAGCGGACGTAGGCATCCGGGTAGCGGCGCGTCAGGGCCAGCGCGGTTTGTAGGTCGTCCACTAGAAAGGTATTGTGCAAGAGGCTGGCGATTAGGGGGGCGATAGAGGCTTCGGGCCGCACGTAATCCAGCAGCGGGCCGCGCAGTCCGGGCATGGGATCTGGGTCTAAGACCGGGCCGAGGGTGCGCGGAGGAGCCTCTAGCGATAGAATGCCGACGCGCCCAGAACGCTCTCGGAGATGGGCAATGCCTTTGAGCAGGCCGCTGTCCGAGTCGGCGATCAATGCTTGCAGCGCCTCACCAAGGGCGACTTCGACCGCGCGGACGTATGCTGTTTCGACTTCGACTAGGTCGCCGAGGACGCCACGAAAAAGGGCCGCGTGGGGCGATTCGAGCATTAAGGTGCGGACCCCGCTCTGATAGCCTTGGTAGCCGGCGCGGACTTTTTCGAGAACTTGCAGCCGCGCTTGGTTGGCCTCGGCGGCGCGCTGGGCCGCATCGCGTTGTGCGCCGAGTTCGCGGAGGTCCTTCTCGGTTTGGTCGCGGGCGGCGAGGGTAGTGGTGCGCTGTTGCTGGCAGGTGGATAGCTGCTGCTGAGTTTCTGCGAGAGCGGCTTCGGCCTCGCCGGCAGCTTGCAGAGCTTGGTCGCGCTCGGCTGTAGCCGCGTCTTCTTCGGTGCGTATGGCAACGGCGCGTTCGTCGAGTGCGTCGCGCTCGGCCTGTTGGCGCTCGAGTGCGCGGCTTATTTCGCCTCCTTGGCGCAGATGCTCCATGCGCTGGCGCTGGCGTTGGTCCAGTTCCGTTCGGTAGCTGTTGTATTCCTCTTCGGCTTGGGCGGCGCGCTGCTGATGGGCTTGCAATTCGCGCTCTATTTGCACAAAGCCCGTGCGCGCTTCGTCGAGGTGCGCGGTATTGTCGCGGCGCTGTTGCTGCACGGCTTTGAGCTGGCTGCTGTAATCGGCGCGCTCGCGGGCCGTGCGCTCGCGGATTTGTTCAGCGGCCTCGCGCCGTTCGCGCACAGCTACGAGGAGTTGTTCGCGCTCGTGGATGGCTTCAATGCGGCGATTGAGTTCAAGGCCCGCTTCCTGCATGGCTTTCTCGGCTTCGGTCAGCACGAGGCGCGCTCTTTCAAGCTCGGCCTCGCGGTTGGTGAAGCGGGTATAGCCTTCTTCGGCCGCCTTGCTGAGTGTGGCGAATTCGTCTTGCAAGGGAGAGATTTGGGCGCTGAGGGTGAAGAAGCGTTGGCGACCCAAGCGCACGTCGAGCTGGTCCAGTTCCCCTTTGAGTTCGCGGTAGCGGCGCGCGCGGCCCACTTGGCGGCCGAGCGAGTCAACTTGGCGCTTGACCTCGGCGATGATGTCTTCAATCCGCTGTAGATCGGCTTGAGCTGCCTCTATGCGATTCCGCGTGGAGCGCCGCTGAACCTTGTATTTGGTGATGCCGGCGGCCTCTTCGAGGATGCGGCGGCGGTTCTCGGTCTTATCGCTGATGATTTCATCGACCATGCCCTGCTCCATCACCGCATAAGCGCCTTGGCCCAATCCGGTATCCATGAGCAGGTTGGTGATGTCTAGGAGGCGGCAGGGGATCTTGTTGAGCAGGTAATCGCTTTCGCCGGAGCGGAAAAGACGCCGGGTTAGCACGACCTCGGCGAATTCGACGGGCAGCGCACTATCGCGGTTTTCAATCGCTAGTGCAACTTCGGCCATGCCGAGGGCCTTGCGCTGGCGAGTGCCGGCAAAGATCACGTCCTCCATGCGCTGGCTGCGGAAAGAGCCGGCGCGCTGTTCGCCTAAGACCCAGCGGATGGCCTCCACCACGTTGGACTTGCCGCAGCCGTTGGGGCCGACGATGGCGGTGATGCCGGGTTCAAAGGGAATGACGATCTTTTGCGCGAAGGACTTAAAACCGAAAATCTCAAGTTGATTGAGGCGCACGGTCTAGCTCCTGCCGGGCGCTGGGGAGGGGCGCTCCGCTGGGGAAGAGGGTGAGGTGCGGGCGATGCTAGGGGAGCGGGTAATGGCTCAGGGGAAAGCCATTCATTTTAAGTACTTAAAAACGAGAAACGCTGTCAAGGCAATTGCCGCGCTTAGAAGTCCAGGGCCGAATCATCGACCGTGGCTGGATCGTCTTCCTTGCCCATGGCAATGATGTGCTCGGCAGTGATCTCCTGACGACCGGCGTATCCGGCATTCAGTTCGTGCCAATAGGCAACTTGGGGTTCGCCGCGCTGCCAGCACAACAGCACCCAGCGACCTTGGTAAGTGGTGGGGAAGTCGAGGAGACCGCGTTCGAGGCCGCCGACTGGGAAGCGGATGCCCTCGGCGATGATTTCCTCGGCGACGATGCGCTTGATGTCGATGATCAGGTCGTTGATGCGCTGGCGGTGCTGGTTGAAGGCATCGCGGTCGGGATTCGTACTGCGGGCGACCGCTTGGCCCCAGAGCGCGTCGAGAATTTGCAACTGCTGATCGTGGTAGCGGACGGCTCCCTTCTTGACCTCTAGGCGCTGGAGAGCGTCCTCTAGCTGAGGCAGCTTGGCGTTGGCCTCTTCAATTGTAAATGCCTTGCGCGTCATGGGGCTTTGCAAGATGAGAATGTTTGCTCGTCTTGTGGCAAAGTATAGGCATTGAGGTGCTGCGCTACAAGCCCTTGCGCTACCTTTGGCGATGCGTGATATTTAACACTGTTTTGCGACATGGAAGGGGTCGGCGCAGCCAGCCCCGTCTTTTTATTTTAAGTTCAAAGTTCACCTATGGCGGTTACTATAGAAGAGGTCCACGGGGTCGCTGAGTTGGCGCGGTTGCGCTTTTCGCCCGCAGAGGAGGAAAGGCTAGCTGGGGAGCTCAACCGCATCTTGCGCTACATGGACACGCTCAACGAGCTAGACACCACGGGCGTAGAGCCAACGTCTCACGTGCTGCCCCTCGCCAACGCGTTTCGCCGCGATGAGGCAGCGTCTTTTCCCACCGCGGCCGAAATCGTCGCCGCGGCCCCGCAGCGCCAAGAGGACTACTTCAAAGTTCCGAGAATCATCGATTGACTATTGAGAAGCGGAGGCAGGGCACTGTCGCCGCTTCTTTGTTTGGGCAGCTCGAAGGAGCGCACAACGTGGCCACAGAATACAAAGGCCCCAAATACGTCGTCGTGACTGGCGGCGTGATAAGCGGTGTGGGCAAGGGCTTGACCACAGCTTCCATCGGCAAGATTCTGCAGCAATACGGCTACAGCACCACCGCCGTCAAGATCGATCCGTACATCAACTACGACGCTGGCACCATGCGGCCCACTGAGCACGGCGAGGTGTGGGTGACGGACGACGGCGGCGAAATCGATCAGGATTTGGGCAATTACGAGCGCTTCTTAGGGTTGGACCTGCCGCGCTCCAACAACCTGACCACTGGGCAGATTTACCTCACGGTCATCGAGCGCGAGCGCCGCGGCGAATACCTCGGCGAGACCGTGCAGCCGATCCCGCACATTACGGACGAGATAACCCGCCGCTTGCAGGAGGCGGGCGCGGGCTACGACATCGTGCTGGTCGAGATCGGCGGCATTGTCGGCGACTACGAAAACGAGCCGTTCCTCTTCGCTGTGAAGACCCTAGAACGAGACTTGGGTGAGGAGCACTTTGCGCATCTGCTAATCACCTATCTACCCATACCGCCACACGTCGGCGAGATGAAGACCAAGCCCACGCAGCAGGCCATTCGCATGCTCAGTGAGCACGGCATTTTCCCCGACTTCATAGTCTGTCGCGCCGAGACTGCCACCGACGAGGTGCGCAAGAAAAAGATTCAGATCGGGGCCAATGTGCCCTACGACCACATCATTTCGGCCCCGGACTCGGAGACGATCTACAATATCCCGCTGGTTTTGGAAAAAGAGAGTCTTGGCGAGAAGATTCTCAGCCGGGTCGGCTGCACGCCCAAGAAGACTCCAGACTGGCGGCCTTGGTTGGAATTGGTCAAGCGCAGTCGGCATCCGCGCCAGTGTGTCCGCGTGGCCATGGTCGGCAAATACGTGGTCACGGGCGATTTTCAGCTCACGGACTCGTACATCTCGGTCAACCAATCGCTGATACATGCTGGCGTGGCGTCGGATGCGCGGGTCGAGATCACTTGGATTGACGGCCACCAGTTTGAGCGCGGCGAAATGGAACTGGCCGCGCTCGACGCATTCGATGGTATTATCGTCCCCGGGGCCTTTGGTGCGGGAGGGGCTGAAGGCGTGATTGCGGCCATTCGCTACGCTCGTGAGCACGACATTCCCTATTTGGGCTTGTGCTACGGCTTACAGCTCGCCGTGGTTGAATACGCCCGCAATGTCGCCGGGATTGCCGAGGCTACTTCCGAAGAGTTCGACGCGGATTCCGAGTGGCAGGTCATCTGCGTCCAAGACGCCGAGCAAAAGAGCGCGCTAGAGGAAAATCGCTACGGCGGCAGCATGCGCTTGGGCGCATACGCCGCGGTGTTCAAAAGCGACAGCCGCGTCCTCCAGATTTACGAAGCGTCGGGCCGCCTCAACGAAGACGCCCGCCGCATCGAACAACTGCTGGCCAATCCCGACCAAGCGTTCCGCGTTGGCTTGGTCATGCTGGAGCGCGACAAAGTCGCCCTAGAGCGCCACCGCCATCGCTACGAGGTCTCGCCCCGCTTCGTCGAACTGCTCGAAGAGGAGGGGCTGGTCTTTTCGGGTTATCACCGCCGCGTGGACGGCACTCGCTTGATGGAGTTTATCGAGTTGCCGGATCACCGCTTCTTTATCGCCACCCAAGCCCATCCCGAGTTTAAGTCGCGGATGGACAATCCTTCACCTCTGTTTGCCGGGTTTGTCGAGGCCGCGCTGGCCTACCAACAGGAGATTGCAAGCCATGAGGAGGGGCAGGCGGCGGCCTCCTAGTTCGGTGGTTGGTACAATCGTCTCAATGGGCCGCGCTTTCCCCGTGGGAGCGCGGCTTTTTCGCGCCGGGTGCTGCGGGGCTGTGCTTTGGGCCTGTGGCGCGGGAGAAGTGCCCGAAGAGCCGTTGCAAATTCCCGAGGTCGATGGGGAAGCATGGGACGCGCACATTGAGATAGGACGCCCCGGCCATCGCATCGAGATCCGCGCCGATTCTTTGCGCGAATTTTCCAAGTCAGAGCAGATCGTCGCCACCGGCGGCGTAGAGGTCGCTTTCCGCGGCAACGAGGCCGTTTCGACACTGAGAGCCGAGCGCTTGGTTTTAGAGCACAAGCGGGATCGCTTTGGCTTGGCTGGCGGCGTGGTTTTGCGCGCTGGGGATAGCCTAGAGGTGCAGGCCGATACCCTACTGTGGGAAAACGCGCACGAGCAGTTGCGCATTCCGGGTACATTGAGGGTGGAAGTCGGCGAGGGACGAGAGTGGGGCCGCAACCTCACGAGCAATTTTGCCGTAGATGTGTGGTCCTTGGAAGCCGTCGAGGGGCTTTGGCGCGGTCGGGATGGGGTGATGGTGGAGGTGCGCGCCCAACGCGAGGAAAGCCGTCGAGTCGAGGGTGCGCAAGAGATCACCTACGACAGTGTCGAAGTGCGTTACGACGGAGTGCAATTGATCGGACCGCGTGCCACGTTCCTCCCACAGGCTCGTCGCTTTGACCTCAGCGGAGGGGTCGAGGGAGCCGACTCGCTGGCGCAGTTTGCTGCCGACGAAGTTGCAGTGGATGCGGAAAAGCAGCGGCTAGTGGCGAGAGGCGCTGTTCGTTACCGAGAGGAGGAGGCCGAACTGCGGGCCGCAGAGGTAGAGGAAGATCGCCACTCAGCACTATTGCAGGCCCGCGGGGAGCCGGCGACCTTTGTGCAGGGCGAGCGGGAGATCGAGGCGCGCCAGTTGGCGTATTCGCGTTCCGAGCGCGAGCTGATGGCGCAGGACGGGGTGGTCTTGCGCGCCGGAGAGCAGGAGCTGACGGCCCAAACCCTCCGCTATACGCGCGATGGCCAAGTCCATGCCGAGGGCGCGATTGCGCTAAAGGCACCCGAGTTGGACGGCTCGCTCGCTGGCGATTCACTCTTTTTCGACTTGGAGCAAGAGGCTGGCTGGCTGCGAGGCGCACCCTCGTTGCGCCAGCGCGAGCTCGTGCTATCCGCCCCTGTGTTGCGGTTCGATCTCGTGCGGAGCCGGTTGGCCGGGACCGGCGGTTTTACCCTGCGCGCCGAAGGGTTAGAGGTCGCGGCCGAGCGCGGTGCATACGAAGCGGATTCAGCGCGGGTGCTGGTGGCTGAGGGCGTGGTGTTGGAAGAACAGGATGACGAGCGAGACTATCACAGCCGCCTGATGGCCGATTCGATGGTCGTCGTCTTGGCAGACAGCCAAGTCGAGTGGATCGCCATACCCGGCCAAGTGAGCGGCCAAATTGAGGTAGGGGACCGCCATAGTTGGATTGAGGGGCGGGGTGGGCAAGTCTTTATGGCCGACGGCGACTTGGAGCGGGTTGAAGTAAGTTCTGAGGCCGACGTGACGCATCGCCGGGCCGAAAACGAAGAAATCAATCGCTTTCGCGGGCAGCAGATGACGCTGTACTTTGACGCGGGGGGATTACACCGTGCCTTGGTAAAGGGCGCAGCCGAGTTAGTCACGCGGCTACAAGAGGATGAAGAGGTCTCCGTCAACGAGGTCAGTGGCGAAGAATTGGATATCCGCTTTGCCCAAGGCTCGCTGGCCGAGGTGCGAGTCGGGCCGGAGATCGAAGGTCGCTACTATCCGCCTGCAGAGGAGCCGTAAGGTGGCATTGGAAACGCACGCATTGAGCAAGCACTACGGAGGCCGGGCGGTCGTTGACGAGGTCAGCATCCGCGTCGAGCCGGGGGAGGTCGTCGGCCTGTTGGGACCCAATGGTGCGGGCAAGACCACGACCTTTCACAGCATCGTCGGCTTTGCTGCGCCGGACGGGGGCCGCATCTTGCTCAACGATGCGGACATCACCGGGCTGCCGATGTATCGCCGCGCGCAGATGGGCATTGGCTACCTGCCGCAGGAGACCTCCATTTTTCGCAAGCTGAGCGTGGCCGACAACATTCGCGCCGTATTGGAAGCGCGGGGGGTCAACAAAGCGCGCATCGCATCGCGCCAACGGCAACTGCTAACCGAGTTGGACTTGCTAGAACGCGCCAATCAGCGCGCCGATACGCTTTCGGGCGGCGAGACGCGCCGGGTCGAGATCGCGCGGGCCTTGGCCTGCGAGCCGCACTACATGCTCCTCGACGAGCCTTTTGCCGGCATTGATCCGCGCACAGTAGAAGACATCCAGAACATCATCGCCGAACTGAGAAATCGAGGCTTGGGCGTACTGATTACCGACCACAACGTGCGCGAGACCTTGGAGATCGCCGCGCGCGCCTATATCCTAGTGGATGGTAAAATTTTAACGGCGGGCACGGCCGAGGAGCTAATTGCCAACGAGCAGGTGCGGCGAATCTACCTCGGCGAGCGCTTTAGTTGGCGGGTCGATGGGTAGGCGCGGTTACACCTTGACTTTTCGCGCTGCACGGGCTTGTTTTTACAGCTACTATCAGGGCAGATAATTTTTATTAAGTAATTAATTTACAATAATTTATAATGCTTCGTCCCGAGCAAAATACCGGCTTGCGCCTCCAGCAAAGGATGGCACCGCAGCTCATCCAATCGCTGCGGCTGTTGCAGATGTCCACCTTGGATTTGACGCTGGAAGTCAAGCAGCAACTCGAACTCAATCCCTTGCTTGAAGAGGTTGTTGAACTGCGCGAAGAGGGGGAAGAGGAGGAGGAACTGCGCGAGCAGGAGGAGGGGCTCAAGGCCGAAGAGGACCTGCCCGAGGACATGGAGGAGGTCGATTGGGACGCGCTGTTGGACGACCAGTTCGACGCGGGCGCGTACAATAGCGAGCGCACAGAATACGATCCCAATTGGGAGGCTGATCGCGAGCCACAGGAAAACCGCATCACCGCCATGCCGCCTCTCTTAGAGCACCTGTATCGTCAGCTAGGCGAGGTTAGCGGTTTGGCACCGGAAGAGCGCGCCATCGCCGAGTACATCATCGGCAATATCGACGAGCGCGGTTACGTTGGCTGTTTGCTCACCGAGATCGCCGAGGATCTACAAGTGGAAGTGGCTGCGGTCGAAAAGGTGCTGCGCGTCATTCAGTCTTTTGATCCGCCTGGAGTCGGTGCGCGCGACTTGCGCGAGTGTCTGATGATCCAGTTGAGCCAGCGCGCCGACCCGCTTAGCGCCCTAGCCTTGCAAGTGGTGCGCGACCATCTAGAGGACCTGACGCGGCGGCGTCTGCAGCACATCACCCGCGCCTTGGACATCTCCAACGAGAAGCTCAAAGAGGTTTTGCAGGTCATCGAGCGCCTACAGCCGCATCCGGGTCTGTTGGCCAGCAGCGACTACAACAATCTCTTGACCCTGGATAGCGAAGTCGCGTACATCACGCCGGACTTGGTCGTCGAAAAAATTGGCGAGGAGTGGCAGGTGTGGCTGGCCGATGGGTCCATGCCGTCCTTAAAGATCAATTCTGAATACCAGCATCTGCTCAACAATTCCCATGGCGACGGTGCGGCTGCGGTCAAGGACTACGTAGCCAAGAATCTCAACGACGCTCGCTGGCTCATCAACGCCATCCACCAGCGCCGCACGACCATACTCAAGGTGGGTAATTACCTGTTGCAGGCGCAGTTGCCCTTTTTCGAGCAAGGGCCATCGCGGTTGCGGCCCTTGGTCTTGCAGGACGTGGCTGACGCGGTGGGAATGCACGTATCGACGATTAGCCGCGTCAGCAACGGCAAGTACGTGCAGACGCCGCACGGGGTCTTTGAACTGAAGTACTTCTTCGACAACAAGCTCATTACGGACGAAGGCGAAGACGTGTCCGTGCGCTCGGTGAAGGAGAAAATTTCGCAGCTCGTCGCCGATGAAGACAAGGCCCGGCCGCTTTCGGATCAACAGATCGTCGAGGAGTTGAGCAAGGGCGGGCTGAAAATTGCGCGACGGACCATAGCCAAATACCGCGATCAGCTAAAAATTCCTTCGCAGCGCTACCGGAGAGAGTTGTAAAAGGGCAAGCTGAGATGTTTGCAACACGCCAAGAATTGCTGGAGAAAATTCACCTCGGCGAAAGTAGCTTCCTCGAACTGAAGGAGGTGTACTTTGCCGGCCGCAAAATTCGCGGTCCGCGGCGAGACGATCTCGCCGATGAGTTGGCGTCCTTTGCCAACAGCCACGGCGGGGTGCTAGTCCTCGGCGTACGCGACAAACCCCGCGAGATCGTGGGGATTTCACAACAGCATCTCGACTTGGTAGAGCGTTTCGTCCACCAGCTTTGCCAAGACGCCATTGATCCACCCATAGCCCCCATCATTGACTCGCTGCTACTACCGGCAGCTACCGGCGTGGATGTGGCAGTTATCAAAATTGATGTGCCCCGCAGTCTTTTCGTCCATCGCAGCCCTAGCGGTTTTTTGTACCGCGTTGGTAGCGCCAAGCGCGTCATGTCATCCGAATACCTTGCTCGCTTGTTCCAGCAGCGCAGTCAGGCCCGCATCATCCGATTCGACGAGCAAATCGTCCCCCTCACCAGCTTGGGCGACTTACAGCCAGCTCTTTGGGAGCGGTTCCTGACTCCTTTATCCCGCGACGAGCGAGATGACTTCTTGGCCAAGCTCCATATGGTACGCACAGACGATGAGGGGACGCTAAGGCCGACGGTCACTGGCGTATTGATGGCCTCCCAGGACCCCCGACAATGGCTACCTAATGCTTATGTACAGGCGGTTTTCTATCGGGGAGTCGATATTCGCACCGACCAGGGTACCTATCCGTATCAACTCGACGCCGCCGATATTACTGGCCCACTCGATGTTCAGGTTGTGGAGGCCTGTCGTTTCGTGGCAAAGAACATGAAGGTAGCGGCCTTTAAGTATATGGGGCGTCTGGACCAACCGCAGTTTGACATGGCGGCGGTCTTTGAAGCGATGGTCAACGCGGTCGCTCACCGGGATTATTCCATTCACGGCTCAAAAATCCGGTTGCGGCTGTTTAGCGACCGTTTAGAGCTGTATTCTCCGGGCTCGCTTCCCAATACGATAGCGGTTGAGGAGCTGGCCTACCTGCAATCGGCGAGGAATGAAATCATCACCAGTCTGCTCGCCAAATGTCCGGTTCCGCCAGACGAGGAATGGCTGACGACGGATCGCCTAACCATGATGGACAAACGCGGAGAAGGGGTGCGCATCATCATGGAAAACAGCGAGCGGCTGTCCGGTAGGTTGCCTGAGTATCGCCTGATCGGCGAGTCCGAGCTCGTGCTGACGATTTGGGCCGCGAATGTATCGTGATACCTGCCAGTGCTACCGGAGAGAGTTGTAGGTACGCTCCTTAAGCACTCCCTTCCTTCCGCCCGACGATCAACAAATGCGCGGGCATTTTCTCAACCCACTGTTCGTCCTCGATTTGCTCTCCGTATTCGACGACCTCGACGATGCGGCAGTCGCCGTCGGTAGCGGCATTCGATTGTTGGAAAGATCGGGATTAGCGTCCACAGGACGTTCCTAAAACCAAAGTCGGATGGAATTGGCTACTAATGGAGGAGTCCGTGCTCGTCAAACGCCATCTCGGCCAGTGCACCGGTTTGCTCTAGGTCGGGATGGTCGCCGAACTCTCGCAGCAGGCTGGCGGATAGGTGGATGTGGCCGATGTCGAGGGTGTTTTTGATGCGGACGATGCGCGCCTGTTCGGGATTGGGGAGGTTTTGTACCGAAAGCGCGGCTTCAATGGCTTCGCGGTCGGTTGCCATGACGACGGGGATGTACGCGCGATTGAGGAAGGTGGTGGTAAAGACGTTGGCGTACGTGGCTTCGAAGTCGATGCGCTCGTACAGGCGGCGGGTAATGATGTCGGCGAGGCCGACGCCGTTGGCGTTGCCGTGGGTTTCGTCGGTTAGGTCGAGCACTACGATGCGAGCCGCGCCCGGGGACTCTGGCTCTTTGACGCCGGGCAGGAGCATGCGGCCGACGACGTTGGTGTCCATGCCCGTGCCCGAGATATTCTTGCCGATTTGCTCGATGATCAGCAGGTCGATGCCTTGGACGAAGATGCGGGGCATGGCGCGCCGCGCTTCCTCCAAAAGCTGCGGCTCGCGGCTTTGGAACTGTCCGGGTTGCAGGGCCTCGACGCGGAGGGTCTCTTCATAGGCGTTTTCGACGATAGCTAGGCCCATGAGAATAGGCGCTTTGTCGAGGATGCAGCGGCCCCAAGCTGGAATCAGGCGGGCGAGGCTCTCGGCACCTCCGGCGTGGGCAATGGTCGCGCCTTTGTGGCTGCCTAGGCCAATGGTCATCATCTTCATCAGGCCGCTTTCAAAGGTCCCGCGAAAGGAAGTGTGCGGCTTGACGCGATTGATGAGCACCACGCCATCGGCTTCGGTGGCGAGCCGGTTGAGCAGTACGGGGGTACCGTCGTCGAGTTGGGCGACTTCGACGACGTCCATAGTTGCCTCGACCGGACAGCCCATGCTCTCGGCGTCGAGACCATAGCTGGCTAGCACTTGCTTTTGGCCTTCGGCGGTGGCACCGCCGTGGCTGCCCATAGCTGGCAGCAGGAAGGGCTTGCCGCCGGCTTCTTTGACGCAGTCGACGACGGTGCGGGTGATGAGCGGGATATTGGCGATGCCGCGGCTGCCGCCCGTAACGGCGATTCGCGCGCCGGGGGCGATGGCGTCGGTTAGGCCGGCGTGCGCTAGCTGGCGGCGGACTTCGCCGGCTACGTCGGCGAGCGAGTCGCTGGCAAAGTGCTGCTTGACCGGGGCCATTTGCGGTAGTTGCACGGTGGGGACCTCTATCCCTCGCCGACTAGGGCGGTGCGCAGGCGCTGGGCGCGTTCGCCGATCGGCAAGGCTGGTTTGGGCACCGGCTCGGTAGCCGGGGCTATTTTCCAGATAAAGACGACTGGGCCTTCTTCCGCAAAATGCTGGTCGAGCTTGGCGTCGAAGTCCTCGTCGGTGTCGATGGTATAGACGCGCTGAAGGCCGGCCCCACGGCAGATTTGCTCGTAGTCGATAAAGGCGGCACCGGGCACGGGTTGACTGCCGGTTACTTCGTACGTGCCGTTTTCCGTGATGATGAGGGTTAGATTGGGGGCCGGGCGCTGGGCCAAAGTGACGAGGACGCCCAGCGACATCAGGGTGCTGCCGTCGCCGTTGATGCACAAGACCCGGCGCTCGGGCTGGGCAATGGCCAAGCCGAGCGCAAAGTCGGCGGCGTGGCCCATGGCACTTTCGACGTGGGCAAAGTCGAGGGGGCCGTCGGAGTGCGCGGCCCAGGGCATGGCCACGCTCATGGTGGTGACTACTACTTCGTCCGTGCGTCTGGCGGCCAGTTTTTCGAGGCAGATGTATTTGTCGAGCATCTTATGCAGTCTCCGCGACGAGCAGCACAGCAGTTGGCAGCGAGGTCTCTTGAGCCTTGGCGAACGCAGCGTCGATCTGGCCGCAGTCGTCGTCGGTGTGCATGGCGGTGTAGGGGATGTTCCAAGCCTTGAGCGTTGGCTCGAAGAAGGTGGCGGCCGTATCGACCCGGGGGGCACCTGGGGCCATGGTTGCGTAGCCTCGATAGCCGACGAGCATTACGAGGGGAATGCCCATGTTGTAGGCCGTGCCGCGCAAGGCGTCGCCGGCCTCCAAAAAACCCGTATTCTGGATCAGCACCAGCGGATGGGCACCGCCTAAATACAGGCCGGAGGCCAAGCCATACGCCTCGCCTTCGCGGCTGGTCAGGATTACTTCGATGGTGTCGTGGTCCCACAGGCGCTCGTACAGGACGCACGAGCCGTTGTCTGGGACTCCTAATACGTGCGTAATGCCGTGCCGTTCGAGGGCGGCGATGATCTTGGCGGCGCTGATCACGGGATTACTCGGCGAAGATCGCACGGGTGGCGATGCCGCTCTGATGACCTTCCTGCTGGATGCCGCCGATAAACTGGGCGGTGCGGCCAGCCGGGGCAGTGCCGGCGTAGTACGCGCTGAAGGACTCGTTGAAGGCGACCAAGCCAGCGCGATTTTGCGCAGAGTCGGCACCGGCGACGATGTAGGCGTTGTTGAAGACGCCGTCTTCTTTGAGACCCGCGCCTCCGGCTTCCTTGATCCGGGCGTCGAGCGTGTCGAGTTGCTGACCGGCGTCGCTGCCGCCGACGGCTGAGACGTGGACTTCGCGCACGCCGTGGTGGCGCAGGGCCGCCCAGGTCGAGAAGCCGTCTTCAATCTGCCCCGAGCGCACGATTTCGACCTCGCCGGAGACCACGCGAGGCTGCGGCTCGACGATGCCGTCGAGGTTGGGGATCCGCGACACTGGGTAAATCAGGCCAGCGGGGCGGTCGTCGCCGTAGTACTCCGCAAAGACTTGGCGGGTGGTCTCGATGCGCTCCCAAGTTTTGTCTGGAGCGTCGTCCACGGCCACGAGGATCTCCATGAATACGGTCTGCTTTTTGAAGTCAACGCCTTGCTCGGCAAAGGGCTTGGCGTATTGCTCTTCGAGGACGAAGCGCATTTCTTCGGCCAAGTCGGAGCCGAGCGTGGTGATCATTTCGCCGTCGCGCTGGTGCATGACGGAAGCGCCCGAGGGCTGGTGATCGACCCAAGTGCCGTAGTCGATTGTGCCACCGCTGATGGAGACGGTCTCGCCAGCGCAGGCCTTGATTTGGACCTCGAAGAGAGCCGCTGGGTCCGGGAAGCCTTCCGGGTGGGTGAAGCGAGCCATGCGGTTGGAGCGCATGGGGCCGCCGGTGACGGCTGCGATCATGGCTCCGTAGCAGGCGTTGAAGTCGTTTTTGCGCTGGTCGCACTCGTCGCGGTCAGCAGAGGGGGTGGTCCACAGGACGTCGGTCTTGTACACATCAGACCAGTGGACGCCGCAGATTTCGAGTCCTTTGTTGAGGTTTTCGATGGTGCCGAACCACTCCGAGCCAACGTCGTTGGCGTATTGGGTGCCGACGTTGCCCGAAGGCTCGACTAGGCGCACGACGTGGCCGTTGCCGTCGGTAATGATCACTTCGGTGGGGTTGGAAAAAATGGCGATGGGGTTGTGGCGAACGATATTGACTTGGGCCATGAGCTCCTCGGTTGATTTTGTGAAAGGTTGCCGCGAATTATATTGCAAAAAATAGGCGCTCTGCCGAAGATAGACAATAGGGAGGGGCGGATGTCCACCTGCGCCGTGCTCTTTGCCAAAAAACCAGCCCCTGGAGCGGTCAAAACCCGGCTCCAGAGCCATTTGAGTGCCCATGACGCTGCGCGTCTATACGAGGCCCTGCTGCTGGATTGCGCCACTGTGCTGCACGCGACAACGGCCGCCGCCAAGGTCGTGGCCTTTGCCCCGGCCAATGCCGAAGAGGCCCTGCGCGCCTTACTGACTCCGATTGGCACCTTCGAGTACGTGCCGCAGCCCGAAGGCGATCTAGGGCAGCGGATGGAGGGCTTGATGCAGTGGGCCTTCGCGCGGGGAGCCGAGCGAGTGGTCCTCGTCGGCTCGGATAGCCCTTCTTTGCCGGTCGAGTACATCGACGAAGGGCTGGCGCTTTTGCGCGAGAAGGAGGTAGTCTTAGGCCCGAGCACGGACGGCGGCTACTACTTGGTGGGCCGACGCAACGGGGAAAGCCGGATATTCCAAGACGTGGCTTGGAGTACCGGGATGGTACTTGAGCAAACTCTATCGCGCCTAGGAACGCAGACGCTAGGCTTATTGCCGCCTTGGTACGATGTGGATACGCCGGCTGATGCTGGGTTCCTAAAGGTACACCTTGAAGCTCTAGCTCGGTCGGGCAGTACCCAAGGGCAGCACAGCTTGGCCGTGCTGCGTGACCTCGCGCTGCCGCTGCCTTAGCGGTCGGCTTTCTTGCGGAACAAGGCTTCCCAGTGATCGAGTTCGCCCGGATCTAAGGACGGATCGGCTTCCGTACCGTCGCGTTCGGGTGCGGACACGCTTGGTGCATGGACAGGCCCTGTTAGTTCGTCGATAAAATCCTCAGAACAGGTCGAGCGGATTTTGTGGCGTGCGGCGCAGCGCTGAACGGCGCGGTCCGAGCTGATAACCCGCAGCCACTTGGCACCGTGTTTTTGCGCGACCGCTTGCGCGATTAGGTCGTCGGCCTGCTGAGGGTAGCGCGAGAATTCTATGGTGACGTGTGGGCCGCTAGTGCTGGCGGTGTTCGGCGCTGCACCGGTGCCGTCGTAGTACAGGGTAATGTGCTTGTCGGCGCGGCGGCCGTAGGCGGCGAGTGCCTGCTGCAGGCGGTTACGCGCTCGTTCTAGCGTGTCGTCCCGGCCTTGGAAAAGCTGGCTCGCTTTGATGAGGTTGTAGCCGTCTATGAGCAGGTGCTCTCTCTTGGTGGCCACGGCTGCCGTCCTCACGCGAGATGGATGCCTTGGGCATTGAGCTGGTAGGAGACCACTCTGCTTTCGGCAAAGGCCGCGTGTTGGCGCAGCTTGTCGAGCCTAGCTCGCAGCTCGTCTGCTTGCCCTTCGGCAGCGATGAGGAGGGCAAAGCCGCCGCCGCCGGCACCAGTGAGAAGTCCGCCCTCGGTTAGGTCGGCGATCTGCGGATTTTCGAAAAGGTGCTGCAAGGCGTCGTTGGTAGCTTGGGGGTCGAGGACGCAGCGCAACTGCCAGTAGCGGTTGGCTAGCCGCCCGAGGTCGGCGTATGCGCCCGCGCGCAGCGCGGCTACCATTTCGTCGTGAATGGCCAGCGACTCGCGGATGGCCGTGTAGCGCTGGTGGTCCCGCGACAGATAGGCATCGAGGACGATGTTGAGGCCGCGGGTTGCCGAGCGCGATATCCCCGTGTCGAAGAGCACGACTCGCTCGGTGAACAAGCTCTCGTCCACCTCGGTGAGAAATGTGCGCTCGGGCGCGGGTAGGCCGTCGGTCGGCGGCGCGTAGAAATTCTTGATGGCCGAGGGGCCGCCGCTGGCACCGCGCGCATCCTGCCAACCGCTGTTGAGGCCGAGGCTCTGTTCGAGCATGAGGCTTTGGTCGTAGAGGCCGGGATACTCGCACGCGGGCGCGGCATAGGGGTGGCCGGAGAGGTGGTAGAGCATTTTGAGAATGGCGGCGGACAAGACGCCGCTGGTTCCTAGGCCGGACCCTTGTAGAACCTTACTGCTGGTGGTGATTTCCAAGCCGCCACCGCCGGTAAAGGCGGCGATGTCTTGGATGACGTCTGTGGAATTCGACCGGACGATGCCCGCGTGGACCAGCCCTTGTTTGACCAACCGCAGCGCTTCGTCGCCGCTGCGGCGGTAGGCAAAAAACAGTTCGCTGACGGTCGCGGCCGAGCTATGTTTGTTCACCTCAAAGTCGGCCTTGAAGCCCCGGGAGCGGGAGCGGAGGATGAGTTGGGGTTCGGGCAGCCTCCTCGCGGTGACTTCCAACGGTGGTTGGGCGTGTTCTTCTCGGCCTTGTTGCAGATTGACGGCGATATTGAGGGTTTTCCCCCCCTGTTCTTTACTGCGCAGGTGATTGTCCGAGGCATTGGCACTGGAGATCCCTAGGCGCAGGGGCGATTGGATGCAAAAGGCTTGCTCGTAGGCCGCTTCGATCATGCGCGGCGCGGCGGTGCGGCCGCTGTCGAGGGCGGCCAAGCTGTGCCGCAAGTCAAGGCTCTGTAGCTGGTTGATCCGCGCCTCGTAGGCTGCGGCTAGCTTGTCAATTTGCTTGGCTTCTTTGAGTTGGACGATGGCTTGGTCGTCGATGTAGCAGGGTGGCAGCGCTCGCCGCCAGGCCCGCGACTCCGCGGCGAGTGTCCGGTAGATGTCGGCCATGATGCGGGCGACGCGCATGCCGCGCAGGCAGCGGACTGAGACATCGCATTCTTCTAGATAGGCATTGAGACGCTTGAGCACCTGCAAGAGCGCCTTGGAGGATTGGGGAGGCAAAAGGCGCAGCAATTGGCGGTGATCGAGATCGATTAAGCCATCGACTAGATCGACGGTTAGTTGCGGCAGTTCTTGGGCAACCGCATCGCCGAAGAGCGCTTCCCACTCGTCGGGCGTGGTCGCCGCGAGAAGTGCATCGATGGCCGCAGGGGTTTCTAAACGGGACAAAAGCGCCCGATTGAAGAGCAGATCGCGGAGGAAGCGGCGCTTTTCCTCGGGTTTGCCTCCGGTCCGCCCTGCGTCGAGGATGTGATCGACGAGCGATTGGACTTCGCGCAAATCAGCGGCTTGTTCGAGGCGTTCGAGGAATGCTTTCATGCGCGTCAGTAGGAGGCGAGGGTGCGCTGCGATTGGCAAAAATTATACGCAAAAAACGCGCGCCATGCATCAGGGAGGGGCGGCATCGCCCATGAGTTCACCAGCCTCAATTGCGAACTCGAGGTAGTTTTGTCGCGGGGGCAGCGGGCAGATATACGTGGGATTGTACGCGCAGTATGGGTTATAAGCATTATTGAAGTCAATGACATACATGCCATCGTCCTCCCGCATCAGGCGAACGTAGCGCCCGCCCCCATACGTGGTGTGGCCATTGGTCTGATCTTTGAAGAAGATTTCCGTTTCGCCGGTTTGCGGGCTGCGATACACTTCCAGCCAAAAATCGTTTTCGCCGAAGGCCGAAACGAAGCGCCCGAATCGCTCGAGCTCGGTAGTGGTGCCGTCGGTATTGGGGATTTCGACGATGCGCTGGCGGCCGTAGATGTGCAGCTCGCCCCGCAGGCGATAGCTCAGGTCGATGGGATAGTACGCAAGTTGCTCGAAGCGGGCGCGCTGTGCTGGCAGTAGCGGCGAATCTTCGCTTTTGAGCAGGCTGTCCTTGGCGGCGCGGAGCGCTTCGATCTGGGCGCGGATGGAGTCGTCGGCTGAGGCGGACCCCAAGGATAGGGATAGACAGCAGGCGATGGCGCAGAGTGGGTTTTGGCGCGCCGCAATGAATAGGTTCTCAAGCATGGCAAATGTTCCTCTCGGTCTATTTTAGCGTCAATTTGCTACCGCATCAAATGGCCTGATCGACGGGCCATGCCGCCTTGTCCCCCCTTTCCGACCGCCATAGATTCTGCGACAAACAGGAGGAAAATCCATGCGTTTACAGGATCGCATCGCCGTTGTTACCGGAGGGAGTTCGGGTATTGGGCGGGGTATTTGTCTCGAATTGGCCGGCGAAGGGGCCAAGGTCGCGGTGGCCGATATGCAGGAAGCACCCAAGATCGGCAAATTTCACGAGACCGAGCCGCAGCCGCCCACGGCCGAAGTCATTGCCGAGGAGGGCGGCGAGGCGCTCTTTGTCGAGACCGATGTGGCCGACGAAAAGGCAGTGGAAAACCTAATCGCCCGCAGCGTCGAGCGCTTTGGCGGGGTAGATATTCTGGTCAACAACGCCGGGATCATTATACCGGGGGATAGCCAAGAACTATCCGTTGAGGATTGGGACCGGGTCGTGGGCGTCAATCTGCGCTCGATCTTTCTCACGACCAAATTTGCCGCGCCCTATCTGAGAAAATCTGCGGCTGGACGCATTGTCAACATTGCCTCGGTTCACTCCTTTGGCGGCGGCGGTGGTCCGGCCTATGCGTCGACTAAGGCTGGGGCGGTGAACCTGACGCGCGATTTGGCGTTGGAGTTGGCCGGGGACAATGTCACGGTCAACGCCGTTTGCCCGGGCTATATCGAGACGCCTATTCAAGACTATTTGACCCTGGAGATCATCGAGCAATGCCGGCGGGATACGCCCTTGCCGCGCTTGGGCTTGCCGAGGGACATTGGGCGGGCGGTGGCGTTTTTTGCCTCGGATGACGCGGAGTGGATTACGGGGGCGGCGCTGCCTGTCGATGGGGGTTGGTTAGCGCCGATTTGATGATCCGCAGATGGACGCAGATGGACGCAGATAGACGCAGAATAGTAGAAACAAGAAATCATTTAGGATTGCTATAGGCATGGACGAGGGTTGGTCTATTGTCGAAGTGAGCCGCGTCGGGGGAAGGTCGCGGTTGACGTCCTGCTTGGCCGTCGCGCCGTTGAAGATCCTCAGTCCCAAGGTCGAGGCCGATTACAGCACTGCTATCCTTTCCAGCTATGGCGGCGGTTTGGTCGCCGGCGATTGCGCTCGGCTGCGCGTGCGCTGCGGTCGGGAAACCAAGCTCTTTTTGGGCACGCAGGCCTTTACCAAGGTGTACAAGACCGCCGACGGTAAGGTTGCGCGGCAGGAGTTGGCAGGGCACATCGAAGCAGGTGCTTGCGTAGTATCGCTGCCCGATCCGGTGGTGCCCTATGCCGACAGCGCTTTTGTGCAGGAGCAGGTCTGGCATCTAAGCGCGGGAGCCTCGCTGGTCTTGCTCGACGGAGGCACCGCCGGCCGCGGCGAACGCGGCGAGCAGTTCCACTACAGCTCTTATACATCTAATATTTCCATCTACTTGGAAAGCGAGCTGGTGTTGGTCGAACGCTTGTGTTTGCAGCCCAAGCAGCAGGCACCCGACCGCGTTGGAGCTTTTGGCCAATACACTGCATTTGCCAATGCTTTTATCGTCGGCGACCCAGTGCGCTCTGCCGTCGAGGAAGTGTTGCGCCGTGACTTAGCGTCGATGCTCACCGACCAGCGGACGCGTGGGGCTAGCAAGGCAACGTTGGTTTCGCTCGCCGAACCTCGTCCTGGTGTACTCGCGCTCCGCGCCTTGGGGCGGACCAATGGCGATCTAGAGGAAGTCTTGCACGCGCTCGCCACGGCTGTATCGCTGCCCCAAGTCCTAGGCGAAAATCCACTGCGCCGAAAGTATTGAGCTCTTCGGCAGCAAATCCACAAAACATTACATAATTGTGCTTTTTGAGTGCTCGCCCTAGCCGCAGAGCGCTGCAAAGGGCGAACTCGTCCTATCACAAGGATCTCAAAAACGACATAGTTGTCTGTTTATGAATTCGTAAAAATACATTTTTGTCATCTATTGATTAAAAAACTAAGCGATCAAACCGCCAAAAATGCCATTTACGTAAGAAAAATAAATAAAATTACAAATCTCGTATCTCTTTGCGACATAAAGAGATAGTACCAAAATTGTTCCCTTCTGCTCCGGCTGTGGACTGCTGTGGGTGCCGTTGTGGTATCCTTTTTGCAGTAAGAGAGCGGAATCGGTCGGAGCGGACTACCGGAACGGTGCGTTCAGGCCATTTAACACTACAATTCAATTCTTGGAGGGATTCAATGAGAAGACTAAGTAAGTTCTGGATTGCATTTGTCGCCTTAGGGCTAATCGTCGTTGGAACGCATTCGAGCGCGCAGGCGCAAGAGCCGGTCAAAATAGGCGTCCTGCATTCGCTCAGCGGCACGATGGCTATCTCGGAGGTATCGCTGCGCGACGCCGTGTTGATGGCGGTCGAGGAAATCAATTCCAACGGCGGCGTGCTGGGCCGTAAGATTGATCCGGTGGTCGTCGATCCGGCGTCCGA
The DNA here is from genome assembly GCA_965116675.1 of Candidatus Latescibacterota bacterium. Taxonomy (GTDB): domain Bacteria; phylum Latescibacterota; class UBA2968; order UBA8231; family UBA8231. The sequence continues at coordinate 6,256,087 of OZ220721.1, forward strand.
CTGGGACCTGTTCGCCGAAAAGTCCAAAGAACTGTTGCTAGAGCACGAGGTGGCGTCCGTCTTCGGATGCTGGACTTCGGTGTCGCGCAAGTCGGTGTTGCCAGTTTTTGAAGAGAACAGCGGGCTGCTGTTCTATCCGGTCCAGTACGAGGGCGAAGAGTGTTCGCGCAATATCATTTATACAGGGGCTACTCCCAACCAGCAGTTGATTCCGGCCGCCCAGTATCTGATGAGCGAAGAAGGCGGCGGGTACGAGAAATTCTATCTGCTCGGTACGGACTACGTATTCCCGCGCACGGCCAACAAAATTCTGCGTGCCTATCTCCTCGACCAAGGGGTGCCCGAAGAGAATATCATGGAGGAGTACACGCCCTTCCACCACCAGGATTACCAGACCATCGTGCAGAAGATCAAGAGTTTCGCCGCCGATGGTAAAGCCGCGGTCTTGAGCACGATCAACGGCGATTCCAACGTGCCCTTCTACAAGGAATTCGCCAATCAGGGGCTGACTTCGGCGATGTGCCCGATCATGGCCTTTTCAGTGGCCGAAGACGAACTGCGGGCGATGGATACCGAGTTTTTGGTCGGCCACTTAGCGGCTTGGAACTACTTCCAGTCCGTTGCCACCAAGGAAAACCGGGATTTCGTCAAGAGCTTCAAGAAATACTGTGCAGACAACGACCTGCCCGGCGGCCTAAAGCGCGTCACCGACGATCCGATTCTCTGGGCCTATACCGGAGTCTATCTGTGGAAAGGTGCGGTCGAAAAAGCCGGTTCCTTCGACGTGGAAAAAGTGCGGCCGGCGCTCTATGGGCTGGCGTTTGACTCGCCGGGCGGCCAAGTGATGATGGACGAGCGCAATCACCATCTGCACAAGCCCGTCTATATCGGTGAGATCAAAAAGAACGGCCAGTTCAAGATCGTCTATGAGTCGGATGGCCTAGTGGCCCCCGATCCGTGGGACGATATCACTAGCGCCGACAAGGATTGCGACCACGTCAATTACATGGGCACCTATACCCTAGAATAGTTCGTAGGGGCGACCGGCCGGTCGCCCCTACCTAGCGCAGAAGGACGCAAACAGATGAACAAGAAAGTTGCAGCATTTGCACTGGCGATTTTTGCCGCCCAGACGGTTTATGCCGAGGTCGAATTCTCCGGGTTTGTCGATATGAGCGTATTCAGCGACGATGGGGACGCGAGCATGTCGCTGGACCAGTTCGAGTTGGATGTCTCGACGGATCTTGGGGAAGGGATTTCCATGCGGGCGGATGTCAATGCCTTGGGGCCTACCGCTCCGGTCGAGCTAGAGCAGGCCTTCATCACGTACGACACCGGTGAGGGCTTGGCGCTCACTGTGGGCAAGTTTCTTAGCTGCACCGGCTTCGAAGCGGCCGAACCCACAGGTATGTATCAGTATTCGTACTCGGCTACGCTGGTCTATGGCGGCTATCAGAATGGGGTCTCGGCCTCCTATGGCTCGGATATGTTCGGCCTGTACGGGGCTATTGTCTCCAGCGTGTGGGACGGTGCGGAGACCGATGTCTCGGGGGATGAGAGCGACGTGGGGTTTGAGGCGCAAGTTGCTTTGATGCCCGTGGAAGGGATGACGGCCAAAGCCGCGTTGGCCAGGGAAGACGAGCAGACCTTAATCAACGTTTGGGGCATGTTGGAGACGGGGCCGCTGACGGTCGCTGCCGAGGTGAATTCAATGAGCGATTGGGGGGCGTATGAGTCGGGGTTGGGGTATCTCGGGATGGTCAATTACGGCCTGAGCGATCAGGTCGGCGTAACAGCCCGGTACTCGGCTATTGCGTGGACTCCGGTTGGTGGCGGCGCGGACGACGAAACGAGCGAGATCACCATTGCCCCGAGTTACGCCGTTTCGGACAACTGGGGTTTGGTGGCCGAGGTGAAGATGCTCACGGTGGGTGACGCTGACGCGGTGACGCAAATTGCGTTGGAGTCGCTGTTAACGTTTTAGGTGGGTGGAGCGGAGACGGCCGCTTAGTAGTTTAGCAATTGGTACGGTAAAAGGTAAAAGGTAAAAGGTACATGGTAATCAGGCCGTCTCCGCTCCGTTTTTCACGGGGCGGAGTTCAATTTTGCCAATGGGACAACAGGTTATAAAAATACTGGCGGTGTGGGTCTTAGCGGCTGGAGCGGCTGGGGCCGACACGTGGGATGAGGAGCAGTTTGCGCGGCTGGCCAGCGGCGATGACGAGGAGATCCAACAGGCCGTAACCGCCTTGGCCGCGCGCTACGACCAAGCGCATTACGCATTGATGCGGGGGCTGTTCGGCGGGGAAGTCTATCGCTGGAGCGAGCGCGAAGTGCAGAGCGGCTTGGTGCTCATTGGCGACGAGGAAATGGACGAGTACGGCGATTCGATAGTACCGCTCTTTACGGCCTATCCCGAGCGCGTGCCTATCCTCGGCGAGGATGGTGCGCAGGTCAAGGTCTCACTCTACGATATAGAAGAAGTTGAGACCAATCGGAAGATCAGGGCGCTGATTCAGCCCTATTTGCTGCAGATGGAACTCTTTCATTCGGATGCGGACAAACGGCGGATTGCCGCTGAAAATATCGGTAATAGAGGCACCGCGGCCGCCATCCCGGCGTTGCGCCGTTCCATAGAAGAAGAGACGGACGGATCGATCCGGCGGTTGAAACGCGTGTCGTTGGCCAAGCTGCAATTGGCCGATGCGGAGGCCGAGGTGCGCTTGCAGGCGGTGGCTGCATTGGGGGAACTGCGTAGTCCGTTGGCTATACCTGTGCTAGAGGGACTTTTGAGTACAGATGAGTCTGGGGTCTTCGCCGAACCTGACACGCGGGTCCGGGAGCGGGCGGCCGCGGCCCTGACTAGCTTGCGGCGTTTTAGTTCCTCCATGCAGGCGGTGCAGACGATTTTTATAGGTCTGAGTCTGGGATCCATTCTGGTCTTGATGTCGTTGGGGTTGGCGATTATCTACGGCCAGATGGGGGTGATCAACATGGCGCACGGCGAGTTTATGATGATCGGTGCCTACACCACGTTTGTGGTGCAAAACCTGTGCTTGGGCGTGCTGCCGCCGGGGTACGGCGATCTGTTTTTCGCCATCTCCTTTCCGCTTGCCTTCCTAGTCGCTGGTGGCGTCGGGTTCCTGCTGGAGGCGTCGATTATATGCCGGCTATACAGCCGACCGCTCGAAAGTCTGCTGGCCACTTGGGGTATCAGTCTGGTGCTGATTCAGGCGGCGCGCAGCATCTTTGGCGATCTGACGGCGGTGAAGTTGCCGCAACTGCTAAGCGGCGGCTGGGAAATGGCTCCCCAGGTGGTGTTGCCCTATAACCGCATGTTCATCATGGCGCTGGCCGCGGCGATCGTCGGGATGCTGTTGGCGCTTTTCTTTCGCACGCGCTTTGGGCTCAAGCTGCGGGCTACGACCCAAAATCGGGAGATGAGCGCCTGCGTTGGGGTGCCGGTGCGGCGCATTGACTCCATGGCCTTTGCCTTGGGCACGGGGATTGCCGGGGTCGCCGGTTGGGCGATGACGCTGATTGGGAACGTCGTACCCAACATGGGTCAGACTTACATCGTCGATTCCTTTCTCGTGGTCGTCACCGGCGGGGTGGGCAAGTTGCTAGGCACGATCAGCGCCGGGCTGGGGATTGGCATTTTCAACAAGATGCTCGAGCCGCTCTTTGAAGCCGTGTACGGGAAGGTAATCCTATTGGGCTTAATCATCGTCTTCTTGCAATCGCGCCCGACGGGCCTCTTTCCCGCTAAAGGACGGAGCGCGGAACTGTGAGCGCGTCTAGGCATCACATCGTCGCTGGTTTGCTGTTCGCCTTTTTTGGGGTGCTAGTCCCTCTGCTCAACTATCTGGGTCTAGTTGCAGATACGACCCTGAACCTGTGGGGGCGCTATTTCTGTTTTGCCATCGTCGCCCTTGGGATGGATTTGATTTGGGGATTTACTGGCATTCTGTCGCTG